>NZ_JBYVJZ010000004.1:0-391498 GCF_058148525.1 Ulvibacter sp. 2210JD10-4
ACATTAGGTCCACTCGGTGGGGTTCCTGTTGCCAAGGCCTGATTGCTGAACTGACCTGCGTCAATGTCTGCCTGAGTGATTACATAACTAGCCGTAAAGGTAGTGGTGTCTTCTGCTCCGGCTGCCAAAGATGCAATCGGTCCACCTACCATAGTAACACCAGGATCGGTAACCACCACATTAGTTAAGGTTACATTTCCTGTGTTCTTAACACTAAAGGTATAGGTGATCACATCTCCAGGAGTACTGATACAGTTACCTGCCTGGTCAAAGCCATCATAGCTTCCTGTCTTGATCAGTGCAATGCTTGGATCCTGACAAATTAATACAGTAACTGTATTACTAGGATCATTAACAGCTCCTAAAGCAGTATTACCATCTACTTCAGCGGTATTTACAACAGAACCATTATCTATATCAGCTTGTGTTACAGTATAACTAGCATTATAAGCCCAAACTTCACCTACATCTAATATATTGTTAGTATTAGTATCTCCACTGGCTGGTCCTGCAATAGCACCTCCAAGTTTTGTATCTGTTACTACTACATTGGTGATATCTACATCTCCTTCATTAGTAACAGTGAATGTATAGTCAATGGTATCGTTAACATCAAACGAAATACAATTACCGGTAGCACTAGTACTAGCTTTTGTAATTGAAATTTCAGCATTCTGACATAAAACGACTGTTTCAGTATCATCATCATTCACATTAAATGAGGAAGATGAACCAGTGACACTACCATCTACTGTTGCTGTATTTTGTACTTGCCCGCTAACAATGTCTCCTTGCGTTACTGTATAACTAGCATTGTATATCCATGTTTCATTTGTATCTAATTCACCGTTATTATTAGTATCACCACTAGCTGGACCCGGAATTGGATTTACAGCATCTATTAGTGGATCATTAACCTGAACATTTTCAATTGCAATATTTCCTAGGTTTGTAACAGTAAAAGTGTAGTCAATATCTTGTCCGGCCGGAATAGGATTACAGTTATTCGGATCATTTGGACTAGCTACTTTCTCAATATCTATTGCACAATTGTATAATGTAAGAGTTACAGGAATTCTATTTGGACTGGAACACCCGCTTACACTATCAACAGTTTCTGCATAATATGTAACAGTTCCAATTGTACTCAGCGATGGATCTGGAACAAGAGTTCCATCAGTCGCTTGAGTATACCAGACAACACTTTGGCCTGGTTGAACAGTAGCTGCAGCTGTTAATGTCTGAATATTTGGACTTGCAGCACATTCTGCCTGATCTCCTCCACTTGTAGGAGGGGTTGGAGGTAAATAAATTTGAATTGTTGAATCGACAGTAACTGCCGGAAGGTTACAACTATTATTATAGGTTCCGTTATAAACTAGTTCAGCTTTAAAATCTCCTTCAAAAGGACTGGCTCCGGTATAAACGAAAGTACCGGAAAGGTCTCCCATTGTATTTCCTGATACTGTTCCAACCGAAACATTGTTTAAGAAAAATTCCCACTCAAAACCAACTGAAAATGGAGTACAAGTTCCAGGGTCGAATATAGCAGAGTAATTTATTTCATTGGTACATTCTACCTGTTCAATGGTTGGATCGGAAATATCCGGACAAGGCACACATACCTGTGGATTAGGGAAAGGTAAGGTTTGCATAGCGCAGCTCGAGTCTTCATACATCATTTGACTTGAGCCAGAATTTTGAATACCACAACCTTGCATTCCAACAGCTTCTATTGAATATTGCAAAGTTTTTACTTCATCTGAAACATCTCCAATATTCCAGGTAATTGTATTAGTCCCTGCATTATATGATGCATCGACAGGATTACTTATTGAGCCTGCTACCAATTGAAAACCGGTACCAAGAACATCAGTGATTACCCCATCCTTTGCTGCCAGTGCTAACTGGCCTAAAATAGTACTATAGATACCTGTAAGGTCTGCAGCATCTTCTGTGGTAAATAAACCACCGTTTTGTATTTGATTAAGTGTATATGTAGCTGGAATCTGCCCGTCACTATCATCAATACCACCAAACAATCCAATAGAATAGATTGTTTGCTCATATACATCTCCGCTTACAGTAGTAGTTTGCGCTCCAACACCCTCATTAATGGCATCATCCATACAATCTGTATTATTTGCCGGAAACGGAGGAGAAGGGTTACTTGTACAGCTTGTTACTCCATTTAATCTACGGTTTGTAACACCATCAGATAATAAAAGTATACTTCTTGCTGTTGAACAATCAAATGTTCCGTTGTTTGTCATTTCTGTGTCAGCAACATCCAAACCACCTGCAACATTAGTACCTCCATTTGCAACGAGGCCGTTTATTGCAGCAATAATACTTGCCTGACCAGAAGAACCTGTCAAGCCAATATCCAAGGTCGCCGAAGTAGAATAAGAGACTATACCTACTTTGTTGTTCCCTGTAGGATTATTAGCGGCCAGAAATATACTGTTTACAAAATCAACCGCGGCTTCCTTAGCATAATCTATAGATTCTTTAGGATCATTTGGAATATCAAAGCCCATACTACCGGAACGGTCAATAACCAGAATCACTTCCTGAGGAATTGGAGGAGGGTTTCCTGTAACTGTTAAGGTAATATCAAATTGATTACACAGCGTACTTTCTACTGCTACCTTATCAAGCGTTATTTCTTGCGAAAAAAGCGACGCTAGATTAAATACAAAGAAGGACAGTACTAAAAATACTGTCTTTTTGTTAAATATATTTTGCGAGGGTAATTGCTTTTTCATAAAATGAGTTTTTAGGTTTAAACCTATTATATATTTTAGCTAGAACTTTCTTGTCCTTTATAATTAATTTTCTGAAGGATCTGAAACAAAAACTTTTAATATCGTGGAAACAGCTCCTTGCGTACATGCGCCGGAATTAGCCTGAACCTCTATACAGCTCCACTCCTTTTTAGGTGTACCTGAAGGTACCTCAACTGAAGCCAGGAAATTAACTGTAGATCTGGCAGGAACTGTTATAGAATTAGAACTATTTCTGGATCCTTGCTGGATAAATGATACGTTAAGATTAATATTGGAATTAGACCGCAAAGACTTATTATTTCCAACGGCACAACTACCGTTGTAATTTACTGCCTCAATCGTATATGTTTGCGACGCAGATGTATTATTAGTAAGCTCTAACTGAAATCGAGTAGGATCATTTTCATTAGCCGATCGTGCATCTCTATTTTGATAAACACTCAATTCAGAATTACAGTTTTGCGCAATACTTTGCATGCAAAACATACTAATAATAAATACCATAAATAATGGTGATAAAAACATTTTTGATTTTCCACTATAGGAAACGAATCTAAAAACTTTCATGTCTCTTTCTTTTATAAGTAAAAATGCATTTTGAATCTTGCCCCAACAGCATAGATTTTGAATTAATCGAACCAAATATACGTAGGAATAAATGTTAAATTCTTACAAAAACTAAAGTATTAGCCCACTTGTTCAAAAATATCGTTGAACTGCACAAAATGACCCATTTTATATAGTATTTTTGTAGGAAGAATATGTACGTGTTTATACGTATATGCCCTTTTTTAAACAGGTTTCAATATTTTTTGTTTGTAGGAAAGGATTGTAAAGATTATTGTAATATTTTCCTTTTTTTAACCGTAAAACAACCTGTATCTTTGCGCTCAAATATCTATAAATTAAATGTCACTAAAAAACGAAATAGAGCGTAGAAGAACCTTTGGAATTATTTCGCATCCTGATGCCGGAAAAACCACTTTAACTGAAAAATTATTACTCTTTGGAGGAGCTATTCAAGAAGCCGGTGCCGTAAAAAGTAATAAAATTAAAAAAGGAGCTACCAGTGATTTCATGGAAATTGAAAGACAAAGAGGAATCTCTGTAGCTACTTCTGTTTTAGCTTTTGAATATGAAGGTATTAAAATAAACATTCTTGATACACCCGGACACAAAGACTTCGCAGAAGATACTTTTAGAACTCTTACGGCTGTTGACAGTGTTATTGTTGTGATTGATGTTGCCAAAGGAGTCGAAGAGCAGACAGAAAAACTGGTTGAAGTATGTAGAATGCGTAATATCCCTATGATCGTCTTTATCAACAAACTGGATCGTGAAGGGAAAGATGCCTTCGAATTGTTAGATGAAATTGAACAAAAGCTAAACCTTCGAGTGACACCGTTAAGTTTTCCTATTGGGATGGGATACGACTTTAAGGGTATCTACAATATCTGGAAAAAAAATGTAAATCTATTTAGTGGTGACAGCCGAAAAAATATTGAAGAAACTATTAAAATTGAAGATGTTAACAATCCAGAATTAGAAAATATTATAAGCGAAAGTGCTGCTAATATACTTCGGGAAGAATTAGAATTAGTCTACGAAGTATACCCGGACTTTAACCGTGATGAGTATTTGGAGGGTAAATTACAACCTGTATTTTTTGGTTCTGCTTTAAATAATTTTGGTGTAAGAGAGTTGCTTGATTGTTTTGTAGAAATTGCGCCTAAGCCCAGACCTAAAGAAAGTGACACACGGTTAGTAAAACCGGATGAAAACGATTTTTCCGGTTTTGTCTTTAAAATTCATGCCAATATGGATCCGAAACACCGGGATCGCCTTGCCTTCATAAAAATAGTTTCAGGAACTTTTGAAAGAAACACGCCTTATCTTCATGTTAGGCATAATAAAAAATTGAAGTTTTCCAGTCCTAATGCTTTCTTTGCTGAAAAAAAACAAATTGTTGACATCTCTTACCCAGGAGACATAGTAGGGCTACACGACACCGGAAATTTTAAAATCGGAGATACTTTAACCGAAGGTGAAGAAATGAATTACCGTGGGATTCCAAGCTTTTCGCCGGAACACTTTAAGTATATTAACAATGCAGATCCTATGAAAAGCAAGCAACTGGAGAAAGGGATAGATCAATTAATGGATGAAGGAGTTGCTCAATTATTTATTTTAGAATTGAATGGAAGAAAGGTAATAGGTACTGTGGGAGCACTTCAATTTGAAGTGATTCAGTATCGATTGGAGCATGAGTATGGTGCTAAATGCAGGTATGAAAATCTCAATGTTCATAAGGCGTGCTGGATAGACCCAACAGATCCTAAAAGTGATGAGTTTGCAGATTTTAAAAGAGTTAAGTCTAAGTTTCTGGCAAAAGACAAACAAGACCAACTGGTTTTCTTTGCCGACTCGGCGTTTACATTACAAATGACACAATCTAAATACCCCAATGTTAAGTTGCACTATGTAAGTGAATTTAATAAGAGTTAAGACAGCGTCAAAATATTGACTATTAGCCTAGTTCTTTAAAACAAAAAACCACGCTTAAAAAGCGTGGTTTTTTGTTTAGGCTTCTCCCGTAGGCCCAAAATTTATAGGTATGGGAGGCTGTTGGTAATCTTTTATTTCTCCATGAGCAGTTTCAAACCGCTTTACATTATCACTCAAAGCCTTTAGAAACCTTTTAGCGTGCTGTGGAGTTAAAACAATTCTAGACTTCACTTTGCTTTTAGGGACTCCCGGCATAATTGTAACAAAGTCTATTACAAACTCAGAAACAGAATGATTAATAATAGCTAAGTTACTATATGTTCCCTGTGCTATAGTTTCATCCAATTCGATATTGATCTGTCCCTGTTGCTGCTTTGGTTTTTTTGAATCAGCCATTTGAAATCTGTTTAAAAAAACTTGCGCTCCCAATAAGAGCGCAAGTTTTTAAATTATGTTAATTATAATTCACTTCTTGTTTCTCGCGTGTCATTTCTTCCAACTCTTCTTTAGAACCTACAATAATAGTATCGTAATTACGCATACCGGTTCCGGCCGGAATTCTATGACCTACAATAACATTTTCCTTCAATCCTTCTAAATCATCAACTTTACCACTTACAGCAGCTTCGTTCAATACTTTGGTAGTTTCCTGGAAGGAAGCCGCAGATATAAACGATTTGGTTTGTAGTGAAGCTCTTGTAATACCTTGAAGTATTGGTGTAGCAGTAGCAGTTTCGGCATCACGTGCTTCCACTAATGCTTTATCTGCTCTCTTCAGAATTGAATTTTCATCCCGTAATTCACGTGGAGAAATTATTTGTCCTTCTTTCAGGCTTTCTGAATCACCAGCACTTGTTATTACCTTCATTCCGAAGATTTTATCATTTTCTTCAATAAAATCATCTTTATGAGCTAATTGATTTTCAAGGAAGGTAGTATCTCCAGAATCAACGATCTGTACTTTACGCATCATTTGACGGACAACAACCTCAAAATGCTTGTCATTAATCTTCACCCCTTGCAAACGATATACTTCCTGAACTTCGTTCACCAAATACTGCTGTACTGCAGAAGGGCCTTTAATTCGTAAAATATCTTCCGGAGTTATAGAACCATCAGATAATGGCATACCGGCTCTTACGTAATCGTTTTCCTGAACAAGAATTTGATTACTTAACTTCACCAGATACTTTTTCAATTCACCTAACTTAGACTCAATGATAATTTCTCGGTTACCACGCTTAATCTTTCCGAAGGAAACCACACCATCAATCTCGCTAACTACAGCAGGATTAGATGGATTACGAGCTTCAAATAATTCGGTTACACGTGGAAGACCTCCGGTGATATCACCAGCTTTAGCAGATTTTCTAGGAATCTTCACTAAAACTTTACCAATCTTAATCTTATCACCGTCATCTACCATTAGGTGAGCACCCACAGGTAAGTTGTAAGAACGTATTACTTCGTCTTTCTTTCCTAAGATTTGTAGTGTTGGTATTTTCTTTTTATCTCTCGATTCTGAAATTACCTTCTCCTGGAAACCGGTTTGTTCATCGATCTCAACCTGATAAGTAATACCTTGTTCAATATTTTCATATTTGATCTTACCGGCAAATTCTGAAATAATTACACCATTATAAGGATCCCACTGACAAACTACATCTCCTGATTTTAATGCCTGGCCATCTTTTACATAGATACTGGAACCATATGGTATGTTATTTGTACTTAGAATAATTCCTGTTTTCTTATCGATCAATTTGATCTCTGAAGTTCTGGAAATTACAATATCTACCGTCTTGCCATCTGAATCTTCTCCTTTTACGGTTTTTAGCTCCTCAATTTCAGCAACACCATCAAACTTTACAGTTAACTTGTTTTCTTCCGAAATGTTTCCTGCAATACCTCCTACGTGGAAAGTACGTAGTGTTAACTGAGTACCCGGTTCACCAATAGATTGCGCAGCAACAACACCAACAGCCTCTCCTCTTTGTACCATTTTATTGGTAGCAAGGTTTCTTCCGTAGCATTGTGCACAAATTCCTTTTTTGGCTTCACATGTTAATGCAGAGCGAACTTCAATACTTTCTACAGGAGAATTTTCAATTGTAGTCGCCACTGCTTCAGAAATATGATCTCCGGTAGCCACCAATAACTCTTTTGTCAATGGATTGTATACATCGTTCAATGCCGTACGACCTACAATTCTATCTTTTAAAGACTCTACGACTTCTTCATTCTTCTTTAATGCAGAAACTTCTATACCTCTTAAGGTTCCACAGTCTTCAATGTTAATAATAACATCTTGTGATACATCTACTAAACGACGCGTTAAGTAACCTGCATCTGCTGTTTTAAGTGCGGTATCTGCAAGTCCTTTACGGGCACCGTGTGTAGAAATAAAGTATTCCAAAATTGAAAGACCTTCTTTAAAGTTAGAAAGAATTGGGTTTTCAATGATCTCACCTCCACCTGAATTTGATTTTTTAGGTTTTGCCATCAATCCACGCATACCTGTAAGCTGGCGAATCTGTTCTTTAGATCCACGAGCTCCTGAATCAAGCATCATATATACAGAGTTAAACCCTTGTTGGTCCTCACGAATACGTTTCATAGATAACTCGGTCAACTCGGCATTTGTAGCCGTCCATATATCAATCACCTGATTATAACGTTCGTTATTGGTAATTAATCCCATATTATAGTTAGCAATAATACCATCAACTTGTTTGTTAGCATCATCGATCATTCCTTGCTTTTCAGCAGGGATAATAATATCTCCTAAACTAAAAGACAATCCGCCTTCGAATGCAAACTTATATCCTAATCCTTTAATTTCATCTAAGAAGGCAGATGTAGTTGGTACACTGGTTACCGCCAAAATAGCACCAATAATATCACGTAAAGATTTTTTAGTTAAAACTTCATTGATATAACCCGCTTCTTCCGGTACTTGCTCATTGAAAATTACTCTACCTAAAGTAGTTGTAATGATTTGATAAACAAGTTCGCCTTCTTCATTAAAGTCTTTCGTGCGTATTTTAATCTCGGCATTAAGATCAACTTGCTTTTCATTGTAAGCAATAATTGCTTCTTCGGCAGAATAGAAAGTTAGTCCTTCACCAAGTACTTTTTCATCTTTTGTCGACTTTCTCAATTTGGTCATATAATACAGACCCAATACCATATCCTGAGAAGGTACTGCTACTGGAGACCCATTTGCAGGGTTCAGGATATTGTGAGAAGCCAACATCAATAATTGCGCTTCCAGAATTGCTTCAGGACCTAACGGAAGGTGAACTGCCATCTGGTCACCGTCAAAATCTGCATTAAATGCCGTACAGACCAATGGGTGTAGCTGGATCGCTTTACCTTCAATTAATTTTGGCTGGAATGCCTGGATCCCTAAACGATGCAAAGTAGGAGCACGGTTTAATAATACAGGATGTCCTTTCAATACATTTTCAAGGATGTCCCATACTACGGGTTCTTTTTTATCTATAATCTTCTTGGCAGATTTTACGGTCTTTACAATTCCTCTTTCAATTAGTTTTCTAATTACAAAAGGCTTGTATAGTTCTGCCGCCATATCTTTAGGAAGACCACACTCATATAACTTTAATTCCGGCCCAACAACAATTACCGAACGTGCCGAATAATCAACACGTTTTCCTAATAGGTTTTGACGGAAACGACCTTGCTTTCCTTTTAAGGAATCTGAAAGTGATTTTAGTGGACGGTTGCTATCTGTTTTAACCGCTGAAGATTTTCTCGTGTTATCAAACAAAGAATCTACAGACTCCTGAAGCATACGCTTTTCGTTACGTAAAATTACTTCCGGAGCTTTGATCTCCATCAAACGCTTCAAACGATTGTTACGAATAATTACACGACGGTACAGGTCATTTAGATCTGAAGTAGCAAAACGACCTCCATCCAAAGGTACCAATGGACGTAACTCCGGCGGTATTACAGGTACCACTTTCATAATCATCCAGGAAGGTTTGTTCTCACGGTTCTTATTTGCATCACGAAGTGCTTCCACCACCTGAAGACGTTTTAACGCTTCTGTCTTACGTTGTTTTGAAGTTTCGTTATTTGCTTTATGACGCAAGGTGTATGATAGTTCATCTAAATCGATTCGGTTCAGCAAATCAATTAAACACTCTGCTCCCATCTTTGCAATGAACTTATTTTCATCGGTCTCTTCCAAATATAAATTTTCCTGTGGAAGTGTATCCAGTATATTCAGGTACTCTTCTTCAGTAAGGAAATCCATTTTTTGAACAGGTTCTCCATCTTCATATTTTGCTATACCCGGCTGGATCACTACATATCTTTCATAATAGATAATCATGTCCAATTTCTTAGACGGTAATCCAAGAAGGTATCCAATTTTATTAGGTAAACTACGGAAGTACCAAATATGTGCTACAGGAACTACCAAATTGATATGTCCCACACGGTCACGACGTACTTTCTTTTCGGTTACCTCTACCCCACAACGGTCACAAACAATACCCTTGTAGCGAATTCTTTTATATTTACCACAGGCACATTCATAATCCTTTACAGGACCAAAAATACGCTCACAGAAAAGACCGTCACGCTCTGGTTTGTGCGTACGGTAGTTAATCGTTTCAGGCTTTAAAACCTCTCCTCTTGATTCCGCTAAAATGGATTCGGGAGAAGCTAAACCAATTGAAATCTTATTGAATTTCTGTACTGTGTTTTCTTTATTTCTTGCCATAATGCTGTGTACTATGCTTTGTTTTTATTTGTTTTTGGAGTGTTTTTTCACTCCGGTTGAAGTTTGAGTACTACCCCTCCAGCAGGAGGGGTGTTGCTCTATTCTTCTAATCTGATATCTAATCCAAGTCCTTTCAGTTCGTGCATTAACACGTTGAAAGATTCTGGCAGACCCGGCTCCGGCATTGCTTCACCCTTCACGATAGACTCGTAAGTTTTAGCTCTACCAATAACGTCATCAGATTTTACCGTCAAAATTTCTCGTAATGTACTGGAAGCTCCATAGGCTTCCAATGCCCAAACTTCCATCTCTCCAAAACGCTGACCACCAAATTGAGCTTTACCACCCAATGGTTGTTGTGTGATCAATGAGTAAGGTCCTATAGAACGTGCGTGCATTTTATCATCTACCATATGGCCCAGTTTCAACATATAGATCACTCCAACTGTTGCGGGTTGATCGAAACGCTGTCCGGTTCCACCATCATATAAGAAGGTATGTCCAAATCTTGGGATTTCCGCTTCATCGGTAAATTCATTGATCTGATCTAATGTAGCACCATCAAAAATAGGAGTTGCGAACTTGCGACCTAATTTTTGACCTGCCCATCCAAGAACTGTTTCATAGATCTGACCAATATTCATACGGGATGGTACCCCAAGCGGGTTTAGTACAATATCTACAGGAGTTCCATCTTCTAAGAAAGGCATATCTTCTTCACGTACAATACGTGCCACAATACCTTTGTTACCATGACGTCCCGCCATCTTATCCCCTACTTTCAATTTACGCTTCTTGGCGATATAAACTTTAGCGAGTTTTAAGATTCCGGAAGGTAGCTCATCTCCAACAGAGATAGTAAACTTCTCACGACGCAGGTTTCCTTGAAGGTCGTTCTCCTTGATTCTATAGTTGTGCATCAGATCTGCTACCATATGGTTGGTATCATCATCAGTTGTCCAGGTACCTCCTACCAAATGTGTATAATCATCTACAGCATTTAACATTTTAAGGGTATACTTTTTACCTTTAGGAAATACTACTTCACCAAGGTCGTTCATTACACCTTGCGCAGTTTTTCCACCAACGATAGCAAATAGTTTCTCAACTAAAACATCTTTTAAAGCATCAAACTTTGCATAATACTCGGCTTCTAAAGCAGCAATATCCTCTTTGTCCTTTGCTCTTTTACGTTTATCTTTAATAGCTCTGGCGAATAATTTCTTATCTATCACAACACCACGTAATGAAGGAGACGCTTTCAAAGAAGCATCTTTAACATCACCTGCTTTGTCACCAAAGATGGCACGAAGTAACTTTTCTTCCGGAGTTGGATCGCTCTCTCCTTTTGGAGTGATCTTTCCAATTAAAATATCTCCTGGTTTAACCTCGGCTCCTACCCGGATCATTCCATGTTCATCCAGGTCTTTAGTAGCTTCTTCGGAAACGTTTGGAATGTCATTGGTTAATTCTTCATTACCTAATTTGGTATCCCGAACTTCTAATGAATACTCATCTATATGAATAGATGTGAAAATATCTTCACGAACTACTTTTTCAGAAATTACAATCGCATCCTCAAAATTATACCCTTTCCAGGGCATAAAGGCTACTTTCATATTTCTACCCAGTGCCAATTCGCCTTTCTCCGTAGCATAACCCTGGCAAAGTACCTGTCCTTTTTTCACTCTATCGTCTTTTCTAACGATCGGTTTCAAATTGATAGAAGTACTTTGGTTTGTCTTTCTGAATTTTACAAGATTGTATGATTTTGAATCTCCATCAAAACTTACCATGCGCTCTTCTTCGCTACGGTCGTATTTGATAGTGATTATATTTGCATCTACATATTCGACAACTCCATCACCTTCCGCATTGATCAATACACGAGAATCTGAAGCTACCTGACGTTCCAATCCTGTTCCCACGATTGGTGAATCTGCAATTAGTAATGGTACTGCCTGACGCATCATATTCGATCCCATCAATGCACGGTTTGCATCATCATGTTCCAGAAAAGGAATCAATGAAGCCGAAATAGATGAAATCTGATTTGGAGCAACATCTGTATAATGAACCGATTTAGGATCAACCAATGGGAAATCACCTTCCATACGGGCAATTACCTTATCTGTATCGATAGTTCCATCTCCCTTAATTGGAATATTTGCCTGAGCAATTAACTTTTCTTCTTCCTCTTCTGCTGAAAGGTACGTTGGTTTTGTTTTAAGATCGATTTTACCCTCTGTAACTTTACGGTACGGAGTTTCAATAAACCCTAAGTTATTCACTTTTGCATATACTGAAAGTGAAGAGATCAAACCAATGTTTGGTCCTTCCGGAGTTTCAATAGGACATAACCTTCCGTAGTGTGTATAGTGAACATCACGAACTTCAAAACCTGCTCTTTCACGGGAAAGACCTCCTGGTCCTAAAGCTGAAAGACGACGCTTGTGCGTGATCTCTGCCAAAGGATTGGTCTGGTCCATAAACTGTGAAAGCTGGTTGGTTCCGAAGAAAGAATTAATAACTGAAGACAATGTCTTCGCATTAATAAGGTCTATAGGTGTAAATACTTCATTATCACGAACATTCATACGCTCACGAATAGTACGTGCCATACGAGCCAAACCTACTCCAAATTGAGAAGACAACTGCTCACCTACTGTACGTACACGACGATTTGATAAGTGATCAATATCATCAATCTCTGCTTTAGAGTTGATCAATTCAATTAAGTATTTTACAATGGTAATGATATCTTCTTTGGTAAGTACTTGCTTATCCATTGCAATATCAAGACCCAACTTTTTGTTCATACGGTAACGACCCACCTCACCAAGGTTATAACGTTGGTCACTAAAGAACAGCTTGTTGATGATTCCACGAGCAGTTTCTTCATCCGGCGGTTCGGCGTTACGTAATTGTCTGTATATGTGTTCTACCGCTTCTTTTTCTGAATTGGTAGGATCTTTTTGTAACGTATTATGAATAATCGCATAGTCAGCCATGTGATTATCTTCTTTGTGTAACAGGATTGTTTTTGAACCAGAATCCAGAATTTCTTCGATATGTTCTTTTTCAAGAACGGTATCACGATCCAGTACAATTTCGTTACGTTCAATAGAAACTACCTCTCCTGTATCTTCATCAACAAAATCCTCATGCCAGGTCTTTAACACACGGGCCGCTAATTTACGTCCAAGGTATTTTTTAAGGCCGGTTTTTGAAGCCTTCACCTCTTCTGCAAGGTCGAATATTTCAAGAATATCCTTATCTCTTTCAAATCCAATCGCACGGAAAAGAGTTGTTACCGGTAATTTTTTCTTTCTATCAATGTATGCGTACATCACACTATTGATATCGGTAGCAAATTCAATCCAGGAGCCTTTAAAAGGAATTACTCTGGCAGAATATAATTTTGTTCCGTTGGCGTGGAATGATTGTCCAAAGAATACACCCGGTGAACGGTGTAGTTGTGATACAACAACACGCTCTGCACCATTGATACAAAAAGTACCACTTGGCGTCATATATGGGATAGTCCCTAAATAAACATCTTGCACGATAGTTTCAAAATCTTCGTGCTCTTCATCTGTACAATATAATTTTAAACGAGCCTTTAGTGGTACACTATAGGTTAATCCGCGTTCAATACATTCCTGTATGGAATATCTTGGCGGGTCTACAAAGTAATCTAAAAACTCTAAAACAAATTGGTTGCGGGTGTCGGTAATTGGAAAATTCTCCAAGAAGGTCTTATATAGTCCTTCGTTACCTCTTTCTTCTGATTTGGTTTCCAGTTGGAAAAAATCCTGAAAGGATTTGATCTGAATGTCCAAAAAGTCGGGATAGTCCGGCTTATTTTTTACAGAGGAAAAATTCAATCTTTCAGTTTGCGTTGCTGACATCTATGGACGGAATTTTAATTAAAAAAACTGTGAGTGCGTATACTGGAAAATATTAACCTCTATATACGCAAAATGGTTTAGGCCATTCCGCCCGAAGCGGAAGACCTAAACCTTAAGGTTTGGAACGTTGGGAGCTTACTTAAGCTCAACCTCAGCTCCAGCTTCTTCTAACTGAGCTTTTAAAGCTTCAGCTTCGTCTTTTGCTACACCTTCTTTGATAGGAGAAGGAGCATTATCAACTAATTCTTTAGCGTCTTTAAGACCAGCTCCGGTTAATTCTTTTACCAGTTTTACAACTGCTAATTTAGAACCTCCGGCTGCTGTAAGAACTACGTCGAATTCAGACTTTTCTTCAGCGGCTTCGCCACCTGCAGCACCACCTCCGGCAGCTACAGCTACAGCTGCAGCAGCAGGTTCGATACCATACTCATCTTTTAATATAGTAGCTAACTCATTAACTTCTTTTACCGTTAAGTTAACTAATTGTTCTGCGAAATCTTTTAAATCTGCCATTTTCTATCGTTTTAAATAATTTTAATTTATATGTTTTAATTAGTGCTTATTTTGATTAACCTTCTCTTTCAGATAAGGTTTTAACTATACCAGCTATGGTTCCTCCTCCAGACTTCAATGCTGAAATAACATTCTTAGCAGGAGATTGAAGTAATCCAATGATTTCTCCAAGAAGCTCTTCTTTAGATTTGATCTCAACCAATTTGTCCAGTTGATCGTCTCCAACATAAATTGCTTCTTCAATAAAAGCTCCTTTCAGTAAAGGTCTGTCAGATTTTTTTCTGAACTCTTTAATTACTTTAGCTGGTGCATTACCTGTTTCAGAAAACATTAAAGAAGTGTTCCCGATCAGCGTTTCGGTTAATTCACCGAATTCTTTATCTGAACCTTCCATTGCTTTTGAAAGTAATGTGTTTTTAACTACTGCCAATTTCACTCCGGCTTTAAAACAAGCACGGCGTAAGTTACTGGTAGTCCCTGCGTCAAGACCTGAAATATCTGCTAAATAGATAATTGGGTTCTCAGACAACTGTACAGTTAAATTTTCAATTACTTGTGATTTTTCTTCTCTTGTCATAATTTTTAAATTTTACTGATCAGAAAATCTTTTGGTGTCTATCTCTACACTAGGACTCATTGTACTAGACATATAGATACTTTTAATATAAACACCTTTAGATGACTGAGGTTTCAGTTTCACTAGGGTTGTTAATAATTCTTTTGCGTTTCCGGCAATTTTTTCAGCATCAAAAGATGCTTTTCCAATTGCTGCATGTACAATTCCTGTTTTATCGACTTTAAAGTCGATCTTACCGGCTTTTACATCAGAAACAGCTTTAGCAACGTCCATTGTTACCGTACCTGTCTTTGGGTTAGGCATTAATCCACGAGGCCCTAAAACACGTCCTAATGGTCCTAATTTACCCATAACACTAGGCATGGTTACAATTACGTCAACATCTGTCCAACCTCCCTTAATTTTTGCGAGGTACTCATCTAATCCAACATAATCTGCTCCGGCTTCTTTAGCTTCGGCTTCCTTATCTGGAGTTACCAATGCCAATACCTTTACATCTTTACCTGTTCCGTGTGGAAGGGTTACTACACCTCTTACCATTTGGTTTGCTTTCCGCGGGTCTACATTAAGACGCACGGCAAGGTCTACGGAGGCATCGAAATTTACGTTGGTGATTTCTTTTATTAAAGCAGAAGCTTCTGATAAAGTATAGGCTTTCACTTCTACTTTAGCAGTTGATTCTTTTTGCTTTTTTGTTAATCTTGCCATTTTATAGATTCTTTTTCTTGATTAAAAAGGTGCAGCACCTTTTATTTTCACTCCCATTGATCTAGCAGTACCGGCTACCATTTTCATAGCAGACTCAACAGTAAATGCATTTAGATCGGGCATTTTGTCTTCTGCAATCGTTCTTACTTGATCCCAAGAGATAGTAGCTACCTTATTGATGTGTGGTTCGCCAGAACCTTTTTTTGTTTTGGCGGCTTCAAGGATCTGTACAGCAGCAGGAGGTGTTTTAATAACAAAGTCGAAAGACTTGTCCTTATACACCGTAATAACTACTGGCAATACTTTACCTTGCTTATCCTGAGTCCTTGCATTAAACTGCTTACAGAACTCCATAATGTTCACACCGGCAGCACCTAAAGCTGGTCCAACTGGTGGTGACGGGTTAGCGACACCTCCTCGAACTTGCAACTTTACTACTTTACCTACTTCTTTTGCCATTTTCTAAATTTTAATGTGGTTCTTTCTATAGTGGAAGCCAAAGAAATAACCTATTATATAGCGTGTAACAATTAAACTTTTTCTACTTGCATATAACTTAATTCCAACGGTGTCTTTCTTCCGAAAATTTTCACCATTACTTCAAGTTTACGCTTTTCTTCATTTATTTTTTCTACAGTACCGTTGAATCCATTAAATGGCCCGTCGATCACTTTTACTGTTTCGCCAATTACAAAAGGAATGTTTACGTTGTCATCTTTTACAGCCAACTCATCTACCTTCCCTAACATTCTGTTTACCTCTGCTTGTCTTAGCGGTACAGGGTCTCCCCCTTTGGTTTCACCCAAAAAGCCAATCACCCCGTTAATAGATTTTATAATATGTGGTATTTCACCTGCCAGGCTTGCCTGTACCATAATGTATCCCGGAAAATAAACACGTTCTTTATGTACTTTTTTTCCGTTACGAATCTGTATTACTTTTTCGGTAGGAACTAAAACCTGATCAATATAATCTTCCAGATTGAGTCGTTTTATCTCAGATTCGATATACGACTTGATCTT
The DNA here is from genome assembly GCF_058148525.1 of Ulvibacter sp. 2210JD10-4. Taxonomy (NCBI): domain Bacteria; kingdom Pseudomonadati; phylum Bacteroidota; class Flavobacteriia; order Flavobacteriales; family Flavobacteriaceae; genus Ulvibacter; species Ulvibacter sp. 2210JD10-4. The sequence goes on from NZ_JBYVJZ010000004.1 coordinate 16,779, forward strand.
GTTTTCCTGTCCACTAACCGAACGGACTACATACCACTTTTTTGTGCTCTTTGTTTCAGTCATTTCCGTTACGACTTGATCCATTCAAAATATAGGCTTATTAACTTACTAAAAACAGTATCCACACCCCATACTGCTAAAGCGAGAACTACCGAAAATACAGCTACAAGAACTGTAAGTCGCTGTGCTTCTGCCCAAGACGTCCAGGTTACATGGTTTTTTAGTTCGTTATAAGACTCTTTAATATAATCTACCATTTTATCAGGTATTAATGCTATTATTTGCACGGGTTGAGAGACTCGAACTCCCGACACCTGGTTTTGGAGACCAGTGCTCTACCAACTGAGCTAAACCCGTTTTTATGAGCTGCTCTACGACCTACATTCTAACAAGGTCAAGCTAAACCCGTAATAAAAGTCAAGGCGTCCACCTATGGCGGACACCTTAAAACTCCTTTATCTATTGACTTAAATTAGTCTAAAATCTCAGTTACCTGACCTGCTCCTACAGTTCTACCTCCTTCACGGATAGCAAAACGAAGACCTAAGTTCAAGGCAATTGGTTGGATAAGATCAACAGTAATTGTTAAGTTATCTCCTGGCATAACCATCTCTACTCCATCAGGAAGAGCAATATTACCCGTTACATCAGTTGTACGAACGTAGAACTGTGGGCGATAGTTATTGTGGAATGGAGTGTGACGTCCACCTTCTTCTTTCTTAAGAACATATACCTCTGCTTTGAATTTAGCGTGAGGTGTAACAGATCCTTGCTTACAGATAACCATACCTCTACGGATATCGGTTTTTTCAATACCTCTTAATAAGATACCTACATTATCTCCAGCTTCACCTCTGTCAAGGATCTTACGGAACATTTCAACTCCGGTAATAGTAGAAGTTAATTTCTCTGCTCCCATACCAATGATATCTACAGCGTCTCCGGTATTAGCAACACCTGTCTCAATACGACCTGTTGCTACTGTACCACGACCTGTAATAGAGAATACATCTTCAATAGGCATTAAGAAATCTTTGTCTACTTCACGAAGAGGTTCTTCGATCCAAGTATCAACAGCTTCCATTAATTCCAACACAGTGTCTACCCATTTTTGCTCACCGTTAAGTGCACCTAAAGCAGAACCTGCAATAACAGGACCGTTATCTCCATCGTACTCATAGAAAGAAAGAAGATCTCTGATCTCCATTTCTACCAATTCTAAAAGTTCTTCATCGTCCACCATATCCACTTTATTCATGAATACAACAATACGAGGAATACCTACCTGACGTCCTAAAAGGATGTGTTCACGTGTTTGTGGCATAGGACCATCTGTAGCAGCAACTACAAGGATAGCTCCATCCATTTGCGCAGCACCGGTAACCATATTTTTTACGTAATCCGCGTGACCTGGACAGTCAACGTGTGCGTAGTGACGATTCGCCGTTTGATATTCTACGTGTGAAGAGTTAATTGTAATACCTCTTTCTTTTTCTTCCGGAGCGTTGTCAATTTGATCAAAAGACTTAGCCTCTGAAAAACCAGCATCTGCCAATACTTTAGTAATAGCAGCTGTTAAGGTTGTTTTACCGTGATCTACGTGTCCAATAGTACCTACATTTAAGTGGGGTTTGGAGCGATCAAATGTTTCTTTTGCCATGTTTGTATTTATTTAATCTTAGTTATATAATAGTGTTCAATATTTGTACTTATTTGAGCCAATGATGAGATTTGAACTCATGACCTCTTCCTTACCAAGGAAACGCTCTACCCCTGAGCTACACCGGCTTATTGGTTGCAGGTTTAAAGTTTAAGGTTCAAGTTCACTTTCACAAACTTTAAACTCAAAATTAGCACCAACAATCACTTTCGTGATGTTGCTGTTTTTTTGAGCGGGAGACCGGGTTCGAACCGGCGACATTCAGCTTGGAAGGCTGACGCTCTACCAACTGAGCTACTCCCGCTTTTTTAGCTGAAAAAAATCAGCATATAATTTCAATATTTCAAAGTGAATCACCTCTTTTCATTTGGCGATCCTTTTTCAAAAACCAACTTCATGGTTTCTGATGGATTACCTTGCATTTGCTCGGTGATCCTTTTCGGGTGAGCCCGAAGAAAGAATTATACTCAATTTTTTAAGAAAGCAATCTTTCTACAAAATCACGTAAAATCCTACGTGGGGAGAGCAGGATTCGAACCTGCGAAGACATAGTCAGCAGATTTACAGTCTGCCCTCGTTGGCCGCTTGAGTATCTCCCCTTAACCATTGTATTTAAAAGAACTTTTCTTTTTCTTAAGAGCCGATGGAGGGACTCGAACCCACGACCTGCTGATTACAAATCAGCTGCTCTAGCCAGCTGAGCTACATCGGCTTTTATGTAACTTTTTAGCCATAAAAAAGTCCGCTATTTCTAACGGACTGCAAATGTATATAAATTATTTTTTCTAAAAAACTTTTTTTGAATTTTTATCTTATAAATACGCCCTTTGTTTTTGTTTGCGCTTTTTTAGCTGTCGTTCCAGTGACTGCACGCATTCGTCTGTTCCAACTTCAAAAGTCCTGGCTTCTTTTTTTACAATTAAATCATCACCCGGAACACTTAGTAATATTTCAACAATTTTATTTTGTTTTTCGCTTGTATTTTGAACCTTTAAAAATACATCGGCAAATACAATCTTATTATAAAATTGTTCCAGCTTGGAAAGCTTCTTTTCGATAAAGTCAATAAGCCTGGTATCGGCTGTAAAATTTGTAGGTTGCACATTTACATTCATACGCAAGAATTTTAATGTTTGTAATTTATTTTAAGTTGCGGGGATGCGATTTCTTATATACCTCTTTCAACGTTGCTATACTATTATGTGTATAGACCTGGGTAGATGCTAAACTCGAATGCCCTAGCAGTTCTTTCACTGCATTTAAATCTGCTCCTTCATTTAAAAGATGAGTCGCAAAAGAATGACGTAAAATATGTGGACTCTTTTTCACTTTTTCAGAGGCCTTACTAAAATATGAATTAATAATTCGGTATACAAGTGTTTCATAGATTTTAACTCCCTTTAAAGACAGAAAAAACCAGGCATCGTCTTTGATCTTTTCCAACTGAGAACGATGCTGTAAATAGACTTTGATGGATTCTGCCACAGAAGGCAATAAAGGAATGATACGTTCTTTATTTCGTTTCCCTAAAACCTTAATTGTGTTTTGAGTAACAGAGACATCCTTTAGCTTCAGGTTTACCAATTCTGCTCTTCGCATTCCGGTGGAGTAAAAAAGTTCAACGATCAACTTATTTCTAACACCTTCAAAATCTTTAGTTTCATCAAGCAATTGCAAAACATCTTCAATCTCTTTTTCTGAAAAAGGAACCTGCAGCTTTTTACTTGTTTTTAAAGCTTTGTGTTTTGACAAAGGATTGACCTCTATCTGCTTTGTCTTCAATAAAAATTTGTAATAGGTCTTTAAAGAAGATACCTTACGGTTAACACTTCGGTTTGTAATACCGGAATCTACCAGCGTAACGATCCAGCTTCTAATAACGGAATAATTTACATCTTTGATCGTCTTGTAATCGTATTCTTCCGAAGCAAAAGTCAAAAAACTCTCAAGATCCTTTTGATAAGCAGTAATGGTATGCGCAGAATAATTTTTCTCTAACGTAAGATAATCAATGAAGTCTTTAAAGGGCATAAAAAAATCCGTTAGAAAGTAAAAATACTATAATCTAACGGACTTTTTATTTATTTGAATAGCGAAATACTAAATTTCTTCCGCATCTCTTAATCCTTGAATATATTGTGCTTTTTGTATTTGAGCTCTACGAGTTACCGAAGGCTTGGTAAACGCCTGTCTCTTGCGTAACTGGCGCATGGTTCCTGTACGGTCAAATTTACGCTTAAATCTTTTTAGCGCTCTATCGATATTTTCTCCGTCTTTTATTGGTATTATTAACATAATGTCATCACCTCCTCTCTTTAGGGACGGCAAAGATAAATAAGATTTTGGATTTTAGGTCTTAGTTATTAGATTTTTTTAATGCAGAGCAGTAAATCGTGTACGCTTTATCAAGTAGCCTTCTTATATTCCTTTCCGTCAATCACCATTTTAGCTATAATCTCCCTTAGGATCTCACTGGTCCCTCCTCCTATAGGCCCTAACCTACTGTCACGCAACAATCGCGCTAACGGGTATTCTTCCATATAACCATAACCTCCTAATAACTGAAGGCATTCGTACATAACATCGTCTGCAACCTTAGTAGAGGTCAACTTAGCCATCGTTGCTTCTTTCACTGCATATTCACCGTCATTCAACTGTCTGGCTGTTGCGTAGTTAAATGTTTTGCACACTTCCACTTCGGCAGAAAGCTGTGCTACTTTATGTCTCAATGCCTGAAACTTTGATATGGATTGGCCAAAAGCCGTGCGGTCTTTCATATACTGGATCGTATATTCCAGAGCATATTCACTGCGGGCATGCGCATTGATTGCCATGACAAGCCGCTCTAACGCAAAGTGTTGCATGATATATGGAAAACCCTGATTTTCTTCACCCATTAAATTTTCTATAGGAACCTCTACATTGTCAAATGCGATCTCTCCGGTATCACTCGCGCGCCATCCTAATTTATCCAGTTTCGTAGCCGATACACCCGGCATATCCCGGTCCACTACAAAAATACTTATTCCCTTATTACCCAGCTCGGGTGCTGTTTTTGCAGCGACGATCAAATAATCACTGTAAACACCATTGGTGATAAATGTTTTGGAGCCGTTCAAGATATAAGTATTTCCCTTTTTTACAGCAGTACTTCGCATTCCCGAAACATCACTGCCTCCAAAAGGTTCTGTAATACAAAGACATCCAATTTTCTCTCCGGTAATACTGGGAGTTAAATACTTTTCTTTTTGTTCGTGATTTGCTTCTTTGTTAAGATGTGTCATCGCTAAATATGCATGTGCCCACATGGCAGCTGCAAATCCTCCGGAGTTTATTTTTTGTAGTTCTTCCAGAAATATGACCGTATAGAACAGGTCGAGGTCCATCCCTCCATAGGCTTCCGGGTAGTTGATCCCAAAATAGCCCATCTCTCCAACCTTTTCCCAGATAAAGCGTTCAATGTGTCCGGTCTCTTCCCATTTTTCTATATGCGGAACTACTTCTTTTTGTAAAAAATCCTGAAAGCTTTTTCTGAAAAATTCGTGCTCTTCTGTAAAGTATATACTCATAAATCTTTATCTATTTTTAGAGATTTGGTCTTTGTAGCAATTTTTATTTGATGTACAAATATAGCTGAATTAGCTGTAATTTAAGGGGTGACAGCCCTTCTATTTTTTCCAGTTCTGAAAAATCATCGATTCCTTCGTGAAGTATTCTGTATTCCCATATCTCTTTAGCAAGCTCAAAAGAAATTCCGGGTATAGTCGCTATATCTGAAGCCGATATACTATTGATATCCATCTTTTCTATAGAAGTTGGTGTCTTAACTGTAAACCGGTTTAAAACTTTTTGTATTACTGCCCTATCCAAACCCCATATTGTATTCAATTGAATATCATCTGTAAATCCGCCTATCTTTTCTCTCTGTAAAATGATACGTCTGCTTAACCCTTCGCCTATTCCGTTTATTTCCTGTAATTGTGCTTCAGTAGCTTTGTTCAGATCAGTTTTTTGTGCATAGGTCTTTTCAGTATAATCATTTGAATGATCTTTCTTTTTGGACTTTGGATGCGTAACCCATTCCGGGAATTTAAAATATGGGCTTATAACTTGCAGCAAGGAATCTGAAACTTTTGTCACTCGCTTAAAATCGGCTACAGAGTTGATCCACTGTTCTTTGTTTCGAAATTGTTTGAGCCTATCATATTCTTCAGAAGACATTCCCAGAGTGTAAGCTTTATAATCGGTAATAAAATTGGGGTTGAAAGGGTATACTTTTGGTTTTCGGTTTTCAATTTCTGTAGCTCGCAAAGAATCTATTTGAGATCGTAATGTTACAATTTTTTCAGAAGATGTATCAAGGATATTCTTTTCGGAAACATCCACAAAATAATAGACACATAATAAGGCAATAATAACCCCTATCAAAAACAGAATCCCACTTCGCTGTTGTTTATTGAACAAGAAGTGGGATCTTAAGTTGTTTGGATTCATTGCATTCCGGTTTTAGTTACCGGGGAGCTATGAATTTAAGCTCTAATATAGCAAAATATATTATGCCTTCTCAACTCTCTTTGCCTTTATGGCTGATATATACTTTTTCACTTCATCACGTACTTTCGGGAATAAGAAGTAGAGACCAATAACGTTAGGTACAGACATCGCAAATATCATCGCATCCGAGAATCCTACTACTGCTCCCAAACTTGCCGCCGAACCAACAATAATGAATAAGCAGAATAAAATTTTAAATGTGTAATCTGCCGCTTTTGATCTTCCAAAAAGGAACATCCAACTTTGAAGTCCGTAGTAAGACCAGGACAACATTGTTGAGAATGCAAATAGAACTACTGCTACCGTTAGTACATATGGAAACCAAGGTAACGTAGAGGCAAAGGCTTTTGAAGTTGCTAAAACTCCGTCTGCTTCTGCAACACCATACGTCATAATACTACCATCACCATTTGTAATGATAATTACTAAGGCGGTCATAGTACAAACTACTACCGTATCGATAAATGGTTCTAACAGGGCTACCAAACCTTCTGATGCAGGATACTTGGTTTTTACGGCGGAGTGTGCAATCGCTGCACTTCCTACCCCTGCCTCGTTAGAGAAAGCGGCTCTCTGGAATCCAATGATCAGAACTCCAAGAATACCTCCCGAAATCCCTTGAGCATTGAATGCTCCATCAAATATTTGGCTAAAGGCAGAGCCAATACTTCCAATATTCATAACAATTATGATCACTGCTGCCAGGAAATATATTCCTACCATAAATGGTACAACCTTCTCAGTAATACTTCCAATTCTTTTTATCCCTCCAATAATAACGATTGCAACAACTATTGCCATTATGATTCCGAAAACAACACCTGCCGAGGTAGATTCAGCACCTATCATTGTATTAAATTGTTGTGCTGCCTGATTAGCCTGAAACATATTTCCACCACCAAATGAGCCTCCAATACACATTATCGCAAAGAGTACAGCTAATATTTTACCAAGACCACCTTTCCCAACATCTTTTAATCCTTTTTTCAGGTAATACATTGGACCACCATATACAGTTCCATCGGCTCCAACATCTCTATACTTTACACCTAACGTACACTCTACGAATTTTGAGGACATTCCCAGTAGTCCAGCAACAATCATCCAAAATGTCGCACCAGGACCTCCTAATGAGATTGCAATAGCTACTCCGGCAATATTACCCAAGCCAACGGTTCCCGACAAGGCGGCAGTTAGTGCCTGAAAGTGAGAAACCTCTCCATCATGACCTTCTACACGGATTGTTTCGATTGCATCACCACCAGGTGTTGGATCACCTGCCATAGGATCTACAGTAACATGATCTATGTCATCGTACTTACCTCGAACTATATTGATAGATACCCCAAAAAGTCTAATATTAGCAAACTTAAATACCAAAGTAAAAACCAAACCGGCTAACAGCAACCAAATAATCACAACCGGCATACTTACACCTTCTGTGAAGTTAACAGCAGTAAATACAAATGAAGCCCAAGCATTTGAGATAGGTGTAAACCAATCATTTACTTTTTCATCCCAGCCTTTGTCTGTAGCTTCTTGAGCAAATGATGCAAATGAAATTAAAAATGTAAAAAAGGAAAGAAGAAATTTCTTCATGACGAGTTTTTTAGTGAGACGTTGTTTTTTTCAGCAAGGCAAGATGCTAAAAAAAAGTAGTGTATTCAAATTTTTCGACCTTTTAATTGTTAACGGACATTTAAACGTTATACAATTGTTTTAAGTTTTCAATTTGATTGGGGCGACCTATGAGTATTAATTTGGAATTTTTTTTCACCACCATAGAAGGTTCCGGATTCACTATATATTCTCCTTCCTGAGATCTGTAACCAATGATGGAACAACCGGTCTTTTTCCTTACATCAAGTTCATTAATTGCACGTTCAAGTCCATCAGGACACATTTTCTCAAAAGGAACCTGCTCCACATTCATACTATCCTGTTCTCCGGATACAGAAAGGTTGTCCAAAAATTCTACCAGGTCCGGTACCACAACCAGTGAAGCCATATGGTCACCACCTATTCTATCCGGCATTATCACATTGTCGGCTCCTGCAAGTTTTAGTTTCTGCTTACTGGTCTCTTCCGTAGCACGGCTAATTATCTTTAGCCCTTTATTCATTTGCCGGGCAGATAGTACTATAAATAGATTATCTGCATCACTCGGTAATGCACAAATCAACGTAGAGGCCCTCTTTATACCGGCCTTTATTAAACTCTCATCTTCAATGGCATTACCCTGAACAAAGAGATAGTCTTCATTAGAATAATGGTCTACCACCTCTTCATCTCTTTCAATAATTACAAACGGTTGGTTATATGCGAGCAGTTTTTGTGCGGCTTGTTTTCCGTTTCGCCCGTAGCCACATATAACAATGTGGTTTTCCAAGGATTTGATTTGTTTTTCCACTCTTTTTTGTCTTAAGTTACCAATGTTGTTTGTGCTTAAAATATATTCAGAAATCACTTTAATTGCATATCCTACTATAAAAATACTGGAAAGGATAAGAAAAGAAGTAAACACTTTTTCGGAAGGACTTAAAGGATGTAATTCCCCAAAGCCTACAGTCGTTATTGTAATTACGGTCATGTAAATCGCATCGATCCAATTGTATTCGTATTCAAAAAGAAATTTGAAGCCGAAAACCCCTATAAAAAACACAAGAACGAGCAGAATTAAAGCCCCGGATATTTTAGATTGAAATACCTTACTCATAGATCAAAAACTGAAGTTCTCTTTGTAAACACTAAGTCTTTTAATTTCAATAAAAATGCTATGGTCAAGTACATAGCAAAGCCAACGCCCATTGTTGCGAAAGATACATAAATAAAGAACAAACGCACACTTTTTGCCCGCATACCCAATCGGTCTGCCAAACGTGAGCTTACATAAAATCCTCTTTTTTCCAGATAATGGCGAATTTTATATACGGCTTGTAACATAGTTGCAAATTACTATTTTTAGCTGAATATTTTTCTTGTAATTTTAACCTTTTATTATCGAGTTTCCAATAGCACAATCCAAACAGCGATTGTTATCACAATAGTTGTTTTTAAGTTGGAGCAACGCCTGACTTTCCAGAGCATTTTTAGAGACTGGCAATATTTGATTAAATTTTCCAATAATTGAATTCTCCTCGGTTGGTAACACAGAAGCCAATAGTAATAAGTCTTCAGAAATAGTTTTACCTAAATGTACAGCATAGCAAAACTTTAATGGAATGACTGTATTGATCAATATCAAGTCAATAAACTTTTTTGTCAATCTTTTTTTTCGTTTTGCCGAAGAAAGGTCAAAATTATAATGCGTATCCCAATACGTACTTGTTGATATATCAAACAATGTATATAGTTGATCTATTGTTGTTGCTGAAATGATTTCGGAGAACAGGTTTTGCTTTGTGTGATACAATACCGAAAGTTGTGACAACCGGATGGTTGGAAAATTGGGAGGGCGTAATCTGAAAAATTTTGGACTCACAACAGCACTATTATCTAATCCAAACTTATATTTTATAAAAGCATATGTTCTTTGAAGTTTTATAAAATAATGATCTTCTTTATCGTTATCCAACATGCCGGCCTGCCCAAAAAGTACAGCCTCCAGCTCCAACGAATTATGACTAATTTTCCTTACAACAGAAAAGTCTAAGGATTTTGCGATACTTAAAAAGGCATCTCCATTTACTTTCAATCCAAAATTTTTGGACAACATTCTAAAGAGTATCGCTTCCCAATGGTTATTTGTAGTGCTTAATTCCTGTAAAATAGCTTCAGACTTTTGCTCCAGTCTTTCCACATACAATCGTTCTATCCAGTTATTCAGTATAAAAGAGTCAATCTTAGGAAGATCATTTTCGCAATTGATCCATGAATGTTTTTTTGAGAATAGATTTTTATACGCTTCAAGCGAGGCTTTGTTAACTATTTCCTTTAACTGAAGAGCAGGAATAGGTGAATTATCTTTCCTGTAGACTTCAGCATCATGTTCCCAGACAACATGCAGGATAACATTATCATAACTGCAATCTTTTTCATGATGATGTTCATACCAATGGGAAGACCTTATATGTATCTCTACATTACCCGCCCATAATTGATTATCAATAGAAAGTTGTGCATTAAAAAAATCCGGTCCGGAATTTAAGTTGTGTTGTCCGGGGTTTATAATTTCGATAAACTCTCCTTGAATTGTAGTTAACTTTCGCGCATCAAATTTTTGAAACTTCCACACATAGTGCAGGAAATCTTCTTTCATTTTTCGAATAATTTGAAGGGAGTTCAGTTCAGAAAACGGTTAAAAATAAAAAATCCTGCTCAATAAGCAGGATTTAATTTTACAGATTTTAAAAAGTCTAATCTGTATAGCCCATTTTTTTCATCCATTCTTCGTTAAACATTTTACCAACATAACGACTTCCGTGGTCATGAAAAAGGACCACCACCACATCATCTTTTGTAAAATGCTCTTTAAGTTGCAATACTCCTTTCATGGCAGCTCCGGCAGAATTACCCAGGAACATACCTTCTTCCTTTGCCAATCGTTGCGTATAAATGGCGGCGTCTTTATCTGTAACCTTTGTAAACCCTTCAATAAGGCTAAAATCTACATTCTCTGGTAGGATGTCTTCGCCTATTCCTTCAGTAACATAGGGATAGATCTCTTTTTCATCAAATACGCCTGTTTCATGGTATTTCTTAAAAACCGAGCCATAGGTATCTATTCCCCATATTTTTATTTCAGGATTTTGTTCTTTTAAATATTTACCTACCCCGGACACGGTACCGCCTGTTCCTACACCTACTACAAAATGGGTGACCTTACCATTGGTTTGTTTCCAGATTTCAGGGCCGGTACTCTCATAATGTGCTTTGGCATTGCTTGGATTGTCATATTGATTTACGTACCAGGAATTAGGAGTTTCTTGGCCCAAGCGTTTGGATACAGAATAATAGGACCTGGGATCATCCGGTTCTACATCGGTTGGGCATACAACAACTTCTGCCCCCACTGCTTTTAGAATGTCCATCTTTTCCTTAGACTGTTTATCGGAGATCACAAAAATACATTTATAACCTTTCACGATAGCTGCCAGTGCCAGGCCCATCCCTGTATTACCACTGGTTCCTTCAATAATAGTTCCACCGGGTTGTAATCTTCCGTCTGCTTCGGCATCTTCGATCATTTTCAAAGCCATGCGGTCCTTTGTAGAATTTCCCGGGTTAAATGTTTCGTATTTTGCGAGTACCAAAGCCGGAATTTCTTCGGCTAATTTGTTGATTTTCACCAATGGTGTATTACCAATAGTCTCTAAGATATTTTTTGCGTATTCCATTCTATTTTTTTAGCGAGGCAAAGGTACAAAAGCCCTTTGACTTAAGCCACCTAATTATTCAAATCGAATAGCTCTAACAGGAGAAATCTTGGCTATTATATAGGAAGGGAGTAAAAGCATTAATAAACAAAGTATAAATGTCCCTGCATTCAGAGCTAAAATATAGCTGATATCCAGATAAACAGGAGCCTCGGTAACATAATACGTATTTGGGTTCAATGGAAATAATTTAAGCTGTTGCTGTAGTACCAATAAGCCAATTCCTATTACATTTCCCCAAAACAACCCAACACCAATCAGATACATAGCATTGTAAATGAACACTTTACGCACACTCCAATCACTACTTCCCAATGCTTTAAGAATTCCGATCATTTGAGTGCGCTCAAGTATTAATACCAATAAAGCCGTGATCATATTGATACCAGCCACCAAGATCATGATTCCAATAATAAGTGCAATATTGAAATCAAAAAGATCCAGCCATTCAAAAATGGAATTGTATTTATCACGAATGGTCTGTGTATCGAGTGTGCTTGAAGTTTCATTATAAACTGCATTACCTATTGGAACAATCTCGTCAAAGTCGTTTATAAAAATTTCAAAGGAACCTATTTGGTCTTCTTTCCATTTATTAAGACGCTGAATGTGCCGAATGTCTGCTATTAAAAATTGTTCATCGAATTGCTGAAATCCACTGCTATAGATCCCGGCAATAGTGAAACCGAGACTTCGGGGTGCTTTGGAACTATCATCATTTAAAAAAAAAGTAACTATTCTATCTCCTAATTTTAATTGTAATCTATTGGCCAGAAAAGAAGAAATTAGAATATCTGAGTTGAGATCTGATGTAAAGTCCGGTAACTTGCCTTCTACCAGAAAATCTTCAAAATACTGCCAGTTATAGTCCTCCCCTACACCTTTTACAACTACACCTTCAAAATCTGTTTCGGTACGGATCACACCACCTTTTAAGGCTGTCACCTGTATGTGTTTGATTCCTTCAACAGTTGTAAATTCCGGATAAAAATCCTGGTTTTTTGATATAGGAATCTGCGAATCGTTAGAGAAATTGGTGTCGAAATTGGTAATAATGATATCGCCGTTAAAAGCAGAGACTTTTTCATGTATCTTTTTCTGAAGCCCAACTCCTGTGGCAATGGATATTAACATCATAATAATCCCCAAGGCAATAGCGGTAATGGCAATTTTTATTATTGGTGCCGAAATACTACTTTTATAATCCTTGGCTGCAATGATGCGCCGGGCGATGAAAAATTCGAAATTCACTGGTTACTATATGCGATTATCTTTTTTCAAAAATACATTTTTCTTATGGGTTCTGGTTTGTTTTTCCTGTGGAAGTCAGAACAAAGAAACTAACGCTGTAGCTTCCGAAGAAATTGTGACACATGATACAGTAAAAGCAAAAGACCCTGTTCAAAAAGGAATTATAACCGGCGCGAATCAAATTTCTAAGTATTATGCACTTTTAGAGAACAAAAAAATAGGGGTTGTAGCGAATCAAACTTCGATCATTGTAGATACACTACACGCTCCAAATAAAAACTCCAATTATCCAACCGGAGGTTATAGGTTAACACATAAGCACTTGGTGGATGTACTTTTGGGATTCCAGTTTTCAATTAAAAAAGTTTTCGCCCCGGAGCATGGTTTTAGAGGTACCGCCGATGCCGGAGAAGTAGTGAAAGATGGTATTGATACCAAAACCGGCTTGCCAATTATTTCTCTTTACGGAAAGAACAAAAAGCCTTCTCCTCAACAACTCGAAGGGATCGATATAATGGTATTCGATATTCAAGATGTAGGTGCACGTTTTTATACTTACATTTCCACACTCCATTATGTTATGGAAGCTTGTGCCGAAGCCAATATCCCTCTTATTATTCTGGATCGTCCAAATCCTAACGGACATTATATTGACGGCCCTCTACTTGAACCGGAGCACAAGAGCTTTGTAGGGATGCATCCTGTACCGGTAGTTCATGGCATGACCATTGGTGAATATGCGCAAATGATCAATGGCGAAGGTTGGTTGGCTAACAAGCTAAACTGTGATATTACAGTAATCAAAATGCAAAATTACTCCCATGAGATGGCCTATTCGTTACCTGTAAAACCCTCTCCTAACCTTCCCAATGATATAGCTATTAATCTATACCCCAGCTTGTGCTTTTTTGAAGGAACCATAGTGAGTGCAGGACGCGGAACAGATATGCAGTTTCAGATTTTTGGTGCTCCTGCTTTACCTGCTGCGTATTTTCCATTTACGTTCACCCCACAATCCAATGAAGGAGCTAAATATCCTAAGTTTAAAGGAGAACAATGCAATGGTATAGATCTTCGCGAAGCTAAAAAACTTAATAAGATAAATCTGGAATGGTTGATCGAAGCCTATGTAGGCTACGGAAAAGAATCTGGTTTTTTTAATGATTTCTTTACCAAACTTGCAGGAACTAAAAAGCTACAGGAACAAATAGAACAAGGTTATACCTATCGGGAAATCAGGGCAACATGGCTTCAGGATCTGGAAAGATATGATGAAATGCGTGAGAAATATTTATTGTATCCTAAAAATTAAAGCAATTGTCTTTTCATCTCTTCCACAATATTAAATGCTGCAGGGCAAATCGCAACATTCTTCAAAGTTAGGTTTGATATCTGCTGAAATTTCTTTCTATCTGTATGTGGAAATTCACGACAGGCTTTTGGACGCACCTCATAAATACTACAATAATTATCATCTCCTAAAAAAGTACAGGGGACACTTTGCAACACATAATCATTATCTTCGTCTACACGTAAATAGTTTTCAATAAACTGCTGTTGCTTTATCTTAAAATGCTTCGATATTCGCTCCACGTCTCTGTCTGTAAATAAAGGGCCTGTTGTTTTACAGCAATTAGCACATCTAAGGCAGTCGGTACGTTCAAATTCGGCCTCATGTAATTCTAGCATTAGCGAATCGAGTTGTTTTGGTGGTTTTTTCTTCAGCTTGATGAAGAACTTTTTGTTCTCGTTATGTGTATCTTTGGCTCGCTGAGGGAGATTTTGCAGGGTTTCCTCCATATTTCAAAAATACGTAAATGAAAGATATCATTGGCAATGCATTGTTAGATTATTTCCACGGAAATTATACCGAGGACATCATCACCGAAACCAATATAAGTGAAGAAGACACCTTGTCTTTGCCTTATATGTTCCGAAGCTTTGCTGAAATGCCTGAATTGGAACAAAAAGCATTACAATTGGCCAGAGGAAAGGTGCTTGATATAGGTTGTGGTGCCGGAAGCCATGCATTATATCTTCAGGAAAAAGGCTTACAAATCACAGCCGTCGATATTTCCAAAGGAGCGGTAGAAGTATCCAGGCTTCGAGGGATAAAGGATGTAAGATGTATAGACTTCTTCGAATTAAAAGATGAAAAATTTGACACCATTTTATTGTTGATGAACGGTTCTGGACTCTTTCAGAAAATTTCAAAAGTCGCACAATATCTTCAGCATTTAAAAACATTACTAACTCCCACAGGACAAATACTTATTGATTCCAGTGACCTAAAATATATGTATAATGAAGGAGATAATGGTGGTATCTGGATTCCCGGGGATCGCTATTACGGAGAGCTTGAATTTATTATAAAGTACAAACAAGAAACCAGTGAACCTTTTGATTGTTTATACCTGGGCGAGCAAATTTTTGAACAAGCCTGCCTATCAAATAATTTATCCTTTGAAGTACTGGAACGAGGAAAAAACTACGATTACTTAGCAAGAATTAGTGCTGTGTAGAATATCCGGCTTTAACAAGTACGCTCATTTTTTCAGAAAAAAGGTCACGGCTCCAGTGTCCTGAGATTTCTGCAATATCTTCGGAAAGTACATCACGCTTTTCTTCGATCTTTTTTCCAATATCACTATTGAAGAAAGTAGCAATTTTTTCATTTTCTTCAGAAGAAAGGCCCCCAGACCTTAATACCATTTTTTGAGCTGCTTCGGTTTTATAGAATTTTGTCATACTCGCAATTTCTTCGCGGGTGAAATGTTTTCGGTACGCAAAAGTTAAAAATGCAATGATCTCATTTATGCTTTTTTCTTTTCCCTGATGTAAATCCGCCCAGAATTCTTCAGGCACATTTGCCGAAGCAAACTGTTTTTTAAGCACATTAAACATCTCGTCATACGCTCCGTCATATTGTTGAGGGGTGCCATTAATATTGAGATAATCTATGATATCTTGCTGAAAGGAATCAACTTGTGCAGAGACAGAAAAACAAATTGTTAAAAAGAGCGTTAAAAACAAGTATCGTATTTTCATATGTTCAAAATTTTCTATTATTGCAGAATGTTGTACCAGTAGCAATAAGTCTGCCAAAAATACAAAAATAAGAAATGAAGCACCCCTGTATTAAACTGTTAATCATTCTATTCATTTTTATAAGTTTTACTGCTTGTAAAAATGATGATGAGGCCACTCCGGCAAATAATTTTAAAACTGAAAACCGAAAGGAATTGGGAGTTTCTGCTGAAGATTTATTGTCTAATGATATTTATACAAATTTAACGGTAGAATTTGTATTTGCTTCTACTTACAGGCCTACAAATGCTACGATCACAAACTTTAGAAATTTTTTGAACGAAAGGATCAATAAGTCCGGTAGTATTACTTTTATTGAAAACGTAATTGATTCTCCTAACGGAGCTCCTTTTAGTATAGATGAAATAAAGGATATTGAAGATGAAAACAGGACAAAGTATACAGACGGTGACAATATTGCGGTGTTTGTTTTCTTCTCAAACGGCTCTTCTTCAAACGATACAGATACTACAGTGACTCTTGGGACTGCGTATCAAAACACGTCTATAGTTGTATATGAAAAAACAATAAAAGACTTTGTTATATCCAATCCTAATGTAGACCTTACCATTCTGGAAACAACTACTTTACAACATGAGTTTGGACATATTTTGGGGTTAGTAAATATCCAAAACGACGATATCCATACGGACCATGAAGACCCTGCACATCTAAAGCACTGTGTTGTAGAAGATTGTTTAATGTTTTTTGAAAGTAGTAATCGAAATCAGGTTGAAACGAGAATGAGAAGTTTAATCCAGGTTCCTGCACTGGATCCTCTTTGCATTGCTGACCTGCAAGCAAAAGGAGGTAAATAATAGTTATACATCTTTATAAATAACTATTCTCTGCTAAATACCTTTTTACCATTTATAAATGTTGCCTTTACCTTTACATTGGGTATACTATCCACAGGGATTTTCATAATATCTTTTTCCAAAACGATAAAATCTGCAAACTTACCTACTTCGATACTTCCTTTTTCATTCTCTTCAAAATTGGAATATGCTGCCCAAATAGTCATTCCTTTTAAAGTTTCTTCTCTGGATAATGCTTCTTCCATACGATAGCCTCCTTCGGGATAATTCTTTAAATCTTTTCGGGCTACCGCTGCATAAAATGTATGCATTGGGTTTACTTTTTCCACAGGAAAATCAGTTCCCAATATAATGATACCAGCTTTATCCAGTAATGTTTTATAGGCATAAGCACCTCTAATTCTTTCGCTTCCAACCCGATCTTCCGCCCAATACATATCACTGGTGGCATGTGTAGGCTGGACTGATGGAATTATATTTTTTGAAAACAGACCAATATCTGAAAGTGTTACCACCTGAGCATGTTCTACTTTCCAACGTGCATCGGTCTTGTTTTTTAAAGCTTCTTGATAAGCTCTTAATATTGAAACATTTGCAGAATCCCCAATTGCATGCGTGTTCATTTGATATCCGGCAGCGGCAATTCTTTCTGCTAAAGATCTCATTTCTTCCATAGGTGTGATCATGGCGCCAAAATGTTCCGGTTTATCGCTATAAGGTTTTCGCATAGCAGCACCACGTGAACCCAAAGCACCATCGCCATATACTTTTACAGATCGTACATTCAAACGGTCTGTCTTTACAATACCTTTATTTAAAAAATAGGTTAGGTCTTCTTCTGTATTACTCACCATAGCGTACACTCGCAATGACATTTCTCCGGTATTTTGAAGGCTATCTATTGCTTCAATGATCTGTTTATTTAAACCTGCTTCATTTACCGTTGTAAGTCCTAATTCCAAGCATATCTTTTCAGCATCTTTTAAAGCCTGAGCAATATATTGAGAGGTCATTTCCGGAAATGTATTTCGCACCAAATTCATAGGGGTATCTACCAAAATACCTGTTAATTTTCCGTCTTCTAGTATCACTTCACCTCCTGCCACTTTTGTTTTCGAAGTAATTCCTGCTAGTTCCAAAGCGGTAGAGTTTACTATCATCGCATGACCATCTATACGGGTCAATGCAACCGGAGTATCAGGGAATAACGAATCTAATTTTATATTGTCAGGAAATTCTTTATGTTCCCAATCATTCTGGTCCCAACCTCGCCCAATGATATAATCTACATTCTTTTCCTTCTGAAAGGCAACAACAAGCTTCAATACCTCATCAAAGCTTTTAGTATCTACCAGATCTACATTTTGAAGCTTTTTCCCTAAATTAAATAAATGAGCATGCGCGTCTATTAAGCCCGGAAGAATAGTTCTTCCCTCTGCATCATAGGTTTCAGTAATATTATATTTTAACTCTAATTCGGGTTTCTTACCAATTTCAAGGATTTTTCCATCTTTAACCACAAAAGCTTTTGCAGTGTCAAAAGTGTCATTAACCGTATAAATGTTTGCATTCTTTACCAATAGGTCTGCAGGGATCTTATCCGGAGCACATGAAATTAAAAAAACGAAGAAAAGAAAGAGGGTTGGTTTCATTTGGAATGGTTTCAGTAAAAGTAAAAAAAAAGAAAAAATTAATTCTTAATAAGCGGAGTTCGTTTTAAAAAACTAAAATTTAGTGCTATTACCCATAGCAATATCACTGCAAATGTTATTTTTTGAATTATTGGCAGATAATACAGGTAATTTTCAGAATAATAGATATAGTTATTCACACCCAGTAAAACAATGCATAAAATCGCAGTGTACATAAATCCCCTAAGTTTGTATTTATATAAACTTATCAAAATTCCCGCAAGAGTAAATAGGCCTGAAAGGCTTGACAATGTAGTCATAATATCATGGTACTCAGTTGAAATGGACGCTGCTAACAGCATTGATAAAATACCACTAATTTGTATGATCCGATCCCAAATTCTATTTAAAGAATAATACTTAGGAAACATATAAAAGAACAATGCCAGACTTCCGCATAGAAATCCCATACCGGCTATTGCAATAGGTCGCGCCGGATTAATTTCTCTATTAATAGCTTGTTCATATAATAAATTACACCAGTAATTATCAGCCCAGCTAAAGCCTATGGAATTTGGATTAAATTGAGAACCTCCGGGATACATAGAAGCTGCAATAAAAAATAAACCCACAAAAAGAAGAATTCCAAATGTGGGTAGTAATCGAATCATTTTGATATATTTTACCAATCAAATTTATAGGTGGCACCCAGCAGGCCCTGAATACCCAACACAGGATAATTATACCACTTCTGATAGTCATCGCTTAATAAATTACTTCCTTTGGCAAAGACAGACAAGCGGTCGTTCACTTTATAACCTAAATGTAAATTGGCATCTATATAGCCATCCAAAGTGACCTCTGTTGGAAAAGGATCTGTTAGAGGGCTAAAAGCAACCACCTGGTCTTTACGCTCTCCCACATAAAACAATGAGACACCTCCGTAAAGTTGTTTGGTAATGTCGAAATTCGAAAATACGGTTGCTTTTAGATCCGGAAGATTCCAGGGCTGGGCTTGATTAGTAGTATCATAACTAAAATACTCCCCGTTGATCCCCAATGAAAATTTATCTGAAACCTCAACTTTCAATTCCCCGAATATGGATAGTGTATTGATGTCATCATAGACCACCTGAAACGAGTTACCATGCTGATAATCTTCTGTTGGTGCTACATCGTTCAAAGGGTTTATTTGGAATAATGCTCTGTTCTCTGTTTTTCCGTAAGATCCGCGAATATTATATCCCACCGAGTTAGAGAGTTTTCCTTTTAAACCTCCAAAAGCATCGTATAAATTATTGGAAGGCATTATATAAAGCGTTGGCGAAACATAAGGATTTTCTTCCTTAAAACTGAAATAGGTGTTTTGATTGACGCCGCCGTCTGCACCACCATACACGATCAATAATTCATCTACCAAACGATACGATACATTAATACGTGGATAGATAGAAATTTCGCTCTCACTGTTTTCCATGTCCATGCTTGCATAAGCTGCAACTCCAAGTGATAGTGTCAAGTCGTTATTTACATAAACCAACGATGGAGCTACACCTACATTTAGAAAACTATAATTTATAGGCATCTCGGCAAAATAATTTCTGTCGAAACTTCCGGTAAGGTAATCCACGTCTCCATCTACTTTTAATGTGAAATCGGTTACCGGAAATGAGAACTCCGGTTGTGCGGTGATATTGAATTCTGAAGAGGAATATGCATCTCCCAGATATTGAATCTTAGCTGCTATTCCTTCAAAAAAAGAATCATCCAATACCAAACTTCCGCCTACATAACCACTAAAATATGTCTGTTGTGCATCTATTCCGGCTATGAATTCGTCTGAAGCACTGGCGAAACTTTCAGGTAATCCGTACCAGTTAAACAATTGATGTTTGATACCCGCGTCCAATCGGTAAGAAATATCACGTTGTCTACTTGTATAATTACCATCTAAACTTGTGTCGTAATATTTATCTTCCAGGCGAATGTCGTCAATTCCTCCCTGTGATGAATTATGTCTAAAAAAGAATCCTGCATTATCTGTACGGCTAATTTCAAAATTACTGTACAATTCTCCCAGAATACTTGTATAATTTCCAAAACCAAGTGTTGCATAATTATCATACAGTTTTATAGGTTTTGCTTTTTCAACAGTAGCAGCCTTCCCCTTAGCAGGAGTAAATGTGGAAGCAACCGGTACCGAAAAAATAGAGTATAATACCTCTTTTTTCTGAGTCGTTACCGAATCATTTAAGACCGGTGTTTCTTTTACTTTAAAAGCATCAGAGATAGTAGGTGTGTAAGGTTTTACAATATTTACAACTTCCGTTCCCAGATCATCTTCATCCTGAGCAAAGCTTGTGACTGTAAATAAAACAAATACTAAAATAGTAAGTGAGACTATACGTTTGTATGACATATGTTTAGGTATGTTATTATTGAAATGGGCTTAATTTCCATCTGTTTCTACAGATGAGTTTGTTTTAGATTCTGCTGATTTGATTACTGCTAATTCTGCTTTGGCCTCTTCAACCACATCCGGGTACTCTGTGAAATTTTTAATCACACTTTCCAAAATATAAGTGGCCTGGTAGGCATCTTCCAGTGCATAGAAATTTTTGGCCATCAACACCAATCCTTTAGCTCCATAATATTTGTAGCCACTGTAATCTTTCGCCAGTTTTTGTACCGATATATTTGAAGCTTCGTGATTTCCTTCCTTATTTTTAAAATATGCATCATAATATAATGCTTCTGCAGCCAATTGCCCGGTGGCTATTTTTGCAACTTCGGCATAAGCTGTTTTTGCTTTCTCTTCGTTTCCGGTCTTTATGGCTGACCGTGCAATGATGATTTGTGCATCACTTTTAATGGTATTGTCAATTTTTGAATTCTGAAGTACTTTCTCTGCATAGTCAACTGCTTCAGCATATTCTTTTAACTCATAGCTTGCCTTCATACTGTTGGTTTGCGCAAAGACGATATTCTGTGGAAAATCAGCTTCTGTTTCCAGACGTTTCAGATACTTTAACGCATTTTGATAGTCTTTCTTAGCTAAATGCAATTCTGAAATACGCGCTAAAGCCTGCTCGGTAAATTCGCTGCGTTCTTTGTTAACTACAAAAGCATAATGTGGAATGGCTTTTTCCGAAGCATTTTCTGCAAAATACAATTGTCCCAAATAAAAATGTGCCTGAAGTGCATATTGTCCGTTTGGAAATTGTTTTAAGTAGTCTTCAAAACGTGTAATGGCTTGTTTTGGTTTATTTTCCAGATACGGTTGTTCTGCAGCCTGATAGGTTGCATCGTCTAACTCTGCATCTTCAATCTCTACAAAATCTAATGTATTTACCCATGTAGCATATTCGTCTACTTTACCTTGGTCTATGTAAATGATCTTTGCTGAAGCTACTGCTTGTAATGCTTCCGGTGTAGAAGGAAAATCGTTCGCAACTCTTCTAAAAATACTTAAAGCCTCACTGCTTTTTCCAGTATTGTCATAGATCAACGCTTTCTTTAGAAGTGTACGTGAAACATAACTGCTATTGGGAAGTTGTCTGATCAATTTATCATAGGTGGCAATAGCATCATTTGTCCTGTCTTGTGCCACGTAGGTATTTCCCAACTCATAAAGGGCATCATCGCGATACACAGATTTGGGATATTTACCAGCAAATGCATTTAAGTCATCTATCTTATTTTGCGTGCGGTTTACAAAACCATAACTAATCGCCTTTTGAAATGCTGCATAGTCTTCATCCGGTGTTCCTGATTCAATAGCGGCATTATAGTTTTCCATTGCCGGCCAGTATTGACTGCTTACAAAATAGCTATCTCCCAGTCTCAAAAAAGCATCTTTTTTCCGGGCACCATCTGCCGAAGAAGATGCTACGTATAGTTTAAAATTGTTAATGGCTTCGGAATAATTTTTTAATTTGAAATAGTTATATGCCAGATTGTAGCTACTGTTTTCCATTTCGGCTGTAGCAGAAGCACCCGGTAATTGTAAAAATTGCCTGTACCCGATCAAAGCTTCATCAAAATTTGAAAGCTGGTAATCGCTTTCTGCTTTCCAATAGGTAGCTCTGGCAGTAAATGACTGATCGCGAGGTTCTTTTAATGACTTATCAAAGTAATTGATGGCATCACTGTATTTGCCTTCATTATACAATTCGATACCCCGATAAAAAGCTACTTTCTGATAGGCCAGTTTGTTTTCAAATGACTTGTTATTTTCCAGCAATTCGATAGCTGCTTTATAGTTTTTTGAAGTGATATATGAATCGATCAACAGATCCTTTAACTCTTCATTGTTTTTATTTTTGGGATAGGCTTCTATAAAAGAAAGAATTACCTGTGGTGTACTTTTGTAACTATTCCCGATCTCGTAACTGAGCTTTGCATAATTCAACCAGGCATCTTCTTGTATTTCGGCAGAGAAATCCATTTCGGAAGCATTTTTAAAGGCATTTAAAGCTTGTTGCTTTTGGTCTGATTTCAAATACGATTCTGCCAAATGATAGTATGCATTTTGTGCTACTGCATTTCTACCATCTATAATTTTATTGAACTCATTAATAGCATTTTGGTACTCACCTTGTTTGTAGTACGCATAACCTAAAAGGTAATAATCCGTATTGTTCCATTTACCTCGTTTGCCTTTATAATCTTTTAGATACGGAATGGCTTCGGCATATTTTCCCAGGTTAAAATAACTTTCGCCAATGATCTTTGAAAGCTCACTTTTCTCTTTTGGGTTAGAGTTGTCATACTGCTCTTTACCCATATCGATCGCCTTTTGGAAATTTCCAAGCTTAAAGTTCATATCTGCCTGATAGTAGGACAATCCTTCAGCATAGCGTTCTTCATCTTTTACTTCTTCAAAGAGCTCGTTAGCCTCTTCGTAATCATCCCCTTCATACGCTATAAAACCTAAATAGTACTTTGCCTGGGAACCATATTTTTCTGAAGTACTAACCCTGTTAAAGTATTTTTTTGCTTCGTTATAGCGTTTATTCTTAAAATATGCGTAGCCGTTATTGAAATTAAATCGGTCTCTTTCGCTACGCGGAATACTTCCTTCATCTACTTTATCATACCATTTACGTGCATGGGAGTACTTTCCGTTTTCAAAATAGTAATTTGCCACATTAACATAGGCATCATTACGTTTAATACTTGTTGGATATTCAGTCACAAATTCTTCAACCAGAGCATCTGCGTCCTGTTGGTTGAGACGTACAGCACAATTCGCTATATAATATGCACAATCCCCTTTTATGGTTTCATCTTTGACTTCATTTTTCACCGAAGCAAATAGGCTTTGGGCTGCCAGGAACTGGTTGTTGTTATACAACTCCAATGCTTTATTATAATCAACAAGGTCGTTCGTAAAAACAGCCGTTTGTTGCGAAATTGAGGAAACAGAAATAAGTAGGAAAAGGGTAAATGCTACGAGGTTTTTAAACATTTTTATCACGTTTTATTGCTAGTATAAAGATACATCTTAAGCTTAAAGACTGAAGGTTAAAGATTGAAGTTTTTAACATTTAAATAAACAATTATAGTAGCTCTTCAAATTGATACCTGCTTGAATTTATATTTTCTAAGGACTTCATACTTCGCACTTCCAACTTTGTTAATAACGCAACAAATCCTGTATAATTATGTTTTGTTGTAGGAGTTTTTCTATGAATAAAAAAAGCTTCGGAAAAAATACTGTACTTTTAAAGCGATATCATTTTATTAAAATCCAAATAATGAAAAAAATTCTTGTTATTGGCCTGATCTTGCTTTCTGCCACTACATTTGCACAAAGAAAGAAGTTTAAAAATATGACCGAAAAAGATGGTAAAATAGGAATTGGGACCGAAAGACCTGATGAATTGCTTACTGTTAAGGGAAAGATCCATACTCAGGAAGTATTGGTTGACCTCAACGGTGCCGTAGCGCCGGATTATGTCTTTGAAAGTTATTTTGAAGGGGGCTCTTCCCTAAAACCTGAGTATACTTTACTTTCTTTACAAGAAATTGCTGTTTTTATAGAAGAGCATCATCATTTGCCGGATATTCCTTCAGCAGCAACACTGGAAAAAGAAGGCCTCTCTTTAAAAGAAATGAATCTTTTGTTGCTTCAGAAAATAGAGGAATTAACGATCTATACTTTAGAGCAACAAAAAAGAATTGAGGCTTTAGAAGAAAAACAAGATAACGTAGAAATTATAAAAAATAATTAAGATCGTGGTATTGAGTTGTAGTTTGCAGTAATTCAATTTACCTTTGAAACTCCATAAATTGAGTTATTAAAAATTTTAATTCCGAACTTCATGTCCAAACCCGTATTATTTTTAAAAAATGCTTCTATTTTTCAACGGGAAAATCTTATTCTGTCAGATGTTTCAGTTACTGTTGAAAAAGGGGAATTTGTTTATCTTATTGGTAAAACCGGTACCGGGAAAAGTAGTTTTATGAAAACCCTCTATGGTGATCTACCGCTTCAAAAAGGAGAAGGTGAAATAGTGGGTTATGATTTGCCCAGTCTTAAAGAAAAAGATATTCCTTTTTTAAGAAGAAAATTGGGGGTTGTCTTTCAGGATTTTAAGTTATTGAATGATCGTACCGTACATAACAATCTGTTATTCGTACTAACGGCTACCGGATGGAATGATAAAACCACAATGAAGAATAAGATCAATGAGGTTTTAGATAAAGTAGGGATGAAAACCAAGAGTTTTAAATACCCTTATCAACTTTCGGGTGGAGAACAACAACGGGTTGCCATTGCACGTGCATTATTAAATGATCCCGAATTGATTTTAGCAGATGAACCTACCGGAAATCTGGACCCACAAACAAGTGTGGAAGTAATGGAAGTGCTTCAGGAAATTAATAAAAATGGAAACACCATCTTAATGGCAACACATGATTATGCTTTATTACTGAAGTATCCATCAAAGACACTTAAATGTGATGAAAATCAAATTTTTGAAGTAGTTCAAAAGACCGTTTAAGAAAATCCTTTAAGGACCTTCAAGAATAGAGGGGTCCCGTAAATCTAAATCGCATTCTTTTTTTAACATAGGATCAATCTTAAGAAGAATTCTACCATTCTCATTAGGCTTTAAGATTGTATTTTCACCAATGATAATTTGATTTTTTGCCGTAAGGTCTAAAGTAGCTTCTTCTGTAAACTTTTGGTTTTTAAAATACACTTTTTTAGAATGTGATGTTAATTTAAAATCCCATCTGGAAAATTGCTGATCTTGAATATAAACGGTTTCAGTTTCATTAAAATTATCAAATACCATTTTGACAGCTCTCCCTGTATTAAGACTGCCTGCTCCATATAATCCTTTATATTTATTATTAGCTTTTATATGGTCAATATTCCCTGAAGTAAATTTTAAAATGGTTTCAACTTCATCAACGGGAAGACATGGATATAATGAGAACATGAGACCAATGGTCCCTGAAACAAGAGGAGTGGCAGGAGATGTTGCTTCAAAACCTATATACAATTCTTCATTTTTTAGTGCATATTGAGAGTATCTGAATAACCCTGCGGAAGGGGCCAAAATATCTACTTCTTTGTTAAGTGTTGTTACAGACACTCCAAATATGTGGGGAGGATTTGTCAGATCATTATTTTTAAATCCCATCGTCCTACCAACATACCCTCTTATATTTTCGGCATAGAGAATTCCTTTTTCGGTTTTTTTAATATTGTCTTCAACATTTTCGTGTTTGTACATGACTGTAGAGACAGAAATGACGTGTTTATATGAAGCAGGATAAAAGACCTTTTCTCCTTTTGTAACTGTAAAATCTATATTTCCAGCTGCTGCAACCAATATAGTTCCGTTCTCAAACATTTCATCCACAGCAGCTTGAGCAGTTTCATAATATCTTGACCCGACCCAGCTACAGTTAATCACTTTTACACCTGCTCTTGATAATTCTAGAAGCTGCGCTAAATTTCTAAAATCACCATATCCGGTAGTATAAATATTACAATCATAACATACTCCGGGAACACCATATCCATTATTTCCTTGTCCGGCAGCAAAGGAGGCTACTCCTATTCCATGTCCACTGGAGAATGTAGATTTTTTAAATACTTTTACCTTACCCTTAAATTCTATGTTCGTTGTATCTACGGTAGCATCTGAAATACCAATGATCACTTTTGGGGACCCTGTTGTATAGTACCATGCCTTCGGTGTATCTAAAAAATCCAGATAATCTAAATTTACCTGTAATCCTTTATTCTCACCTATTGTACTAGTTAATCCATAATCATTAGGCTCAAAAATCTTTTTATCTTCTTCTGCTATAATTTCCCCAAATTCAAAGAGATGACTCACATTTTTGAGTATATCCGCTAATAAATTTTCGCTATTGGCGACAACAAAGAATGTTTTTTTTAAATTCTCCTTTTTTGCTTTTTTATAGGTTTTTTTAAAGGTTAAAATTTGATATCTGTTCAAAACAGCTTTTAATTTTATGTCATCTCCTTGATATTTGAGATGATCGTCAACCAAAAGAAAATCAGGATTAAACATTGAATCCTTAGCTCTTAGATAAAACCAGGAACTTTCCTGAGAAAACAATGCGGTGGCTTGAAGGATCATTAGTATACAAAAAAGACATAAACGAGTCATAACAAAAAGTTTCTTATATGGGCTCTGACAAATTAATTTCTAAGGTACTTCTTTTTTAAATACTATATCAGTTGGACATTATATTGTAATTTAGCAGCATGTACAAAACGGTGAAGAAAATTGTATTTGCCTTGATGCCAAAAAAAATATTGATCAGGCATGAATTGCTGTTAAGATCCATATTTTCATTCAAATATAAAGGAACAAGACACAAATGTGCCATTTGCAACCACAATCTAAAAAAGTTCATTGAATTGGAAGACAGAGATCTGCTTTGCCCCTTTTGCGGTAGCCGGGCACGAACCAGAAGATTGTTCACTTATTTGCAAGAAAATAATTTATTGAAGGGGAAGATACTCCACTTTTCGCCTTCAAGAAGTCTTTACAGGGTACTTAAAAAAATTAATGAGATCAACTACATTAGTACAGATTTTGAAGATCAATTTATTGCCGATCATCGTTATGATATTGCCAATATTGATTGTGAAGAAAGTACTTTTGACCTTGTGATTTGTTACCATATCTTAGAGCATATTGAGGAAGATGGAAAAGCAATAAGAGAATTACATCGTGTACTAAAACCAAATGGTATATGTCTTATTCAAACACCTTTTAAAAAAGGAGATATTTATGAAGACAGGACCATAACATCCAGAGAAGAGAGGCTTAAAGAGTTTGGGCAAGAAGATCATGTGAGGATTTATTCAATACAAGGATTGATTGGACGTTTAGAGAACAACAACTTTGATAACATTACAGAGTTATTCTTTGAAGATGATCCATATTTAGGTTTTGAAAAAGAAACCGTAATTGAGGTCAAGAAATAAATTCTATGTTGTTTGTTAAAAAAAAATCCGTTATTAGAAGATTATTACAACTATGCTGTCAATTCTAATTCCTACTTACAACCACAACGTATATCCACTATTTAAAGCGATTTATAAACAGGCGCAATTGCTTTCTGTTGAATGGGAAATTTTGGTATTTGATGATAATTCCACAATTCCATTTCCAGACAACGAAAAAATTAAGACATATAAGGAAACTATTTTTTATAAATTAGAAAAAAATGTAGGTAGAAGTGCTATTAGAATGCAACTTGCTGAACGAGCAAAGTATAATAATTTACTCTTTTTAGATGCCGACGTACAGCCAGTTAAAGATAGTTTCTTAGCAAATTATGTAGCAAAAATCGAGGGAAATGATTTCGAAGTCATCTTTGGAGGTATTGCATATAAACCTGAAAAACCACCTTCTAATGATTATTTAAGATGGGCCTATGGTAGAAAAAGGGAAGTGAAATTGGTTTCGGAAAGAGAGAAAACTCCCTATTTTGTTATTTCTCAAAATCTATTAATTAAAAAAGACTGTTTTTTAAGAATTAACATTGCGCTCGACAACTTTTATGGTGATGATCTTGTTATGTCTCAGCAAATTAAAAGAAAAAAAATAAAAGTGATTCATTTAGAGAACCCTGTATTTCACTTAGGCCTTGAGTCATCTAATCTTTACTTAAAAAAAGCCCTTAATGCTGTTAAAACAATTGTACTACTGGAAAAAAAGGAGTTATTAGATTTTAATTTCACAAAACTTCAAAAAAGTTATCTTATGTTAAGAAAATGGAGAGCTACACAATTATTCAGGTTCTGTATTTCGCCTTTTAAAAAATTGATGGAGCGTAATTTTCAATCTGAAAACCCAAATTTATTCTGGTTTGATCTGTATCGCCTTGACTATTACATCGAATTAAAATCTAAGCTGCGTGACTAAATTTTCAATCATCATACCACTATATAATAAAGAACGTGATATTTTAAAAACGCTCAATAGTGTCTTTTTACAAACATATACCAACTTTGAGATCCTTCTTGTTAATGATGGCTCAACAGATGCAAGTGAAGCCGTTGTAAAAAGACTGAAGGATGATCGTATACATTATTTTTATAAGAAA
This sequence comes from Ulvibacter sp. 2210JD10-4, assembly GCF_058148525.1. NCBI lineage: Bacteria > Pseudomonadati > Bacteroidota > Flavobacteriia > Flavobacteriales > Flavobacteriaceae > Ulvibacter > Ulvibacter sp. 2210JD10-4. The sequence goes on from NZ_JBYVJZ010000004.1 coordinate 45,766, forward strand.
AATGAAGGCGTTGCATTAACCCGAAATTTTGGTGTTACCCAAGCTAAATCAGCACATATCGCTTTTTTGGATGCAGATGATTATTGGCACCCCAATCACTTAGAGAATTTAAGCTCTTTGATCAAAAAATATCCGGATCAATCCTGGTATGCCGTTGCCTATGAAAAAAAGCACAATCACAAATTGATCACTCCAATGCTTTCACCTGTAATGCAAAAACCGAAAGCTTGGCAAGAAAGTATTGACAATTACTTTGAATACAGTTTGATGGATCCACTTGCATGGACATCGGCCGTATGCTTCAAAAAGGATTTTTTCCAGCTTCTAAATGGTTTTGATGCTTCCATTACTCATGGGGCAGGAGAAGATACCGATCTATGGATGCGAGCTGCCTTAAAAGCTCCTTTAGCATTTTCAAATACAATTACTGCAAGACATAATCTGGATGGAAGCAACAGAATTTCCCATACACCTACACTTACCAGAAATTTTATGAATATGGATGTGTATGAACAGGAAGCCGAAAACAATCCATACTTAAAGAAATATTTAGACCTCAACCGGTATTCTTTTGCAATACAACACAAATTAGCTAACGATATTTCATCTTTTAATAAGTATACAGAAAAGATCGATCTTAGTAATCTTACTTCAAAGCAGCGTTATTTACTGAAACAACCAAAGCATGTATTGAAATTATTATTAAAAAGTAAAGGTTTTGCAGAAAAGCTAGGTTTTAGGTTTACTTCGTTTAAATAACTTAAACGCTTCATATTCTCTAATATAATCCTCTTCTATAAACTCTCCTGAAGAAACTACAAGACATATTGCACCTGATGAAAAATTCTCTAATTCTCTCCATATTCCTTTAGGAATTAAAAGGCCTTTATATGGCTTATTGAGCGTATAGTTTCTTCGTGTTTCACTATCATCCAGTATCACATCAAAACTTCCACTAATTGCAATTAGAAATTCTAATTGTTCTTTATGTGCATGCCCACCTCGACTGGAACCACTTGGAACATCGTATAGATAATATACTCTTTTAATAGCATAAGGCAGCACCTCTTTTTCAATTACAGAAAGGTTTCCACGTCCTTCCGGATCAACAATTTTTGGTATGTCCCTTAAAACAATATCTTCAATTCTTTCGTAGCTCATCTTGCAGTAATTGGTCCCATTTTTTTGAAATTTTTTCCATAGAAAATTCTTTAACTGAAACTTTTGCATTTGTTTTACAATATTGATATAACACATTGTCAAAACACATTGTTGAAATAGCTTCAGCAAATAAAGGTATATTTCTTTTTGAAACTAGCAAACCGTTTTCCTTATGTTTTACAATTTCTGAAGGACCTGAGATAATATCCAATGATATTACGGGTATACCTAAAGAAAGTGATTCTACCAATACCATCGGAAATCCTTCAAACTTACTGGTCAATGTTACAAAACGAGCATTGCTTATAATTGAAAAAGGCATACTGGTATGGGGTAGAAAAATTATATATTTAGCTGAGGGTAATTTTGAAACAAATGTTTTTAATTTTTCTTTATCATCTCCATTACCCATAATCACCAAATAATTATCCTTTTTCCATACATTTGATGTTGTAAACGACTGAATTAAAAATGTAAAATCTTTGATAGAATCGTCAATCCTACCATAACTAAGTAAATAATCTTTATTTTTTAATTCTAATGGAAATACCATATCATTTTCATTCCATTTAGGGTCAAAAGCATTATAAATCGTAGTGCATTTAGAAACCCCCACTTTTGCCAAAACAGTATTTTTAATATATTTTGATACAGCAATATTTGCAACATTCTTACGGTAAACTTGTGAGAATTTTTCAGGCTTAGAGGTTAAATACAAATCCGGATTAGAACTATGCAAAACATAAATACGTTTAAATCCTCTATAAATATAATTAGCGTAAAATAACTCTCGCCTGTATTCATTTTTTGTGCGATGATCTATTACAACATCAAAACTGTGTTCTTTCAAATAACGGCGTAATTTTCGTATTCTCAGAAAACGCTCTAAAGGAGTTTCTTTTTGTTTTTTGAACGTTCCCAAATTTAATAATGTTCCTGAGAAAGGATAATCCACTTCATCGTTCAATGTTACTATGTGAACCTCGTGTCCTAAAGTACTTAACATTTGAGAAAGCATGGCACACGATCGCTCTGCACCTCCTTTGGCCAGTGAGATAGAAACCAAACAAATTTTAAAATTCTGTCTTCGTGTATCATGCGTCATCAATAATTGGTATTTTTGGAATTAATTACTCGACCAAATATAGTATAAATATGAAGATACTCTTAGTTGGAGAATATAGCCGACTTCATAATTCCTTAAAAGAAGGACTCCAGTTTCTGGGACATAAAGTCACTCTTATTTCAACAGGAGACTATTTTAAAGATTTTCCTTCGGATATAAAATTAAAACGAAAGTTCGAAAGTGGTCTTTCAAAAAAAATAAAGGTAGGATTGTATAAAATAACGGGAATAGAAATAACTTCCCTTTCTTTAAAAAGGCAATTTTTTAAACATAAGCAGCAACTTACAGGTTATGATGTTGTGCAACTTATAAATGAGAGTCCTTTAGGCATAGCTCCATCTCATGAAATTGAAATTATTTCATTCTTAAAAGAACATAACCGGAAATTATTCTTACTATCCTGTGGAGCAGATTTTATGAGTGTTTCCTATGCTTTAAGCAATGTGCTTCCTTACTCTATTCTAAAAGGGTACAAAGATGGAAATATTCCTAAATCTCATTATAATTTTGCGTTAAAATATACAACAGAACCTTTTAAAAAATTACATGAATTTGTATATGAAATAATTGATGGGGTTATCGCATCCGATATAGACTATCATTTGCCATTAAAAGGACACCCTAAGTACTTAGGGCTTATTCCAAATCCTGTAAATACTGAAAAGCTAATCGCTTTCAATATTGTTGCTACTGATAAAATAAATATCTTTCTGGGCATTAACCGAAGAAACTATCATAGCAAAGGAATTTCATATTTTGAAGAAGCAATAAAGATTATTGAGGAGAAATATTCAGATAGAATTAAAATCCAAATAGTAGAAGAGCTACCATATAATGAATACATTTCAATCTATAACAAAGCCCATATTATTCTGGATCAAGTTTTAAGTTATGACCAAGGTTACAATGCGCTCGAAGCAATGGCAAAAGGAAAAGTGGTATTTACTGGTGCCGGAAGTGAACATTCTAAGTATTACCACCTTCAAAATACTGTAGCGGTTAATGCAACCCCGAATGCTTTTGAAATCGCGCAAAAATTGGAAGATTTAATTCTACATCCTGAAAAAATTATTGAAATAGGCAAAAATGCCAGAGACTTTGTTGAAAAGGAGCATCAATTTGTGAATTGTGCAAAAAAATATGTGGAAATCTGGAAATAAGATTTCTTACATTAATGTTTTCTGAATGTTTACATTTGCAGAAAATAAATGCAATGCTAAGATGAGTAATAATATAATATCTGATAAAGCTACTTTAGGAAAAAATGTGAAAATTGGCGCTTTTTGTATTATTGAAGATGATGTGGTAATTGGTGACAATACTATCATCAAAAGCTATGTTGAATTGCGAAAGGGAACCATTATAGGAGAGAACTGCTATATAGATTCCAGAGTTTCGTCTTCAGGAAATTGTGTCATTGGCAATAATGTAACTGTGCGCTATGATAGTATTATTGCCAGAGGGGTTAGTATAGGTGACAACACTTATATTTGCCCAAAAATGATGTCTAACAACTTGAATTCTGAACATGAACAGATAGGCGGAGCTGCAATAGGAACAAATGTTTTTATAGGTACAGCTTGTGTTTTACAGCATGGTATATCAATAGGGGACAATAGTATTTTGGGGTCATTGTCTTTTGTAAATAAAAATGTTCCTGCTAATGAAATATGGTTCGGAAATCCTGCAAAGTTTCAAAAAAAGATTAATTAGCGATCTTCCCAGATAATTTTGTTTTTCAGCAGCATTTCTTTTTCAATTTCCCAATCACGCATATACTTATCTTTTATGAGTTTTGCAGGAACACCTCCTATTAAAATATGACTTCCCAAAGAGGTATAATCTTTATTACAAAGTGAATTGGAGGCAATAACACAATGGTCTGGTGTTCGTGTTCCAGGCATAATAGATACTCTGTTAGAAAATGAATTATAATTACCTATAATAATAGGGTCTTCTATAGAATAATAATCCCCTGTCTCGGTATTTTTCATAGGATGTGAATTGGTGTCTACAAGTTGTGATTCATATCCAATCCCTGCCCAGTTGCCAATTACAATTTTATGGGTGCAAATTAATTTAACATTGGATCCTAAACATCCCATATACCCAAACTCACAATACGCATCTTTCCCAACGTATACAAAACAATCCATACCAATATGTGCGTTACTTTTAAATACTAACGTTCCTAAGATAGAAAGCTCTGCGATGCTTCTGGATCTTGTCATTTTTTCAAATCGTTGCCCAAAACCAATCATTCCTCTGCTAATAGGGCCTTCTATTCTAATATCACCGCTGATGTCTGAGAACTTTATACTTCCGTAGAAAATTACAGGGAATTTTATAGCTGTTGAAAATGGAAATTTTTTAAAATTAAAGTAAAGTGTCTTATACCAATTTACTGCCCAATAAAGCTTTAATTTCTTTCTCCAGTTTCTATATGTTTTCTTCAAAGCCGTTATCATTTTTTTCTTCGGAATATTTTATCCAGTAGTTCTTTTATATCTAGCTTCTTGTCTAATTTATGATATGAAAAAACAGAGGACAAAAGTACTAATCCGCCTAATGTACAATACATCACTAACGGATTTTGAATGTAAGTTACTAAAAACGCTACTACACACAAGGCAATGCAAATTAAAAATATAGGATAAAAGCCTTTTGTAAAATAAAAATTATAGCGATAGTAAGTAATAATTCTTAGTGCAATAAAATGGATAATATAGTAGATAAAAAAACTTATTCCAAGTCCTTCCAGACTTCCATAATAGTACCCTAACACATTACTTAACAGTAATACAGCATTGAATCCAATGGCAGTCTTAATAAACAAATTAGAATCTCCTTTGGCAATAATCACATATCCCATTGAAAAGGAAACGGCTTTAAAAACCATCCCTAAAATTCCCCAGCTTACAAAACCTACAATGGGTTTAAACTCTTGCGAATACAATAAAACAATAATATAAGGCGCAAGCGCTAAAAACAGAACGATGATAGGTGTTATAATCAATATTGCTATATAAGCCTGCTCAAAAACTGTTTTTCTCACCTGATCGATCTCATTACAAATGGCAGCTAGTCTTGGATAGTAATCTGTTGCCATTGCATTAAATATGAGGCCTACGTATGAGTTTAATATCACAAAACCTGCATTATAAAAACCAACCTCATCAATGCCTCCCTGGCTGCTAATATATATTTGGATAGCATAGGCTACCCCCAAGGTTATCATATTGCTTAAACTCAACATGATCCCTAATTGAATCATACTTTTTCCTTCAAGCATTGCTTCCCTGTTTGATAGTTCAACAATACCTTTACCCTCTTTTCTGGAGAAGTAAAATGTAAAAACCAAGCTAATTAGAGAGGCTATAATTATGGCAGGAACAATGGCATCGATTCTAAAATAATAATATAGAGGAATTGTAATGAGCAACCCTAAAAAATTACCTGACAGATTTGCCTTGGCTAAACTTTGCAATTTTCTCAGCCCTTGTAGAATCGCCAATTCACTACTTGTAAGTTGTTTGAACAGTAACGCTATAGATATCCAGATGAACGAGTAAGTATATTCTTTGTTTCCAAAAGCAAATTCACTCAACAATGGAGAAGTAACTATCATTAGTAAAGTACCAAATGTAGCCGTAAACCAGACCAACCTCCTTAGAATTCGAACCGTTTTTGCTGTTTTTTGAGAATCTGCGTCATTGTTGGCAAACGATATATCTTTCACAGCACTCTGGTCCAAGCCAGCATTTGTGAGTCCATTTACTAAATTCAGAGTAGAATTGAGCAAACTAGCTATCCCCATTCCGGTAGGGCCTATAAGTAGTGCAATTGCTTTAGACCGAATCACGGCAATAAGAATGTTAAATACCTGTACTCCTCCAAAAAGTGAAGTAGCTTTGAAAACTTGTCTATATGAGTTTTTTGTATCAGACATCTTCGGTATTCACTAAATTCCTTTGTTTTTTAAAATATCGAAACACTAAAAACAATACTACTAAAAAGTAAATAATATATCTGAAAAAATGCCCCATTACAACACCTTCAACACCATAAATAGCAACTAGATAATGTGCTAAGAAATAGAATAACCCTAATGAAACAATTTCAGAAAAAATAAAACTTCTAACCAATTTCTTTGCTAAAAATTGATGTAATAATATTAAAGAAGCTAAACGTACAAAATCGCCCAATAGCTGCCATTTAAATAAAGGAGCCATTTCCGTAAAATCAGGGTAGATGATTAATATTACGTAATCTCTAAGAAAATAGACTAAAAGCATTCCCAGTCCAAATAGTGGAAGTAATGTTTTATAGATAGACCATAATTCTTTTTTAAATCCGCTTTCGGTTTTAATACTGGCAAATTTTGGCAACACATAGAGTGAAAATATAGCTCCAGAAAACACCATATAGTTTTTTGAGATAAAGGTCATCGCTGTCCATATACCGGCTTCTGCTTCGGTTATTTTATGTACAATCATAGTACGAATATCAATTTCTATAAAGTTGAGCATTATAGTTGAAAAAAATGACATTAATGAAAATGCTAAAAGCCCTTTAGCAAAAGTCATTTTTAAAGTAAGTTTGGAAAACTCTATATACTCTCGTAATGTTTTTGTGAATATAAACAGTAGAACAGTTAATTGTATTGCAGGAGTTACAGCAATAGCTGCCAAAGCTCCGTCAATATTATATTTATATAAAAAAACTACCAGAAGAATTGCACTTACCAAGTACCCGAATAAGTCAATTTTTGCAAACTTTTTATATCTGGACAAGCCATTTACAACCCCATTAAAAACCCTGTGAATACTTATAAAAGGAACAATGACAGCGAGAAGTTTTATTAAATAAGCAAAATCCTGTGATGTAAATAAATAGTCACTAATAGAATTGGCACCAAAAAAAAGCACTAGAGATGTTGTTAATGTACCCAGTATTACAAAAACAAAGCTTGTAGAAAACAATTTCTGCAATTGCTCTTTATCATCCTTATATTCTGCTACATATTTTACAACACCACTAAATATACCTCCCGAAGAAATTGAAGTTAGCAACTGGCTTAAATTACGTAATTGGCCAATTTTTGAAATACCGGCCTCTCCTACGGTCTCTGCTAAAAGGCGTTGAATAAATAAAGAAATTACCAGTCTTATACCTATGACAACAGCATTTAATGAAGTCATCTTTAGTAACAAATTAGTGCGTATAAATTCCGGTATCTTCAATTAATACGAATTTAAAACTGAAATGATAGTACTTACCTCTTCGGTACTTAAAACAGGACTCATAGGGATACTTACCACCTCACGATGAATTTTTTCGGCAACAGGAAAACTCAAATCTTTGTACTCCGGAAGTGCTTCTTGTTGATGTGGCGCTATGGGATAATGTATCAAACTGCCAATTCCCTTCTCTTTTAAATAGTTCATAAAATCTGTTCTGTTTTGTACTCGTACTACAAACAGATGAAAGATATGATCTTCTGCTCCACTGAACTTCGGAAGTATCAATTTATCATTTTTTATTTCTGAAATATAACGTTTGGCAATAGTACGGCGAATTTCATTGTCTTCATCAAGCAAAGGTAATTTACTACGTAAAAAAGTAGCTTGTAACTCATCTAATCTAGAATTAAAACCCAAAATATCATTTACATATTTTGAAGATGTTCCATAATTCCGAAGCTTTTTGATAATGGAAGCTAGTTCATCATTATTTGTGGTCACTGCTCCCCCATCACCCAATGCTCCCAAATTTTTAGTTGGATAGAAACTAAATCCTGCAGCATTGCTAAGATTACCGGCATAAACTTCCTCATCATTTTTAGCACCATGGGCTTGCGCTGCATCTTCGATTACCAATAAATTATGCTGCCCGGCAATTTTGTTGATTGCTTCCATAGGAGAAAGCTGTCCATATAAATGTACCGGCATAATTGCCCGGGTTCTTTCAGAAATACTTTCTGTCAGATTTTTTAAATTAAAATTGAAGTTTGTGGATTCTGCTTCTACCAGAACCGGCTTTAAGTGAGCCTGCTTGATTGCTAAAATGGTTGCGATATATGTATTTGAAGCAACCAACACCTCATCTCCTTCCTTTAACTTACCCAAAACTTTATAGCCTTCCAGAATAAGGCGCAAAGCATCTAAGCCGTTACCTACACCAATACAGTGTTTAACACCACAATAGCGGGCAAAATCATTTTCAAAAGCAGCAACCTGACTTCCCAAAATATAATATCCGGAATTCAAAAAAGCTTGAAATCGTTCTTTAAATTGCTTTTCGAATCGTTGATTGATCTTATGTAAATCTAAAAATGGGATCATACAAGTATAGCTTCAAGTTTAGAAAAATTTGATGTTTTTATTTCGTAAAATTCATGTGCAATGCTTCGTGCGCCAAAACATTCTTTCCAGTATAATAAGCCTTCATTTATGTTTTTACCCTGATTTAAATTAGATACACCAAAATCAAAATATTTTTTATACTTATACCGTACTGTAATTAATTCATGAAACAGGTAATCTAAACTTCCCAATTGTTGTTTATCTGCATTTGCCGATATATACTGTACATGTGCAACTTGTTTTGTTTCAAAAATAGTAGCTCCTGCAACTACCTTATTATCCTTCAATACATTAAACTGAGTTATATGCTCCGGAAACTTAAATGCCAGTTGTTCTATCTCTTCTACAGAATGTACCGGTAAAGCATTATGCCTTTCCTGTAGATTTGGAATTAATATTTCATCCCAAAAAGATTGAAAGTTTAAGTTCTCTTCAATGATCAGGTTATTTTTCTCTGCCTTTTTTACACCTTCGGTCCTGTTGGGCTGAATTTTCAAAGGATCGCTTAAGTCTATCGTACTTGATACATCTATTCGAATGCATTTCGCTTCTGTTAAAAAAAGAAGGTAATTCAACTCATCTGCCGGTTGCGTATGATATATTTTTGGAATCATTTTTAGATGAAGTATTGTAATCCCTTCAGAATTCAAAAAGGAAAGCACCTCTTTAAAAGCAAGAAGTGTTTCATTCAATTTTATTTTTTTTGATAATACCAAACTTCCATAGGTAAGACCCTGATGTGAATAAAGAATATTGCCCTTTTTATTAGCGGGAAGAACAGCTACGAGCTTTTCTGCTTTAAAGACCATTAACGAGTGATCTTCAAAACGATCGCTATGATACTCCATAAAGTCCCGTTTAAATAAGAATGTAGCATTCTTAGCCTGAGATATAAAACTATCCCAAGCATTTTTGTCTTTTGCAGTATATTTTTTAACCTGATAGACAGGTATATTTTTGGTGATGGTATTTTTCAAAAAAACAGTTGTTGGTTATTGAATGTAAAACTAAAATTATTTTTACATTTATCTGGAATACTATAACGTATAAAAACTATCTAAATTGAGTGGCCCTTTTTCATTGCATAAAAAAATCACATTAGAAAATTGGGTATTGCTTTTAGTATTTCTGGGATCTTTCCTTTTTTTTATCATACAAACGCCACTTTATTCACCGGATACCTATAGTTATTTAAGAGCAGATATTTCCCGCTTTCCGGGATATATCATTTACTTAAGAAGCCTTCAATCTGTATTTGGAAGTAATTTAGGTACTGCAGCGGTAGCAGGACACCTGCTATTTGGATTTATAGCAATCTACATACTATTTAAGAATTGTAGTAGCTTCTTTAAACTTTCGTCCATCCTCAAAGCACTACTTTTAGGAGTTCTGCTTTTCCCCTATTTTTATCCTATAGAGATTGCTGTAAACCTTACTTCAGAGGGAATTGCGTATCCTCTTTATCTGTTATTCATTTCATTTACAATTGACTTTATCTATAGGAATCAGCATAATAAGATTTTCCATTTATGCTTTGCATTTATCATATTAGTACTCACCCGTGGCCAATTTGTAGTAGCTGCACCAATCGTTGCATTGTTGTATCTGTTAAAAATGAAAAGAGAGATATTGAAAAGAAAACATTTATTATTCTTTATACTATTCTTGCTTTTACCCGTTATTACCGGCATCTTAGACCGCACCTATCGAAAAGTTTTCTATGGTTTTTTTGAAACAACTCCTTACAGTTACGTAAATGCAATTACACTACCTCTTTTTGTTTCTGAAAAAGAAGATGCACAACATATTAAAAATAAAGATCACCAAAATATATTTATACTATCGCATCACCGTATTGACAGTATGGGACTATTGAGTTCCAAAATTGAAGGGAGTTATAAAGCCAAGTACAAGGTATTGCATCACAATTTCCCTAAAATTTGTAACCAGAATATTCATGATTATGGCAAAGCCTATTATAGGGGCATTGACAGTATACCGCATATGGATTCTTTTAAAATTGAAGAAGCCTGCAAAAAAATGTTTCCTGTTCTAATTTCTGAAAATTTTAATGAATGGGCCGCTGTTTATCTAACCGGAATCATTCACGGATTTAAATCCGTTTTCATTCTCTTTTTTGTGATAGTTCTGGCAGTTGTTTCTTTTTGGAGAACCCTTAAAAAATTCAAGTCTAAAAGCTCGTTTATTTTCTTTGCAACCTTACTTATTTTGTCCAATGCAATGGTCGTTGGTATTGCTTCACATTCTATTATGCGATATTTATTTTATAATTATTTCTTAGGACTCTTAATAATAATTATACTTTTGAAAAAAATTCTTCCTAAACATGAATCTTGAGCTATCTGTTGTAATGCCTTGTTTAAATGAAGCCGAAACGCTTGCCGTTTGCATCAAAAAGGCACAGGCTTTTTTTGAAAGAGAAGGTGTTATCGGAGAAGTAGTTATTGCCGATAATGGAAGTACAGATGGGTCTCAGGAGATCGCTGAAGGCCTGAATGCCCGTGTTGTCAATGTAGCAGATAAAGGTTATGGGAATGCCCTTATTGGGGGTATCACAGCAGCCGAAGGGAAATATATCATGATGGGGGATGCCGATGATAGTTACGATTTTAGTAATATGATGCCCTATCTTGAAAAATTGAGAGAAGGTCACGACTTAGTAATGGGTAATCGCTTTAAAGGCGGAATTAAAAAAGGGGCAATGCCCTTTTTACATAAGTATTTGGGAAATCCGGTACTGTCCTTTATTGGCAGATTGTTCTTTAATGCTAAAATTGGTGATTTTCATTGTGGCTTAAGAGGGTTCAGTAAAGAGGCCTTTTACAAAATGGACCTCAAGACCACAGGAATGGAGTTCGCCAGTGAAATGATCGTAAAAGCAAGTTTGTATAAGCTTAAGATCACGGAAGTACCCACTATTCTTTCCCCGGACGGAAGAACCCGTCCTCCACATCTAAATACATGGAGTGATGGATGGCGTCATTTACGGTTCCTGTTATTATACAGTCCTAAATGGTTATTTTTTATTCCGGGTATGTTATTGATGCTTTTTGGCAGTATCACTTCAGGAATCTTAATCTACAACCCGGTAACCATTAGCAATGTAACTTTTGATGTACATACACTGTTATTCACATCAGGGTGTTTACTAATTGGGTTCCAGTTTATACTGTTTTATGGATTAACAAAGGTATTTACGGTCGAAAACAAGCTATTGCCAAAGTCAAAGAACTACGACCGTCAATTCAAATTTATAAACCTGGAAAGAGGATTAATTATAGGTGTTGTATTTGTGATCATTGGGATTGTATTGAGTATCCTGGCTTACAATTACTGGCAGGAACTTAACTTTGGCGACATTACAAACTCAAACACTTTGCGAATGGTGATTCCTGCAATTACAAGTATGTTACTGGGTGTGCAAATTATTCTGTTTAGCTTGTTCTTTAGTATTCTGGGCTTAAAGAACAGTAATTAATCGAACAGTTTTATTTTTTCAAAAACGACCTTACCACTATCATCAATATATTTGTAAACGCCTCTTGGAGCACCTTCGGTGGTAATAATATAACTTCCATCATCCTGTAAATTCTTTAAATATCCAGGATCTTCACTTAAATGAGAAAACAAAATTCTAAAAACATTTACTGATGATCTGAATTCAGTTCCCAGCTCCGGTAGCACACCATTAGGCCAACGAATGGAAAGTGCACTGCTAAAAATAGAATATACCAGATCACGATCCTGTGTTTTTACTCCTCCTTGTTGCAAGTATTCCATCCCTACATAACCTCCATGATCTGCCATGATCATGATAAGAGCGGTAGGGTCATTCTCTATAATGATATCAATTGCATCCGTTAATGTAGTATTGGCCTTTTTAAGATCATTTATATACATATCTCTTTTTACCTCTACTGCATTTTCAACCGATTTGTCCCCATTGATATGCTTAGGATCAAAGATCTCTATAAAAAAGAATTTAGGCGATTTAATATCTTCCATCACATAGTCTTTAAGAGATGGAAGGATATCTTTTTTGGTTCTCAGCCCGGTACTGATATAAGGAATTTCATTGTAGTTAAAATTGCATTCATCGTATCCCATTTTAGGTCTGTTCAGTAAAATATAGGGCATTTCGGTTAAGAGATACGTTTTATATCCATTGTTCTTGAACACATCCAGAACGGTATTCTTTGTTACGATCAAATCTCGTGCGTTAAGGGCCTCATTAGAAGAAGCATTTCCTTCGTAATAATGATGCTTCATCATAAAAGTAGCACTGTTTGATGTAAGTGTCGCTTCGTAATTGCTTCGGAAATCAGGGTAATGCGTAAAGCTGTTTTCAGTTAAAAAAGATTCAAACGCACTGTTTTCAATATTGTAATAGCCTCTGTTCAATTCTGAAAAATTTACATAGCCATCGGGCTGCAGATAATACACATTAGGAGTAGATACAAGTGTAACCTGAGCTATGTCATCCGGTTGTTGTAACCAATCTTCAGAATAATCAAATATAGTATAAAGAGTACTCAATAAAGTGACAACCCCTATCGCGGCGAGTAATAACTGCAATGCAATTACTTTCTTTAAGTGCTTGTGTAAAAAAAATGCAAACAGTACAGCAATAATAAGGATCCCCAGTGTGATCTTTTTTTGAATGCTTCCGTGCAAACACAAGCTCACAAAAAATAAAAATGTGAAAATATTTAAAAAAGGGAGTATGTATTGTTGCCATTTCTTTATTGAATTAATAGCAAATATCTGTTGAGAAATACTAAACACTCCAACAGGGATAACTAAAAATATAAGAATAAAATAGCCCAGATGTTCCCAGGAATTAATAAGGGTAAAATTATTTGTATAATAAAAAAGCAAAGGATATAGGCCTGATCCAACTGCTGCCATTATTGGATTTGACCTACCACTTCTCAACACATTTTTAAAACTATTTTGGTAATTCTTAGTGGGCATATTGCTTCTTAAACGTAATGTTTCCTTCTCCGTCAATATATTGATAAATCCCCTTTGGAGCTCCATTTGAGATAACAATATAACTACCGTCATCTTCCAAGTTATCTAAATAATCTTCATTTTCACTTAAATAGGAAAATAAAATTCTGAATAAATTTACAGAGCTTTTAAATTTAGTATCAAATTCAGGAGATTCGTTTCCTGGCCAGCGAATAGATAAGATAGAAGAATATATAGATCTAATGATATCTTCATCTTCAAGTTTATTATACATAAGATCTGTATATTCCAAACCTACAAACCCTCCATGGTCTGCCATTATCACAATTAAAGCATCCTCATCTTTTTCGATAATAGTATTGATCATTAATTTCAACTTTCGGTTTGCTTCGGTCAAGCTTTCTTTATATCTCTTCAACTCTCCGTCAATTCCCCTAGAATATTTTTTTCTGTTGGCAATATGACCTGGGTTAAAAATTTGTATAAAAAAGAAGCTTGGTCTTTCCTCATTAGAGTTCATGTGTTCCTTTAATGATGGGAAAACTTCCTTTTTTATATCTAACCCTGTAGTAATAAATGATATCTCTTCCTTGGAAAAATTACTTTCATCATAACCAATTGTGGGGCGGTTGCTTAAAAAATATGGCATTTCAGAAATAAAAATCGTTTTATAATTATTGTTCTTGAATATCTTTAAAACGCTATTTTCTGAAATGATCACATTTCTTGCATCAATAGTCTCACTAAAACTAGAACCTTTATTATAATAATGATGCTTCATCATAAATACCGAACTGTTTGTAGGTAAAGTAGCAGCATAATTACTTCTAAAATTTTGATACATTTTAAATTTACTTTTAAAAAGAAAGTCTTCAAAATCGCTATTATCAATATTGTAATACCCCCTATTTATTTCTGAAAAATTTACATATCCATCTGATTGGATGAAATATACATTTGGCTTCTTCTTAAAAACAACTTGTTCAATATTATCAGGTTGTTTTAACCATTCCTTCGAATAATTTAGCTGTTTTATTACTGTTGGAGTAAGTGTGAAAAGGCCAATTGCTGCAAGTACTAGTTGAATAACAATCACCTTCTTGAAATGTTTATAAAAGAAAAAAGAAAATAAACATGCTATCACAAAAATCCCTACGAGCATAATTATATGTAAGCCAGCATATAAACAGATTTTGAGTAAAAACAAAAAAACAAAAATGTTTAAAAAAAGTAATATATATATTCTCCATTTATAAAAAAAAGAAAGCTTTGAAAGTTTGTCAGCAATAATAAATACCACAATAGGTATCACTAAAAAGAATAAAACAAAGAATCCAACATGCTGCCAGGTATTTATTAGCGTATAGTTATTTGTGAAATAAAAGAATATAGGATATAACCCTGCAGCAATTCCCGTTATTACCGGGTATTGTTTATTGCTATTCAAAAAACGGCTAAGCATACCTTGCTTTTTTTGAGTCGACATCTTACTTACTTTTAAACAAATACAATATACGTTTTGTACCGGATACTGTTTCTTTCTTTTCTAGTTGAAAATACTTTTTGTATCCATCTTCAAAATCATTTTCATTGTAGAAGTCAAAATGATTGATAAACTCTCGTTTTCTAACCAATAGTGATTGTACCCAGGAATCTTCCCGGGTGGGAAACTCAATAATTAAATTCTTTGAGAATTTTGCGAAAAATTCAGCAGATTTTTCAAAAGGCACATTGCCCGAAAGAGTAATATGGTGAATTAATGCCAGAGCCATGGTAACATCGGGACTATATTGTTGTAATCGTTCTATGAGCGAATTACGTTCTGTATTATTAAAACCAATTCCCGGAGCAGGCTGCAGCACATCGCAAACAAACGGAAGCATGTTTACTTCTTTATTTTGCTGAATTTGTTTGTAGTTGTGATCCACCGCATTGCTGTCAATATCTGTTACAATAACATGTGGTACACTATCTAAAACTGTTCTGGCAAAGGTTCCGTCATTGCCTCCAACATCAATTAATCTTTGAGGTTGTATTGGGCTCACCCAACTTTTTATTAAATCTTTTTTAGCTTCAAAAGCAGCGGTTTCATAATTGGTCTTGGTGTAGTAATCTCCCCACTCGGTTGCTTCTTTTACATCTAACTTTTTGATATAATCAAACAAGCTTTCCAGTATATTGCTTTGTGCTTTTTTTGAAAGTTTTGCAACCTTCGTTTCTGCTTTATAATCTTCACTGTGTTTGCTTTCCATCTTTGCCAGCAAATGAATGTTGGTATACAAAGTAGAGCTCAGTTTTGATTTTCCGGGGAGCATAGAAGCTATTAATTTCACAGGTATTCCATCAATATGGGTTTGCAGCATTTTAAAAACTTCGGTGCCATGGTATCTGGCTAGTACCAATGGGCCAAAAAAGTGTGTAATAAACTGTTTATACGCTCTCCAAGGAGTATTTTCTTCGTAAAAATCAAAAGAAAGAGTATCTATAAAAATAGGCTTCCCTTTGTGAAAGGTAACATTGTATGCTGATGCGTCTTTCAGAATAAATCCCTTGGACAAAGCATATTTCTGAATTTTCAATGTATGAAGTGCAGCATGTTTAAACTGGTCAAAACTCCATTCGTATGGATTGGTGATGAACGGAATCTTTTCAGGTGTGATAATAATGGTATCTTCAGAAACAGAAGTTTCCTCATGAGGGATCAGCAAATTATTATCGATTAGCGATTTATAAAAACCACTGTCGGTCAATTTTTTATACTGTGGAAAATAAATAGGATTTATAACTCTGCGCAAGATCTCGCCATCATGAAACATATAACCGGAAGGATCCCTGAATGAAGCTTGGTGTACCTTACTATTACTGTTTGTCATGTGTATCGGTGTCTTGCTCATCAATATCTATTGAATCGTAAGTATCCTCATCTTTTTTTAATAATCCAAAAAAGGCCTTAATCTTATACATCACATTTTTTGAAAATAAAATAACCCCTGCAGCTACAGCCACTATGGCCTGTACAATCATTGCCCCTAATCCCGGGTCGAAATACAAAAAATTCATACCAACAAGTTTTTAAATTGGTTTTCTTTTTACAAAAACTTAACAAATAAACTAAAAAACACTCAGTTTATTGAAACAAACATCAATAATATTTATAGCTTATTGCGTTTACGATCCACTTCTTTCAGGAAAATTTTACGCAATCTTAAATGGCTTGGTGTTACCTCTACATACTCATCTTTCTGAATATATTCCAAAGCCTCTTCTAATGAAAATTTTATGGCAGGAACGATCTTAGCTTTGTCATCTGCACCTGAAGACCGTACATTGCTTAGTTTTTTTGTTTTGGTGATATTCACCGTCATATCGTCCTGACGTGTATTTTCACCTATCACCTGCCCTTCATAGATATCTTCATTAGGATGTACAAAGAAACGTCCGCGGTCCTGTAATTTATCTATTGAATACGGAATTGCAGAACCGTTCTCCATAGATACCAGACTTCCGTTCTGTCTTTCGGGAATTCCACCTTTTAAGGGTTGATATTCTAAAAAACGGTGGGTCATAATAGCTTCACCCGCAGTAGCGGTTAACAATTGATTACGCAATCCAATAATTCCACGTGACGGAATATTGAATTTACAAACCATTCGCTCCCCTTTTGCTTCCATACTAAGCATTTCCCCTTTTCTAAGGGTCACCATATCTATGGCTCTTCCGCTAACATTTTCGGGCAGGTCTATCGTTAGTTCTTCAATGGGTTCGCATTTAACACCATCAATTTCTTTTATAATGACCTGAGGTTGTCCAATTTGTAATTCATAACCTTCACGGCGCATGGTTTCAATTAGAACCGACAAGTGTAATACGCCACGGCCAAATACCATAAATTTATCAGCACTATCCGTAGGTTGCATACGAAGTGCCAGATTTTTTTCCAGTTCGCGCTCCAAACGTTCTTTTATATGTCGTGAAGTAACATATTTTCCATCTTTTCCGAAGAAAGGAGAATCGTTAATGGTGAACAACATACTCATGGTAGGTTCATCGATCGCTATGGTTTTTAATGCTTCCGGATTTTCAATATCTGCAACCGTATCGCCTATATCAAAACCTTCCAAGCCAACTAATGCACAAATATCGCCTGCCTGAACTTCTTTAACTTTTAAACGGCCTAAGCCTTCAAAAGTGTGTAATTCCTTGATCTTGGATTTCACTATAGAACCGTCTCGTTTTACAAGTGCAATCTGCATATTTTCTTTTAAAACCCCTCTTTGTAGACGTCCAATAGCAATACGGCCTGTAAATGAAGAATAATCCAATGAGGTAATTAGCATCTGTACACTGCCTTGCTCTACCTTTGGAGAAGGAATGTGTTCTAAGACCATATCCAGTAAAGGTTCAATATTATTCGTTTCGTTCTTCCAGTCATCGCTCATCCAATTGTGCTTTGCTGAACCATACACCGTTGGAAAATCCAATTGCCATTCTTCAGCCCCTAATTCGAACATCAGGTCAAAAACTGCCTCATGTACCTCATCCGGGGTGCAATTCTCTTTATCCACTTTATTTATTACTACACAAGGTTTCAATCCTAAGTCGATAGCTTTTTGCAATACAAAACGTGTTTGTGGCATAGGTCCCTCAAAAGCATCCACTAATAGTAAAACCCCGTCTGCCATATTCAATACGCGCTCTACTTCTCCACCAAAATCGGCGTGACCGGGTGTATCGATGATATTAATCTTTGTATCCTTATAAACTACCGAAACATTCTTTGAAGTGATAGTAATACCGCGTTCACGTTCCAGGTCGTTATTATCCAGGATCAATTCGCCTGTCTTTTCGTTTTCACGAAACAAACTACAATGATGCATGATTTTATCTACCAATGTGGTTTTACCATGGTCTACGTGCGCAATGATTGCGATGTTTTTGATATTCATAATGTTGCTCTTTCTTAAGGCGGTGCAAAAGTAGTGTTTCTGAAACTATTAAAGCACAATAAACAGTTAATTATTTTGCTTCAATAATATGCTATCTTTGCACTATTAAATTTTTAAAATGAAACTTGAATTAATTCCGAAGCTAAAACACAAAAATTCCAACAACTTCTTCCTGTTGGCAGGCCCCTGTGCTATTGAAGGTGAAGAAATGGCAATGTTGATCGCTGAAAAAATCGTGGCTATTACCAACAGACTTGAGATTCCTTTTGTTTTTAAAGGAAGTTTTAAAAAGGCCAACCGAAGCCGTATTGACAGCTTCACCGGTATTGGAGATGAAAAAGCTTTGAATATTCTAAAAAAAATTTCTGAAACATTCGACGTTCCAACTGTAACAGATATTCATGAAGTAAGTGATGCAGCTATGGCAGCTGAATATGTTGATATATTGCAAATTCCTGCTTTTTTGGTACGCCAAACCGATCTGGTAGTTGCTGCAGCGAATACCGGAAAGGTTGTGAATTTAAAAAAAGGACAATTTATGAGCCCTGAAAGTATGCAACACGCAGTTAAAAAAGTGATCGAATCCGGTAATGACCAGGTAATGATTACTGACCGTGGGACAATGTTTGGCTATCAGGATATGGTCGTTGATTTTAGAGGCATCCCAACCATGAAACAGTATGCTCCTGTTGTTTTAGATATAACACATAGCCTACAACAACCCAACCAGACTATTGGGGTAACGGGTGGCCGGCCGGAAATGATAGCTACCATAGCCCGTGCGGGGATTGCAACAGGAATAGACGGCCTTTTTATTGAAACTCATTTTGATCCTGCTAATGCAAAAAGTGACGGAGCAAATATGTTGGATCTAAGCAAACTGGAAAAATTACTGACAGATCTGGTGGCTATCCGAAAAACCATCAATTACTTATAGTATTTTTTGTCCTTTAAGGAATAAGCCTCTTTTAGAAGGTCGAGTAAGATCTCTTGATCAATATCTTCCGGATTTTTATAACGCAATGATTTAAAGTGTTTTCTTCCTTTAGAAACCAAAACCTCCAAATGCTTTGTAAGATGCGCTCCATGCCAAAAAACCAGATCAACATATCCATTGGTACAGTTTAAATAACAAAAAGGAAGCTTTCCGTCTATACAATAATAAGGTACTCTCCACTTGTATTGCAGGACTGCATCCGGTAATGTAGTTTCAATTACTACCTGTAAATGCAGTAATATAGAACGAAAAGGTTCCGGCTGATTAAGTATATAATTTTCTGCGGGATTCATTATTACTAAGATAATATTAATTAAAAAGCCCTGCCATTTTAATAGCAGGGCTTTTTAAACTAATAAGAACCTGGCTGAATTCAAATAAATTAGTTTCTAAAAAAAGGACTACTCAATAAAGAGTAGCCCTTCTAAAATCGCTTTTTTTAACTCCCCAATTAATTAAGCTATACAAAGATGCGGTGATTATAAGTTATGTACAAGAGGCATAACCCTCTTTTTGCATAGGGGTTTTTCCTGTTTTTTCACTTCTACATTAAATAAAAAAAAGTTGCTCAAGGTGAACAACTTTTTAAATAACCGTTTTTATTAACTCCCCAATTAATTATATAACGATTAAAATGTCTTATGACTAGAAATAGATCATCTCTTTAAGACACTCAAATATGCAAATAAACTTACATGTAAAGCAACAGGGTTTTTCCTATTTTTGCTACAGGGTTTTTCCTGTTTTTGAATTTTAAGACACTAAAAATCAATAAATAAATCATTAAAAAAAGGTTGCCCAAAAACAGACAACCTTTTCCCATTTGTGCTTAGATTAATTTCCCAATTAATTAAGCCATTTAAATATCTGTTTATCTAAAATAAACAACAAGAGGAAAACTCCTGTTTCTCAAAAGGATTTTTCCTGTTTTAGAATTGATCCAATAAATAATTAATTAAATCTGTAGTAGTAACAATACCAACTAATTTACTATCATCTACTACCGGAATTGCGTGAAATTCTTTTTCTGCAAGAATCTCTGCAACTTCTTTGATAGTAGTAGAAGAAGAAACACTAACCAGGTTTTTTGCCATTACCTGTTCAATGGTAAACATATTATATACAACCGTATCAACTTCTTGTTCGTCCTCATCTATCGCATCGGCAAAGCTAATACGTAATAAATCTGTATAACTTAGCATACCGGAAATTGCATCCCCACTTACAACCGGAATATGTCTTATTTTATGCGATTTAAACAAGCGTTCGGCAGTTTCTAAGCTATCTGTATGGTTTAACGTAATCACATTTTTGGTCATTATTGCGGAAATTGGTGTTCTTTTTTTCATGATCATTAAAATTTAAATTCAATATTAAATTTCGCAAACTAATAAGCAAGAAAATATGACAAAGGTCATTTGCTGATAAAAATGATGAACAAAGTTTTAGTGAAATATTAACATTTCCCTATTTTGTAAATCATAAAGATTATCTTTACTTTGTTTTTCAAAGTACTTTTATTATGAGTGAAAAAGATTATTTAAAAGACATCAGTGAGATCAAAGATCTAATGAATCGCTCTTCACGTTTTATCTCACTTAGTGGCCTATCCGGTATCTTTGCCGGTCTCTATGCAATTACGGGGGCAGTAATTGCTTACATATTTATCTTCCCCATGTCGGGAGAATGCCTATACATTCATAGCCGGGATTTTAAGATCGTATTGTTATTATTGGCAATAGTAGCCATCTTTAGTATAGTAACTGCCTTTTTACTAACTACTAGAAAGGCAAAAAAGAACAATGTAAAAGCATGGGATACCACAACAAAACGATTGCTTATTAATTTCCTAATCCCGTTAATTACCGGCGGCATTTATATTATTATAAAAATTAATAGTCAACATTACGGTCTGACAGCCTCTTTAATGCTTATTTTTTATGGATTAGCACTTGTCAATGCTTCAAAGTATACCCTTGGAAATGTAAAATACCTGGGGTATGCAGAAATCGTTCTCGGACTTATTTGTGCTGTGCTACCCGGTTATGGATTCTGGTTTTGGATAACAGGATTTGGAATATTCCATATCCTGTATGGAAGTATGATGTATCTTCAGGAAAAAAAGATGTAATTGTGGGAATCATTGATAATATAAATAAACTATTTGATCATCGAATACGCCTGGGGATCATGTCCATTCTGGTTGTCAATGATAATGCTGATTTTAATAGGTTAAAAGAGTTATTGGATGTAACAGATGGAAATCTGGCAAGCCATCTAAAAGCTTTGGAACAGGCTGAATATATTTTGGTAAAAAAACAATTCATAGGCAGAAAACCCAATACACGTTACAGTTCTACTACGCTTGGAAAAATAGAATTTAAAAAACATATCGATGCATTGGAAAAACTGATCAAAAAAAAATAATATTTTTTTATTAATTCACTTTGAAATACAAAGTACTTTAAATTTTAATTATGGAACCAAAAAGAAGCAAATTTGGAAACTGGTTACGCAACTCAATTACAGCGCGAATGTTAATCGTTGGATTTTTATTGATTGTACTATTAATCCCTCTGGAGTTTGTAAAAAGCCTTATCAATGAAAGGGCGTACCGACAAACAGAAGTAATACAGGATATCAATGGGAAATGGGGTAATGAAGTCCTTCTATCGGGGCCCATATTAAAGATCCCTTACAGAACCTATAAAGAAGAAAAGATCTACAATGAAAAAACCAAAAGTTATCAGGTAAAAACAGAAGTCCTATTTAAAAATGCATATCTGCTTCCGGATTCATTGTATATAGATTCTAATGTAGATTCCAAACCCTTGAAACGAGGGATCTATGAATCTGTAGTATATACAGCAGATATGAACGTAAAAGGAAACTTTCCGAAGATAGATTTTTCCGAAAAGAATATTGCATCAGAAGATATCCTTTGGGACAAAGTTACTGTAGAGATCAGGACATCAAACTTAAAAGGTATCAGAAACTCCATGGAGGTTACATTGGCCGATGAAAATCTCTCTATGAATCCTAAATACGGTCAATCTTATCTCAACGTAATTGAGAGCGAGATCATTAAAACCAATTTTGCTGAAAGTGAAAACACTATTCCTTTTTCATTCGATATAAAGATTAACGGTAGCGGAAGCCTCAAATTTATTCCTATTGGAAAAGAAACCAAAGCGACAATGAATTCAGATTGGCACTCTCCCAGTTTTGACGGGCGTTATTTACCGGATCACGGTACTAAAGAAATTACAAAAGATGGTTTTCATGCAGATTGGCAGGTGTACCAGATAAATCGTCAATTCGAACAGCAGTTCTTTGGTTCTCTTCCAGATCTAAGTGCTTTTGGATTTGGCACCAGCTTCATTATTCCTGTAGACGAATATCAAAAAAGTGAGCGTACAGCCAAATACGGGTTCATGGTCATTGGGCTTACCCTTCTTGTTTTTTTGTTGATCCAACTGGTAAGTAAAATCTACATTCACCCTTTTCAATATGTAATGATCGGGTTGGCATTGGTCATGTTCTATACTTTGCTTATATCCATATCAGAACATAGCTCATTTCTAAAAGCCTATGCCATAGCTGGAGTTTCGGTTTTAGGATTGATAACCATTTATTCAAGAGCCATTTTAAAAGGATTTAAGTTTCCTTTACTGGTTTGCACTTCACTTGCATCGTTATACGGATTCATTTATGTGATCATTCAGTTGGAAAATTATGCATTGCTGGTAGGAAGTATAGGACTGTTTGTGATCCTTGCCATTATTATGTTTGCTTCACGAAAAATTGACTGGGGGAATGATTAAAGACTGAAGTGGGGAGATAAGGTATAAAGCTAGAAGCTGGAGGTCTGAAGCAATACTGATTAAAAATAAAACTACAGACTTCTAGCTCCCCACCTCATACTTCCGGCTTCATACTTCTATCAATTAAACAACATTAAATGAAAAAATACTTGCTATTATTCTTCATTTTATTGATAGTGGAAATCGCCATTGCAGTATTCCATTTTCACCCTTTGATAAGAGGGTTTTTAGGAGATGTATTGGTAGTCCTATTACTTTTTACCTTTCTGAAGAGCTTCTTTTCCATTGCTTCGGAAAAATTAGCGATTGGAATTCTGCTATTTGCATTTATGATTGAACTACTTCAGTTTTTTGATCTTGTTGAAACGTTTAATATCCAATCAAAGCTATTGCGTATTATACTGGGTTCTGTTTTTGATTGGTGGGATTTATTTGCGTATAGCATAGGTTTTTTAATAATTTTTACGATCATTAAACTCAACAAAAATAATAGTGATTAGTGTTTTATTTATATCATTTAATGTACTTTTAAGCAGTTAATATTTTATACAAATACTCTTAAATGTCCCTCCTTAAAAAATTCACATTTGTCTCTTTCATATTTTGTTTTTCCTTTGTAACTGCACAACAACGTACAAAAGCAGAATTTGGGGAACCTTCTAAGTCCGAACTTGCTTTAAAAACCTATAAAAAAGATCCTGAAGCTGCCGGAGTAGTTCTTTTTGAATCTGGAGCTACCAGTGTTAAATTAATTGATAATTATATTAAATTAGTAAAGGAAGTGCATCAAAAAATTAAGGTCATTGATGCTAAAAAATTCGACCATGGATCTGTACAAATTCCGATATATAAAAATAAGTCTTCAAAAGAAAAGATCGTTGAATTAAAAGCTATTACACACAATGGCGATCATAAGGTATATGTTAAAAGTGAAGATATCTTTGATGTGGATCTCAGCAAAAACTGGGCAGCCAAACGATTTACTTTTCCCAATATAAAGGATGGAAGTATCATTGAGTACCGATATAAAATTACTTCTCCTTACTTCTTTAATTTTGGCGGATGGATCTTTCAGGAAGAATTACCAAAGGTCTACAGTGAATTTGCCATAGAAATACCGGGAAATTTTGTCTACAATAAGTCCATGATTGGCTCAACAGATCTTTTATCCGTATATGAATCCAGTATTAAACGGAATTGTTTTTCACTTCCCGGACATTCCATGAGTGCGGATTGCGAAATAGGTATTTATGCTATGAAGGACGTCCCGGCCTTCAAAGAAGAGGATTTTATGTTATCTAAAAATAATTATCTCCCAAAATTAAATTTCGAATTACGAGAATATACAAATCCAAATAGTGGGAAAGAAATCTATACTAAAAAATGGAGAGATGTAGACAAAGAAATAAGATATAATAATGATCTTGGGCGGCAACTGAGCTATACTAATTTTTTTAAAAACAATATCCCCGAAAGTATAGTACGTATCCAAAATCCTACCGAAAAAGCCAAAGCAATCTACAAGCATATTCAGGACCATTTTTCCTGGGATGGTGCTAATGGTTTTTTTGCAGAGAATAATGTAAAAAAAGCATATGAAAAAAAGTCCGGAAACGCAGCCGAAATCAATCTAGCCCTATTAAATGCACTGGAAGTGGCTGGGTTGGATGCTAAAATAGTTTTGCACTCCACCCGGGATAATGGAGTTCCTACCAAGTTGTATCCGGTATTAACCGAATTCAACTACCTGCTGGCCTATATTTCTATTGAAGGGAAAGAATACTATCTGGATGCAACAGATAGTATTCTGGTTTTGGGGTCATTCCATTCAGGTTATTGAATGAGGATGCACGAATTATGGATTTTAAAAAGGGAAGTTATTGGAAGCCTGTACTTCCTTTTGAAAGAAACGTAAGTTATATAAATGCTGCATTAACCATTGATGAAGAAGGCATGTTCAAAGGTAAAGTTAGTGAGATTCATTCAGGGTATAAGGCAGTTGAAAAAAGAAAAGAAGTAAGCAAATTGTCTGAAGGAGAATATTTTTCTAAAAAAGAAAATGTGCTTACGGATCTTGAGCTTAGTGATTATACTATGGAAAACCGTTTGGATTTGGAAGCACCTTTTAAGGAAAATTATAATATTACGTTTGAATCTGAATTAGTTGGAAATCAGATATACCTATATCCTTATTTTCTTCAAAAAAATTATGTTTCCAACCCTTTTACTTCTGAAACAAGGACGTATCCCATAGAATTGGGCCATTCAAGTCAGAATACCTATCTTCTTACTATCGATCTAAAGGATACATATGAAGTCGTAAACTTACCGAAAAACAGAAATTTGAAACTGCCTGAAAATGTAGGCTCATGTACTATCGTTTACAGTGAAAGTAATGGAAAAGTTAGCTTGAGGTTCAATTTAAAACTCAATGAATATAGTTTTAATCCAGAATCCTACGGAAGCCTTAAAGATTTCTTCTCCAAGGTTATTGAATACCAAACCAAAGACCCTATTGTTATAGAAAAGATTTAATTTTTCCCATCCACATAGTCTTGCAGATATACATAACGCTCTGTTAAAACCCCTTGATGTGTAGTCATTCTGGCACGTTCCAAAACCCCATCCTTGTCATTGTTAAAAAAGGCGGGTATCACCTGTTCTAAGAACATATCTCCAAAGCCTTCACTGGCATCCTTAGGTAATTCGCAAGGTAAATTATCCACTGCCATGACAGTGATCGCGCCGGGTGCATTGAAAGCCGTTTCAGTTTCGGTATTTGGGTCATAACCATAAAACGGGGCTGCAATGGTCGATGCACGAAGTGTACTCGCCACCGGACCATCCACATCACAGGATATATCTGCCACAAGGTTAATATTGAAATCGGGATGCCGGGCATCTTCTCTTGTAAACAAGAAAGGTGCGCCACTACCATAAAAGTGACCGGCAATAAATACATCACTTACTTTGGCATACGGCATAAAATTACTTTCATAACCGGAAGGGTCTTTATAGAATTCATACTTATCTCCTGCTTTTCCATCTTTACGACGGTTGTATTCCATCACATCAATAAGGCAATACACAGGTTCTGAAAAAGAAGATGTAAGGTATACTGCATCCGTAACTTCTTTGATCTTTAGATGATCCAAAATCTCCTTAGCTCCCAGAGCTACTTTTCCGGTACCGGATAAGATAATTCGCAATTGTTCCGGGAGGGTGATCTTGTCCAATTCTGCTTTTACCGCATCGAGGTCAGCCAGAGTTTCTACTTTAGGCAATTCGAACAGGCCGTCTCTTAATCCTAGGGCCCGAAATCCGTTATAGGCTCCTACCAATCCTGCATAGCGACCAAAACCTATTAATCTGCGGCCATTCTTATTTACAATGGTTTCATGGTCATAGAGTTCAATTTTTTTATCGAGAATGGCTTTTAATAGTTTTCGGTTATAGGGTTGTTCTTTTATGGTATGACTGAAGAAAAAATACTTTTTACCGGGTATCAACGCATCTATCGGTACTTCTTTTACTCCTAACATGACCGTGGCTTCCGAAACATCTTCTTTTACCTCAATACCTGCTTCGCTATAGGCTTCATCGGGGAAAATACGAATATCTGACGCTTCTGCTATGATCTTCGCTTTCGGAAATGTCTCCCTGACTTCCTGACATTTTTGGGGTGAAAAAACGACACGGCGATCAGGTGGATTTTTACGTTCTTTGATGATTGCGAAGGTGACAGCCATTTGGAATAGTTTTTGTTATTTTTAACTGGCGGCAAAGATAGTGTTTTTAGTGTATCTTTGCATTCCATTTCGGGTAGGGATTGAGGCAATTTACCATGTAAAGGCGAAAGCCCGGTCGCATTGTTTTGCAAGGCGAACCCGCCAAATGATCTTTGAAAATATTAGGGGCCGACTGGTTTTGACAGCGGGTCTAATGATAATGTAAGCATGCCGAGCGCTGGAATACAGCTCGTAAATCTCATATTTCACACTTTTTAAACGGCGAGAATAACTACGCCCTAGCTGCATAATCCGAATTATAGTAGGATAATGCCTCGTTCGACAAGGTCGGAAAGCAGGAAGTCTCTCGATGGCCTTGGTTTACGGCAATCGATATAGAGACTTCGTAAAAGTAAACCTAGTTTGTGCAGGGCTTTGATGCACTTGCGAAGCTTAATTGAAGCTAAGCTGTGACTTGGTAGTTTTCGACCGGGAAGCAGACGAAAATCCAAATGAAAACTAAGCATGTAGAAAGCGTCATTGTTGCGCGTTTGGACGAGGGTTCGAATCCCTCCGGCTCCACGAAAAACCCTGTAATTACGTATAATTACAGGGTTTATTATTTTTTGCTTAATCAGTAAGCATTCATATATCAAAAAACAAGTAACTAAAGCATAGGTAAAATTACCTTATCTATTGCGTGCACTACACCGTTTGCGGCTTGTACATTGGTGACTATAATATTACTTACCCTGCCATTAAGATCAGTAATGGTTGCAGCACCAGCATCAATTACAATATCATCACCTAATGTAGATACCGTGCCAGAAACTAAATCTTCGGCTCTTACATTGGCACCTGCAATTACATGAGTATTAAGTGTTTCTGTTAGTGTAGCCCCAGCTATATCGCCTAATTCAGAAACTCCTAATTCGGCTAGCAAATCTCCAAAAGCAGCATTTGTGGGGGCAAAAACTGTAAAAGGAGCGGGGCTTGTTCCTTGTGGTGTTGATAATACTGATACATAATCAGGTTGATCATCTCTAGTTAACGCAGCTACTAAGGTCTCAAAAGTAGGATCTGCTGTTGCAAAGGTAACTACGGTTGGCAATCCAATAACTGCATCGACAATATGTACTACACCATTTGCAGCTTCAACATTTGCTGTTGCAACGCTAGATACGCCATTAAGTCTTACTCCACTATCAGTATTAATATACAAACTTAGGTTGCTTGAAGTATCTGCATAGGTTGCAAGAGTTGTAGTATAAGATGTAGATAAATCTGTTGATAAAAACGTCCCTGTTAAGGCGTGATTTAAAATCACTTGAGTTAAAACAGCAACAGGTACATCGGTTAAATTAGCTCCAGCTAAGAAAGTATCAAAAGCAGCATTTGTAGGGGCAAAAACTGTGAAGTCTCCATTTCGGTCATTCAATACAGTATCAAGCCCTGTAATTTGCAATGCTTGTGCTAGTGAAGATAAATCTGCGGTCATCATTGCCAAATTACTTATAGTAGGATTAACAATATCAATGGCTTCTTGCGGTAACAAGACCTTATCTATAGCATGTATAACACCATTTCCTGTTTGTACATTTGTTGCAATTATATTTGAAGCCATTCCAGAAGCATCAATAATTTGAGCTCCACTTGTTAAGCTAATTGTAATGTCTTCGCCTTGAAACGTTGTTGCAGTTTGACCATCGCTTAGATTTTCTTCCCTTACATTAGCATCAATAATAACGTGATAGTTTAAAATAATCTGCAATACATTGGTTGGCACTTCACTAAGTGAATTAAAACCAAGTGAAGTTAGTAAGTTTGTAAAAGCAGTATTTGTAGGAGCAAAAACTGTAAATGGTGAATTTGCAGACCCGGAAAGTAACGCTACATAATCTATGCTCGAATCACTCGCAGCTCCAAGAGCATCTACTAATACAGAAAAGTCTGAATTTGCAGTAGCTTGAGTAACTATATTTGGTGTGCCAATAACAGTGTTTACTGCGTGAATAATACCATTTGATGCTGAAATATCTGCTGTTGTTACATCTGAAACACCATTAATAGTAACACCGCTAGCAGTATTTATAAATAAGCTTAGGTTATTTGAAGTAGTTCCAAAAGTAGCTAACGAATTTATATATCCTGTTGTTAAATCTTGAGAAGCATTAACGCCACTTACAACGTGGTTAAGTAATACATTTGTTAATACACTTACAGGAACATCATCTAAACTTGCAAAACCGTTTGCCTCTAGAAAAGTACTAAAAGCAGCATTGTTTGGTGCAAAAACAGTAAACTCTGCTGTTCCATTTAAGGTTTCGGTAAGCCCAGCAACATCAAGAGCAGCACGAAGGGATGAATAATCATCATTATTTGCTACAAATTCAGCTATAGTAACATCGCCTTGTGGTGCTGAGTTGTCATCATCATCACTACAAGAAACTACCGTTAAAACAGAAAATAGTAGTAGGGTAATTTTAAATAAATTTCTCATAATATATTTTATTGGGTTAACATTCAGCTATGGAACAACTGAAACCTTTTTTTTCCTAAAAACTATTTTTGTTTTAGTATAATCTTAACAATTAAAGCAACGAAAAATATCCATAAAGAATAGTTATCGATTTCAATTAATGAATAAAGAAGGAAATTGCTTACCATTAACTCTTTTTATTGAGTTGTCATTCCTACGAAGGCAAGAATCTATTTTCAGAAGAAAAAAAAGAAAAATTGTTTACTCACAAAAATTAAAATGTTCTAAAATTGTTCCTTTTAACGTTGTATTACTTTCAACAGTAATAAAAACATCAGTGCTTGTTACAAGCTGTATTGGGTAATTAATAGATGCTAAGGTATTGGTTTCAAAATCTGTAATGGTTTCAAAAGTGTTTTGGTCGTGGTCTAAACGCACAGTTTCAAAATCACTTGAAGCACTGTTATAAACAGCAACCGTAATGGGGTATATAAAATCTACACAAACAATACGGTCATTAAAAAGTGTGCCATTTTCACAGTTTTCAATTAAAGTATTAAAATCTTCGGTAGAAGTAACCTGCGCTTCCACATAATTGGCAAAGGACACCGTAATTGGAAACACAAGTGTAATCACATCATCTGTTGTAATTGGCAATAAATCGTTTACTGTATTAATTTGAAAAACTTCACTATTTAAAATAACCTGATAAGGAAAATTAATACTAAAGCAGCTGGATTTATCAATTACATCATCAAACCTTCCGTCGTGAGCAGAAACCGAACTCACTAAGTCAAGCAACTCTTTATCTTCTAAAAAAGAAGCTTCCGGAGGAGTTTGTATAATAGTTAGCTCTTCTTTTTGACAACTAAACACCAAAAAAATAAATATAAAAACGATGCTAAACTTTTTCATAATAGTATTTCTATAAAATATAACAACTTAAGATTCAAAGTTCCTACTCAAAAATAAATATATTTACACAAAAAAGAAATGCATAAGTCTTTAAATAAATATATTTACACAAAAAAGAAATGCCCAAATCTTTAAATAAAAATGTTTGTGAAGAACACATTTTCACAAAATTATATGAACGTTTTTCAAAAGATCTTCACGATTTTATATATTACAAATTTGGCGCACAATATAATCCAGAAGATAAGGTACAAGAGACATTTATAAAATTGTGGAACAAATGTAAAGATGTACCTCCAGAAAAGGCGAAGAGTTTTTTGTTTACCATAATTAACAATGAAACTTTAAATGCTATTAAACACCAAAAAATAGTTTTAAACTATCAAAAAAAACCTATAAAAGAACACACAAATGTTACTCCAGAATTTATTTTTGAAGAAAAGCAATACTTAGAACGCTACCAAAAAGCCTTAGCAAAATTACCCGAAAAACAGCGCGTTGCTTTTTTACTAAATAGAGCCGAAGGCAAACGACATAAGGAAATTGCAGAGCTTTTAAACATTTCGAGAAAAGCAGTAGAAAAACGTATTTATACTGCTGTAAAAACGCTTACAGACCAATTAACTGAAACAAATAATAACTAGGGTAGGAATTTTAACCTATGAGTTGTTATATATATGGCACATATGAAAAAGAAAGAATTAATTGAAAAATGGTTGGACCACAATCTAACCGAAAAGGAACTAGAGGCGTTTAAACAATTAGACGCCTTTGGGTCTTTGGATAAAATTTCAGAAACTGCTAAGCTTTTTAAAGCCCCTGCTTTTGACACCAAAGGTGGTTATAAAAATTTAAAAACAACACTAGATAAAACACCACAAAAAGCAAAGGTAAAACCACTTTGGATTCGTTATGCTTCCATTGCGGCAATAGTTGCTATTTGTTTTACAACGTATTTTACAGTTTTTAACTTAAATACGGTGAGTTATGTTGCTGAAAATTCTGAAAAAATAGAATTTTTACTTCCCGACACTTCAGAAGTTGTTTTAAATGCTGGGTCAACAATTAAATTTGAAGAAAATAATTGGAAGGACAAACGCTCTCTTTCGCTTGAAGGTGAAGCCTATTTTAAAGTTGAAAAAGGAAATACTTTTTCCGTTAATACAACTCAAGGAACTGTTACGGTTTTAGGTACTCAGTTTAATGTAAAAGACCGCCCAGATTATTTTGAAGTTACTTGTTTTGAAGGTTTGATTTCCGTAGCCTATAAAAACATTTCGCAAAACCTAGTTCCAGGTGCTACTTTTAAAGTGTATAAAGGCAAAGTACAAGAAATTACTACAAATTCAGAAAAACCAGATTGGATTTTAAACAAAACACTTTTTAAAAGTATTGCAATTCTTGAAGTTATTTCGGAAATTGAGCGCCAATATAATGTCACAATTACTACTGAAGGTTTTGACGTAAACACCTTATTTACAGGAAGTATTACACATAATGACCTTACAACTGCAATTAACTCGGTTGCAATTCCGTTAGGATTAATCGCAACAATAAATAAAAAAAATGTAACACTCAAAAAATAGATTTGTGAAGAACATAAAGAGACTATTCTATTTTCTTTTTACCGTTTGCTACATACTTCCTAATTTTTCACAAAATAGTTCCGGAAGAACCCAATTAACAACTGTTTTTAATACTATTGAAAAAAAACACAGCGTTATTTTTTCTTATAAAGACGCCATTTTACAAAATCATTTTTTAGATAAAAAACTACCAAATTCTTTAGAAGAAACACTCAGCTTTCTTGAAAAAGAAACTTTATTTAATTACCGGAAACTACCCGATAATAGCATAGCCGTAAAACAAAAAGATAACCTAAATGCTATGTGCCTTGTCATTATTGATGAATTTACAAACCAACCAATAACAAATGTTGTTGTAACAACAAAGCATCAAACTTTTTTAAGTACTAATCAAGGAATTGTAACTATACTATCTTCAAAAAGACAACAAGAAGTTACTATAAATAAAACCAATTACGAATCTAAAACTGTTACCGTTTCAGTAGAAAATTCAGGTAATTGTATCAAAATTCTATTACTTCAAAAAATTGAAATTTTAGAAACTGTATTGTTAACCAACTACTTAACACGTGGAATAAAAAAAGAAAATAATGGTGCAATTACTATAAATTATAAAAAGTTTGATATACTTCCAGGCTTAATTGAACCCGATGTGTTACAAACTTTACAAGCACTTCCAGGAGTTCAAAGCGTTAACGAAACTGTTTCGTTTTTAAACATACGAGGCGGCACCAACGACCAAAATTTAATTCTTTGGGATGGTATAAAAATGTATCAAAGTGGTCATTTTTTTGGGCTTATTTCAGCTTTTAATCCATTACTTACACAAAAATCTACACTTATTAAAAACGGAAGCAGCGCGCATTATGGCGATGGGGTTTCAGGAATTATAGTAATGGAAAGCAATCAAGAAAGGAAAGATAGTATTTACGGAAGTGCTGGATTCAACTTAATAAATGCAGATGTTTATTCAGGATTTCCTGTTGGTAAAAAAGCAACTGTAGAAATATCAGGTAGAAAATCCTTAAATAACCTTGTTGAAACACCTACATATTCAAAATATTTTGATAAAATTTTTCAAAACTCTGAAGTTATAACCACCAGTGATCTGCAATCTACATCCAACAACGATTTTGCTTTTTTCGACACTAGTTTTAAATTAGGTTATCAAGTTTCAGAAAAAGACCAACTACGAGTTAATTTTTTATTGATATATAATAATCTTGACTTTTTGGAAAATGCAACGATAGATAATGTCGATTTTTCTAGAAAAAGTAGGTTGTCTCAAAATAATATTTCGGGAGGAATTTTTCACAAAAGAAAATGGAATGGTGCAATAACTACTGAAACACAATTGTATGGTTCCAATTACAAGCTAGAAGCAATTAATGCTGATATTCTTAACAATCAGGCATTATTACAGCGTAATGAAGTTTTAGAAAATGGTTTTAAAACTGTTACCAGAGTTAAATTTCATGAAGCTATTGAAACAACGATCGGCTATCAATATAACGAAACTGGTATTACCAATTTTGAGCAAATTAACAACCCTTTTTTCGAAATTACCGATACGCAGGTATTGCGCACAAATAGCTTTTTTTCTGAAATAAATTGGCAATCAAAAAATAATAAAACTACTGCTTCGGCTGGTACACGAGTTAATCATATTTCAAAATTTAATAACGTTTTAATAGAACCTCGTTTACGTTTTAGTCATAATTTTTTAGAAGATTTTTCATTTCAGCTTTTGGGCGAATTAAAAAGTCAAACTACATCGCAAATTGTAGATTTTCAGAGTGATTTTTTAGGTGTAGAAAACAGAAAATGGGTTGTATCTAATCCTTCTCAGGATATTCCCATAATTAAAGGGAAGCAGATTTCAGTAGGATTTACCTATTCAAAAAAAGGGCTGCTTGTAAACGTAGAACCTTTTTTAAAACATATAGATGGTATTACATCGCAAAGTCAAGGCTTTCAGAATCAATTTGAAACACTTAGAATTACTGGAAGTTACTTTGTAAGAGGTGTAGAGGTACTGTTTAACAAGCGCTTTAAGACTGTAAATACCTGGCTGAGCTATACGTATGCAAAAAATACTTACAATTTTGAAGAAGTATCGCCAAGTATTTTTCATAACAATTTAGACATTCGGCACAGTTTAACGTATGGGATAAACTATAGTTGGAACAATTTTAAATTTTCTGGTGGTCTAAATTGGCATAGTGGAAAGCCTACAACTTTATTGGTTTCAGGAAACGAAATTGTAAATGAAGAACTCAATTTTGAAACTGCAAATACAGACAATCTTAATGACTATTTTCGCGTTGATATTTCGGCAATTTATGATTTCAATCTTTCCAAAAAAGTAAAAGCTAGAGTTGGGTTTTCAATTTGGAATGTTTTAGACAGAACTAATACGTATAATCATTTTTTCAGGATAAATCATTCCAATAATATTGAAGAAATTAATGAAATTGCACTTAGGTTTACGCCTAACTTTACTTTTAGGGTTTCATTTTAAAAAACTTTAAAATTTGAATAAATTGATTATTAGCCTTTCTGTACCCATCTTTCTCTAATAAATACAAGGCCTTTAAATTTGAAAAATATTTAAAATCTGGTTCAGGTAGAGCATTTATGTACAAAAGGTTTTTATAATTATAGCTGAATTAAAGGTTTTTTTCGTTCCGTCTTCTGGCTTCGAAAGCCAATCCGCCAGCTGGCACCTTCACTAAGAATATCTATAGGATATTTTTATACACTTGGTTCTCTCCGGCTCCACTAAAAACCCTTAGATTTGTAAGTGTATATATAATGGGGGTATATACACCAGTAAGTATACCACTACGTTACCCAACATTAAAAGAAACATCGTAAATGCCAACAAAACAAGCACCAATTTCAAGCGAAATATTAGAAAATATCTGTAGAGTAATTGCAAATACAGATACTGGATTGACAGGAACCGAAATAGGACGAATTTTGGCAGAATCTATGATTCAAGATACTGACCCAACTCTTACAAAGTGGAAAAGACTATTTAATGCATTTGCTAACTACCAAAATAAAAATAGATGTTCTAACAATATCCTGACTTTTCTATCAAGAGCAATGAAACCAGTTAGATATATAGACAATCCAGAGGTTTTTAAACACAGACTTGTGGAATTAAATAAAAGACTGTGCTTTGTAGGTTTAGAATTAACCGAAAAAGCACAATATCGAAAAATCCCTGTTTCATCGACTATTACAAATCCTTTAGAAGAATCAAAATCAAAAAATGATTATGATATTGCGATTTCATTTGCTGGAGAAAACCGAGCAATAGCAGAGGAAATTGCCGAAAAATTGACTTCAAACGGGATTAAAGTGTTTTATGACTTATACGAGAAAGCAACTTTATGGGGAAAAGACCTTTATGAACATCTAAATGATGTTTATAAAAACAAAGCTACTTTTTGTCTTATGATTATCTCAAATGACTACAAAGAAAAGCAATGGACTAATCACGAAAGAAAAGCTGCTCAAGCGAGAGCATTTAGTCAAAATAAGGAATATATTTTGCCACTTAAGTTGGATGACACAGAAATCCCAGGATTGAACGAAACAATCGGTTATGTCGATTTTCGGAATTCTGATGCGGACGAAATAATTGGATTATTAAAGAATAAATTGAAAGAATAACGTTGAGTAACACCGTATATAATTTATTGCTAGTTCCAGACTACTTACGAAAATCCTCGCGGATTTTCTATTCGGTTTGTATTAGCTAAATTAGGTGTTTAAAACACGCAACTAACCATAAACGAACACGTTGGTAATAAGTTGAAATGAATGACATTATTAATTTTTTAAGAGATAATTCTTCTTGGCTAAAAGACATTTCAACAATTGCCTTTACTGCTACAGGAACTTTGGTTGCAATTTTGAGTTATAAGAGAGCGAAGTCATCAATTTTTCAACCAAAAAGAAATGAAGTTGCTAAAATACAGACTCAGGTATTGACTGAATTTTTGACATTATTTACTACAGATGGTAATTCTATTGATAGAGCAATTGACTATAATAATATTTATAGATATAATGTAGATATAGCTCTTCGAGATTATAATTTGGCTGACATTAATAAGATTTCTAATAAATACTCTGAATACCAGCAAAATATAGCAGGTTGGTTTGAGTTTTTAGAAAATGATATATATAATTTCATTTTAGTAGAAGGTAATATTGATGAATATGACAACTTGATTTTTGAGCCGAATAATAGGCAAAGACAAAAATTATATGAGAAAAGCGCAAAAAAGGGTATTGTTGAAATTCACCGAATTTTCTACACTAAAAAGTATGTTGAATTTCATAAAAAACTTCGTGATTTAAGTAATAACCCATTTCTTCCAAAGGATATTCAAGATGTAGCAAATCAAATTGGCAAGAATATGACTGTGAATTTACATCATACTTTAAAAGTTTTACTTACTAAATTAGTAACCGATATTACTAAAGCATATTTGGATAAAGAATCAGACGATTATGAAATTTTTTCAGAGAAGTTTAAATATCAGGACTTATGGAGAGTATTTGAAACTGAAAGAAAGCAACACGATAAAGATTATGAATTGTTAAAAAAACGAATTCGAGAACATTTATTAATTGACAAAGAATAAATAAAACCAGTTGCCAACAATGACTATAAGTAATTGCTTGTTCTCACCTACTTCTGAAATCCTGCGGATTCTAAGCCGTACAAATCATATATAAACACGTTATAAGCAATAAAGTGAAAGCCTTGATAGAAACAGAAAGATTATTGTTAAGGAAAATTACTCTGGATGACAAAGAGAAAATATTTAGGTTACATTCTGATCCGGAGGTACAAAAGTATACGGGGGAACCTGTGGTTGAATCTATAGAAGAAATAGAAGAGGCAATACGGACAAGAATTAACGACTATGAGAAGTATGGATACGGAAGATGGGCTACTATTCTAAAGAATGGGATGAAATTTGTAGGTTGGGCTGGTTTAGCGTATCTACCAGAATTTGATGAAATTGACCTTGGTTATAGATTCTTGCCAGAATTTTGGGGGTCAGGTTTAGCAACAGAAGCATCTCATGCAATTTTAACTTACGGGTTTGATAAACTCGAATTAAGAAAAATAATTGCGATTGCAATGAAAGAAAATAAAGCATCGATCAGAGTGATGGAAAAAATTGGGATGGAATTCGAAAAATTTGCGCCCTATGAACCTGGGAGTGAAGATGCTGTCTGGTATTGGTGTGACCAAAAGCTTATAACAAAAAATAAACGCCATTAAAACGAGCGTTTATTCAAATCGTCAGGCGCAAGATGAAAACCTGAATAATAGAAAAAAATTGGCAAAGTTTTTTATCAATACAAATTTTCAAAATGTACTCTAAATAACCGTCAATTTCATACTCGGTTAGTAATTTACCAGTATTATTATTAACCCCTGCTACCACTAGCTTGCAGCTAGTGTCATTCTATTTTTATCCCAAAAAACCAATAGTATCAATCTCCATTGGCGGGTTTTTATCACTAATATTTCTTGCACTACTCCATTTCCATTCTACACAACAAATAAATGTTCTAGTTATAATTTAGGCCACCAGATAAGAGCCTTGCGGGAGCAAGAGGTTGTTTCGATATGTAGTTTTATACAGACCAAATTAATCTTCTCTGTAATTTTTTAAAATAAAAAACAGCGATACTTTTATCGCCGTTCTTTATCAATTCTTATTTAATTAATTTTTAATTAATTTACTTATATGAAAAGCACCTTCTTCATTTTCTAATCTTATAAAATAAACTCCACTTTTTAAATTTTCAATATTATGAGTATAAGTTGAGTCTTTTATTTTTGAACTATAAACTAATCTTCCTTGAAAATCTATGACCTTTATTATTGAATTAGAAATATCCTTTAGAGATTTAATGCTAATTAATCCACTTGATGGGTTTGGATATAGAATAATATCTGTATTGTCTAATTTATATACATTTTCTTCACTATCCTTTTTTAAAGGGCTAACATTAATTATTTCCCATTCTTGATTTAAATCTACAATATCTTTTGGAGAGGTAATAGTATATTCCCCGGTTGTATTATAATATTGCTCGTCTGAATTTTGTAAATATGCTCTAGTATAGGCATTGTTTATCCTATAATTCCCTAGTGCATTTTTATTAATTTTCCATTCCTGTTCTGTATGTAGAGGAATTAAAGGAGATGTTATGGTGTACCTAGCTTGACAATCATTTACGAACTGTCCATCACTATTAGTGAGATAATAATTATTATCTACATTTTGAAAAGTATAATGACCAGTCCCTGGTATTCTAATAACTTTCCAAAGTTGAGAATCTGAATTAGTAATTGGTTTAGTTATTACATATCTTTTTTGCGTATCGTTATCAAATATTCTAGTGGAGCTTTGCAGGTATTTCCCAGTAATTTTATTCTTTATTTTATAAGAATTTCCATCTTGTAAGCTTGTAGAATAGTTGTTTGCCTCTTGAAAAGTAATATTATATGCATAATTATTAGTACTAAAGTTATAATCAGATAAATTATTTATGATTGTCCCATTTACTTTAAAGTCTTGAAAGTGAACACCATCTACATAACGTTCACAATTAAGACCTTTAATGATTGAGGTCTCCTCACCATATCCTTTATATGTTAAATTCTCAAACCTAATATCTTTCACTTTATCTCCATCTGTTGTCGCCGCACCATATTCCCCTGGCTCAACTTTTACTGTTAATAATCTTCCATCTGTAAAATCTTCAACTCTTACATTTTCAAATTTAAAATCTACACATCTATTTTTATCACCACAATTTATTGAGATTGCACCTTGAAATTCTGTTAATGGTTCGTCATGTTCCAATATATCAATGTCTTCAAAACGTAAAAAATAAATTGCATTACCATCTACTTCATTACCACCACTACCAGGGTATCCACCTATTTCACCATCTATCCCCTGATTTCCATGCCATCCAATTTCAATTGGATGTGCTACGTCTGCATATAATGCCATATTTGATACTGAAATATTTGAAGCATCTTTATTTTGCCAATCCCAATCTCTAACCCTAGAAGCGTATATAGCAATACAGTCATCAGAAGTACGGATATAACAGTCATTTATAGTAACATCGCTTGTCCCAACCATATTAATCCCATCTCCCCATAATACTCTAGAGAAAGTTTTTAAGTTGTTAATAGTAATAGTATCATTTTCTACTAATTCTACACAAAATATTTGAGGATCATTAATAATAAGCCCATCAACTGTAACATTTGTTGAACGTCTTATTGTAATTCCATGTAAATATTCATAAGGAGGATTCCACGTTGTAGAATGAACATATTGTTTTCTGAAATCAATTAAATCTATAATACCTCTGCCAATTATAGTTACATTTTCTTTATCTACAACAGAAATTCTTCCCTTTATAACAGCTCCAGGTTCAAAATAGATAATTTCATTATCCGTTGCAATATATTCGTCATTAGGAAAGGTATATGTTACACCTGCATAAAAAGTTTTCAAAGTTTCGTCTCGACCTGGCGTAGGGGGTCCATTATTCATGTCATTTGCAAAAATTTGAAGATTTTTATATCTATCTCCGTTAATTTCAAAAGATAGTTTTGAAGGTTCTGTTATTTTAAATGTAACCACATTATTCCCTATTTGATTATGCTGAATTTGTAAATTTTGAGGTCGAATACGAACACTATCAATATTTACGTTATTGTTTCTAGTTATTTCTAATTCAACTTCTCCACTAAAATCAAAAGTAACAAACGACGATTCTTCATAAACTGATTTGTCTTGAGTCTTATTTACAAAAGTTTTGTATTCATATAAGTCTTGCCAAGCACCAGATGGGTACTGCCTAACCCTTACTGTAAAATTATCATTATGTCTGTTAATTTGTGGGGCTTTTAAATTATCAATAGGTGGCTCTGGATATATATTTAACTGAGATTGAGCAAATACGGATATAATACTTGCAAAGAAAAATAATAATAAAGATATTTTTTTCATAATAATTGTTTTTTAAATATTAATACTTTTTGCTTAGATTAAGCAATTGCGGTGGTCCGGAAGGTTCTTGTGATTGAGAGAGTAGACTTGATATATTACAAATAAAAAGAAGGACTGAAAAAAAGAAGAAGGTTTTTCATAGATAAGAGGGTTTAAAATGTACAACAAAACAATACCAATAATAGCCAAGGCATATCACTTTAACATCATCAATATGCTATTTTAATTCAACGGGGAGATGTTCAAAGTTATCTATTTTTTCTCAAAAAAATATGACAAAAGTCATAAAAACACCTAAAGTGGGACAAAAAGGAAAATTTATTATCTAAATATTTGATTTCTAATTGTTTACAAACGTTTTTAATTATTTCTCCAGAGCCTTTTTTCAGATTTCAAACACTTTGGATATCTCGCCTGAGAAACGAAAATCAAAACACAAAATTATTCTGGAAATGGTTTTGGTAAAAGAGCGCGTCGAGACACTTACCGGTTATACCTTCCATAGGCCTGGGAGAAGAAAGAAGGTTCTGTTTACGGGAGAAGCAAAGCCTGAAAGAACACAGTTTACCTGCGGATGCTGCTTACAAAGGGGCAAGGATCAATCTTACGTTTAGAAAATACGGTTTCCATTGATCTTAAAAAGGACAAATGCGTCCAGTTTTTTACATAAAAAATGACCTAAAAGTCATTTTTTATGCTTTTTTCTTCGTTTCCGGGTTTTAACAATCCCAGTAATAGGGTTACTAACATGATCCCGTAGAGTACAAGGACCACCGGTTTGGACAATGGATTCAGTAAATAATGAATTCCTAAAGCTGCTACCGTAGTAGCCAGCACAATAACTCTGAAGGTATAGAAAATCAACTGTGACATCGTTTATATATTTAAGCACTTAAAGCATCTGTTCGTATTTCCTGCCCTACATGGTTGTAATGGAACAAGAGTGTCTTATAGAATCGTGATGGGTTCTTTCCGTTTTCCAGGCAACCTTTCAGAGTCTCTTCCAGATGAGTGTATGCAATGGTAATGGCAATTGCATCGTTCATATCATACAACTTATTCTTCGAGCACTTTGTTGTTTTCGAGGTCCATAAAGAAATGACCTGCTTTTCATAATCTATCGCCACATCCACCGAATTGAAGAAAAATTTTAAAAGTGCCTTATGAAAAGCATAGTATTCTTCTTGTACCAATATGGTATCTGCACAACTTCTGCTAATGAGCTTGCGCATTTCTTCCTGAACAATTTGGTCCTGATCTTTCATAGCAAGTTATTTATATATATAGAATCGAAATAACTTGTCAAAAATTACGCGATTGCATAAATTTTAGCATGAAATTAACCTATCGGGAACGATCTGTTAAAATATTAAGAAATGTCAAGTGTGTTATTATTTTTCAACCACATAGCCGTCAGCTTCCCAGACAGAGAAACCTCCTTCCAGATCATAGACACGGGGAACACCCATTTCTATTAAGACTTGCGTGGCGCGGCCACTTCGAGAGCCTTTTTGACAGTATACATACACCGCCTTGTTCAGGTCCAATTCAGCTATTTTCTCTTTGAATGAAGCGTCGTTGATATCAATATTTATAGATCGTCTTATATGGCCTGCATTGTACTCTTCGGGAGTACGCACATCCACCAATTGCATGCCTGCGATTCGGTCCAATGATTTATCTAATTGTTCCTGATTGATCAGTAATATCTTCAAGTCCTCACTTGAAGCTTTGGTCCTGGTGTCATCCATTGCTTCTACTTCCTGATTTTCCTGAACTTCTTTAGATTCCTTACATGCCTGGAAGGAAACCAATAATGCTAAAACTAAAATAGATAGATACTTTTTCATTGTAAAAAAAATTAAATGGTTGTTTCTCCGTTCCAGTCGTTAAAACCTCCCAGCAAATTATAGGTCTTTTCAAATCCCAAAGACCTAAGGATCGCACAGGCCTGTCCACTTCTTCCACCAGAACGACAGTATACATAATAACTTTTGGAAGTATCCATTTGTTGTGCTTCTGCCATAAAAGCAGCTGCATTGTAAATATCGAGGTGCTTCATATTGGGAATATGCCCTTCTTCCACTTCTATTTCCGTACGTACATCTAAAATGACAGCGTTATCGTCCTTAGCGAGTTGTTCTCTCCATTGAGACTGAGATAGGTCCATGCTTTAAAATTTTTCGTAAAAATAACAATTCAGTTGAATTGAACCATAAAAAACCAAAACACTTTTTTTGGCCCTTATCTGTTTACAAAAAAATTATTGTTTTACCGAACAACCTATCGCTTTGGTCTCTTTTACTGAAACTTCTTTTCCCGCCAATAGCTCATTGACCGCATTGGCCAGGAAGCGTTCTTTTACAGCAGCTCCGTTCCTTACATTATCATCTATGGCTCCAATATATTTTACTATTTTCTTTCCATCCTCTTTCTGAAGCAAATACACATGAGGCGTCTTCTTTGCACCGTACAGAGCATACACGGTCTGACTTTCATCATACAGGTACGGAAAGGTAAATCCTTTGTCCTTTGCCTTTTTCTGCATTAACTCAAACGTATCGTCCGGCTGAACAGCAGGATTGTTAGGGTTGATGGCAATAACAGGATAGCCTTTTGGTTTAAATTCTTTGTCCAAAGCAATCATACGGTCTTCACTGGCAACCGCATACGGACAGGTATTACAGGTAAAGATCACAATAAAGCCCAAAGCTTCAGGGTAATCATCATAGGAGACCATGGTCTTGTCAACATTCAGTAAATTGATGTTAGTGGCTTCATCACCAATGGTATAACCGGCAACAGCATTTTCTTCATTCGTGATCGTAAAACTACTGAATACCGCTACGCCTATTAAGGCAAGGAACAATACAATGCTAATTGATCTTTTTTTCATAGTAACTAAAATTTATAAAACGGTTTTTAATTCTTCTTCCAATTCTTCATAGGTAAAGGAGCGTTCGTAAAAACGTCTTGTGGCACTATTATATATTATAGTAGCAGGAATGGCACCACTCCACTCTTTGGATACTTTCGGAATCCAGCTATTAGCATCTGCATCGTCCAGCAGGACCACTTCTGAGTGGATCTTATTTTTTTCAATAAAAGGGATCACCTGGGATTCCAGCTTTTCCGGAAAATCAAGGCTCACCAATAACACCTTTACCTTATCTTTTGCATATTCCGAACCTATCTTTTCAAAATACGGCATCTCCTTGATACAAGGTTTACACCAGGTCGCCCAGAAATTGACCACGTAGGTAGAATCATTATCTTTTGAAAGCAATGGCTGCAATCCGTCAAAATTCAGAGAAGGAACTTTGTGGGCCGATGCTTCTCCGGTGACATCCTTTTTTTCTGCTTCCAAAGCAGTAGCCTCTTCCGGAACAGGTTCGGCATTCTTATAATCCTTATAGGGACATGCTGTTAAGAGCAGCATCAAAAATATAAGTGCAATCCATTTCATTTTCTAAAAATATCCATTTATATGAAAAACAGAAACTATTTAACAAATCATTTGTAGTTAAAAAAAATTTTGACCTCCTATAGATTAAAATTCTGTTAAAGTACTTTTCGTAATAAAAATTTATCTTACATTTGTATATACAAATATTGTAATGAAAACAGTACCTATAGACGACGCTATCAAGTCCATCCACAAGATGGCCATCAGCACCAAAACTGTGATCAACATCATGTATACCTCCCGTATCGTGGAAGAAGCCATTGCCGTTGTATTAAAGCCTTATGGTTTAACAATGCAACAGTACAACGTGTTGCGGATCCTAAGGGGCCAGAAAGGAAGTCCGGCCAACCTTTCCACATTGCAGGAGCGAATGATCGATCGCAGCAGCAATACGACCCGCCTGGTAGACAAACTCATTAAGAAAGGATGGGTAAAAAGACAGGTTTGTGAACAAAACCGCAGAAAAGTGGAAATGTTCATTACTGAAAGAGGCCTTGCTATTTTGAAAGAACTGGACCCTGTTACCGAACTAAATAATGAGAAGGTCCTGAAAAATCTTTCCGAAGCGCAGCTGGAAGAATTAAATAATCTATTGGACACATTAAGAACATTTTAAATTTTAATCATCATTTAAACTAAATTTTTAAGCTATGAAAACAATTATCAAATCAGTATTAATACTAACTGTTGCAGTAACTACTATGGCATTTACTACACCTATAAAGAAAAAAATTGATATTAAGGAAAGCACCATCGAGTGGAAAGGAAAGAAAATTCTAGGTTCTCATACGGGAACTATCGACCTTAAAGAAGGGTATCTCGAAATGGACAACGACCAATTGGTTGGTGGTAAGTTCGTGGTAGACATGACCAGTCTGAAAAATAAAGACCTGGAAGGTGAATACAAAGGAAAGCTGGAAGGCCATTTAAAGAGTGATGACTTCTTTGGTGTTGCAGAACACCCCACCGCATCCTTAGTGATCACAGGCGCCACTAAAGATGGAAATATCTATACCGTCACCGGGGATATGACCATAAAAGGGACCACAAACCCAATTACCTTTGAACTTATCATGGGGGAGACCGCAGCCAGAACCAGCCTTAAAATAGACCGTACCAAATATGGAGTACGCTACGGAAGCGGAAGTTTCTTTGACAGTTTGGGAGACAATACCA
Organism: Ulvibacter sp. 2210JD10-4; assembly: GCF_058148525.1. NCBI lineage: Bacteria > Pseudomonadati > Bacteroidota > Flavobacteriia > Flavobacteriales > Flavobacteriaceae > Ulvibacter > Ulvibacter sp. 2210JD10-4. Next base: position 90,608 of record NZ_JBYVJZ010000004.1, read on the forward strand.
TTTCAAACAAATTCGAATTGGATGTTACTTTAAAATTTTAAGCAACATTCTCTTGTTGTTTTAAATTTCATTTCTATATTTGAAAACGAAATTGTGAACACAATAAAAATAAATACATGGTGGTGGAATAACTTACGTCAAAAGTCGTGAGCTAAGCACTACCGTATATAACATTATACAAAGGCTTGTCAATCACGACAAGCCTTTTTTTATTTTATGAAATACGAATTAAGAACATATTCAAAAAAACTCCTTGCCGATACTATCACTCCGGTGTCCGTATATTTACGCTTGCGTGACAAATACCCAAACAGTCTTTTACTTGAGAGTAGTGATTATCATGCCAACGACAATAGCTTCAGTTATATTTGCTGCAACCCTATCGCATCCATTAAAATTGAAAACGAGCAAATAACACAGCAGTTTCCGGATGGAGAGACCCTTGTTTCCAAGATTACTTCGGAAACTTCAGTGCCTTCGGTTTTGGAAACATTTGCTTCATCTTTTACTTCGGAAACAAATTCATTCAAATTCATCAATAATGGTCTCTTTGGTTATATGGCCTATGATGCGGTACGCTATTTTGAAGATATTTCGGTTTCAAAAAAAGAGAATAACCTGCAAATGCCGGACTGCTATTATGCGGTGTATCAGAACATCATAGCTATCAATCATTTTAATAACGAAGCCTATCTTTTTGCACACTGTTTCAATGCTAAAAATAATATTCCTCAAATAGAGCAACTGCTCAGGTCAAAGAACTTTGCCGAATATTCTTTTCAGCGTCAGGGCAGCCTTGAAACAAATCTGGAAGACGATGATTTTAAAAACCTCGTTAGAAAATGCAAAGAGCACTGTGCCAGGGGAGATGTTTTTCAGATCGTACCCAGCAAACGCTTTACACAAGGGTTTACCGGTGACGAATTTAATGTATACCGTGCCTTAAGAAGCGTAAATCCTTCCCCCTACCTTTTCTATTTTGACTACGGGAAGTTTAAGATCTTTGGCAGCTCACCCGAAGCACAGTTGGTCATAAAGGATGACCGGGCCGAGATCCACCCTATCGCCGGAACTTTTAAGCGTACTGGAAATGATGAAAAAGATGCGGAACTGGCAAAACAACTTTCCGTAGATGAAAAAGAGAATAGCGAGCACGTCATGTTGGTCGATCTGGCCCGTAATGACCTAAGTCGCCACGGGTCCGATGTTACTGTTGAAACCTATCGGGAAGTACAATTCTTTTCGCATGTGATCCACCTGGTAAGCAAAGTAACCGCCAAAAAAGACCCTGAAACTTCAACCTTGCAAATAGTTGCGGATACCTTTCCGGCAGGAACCTTAAGCGGTGCTCCAAAACATAAGGCCATGCAACTCTTGGAAAAGTACGAGAACAGAAGCCGGGAGTTTTACGGTGGTGCCATTGGCTTCATGGATTTTAAAGGTAATTTTAACCATGCGATCATTATTCGCTCGTTTGTGAGCAAAGACCATCATTTGTATTATCAGGCTGGTGCCGGTATTGTTTCGGGGAGTGATGAAGAAAAAGAATTACAGGAAGTGTATAACAAATTAGGTGCTTTGACAAAAGCGCTGGAACTTGCAGAAAATATATAAGTATGAAGGTTTTGGTAATTGACAACTATGACAGTTTTGTGTACAATCTGGTACATTATCTGGAGGAACTGAATTGTGAAGTGACCGTAAAACGTAACGACCGGTTTTTGCTGGATGAAGTTTCAGGTTACGATAAGATCTTACTGTCCCCAGGCCCGGGGATTCCGGACGAAGCCGGATTGTTGAAGGCTCTTATAAAGCAATATGCTGCTTCAAAAAGTATATTAGGCGTTTGCCTGGGACAACAGGCAATGGGCGAGGTCTTTGGAGGAAAGTTGGAAAATTTAAGCGAAGTATTTCACGGGGTGGCAACCAAGGCAACTCTTGTCGTAGACGACGAGCCTCTTTTTAAAGGCCTGGAAAACGAAATCGAAATAGGCAGGTATCATTCCTGGGTAGTTTCCCGGGAAGATTTTCCGGAAAGCCTGGAGGTAACTTCAGTAGATGAGAACGGACAGATCATGTCGCTGAGACATAGGGTATTCGATATTCGCGGTGTTCAATTTCATCCCGAAAGTGTACTTACACCCAACGGAAAACAAATCATTAAAAACTGGATAGAAAGCTAAATGAAACAGGTCTTAAACAGGTTGATCAACCATGAACAGCTTACAAAAGAAGAAGCAAGAAGTGTTTTGGTATCTATTTCGGAAGGGAAATTCAATCAAAGCCAGATCGCAGCATTTCTTACAGTTTATATGATGCGGAGTGTTGCATTGGAAGAACTGGAAGGGTTTCGTGATGCACTGCTCGACCTTTGTTTAGCAGTAGCTATAGACGATTACAATACCATAGATCTATGCGGAACTGGTGGTGACGGTAAAAATACATTCAATATTTCCACACTGGCCTCTTTTGTAACTGCCGGTGCCGGAGTACAGGTTACCAAACACGGAAACTATGGGGTTTCATCTATAAGTGGTAGTAGCAATGTGATGGAATATTTAGGGATTAAATTTAGTAATAATGCAGATTTTTTAAAGCGTTGTCTGGATGAAGCAGGTATTTGTGTTTTACACGCGCCTCTCTTCCATCCAGCCATGAAAAATGTGGCTCCTATTAGAAGGGAATTAGGAGTAAAGACATTCTTTAATATGTTAGGACCCATGGTGAATCCTGCATTTCCAAAGAACCAGTTGGTAGGTGTTTTCGATTTGGAACTAGCCAGAATGTACGGCTACCTTTATCAAAAAAACAATAAAAACTATACGGTGCTCCATGCTATGGACGGTTATGATGAGATCTCACTAACGGGCCCTGTAAAAATGATATCAAATACTTTGGAAACCGTATTACACCCTAAGGATTTTGGAGTAGCTCAAATTAAACCGTCTGATATCTACGGAGGCGAGACTGTAAAAGATTCGGCTGAAATATTTATGAACATTTTAAATGGAAAAGGCAAAGAGGCACAAAATAATGTGGTATGCGCCAATGCCGGAGCGGCAATTTCAGTAGTAGAGAATTGCAGTATCGATGAAGGTTTTCATAAAGCCAGAACGGCATTAGAATCCGGTAAAGCACTAAAGTCATTAAAAAAGTTACAAGCATTAAGTCAATAGAAGAATGACGATACTCGATACCATAATTGCTCATAAATATAAGGAAGTAGCTGCTAAAAAGGCTGTATTTCCAATCTCAGCTCTGGAACGGTCCCGGCATTTTTCAAGAGAAACAATTCCAATGGCTACCAGCCTTAGAAACTCTGGAACAGGTATCATTGCAGAACACAAAAGGCGTTCTCCAAGTAAATCGGTCATCAACGAAAAAGTATTGATACAAGACGTGGCAAAAGGCTATGAGGATGCAGGTGTCAGTGCCATGTCGGTTTTAACGGATACTCATTTTTTTGGAGGTTCGCTGGATGACTTGTTAGTGGTACGTTCGGTTACCAGCCTTCCATTGCTTCGGAAAGAATTTATAATAGATCCTTATCAGATATACGAAGCCAAAGCCTATGGTGCTGATGCCATTTTATTGATAGCGGCCTGTCTTTCAAAAAAGGAACTGAAAGAATTTTCCACCCTTGCAAAAAGTATGGATCTGGATGTTTTGTTGGAAGTTCATAACAAGGAAGAACTGGAAAGGTCGTTGCTGCCAACCGTAGATATGTTAGGAGTAAATAACCGGAATTTAAAAACATTTGGTGTTTCCCTTGAAACTAGTAAAACACTTTCGGCTTATATACCCAAAGATTTTGTGAAAGTTTCTGAAAGTAGTATAAGCAGTACTGAAGCTATTACCGAGTTAAAGTCTTATGGTTACGAGGGCTTTCTGATTGGTGAGAACTTTATGAAAACTACAAATCCGGGGGAAAGTGCAAAAACGTTTATTCAGAAATTGAAATGAAAAATATAAAACTAAAGGTATGCGGTATGAAACACAATACTGCTGAAGTGGCATCGCTTCGGCCGGATTACCTGGGGTTTATATTTTATAACGGCTCTCCTCGCTTTTTTGAGCATGAGATTCCGGTGCTGCCTTCCGGAATTAAAAAAACAGGGGTCTTTGTAGATGCATCTTTAGAAGATATTTCAGAAAAAATAAGGCAATACAATTTAGATGTTATTCAATTGCATGGAGAAGAGTCTGCTTCTTTTTGTGCAAAACTGAAAGCTTCAGAAGCTATTGAACTTTGGAAAGTATTCAGCATCAAGGATACTTTCAATTTTGACATTCTTAAGACGTACGAAAAAGTAGTAGACAAATTTCTTTTTGATACGAAGGGTAAAGAAAAAGGCGGCAACGGATATACTTTTGATTGGGGTATCTTAAAAGACTATCCTTCAAAAAAACCATTTGTCTTAAGTGGTGGAATTGGATTAGAAGAAATTGATGCTTTAAAAGAAATATTTAAAACAGATCTACCTGTTCACGCTATTGACGTAAACAGCAAATTTGAAAAAGAGCCGGGGTCAAAAAACACAAATGATCTCCAAAAATTCATAGAAATACTGAATACTGAATACTGAACACTGAATACTGAACACTGAATACTGAACACTGAACACTGAACACTGAAACTATGAAGTACAATGTTGATGAAAAAGGATATTACGGGGAGTTTGGCGGAGCCTATATTCCGGAAATGTTATTTCCAAATGTAGAGGAGCTTCGGCTAAATTACCTTCAGGTTATGCAGGAAGCATCCTTTCAAAAGGAATTCAAGCAACTACTCAAAGATTATGTGGGGCGCCCTACTCCACTCTATTTTGCAAAACGATTTTCAGAAAGATACAACGCAAAGGTCTATTTAAAGCGTGAGGACCTTTGCCATACCGGGGCTCATAAAGTGAATAATACCATTGGGCAGATCTTAATGGCAAAACGTCTTAATAAGACTCGTATTATTGCTGAAACCGGAGCGGGACAACACGGTGTTGCAACTGCAACCGTATGCGCTTTAATGGGTCTGGAATGTATTGTATACATGGGTGAAATAGACATTGAACGACAGGCCCCCAATGTAGCAAGAATGAAAATGCTGGGAGCTAAAGTTATTCCTGCCACCAGCGGAAGTAAAACACTCAAAGACGCAACTAACGAAGCCATTCGTGATTGGATCAACAATCCTACACATACACATTATATTATTGGCAGTGTGGTAGGACCTCATCCCTACCCCGATATGGTCGCACGTTTTCAAAGTGTCATATCAAAAGAAATAAAACAACAGCTGGCAGAAAAGGAAAATCGTGAGAATCCGGATTATATAGTAGCCTGTGTAGGTGGCGGGAGTAACGCTGCCGGTGCTTATTATGAATACCTCGACAATCCGGAGGTGGGTATCATTGCTGTGGAAGCTGCCGGAAAAGGAATAGATAGTGGTGAAAGTGCTGCTACTTCGGTCTTAGGAAAAATGGGAATCATTCATGGAAGCAAAACCTTGTTGATGCAAACTACAGACGGGCAGATCACCGAACCTTATTCTATTTCGGCAGGGCTGGATTATCCGGGGGTTGGGCCTATGCATGCGCATTTATATTCGAGTGGCCGTGGTGAATTTATTTCCGTGACTGATAATGATGCTATGCAGGCCGGACTGGAACTCAGTAAATTGGAAGGTATCATTCCTGCCATTGAAACAAGCCATGCGCTTGCTATTTTTAAAAACCGGAGATTTAAAGAAAATGACCTCGTCGTGGTAAATTTAAGCGGACGTGGAGACAAGGACCTGAGTACATATATTGATTATTTTAATTTATAATGAACCGAATACAAGAGAAACTTTCAGAAAATAAAAAACTGCTTTCCATATATTTTACAGCAGGATATCCGGCGGTTAATGATACTGTCCCTATTGTACAGGAACTGGAAAAGAACGGTGTAGATATGGTAGAGATCGGGTTGCCTTTCAGTGACCCTCTGGCAGATGGCCCTACTATTCAGGCAAGCTCTACGCAAGCTTTAAAAAATGGGATGACCACCCGGTTGTTGTTCGAACAGTTAAAAGATATTCGGAAGACGGTTTCTATTCCTTTGATCCTAATGGGATACTTTAATCCTGTATTACAATATGGTGTGGAAGAATTTTGTGCAAAATGTAAAGAAATCGGAATCGATGGTATGATTCTTCCTGACCTACCTTTAGCAGAATACAAAGAACATTATAAAGCAATCTTTGAAAAATACGGCCTCGTAAATATATTCCTGATAACACCACAAACCTCCGAAGCCAGGATACGCCAGATAGACGAAGCTTCAAATGGATTCATCTATATGGTAAGCAGCGCAAGCACTACCGGTGCAAAACAAGGGTTTGGAAAAGTACAGCAGTCGTATTTTGGAAAAGTCGCTGCAATGCAACTTAAAAGTCCGCAAATTGTTGGTTTTGGTATTAGCAATGCCGAAACCTTTTCTGTAGCAACAAAAGATGCAAAGGGTGCTATTATTGGAAGTGCTTTTATAAAAATGCTTTCAGAGAAAGGAATTGGCGGTATTGAAAATTTTATCAGTTCTTTACGATAATTCGCTCTTCTTATTTAAGTCCGTAATATTTTATAACTTAGATGTATCATTTACAACTGTTTATCAAACAGTGTTCAAACATCAACTATCAATTAAATCATTTAACTGAAAAAGTATGGGAAAAGGAGACAAAAAAACCAGAAGAGGAAAAATTACAATGGGATCTTACGGAAGGCTTCGGCCCAGAAAAAAACCCGCTAAAGCAGCTCCGGTTGCCGTAAAAAAAACAGCTAAAAAGACTGCTAAAAAAACAGCTGCAAAAAAGAAAGCTTGATCTTTTTTTTTATAAAACCCAAAACCCCCTTCACGATCGTGAAGGGGGTTTTGTTTTTGGTTGGTATTTGTTTACCAGTGTGAGTGCTTACTCTTTAATGAGACGTTTTACAACGCTAGCCTGCTCACCTGATATCTGAACCATATACACTCCGGATGCCAATGAAGAAATATCAATCACTTTCTCACTTTGCATACCCTGCAAGTTGATGTCCATGACCATTTTTCCATTCACATCAAATATCGCTGCTTTGTCAAGCAAGATATTAGAGCTGTTAGAAAGAGTTACCTGACTTTGAGCCGGGTTTGGATATAATGCTATAGCAACATCTAATGCATTGTCATCCACTCCTAATATAGTTTCTACTGTAAGCTCGAAAGTACAAGTAGATACATTACCATACTCATCTTCTGCAGTACAGGTAACTGTGTAAGTACCGTCAGGTAACTGAGTACCTGCCACAGGATCCTGAGAAGTAATTGTTACAGGGTCCGTACAGTTATCTTCAGCAATAGCTTCGCCTGTTGCAAAGTAATCCGGTACAGTATAGAACAAGTTTCCTGGTCCTGGATCTACAGTTTGATCCGGAGGACAAGTAAGGTCTGGTCCTAATCTGTCCACTACGACAACCTCTGCAATACAGGAAGCTATATTACCGCTGGTGTCACTTACAAATACAGTAACCTGAATGATACCGGCAGCAATATCCGAACAATCAAACTCGGTTATATCTGCTGCTGCTGTGGCAATACCACAAGCTTCATCAGTATTAATGATCAAGTCAAAAGGATCTACTACTGCTTCACCATTTTCATCCAGTTCAACCTCATATGCAAGCGTAGGTATTCCATCATATTCGTAAGTAATACCCCAGGCATTTAAAGTTCCAAGGTCACCTCCGGCATTATCAGATACCGTTAATATCCAGTCTCCCATAGTACTTTCTCCGTCAAAAACAGAAAGTGGATTATTAGGTGTAAAGGAACCATTGATCGTTGGTATACCACCACCACACTCATCTTCAACAGGGCTTGCAGCCTCATCATCCAAGGTAGCTAAAATATCGTCTCCATCACATCCAGCTCCTATTCCTGTAAATCCTGGACGATCCATAATAACTGCTGTGGTACCCGCTGGAGATTCTATGGTTACAATAAGGTCTCCTACCCAGGTATGGGTGATATCTATGTCTACATTCAGATCTGTAATTGGAACATCATCTGTTACTGTTAAGGTTGTAGAAACTCCTCCCGGAGTATCATCAGGAATTGCTAAGCCCGGACTATCTGAAGCCGTACCAGTTTCTGTAGGAATACTTGGCCCGGCACAGGTGATCACCGGAGATACGTTATCAATTACATTAGCAGTAGCTGTACAGATAGAAGAGTTTCCACTTGTATCAGTCACCATAATATCTATAAGGTTCTCGCCTAAATTTGAACAATCAAAGTCTATAGTAGGACTTGGCCCTACTCCTACGCTATATTGAATATTTCCTTCAAAAACACGAGGAGCAAAAGTAAGTCCTGTGAAATCGTCAGCTTTTGCAGCTCCTTCCAGCAACTCTATGTTTGCGTCTGAAGCAACTATATCTCCAACTGCATTTCCATCATGGTAGTTAAATCCGCCACCTATTGGCGATACAAAGAATGCGTGTGTTTCTCCAGCAGGGATTACATATCCTAAGGCCAGATTCAATGGAGTTAATGCTCCATCTCCATTAGAAACAATTCCAACAGCTGTATCTAAAAGTGTCCAGTCTCCGGGTACATCTTCAGAACCAACGTGAGTTCCTACTTTTACCCAAACATTTACATCAAAGGTAACTCCTACGTCTCCATGAACATCGAAGGAATTTATAGTAACCTCATTAAGAGCATTCACATCGAACATATTTCCAAAGTTTCCATTACCTCCTATAAGAGGGGCTGAAAGTGTTCCAAAGACAGGAGGTACACCTACTGTACTTGCAACTACACTACCACAATTGTCTGTAGCATTTAAAATCAGGTCGCTTGCATTAATTGTAGCCATACCGTTAGCATCTAAGAAAACGTCAAGACCAACTCCCGGAGCAAGATACTCGTAAGTAATACCCCAAGTATTGATAGTTCCAAAGTCACCAAGAGCGTTATCAGATACTGTTAGTATCCAGTCTCCCATTGTACTCTCACCGTCAAAAACAGAAAGCGGATTGTTAGGTGTAAAAGAACCATTGATCGTTGGTACACCGGCATCACATTCGTCTTCAACAGGGTCTGTAGCCTCATCATCCAGAGAAGCTACAATATCGTCTCCATCACAACCAGCTCCTATTCCTGTAAATCCTGGACGATCCACAATAACAGCCGTGGTACCAGCAGGAGATTCTATCGTTACAATAAGGTCTCCTACCCAGGTATGGGATATGTCTAGATCTACATTAAGGTCGGTTATCTCAACATCTTCCGTTACTGTTAAAGTAGTAGAAACTCCAGCAGGGTCATTATCAACAAGCGCTAAAGCAGGGCTGTCTGAAGCCGAGTTAGTAGCTGTACCGGGTTGTCCTATACATGTGATAACAGGTGCTTCGTCATCGGTTACTGTTACATCAAAAGAACAATCTACCGAATTTCCTGATGGATCCGTATACGTATAGGTTACCGTAGTGGTTCCTACCGGATAGAAGTCTGATGCATCAGCAGTACCATTATAATCATTGGTCAATGAACCGCCTGCTCCAAGAGTTATCGTTAATTGGTAGAAATTATTTGTACAAAGTGTTGTTGGGTTTACTGCCGAATCTCCAACCAGAGTAAACGTAAGATCTGTTCCAAAGGTTGTTATCCACCCATTCCAGGTTGCCTCTGCTACTGTGAAAGTATTACTGTATCCACTGCAGTCAAAAGTATGTGAAGAATTATCATAGAATATAGAGGTACCGTCGGGACCAAGTATTTCAAATTCTTCGGAAGAAGAGTTCCAGTCACCATCATATACAGCATCAATAGTAACATCACCACCAATAGAGTTACTTAATCCGGTAACAGTGGTAGGAGTATCTAACAACGAGCCTCCTCCTAAAAATGTTGTGGACGGACCAACAACAACCGGTGCCAAGGTAGTTGGACAATTGTCCATTGGTGTTGGCGCAGGAACTGTTACGTTTGCACCACAAAGACCTGCATCATTGGTTTGTGTAATATCCGCAGGGCAGGTAATGGTTGGTGATTCGTTATCGATAACCGTAATAGTAAAAGAGCAAGTTACAGTATTGCTATCACTATCAGTAGCTTCATAAGTTACTACAGTATCACCTACCGGGAATTCATCTCCACTTACCAGTGGGCCGGAAGTTTGCGTAGTGGGAATGACACCATCTTCAGCATCCAGAGCAATTGCATCTGCATAAGTTACAACAGCGCCACAAGCGCCAGGGTCTGTATTAACCGTTACGTCTCCGGGACATACAATTACAGGAACCGTTTGTCCATAACTAATAACCCCAAAAAGGAGCAACGTAATGGTTAAGAAAAATAGTCTGTTTTTTTTCATGAATCTTGAAATTTGAGATTAGATAATTGGTTAATAATGTGTTAAGATACTATAATAAATTGTTAAAGAAAAAAAACAAAAGCATTTTTTATTCGATGATAAGCAAATTTTTAGAGCATAATAGTTTCATGGTTTTTATATATTTGTTTATTGACAAATTCCAGAGACAATGCGATACAGATTCCTTTTCTATATTATTTTAACAAGCTTACTTTCCTGTTCTGAAAATACTTCGGAAAAAAACAAAAAAGAAGAGTTTACAGACGGAGCTTCCACTCTATTTACAAAAGTCCCGTCAGAGACTTCTAAAGTCAAATTTCAGAATTTGGTTCAGGATAATCATGAGTATAATTTTTTAAATTATCCGTATTTGTATTCCGGTGCCGGAGTTGCTGTGGGAGATATTGATAATGACGGGTTTCAAGATATGTATCTGGTTTCAAATTTTGGGCCCAATAAACTCTATAAAAATAATGGTGATTTCACCTTTAAAGATATTAGTTCAACTTCAAAGACTACAGACGATCAGGGCTTTTCAACAGGTACTACTATGTTGGACATTAATAACGACGGGTGGCTGGATATCTATGTATGTAAAGCAGGGTCCTTAAATAATGATGATGCCAGAAGGAACAAGCTTTTTGTGAATCAAAAAAACGGGACATTTACAGAAGAAGCTGCTCAATGGGGGCTTGATGACCCCGGGTACACTACTCAGGTCTATCCTATCGATTATGATAAAGATGGTGATCTGGATCTGTATGTAGTAAATTATCGATATGATTTTACAAATAATGCTAAGATCAGTAGCAAGATTCAAAGTCAGATCGAAGAAGTAACCAGTGACCAACTCTATAGGAATGACGGAACCATATTTACTAAAGTTACGGAAGAAGCCGGACTCTACAATAAAACATGGGGACTGGCTGCTGCCATAGGTGATTTCAATAATGACGGATGGGATGATATCTACGTCTCAAATGATTATCTGGAACCGGATCAAATGTATATCAACCAGCAAGATGGAACCTTTCAAAACCAGATCAATTCACGTATCAAGCATATCTCTTTTAACAGTATGGGTAGTGACTATGCAGACCTCAACAATGACCTGTATCCCGATCTAATCACCCTGGACATGCTGGCTGAAAATTATGCCCGAAGTAAAGAAAATATGGCATCTATGAGTACGTCAAACTTTATGTCCATGGTAGCTGTTGGATATCATCATGCGTATATGGCTAATATGCTACATTATAATATGGGCAATGGTAATTTTGAAGAAACAGCCCAGTTGAGTGGTATTGTAAAGACAGATTGGAGTTGGGCTCCTCTTATTGCCGATTTTGATAATGACGGCTTCAAAGATATTTTTATTTCAAATGGAATTGTAAAGGACTATGGCAACCAGGACTTCAGAAATGAAATGCGTAAAAAACAAAAGGAAGGTGGTGCACATACGCTGGAAAGTATTTTGGCATTGCTCCCTTCTGAAAAACTGGATAATTATATTTATCAGAACAATGGTGACCTTACCTTTTCTAAAATGACCGAAGCATGGGGGCTAAAAGACCCCAACTTTTCAAATGGTGCTGCTTATGTCGATTTTGACAATGACGGTGACCTTGATTTAGTTGTTAATAATATCAACGATGATATTGGTTTGTACCGCAACAATGCCAATACCAATTTTATACAGTTAAAATTGGATGGGCCACAAAATAACAAAATAGGAATTGGTGCAGATGTCTATGTAAAAACTAAAGAGAATACTCAGTTTCAGGAACTACAATTAACCCGGGGGTATGAGTCATCCGTAACTAACATTCTACATTTTGGACTTGGAAACCAAAGTTCCATTGATGAAATACTTGTGGTCTGGCCGGATGATAAGATTTCTAAAATTGAGAATCCAAAGATCAATAAATTGATCGAGGTGGATTATGCTTCTGGAAAAGAGGGAGCCACAGTAGCTTTACGTAGTTACAGGTCGAATAAAAAAGAGGTTAACCCTGCTCAATTAGGGATTGATTATCAGCATAAAGAGAATTTATTCAACGACTATGCGTTACAGTTATTGCTGCCACAAAAGCAATCTACCAAAGGAACCGGCATTGCGAAAGCAGATGTAAATAATGATGGTTTAGATGACTTTTTTGTTGGGAACGCAGCCGGTGCTTCTGCTGCCTTATATATCCAAAATACAAATGGAGCCTTTTCAAAAAGTAATGAATCTTTGTGGAATACCGAAGCAAAATACGAAGATGCCAATGCCCTGTTTTTTGATGTCGATGGTGACGGTGACCAGGACTTGTATGTAGTTAGTGCCGGTTATGAATTGGCTGAAGATCATTCGCTACTACAAGACAGATTGTATACTAATGACGGAAATGGAAATTTTAGTAACAGTAGGTCCTTACCCAAAATGCTTACTTCCGGGAAAAGTGTTTCGGCTGCAGATTATGATGGAGACGGAGACACAGACTTGTTTGTGGGTGGAAACGTAATTCCGGGAAAATATCCGCTTTCACCTCGTTCCTATTTACTGAAAAATGAAAACGGAAAATTTACAGATGTTACCACATCGGACCCGGTTTTAGCTGAAGTCGGAATGGTCTCTGAAGCGATCTTTACCGATTATGACGGTGACAATGACCCGGATCTCATGATCGTTGGTGAATGGATGCAACCCTCCTTTTTTGAGAATACGAATGGTACTTTTGAAAAAATCGATGCGATCTCAGGACTTGAAAACAGTGAAGGATGGTGGTTTAGTATTTCCGCAGCAGATTATGACGGTGACGGTGACGAGGATTATATGTTGGGTAATATAGGTAAGAACAATAAATTTCAGCCAAAGAAAGACAAACCCATATACATCTACGGAAAAGATTTTGACAACAATGGAAGTTTTGATGTAGCCTTAAGTAAAATCAACAATGGAAAACTGGTTCCGGTGCGGGGGAAAGAATGTAGCAGCGAGCAAAATCCTTTCCTATTAGACAAGATCCAAACCTATAAAGAGTTTGCAAGCCTGGAAATGAAAGATATATACGGGGAAGATAAATTAAAAGATGCACATCAATTAGTAGCTCATATGTTTGAAAGTGTTTATCTTGAAAATCTTGGTGACGGAAATTTTAACATAAAAAAGCTTCCAAACGAAGCCCAGATAGGCCCTACGCTTTCCTTTGCGAATGCCGATTTTAACAACGACGGAAATATGGACGTTATGGGTATTGGTGCCATTTATGATGCTGAAGTAGAGACCATCCGTTATGATAGTAATTATGGTTATGTATTATTGGGAGATGGTAAAGGCAACTTTACTTATACCCATGAATATAAACCTTTCATTGATAGTGATTCTAAAGATATTGCTCAAATATCGATCCAGGGAAAGCCTCACTTCATGGTAGTGAGCAACAATGCTCCCTTAGAGGTTTTCTACTTCGAACCGTAATTAAAAAAAGGGAGTGTATTGTGATATTCTGAAATCGATGGTCGTTTTTTCGGGAAATTTCGCTTTCATTTTTTTGTAGGCATCAAGACTTCCCACTGCCCTGTTCGCTGCTCCTGAAGGGGCTGTAAGAGATACCGTTTTAATCCTTCTTAATATTCCCGGAAGTTCAAATTCATGGATTCGAGGGACTTCGTTTGAAAGGACCTTTAGAGGTATATCATATTTCCTGATATGTCTTCGGAAAAAATACTCGGAGCCATTTTTGCTATTTCCTCCCGTGAATAAGAGTGTATCTATTTTTGTATGCTGCTGAAGTATCTTTATGAGGTCCCGAAGCTCAATATCTTGCATTCCCAGATCTGAAGCATCTATTTTTTCTCGCTTCGCCGAAGCAACAATATCACAAATACCTATGCCCCTGTTTGTCAAAAAATGCTTGCGTTGCTGTATGGCTTCCGCAGTGGTTTCAAATTTTAGATTGAGATCAAAAATAGCATTCAAGATAGGCCATAATTGTCCGTCACGACTTCCGTAACAAAAATTCACATCGCCTTCTCTAAACTCACCTGTAGTAAATCTTGGTGGTGGCAACGTCCCAACAATAAGTTTAGTAGCCGTTTCCGGTATAAAAGGTTTATATGGATGGGTATGTAAAAAAATAATTATCTAATAAAGACCAATTCGGTTTCTGTAGACATAGGCTCACTGTAACCATAGCCTTCATAATTAAATCCTTTTACATCGTCCAATGTCGAAGCGTTGGTATCGATAAGATAGCGTGTCATATAACCACGAGCGAGTTTTGCAAAGGTCATAATAGATTTATACTCACCGTTTTTAAGGTCTTTAAATACAGCTGTGATCACCGGTACTTTTAATGCTTTGGTGTCAATGGCCTTAAAATACTCATTACTGGCCAAATTGATAAAAAGTTCATCATCCTTTAATTCGTCGTTCAACTCCTGTGTAATTTTTTTCTTCCAGAATTCATAAAGGTTCTTATTTTTTCCTACAGGGAATTTAGTTCCCATTTCCAAGCGGTACGGCTGTATAAGGTCCAATGGTTTTAAAATTCCGTAGAGACCGGAGATGATCCGAAGGCTATCTTGCAGAATTTCTATTTTGTTTTCCGGAAGGGTATAGACATCCAGTCCTCTATATACATCTCCACTAAAAACATATACGGACGGGCGTGCATTTGAAGGTGTAAAAGGCAGGTTCCAATCCTGGTTTCGTTCATAATTAAGCTGTCCCAGATTGGCCGAAATCCCCATTAGCTTTGACAAGCTTCTGGCAGATTTTTTCTTCAATAGTCTATTAAGTCTTTCGGCTTCCGCTAAAAAACATGCTTCGGTATATTTTGGAGTTGGCAATGCAGTTTCAAAATTTAATGACTTTGCCGGAGATAATACAATTTTCATTTGAAGTGCTTTTCTTCAAAATTACTAAGAATTGACGGAACTTTTACAGAAAAGAATCGGAAGTAATTATAGTCCAATAAAGTCTGTTAATTACTCGATCACATGTTTAGAATAATGGCGCCATTTTTCCAAACACGCTTCCATATCATCCGGGATGGATGTTTCAAAACGAAGTGTTTTTCCGGTAACGGGATGTATAAAGCCCAGTGTACGGGCATGCAGTGCCTGGCGTGGAAGAATTTTAAAACAATTTTCCACAAACTGTTTGTATTTACTGAAACTGGTTCCTTTTAAGATCCGTTCTCCTCCATAGCGTTCGTCATTGAATAATGTATGCCCAATATGTTTTAAATGAACCCGTATCTGGTGTGTACGCCCGGTTTCTAATCTACAGGAAACCAAAGTTACATATCCTAACCGTTCCAATACTTTATAGTGGGTGACTGCCGGTTTTCCTTTTTCGGCTTCATCGCCTTCAAAGACTGTGTTTTGCAATCTGTTTTTAGAATGACGGCCAATATTTCCTTCAATGGTACCACTATCTTCTTCCATATTTCCCCATACCAAAGCGACATATTCCCTTTCGGTTGTTTTATTAAAAAACTGCCTGGAAAGATGGGTCATGGCTTCTTCTGTTTTGGCAATGACCAGAAGGCCACTCGTGTCTTTATCTATCCGGTGTACCAGTCCGGGACGATTGCTGCTGTTGTTGGGTAAGTTTTCAAAATGAAAGGTGAGGGCATTGATAAGCGTCCCACTATAATTTCCATGACCGGGATGTACTACCATTCCGGCAGGTTTGTTGACTACCAGAACATGATCGTCTTCATGTAAAATGTCTATGGGGATGTCTTCAGGAACCAACAGGTATTCGTATGGAGGGTGCTCGAACAAAACTGTCACCACATCGTTCCCTTTTACCTTGTAATTGGATTTTACAGCGGTATCGTTCACGAAGATATTTCCGTCTTTGGCTGCTTTTTGAATCTTGTTCCGGGTAGCGTTTTCTACCTTATTCATAAGGTATTTGTCTACCCGTAGTGGTTGCTGCCCTTTGTCTGCTACAAACTTGTAATGTTCATATAGATCATCATTACCAGCGTCATTGACCGCTTCGTTAATTTCCTCCATCACCTTCGGTTTCAGTTGTAGTAGCTTCTTCAGAATTTTCTTCGACTTCCCGTCTCAGACTTCCGGAGCCATCTCCCAGAATCAAGTCGATAACAGAGGTTATTTGAAGCTCTGTACCCGGTTCTACCCTGGTGCCTTTATGACGTAATTCTAAAACCTCATCCTTTGCAATGTAAGGACGATAGCTCACCTTCCCCATTTTAAAGCCCATTGCCAATAAGGTGGGTTCTGCCTGTCTTCGGGTTCTGCCAACAACTTCAGGGATCACTACCTTGCGGTAACCCGACGGATTAAGGTAGAGGTATATCTTTCGGTCTTCCTTGACAAATTTTCCTGCTTTTGGTATTTGTTCGATCACCGAATATTTTGGGAACTCAGGATTGTAGTTCGCAGAATCCAATATTTCATAACGCAGGTCGTTCTCATTCAGAACATCTTCTACAGCATCCAGTGACATTTTTGCAAGATTCGGCACTTCTATTTGTTGTCCATGATTAGTAGTACTTCGTAACCACCATAAGATCAAAAAGGAAAGTATAATGACTGCCAAAATCGCGTAGAGCAATTGTTTTAAAAATACTTTGGTAAACAAAAATTTGAAAAATGACATATGTTGATAGTTAATAGGCAAAAATATGAAACCTAAAGTTAGTATCTTTCTAACGATTAGTGATATTTTTGTTAAACGTTGTAATTAAAGTTTTGTTATGGCAAAAAAACATATAGCAGTAGCCATGGGAGGTTACTCCAGTGAGTTTGAAATATCCTTAATGAGTGGTAAAGTGGTCTGCGAGTCGCTGGATGCTTCTTTGTATTATATCTATCCTGTACATATTTTAAAGGAGGGTTGGCATTATGTTGCTGAAAACGGCACAAAATATTCTGTTAACAGAGCAGATTTTAGCTTTGAAACAGCAACGGGAACAATCGTACCCGATGCTATTTTCAATACCATTCACGGTACACCGGGTGAGGATGGTTATATGCAGGCCTACTGGGAACTGCTGGGAATACCGCAGACAAGTTGTGGTTTTTATCAGGCTGCACTAAGTTTTAACAAAAGAGATTGTTTGTCGGTTTTGCAGCACTTCGGAATTAAATGTGCGAACTCCTACTATCTAAATAAAGGAAATAATATTCATACTGAAGAGATCGTAAAAATTGTGGGACTCCCCTGCTTTGTAAAGCCCAATCGTTCGGGTTCCAGCTTTGGAATAAGTAAGGTACACGATATGGAAGATCTGGTTCCGGCGATTGAAAAAGCCTTTACGGAAGACACTGAGATCATTATCGAAACGGCTTTGGTAGGTGTGGAAGTTTCGGCAGGAGCTTATAGAAATGGTGATGAGGTTATTGCACTGCCATTGACTGAAATTGTTTCTGAAAACGACTTCTTTGATTATGAAGCTAAATATTTAGGACAGTCACAAGAAATTACCCCGGCACGTATTTCAGAAAAGGAAACCCAAAAAGTACAGGCCGAAGTGAGGCGTATCTATAGTTTGCTGAAAATGGATGGGGTAACACGCAGTGAGTTTATTATGCAGGATGGGAAACCTTATTTTATTGAAATAAATACAACCCCAGGGATTTCTAAAGAGAGTATCATCCCCAAACAGGTACGTGAAGCGGGAATGACCCTGACCCAATTCTTTGGTATACTGGTGGAGAATGTTTTATAGGGGTTGGGAGCTGGAAGCTGGAGGATTGAGGCTGGGAGTTTGGAGTACAAGTGTCATTGGAGTGTGCGACCGATGAATCTAAAAGATTCCTCACATACGTTCGGAATGACAAAAGGGTTTGAAGCGTGGAGTGGAGAGCAAGAAGTTGGGAGTTTGGAGTTTGAAGTCACTTTGACTATGTTCAGTGACAGGATTATACATACTTTTAAAAAAACTAAGTATCTTTAAATTATGAAACGTGCTGTTTTTCCCGGTTCTTTTGACCCCATTACTCTGGGGCATGTTGACCTTATCAACAGAGCCTTACCGCTTTTTGATGAAATTATCATTGCCATTGGGGTGAATGCCGATAAAAAATATATGTGGCCACTGGAGGACCGCAAACGTTTTATTGAAGCGACCTTTGTCCACGAACCCCGTATAAAAGTAAAGACCTATAAAGGGCTGACGGTTGTTTTTTGCAAGGCTGAAAATGCCCAATTTATCCTTCGCGGACTTCGCAATACGGCAGATTTTAACTACGAGCAATCCATTGCCCAAACCAATCACGGAATGGCTGATGTGGAAAGTGTCTTTTTGATGTGCTCCCCGGAAGTTTCCAATATTTCTTCTTCTATTGTACGGGATGTACAGCGAAACGGTGGTGATATTAGTGGTTTGGTACCAGAAGCTGTTAAAGGGGTGTAAACTACATTAGTATATCCAGGTTATATGTAATAAATTAAACAGATGATAAAATAGATCATTTTAATTGGCTTTTCATCCATAAAAAAATAAAAGATGTTCAATATTTTCAAAAAGAAGTCGGAAGTAGAAAAATTAGAAATGAAGTACAAAAAGCTACTGGAAGAATCCTATAAACTTTCCCATGTCAATCGAAAAGAAAGTGATGCCAAAACAGCAGAGGCTGAGGAAGTTTTGAAACAAATATCTATATTAAACTCAAAAAAATAGCATGGGGTTTTATCAATTAAAAAAAGAACAATTTTTTAATCAACCTGTTTCAGTTTTATGGGATTTCATATCAAAACCCGAGAACTTAAAAAAAATTACGCCTGATTATATGGGCTTTGATATTATTTCCGAGGGTGAACTGGATGAAATGTACGAAGGTATGATCATAGCTTATAAAGTATCGCCCTTATTGGGTATCAAGACCACTTGGGTAACCGAAATTACTCATATAAAACATCAAAAATATTTTGTAGATGAACAACGGATTGGGCCTTATAAATTATGGCATCATCAACACATTTTAAAAGAAAAAGAAAATGGCACCTTAATGTCAGATATATTAAGTTATCAACCACCTTTTGGTGTTTTGGGCAACATTGCAAATAGAATCATTATTAAACAAAAGTTAAAAGAGATATTTGATTATCGACAAGAGGTCCTCAACAAACTATTTAAAAAATAAAAAGCATATAACAATAGATATGAAATCATAGCCACCTATTAGCGGGCTAAGTTTCATCCACAAACCCTTGTGTACAATTAAACCTGATAAATGTTTCAAAATATTAGAATGAATGTGATAAGAACCGCTCCAAATGGAATTGTGAATTCAGATACCATTTTGATTTTACCCAAGATCAAGAATTAGTTTCCGCAAAATATTCAGGAGGGAAAATTAGAAGAGGGTATTTAGTGGGTAATGTAAAAAACAACAAATTACATTTTAGTTATTGTCAGGTTAGAATTAATGCAATGATGGATCATGGAACTTCCGTTTGCAAAATTTCATATAAGGATGATAAGCTCATTTTAACAGAGGAATTTGAAATGTCTTCCGAAAGTGGAAAAGAGATTGGAGTAAATATATTTAAAGAATTGTAGTCAATGTATATCAGTAAAGAAAGTAAACAGCAAACTGAAGAAAGATTAATAAGAGTATTGAAATCTTCAGACTTTAAGGTTTATCAAGAGCCATACTATTTCAGAGAGTTACCTTTAAATAATTTTGTAATGGATCCTAATGCGTTGGCAATTGTTAGGGATGACGAGGTGTGGAGTCTTTTGGTTCCGGTTGAAAAGGAAGGTACTGAAAATTTTAAAATTTTCAGATTTCACTTTAAATCCGGATTGGACAATAGTGGATTTGTTGGCTGGCTTGCCACTAAAATTAAGGAAAAATTCGGTTCAGGAATATTTGTTACTTGTGGTCAGAATTCTAACTCAGGAGGAATATTTGATTATAATGGATGTCCAATTGAAATAGCAGACGAGATAATCAGTTATATTCACGAATTAAGAACATAAACTGTACACAACAATGGCTATAAGCAACCAGCCCGACAGAGTTGTTCCGGCGGGTTGCTTGTCCCCGCCTACTTTGGAAATTCCTTCGGAATTTCTATGGTTCATTTTCTTTTGCTAACTTAGCTCTAACGCAACGAAACCATACACGAACACGTTGTGTACAATTTTAATAATGAAAAGTTTAACTATCATATTATTCATTCCCTTTATTGTCTTAGGACAAAAGTCAATCAAAGAAAGTGATATAGAGATTCATACACAATTGACCTTATTGTCCGTTGACTCGACTGACGTATTGGAATTTGAAAAAAGTATGAATTCTTTATCCAAATTAGCCAGGAGAATTAAACTCAAAGAAGATTACGATTGGTTGCTATACAAATCGGATTCGAACCAATATTTAATCGTTAATTTCAGTAATGGGATCAAAGACGCCCTAACAATTGAAGATTATAGAGTCGCTTTTCAAAATCAAAAAGTCGGAATTGAATTCGAAAAAGCAATCCAATCAATAAAACATCTCGGAATTACATCGGACAGAAATTACATCAAACAAATGGTGTTACCATGGAGTACAGTAAAGCAAATTTCGGTTTCTGAGTTTCCACTTGCCCAAATGATTGAGTACAAAATTAAAGTGGATAAAATTGATGTCTTTGATGAACAAATCAGAAAACTGGTTAGAATTCTAAAAGAAACCAAGTACCCTTATCCACTCGAAGGAAATCGAGGTTCTTTAGGTGCTTATAGTACTATGACTTTAGTTTGGTTTTATGACAATATTGACGAATTTAAAGGTGCAAAGAGTATTGATAATTGGATGAATAATAAAAAGGAAGTACAAATGATTTTTGAAAATATAAACGAAATTTCTCAATCAAAAAAAGTACATAATCTGAATTATATAAAGGAATTAAGCTATTAAAAAACTGTACACTTAAGCCGTGTATAAAAAATTGCCTGGTTCTCGCCTACGTGGAAATTCCTTCGGAATTTCCTATGGTTCATTTTCTTTTGATAACTTAGTTCTAGCCACCGCAACTAACCATACACTAGACCGTTGTGGTGCATTTAAACAAACTCTTGAAATGAATTTAAAATTTGCCAAATATTTGATAATTATACTGCTTTTGGCAAGTTGTGGAAAGCAAGAAACTGAAAAAAGGAATTATGGATTTCTAAAAGACGAAAATGGAAGTTTAAATGTATCTCTTGAATTATCAGAATTTAAGAATTATGGAATACTCGTTGACCGAATTCGTGAAATAACCTGCAATGATAGTATTCCAAATATAGTCATTAAAGATAATAATCTAATTCGGAACATCTATCCTATTGAACATTGCGAACCGATGATTTTTGACCCAGATGGAAAACACTATGTTTCTTTTGCAAAAGGTAATTTTTATAAAGACCATTCTAGCAAAGAAATTAATATGGATTCTTTAGCCTGGACTTTAAAGAATGATTTTGCCTATTTTAAAGTAGAAGACGAAACTGATGTTATAAAAAGTTATTTTACGATTATCAAATCCAATCGGAACGAAAAAGTTGACGGAATTGAAAATTTCCTAACGGACTTAACTCAAGAATATGACAAACTAAAAACTGAATTAGAACTGAATATATCATTTTGGGAAGTTGTGCCTTATTTACCACCGCCTGAAATAGAAGAAGACAAAAAAACTGAATAAAAAACGACACCACAACACCGTATATAATTAACCAGCCCGACAGAGTTGTTCCGGCAGGTTGCTTGTTCTTTTGGGAATTCCTTACGGATTTTCAGTTTGGCATTTTCCGCAAAAGGCGGATAAGTGTTAATCCACACAACTAATCATACACAAGACTGCTGTATTTTATTGAAAATGATACATGCTCTACAAAAAAGATATTTAAAGGAGCTTGTTCTTATCTAAGAGTTGAATTAAATGTGATTTTATAGATTTACTAAAAGGTATCTTGTCCTTATTGACCATGACCAACCGGTTTCCCTCAATACCAATTATGTGGTTCAAATTGACGATAAATGATTTTTGAATTCGCAGGAAATTTTTTATCGGTAGGATCTCCTCTAATTTCGACAGGCTCAATAAAGTGGTTACTTGTGTGTCTTTACATTTAAATTGCACATATTTTTGCATACCCTCAATATATAATATCTCTTCAAATTTTACTTTTATAGCCTTATAGTCAGATTTTACAAAAATATAGTCAGATGCAATATCGGTATCTGGAATAGAGATTTCTTTTTTGTCCTTTTTTTGATTTAACAATTCCAGCACTTTTGCAATAGCTTGAAAAAACCTGTCAAATTTTACAGGCTTTAACAGATAATCGACAACATTCAATTCATATCCTTCTATAGCATATTCTGAGTAAGCAGTAATTAATACCGTCAAAGGTAGCGGCTGAATGACTCGTAATAATTCAATCCCGGTTAAGTCAGGCATTTGAATATCCAGCAGCAATATATCAATAGTTTCATTTTTAATAAAAGAAAGAGCATCCATGGCAGTTTGGCAAGTACCTACTACCTTAATGTCAGGA
Organism: Ulvibacter sp. 2210JD10-4; assembly: GCF_058148525.1. Taxonomy (NCBI): domain Bacteria; kingdom Pseudomonadati; phylum Bacteroidota; class Flavobacteriia; order Flavobacteriales; family Flavobacteriaceae; genus Ulvibacter; species Ulvibacter sp. 2210JD10-4. Next base: position 113,504 of record NZ_JBYVJZ010000004.1, read on the forward strand.
ATTTTTGAAAGGTAATTTTTCAAAAGATTTTGTGCCAAAATCTCATCTTCGACAATTAAACATTTATACTTTTCCAATTAGAGTAGATTTATGGTTAATGACACCTCAAACGTCGTCAATTCTTTGTGAATATCAAATTGATGCATACTTGGATAACTATGTTTCAATTGCTCTCGAATATTGGCTATTCCAATCCCTACATCCTTTTTGTTTTGTTGAAAGGAATTTTTAGTTTTAAAATATAAAACATCATCTTCTATCGTGAGCTTAATTTGCAAAAAACCATTCGGGTTATAGTTAATATCGCCATGCTTAAAACAATTCTCTACTAAATTAACCAAAATTAGTGGTGCAATTTTATGATGATGTTCAACCCCTTCAATAGTCAGTTTTATCTGCTCCGCTCCTTTCATCTTTTTTAGTAATTGTAAAGCTATGTATTCTTTAACCAAACCGGCTTCTTTTTCCAATGGCACGGTTTCCTTTTTGCCTTCATAAATAAGGTACCTTAAAATTTCTGATAGCTTTTCAATCATTATTGGTGCATGGTCATGCTTGTCAATACTTAAAGAATATATATTGTTTAAAGTGTTAAATAAAAAATGTGGGCTTACTTGAGATTTTAAAAGTAATAGCTCGGTTTTTAATTTCTGGTTACTCAACGCTAAACTTCGTTTTTTCTCCAGTTCATATTGATTGACTTTCCAAAACAAGAAAGAAATTAAAATTAAAGAGATAAAGTTAGCGGTAAAAGAAAAAATAATTCTGTGAGGTAAGGGATCCAGCAAATAATATCCTAAATCTAACAGATAGTAAGGAATAAAAAGGAGCAGAAAAAAAACAATTATACTAATGATGTAAACAAGTTTTCCCTTTCTTTCAAAAAATTTCGGAATGAAAAAAAACAAATTTGCGTAAGCTATAAAAGCATTAATACTACATTCTAAAAGACTAAAGAAAATGGCCTCTTTCCATTCATAATCAAATAGCATAGAATCCAGTATAATCCCAAAGATGAAGAGCCATAACAAAATATGATAAACAACAATTTTTTTCATAACTGGACTAAATTGAACTCCCTAAATGTATTAGTATATCCTCAAAGAAATAAATATAATCCATGAAAGTACAGATTTAAGGAATGAAATATCATTTAATTGGAAAAACCAACGGTTCAGTCTTATACTCCCAAAAAAGCTGCTTTGGTGGAAAAATCTTTAGCGATGGGATGGGTTGAAGTACTTTCGAATTATTGTTTTACTAAAATTATAAATTATGAAAATCAAAAAGGTTCTTTTTAGCAGTGTTTTAATACTATCCTTAACAATCGCTACGGGCTGCGATAAAGATACAATAGAGGATTTGCCCACAATTTCACCGCCAAATGATACTATCGCTTTTAGAATGCCAGGTGAAGAAGCAGAACATGAAGGTACTTGGTTACAATGGCCACATAAATACACCTATGGTGAACAACATCCTAATAGATATGACCAAATATGGGTTGACATGACCAAAGCTTTACATACAGGAGAGAAAGTACATATTGTCGCTTATGATGAAGTGGAGAAAAATAGAATTACCCAGCTTTTGGAAAATACCAGTGTAGATATGAGCCAAATTGACTTTCTTATTGAAAAAACCGAGGATGTTTGGGTTAGGGACAACGGTCCTATTTTCGTCCATGACCAAAATAACAACTTGATGATTACCAATTGGGAATTCAATGGATGGGGAGGAAGACATAGTTTTCATTATGACAATCAAATTCCTTCTCATATCAGCAATGCAATTGATGTTTCAAAAATAGATATTAACATGGTACTTGAAGGAGGAGCGATCGAAGTGGACGGAGAAGGCACATTAATGGCTACGAGGAGTTCCATTTTGAATGATAATAGAAATCCGGGGTTATCACAGGCACAAGCAGAGACTTTCTTTAAACACTATTTAGGCGTTACTAATTTTGTTTGGTTAGACGGAATAGCCGGTCAGGATATTACAGACTACCATATTGATGGATTTGCCAGGTTTGTACAGGGAAATATCCTTTTAACTCATGCTAAAGAATATATGCTTTCGCCTAATGAATATGAAGTTTTATCGACTGCTAAAAATGCAAATGGTGAATTATATACCCGAGTAGAATTGCCCATTGCGATAAGTGTAGAAGGAAGCTATATGAACTATTATGTTGGAAATGAAGTGGTGCTTGTCCCTAACTATAATGAACCTACAGATTCAGAAGCTAATGCTATTCTTCAAAGATTATATCCGGAAAGGAAAGTCGTTGGAATCATTGTTAACGAATTATGGGAAGATGGAGGTGCAATTCATTGCGTTACCCAACAACAGCCAAAATAAAGCCAGGGAACAAAGTCTAATAAATGAAGAAGATGTATGATCTATGATCATACATCTTTTGTAGTGATCACTACGGTATTATCCACCTCTGCCTGTTTTCTTGGCCACTTTGTCTGGAAGTGGCAAGATAAAAAGAGAATAGAAAGATTAACCAAGAGAAAGGAGATCCTTGAAAAAGAACTTGGCATTAAGAATTAATCTCTATCTTTACCATTCTCCCTTAGTACATGATATCCAATTATTTTATACATAATAAAAATAATTATGGCAATTCATGCAAATAAAACACCCCCGGACAAGAAACAACCGGCTACCCATAAGATTCTTCAAAAACAAAGTGATGAAGCATCTAATTTTCAATTTACAGACAATCGCCCCGAAACCATTGTTCAAAGAAAGCTCCAGAGAATGGCAAGCAATAGTAGCCAGGTAACACAATTAGCAGCATTTCAGGAAATAGCTACCCATAGTTCACAAACAGATCAATTAAACGGGATGGCCATACAGTTAAAAGCTGCTACTGCTGTGGGTAGTACGCATTTAGTTAAAAAAGAAGGTAAGTCCCTAATGAAAGGAGGAAAAGGAGAATTTATCAAATCTAAAACCAAGCTAGACGTGGACCCAAATGATCGGGTCATCTCACGTAGAGGCCCTAATCAGGAACTTGTGGACGACTACGACAAAAGAGGTGAACACATGTACCGCTGGTATAAAATAGATGAATATGAAAAAAATGGAATGGAAAAAGTTGACACTTCGGGAGAGGATACATACATACGAGAGCATACGTTCAGGTTTAATGAGGAAGGTAACGAGCCGGTAAAAGCACATGACCTAAGTGAAATACCGGGCAAACGAACACGACAAAGTCATGTCGCGATAAGGTTTGAAGCATGGTACAACAGTACTGAAGCTATTGATAGAACGGGGCATATGGTGATGGAAGATTATAGCGAAAAATCCCACAAGAGAGACTCGATATATGAATATGCGTGGGGTGAAGACACGCCCATAAATATAAAACAGCATCACGAGCAACTTAATGAGCAGGCACCGGATGTCATTAAAATGGCGGGTGATCTTCCAGTGAAGGAAATTAATGAGAATGAAATATCTGTGGGCCGATTTCCTAAATCAAAGCATAAGAAACTACTTCCAAGACATGAGAGTCGTAGAGTAAATGAAGAGCGCCTGAAAGGGCAGAAACGATATAAGAGTAAAAAAAGCGATAACTATATATCAAAAGATAATGGCAATCCCGGTATTCCACGTTTTAATGAGGTAAAAAGTGTAGAAATCCTGGTGACAATGGAAGAGTACCATAAGCTAAAGACTTGGTTTTCTATGCGGGAACAGAATGGTTTTTACTGTATGTATAGGGAAGCGAGGACGGCTCTCGATTTAAAATTGGCGACAAGGTGCCTGTCGTTTCTGGAGGATATTGCGATCATGCGTAAACAAAACAAGCTAGAACCCGGTCATGCAGCAAAACTTTTGGAACAATTTGCTATATTGAACAAGGTGACTAAAGACCATCAATGGGAAAAAGGAGTTTGATCCTCCTTTATAATAATCTCTTTTCCTCACTCTATCAAGCTTTATCATATCTATCCTTCCCTGAATAGAGAATTAGATATTAAAAATTAATCTTTACCTTTCTCCTCTTTATAGGTGTATCTCAATATATTATTAAGAGAAAATTTCTGAGTTTACGAGCCTATCCCTTGAAAAAATAAAAAAGCTAAGGGTCCCCAAAAAGAAATAGTTGTGAGTTGAAGAGTTGTGAGTTGTTTATTTTTTTTCTGTTAATTTGGCACTAGACACAATCAATGAGTACATTATTTGAAATTGTTTTAAGACGCACAATTACTCTGTACATAGGAGGAGAAATTAATAAACTATATAAAACACCCCCAATTAAAACATGAAAATACTACTCCTCGGCGCAACAGGCAGGACAGGGAAATTAGTCCTAAAAGAAGCTGTAAGCAAAGGTTATGAGGTTAATTGTTTGGTTCGTGATCCGCAAAAACTGGATACAAACCTTAAAGAGGTAACTATTTATGAAGGTTCTCCGGAAATACATACAGATCTGGAAAATGCCATGATAAACTGCGAAGCGATCATTAACGTATTGAACATTTCACGTAAAACAGATTTTCCCTGGTCTTCATTAAGAACACCACCTAAATTTCTTTCGGAAGTAATGAAAGACCTCATACAGCTTGCCGAAAAACATCAAGTAAAAAGAGTTATTGTATGTTCGGCCTGGGGTGTTGCCGAAACCCAAAAAGATATACCTATTTGGTTTACATGGCTTATTAAAAACAGTGCTATTGGTGTTACATACAAGGACCACGAACGGCAAGAAAGTCTTTTAAGATCATCTCTCTTAAATTGGACAATTATTAGGCCGGTAGGGTTGACAAACGGAAAAAAAGAACAGAAAATCATTGAAAGTTATGATAATACACCCAAACCTCGTTTAACAATTAACAGGAATAGTGTCGCCAAATATATGGTAGCATGTATCGATAATACCAATATGATAGGAAAAACACCTGTGATTTCCGGGTGAAAATAGTATTGTCAGTTACCGTATAAACTATTTTTATTTTGTTAACCTAATCTCATTAAAGAGAAGTATATCCGGATTTATCGACCGGTGGCGTGATCTTGAGAGGACCATGCATCCTTAGCTGTTCCAGTTGTTGTTTATCATAGATCCATTCTCCGGAATGATCCTTACGATCCGCTAGAGATACCTGTTCCCTAAGGTCATTCTCCGTTACATAGTGCCGGGAAACTACTTTGCGGGCTATTTTAATTTGATCATCTATTGTAATTTCTCCTCTAAAAGGATTCTGTTGTTCAATCAAGATCAATTGCCCTACCTCACTTTGGATTTCCGGTTTTGATTTAACAATAGCAACAACCTGTTCATCAGATAGTTTATCAATGGTTAGTTCCTCTTCTTTTTCATCCCACACCGAAGAAAGCTTATCTATACCTCCCTTACCTTCTTTTTTAGCAAAATATTCATCATCCGATGAATAGCCCTCAGACATTTCTCCCCGTGCTATATGCAGTGCATGAATTAGCTCGTGTCCAAGAACAATCCAGGCAGGTTCCAGAATTTTGTTCTTATCCTCGTCATAAGCTACCAATTCAGTATCTTTCATATCGGCTCCTACCATAACATTGGAGGCACTGCCCACATCTTCACGACTGGCTGAAGTAGAATCGTGGGGAAGTGCATAAGCCGGTCCTCCACGATATTCATCAGGATGTCTGGGTGTAATTTTAATGGTATGTCTATGCTCATTGGTAAGAATCTCATGCAATAAAACACGTCCCGAAGGAATAGATAACAATCTTGCATACATCGCCTTGATCTGGGGTGGAAAACTAGCTTTAATAGATGTTTCCGCATCACTGGTATCTATCTTTAGCAATCCGCTGCCATCCCGGAGCTGGTCCCAATACCAACTAAGCGTTCTTTCATGTTCTCCTGCACTTACTCCAAAATCTTCCCACGTTGGAGGTTCGTCATCACTTCTATATAATTCATCCAATAGTACAATTGCCTCTTGATGATCCTGCTGGACCTGTTCGACCAGTTTCAGCATCTCTTTATTATCCATAGAGCCTGGAGTATGAGTAAACCACAGGTTGAGCCGTCGCTCAAAAGCAGCCAGTTTTTTAATCAATACATTGTTACGTGTTTGAAGGTTTTTTCGTTTTGCTTCAAAGGTTCCGTCCCTCTTAGCCAATAAGTAATCACCCTTCAGTGTTCTCTCTAAGTCATTATACACAAATATCTCTTCCCTCCAATACCTCCACTCCTTTTCTGCATTTGTTTCTTCACCCATAGGATCATACACAGAGTCCGGTACAGGTATAAGTCCCCCATCCAATTTTAATTGTATGGGTAGATTAGCATTAGGAAGCCCATTAAAGCCATTTTTTGCATTTGCTTTAGCCTGTAATTGTAAAGCCTGCCTGACACGGGGGCTGCTATTTGCACGCTCTTGCAATTTTCTTTGGGCAATAGCTTCAGGTCTGTTATCTGTAAATGAAAAAGTAGCATCGCCTTGAAGGTTCTGCAGATTTTTTTCTCCCGGAAATTGTGAAGGGCCCTTTTTCCCCGCCTTTTCGATATGAGTATGCATCAGTATGAATTTAAGGGGAGTCTCAAGGGTTAAAGGCTTTCTAAAAGTATAAAAAAATCATCGGCACACAAAGACTATTCAACATTAATTATCATTTCTTGGTTTCTTTAGCAATATTGAAATTTCGTTGATCGTAACGGGAAAACCCTCGTTGTTAAACAATGGATTTGTTCCTTTTTGCTAACTTAGTCCCTAAATATAAAAGAGCCATCAAGCCGTGCTATTTTAATAAACCCAAAAGGGGTCTTTTCACTTATATGCTTAACTACAAAAAAAGAATTGAATTACTCCGTGTACTGGTACTATTTTGCCTGTTGTTCCTGTACAGTTGCAAAGTGGGCCCGCCTCGTGAAACGGGTAATTTTAAAGAATCTGACCTGGTTGAATTGATCCAACTCGATCCTACTCTCAAACTGGATATAAGGTACGCTTCTAACAATAATTTTGTAGGCCGGCCGGTCTATACGGAGGCAAGAGCATTTCTTCAACGCCCTGCAGCCGAGGCTCTTGTAGAAGTAAACAAAAAATTAAAGCCCATGGGTTTTGGGTTAATTATTTTTGACGGGTATCGCCCCTGGAGCGTAACCAAAACATTTTGGGATATCACTCCAAAGGAAGATAGAAAATTTGTTGCCAATCCCAAAGATGGGTCAAGACACAACAGGGGATGTGCTATAGACCTAACCCTATATGAAATTGCTTCCGGAAAACAAGTCCCCATGACAAGTGGATATGATGAAATGACCGAGCGTTCCTATCCCAATTATAAAGGAGGTACAGAGGAACAACGAAAAATGAGGGATTTGTTAAGAAACATAATGGAAGAACACGGTTTCACTGTTTATGAATATGAATGGTGGCATTTTGATTATCAGGACTGGAAAAGGTATCGCATTCAAAATATTCAATTTTCAGAAATAAAACAACTCAAATAGTGCATTATAATGCACTATTCTTCGAAAGCTACGGTAAATCATAAAAAATTTATTAATTAGTGCTTTATATAGCACTTTTTATTGCATATTTTAATTTTTATCATATATTTGCATAAAAAAGAGCCATAAAATGCACTTAAAAGAGTTAATAACGACCATAAAAGAACGCAGGGAGGTTATGCAGGTAACTCAAAAGACCTTGGCAGAACTCTCCGGAGTTGGCTTGAGGACCTTAAAACAGTTTGAAAGCGGAAAAGGAAACCCCACCTTGCAAACCTTACAGAAATTAGCAGATGTGTTGGGCATGGAAATCTGCTTAAAGATCAAAGAAATATCCGTAACAAATGAGACAGGCGAAAATAGTATTTAAGGATGAAGAAGCCGGTATATTGACCCAACATGATGATGGTTCATTTACATTCCGTTATCACGATATTTGGGTAGCAGACGATAAAAAACCCGGCATAAGCCTTACGCTGTCTAAAACCCGGCAAGAATATCATTCAGAATATCTGTTTCCATTCTTCTACAATATGCTGCCGGAAGGGTCTAATAAAGAAGTAGTTTGTAAATATAATCGTATTGACCGAAATGATTATTTCGGTTTATTAATGATTACCGCAAAAACCGATAGCATAGGTGCGGTAAGGGTAGTCAAAATTGAAAAGCCATGAATATACCTGAAATAAAATTTTGTCCCGGGACATTGGCTGAAGGTTTTGATACTTACAGTCGAACCTGCCTGAAAAGAGTATTTCACGGTAAAAAGGTGCATCATATACTACCGTATGATTCCCCGGCATCCAATTCTGAAACAGACGAACTGTTTGAAGAGAATCGAAAACGTATTTCCATTTCCGGTGTTCAGGAAAAATTTTCTGTACTACTTGAAAAAAATAAGTTGAGGCTTATCACTGAAGGAGAGCGTGGTTCATACATTCTGAAGCCTATTCCCAATGCAGGCAGAAGGCCGGACCAGATGCCTGCCAATGAGCATCTCACCATGCAAATTGCCCGTCAAGCATATGGCATAGAAACTGCAGAAAACGCACTGATATTTTTTAAAAATGGCGCTCCTGCCTACATAACTAAACGTTTTGACATACATGAGGAGGGTGCTAAACTGGGGCAGGATGATTTTGCATCACTGGCAGGCAGAACACCTCAAACTCATGGAGAGCATTATAAGTATTTAGGAAATTATTTAGAGTTGTTTCAATTAATGCAGACCTATGTCCCGGCTTATAGACTGGAAGCTCCTAAGCTTTTCAGAATAATACTCTTCAACTATCTCTTTTCAAATGGAGATGCCCATTTTAAAAACTTTTCCTTGCTCGAAACTCCAATGGGTGACTATCGGTTAAGTCCTGCGTATGATCTGTTGAATAGCCGTATTCATATTGAAGATAGAGACTTTGCATTAGAAGATGGTCTTTTGCCCAGAAATTTAGCACAGGGAAAAATTGCTGCACAATTTGCCGTTCTTGCAGCAGAAGCAGGAATTACAGAAAAGATTTCTAATGATATTATAGTGACAATGCAAAGTCAAACGGAATTTGTTGAAAAATTGGTAGCAGCATCCTTCCTAAGTGAAAAATCGAAAAGAAACTACCACCAGTCTTATCTGGGGCGTTTAAAACAGTTGATGAAGGTTTAATAAAATGAAAAAATATTCAGAATGAGAAAAAAAGAAGATAAGAATACCCGGTACTTTATCGATCTGGACCTAAAAACACAGAAAGTCCTTCATTGGGATTATGACCAAAGAGATACCTTAGCAGTGCAAAAAGTAACAGATCCCTTTCATCATAGAGTCTTTATAACAAAAGGGCAGTATAATAAAATTTCAAAAAAACATTTGGATCTAACGAAGTAGCCTCAATGCTGCATAGCAACAAAATTATAAACCTCAACAAAAAATGATACATCAAAATGACAATTTCTATTTTGAGAAGCAAGAGCCAAATAAAAGTTGTTTGTTGGCCATGCGGGATATTGTACTAAATTATGATAATGATATCACGGAAACGCGCAAATATGGAATGCCCTGTTTTTGTTATAAAGGAAAAATGTTCTGTTATTTATGGGTTGACAAAAAAAGTAATGAGCCTTATTTTCTCATGGTAGAGGGAAAACACCTTCATCACCCCCAATTGGAAACCGGTGACCGTTCACGAATGAAAATCTTCAGGGTAGACCCGAAAAAGGACCTGCCAATAGATACAATTAAATTGCTCTTAAATGATGCATTGAATTTATACAAAAATGGAACGATTGTAATTAAATAGAAGCCTGGAACTGACTAAAACCAAAACAACATGAAACCAAAAGAGGTAATAAAAAAATGGGTCGAAATATTCAATAAAGGTAATGCAGAAGAATTAGCAGAGCTCTACCATATAGATGCTATAAATCATCAAGTAGCCAACGAACCTGTTAATGGAAAAGAGGCTATCAAAGAAATGTTTATAAATGAGTTCAATACAGCGGATATGACCTGTATTCCTGAAAATCTTTTTGAGGATGGAGAATGGGCAATTTTAGAATGGAAAGATCCTTTAGGATTAAGAGGCTGTGGATTTTTTCAAGTAATTGTTGGAAAAATTAAATTCCAACGTGGATATTGGGATAAACTATCTTTTTTGAAAATGCATAATTTGCCAGTACCGCCTTCATAATTGAACGAATATGAAGACAAAAAAAGATCAGCAAACTCAAAATAATAGGTGATATTGTAGCTGCCGGAAAATTGGTTGACCAATTAAATAATTAAAAACCATTATAAAACAACAACTCAAAGGTCAAAAATTCTTATAAACGAACAATTGATTTATTGCTTTTTACTAACTTAGTTCTAATAGAACAAAACTATATACAGACCTGCCATGAGCCATTCCTATCTAAAAATATTCTCTAAAATGAAAATCATTATTCTATTAATCTGTCCCTTTATAATTGTAAGCTGTAATAATCAGGAAAGTGAAACACAAGAGCAATCTGCTACAGCTCAAACTGAATCTTCGCAGAGCCGGATCATTGATCTTACCCATGTCTTTTCGGAAGAAACCATTTATTGGGTAACTGCAAAGGAATTTGAACTCGATACTGTTTTTGCGGGGCAAACAGACAAAGGTTATTACTATGCTGCCAATAATTTTGCTACAGCAGAGCATGGAGGAACTCATATAGATGCTCCCATACACTTTTCAAAAACGGGACAGACCGTGGATGAGATCCCTCTGGAGAATTTAATAGGGAATGGAATAAAAATAGATGTTTCTTCTAAGGCGATGAATAATCCCGACTATTTAATAACTATTGAAGACCTTACCCATTGGGAAAATAAGGAGAATATTCAAATTCCAGATGGAAGTATTGTTCTGTTGCAAACAGGTTTTTCGGAATATTATCCGGACAAAGTAAAATATCTGGGTACAGATGAGCGTGGTGAAAATGCCGTTCAGCTCTTACATTTTCCCGGACTTTCTCCGGAAGCGGCAGAATGGTTGGTTGAAAATCGTAATATATATGCTATTGGGATCGATACCCCTAGCATTGATTACGGACAATCTCAATATTTTAAGAGTCATGTGATACTCCTCTCTCAAAATATACCTGCCTTCGAAAACCTTACCAACCTTGACCAATTACCTGCCAAAGATTTTGAAGTAATCGCCTTGCCTATGAAGATTAAAGGAGGGAGTGGCGCACCGTTACGGATTATTGCTCTGTTGAATAATTAATTCGTAGAATTAATCTACAATATAAAAAAGTTAGTATATGTATCACTCCTCAATTCTTTTACAATGAAAACTACCACCGTTTTAATAATTTGTTTTCTGGTCTTTATGACTGGTTGCAATACTTCAGGTTCTAATACTATAGAAAAATGGAAAATGGAAATTGAGCTCGTTGAAAAAGAGTTTAACGACCTTGCACAACAAGAAGGAATCACTAAAGCATTTGCTACTTATGCTGCAAACGATGGAGTCATCAAAAGAAAAGGTAAATTGATCAAAGGAAAACAGGCAATAGCTGAGTGGTACCAAAAAGACAGCAAGCCAAACGAAACTCTTACATGGAAACCGGATTTTATAGATGTTAGTAGTTCCGGGGACCTGGCATATACTTATGGCACTTATATATTTTCTTCAGTAGATTCAACAGGAACTGCCCGTGAAAATACCGGAACTTTCCATACTGTATGGAAAAGACAAACTGACGGCAGTTGGAAGTTTGTGTGGGATTAAAACTGAAATTGTTTCTCTATCTCATAGCAGTATTAAAAGCTTTGTCAATATCTATTAAAATCAATATTTTGAAGGGGCACTACTTCTCATCGCGTATACAAGTCATAAATTCATATGTATTAATTACCTTTGGCTTTCAGACAAAGAGTTTTAAGTAAAACCTTTTGTAAGTAATATAGTTAGCGAACATAAAACCAGATGATTAAAAAAGCAATCCTGACACCATTTCAAAAATTCGTTAAAATTGAAAGCTTTAGCGGAATTTTATTACTTGCCGCAACAATAATTGCTCTTATTTGGGCAAATTCATCTTTTGGCGATAGCTATCAATCCTTATGGCAATATAAAATTGGTTTTACAACAGAAAGCTTCGAGCTAAATAAACCCATACTATTATGGATCAATGATGGCCTAATGGCAATTTTCTTTTTTCTAATAGGATTGGAAATCAAAAGAGAATTCATTATTGGAGAATTGAACTCTGTTAAGAAAGTTGCTTTTCCCCTCTTTGGAGCATTAGGCGGAATGTTAGTTCCGGTTGTTTTCTTTCTTATACTAAATCAAAATCCCGAAACCTTGAAAGGCTGGGGAGTTCCTATGGCTACAGACATAGCGTTTTCTTTAGCAGTTTTAAACTTGTTGGGGAAAAGAATTCCGTTAAGCCTTAAAATATTTTTAACTGCTTTCGCGATCGTTGATGATATGGGTGCTGTATTGGCGATTGCTGTATTTTACAGCGGAAATCTAAATATAGTTTTCTTGGCTGTTGCACTACTCCTTCTGGGGGTTTTATATTTAATATCCTTTAAAGGATATTATTCTAAATTCCTACTTATATTCTTAGGTATCATCATTTGGGTATTATTCTTAAAATCCGGTATACATCCAACATTGGCAGGGATATTATTGGCTTTTTCAGTTCCGGTTAGGCAAAAAATAAATACCCCGGCTTTTATTGATAATCTTGTAAGCATAACTAATAATATTAAACAAGCTGAATCTATTGATAAGCCCATTTTGTCAAAAGACCAAATTCAACAAATTGATGACCTGGAAGACTGGACCAGTAAATATCAATCTCCCTTACAACATTTAGAACATAGTTTACACGATTGGGTTGCCTATTTTATCATTCCGTTATTTGCGTTAGCTAATGCAGGAGTACTAATAAACAGTGGCGTTGAGCTGGATATAGTCTTAATAAGAAATATTATCATTTGTTTGGTCTTGGGAAATAGCATAGGTATCACTTCTATCGTTCTATTAGCTAAAAAATTAAAGCTTGTTGAAGTACCAAGTGATATAAGTACTTCACATATAGTTGGGGTTTCATTTTTAGCAGGAATCGGATTCACTATGGCAATTTTTATTGCAAGTTTAGCATTTGCAGACAGTCCAGCTTATATAGACTCTGCTAAAATTGGAATACTAATTGGGTCCTTGCTTTCTGCATTGATCGGTTTTATGGTATTGAGGTTGAAAAAGAAAAAGGTTTGACTTTCTGCTATACTGCTCAGCTAAAGGCTTATTAAAATTCTTTTTATAACAACTTTCCAAATTATAATTCCAAAAACCGGAATATCCTCTTTAAAACTTCTTAAACTGACTAAAATCATATTTTAAAATTACCCTTTTGAATACTTTTATCTGTCTAAACAAAGTAAGTTGAAGAAGAAAAAAAATTATTGGTTCTTACTTTTTCTAGCAATGTTTCCATTAATTCAAAGCTGTAACATGGTAAAAGTATCTGTTAGCGAAAAGCGAAATCCCGTACCTCAAAATTATGTATTCAATAAAAATACTCAAATCACCACTTGGGGTACTATTAAAGTAAACAAGTCGCACTTCTTTCCATCAAGTTTTCAAATAAAGAAAGATGGAAATATAATCTATATTGACCCTGTTGAAATTGGAAGTTCGGAAAAAGCAGATTATATATTTTTAACTCATTCACATCCCGATCATTTTTCGAAAAAGGATATAAAAAAGTTGATAAAGCCCGAAACGGTAATCATCTGCCCAAAAAATATGTCTGGAAAGCTTTCGGAATTCAAAAACAAGATCAAAACCGTAAAGCCCGGAGATATACTAAAATCAAGTAACCTGACATTTGAAGCAACACATGCTTACAATACCAAATCTGTTTTTTTATGGATCAAAGCTCACCCCAGATCGAAAGAAAATGTGGGTTATATTTTAACTCTCGATAATGACTTGAGAATCTATCACGCAGGTGACACAGATTACATACCGGAAATGTCCAGAGTTAAAAATATTGATATCGCTTTAGTTCCAATAGGCGGAGACAACTTAACAATGAATGCAATGGAGGCATCAAAAATAGTTAACCGTGTCAAGCCAGAATTAGTCATACCAATGCATTATGAAATTAAAAACGAATCAGATTTGATCGATTTTAAGCGCTTGATTGATAACACTATTAGAGTAGAAGTTCTTAAATAAGAATAATCCTTCAAAACCATAAACAGCTTATATCAATACTCTGTAAAACAGCTACACTATTAGATTAGGCGAGAGTTCTTAATATAATGAATATTGCGCTCTTCTAAATATTTTAAAAAGTAATTAAAGCACGCTTCATGCTTTCCTACCAATTCCGGAGGAAAAACCCCCTTTTCTGAAAATAACCCATCTAAGAACATATTTGCTGCTGCAGTAGCGGTATAGCCGGTAGTTCTCGACATAGATGACGTATTAGTATCTTTACAATATTCATCGTGTAGGTTATATACAACCTCCTCTATTTGTCCGTTAGCACGCTCTCCTTTTAGAGTAACTCTCATTACCGTTAATTCTTCTTCTTTCTCCCCCAATTTCCATTCATTAAATAATATTTTACTTGTAAACTCTAAAGGTGAAACCGAATTACTGTTAACATCTATCTTATCTTCACTGAAAAAACCACTTTCTTTTAAAACTCTTACATACTCCACATGCCCGGGATATCGCAAGGTCTTTTCTTTCATATTAGGAATATGAGGCATGGTATGAATTATTGACCTCAATCCGTCCGAATTAAAAGATTCTAAAGTTCCTACCCCATCAAATTCTACATAATCACAATCTGTTAAAGGTTCACGAACAACTTCTACTCCACTTTCCACATACCTTGCGGGCCTAGTGTATTCTTCAATTACATCTATTGGAGAAAATGGTGCCTTATAGCAAAAAGGCCATTTTTTCTTCTTTGGCAAACCTCCAACCAAACACTCAAAATCGGTTAGTTTCATCTTTTCATTATAGTATCCTAAAATAATATTGTCCATCCCCGGAGCTACCCCACAGTCTACAATAGCAGTAATATTCTTTTCCTTTGCCAACTGGTCCAACTCTAATGAATTTTCAGGAAAAAATGAAATATCGATCACATTCATCTCTGCTTCAATAATATACCTCAAGGTTTCAAAACCTAAGAAACCTGGGACAGCACAAATAACCAGATCATGCTTTTTTATAGTACTTTGTAGATCATTTACATTGGTTACATCTAACTGTTGGATGTTTATACTATTATATTTTTGTTTTATATTATCCAATACTTGCTCACTTATATCGGTAAGTGTTACATTGTGGTTTTTTGCCATATCTATAGCGATAGCACTGCCAACCATTCCGGCACCTAATACAATTACATTACTCATGTTTAAAATTATTTGATTAAAAATGATGACTAAGAATTATCTGCTAATGTGAGATACTGTCACCCTAAATTTACCGAAGAGAATAAATACGTTATAAACCCGGAATTAATATCCAGGGCATTTCAGTAATATTTATTATTTTTTTGGCCAACATTTCACAAAGTTGCAAATTATAGCGCAGATTGAAAAAGAATTTGTAATGAAATAAAACTTTCTTACAATAAAGTATTCCATGTAAGCCATGAAGGCTATAATTTTATGTAGTTGAATTAACAGCTTGATAAATTTTAGTTACTTTTAAGTTCTTAACTGATTTTGTATGTTTTTATAATGGTTTCCGCAACCTCATCAAACCTTTTAATGTTATATACAAAATCTCTGTAGTTAGTAAAAATTTCAAATGAAAAAACAATATCATATATTAAATGGGGATTCATTAAAAGAACAGCTTCCTAAGGATATTCAGGGGAAAATTATTGTAGCCCGTGAATGCTTGGTAGACGGTAATGTAAGTGGTGATAGTTTAGCCGAATTATTTCAAACAAGAGCTCGGTTTATTAGTACTTATTATGAAGGGCATAGCGAACAAGATTATTATGAAAAAGCGGTCTCCGAATTTCAAAAAATGCAAAAGATACCTCATGATGTGGAGATTAACCTTTGGTTTGAAGATGATCTGTTCTGTCAGGTAAATTTTTGGTTTACCATTCACCTTTTGAATACTTCAGAAAAAAATAATCCACTTTTTTTAATAAGGCCACAATCACACAATCAATATGGTTTTGGAGGCTTAAACAAGTCAGAATTAATTTCAGCCTATAAAAACAGATCATTGTTAATTGAAGTTGACAAACTTGCCAGCCTTTGGAAATATTATCAGAATGACGCCATTGATAGTTTGCTTGAAACTGCTAAAGGATTGGAGAATATCTATCCATTTATACTTCCGGCTGTTAAAGCACATGTGGAGCGAATTCCAGCAAAAGGAGATCCGGGAAGGCCCGGCAGAGCTCTTATTCAAATAATGAACGAATTGAAAACTAAGGAATTTGGGCCAATATTTAGGGAGTTTTGTAGTCGGGAAAGTATTTATGGTTTTGGCGATTTGCAGGTTAAGAGATTATTAAATACGATTGAAAACAGCCTTTAATAGTATATATAATATAATTATGAAGGAGATCGAGTTTATTCTTTATGTAGCTGATCAGAAAAAAAGTAAATATTTCTATGAGCAGCTTTTAGCTATTAAACCTAGTTTGGATGTGCCGGGAATGACAGAATTTGAATTGACGGCTACTACAAAATTGGGAATCATGCCGGAAAATGGTATTGCCAGAATATTATCTCCAAAAATGCCGCATCCAAAAAAAGGCAATGGAATACCAAGATGTGAATTATACCTGAAAGTTGAAAAAGCAGAAGGATACATAAAAAGAGGAAGTCAATTAGGCGGAAAAATGATTAGTGAATTGAAAAATAGAGATTGGGGAGATAAGGTTGGTTATGTGTCAGATCCGGACGGACATGTAATTGCATTTGCAGAAAAGATATAGCAAAACAATGATATTAACTTAGCGAACATCGATGATAAATTTGGATAACGTAAAAATGAATGTAATTAAAACTGCGGAAAATGGAGTAGTAAACAAAAACACTATTTTTCATTTTACTCAAAAGAATAACGCTGTCTATGCTACTTATACCGGAGGAAAAATTGAAAAAGGGTTTCTTGTAGGACTACTAAACAGAGATGAGTTAAAATTCAATTTTTGTCAACTTCAGATCGACGGGATATTGGACAATGGTGCATCGACTGCTAAATTGGCTATTACCCGAAAGGGGAAGGTCAGGTTAACTGAACATTTTGAATGGAAGTCGAGACCGGGAGAATTTGGTGTAAATGTTTTTGAAGAAATATAATTTACATTTATAAAAAAGAATAACTAAATCTCTTACTATGATCACATCACTAACTCCTTACCTTGTTTTTCCGGGAACTTGTAAGGAAGCAATAGAATTCTATGCTGCTTCACTTAATGGAGACATTACCTTGATGCATACTTATGCTGATGCTCCAATGGATGTTCCTGAGGAATTACACGCTCGTATTTTCAATTCGGAAGTAAAAACCGGAAATATCCTTATTAGAGCCTCAGATGATTTACCAAGTCATTCCACTACGGCAGGTAATAATTGTTCATTACTTTTAACAGTAAAGAAGAAAAGCAAGCCACTTTTTATAAACTAGCTGAAGATGGAAACATTCTCTTTCCTTTAAATGATGATTTTGGAATGTTAAAGGACAAATATGGTATACAGTGGATGTTTGTACACGAGAAATAATAATCTTTCCGTAAACTTTTGAAAATTAAGCACAAAAAAACTCCTTTAGTTAACCAAAGGAGTTTGTACATTTTTAAGAAATTGTTTGCTTATAGAGAAGCTATGTGCTTTGCCATATTAGATTTCAAATTAGCCGCTTTATTATCATGGATAATATTTCTCTTAGCTAACTTGTCTATCATAGAAACAACCGTAGGAAACATTTTTTCTGCTTCCTTTTTACTGGTAAGTTCCATAAGCTTCTTCATAGCATTACGCGTCGTCTTATGCTGGTAACGATTGCGCAAACGCTTAGTTTCGCTATTTCTAATTCTTTTTAATGCTGACTTATGATTCGCCATTTTGTTTTTTTTAAATCTTAAATTCTTTGTAGTCCGTAGGGGAATCGAACCCCTGTTACCAGGATGAAAACCTGGCGTCCTAACCCCTAGACGAACGGACCATTGGTTTTTTATGCGGATGCAAAAATACAACTATTTTTTAATGCCGCAAATACTAATAAACTTTTTTACATAAAAATTAATATGCCTTTGCAAATAGTACTTTTCGTTTTGAAGGTTTTCCGGTAACCATACATGCTCCCGCTTCATTATCATCATCTAAAGGGATACAGCGTATGGTCGCTTTTGTTTCATTTTTAATTTGCTCTTCAGTAGCAGCTGTACCATCCCAGTGTGCCTGTACAAAGCCTCCCTTAGTTTCTAATATCTCTTTAAACTCGTCATAGCTGGCAACTGAAGTAGTGTGCGTTGTTCTATGATCTATTGCTTTTTTGTATAGGTTATTCTGAATTTCATCCATCAAACCTACCACACTATCAACAACAGTATCGTTCGATATAATCTCTTTGACCAGAGTATCGCGACGTGCCACCTCTACAGTACCGTTCTCAACATCTTTAGGCCCAATTGCTATACGTACCGGTACTCCTTTTAACTCATATTCATTAAATTTCCAACCCGGTTTGTGAGTATCTCTATTATCAAATTTAACCCGTAACCCTTTTGCACGAAGTTCTTTTACTAAATTATTCGCAACTTCACTAACAGCTGTAAATTGTTCATCGTTTCTATAAATTGGTACAATTACAACTTGGTCTGGTGCCAGATTTGGAGGTAATACTAACCCATTATCATCACTATGCGTCATAATTAAGGCACCCATTAAACGGGTAGAAACTCCCCAGGAAGTGGCCCAGACATAATCCTGTTTCCCTTCTTTATTGGCGAATTTCACATCAAAGGCTTTCGCAAAATTTTGTCCTAAAAAGTGTGACGTTCCTGCCTGCAATGCTTTTCCGTCCTGCATTAGTGCTTCAATACAATAAGTCTCAAGTGCCCCTGCAAAGCGTTCACTTTCAGTTTTAAGGCCTTTAATAACCGGTATGGCCATATAATTTTCAACAAAATCAGCATATACATTCATCATTTGTTCAGCTTCAGCAATAGCTTCTGCTTCGGTCGCATGAGCAGTATGCCCTTCTTGCCATAAGAATTCAGTCGTACGCAAAAACAGCCGTGTACGCATTTCCCAACGTACCACATTCGCCCATTGGTTGATAAGCAAAGGAAGGTCTCGATAAGATTGAATCCATTTTCGGTAGGTATCCCAGATAATGGTTTCCGAAGTAGGTCTTACTATTAATTCTTCCTCCAATTTGGCATCAGGATCTACCACAATACCACTGCCATCTTCCGCGTTTTTAAGTCGGTAATGTGTTACAACAGCACATTCTTTTGCAAAACCATCCACATGACTTGCTTCTTTACTGAAATACGATTTTGGAATGAACAAAGGGAAATAAGCATTTTGATGCCCGGTTTCCTTAAACATACGGTCCAATTCTGCCTGTATTTTCTCCCATATTGCAAAGCCATACGGCTTAATAACCATGCATCCTCTTACTCCAGAATTTTCGGCAAGATCTGCTTTGATAACCAATTCGTTATACCATTTTGAATAATCCTCACTTCGTGTCGTTAAATTCTTAGCCATAGTAGGTAGTTTGGCACAAATATTGTGTTTTTGTTAAATGTTTATTAGTTCTCGGCAAAACTAACTATTTTTATAATGTCCAACAATTAAAATACCGTTGTTATGCAATCTCAATACATCTACCTTAAAAAATTGGTCCCTCTGGCATTCACAGGGATTTTCGCTCTTATTCTTAGTTCATGTGGTACGTACAACAACGGCTATGGAGAAACTGATGGGATTTATACTTCAGAAACTGAAGTAACAACTACAACCACAGAAACCAAAACGGAAGAAACCAACGATAAATCAAATTATTACAAACAATACTTTAAATCAAAAGATAAAACCTTCGAGGACCTACCGGAAGATGCTATTTTTACAGATATAGAAGCTTATTCTACAACCGAAAGCTTAGATGAAGAAGGATATGTAGTTGTTGAAAGAGCAGAAGATAATGAAAGTTTTGGCGCTTGGGGAGATAATACGGAAGATATTACGGTAAATATATACAACTATAGCAGTTATGGCTTTAGCTATTGGCACCGCCCTTACTGGTATAGTTACTGGGGATATCCTTACTATGGACATAGCCCTTATTGGGGTATAGGTATCTCCTGGTGTTATCCTTTCTACGGATACTATGGCTGGGGATGGGGTTACCCATATTATTACGCCGGCTACTATGGCGGGCACTACTACCCTTATCACGGCTATGGAGGGTATAATAATATTGCTTATAATCGCGGAAGAAGAAATTTGGATTTTGCAACCGGCAGAACCGCTTCCAGAGGTAGATCTAATGTTACTACCGGAAGAAGTTCGTATTCGAGATCTGAAGTGGCCCGACGATCAAAGGCAAATGTTAATACCATTAGAAACTCAAATGCGTCCCGGTCTCGATCAAGCAAAGTGATCACAAATAATAGAAACTCGCGATCTAAGAACAATACTACTATTCGGAACAATAATACCAGAAAAAACAATAACGTGCTTAGAAGTAACAGGACGACACGTCCCTCTGTTTCAAGACCTTCTTCAAGCCGTAGCAGTAATGCGCGATCATCTGGTACCAGTAGAAGTAGTAGCGGAAGAAGAGGCGGTGGTCGCGGAAATTAATTTTCAATTTAATTATATACTTATTTTATAGCTATGAAAAGAATTACTTTCTTACTCATAACAGTCTTCTCTATGGCTGTTACTAACGCTCAAGATATTACGGACGGACTTCGGTACACAACAGACGACATTAACGGAACAGCTCGATTTAATGCAATGAGTGGCGCTTTTGGTGCCTTAGGTGGAGATTTATCTGCTATTGCGATCAACCCTGCTGGTAGTGCTGTATTTTTAAGAAACAGTATTACAGTATCTCTTGGGGTAAACGACCGTGAGAATCAAGCACTCTATTTTAATTCCCAAACTAATAGTTTTGATACAGATGTGAATCTAAATCAGGCCGGGGCTGTTTTCGTTTTCAATAATGCGAATGAAGAATCTTCCTGGAAAAAGTTTACTATTGGTCTTAATTATGACAGTAATAAAAATTATGATGATGAATTGTTTGTCAAAGGAACCGGAAATACATCTATAGGAGAGTTCTTTCTGGAACAGGCACAAGGCATTCCTTTAGATCTTTTACAACTACAAGGAAATGAAACAATTTCAGATTTATATGCATACTTAGGTGAAACACAAGGTACTGCGGCACAAAATGCATTTTTAGGATATCAAGGATTTATTATTGACCCTCTTACCCCAAATGATCTTGAAAGCACTCAATATGTTTCAAATATTGCTCCCGGAAACTTTTCACAGGAATATCTTTATTTGGAGCGAGGTTATAAAGGGAAATATACAATGAATTTTGCTGCACAGTATACCGATAATTTTTTCTTCGGAATTAATTTGAACTCACATATTATCGATTACGACCAAAGCAACTACCTGTTTGAAAGTAATTCAAATAAAGGTAGTACAGTAAATCAAGTAGGTTTCGAAAATAACCTATCAGTAGTTGGTTCAGGTTTTTCGGCACAAATTGGAGCTATTGCTAAACTTACAGAAAGTTTTAGAGTTGGCCTTGCATATGATACACCTACCTGGTCCGTTATTTCTGAAGAAACTACCCAATATCTTGAAACACGACGTTCAGAGAATGAAATGACAATTTCTGAATTTATAAACCCACGTGTATTAAATATATTTAGAGATTATGATCTAAGAACCCCCGGAAAAATTTCGGCAAGTGCCGCATATATTTTTGGAAAGACAGGCCTGATTAGTTTTGATTATTCATATAAAGATTATTCTCAAATTCAATTCAGTCCAAAAAATGACCCCTTCTTTTCTGTAACGAATGTAGTGATTGACAATTCATTAAAAGCTGCTTCTACCTATCGATTAGGAGGAGAGTATCGCATTGACCAACTAAGCCTTCGGGGTGGCCTTCGCTATGAAGAAAGTCCATATGAAAATGAAGTCACTGTAGGAGATCTAAACGGATTCTCTTTAGGGTTAGGCTATAATTTTGGCAATTATACTTTTGACCTCTCTTATGCAAGAGCAGAGCAAAGCAGAGAGCAACAACTTTACAGTATTGGTTTAACAGATCGTGCAATTATAGATACTACTTTCAGTAATTTTATTTTTACTCTAGGATTTAATTTGTAATTAATTTAAAATTACGCACAATAAAAAGCCTCTCTTAAAAGAGAGGCTTTTTATTTTATATGTTAAACTTCGAGGCTATCTTTTCAATGTAAAGTGGCCTTTAAATTCTTTTCTTACTTCATCTTCGGTATATTCTACCACGAACCAATAGTCACTTGATGGTAACGGGTTGCCATTATAAGTTCCATCCCATCCAGGTCCCAGAGGGCTGATCTGTTTCAGTAGTTTTCCATACCTGTCAAATATGTAGATATTTGCAGTAGGATCACCATTAGCAATACCTATGATGTTCCATGTATCATTGTATCCATCCTGATTAGGAGTTACAAAACGAGGGTAGTCAATAATTCCTACATCAATAGTAACCGTACCACAACCATTGGCATCGGTTATCGTGATCGTATGGTTACCGGCTTCCACATCTTCAAAAATATTACTGTCCTGGAATGCTCCATCATCTAACTGATAGATATACTCTCCAAGTCCTTCTGCTGTAACTTCTATAGTATGTATATTGGCAAAGGCACCATTTACTACCTGCGCACTATATGTAATAGGTGGAGAAGATTCGATCACAGTAGTCGTAGTACTTGAAGTACAACCGCTTAGAAGATCTGTTATTATCACTGTATATTCACCACCTTGCAATGCAATAATAGATGGGCCTATCTCACCCAATATAGTTGTGCCATTCAATTCCCATTGAATACTATACTGACTTCCAGAATCAAACCCGGTATCTAATACCGGCGGAGAACTACTTCCAAATTCTTCTACAATTGGATTACCGTTTTCATCAAGACATAAACGATATGTTTCATCCAAAGTAACTGTTACCACTTGCTCTACTTTTAAAACCGTGCTGGTTATATCGTAACAACCGGTTTCGGGATTGGTCACTCTTGCATAGATTATCTGAGGATTAATGATATTGGTATAATTAGTAGGTAATGCGTTAGACAAATCTCCTAACTCCGCAAATTCAAATGTTTCATAATAATCTACATTATAAGGCTGTCCCAACAAAATATCTGCATCTAAAAAGGTCAGGTCAAAACTTGTAAATCCATCATTTGGACCATCTGCATCACAAAGGACATATGGGTTTATAGGAGGATTAGCGACAGCGCCTTCTAATACCTGAAGGTGGAAACTCAATGAATATTCCCCTGAAACTGCATCCTCTATACTTGCTATATAACAAGTTGTCTCTGTATTTAAAATACCCACATAGATAGGCTGTCCGGGAGGAGATACACTTCCATCGCTTATATAATTATCCGGATTTACAATAGGGAATGTCCCTGCTGCTGCATCTGCAGGAGTTTCATAAAAAGTAACTTCATGAATAGTTGGATCCTGGCCATTCAATATCTCATCAACCTTTGTAGTTAAATCGAAAGTGCCAACTCCGTCATTACCTATTTCACAAACGATCATATCTTCTATTACGGCAGTATCGTCCGGTAATGGGTTTACAATAAGTACAAGCTCTACTATTTCAAAACAAGCTTCTATTGTATTATTATTAGTAACACGCACATAAATGGTCTGTGGGTTTTCAGCCAAGCCATCTGTATCTGTATTCTGGTGTGCGGTTGGATCTACAATAGCATTTAAGTTATCCAATGCATCTTCATATGTTAAGTGATATGTAAGATCTTCATTCCCTCCGTTCAGTATTTGAGTTTCGCGTATTGTTAGATCAAAGATTTCCACATTGTCATTGGCATCAGGGCCAATCACTACTGTTACATCACATAATTCAATAGGATCTGGAGTAGCAGGTGCAGGATTAGGTCTTACCACTAGGTCTAACGAAGTAATATTAAAACACTCTGCATTGTTATCTACACGTGCCCATACGATATCTGTAAACGGACTACTGTCATTAACATATGCAGTATCCGGAAGAATTTGATTTTCATCATTTTGAGCGTCTGCTTCGGTTGGGTAATAGCGCACACCAACTCCCGGTGCTCCTCCTGTGATCTCATCATTTTTATCTGTCAAGTCAAACGAGGTGATTCCATCAAATGGTTCTCCAAGGTCATCACAATACACAAGTGAAGTAGGTGCAACTACTGCTGGTCCTGCTGGAACTTCAAGGTCAAATGTGCCTATTTTGAAACATTCTGTAGCTAAAAATTCTAAACGGTAATATATGGTCTGTCCTCCACTCACAAAAGCAGTAGGGTCTGTTATTTCATTTGTTGGTGTTTCAGCATCCAATAAGCTAATATAATATGTGATTGGTGCAAAATCCATTATATCCTGAGTACCATATATTCCATCTGCATTCTCATAAATGGTCAGATCAAAAGTTTCAACACCATCAAGGTCAGTATCACACATTGATATAGGATCTAATGTTGTAGGCACTACAGGTGTAGGACTGACAATTAAATCAAGTTCTACTATGGTAAAACAACCTGTATCGTTTGGAGCAATCGTAAATTCTGCACGAGCCCATATAGTTTGAGAAGGCGTTGACAAGTTTTGATAAGGATTGGTAGTATCGATTGCAAAAATTCCAGCTTGTGCATCAGTAGGGTTTTCAAAATACCTTACAGTAACATCTGGTTGACCTCCTGTAATTTCGAGATCTTTTTCGGTTAAATCAAATAAAGCAAAACCATTGTTATCTGCATCACAAGCAACAAAAGGAGTTGGTGTTACAGCATCAGGATTTGGCAATACATTGATAAAAAAACTATTACTTGCCACACACTCCTGATCACTAACCACACTTACAAAAATCTCTTGAGGGTTTACGATGTTTTGATAAGCATCCGGAGTAGTTATAGGCATGTTACTAGCTAGGTCGGCAGCACTTGCATAATAAACGACACTAAGTGTAGGATCTCCTAAAGTTATAAACAGGTCATTGACCGTTAGATCAAACGTTGAAAGGCCATCATCGAATGTACTACCATTGATATCATCATCACAGAGAGAGAGATCGTCACCTACTCCCATGGTAGGGAAAAGACCTACTTCTATTTCAAATTCAGTAATTCTTACACAACCTGTAACTGTACTCTCCAACCGTACCCAGATTGTTTGTCCGGTACTTGTGAAAAGGTTAGCAGGATCAATAAAGTTTGTGCCTGCAGCGGCATCTAACGGGTCTTCATAATATGTGATAGGAAGCACAAAATCTCCGGGATCTTGAATACCCAAAACCGAAGGATCCTGAAGCGTTAAATCGAAATCAGCTTGTCCGGTACCGTCAACATCACAACTGATGAGTGGATTCTGAAAATCAGCATCCGGCATATCCGGTAATGGAATTACAATTAATTCCAGTTCTGCTATGGTATAACATGGCAGAGTAGCGGGAGGAACATCTCTCGTTAGTCTGGCATATACAATCTGGTTATTAAAACCTGTATAAGGACTTATTATTTCTGTCCCGGGAATAGCTGCCATGGCAGCTGGTATCGTTTCATAATATAGTACTGATACATTAGGCTCTATTGCAATGTCCGCATCGCGTAATGTAAGATCGAAGCCTCCTACTATTCCATCATCATCATCGTCACAAAGTTCTAAAGGAGCTGGTGTACCCGCTACTGGATTGGGAAGTACCGTAATAAAGAAAACGCTGGTTGCTCTACATCCCTGCTCAGTGAACGCACTTACAAAGATTTGTTGTTGTGGGGCAACTACATTCTGATAGGCTTCAGGAGTAGCAATAGGAATATTATTAGCCTGATTGTTAGCATCTGCATAAAACACTACATTAAGTGTAGGGTCTCCTAAATCGATCAATCCGGTGTTCACTGTCAGATCAAAGGTAGATATACCATCATCCAGTGTACTACCATTAAGGTCATCATCACAAAGCTGTAGATTATCACCTACTCCTGTGGTAGGGAAAATTCCTACCTCTATTTCAAATTCTGTAATTCTTACACAACCAGTAACTGTACTCTCTAAACGTACCCAGATCGTTTGACCTCCGCTTAAGAAAGCATTAGGTGCAGGGATAGCATTTGTACCGGCAGCTGCATCCAGAGGGTCTTCATAATACGTGATAGGATTAACAAAATCTCCTGGATTTTGTACCCCATACACTGAAGGGTCCTGAAGTGTTAGATCGAAAATAGCCTGTCCATTTCCACTTTCATCACAGGCGATAAAAGGATTCTGAAAATTAGCATCCGGCATATCCGGTAACGGAATCACAATTAATTCTAACTCTACTATGGTGTAACACGCTAAAACCGCAGGAGGTACATCTCTTGTAACTCTGGCGTATATAATTTGATTATTGAAACCTGTATAAGGAGCTGTTATTTCTGTTCCCGGAAGACCAGCCATAGCAACTGCTAAATCGTCATAATACAATACAGATACATCCGGTTCTCCGTCTATAATCTCTATATCCCGTAATGAAGGATCGAAACCATTCACAATACCATCATCATCATCATCACAAAGTTCCAATGGTGATGGATCTGTTTTAGGATTAGGATTAGGGAATACAGTTAAAGTTACAGTAACTGTATTGCGGCATCCAAATTCTGAGGTTGCTCTTGCTATAACTGTTTGTGGTGTAGATAAATTTTGATAAGCACTTGGATTTGGAATAGGATTATTTGCCAATTCATCTGCCGGAGTTTCAAACCATTCTATAATTGTAGTTGGAATTCCTCCATTGATCAATACATCCTGACTCGTCAGATCAAAGGTAGAGATTTCATCATCCAATGTGCTACCATTTAGGTCATCATCACACAAATTTATCTCAAAAGGCCCCAAATCCTCGGGAATAGGATCCACGATCAGCGTTAAAGGAACAATATCATAACAACCTTCACCGCTGTTAGGGTTTGGCGGTACTGTACTGGTCGAATTTCCTACTACCAATATGTATATATCCTGAGGGTTTACAGAATTTATAAAATCTGTTGGGTCGGGTATCGCTGCGGAATAATCCGGTGCTGTTAATGCTACACTACCTGCTGTTATTGCATCTGGCTCAAGCTCATAATAATAAATGTCGAATTCGGAAGGGCTCATGGTTCCTAAAACCTCCATTTCTACAACGGTAAGATCAAAAGAAGTGAAACCATCTGCTACTGCATCATCACACACTCGCAAAGGTTCTGCAGGAGTCGTAGCTACAGGAGCAAAACGAACTTCCAAAGCAAATGGAACTACCGAATTACAACTACTCACACTACTCACTACTCTTGCCCAGACACCACCTGTACCGTACAATGGATCCAGAGGATCTGTAATTGGCACATCAAGATATATATCATCGTTTATATAGGCCGTTGGGTCCGGAAATGGTAATAAGTCATTCTGTGCATCTAAAAGAGTACCGTGATAAGTTACTGTTAGTGTTGGATCTCCCAATGTAATAATTGGGGTTTGCACTGTCAGATCAAATTCATCAAAACCATCATTGTTAGGATCACACTGGATCAAAGTAGGAGGCGATGTATTAATTGTTGGAGGTGTATCAATTATAATATCTACGTTCCTTGTAGTGTCAAAACAAGTATCATCGTCCCTGTTTTCGAGCCTGATATAGATAACTTCATTAGGTGCGTTTACAAAATATGGGTCTGGCAATGCTCCTGTATCTCCATCTGCATCTGCCTGACTGAGGTGATAGGTAATATTATAGTCAGAGGATAATTCTCCATCAAGAATAAGCGCATTAAATTCGGTAGAGAGATCTACCCATTCTCCTCCATCCTGATCTGCATCACATACATTGATAAATGGCGGAACAATACCGGCAATAGCCCTACTAAAGAAAATATCGAACTGTTCAATATCAAAACATGTACCTGTTAGGTCTTCTATTCTAACAAAAATAGTCTGAGGAGATGGCGGAACAATAAGGTGGACTGTAGGTCCTAATATTTCTGTTCCGGGAAGACCTGCCGTAGCATCTGCTAAGGTTTCATAATACTTTATATTAAAAAGAGCAGGGTTTTGAGCTCCGTATATATTAGCGTCGTTCACTGTTAAATCAAAAAGCCCGGCGGTGACCCCAAAATCACATTGAAAAAGGTCTACTGGTGGATTTGCAACCGGTTGAGGATTAAAACGGACCGAAACCTGATTACTTGGAACAAAACAAATCCCATCACGGGCTTCAACAGAATATATACCATCAGCAACAACTGTATAGGTTGGGTTTGTAGCACCTGGGATAGGAATCCCGGCTCTAAACCATTGAATGTTAAAAGGTGGATCTGTTAAACCGGTATCTAAAACCACACCGGTTCCAATACATGCTTCTATATTATTTCCCAGAAAAATCCCGGCAAGACTAAGATCAATAAGTTCACTGTCTTCATTATTAGATTCATTGGTTTCGGCGACAATACCGGTACCGTCTCCAATATCATCTACTACCGCTCTCAAATTAAAGATATTAGGGGTAGCAATAGGTATATTCAATGTAATAAAGCCACTTTCGGATCCTCCAATAGGGATATCTGCAACAGTTTGCGTTTGACCAATCAATACAGCATCGGCATAAAAGGCTATGGGAGTATTGAGAGCAAGTGGAGCAGTACTGTTTACATTATAAACAGTATACTCAACATCCATATTATTATTTTGGCAAAGCACGCCAATATTATCAATCTCTATGGTAGCATCCGGTATTTCAGAATTTACACTGGTGATTACATTATTAACCATTACAAAATCCTGTCCGGATGTAAGCCGGATATCAGCACTCGTATCCCCTGGTTGGACAATACCTACCAGGTCATAAAAATCCAGGTCCATATTGTAATTCAGGCCGGAATTGGTATAACTGTTTGTACCATTAAAAGCATTATTCCCGGGATTTAACGGAGGATTATCAATAAGAATTCCGTTGATCGTTAACGTTTCATTTACTGCAAGGCTTTCTTCCCCTTCCCAAGCTAAAAACCCAATTTTAGATAATATATCACTTGTTACATCAATATTCATTAATGTTATATCTAAAGAAGGATTTGTTGCGGAAACACTTTCCAAACCATCAAATAAGCTTATTTGGTTTAACCTCAATGACGGATCTTGATAAATGACATAAACACCCCAGCCACCAAAATTAGTACCACAGTAATTTGGCAGAAGTGCTGCTACATCCAGTTCAGAGAAGGTATATACGCCATTTCCGGTGGTTGCTACAATGTTTGTAACATCTGCATAGGCTCCAAAATATGGTAATCCATTAAAAGTATGGCTGAATATTCGCTGTGCACTTACAGCAGTCCCATTTAATTCAACATCAAAATCTCCATTACCAATAGAGCCCCAATAGAGGTGTGCTGAAACAAAAGTCTGTCCGGAAGTTAGTGCCAGAGTAGCACTACTCTGTGGTAGCATATCACAATAACCGGTTTCTGTATTTGGAAATTCATTTAAAGTGTTTCCAAAAGCTGTAAAATCTAAACGGCCATTAAACTGCTGAAACAATTGTACTTGTTGCGCAAAAAATAAGGACGGAGCGAGGAGAGCTAAAACTAGTAATAATTTTTTCATTTTCAGTAGGAAATTTATGTCTTTAGGGTATTAATTGCGAAAAATAAGAAAATTTTATGAAAACATTAGGGTTTTTAAATTTAAAAATATGATATGCAATTTTTTATACGCACGTGCTAATGCTTATCTTTGCAGCCTGTATTTTAAAAAATACACAACTTTTATTTTATGGATTTAGAGAAACAACTTAAAGATATTGAAGCACAAGGTAACGATCATATTGGCACCTCTACTCATACTCCTATGCGTCCGGATGCCTTTGAACTCAGTGATATAGAGAAAATTGCTCTTATAAAAAAAGATATTCAAAATATTATGTACACACTGGGTTTGGATTTGACAGATGACAGCCTTAAAGGCACCCCCACACGTGTTGCAAAAATGTTCGTGCAAGAGATATTTAGCGGGTTGCACCCGGATAGAAAACCCAAAGCTTCAACTTTTGAAAATAAGTTTAAATATGGTGAAATGCTGGTTGAGAAGAATATAACCCTCTACTCTACATGCGAACATCACTTACTACCTATTGTAGGTAAAGCTCATATTGCTTATATATCGAGTGGTACAGTAGTTGGACTTTCTAAAATGAACCGAGTAGTTGATTATTTTGCCAAACGCCCTCAGGTACAGGAAAGGCTTACTATGCAAATTGTGGAAGAATTACAGCGTGTGTTAGGCACCGAAGATGTTGCCTGCGTTGTAGATGCTAAGCATTTATGCGTAAACTCCCGCGGTATCAGAGATATTGATAGCAGTACGGTTACCAGTGAATTTGGAGGCAAATTTAAAGACCCGGAAACACGAAGAGAATTCCTGGATTATATCAATTTAGACACAGAATTTTAATTTTTTCAATACAATTTGATGAAACTATTTGAACAGCAAGAGCTTACCTTATATAATTCCCTAAGTAAAACCAAAGAAAAATTCACTCCTATCCACAGTGGCGCAGTAGGAATGTATGTTTGTGGTCCTACTGTATACAGTAATGTACATATGGGAAATTGCCGGACGTTCTTATCGTTTGATTTGATATTCAGATACTTGAAACATTTAGGCTACAAAGTAAGATACGTTCGTAATATTACTGATGCCGGGCACCTTGAAAATGATGGAGAAAGTGGTGATGACCCTATTCTTAAAAAAGCACGTATTGAAAAATTGGAACCTATGGAAGTGGTCCAAAAATATACTGTAGATTTTCACTCGATCATGGCAAAATTCAATGCGCTTCCTCCCAGTATTGAGCCTACTGCAACCGGCCACATAATAGAGCAAATACAGATCGTTGAAAAAATTATTGCTGAAGGCTACGCATACGAAAAGAACGGATCGGTCTATTTTGACGTTGTAAAATTCAATGAAACAAATACCTACGGAAAACTAAGCGGAAGGCAGCTTGAAGACATGATTACCAATACCAGGGAATTGGCAGCTCAGTCTGAAAAGAAAAACCCACAGGATTTTGCTCTTTGGAAAAAAGCCGAACCTCAACACATTATGCGTTGGCCTTCACCGTGGAGTGATGGTTTCCCCGGCTGGCATTTAGAGTGTACTGCCATGAGCACTAAATATTTAGGAAATAATTTTGATATTCACGGTGGTGGAATGGATTTAAAATTTCCACACCATGAATGTGAAATCGCACAGGCAGAAGCTTCTACAAAACAATCGCCGGTTAATTATTGGCTGCATGCCAATATGCTGACATTAAACGGTAAAAAAATGGCGAAATCTACCGGAAATAATATTTTGCCTAACGAATTATTTTCGGGAGAGAATGATGTATTAAGCAAAGCTTTTTCACCTACTGTAGCTAAATTTTTTATGTATCAGGCACACTACCGGAGTATCCTTGACTTTTCAAACGAGGCACTGTTAGCTTCGGAAAAAGGGTTTAACAGATTGATGGAGGCTTACCATAATATTTCTTCGCTTTCAGCTTCGGGCAAAAGCAGTTTTAATATTGCCCAATGGAAGCAATCCTGTTACGATGCTATGAATGATGATTTTAACAGCCCTGTTCTCATTGCTCAGTTATTTGAAGGTGCCAAGTTCATTAATTCTGTAAAAGATGGCAAAGCAACTATCACAGAAGCCGATATTCAATTATTGAAAACTACTATGCACAGCTTTATCTTTGAAGTATTAGGATTGGCAGATACTGTTTCAGAAGACACTAATGATGGAAATAAACTAAGCGGAGCTGTTGAATTATTGATCGCATTGAGAAATCAGGCCCGTGCCAATAAAGATTTTGCAACCAGTGACCGTATTAGGGATGAATTGCTGGAAATAGGTATTCAGCTAAAAGACGGAAAAGACGGTACATCGTTTTCATTAAATTAATGGTTACTTGAAAAAAATACTCACATACCCATTCATATTTCTGGTACGTGGGTACCAAAAACTTATTTCACCTCTTTTCCCTTCTACTTGCCGTTATGAGCCTACTTGTTCACATTATACCATTGAAGCCCTTAAGGTCCATGGATTGTTTCGTGGCGGTTGGTTGGCTATAAAGCGTATTGGAAGTTGTCATCCCTGGGGTGGAAGTGGTTACGATCCCGTACCTCCTTCTAAAAAAGAAAATAAATAAATCCGTAAAATTTCCGTTACCCTTTTTGTTATCTTTACTTGCATTTTTAAAAAGACAGTATGCATTATTTAAGTTTTGTTTGGGACCCCAGCGAAGGCATTGATCTTGGTTTTTTCATGATTCGCTATTACAGTTTAATGTTTGTGATTGCATTTACACTCGGGTGGTTTATTATGAAACGTATTTTTAAAAATGAAGAGGTTTCTTTAGAAAAATTGGATAGCCTTTTTATTTATATGGTTATTGCCACGCTAGTAGGTGCAAGGCTGGGACATGTAATTTTTTACGAACCTGAAATATTCAGTGAAGACCCACTTTCGGTATTCCTTCCCTTCAAAACAGTTCCTGAATTTGAATTTACCGGCTTTAGAGGGTTAGCCAGTCATGGTGCTGCTATTGCTATTATCATAGCCATGTTCATGTACAGTAAAAAGGTTATAAAAAAGCCCGTACTTTGGATCTTAGATCGAATTGTAATTGCCGTAGCATGCGGTGCAATCTTTGTTCGTATTGGTAATTTTATTAATTCAGAGATCATTGGGAAAGCAACCCATAGTGACTTTGGCGTTGTTTTTAAACAACTGGGTGAAAATTTTCCCCGTCATCCCGCACAGTTATATGAATCTGTAGGATATGTTATTGTGTTTTTAGTCCTTTGGTATGTCTATTGGAAAACGAATAAACGAAACTATCTGGGATACATTTTTGGGTTGTTCTTAATATTACTTTGGACGGTTCGGTTTATAGTAGAATTTGTAAAAGAAGCGCAAGTTGATGAACGTGCCGAGTGGTTTCTCAATACCGGTCAATGGTTAAGCATACCATTTATTTTAATTGGTGCCTATATGATGCTCCAATCTTCAAAAAAGAATTATTCCTCATGAGAAAAAGCTGGATACCTATTGCTTTAATAAGTGCTGTACTGTTTTTTAACAGTTGTAAAGAAAAAACCGAATCAAAGGTGTTGACAAAAGAGGTCACTTTTACAAAAGAGGGTGAACTTAGTTTGATAAAAGCTGATAATGACTCGGTAGTAGCACATTTGGATATTGAAATTGCAGACGATGCCTATCAAACCGAAACCGGTTTAATGTATCGCAAATCTATGCCTTCCAATCAGGCAATGTTATTTATTTTTAAAGATGAAAGGCCTCGCTCATTCTATATGAAGAACACAGAGTTTGCATTGGACATTATCTTTATTAACAGCAAAAATAAAATTGTAAGTATTCAAAAAAATGCACAGCCGCTTAATGAAGCTTCATTACCATCTAATGCGCCTGCACTCTATGTTTTAGAAGTAAATGCTGGCCTTAGTGAGCAATGGGGCCTTCAGAGTGGTGACAAGATTGATTGGAAAAAAACATCAAACTAGTATATTTCTGTTTTAATAAAAAAACCCTTCACAATTCGAAGGGTTTTTTTGTATTATGAAGAAGGAAGTTAATTATTCTTCTACTGCTACTTCTTTCTTTTTATCTGTTAGATCAATCCCTTTCTTTTTAACTGTATCATACATTACCGGAGTTGCTATAAACAGAGATGAATACGTACCCACCAATACCCCGACAATTAATGCGAAGATCAATCCGCGGATAGATTCCGCACCAAGGAAGAAGATACATAATAACACTATTAATGTAGTCATCGAAGTATTTAATGTACGACTCAATGTACTGTTTAAAGCCGCATTAATAACACGGTTCATCTTCCACGAGGAATGTTCGTTAAAATATTCACGGATACGGTCAAATACTACTACGGTATCATTTAATGAATATCCAATTACAGTTAAGATCGCAGCAATAAAAGATTGGTCAATTTCCATATTGAAAGGCATGATCTTATACGTTAATGAGAAGATACCTAATACTATTAATACATCATGGAATACTGCTGCTACAGCGCCTAAACTAAATTGCCATCTTCTAAATCGTAATAAAATATACAGGAATACCACAATCAAAGAACCCAAAACAGCCCAGAAAGATGATTTCTTAATGTCATCTGCAATCGTAGGGCTTACTTTATAATACTCCATTCTACCTACTTCTTTACCTTCTGAATCTGCGGTAAAATCTGCATAGGTCATTTCTGAAGGAAGATGTGTTTTTAATCCTTCAAAAAGCATTCTTTCAATTTCTTCATCAACATCGGCACCACTATCATCTACTTTATATTTGGTAGTGATCTTTAATTGATTATCCCCTCCATATGTTTTTGCTTCGGCACTACCATATACAGCGGTAAGTTCTTCCTGAATTTTGGGAGCATCTACATCCTTATCAAAACGAACCGTATAAGTACGGCCTCCTACAAAGTCAACACCTTGATTTAATCCAACAGTAAATAAGGAACCTAAGCTTATAAGGATCAAGATTCCTGAAATTACATAAGCAATCTTACGTTTTCCAAGGAAATTGATATTTACGTTCTTAAATAAGTTCTTAGTAAAAGGAGTTGAACACGGTAATGGTTTTCCGTTTTTAGTATAACCGTCAATAAATAATCTTGTAATAAATATTGCAGTAAATAAAGAGGTAAGAATACCTATTAATAATGTAGTTGCAAAACCTTTAATAGGTCCGGTACCAAATACCAATAAGATCAGACCCGTTAATCCGGTAGTAATGTTTGCATCTAAAATAGATGACAATGCATTATTGAAACCGTCTTTAATAGCATCTTTCTGGGCTTTTCCTTTGGCAAGTTCTTCCCGGATACGTTCAAAAATAAGTACGTTCGCATCTACCGAGATACCAATGGTCAAAACAATACCGGCAATACCCGGAAGCGTTAATACGGCTCCTAGTCCTGCTAAGATTCCGAAAATAA
Source organism: Ulvibacter sp. 2210JD10-4 (assembly GCF_058148525.1). Taxonomy (NCBI): domain Bacteria; kingdom Pseudomonadati; phylum Bacteroidota; class Flavobacteriia; order Flavobacteriales; family Flavobacteriaceae; genus Ulvibacter; species Ulvibacter sp. 2210JD10-4. The sequence goes on from NZ_JBYVJZ010000004.1 coordinate 148,820, forward strand.
ATAAGATATTCACTGCCAAAGCAACGTCTGCAAAAAGACCAGCTTTCCCATAATAGAAAATCATCCAAAGTAATACGAAAGCTAAAGCCAGCATAAAAGAGAATATCCCGCTGTCAATTGCTTCCTGCCCTAAAGTAGGGCCAACTACTTCTCCTTGAATAATTTCTGCCGAAGCCGGTAACTTACCTGCACGTAGTACATTCGCTAAATCTTGTCCCTCAGTAATTGTAAAGTCTCCGGTAATAGAACTACGCCCTCCAGGGATAGGCCCTGACGTTACTCCAGGTGCAGAATATACAATGTCGTCCAATACAATTGCAATTTGGCTTTGGGTGTTAAAAGCTTTCCCTGTCATTTCTTCCCAGACCTTAGCCCCTCGCCCATTCATTTGCATATCTACAGCTACACGACCTACCTGATCATAAGATTGTTGTGCATCTACAACTACAGCACCTCCTAAAGGTGGTTCGCCATCACGTCCTACTTTTAAAGCATATAACCCTGTGACTTCTTCTAAAGCAACATCGTTATATTCCGGTTTTCCCCAAACAAATTTTGTATTACGCTGGTCGGCAGGTAATAATGCTCTTACCTGTGGCATACGCAAATAACTATTAATTACAGCTGTATCCCTTAAGGCGAACGTAGCAAGAATAGGACTTCCCTGAAATCCACCGGATATCATTTTTGATTGTATAGGATTGTCTTTTTCAGTAGTGGCTTCCGCTTCTTCAGCATCCTCTCCTTTTAACAATTCATTGATCTCGTCATCTTCTGTGGCAGTGGTATCTTGAACTTCTTCTTCAGGAGTTTCAGCAACGGTAAGTTCTTTTACTACTTGTTCTGCCTGAACGATAAAACCTGACATTTCTTCGCTCTTGTACACTTCCCAGAATTCTAACTGAGCAGTACTTTGCAATAGATTTTTGGTTCGCTCAATATCTTTAGCTCCCGGTAATTCTACAAGGATACGGGCAGATTTTCCTAAACGCTGAATATTAGGCTGTGTTACTCCAAACTTATCGATACGTTTTCTTAATACCTCGAATGCAGAGGTAATAGCTTCATCAATTTTATCTTCGATCTTGGTTTTTACCTGATCATTAGTCATGCTGGCATCAATCTCACCTTCCAAATTTTTGTTGAAGAATATATTCTGAGAAGCTAATTTATTGTCTCCCGGAAGTGTTTCAAATGCTTCAAAAAAGGATTCTAAATAAGTATCCTGGCTACTTTTCTGAAGTTCGGTTGCGTTTGCTAGCGCTTGGTTGAATGCGGCATCTTTAGAATTATTTGCCAATCCTCTTAAGATATCTTTTACTGAGATCTGAAGAATCACATTGATCCCCCCTTTCAAGTCCAAACCTTTGTTAAGTTCTTTTTCCTTGGCAGTTTTGTAATCAATTCCTAAAAAGACAGGCTCTTTGGCTAAAGAGTCCAAATACTTAAGTTCTGCAATGTCTCTTTCCTCAGGTTGATCTGCCGGGAATTTATTGTCTGCAAACAATTTTGCATCATCTTCAACTTTGTTTGCAATATATGTGAAGGATAGTTGGTATAAACTTACCAATCCAAATAATATGGCAAATACTGTAATTAGTCCTTTATTTTGCATTCTAATGGATGTTTAAATAGTTTTAAAAACGTGCAAATATAGGTTTTCAAAAAAGAAAAGACAATTATTTTCTTTTTAATTCTTTAACAAAAAAAGACCGCATATAGCGGTCTTTGGTTCAGTTTTAAAAAAATAATTTACAGTTCCAGTAAACCATTGGTTTTTGTTACGCCCTCAGCACTTTCTTGCATGTGTGCTTTTTCAGCATCATTTAGATCAACAGTAACAACCTTTTCAATTCCGTTTCTTCCCAGTACTACGGGAACACCAATACAAATATCATTTAAGCCATATTCACCTTCCAACATAGTAGAGCAAGGAAATATTTTCTTCTGGTCACATGCAATTGCTTGTACCAGCCCTGAAACAGCAGCTCCCGGAGCATACCAGGCAGAGGTACCCAATAATTTTGTGAGTGTGGCTCCTCCTACTTTGGTATCTTCTTTAACCTGATCTAAACGTTCCTGAGAGATGAACTCAGTAACAGGCACACTGTTTCTTGTTGCCATACGTGTTAAAGGAACCATTCCTTTATCGCTATGTCCTCCTATTACCATTCCGTCCACATCACTAATAGGTGCGCCTAAAGCTTCAGCTAATCGATATTTAAACCTTGCACTGTCCAATGCTCCTCCCATACCAATAATTCTATTTTTAGGAAGACCGGTAGTTTTATGCACCAAATAGGTCATAGTATCCATTGGGTTACTTACGACAATCACAATTGTATTTGGAGAGTGTTCGATTAAACTGGAGGAAACTGTTTTTACAATTCCGGCATTGATACCTATCAATTCCTCACGGGTCATTCCAGGCTTACGAGGTATACCACTGGTAATTACACAGATATCACTTCCGGCAGTTTTACTGTAGTCATTAGTAGAACCCACTATTCGTGTATCAAATCCATTTAGTGAAGCTGTTTGCATTAGATCCATCGCTTTTCCTTCGGCATATCCTTCTTTAATATCCAGTAAAACTACTTCGCTGGCAAAATTTTTGATGGCAATATATTCGGCACAACTTGCACCTACTGCGCCTGCTCCTACAACTGTTACTTTCATTATAAAATATTTAGAGTTATATGATTATTTTAGAATTGCAAAAGTACAATTATCTGTTTTAAAATGATATAAGAATTAGTTTAAAAACAAACGAGCCCGGAAAATTTTCCGGGCTCGTTCAATAATATCAATTGGTTTATGCATCAATATTTGCATAGACCGCATTCTTTTCTATAAATTCACGACGGGGAGGTACTTCATCTCCCATTAGCATAGAGAAGATTCTGTCTGCCTCTGTCCCATTATCTATAGTTACTTGTCGTAGTGTTCTAAAGTCAGGATTCATGGTCGTATCCCATAATTGCTCTGCATTCATCTCTCCAAGACCTTTATAGCGTTGTATACTCGCACTACCTCCAAATTTTTCATTGATCTCATCGCGTTCTTTATCACTCCATGCATATTCCTTTTTAGCACCTTTCTTTACCAGATAAAGCGGTGGAGTAGCAATGTACACATAACCGGCTTCTACAAGATCTTTCATATAACGGAAGAAAAATGTCAGGATCAAAGTGGAAATATGGCTACCATCCACATCTGCATCACACATGATCACTACTTTATGGTATCTTAACTTTTCAAGGTTCAATGCTTTGCTATCCTCTTCGGTACCGATAGTCACACCTAATGCAGTAAAAATATTGCGTATTTCTTCATTTTCAAACACTTTATGCTGCATGGCTTTCTCTACATTCAGGATCTTACCTCTAAGAGGTAAAATAGCTTGAAAATTACGGTCACGGCCTTGTTTGGCTGTTCCACCTGCAGAGTCTCCCTCCACAAGGAATACTTCACATTTTTCCGGATCCTGCTCTGAACAATCTGAAAGTTTTCCCGGTAATCCACCACCGCTCATTACTGTTTTTCGCTGTACCATTTCACGTGCTTTACGTGCCGCATGACGTGCCTGTGCAGCCAGAATAACTTTCTGTACAATGGTCTTTGCATCACTTGGATGTTCTTCCAGGTAATTTTCAAGCATTTCAGAAACAGCCTGGCTTACTGCTGAGGTAACTTCACGATTCCCCAATTTTGTTTTTGTTTGGCCCTCAAACTGAGGTTCCGCAACTTTCACTGAAATAATAGCAGTTAATCCTTCACGAAAATCATCTCCGGAAATTTCAAACTTCAATTTGTCCAGCATTCCGGAAGCATCTGCATATTTCTTAAGAGTTGTTGTTAATCCACGGCGGAAACCTGAAAGATGCGTTCCTCCTTCGTGGGTATTAATATTGTTTACATAGGAGTGTAAATTTTCATTAAAAGAAGTGTTATACACCATCGCCACTTCAACAGGAATGTTATTTTTCTCGCCCTCCATTGAAATAACATCGGCAATTAACGGTTCACGATTACCATCCAAAAAACGAATGAATTCTTTTAATCCTTCATCGCTGTAAAAGCTCTCGGTAGGGATTTCGCCTTTTTCGTCTTTTTGGCGTTTATCAGTTAATGTGATTGTGATTCCTTTGTTCAAATAAGACAATTCACGAAGCCTGCTGGCAAGTGTGTCATAATTATATTCCAAGGACTGCTGGAAGATCTGAGAATCCGGTTTAAAGGTTACGGTTGTCCCTCTGGAATCTGTTTTCCCAACAGCTTTAACAGGATACATGGTCTTTCCCCGTTCGTACTCCTGTTCCCATATTTTTCCATCGCGGTGTACTGTTGCTTTTAAACTTTCGGAAAGTGCATTTACAACAGAAACTCCTACCCCGTGTAATCCCCCTGAAACCTTATAAGAATCTTTATCAAATTTTCCTCCGGCACCAATCTTTGTCATTACTACTTCCAGAGCAGAGACTCCTTCTTTTTTATGAATATCAACAGGGATCCCACGACCATTATCTTTCACAGAAATAGAGTTGTCCTCATTGATCCAAACATCTATGGTATCGCAGTAGCCTCCCATCGCTTCATCAATGGAGTTATCCACTACTTCATACACCAAATGATGTAATCCCCGTACGCCAACATCACCAATGTACATGGATGGTCGCATACGCACATGCTCCATTCCTTCTAAGGCTTGAATACTATCGGCTCCGTAGTTCCCTTTTTTTTGTTCTTCGCTCATATAAAATCAGGTTGTTTTTTCTATATTTTTCGTAACGAACAAATATAACAAAACCACCAATAAAATAAAGGGATTAGGGGTTTTTTAAGTGTGAAGTTATTAACAAATTTTTGTGAAAAAAATACCTGTTGAAAAGTTCACCAAAATGAACTAAAAGAATAACAGAAAGACAAAGTGTTAATTCCTACCGACTAAGGGTTATTTTTATCATAATTTTAACCTTATACAAATCATTTAACAGGTATATTTATCTCTCAAAAAAAATAAAAACATGAAAACAACTTTCGCAGGTATTGCATTAGCATTTGCCGTTCTTTTTACAACTGAAACTACTCAAGCTCAATCCTTTCCAAAAATGGATGCCAGCCCTATGGATCTCTCTATGGCTCGTACCGAAAGGAATGCACCTCCCATGGCACGTGTTATTTACAGTCGCCCTTCAAAAAAAGGACGTACTATTTTTGGGGAATTAGTTCCTTATGGGAAGGTATGGCGTACCGGAGCTAATGAAGCTACCGAATTAACATTATACAATACAATGATGTTAGGTGACACTAAATTAAAACCAGGAACTTATACATTGTATACTATTCCCGGAAAAGAAAATTGGACTGTCATAATTAATAGTGATACCAATGCCTGGGGCTCTTATAGTTACAAAAAAGAAAAAGATGCTGCCCGTATTACTGTACCTGCAAAAGACACAGCTGCACCTACCGAATCACTTTCCATGGTATTCCGTTCAGATAAGAGCGGAACTACTTTAATGATCGGTTGGGACGACACTTATATTGAAGTGCCTTTTAAGAGTATCTAATTTTAATAATATACCATAAAAAAAAGCGACTTGATTAGTCGCTTTTTTTTATGGTATATTTAAATACTTATGTGTTTGTAACGACACTTTCCACTTTGGATTTTGCATTACATATGCTACAATCTGCGGAATTACCTTATCCCGTTTACTCCATTCGGGCTGTAAATATAAAATACAGTCCTTATTAACTTTAGCAGCCTGTTCTTCGGCAAAACGAAAATCATCTTTATTATAAACGATCACTTTAAGCTCGTCTGCCTTGCTATAAATTTCTGCCTTTGGTAGTTTAACCTTCTTTGGCGACAAACAGACCCAGTCCCATTGCCCTGTGAGTTCATAAGCTCCAGAGGTTTCAATATGAACTTGCATTCCTTTTTCTTTTAACTGCGCTGTTAATGGGCCCATGTCCCATGTTAAAGGCTCGCCGCCGGTTACCACAACTGTATTGGAATAACTTGAAGCATCTTCAACAATTGTTTCGGTTTTGGTAGGCGGATGCAAAGTTGCGTTCCAACTTTCTTTTACATCACACCAATGGCATCCAACATCACAACCGCCAATGCGAACAAAATATGCTGCAGTTCCTTTATGATATCCTTCTCCCTGAATGGTATAAAACGCTTCCATTAATGGAAGCATATCTCCTTTATCTACTAAAATTTCTATTTCTTTTTGCATACTTTGTATTAAATCCACACAACTCCATTGCTATCACAATACTTCAAATCTGTTTTTCTATTCACTTTATCGAAAACCGTTTATTTATGTGTATTCTAAGTGTATACACGTATTTCAGGTAAGGATTTTATTTATATTTTTGATAAACCCAAAAAGAAGTATAAAATGTTAGATAACTCCCCGCTGTCTTCATTGAAACTGTTATGCAAAAATAGTTTTTAAAATGAAGAGTTCTCTTTTTTTCCTAATATTTTCGCTATTAGTAACTATCACGACCGCGCAAGTTGGAATTGGCACAACATCCCCGGATGCTTCTGCTGTTTTAGATATTTCGGCTTCTGATAAAGGAATTCTAATTCCCAGAATGACAAAAGCTCAAAGGGATCTCATTAGTTTTCCTGCCAATGGTTTACTAATTTACAATACAGATTCGGACGAATTACAATTCAATTCTAATAATACGACTACCCCCATTTGGCAAGCACTTAGTTTAACGCCTACTTCCCTGGCTTCTTCTGGAGATTCTTTAAAATATTCAAATACAGATACTACTACAGATGTAAATCCAGCCAGTACAATTAATCTTCCTATTTTCGGAACTATGGAATGGAACGACGACGCCACACTCTATGTCGTTTCCGGAAATCAGCTTACAGTAACTGAAACCGGGAGGTACGAAATAATTGTCAATGTATCTCTATTAAATGGAACAACGAATGACAGAAATGCACCGGAGATTCGCCTGACTCTTAATGGAGGAGCTATTGGTTCTTACGGATCAACAGGGTATATTCGTAGTAATAATGAGCACGAAGAAGCTTCATTGCACTTACGGGAGATAATTGAGCTAACCGCCAATGACGTCATTACAGTTCAAATTTCAAGGTCTGCGAATTCTAATGCCGTATACATGAGATCTACAGGAAGCTCTAACTTTTTTATTGAAAAGAAATTATGATGTTGAGGTACTGTTTTGTATCAATAATTGTAATGGCAAGTTCATTTGTAATGGCTCAAGTTGGTATTGGGACTGTCACGGTAGACGGTTCTTCCATTCTTGAAAATGCATCCGCAACACAAGGGGTCATATTTCCACAGTTAAGTACGGCTGACAGAGGTACGATATCTATGCCTGCAAATGGGTTAATTATCTATAATACAGATTCAAATACTTTAAATATAAATTCGGGAACTTCCGTATCGCCAGTTTGGGATGTTATAAATTCTGAAACTGCAAACTGTTCAAGAGTAGGGCAGTCATTAAAATATAGCAGTTCAGATTCAAGTAGCAATATTAATAGTGCAGCAGCAATAGATGCTCCTATCTTTGGAACTGAGGAATGGAATGATAATACTTCTCTTTTTATAGTATCAGGAAATACTTTGCAGGTTACAGAAACCGGCAGGTATAAATTAGTCGTGAACCTTTCAATTATAAGCACCTCCGCCTCCTCAAGAAAAGCACCTGAAATGTATTTAACAATCAATGGTACTCAGGTTGGAACATTTGCATCAACTGGTTATATAAGAAGAAACAGTGGCCACGAAGAAGCATCTTTGCATATAAATGAAGTTATAAATGTTACAGCAGATGATATCATCGCCGTTCAGATTATTAGAAGCGGAGGCATTAACACTGCAACCTTACGTTCTTCAGGTTCTTCAAATTTCTATATTGAGAAAAGCAGCTAAGTTATATTGTTGAAAAATCATTGATAGCTTCAGAAAATTGAAAACATATTTGTTATAATATTTCAATAGCTTACCTACAATTCCTATTTTTAGCAAAAATTTAAAGATGGCAGATAGACAGGCTTTTTTTGATTATATAACTGCTGGAAATACTTTTAAAGGAGATTCCATTACCATGGGTGCTGCAATGCTGGATGGAGAGACCGTTACCAATGCTCTGGTAAAGATTCCTTTAAAAACATTGAATCGTCACGGGCTTATAGCGGGTGCTACAGGTACTGGTAAGACGAAGACGTTACAAGTACTGGCCGAAAATCTTTCAGAAAAAGGTGTTCCGGTACTCTTAATGGATATGAAGGGAGACCTTAGCGGAATTGCTCAACCCAGCCCGGGCCATCCTAAAATAGATGAACGCCATGAAAAGATAGGCATCCCGTTTGAAGCCAAAAAGTTTCCTGTTGAAATCCTTTCCCTTTCCGAACAAAAAGGTGTCCGCATGCGCGCCACCGTAAGTGAGTTTGGACCCGTTTTACTTTCTCGTATCATGGACCTTAGTGAAACTCAGTCAGGTATTGTTTCTGTGATTTTTAAATATTGCGACGACAATAAGCTTCCTTTATTGGACCTAAAAGATTTTAAGAAAATATTACAGTATTCCACAGATGAAGGAAAAGCTGAATTAGCAAAAGACTATGGCCGTATTTCAACTACATCAACCGGGGCAATCCTTAGAAAAGTTGTAGAATTGGAACAGCAAGGCGGGGATCTCTTTTTTGGTGAAAAATCATTTGATACCGATGACCTGCTTCGTATAGATGAGAACGGAATGGGATACATCAACATTTTACGTCTTACCGACATTCAAGACCGACCCAAATTGTTTTCCACATTCATGCTTTCATTATTAGCCGAAATTTATGCGACCTTTCCGGAACAAGGAGATAGCGGAAGGCCAGAACTGGTTATCTTTATTGATGAAGCTCATCTAATTTTTAAAGAAGCCAGCAAAGCACTACTCAATCAAATTGAAAGTATTGTAAAATTGATTCGTTCCAAAGGAGTAGGATTGTATTTTGTAACTCAAAACCCAACAGATGTACCGGATGATGTGTTAAGCCAGTTAGGACTAAAAGTACAGCATGCGCTTCGTGCTTTTACAGCAAAGGACCTAAAAGCAATCAAATTGACTGCTGAGAACTATCCACTATCTGATTACTACAAAACTGATGAAGTTTTAACTTCTTTAGGAATTGGAGAAGCTTTGGTTTCTGCTCTAAATGAAAAAGGAATTCCAACACCACTAGCAGCTACTATGCTTAGAGCTCCTATGTCCCGAATGGATATTTTGGAAGATCGCGAATTAAAAGAACTAACCGATACTTCCAGACTTATTAAGAAGTACAGTGAAGAGATTGATAGAGAGAGTGCATACGAACTATTGAATAAAAAGATTGAAATAGCAGACAAGGAAGAAGCCAAAGAAAAAGCAAAAAAGGAAAGAGAAGCTACAAACCGTTCTTCTTCAAGAAGAACCTCTTCACGTAGAAGATCCGGACAGAGTACTTTGGTGAAAACATTAACAAGTCCAACAGTAATACGCAGCGTGTTGGGAATACTTGGAAAAATGATGCGTTAATAGTTAAAACCTGAAGAACCATTTATATGAAAAAGACCCTATTTTTAGGTGCGCTTGTTGCACTATTGTTTGTACAATGCGGAAAGGAGAACGACCCTTTTCTTATTAAACAAGGAGCCATTGGCAATCTTACCAAAGAAATAAAAATGAAACAGATCGATTCTATTTTTGCACAGGATTCCATCGTAAAATTAAACCCTATCCCAGATGCTTTAGGCACTCAGGGTGAAGTAGAAATTTATGAAAAAGGAGGAGGAAAGCTTTTGTTATTATCTCCTGATAATGAAAGTGACCCAGAATCGGTCATTACAAACATTCAGGTCTTTGACGATCGCTATAAAACTGAAAAAGGGCTTGCCAAATCCAGTACTTTTAAACTTGTAAAGGACAATTATACTATTGCAAACATTGAAACCACTATTAATGCCGTTGTAGTTTTTATAGAGAACAGTGATATTTTTCTAACCATTGACAAAAAAGAACTTCCTGAAAATTTACGATACGACCCAAGTGTTACTATTGAAGCAAGTCATATTCCTGACGATGCAACATTTAAGTACTTTATGGTAGGTTGGGATGTTGAAGAATAAGTGACTTAAAAACCAAATTATTTTACATCAGATATCCATACAAAAACGAAGTGTTTTTATCATTATCATATTGTTGGTAATGGCAATCACTTTTGAAACCTTTCAGCAATTGTTCTATATAAAAAAATATGATCTTGCTAAAGATGTTACGTTTTTATATATCTTAAAAAACCAGTCGTATCGCTGGATTATATGGATGCTCTTAGGCTTGGTTCTGGTTTTGTATGCTAAAAAAAAGGCTTCTAAATCTGAATATAGTTTTAATTATTTTTTAAAGTATTCAGTTTTTATTCTTTTACTGGTAGGTATCAATATTATTATTATCTCGGTAATACAATTACTTCAAAACGGGGATGTATTTTCTTTTCCATTGTTAATCAACGAATATATCACTTTTTACATTTTCCAAAAGGCACCTATTTATATTTTAGGATATAGTGCTATTGCCATTATTCTTCATTTGTTTTTTACAAATGAAGAATTACAAATTCAAGTACAAAAACTTTCAGAATTAAAGAATATTAATTTTGATCTTTATAACAAACTAAAATCTGAAATTAACGATAAAACCACCATCCTGAACATTAAAATAGGTAATAAACGCAGAATAATCCCCGTAGAAGAAATTCAATGGATTGAAGCAGATGATTATTGTGCTAAAGTACATTTGGTCAATGGCAAATCCTATTCCATGAGAAGCAGTTTAAAAACTCTTGAAGAAAAACTACAAGATCCTTTTTTAAGAGTTCATAGAAAGGCAATTGTTAATATGAATATGGCTAAAGAGCTAAACACCTCTGGTGCGCCTGTTTTAGTTTTGAAAAATAATGTGGAAATTCCTGTTTCCAAAAGCAATCTAAGATCTGTAAGGGCTTTTATTTCCTAAATAGTATAATTACCATTTTTCATTTACTGCAAAAAAAGACAGATTCTCTGCAATTTTTTAAAAAGCTCCATTGTTAAATTTATTCCTTACTGCAAATCGGCTATAGCTCTCTGCATTTCATAAAATTCTTTCATTTCGAATACTTTGTTTTGAAGTATCAATTTCAAACAAAAAAATAACGTCATGAAAAATTTAAAAATTCTTTTATTATTATTTACACTTTTAATTACCGCAAATACTTTCTCTCAAATTAGGTATTATGCTAGTAACAGAGTTTTAAACGGAGTTAATACCTACGAAGAAAATGGCACTTATATTGAAGAGTTTATAGTACAAAATGCAGGAGGATTAAGTAACCCTCAGGATATTATTTTACATCCTGAGGGCTTTTTACTAGTTACCGGAACCAACAATGAAAGAATTAAAAAGTATAATCTTGAAACAGGTGACTATATTGAGGATTGGAGTGATGAAGGTTTCATATTAACAAGACCATCCAAAATGAGCATTGGCCCAGACAACCTTTTATATGTTACTCAATGGGGACAGACTGCTGAGACTTCAAAAGTGGTTCGGTTTGATCTGGACGGAAACTATCTGGGTGCTTTTACTCCTCCTGCGCCTCAAGGTCTTGGACTCGTTTGGGATACCCAAGGAAATTTATATGTTTCATTGTTTGGTATTACAATAGGTTCAGGAACAGTAAGAAAGTACGATTCAAATGGTAATTTTTTAGAGACATTTATTAATAGTACTATTCTGGAAAGCCCGGCCTCATTATGGTGGGATACTAACGGCGATATGCTAGTACAAGATTACACAGAAGGAAAAGTACTTCGTTATGATAGCAATGGTAATTATATTAATGAATTCATTACCGGTTTATTAAACCCGGAAGGACATACATATCTACCAAATGGAAACCTGTTAATTTCTGAAAGAGGTGCAAATAAAATAAGCGAGTTCGATAGTAGTGGAAACTTAATTGGAAGATGGGATAATGGAGGTGTATTAGCAGGTCCCAACTTTATTAAAGCCATAGACCTTTCTATATTAAACATTCCTGAAAATAAAGTGAATGCAGTATTTGTAACTCCATCTATTGGAGTAAATTTTAACTTAAATACAGCAATCTCTTCAAACTATAAACTCTTGAAAATATTTACAATTTCAGGGAAATTAATTGAAACTATTGATCTCCAAAATAGTAACAGATGGAATGCCAGTAAACTTTCTGAAGGTAATTATTTTATTGTAGCGACTAATAATAATGGCGAAAAAGCCATCCAAAAAATAATAGTTAAAAAATAGCATTTTAAAACACTATCATGCCGTCACAAGATTAGGGCAATTGTCCTCATATTAATTTAAATTATTGATAGATACTAATTCTTATTGTTTCAAAAAACCTTCAGATTTTGAAGGTTTTTTTTTATACCCGGAATAATGGTAAATTAAGCTTTCAAAACTAACTACCATGAAAAAAGTATTCCTTCATATAATAGCCCTTTTCTTTTTAATAGGCTGTAAAGATAATTCTGAAGTCAAAGAAGGTAGCATTCAAAATAATTCTGAGCCTCTCGTCGTTAATGCAAAAGAATGTGTTAGCAAAGCTACTTTTGGAGACCTAAGCATTTGCTTCCCCAAAATCAACGGGCAAACAGAATGTTTTTTACATCCAAAAATAAAAGCTCGCATTGACGAATTCAATGACCCGGACAATACTATCTTAGGGTACTATATTAATGACGATATATATAAAAGAATTGAGGAGATCGAAGAGGTTACTTACGATGATTATTATCAAGTATATGCCCCTAATCTTGCTAAAAATTATAGAATGACCGTTTCTGAAATGAACCAGATCATGTCGATGATGACAAGTGGTTTTCTGGACAAAACAATGGAAGAAGTGAATAAAAGTCATTCTTTTTTAAAGAATAATATTTCAATTGCGCAACCCATATTAATTGAAAAATATACATTAAATACAAATTCTTCCACTATGCTGGTTTTGATGAAGATTGCCAATGAAAGTGAAGATAAAACCACGGCAGTGTCCATGAATGCAATTCTTATAAAAGACAGGATTATTTTTGTAACACATTATCTGGATTATCAGGATGAAGAATCCATTACTATACTAAAGAATAACACAGCAATTTTTGTTAATGAGTTTATGAATGTTAATAGTTAAGATTTTTTAATATGTTATCTAACGAAGAAAAAAAAGAATACCGCAGCGAATTATTTAGACACCTGGATGGTATTGCTGTAGCTCCTGTAGCCTATAGCCTAAAAGAAAAAGGAGTTCTTGATTTCTTACTGAAGAAAGATTCTTGTTTGCTTTCAGAAATTACATCCCATTTTAATGCCAATGAAGGATATCTAAATGTGGCTCTACGAATGTTAGCCTCGCAAGGATGGTTGCAATATACTGTTGATAATGTATTGCAAACCGTTACCTTATCAAAAAATGAAAAAAGTGAAACTGCATTTAATTCGGCTGGTTTATATAAGGATGTAGTTCATTTCATGAAAGTTTCAGAAGAGTTTCATCCGCGACATTTTGATATTGAACAGTTCACGGTTTTAAACCGGATCTTCAATAAATATAAAAATAATGCCTACGCCCCTTCTTCAACTAAAGAAGATGTTCGTAGTATAGAAACCCAAATAGCAAAACACATTGAAGGTGTTTTAATTGGCCCTATCACTGTATTCTTAGGAATGGATGGGATGTTCCATAAATATTTCATGGAAGCTTCTTTTAGTGCAGACGAATTTCATGAAGACCCCGATAGTTTTAGTAAGATCTTAGACTTTTTTACTTTTTTAGGATGGTTCAGTAAAAAAAATGATAATTACAGATTCACTAACAAAGGTCTCTTTTTCGCACGCCGCTCTTCAGCTTATGGAGTAACAGTTTCATACATTCCTACGTTTCGGCGCATGGACGAATTGATCTTTGGCAATGCCAATATTCTGCGAAGTTCGTTACCCAATTCTCCGGAAATTCATGTAGATCGTGAGATGAATGTTTGGGGAAGCGGTGGAGCACATTCCGCCTATTTTAAAAAGATCGATGAAATAGTCATTGCACTTTTCAACAAGCCTATAGAAGAACAACCCAAAGGAATTTTGGATATGGGTTGTGGAAATGGTGCGTTTCTAATTCATCTGTTCGAAGTAATAGAACAACGTACCAAACGTGGCCCAATGTTGGAAGAATATCCATTGTTTCTGGTAGGTGTGGATTATAACAGAGCTGCGCTTAAAGTAACACGGGCAAATTTGGTGAAAGCAGATATTTGGGCAAAGGTAATTTGGGGAGATATAGGAGACCCCAAACAATTGGAGGAGGATATCATAAGTAATTATGATATTTCATTAAGTGATCTGCTGAATGTTCGTACTTTTTTAGATCATAACCGGCAGTGGCAAGCTCCCAATTTCAAAAACATTTCAAGAACAAGTACCTCTACCGGAGCATTTGCAAGTCGTGGAAAACGATTATCTAATCTAATGGTTGAAGAAAATCTAAAGGAACATCTAGAAAAGTGGGCTCCCTATATTAAAAAGTTTGGTTTATTATTGATCGAACTTCATACTATTGACCCAAAGATAGCTGCCGAGAACATTGGAGAAACTGCCGTTACTGCCTACGATGCCACACATGGTTTTTCAGATCAGTACATACTGGAACTGGATGTTTTTCTGAAAGTAATTGAAGAAATAAATTTAAAAACCATCGCGCAATATTCTTCCAAATTTCCTGATAATGAACTGGCAACCGTAAGTATTAATTACTTAAAAGAGAAAAATTAATGAAAAAGTTAACCCCCTTTCATCTTGCAATTCCTGTTAACAACTTAGAATTTTGCCGTACTTTTTACAGGGAAACTCTTGAATTTGCTGAAGGCCGCAGTAGTGCCCTTTGGGTAGACTTTGATTGTTTTGGACATCAATTGGTATTACATTACAAAGAAAGGTCTTCAGAAGAAATTATAATAAATCCTGTAGATGGAAAAGATGTTCCCGTTCCTCATTTTGGTGTTGTACTGGACATGGAAACCTTTGTACGGTTTTCAGAAATGTTGAAAGAAAAAAAGGTTACCTTTATTATTGAGCCTTACATCCGCTTTAAAGGACAAACAGGCGAGCAAGCCACCATGTTCTTTAGAGATCCTTCCGGAAATGCCCTGGAGTTTAAAGCGTTTAAAGATATAGAGCAACTATTTGCCAAATAATAAACTATGAAACACATTAGCATAACAGTAATACAGCAAATATTGGTCCTCCTCCTTATTGTTATAATGGGCGGGCTTATTTTTAGAGAAATGCTTCCCTACCTTTCGGGAGTTTTAGGCGCCATTACCATTTATGTATTAATGCGTAAATGGATGGTAATATTGGTTAGAAAAGGATGGCACCCCAGCTTGGCAGCGAGTCTTTTAATGTTTATTTCTTTTGTGGGAATCTTAATCCCTGTAACAGGAATTATTGTTATGCTTACCAATAAAATAGGGAATGCAGTTAACAATTCTGAAAAAGTTGTAGATGCATTTAAAGGCCAGCTAGTAATCTGGGAAGACCGTTTAGGATACAATCTTAGTTCTCAAATTGATGTATCGGCAATTTCTTCATGGCTTTCCGATAACCTTCAAAATATTGCCGGAAGTACCTTTGATATTGTTATTTCTATTGGTATTATGTACTTCATGTTATACTATATGTTTACCAGTAAACGCACTATTACCGAATCTTTATCTGATGTTATTCCTTTCAGCAAAAAGAACACCAAAGTTATTGGCAGGGAAATACAGGCAATGGTACGCTCCAATGCATTAGGTATTCCAATGGTAGCTATAGCACAGGGGTTTGTAGCATTGATCGGGTTCTTAATATTTGGAATTGAAGACCCGTTTTTTTGGTTTGTCATTGTTACCATTGGATCTATGATCCCATTTGTAGGTACTCTGGTAGGGATTCTTCCCGTATTTATTTTAACCTTATCCACCGGAAATTCATTTCAGGCTTGGGGAATATTAATCTATGGCCTTGTCGTTGTAGGTTCCACTGATAATATTATACGCCTATACGTACTTAAAAAACTTGATAATGTCCATCCGTTAATAACACTTATTGGAGTCATTGTTGGCGTTCCCTTATTTGGATTTATAGGTTTGATCTTTGGGCCTTTACTAATTAGCTTATTTCTGGTAGTACTTCGTATTTACCGTAACGAATATGGAGAATCTGAGTCTACTTAAATTATAGAATTCAATTCAAAAAAGTAGTTAGTTTTCTAATTGCCTTTCTCTGGCAATTAATGTGTTCTTAAGCAGCATTGCAATGGTCATAGGGCCCACTCCTCCGGGAACAGGAGTGATATACGAAGCTTTTTTACTTACTCCTTCAAAGTGAACATCACCTTTTATAGCATAACCGCGAGGTTTTGTTTCATCAGGGACACGACTAATTCCTACATCAATTATGACAACACCGTCCTTGACCATGTCTTCGGTTAAGAATTCCGGAACACCCAATGCAACAATAATAATATCAGCTTTTTTGGTGAACTCAGAAAGGTTTTTTGTATGACTATGCGTTAATGTTACAGTACTATTCCCTGCATTCCCTTTCTGGCTCATTAAAATACTCATAGGCCGCCCTACAATGTGGCTTCTTCCAATAACAACTGTATGTTTCCCCTTAGTCTCTACCTTGTGGCGTTCTAACAAT
This sequence comes from Ulvibacter sp. 2210JD10-4, assembly GCF_058148525.1. Lineage (NCBI taxonomy): Bacteria > Pseudomonadati > Bacteroidota > Flavobacteriia > Flavobacteriales > Flavobacteriaceae > Ulvibacter > Ulvibacter sp. 2210JD10-4. Next base: position 165,620 of record NZ_JBYVJZ010000004.1, read on the forward strand.
TGTAAAATTCCGAAAGGTGTCGCCGGAATAAAAGATTCCATTTCCAAAGCCATTCTTCCAAAATTTTCCGGATGGAATCCATCTACATCTTTGCCGGGGTTTACCGCATTTAATACTTTTTCTTCGTCAATTTGTTTTGGCAATGGTAATTGAACAATAAACCCGTCTATCGACTTATTTTCGTTTAGTTCTTTAATTTTCTGAAGTAATTCTTCTTCGGTTGTGCTATCCGGTAGTTTAACTAAGGTTGACTCAAATCCAACTCGTTCACAAGCTCTCACTTTGCTTCCAACATATGTTAAACTTGCACCATCATCCCCCACTAATATAGCTGCCAGATGAGGCACACGTTCTCCCCGCTCTTTCATTCGTTGTACATCCAATGCAATTTCATCTTTTATATCGTTTGAAATTTTCTTGCCGTCGAGGATTGTCATAAAATATGTATTTAAAATTAAAGTCCTTTTAAATGCTTTTGGGTATACTTTATATTTTTTTGTCGCAAAATGTTAACGCATTTTGCCCATCATTTGCATCATTTTACGTCCGCCGCCACCTTGCATCATCTTCATCATTTTACTCATTTGGTCAAACTGTTTCATCAACTGATTTACTTGTGTCACTGAAGTACCACTACCTTTCGCAATTCGTTTTTTGCGACTTCCGTTTATAACCGAAGGGGTACTTCGCTCTTCAGGAGTCATAGATTGAATAATAGCTTCAATATGCTTAAAGGCATCATCATCAATATCAACATCTTTCAGGGCTTTTCCGGCACCGGGAATCATTCCTACCAGATCCTTCATGCTTCCCATTTTCTTAACCTGTTGGATCTGTTTGATAAAATCATCAAACCCAAATTGGTTTTTTGCTATTTTTTTCTGAAGTTTTCTTGCCTCCTCTTCATCAAATTGCTCCTGCGCACGTTCTACAAGCGATACCACATCACCCATCCCCAAAATCCGGTCTGCCATACGTGCCGGGTGAAACACGTCAATTGCATCCATCTTTTCTCCTGTACCTATAAACTTGATAGGTTTGTCTACTACACTTTTAATCGAAATTGCTGCACCTCCCCGAGTATCTCCATCGAGCTTCGTAAGCACTACCCCTTCAAAATTTAAACGGTCGTTAAAGGCTTTGGCGGTATTTACCGCATCCTGCCCCGTCATTGCATCTACTACAAATAAAGTTTCCTGTGGATGGGTCGCCTTATGTACATTTGCGATCTCGGTCATCATCTCTTCATCTACTGCGAGACGGCCGGCCGTATCCACAATTATTACATTGTGGCCATTTTGTTTAGCATGAGCAATCGCATTTTGAGCGATCTCCACGGGATTCATATTTCCTTCTTCGCTATAAACCTCAACACCTACCTGGTCTCCTACTACATGTAATTGGTTTATCGCAGCAGGACGGTATACATCACAAGCAACTAATAATGGGTTCTTGGATTTTTTGGTTTTTAAGAAGTTCGCCAACTTTCCGGAAAAAGTGGTTTTACCACTACCTTGTAGTCCGGACATTAAAATAACAGAAGGAGATGCGCTTAAATTAATTCCGGCAGTTTCACCACCCATCAACTCGGTTAGCTCATCCTTTACCAATTTCACCATTAATTGCCCAGGCTGCAACGTGGTCAAAACGTTTTGACCCAGAGCTTTTTCTTTTACTGTATTGGTAAACTCTTTGGCAATTTTAAAGTTGACATCGGCATCTAAGAGTGCGCGACGTACTTCTTTTAAAGTTTCGGCTACATTTACCTCAGTGATACTACCATGCCCTTTGAGGACGTGTAATGCTTTATCTAATTTGTCACTTAAATTATCGAACATATTCTTACTGCTATTTTTAAGAAATGCAAAGATAGCAATTGACAAGGGAGTTACAAAGTAGGATGTTGCGAAAGATTTCAATTGCAATTAAAGTTTTTTATCTAACTTAGTGACATGTTATTTCTCCCCCTTAACAATTGTTATCAATTGTTATTTAGATATAAAATCTAATTTTAAAACTTACACCATGCGCAAAACCTATCGTTACAGAGACCTTTCCTATCCGGTTGCTGATGCTACAGACATACATTTAACTGTAGAATTTATCTCAGATGGAAATTCAGGAATTACTACCGTATTCGTTCCCGGAAACCCGAAACCTGAAATTGAAGATGCGGGAACCGTATTTATTGGAAAAGGATCACAATTGAGAGGGGAGATTATTGTTTGCTCTTCAGACTTTGCAAATCCTGTCCCAGAAGAAGATGAGATAAGGGTTCAATATAAAATAAATGATACTTTGATCGTTGAACATCATAATCTTAAATCAGAAGAAGAAAGACCAATTGTTATTCTTTTTTTAAAATTTCCGAAACCATGAGATTATTGATTTTTTTACTGATTACAGTTCTATTACCATTTACCGGTACTGCACAAGAAAAACTGAACCCTTTAAAGGCTCCTACCTCTCCGGCCTCCAGCATTCTGGATCTGCAACCCAAGGTAGTATTGGAACCTAAATCCTATCAGGCATTGGAGACAGCATTGTATTCTAATTTTTTAAATAGTAATTCTGAAGCTGTTATCCCTACAGATTTTGCGTTAGAATTTACGCCTTATTGGACTAAGAATCATAGTTTATCTCTAGAAGAATATTTATATCCTAAAAGTGCGTGGGATCAACTGGCACGAAATACTTCCTTCTCTCTGGCTTCCACACAAAATTTTGTATTAGGTGACAGTACAGCCAGTAATGGTTTGGCGTTTGGGTATCGAACCACATTTCATATAAGTAATCAAAAAGATCGTGACCTCATTAGTAATTATCGTGCCAACCTAAAAACAAATCAAAGAATAACCACGTTGATAGTAGGTACTGCTGAAACTCTTGTCTCGTCTTCTAATGTGACTAACAAAACTGACTTTCTCGAACAAATAAGAAGTACCGTTACTAAAGCTATTTATGAAAATGGGGATTATAAAACCAAGGAAGATGTAGAGGTTGTTGTTAAGAAAATCTATGATGAAGCTACTTCATTGAATAATTTTGACAAAAATAACCCAGACTCTTTTTTAGATGCTTTTTATACTATTATTGATAAAAATCTTCATGCGGATTCTATGTTTAACGAGTTTAAAGACTATATAAAAAATAGGCAAGGCCTTTCCATTGATGTAGCTTTTGCAACTTTACTTAATTTCCCTACAAACTCTTTTGAATTTTCTTATGTACCAAAAAGTGCTATTTGGATAACCCCAACCTATAAGTTCACCGAAAAGCTTGAATTTATAAAAATATTAGGTGTTCTACGATATGAATGGTATTTAAGCGATTATTATAAGCGCTATTTTCCCCAAGCTACTATCTATGAAAACAACTTTGACTATGGACTGTCTATAGCCTCAGAGTTCAAGCGTTTTTCAATACAGTTTGAAATGGTAGGTAGAAGTAGCAACTCTAACATCCCAGCAGGTACCGACGCACAGGGAAATGAGCTTTTCAGAAAAGAAAAAAATACAGATGTACAATATGTGGGTACCTTCAATTACAACCTAACAGATCAAATCATACTTACCTATACTTTGGGAAGCCGTTTTGAACCGTTTGTAAACCCAACTGAGACCTTGATTTCCTTACTGTCTTTAAACTTTGGATTTGGAGCTCCTACGCAGGGAGATCTAGATCTTACTAAGTAATAAATTTGAATATATCATTAATTTTTTTTACATCATCAAAATTATAAATGCTTTTCTTTTTTCCAAAGAATCAAAACTTTATGTATCTTTAATAGGAAGTTTTCCTTGCAAAATCAAACAGCTTCTTTAGCAGCATCCACTCTAAAAGGCGCACGGGTTGCTCCGTCTTTGCACAGGTTAGAACATCACTACTCCCTATTAGTGATTGTATTTTAATGCTACACAGGGTCTTGTTGCCGGCTATTTTTCCTTAGCTCCTACAACACCCTTTTATGAGACACTAACATAAAATTAGAAGAGTATGAAAACACAGACCATTCCATTTTTAATTGCATTATTATTGTTTTGTCCTTTTGTTATAACCGCTCAGGACGATGCTAACTCTCAAGCCTATTGGGTGCATGAAGATCCTGTATATCCTGCAATGGTTGCAGACTATGAAGGGTATTGTGCTACACTGGCAGAAAATTGCAAAAAATATGACGTAAAACAGGCTAAATGGCTTACCATCTCTACAGACGATTTACGCTATTTTCATCTTTCTCCTATAGAAAATATGGCAGATTTGGATAAGAGTCGTTTTTCATTATTGCGTGACAAAATGGGTGAGGATGATTTTAATGAATTGTTCGATAATTTTGATAGTTGTTACGATACTCACAGTGATTATATTATCCATCTGGATAAAGAACTTTCGTATATGCCGGAGGGTTTAAAGATTGTTCAGGATGGGCAGGAATTTCGCAAATTGGAATTTTGGTATGTGACCCCGCAAAATTTCCCGAAAGTGATCAAACTTGCTAAGCAGTTCAAGGAGTTGTATGCTAAAAATAACTCAAAAGAATATTATCGTGTATACCGTAGTGGTTTTGGCGCTGCAGGACAATTTATATTGGTAGCTATTTCAGCAAAGAATCCTGAAGACTATGAGCGTATTCGCAAAGAGAATAAAGAACTCTTAGGTGAAGCAAGAACTCCTGTTTACAACGAATTATTAAAATCTATTATTCGTGTGGAAACCTTAAACGGATATATGCGCGATGATTTATCATACAGTCCGGAAAATTAGAAACAATTAACGTCTGCCTCTTCTTCTTTTAAACCCTCGGTTCCCTTTGGGTTTATTAGCAGTGTTGTTATTTCGACGTCCTTTGTTATGACTGGCTTTGTTCTCGGCTTTTTTATCTAGTACTTCCTGGAGAGTTTCTGTAGGCTCAAACCCACTGATGATTTTGCTTTCCAGGCGTTCATTCAGTAGTTTTTCAATGCCGCTAACATACTCATTTTCGTCCACACTTACAATGGAAATAGCCTCACCGCTAGCTCCTGCCCTGCCGGTACGTCCAATACGATGTACATAATCTTCAGGGATGTTGGGTAACTCATAATTAATTACGTGTGGCAGTAATGGAATGTCTAATCCACGTGCAGCAATATCGGTAGCTACCAGTACACTTACCTTTCCACTTTTAAATCCCGCAAGAGCTTTAGTACGTGCTCCCTGACTTTTATTTCCGTGAATAGCAGCTGATCTTATTCCAGCTTTTTCAAGTTTTTGACTAAGCCGGTTCGCTCCGTGTTTCGTTCGTGTAAAAATGAGGACCTGTTGCCAATTCCCTTCAGAGATAAGCTTAATTACCAAGTCTGTTTTTTTGTTTTTATCCGTTCGATAAATAATCTGTTCTACTTTTTCAGCAGCGGTGTTCTCAGGTGTAGCCTCTACCATTACCGGACGATGTAAAAAGCTTCCTGCCAATTGTTTTATTTCTTTAGAAAAAGTAGCAGAGAATAATAAGTTTTGCCTTTTAACTGGCATTAAGGCGAGAATCTTTTTAATATCGCGCAAAAAACCCATGTCCAACATACGGTCTGCCTCATCCAAAACGAGTATCTCTACATTCGCTAAGGAAAATACTTTTTGATTGTGTAGATCGAGTAATCGTCCGGGTGTCGCAACAAGAATATCTACTCCTTGCCTAAGTGTTCTTATTTGCGGATTGGCATTGACCCCGCCAAAAATTACCGTTGAACGAATGTCTAAAAAAGCACCGTAGGTACGCACATCGTCATACACTTGTGCAGCAAGTTCTCGAGTGGGGGTTAATACTAAAGCACGTACAGGACGTTTACGAAGTGGCTTGGTATTATTTAAAATTTGTAACATAGGCAAGGTAAAGCCAGCCGTTTTTCCAGTTCCGGTTTGAGCAGATGCTAAAATGTCTTTTCGTTCAAGTATTTTAGGGATGGCTTTTTGTTGAATTGGAGATGGGGTAGTGTATCCTTTTTTGCTAATAGCTTTCAGCAGGGCGTCGGACAACCCTAAAGATTTAAATGACATATAATGTATTTGAGAAACGACAAGATATAGGTTACGCCTTTTCTTTATGGATTTCAAAGGTACGGTTAATTATTCGTATGCATATTTTCTATCAAAATGTCTATTTATTTTTTTAGTATCTTAGAAGAGTTTTATTTCTCCCCCTTTTTATATTTCGATTTTTTATAAACGACTTTGTATGCATTTTTAAGCAATTGCATTGCTTTTGTACATGTATTGATAGCACATAAAGAGAGCGATTGAAAAAATCTCTTAACCAAAACCAACTAATATGAGTGAAGCAGCAAAAAAACTAGAAGATTATAATGAAGGAGATGTTTTTAGAGGTGAAACAATTACAACACTGTATAGCGCACAACCAAGCTATTTGATTTTTGAAGGCAATGATAGCGGTGAAGTAACCTTAGCCAGTAGTGATGATGCCATCAAAAAAAACTGGGGCAATATAAGTGCTCAGATTTCAACCATAAGCGGGTACTTAACTACCCAAGTTGAAAAAAAGAAATATGTTGACCAAATTGGATTGGCTTATAAGGATGCTGCCGAAGGGAATCTTGTAAATGCCAGAAAAGTTTGTGATGATATTCTAAAAGATATCAAGATCTATAAAAGCAATGTTCGCAAAGGAAGGTTTTATTACCTGCTTAGTTGTCTGGGCATGGTTTTTTTAGTTATTCTATTTAGTTATTTCTTAAAAAAAAACAATCTCATCGAAGAGATTATTCCCTACTTCTATTATATGACCTATGCGTCTATTGGTGGTTTTTTATCGGTTTCCAGGAATATAAAAAAGCTGGAGATTGATGCTTCGGAATTTGGTTGGTTTCAAGTTGTATACGGTGCCATAAGAATACTTATAGCTATGTTTAGTGGCCTGATCATTTTTGTGCTTATCAAATCTGAATTATTACTGCCAAAGCTTAATTCTCCGGATAACTTTTATGTTATAAGCCTATTGGCTATCGCAGCAGGTTTCAGTGAATCATTGGTGCCTAATTTGCTCAATAGAGTTGAAACAGAGAAGATGGGTGGTAAATAGCGTTATTTACAAAGTAACGCATTCACACAATTTGCAAATAACAATTATACTTTAGATACTTCAATACTAAAGCAAATTCCTGTGACACTTAAATCTATCATACATTTTAAAGTATTTAAGAATTGAGCTTTAAAAAAGAACTTATTTATGAGTTGGAGAAACAATTTCCACAAAACATTGAAATACAAAAAGTAAAAGAAACTTTTGATTATTGGAATGCTAATTAAAAAGTCTTGTATGTACTATCTTTAAGGGTTCGAATATAATTTCAGATATTTTGTCCAAATCCTTTGGATGTATTCGTTATAGCAATATAAAAACATAGATTATGACATATTCAAGTAAACATTTGTATCATATTGATGCTCCAAAAGACAAAATATTCAATGCCATTTCAACCATAGAAGGTTTAGCAAACTGGTGGACTGTTCAAACCAATGGTAATGCCTCTTTGGGAGGTGAGATTCAATTTGATTTTGGTGACTTTAAAGGTCCCAAAATGAAAGTCATTGAATCTATGCCTAACAAAGAAATTGTTTGGGAGTGTATTGAAAGCCAACATGGCTGGGTTGGAAATACCTTTACCTTTTTATTAGATGAAAATGAAGGTAAGACACGTGTTCGGTTTTCTCATGACGGTTTTCCGGCACAAGATGATTTCTATGCTATTTGTAATTTTAGTTGGGGACGTTATATGGAAAGCTTACGCCAATTTTGCCAGACAGGGAAAGGTGAGGCCTTTGGAAGTGAAGGGTACCGATAATTTTTTTAATTCACTGTCCAAATAATTCAATCGTATTCGTTATAGAAATGTAAAACGTATTAGTAAAAAATTTAAATTCAAAAAACATGAAAGATTATTTATTTATTATCAGAGGTGGAGAAGATATGTCTACCAAGTCACCCGAAGAAATTCAAGCACATATGAAAGATTGGGAAATCTGGATGGGAGGTTTGGCCCAAAAAGGACAATTAGTAGGTGGGGAACCTCTACAGAATGAAGCAAAAACATTGACCGAAAGAGGTACTAAAGTGACCGATCGTCCTTTAGCAGAAGGAAAAGAATTAGTAGGAGGTTATATCATTGTAAAAGCTAACACATTGGACGAAGCTACCGGCCTGGCAAAAGGTTGTCCAGGATTTGAACATGATTGTTCCATTGAAGTAAGAGAAATAGCAAAAATGTAATCTGCTGTTGAAAGATACACGAAAAATAGATCAAACATTAAACCATCTTTTTAGGCATGAGTCTGGGAAGATGGTTTCGGTTTTGGTGAAAATTTTTGGGTCTGAAAACTTTGAATTGGCAGAAGATGTAGTTCAAGATGCACTGTTAAGTGCCCTGGAAACCTGGAAGTATCGTGGAATACCCGAAAATCCGAAAGCATGGTTATACAGAGTGGCTAAAAACAAAGCAATAGATATTATTAGAAAGAACAAACACAGTAATATAATTGATTTTTCAGGCCCCGAAAAACAGCTATTAACTTCAGAATATACTTTAAAAAGTACCATGAATAATTATTGGCAGGAAGATTATATTAAAGATGACTTTTTAGGAATGATGTATGCTTGTTGTCTGCCTGAAATTTCACAGGAAAATCAAGTTACTTTTATTTTAAAATCACTTTGCGGGTTTAGCACCAAAGAAGTTGCCAGATCTTTTTTAACTTCAGAAGATACCATTTCCAAACGATTGTATCGCACCAAAGAATATTTCAGAAAGAATAAGATCAAACCGGAAATTCCTTCCACAGAACAAATTGCAGGAAGAACCAGTGTGGTACTAAGTTCTATTTATTTGGTATTTAATGAAGGCTATAACTCTACACATTCTGAAACATTAATTAGAAAAGACCTTATTTCACAAGCCATGCACTTATGCAAAACGCTTCTGGACAGTGAACGAACCCAACTCCCCGAGGCCTATGCACTTATGGCACTTATGTGCTTTCACACAGCTCGAAGTGAGGGACGCCTTACACCGGAAGGAGATCTTATTGTCCTTTCAAGACAAGACAGAAGTACCTGGAACAGTGAATTGATACAACATGGAAAAACATATTTGTATAAAGCTGGTTTTGGAGATACTTTTTCCACCTATCACTTTGAAGCTGCTATTGCCCTACAACATTGTATTGCCAAAAAATATGAAGACACTAACTGGAAAGCTATATTGAATTATTACGATTTGATGCTTGATATTTCTGACGATCCTATCGTATCCCTTAACAGATGTCTTGTTATTTTGGAGTTACACGGACCACAAAAAGCTTTTGAGGCTATTACAAAACTAAAGGACAATAAGATCTTAGAAAATTACCATCTCTATCATGCAAGCCTTGGCTCTATTAACGAGCAACTTCAGCACACTACTGAAGCAATAAGCAACTTTAAAAGGGCATTGCAACTTACCCAATCCAAAAGGGAACAACAATTCCTGAAAGATAGAATTGCTTCTATTTTAAATTAAGATATTATTTTTTCACCACTCATTGCAATTATTAAACTTTCCCTATCTTTAAAATCTAATTGCAATTACATTTAATAAATATTCATATTTTTTAATAATAAACCCCCTAAAAAAGATGCGAACTATTAAACTCTTCATTATTCTCCTTCTAAGTTTTACTACACTACTCTCTCAAACCGATAAGCAAAAAGTAGAAAACACAGTAAGTAAAAGTGCTATCGAAGGACATATTTATTTTTTGTCTGACGACCTTTTAAAAGGACGTGAAACCGGTACTGCAGAGAACAAAATTGCAGCTTCCTATCTGGCTAATACATTAAGGAGTTATGGTGTGCAACCGGTGTCTAAAACAGGCAGTTATTATCAAGAGGTTTTATTACAAAAAGTAAGCCCTCCAAAGAAATTAATGCTTAAAATCAATGGAAAAGAATATAAAAATAAGGTGGTTTTAGAAGCTGCTAAAATGAAGTTTGACAGTGATGCTGTTTATTTAGGATATGGTCTGGAAGAGGATTACAAAGGGCAAAATGTAAAAGAAAAGCTGGTGCTTGTTAAAGCTGGAAGTACTGAAGCTAACGATGCCCGTGCTGCATTTGGATTACGTGAAACTAAAATGGAATTGGCCAAAAAAGCAGGTGCTTTGGGAATTATAGAATTTATACAAGCTAAAAATGAAATGTGGGGTTATATTGAACACAATTTTAAAAGTGACCGCTTTGAGATTGCTTCGTCTAACAATACAAAATCCAATCATGAAAAAAGCTTTGCTTACCTATGGCTACAAGATGAAGATGGTACATACATAGACAACCTTAGCACAAAAAAAACGATACCTACTAATCTGTTTTTAACAGATAAGGTTACAGAAAAGATCACTTCCCAAAATGTTGTTGGTATGGTTGAAGGCACCGACCCAAAACTAAAAAATGAGTTTATCATCTATTCTGCTCATTATGACCACGTGGGTATAGGTACTCCAGATGAGAGCGGTGATACAATTTATAATGGTGCCAGAGATAATGCGGTTGGAACTACTACCGTATTAAGTATGGCAGAAAATCTGGCAAAGTATCCTACCAAACGTTCGGCATTGTTTATATTATTCACAGCCGAAGAAAAAGGACTACTTGGCAGTGAGTATTATGTGAACAATCCTGTATTACCTCTTAACCAGATGGTATATTGCTTTAATAGTGATAATGGTGGTTATAATGATACTTCACTGGTAACTATTGTTGGGTTAGGCAGAACAACTGCTGAACAGAATATAAAAGATGCTGCTACTGCTTTCGGGTTAATTGCCAGTGATGATCCTGCCCCGGAACAGGGCCTTTTCGACCGGAGCGACAATGTACATTTTGCTGCCAAAGGAATTCCAGCTCCTACTTTTAGTTTGGGCTTTACCTCTTTTAATAGTGATATTACAAAATACTATCACAGGCCTGCAGATGAGGCAGATTCTTTAGATTATAATTATTTGCTGAAGTTTTTCCAGGCCTATGTGTTGTCAGGAAGAAAAATTGCCAATGACCCTGCTATTCCTTTTTGGACGAGTGGAGATAAATATGAAGCTATGGGTAAAGAATTATATAACAGGTAGATGAAAAAACCGTGAGTGCTTTTTATTATTGACCACTTATTAATTTATTTTTTTTTCAAAACACAAACTGTTCTCAACACCTGTATATTGTCCATAATTTGGTATCAATAGATATCCATTCTTTTTATATAATCCAATAGCTTCAGGTTGTTTTATTCCGGTTTCCAAAATGCATTTTTCATAAGACAGTTCAAATGCCCATTTTTCCAATTCGTTTAAAATTTTGCTTGCAATCCCTTTTCCTCTGTTTTCCGGTGGTGTATACATTCGTTTAATCTCCATCACGTTTGGCTCATATTCTTTGATAGCACCGCATCCCATTGGTTTTCCATTATCATATAGAACTATTACATGTTTAATATGGTCAATTTTATTAAATTGATCATAGAAAGCATGATCATCACCATCTCTTATGGCTAAATCTGCATCAAGATATTTCACAAGGGTAACAAAGTCCTGATCTTTGGAATTGGTTCTTACTATTTTGATCATCAAAAATATCTTTTAGGTGTTACACGAATATCATGAGTAAAAATAAATGATTTATATATTTAAAATTAGTAAAAAATTAGTACTTGTTTTTTAGAAAAGTAAAAAGCCGACTGAAAACTTTCAGCCGGCTTTTTATCAGGGCAAACTAACTAATTGAAGGTATCATAGTTTTTGCAGGTTAAGTAATATATACCTTTGTCGCTCTGCCAACATCTTCGATCAATTCAATCTTGGCATGGCGCTTATTGCATAAAACTGAAATCGTTAGCACTGCTATCATTATAATGTTTTGAATGCGGTATGATATACAGACCAGGAACCGGTAACTAAAGTGTGTTTCTATTAATCGCAACTAATATTCCGTCTTAATTAAAAAAAAGCAAACAAACTAAAACTAACTTCACTAAAAGTTACCGGTCTTATCTTGGCCTGCGTCATAAAAGTAGGTAATCATCATGTTTAGATGACATTCTCTCTTTCACAATTCTTTAATATCAATTGATTCTCTTTACAAAATTTTATCAAAAACAAGGTTGTCTGTTCCACTACCCCCACCACTTACATCTTCTAAACTCACATTGGTCTCACTAAACCCAAGTACATCCCAATCATCGTTAAATTGGTCTAAAGGGAAATTAGCCCCAAAATCAAGTGCAAAATATACTCCGTCGCTATCTTCGGTAACAGACCAGGTACCATATATGGTTCCACTAAAATCATCCGCAGTTACAGTTCCTCCTGCAATAAAAGTGAAAATATAATTGTCATAGTAATATGTCTCATCAGTACCATCTTCCAGATACGTTTGTACAGACCAACAACCATCTGCCATTACATCACGTAAAAGCTGAGCTACACCGCTTCCTCCACAACAGGTGCAAGGGTTTCTTCCAAAGCTTAAATGATCTGTCCCTCCATTTCCGCCACTTAAATCTTCAAGATTAATAACCAATCCATCAAATTCAATCACGTCCCAATCATCATTTAAGTCTTGAAATGGGTCATCAGTACCGGAGTAATCAAAATTTAATACCAGATCCAGGTCATCATTACTATCAACTTCAACAGTCCAGAAACCGTTCGTGATATCCCCTCCATCAATATTGGTTGCCGTTACCCGGCCGTTGGTAGTAAAACTAAATGAATAGTCTACATAATTACAGGTTTCATCATCTCCATCGTCTTTATATAGATTTACATACCAATCATCAATTGTTAATTGCTTAATAAAGCTATTTAGATCATCATTGGATCCTCCATTATTTGGTGTACGCTCAAACGTAAGGTAATCTATGCTTCCGTTACCGCCACTTACATCTTTAAATCTAATGATTTCTGAAGTTGCTTCAATTATATCCCAACTTGCATACAATTCATTAAATGGAGTATCACTTCCAAAATTTAAGTCCACGTAAGAAAGGCTGCTGTTAGTACCCCAGATTCCAGACACAACATTACTTCCATTTGTAGCCTGAGCCGTACTGTCTATATTAAATGTAAACTCGTAGCCTGTATACAGGTCTGTTTCATCATATTCATCAAAATAATAAGTAATATACCAAGCACCTGTAGTAAGATCTTCGATAAGTCGCGCATTAGCAATAGGGTCATTGTCACAATCTACGTTACTAATGATATTCAATAATTCCTGATTACTATTAGCCTCCTGATTCTCTCCATTTACAATTAATGAGATAGGGTAATCTATACTAATGAGTTTATCAATATCCAAATTGCTTAAAAATTGATACATCTCAAAATCACTATTCACAGTTATTGCACCAGTTTGCTGCTGAACAGAATCGTAAACATAAAAGGTCATAGGATAAACAAAATCCACACATTCAATAGCATCATTCAGGTCTCCTTCGCAGGTAGCAATAATTGTATCTAGCTCAGCTTGGCTGTTTATAGTTATTTGGGTGAAACTTTCTAATATGATATTTATAGGAAATACAATTTCTAATGAGTCTTCATCATTTGGAAATTGATTAAAAATAGTATCTATAAGATCAAAATCATCTTCACTGGAAATAGTTAGTTCCTGTCCGTTTACAATTATGATAGCCGGAAGCACAACGCTGGCACAGCTATTTCCGTCAATAATATCGTCATAGTCTCCCGCATGTTCCGAACTTCTTATTAAAAAGCCTGTAAGTACAGAATCAACTGTTATAGCTTCATCTTCATTTTCATCAATAAGTACACTATCTTCTTTTTGACAAGAAAATAGTAAACTCACCACTAATAACAGCAGTAAATAAATTCCGGAAAAATTTTTCATAACAACAATTTTCGAGGTTGTTTATAATTAGAACAAGATATTGAAAAAATACCCTACCTCATTTATAAACTTTTTAAATATCTTTGGATATTACACACCAACATATGGAAGAAACTGAAAACGTCTGTGATGAAAGGGTATTCAATAAAGTATATAGCGATTTTGGAAAACCTATCTGGAATTTTGTTTATTACAAATGTGGTGACCAGGCACAGGCAGATGACCTCGTACAGGAAGCATTTATAAAATTATGGCAAAACTGTGCTAAAGTAAGTCTGCAAAAAGCAAAATCTTTTTTGTATACTGTTGCTAATAATACTTTTCTAAATGAAGTTGCTCATAAAAAAGTAGTGTTAAGGCATGCCCAGTTACAGCCTAAAAAAGTTGACAATCAATCCCCGGAATTTTTATTGGAGGAAAGACAATACTTAAAGAAGTTAGAAAAGACCATTGGTAATCTCACGGAAGCACAGCGAACCGCTTTTTTAATGAACCGGGTTGAAGGAAAAAAATATAGAGAAATTGCCGAGATTTTAGGAATTTCAGTAAAGGCTGTCGAAAAGCGCATGAGCCAAGCATTAGCTACCTTGCGACAAGAAATAGAAAATATTTAATATATAAAGTAGGGTAAAAATAAAGATAGTTGTTTCAACTATAGGTATGAAATAAAGTAAAATGGATAATAATTACATATTACATAAATTTTTAAATGGGGAAGCTACGAAAGATGAAATTGAAACATTGAAGGCTTCACCGGAATACGCTTCTTATATTAAAATAGCTGAGGCGTCTTCAGGTTTTGAGGCACCTCCTTTCAATTCAGAAACTAATTTTGAAGCTATCACATCCAAATTCATTGCAAAAGAAAAATTCAGAAGACAGAGTCCTCTAAAGAGTATTCTTAAAATTGCTGCAGTGCTTGCTGTTATTTGCATTGGATATCTATATGTAAGTTCACTGGATACTTCAGTATCAACACAAATAGCTCAAAAAGAAACATTTCAACTGCCAGACAACTCACAAGTAGTGTTAAATGCAGATTCGGAAATTAGCTATAATAAAAAAAGCTGGGCGAAAAACAGAGAGTTATCATTGCAAGGCGAGGCCTATTTCAAGGTTACCAAAGGAAACACTTTCAGTGTAAATACACCACAAGGTGTAGTTACTGTTCTGGGTACGCAATTTAATGTATTCTCCAGAGGCAATAGTTTTAATATAAACTGTTATGAAGGCTTGGTAAGTGTCAGTTTTAATGATACACTAATTAAATTGCCTGTAGGAAACAAACTAAAAATTGAAAACGGAACGTTAATAGAGCATATTAAAGATAATACAGTCGCTCCACAATGGATCGCCAATGAAAGTCATTTTGAAAATGCTTCGTTACTTACAGTTTTAACCGAGCTGCAAAGACAATATCCAATAGAAATAATCTCACAAGATGATATAAATAAACGCTTTACAGGAAGTTTTACACACGATGACCTCAATATTGCGTTGAAATCGGTTTGTGATCCCTTACAATTAAACTTTACGGTTAATGGTAAGGAGGTAAAAATATATGCGAAGGGCAACTAGCAAACTACAATACTTATTGATTGCGCTATTATTCCTATTTTGGAACTATACCTCCTTTGCCCAAAACGAAAAACAGGTTTCCCTTCAACATATTATAGAAGCAATTGAAAATCAGCACGATGTAAGAATATCTTATGCTTCTAATACTATTGAAAACATTTCGCTAACGCCTCCTGCAGAAAATCTCTCTTTAGATGCTACTCTAAATTATTTAAATGCAAATACTCCTTTAGTTTTTACAAAAATTAATAGTAGGTATATTACTGTGGTTTTAAAAACAGATGGAACTGTTCATTGTGGTAAAATCCATGATATCAGTAATGGCTCAGTACTTGAAGGAGCTACCATACAAGCTAATGATGGAAAATACGCAACTATCACAAATGCCGAAGGTTTGTTTTACATCCCTGAGACCATAGAAGTTGAAATCTTAACCATAAGCTATGTAGGGTATGAAACTATTACAATTTCTGCAAAAAAGCTCTCTCCTACTTGCACATCTATATTACTAATTCCTTCAGTAACCAAATTAAATGATATAACGCTAAATACCCTATTTACAAAAGGTATCGAGAAGGAGTTAGATGGATCTATTAATATTAACACTGATAATTTTGGTTTATTACCTGGCCAAATAGAAAATGATGTGTTGCAAATCTCACAGGTATTGCCCGGTGTAGAAAGTGTGGATGAAACTATTTCGAATATTAATATTCGAGGAGGAACACAAGACGAGAATTTAATACTTTGGGATGATATAAAAATGTATCAGAATGGACATTTTTTTGGATTGATCTCTGCATTCAATCCGGACCTTACCAAAAAAGTGACCATTTATAAAAACGGAACTCCGGCACAATACGGTGAAAGTGTTTCGGGTGTAATTGCCATGCAATCTAAAAATACGGTCTCAGATCTATTTTCGGGAGGAATAGGTTTTAACCTTATTAATGGTAGTGCCTTTATAGATGTTCCTGTTTCAGAAAAGTTTTCAATTCAGGTTTCCGGAAGGCGTTCTATCAACAATGTGTTGGAAACCCCGGTATATAAAACCTATTCTGAAAGAATTTTCCAAGACAGTGAGATCACTAATGTTGCAAATAACGCTACTGGAGCTACTGTTGTTGCTAATGAAGACTTTAGTTTTTTTGATTTTAGTACAAAGCTATTATGGGATATTTCAAAAAAAGATAGAGTACGCCTTAACTTTTTAACGATAGATAACCAGTTGGACTTTACCGAAAATCTTGAAGGATCGCCTCAATCAACAACAAGTAAATTGGGCCAACAGAGTACAGTTGGAGGTATTTCCTGGAATCGTATCTGGAATAATTCTTTAGAAACCAAAGCTTTAGCTTATGGTTCTTTTTATTTATTAAATGGCCTCAACAAAGATGTTTTTACTACTCAAGAACAGCTTCAGGAAAATGAAGTATTGGAAACAGGAGTAAAATTAAATGCCAATTTTAAACTTTCCGAAAAAAACACAATACAAGGAGGTTACCATTTTTCAGAAACAGGAATCGCTAATACTCAGGATATTAATTTACCAAGGTTTAGAAGCTATGAAAAAAATGTGTTGCGGACGCATGCCTTTTTTGGAAATTTAAAATATGCACCTAATGGCAAACAAACCATAATTAATAGCGGAGTAAGAGTAAATTACTTTGACAAATTCGGTAAGATCATTTTTGAACCCAGATTGAGTTTACATCAAAAATTAGGAAGTGGATTTGCATTAGAAGCTTTAGGAGAGTTTAAAAGTCAAACCACAACACAGCGTATTGATTTTGAAAGTGATTTTTTGGGTGTTGAAAAAAGGCGTTGGATATTGACCAATAATAAAGATATTCCCGTAATAGAAAGTAAACAGGTCTCCTTGGGGTTTGTTTACAATAAAAAAAAGTGGTTTGTAAATGCCGAAGGTTTTTATAAACAAGTAAATGGTATTACAACCTCTAATCAAGGTTTTCAAAATCAATTTCAATTTGTACGTGCCACAGGAAGTTACACCGTATCCGGAGCTGAGTTTGTTTTGAACAAAAAGTTTAAATCATTTAGTACGTGGTTTAGCTACCTCTACCTAAAAAATGATTTCGAATTTGAAGAATTAATACCTACTACTTTTCCAAATAATTTGGATATCCGCCATTCAGCTACAATTGCAGGCTCTTATTCTTTTAATAGTCTAAAAATTGCTTTAGGGCTTAACTGGCATACCGGAAAACCATATACAATACCTCTAATTGGTGATGAAATTGTCATCATTGATAATTTACAGACTATTCAATATGATCGTCCAAATGCCGAAAGACTTCCGGATTATTTTAGAACAGATCTTTCTGTAGAATATCTTTGGAAAATTTCTAGTGGTATAGATGCAAAGATAAATCTGGCGATTATCAACCTTTTCGATACTAAAAATACCCTCAACGTTAAGTACGCTATAGATACTAACGATATTGGTGAGACGCGTATTAATCAAATTGAAGAAATCTCTTTAGGGCTTACTCCAAATTTTTCTTTACAAATGCTGTTTTAAGGTAAAAAACCTTTTCCTATTTAAAGGTTCACGAATAAATTACATACGATTTGGCACATCGATACCCAATAGATCAAAAGCAGTTTTTATAACATCTCCCACTGCTTTAGAGAGTTGGATCCTAAAGTTTTTTTCTGAATTGGTATCTGCCCCAAAAATGGATATATTCTGAAAAAATGAATTATACAGTTTCACCAATTCATAGGTATAGTTGGCAATCAATGCCGGGCTATACTGATCGGCGGCTTGCTGAACTATTCCAGGAAACAACTGCAGCTGTTTTAACAACTCTTTCTCTTTCTCCTGTAGCTTAATTTCATCGGTCTGTAATGAAATCAAGGCGCCATTGTCTGCCTTTCTTAATATAGATTGAATCCTTGCATAAGTATATTGTATAAAAGGGCCGGTGTTTCCTTGAAAATCTACACTCTCTTCAGGATTAAAAAGGATCCGCTTTTTAGGGTCAACTTTCAAAACATAGTATTTCAAAGCACCCAAACCAATTGTTTGGTAGAGTTGCTCTTTCTCTTTGTCAGAAAAATCATCTATTTTACCCAGATCTTCACTTATTTTTTTGGCTGTTTGTGCCATATCGGCTATCAGATCATCGGCATCAACAACCGTCCCTTCACGGCTTTTCATTTTTCCGGAAGGAAGATCCACCATACCATAACTTAAATGATACAAGTTCTCCGCCCAGGAATAGCCAAGCTTTTTCAGAATTAAAAACAATACCTTAAAATGATAATCCTGTTCATTTCCCACCGTGTAGATCATCCCACTCACATCCGGGTGGTCCTTCACTCGCTGAATTGCCGTACCAATATCCTGCGTCATATATACTGCCGTACCATCACTTCTTAGTACGATCTTTTCGTCCAGACCTTCATCTGTAAGATCACACCAAACCGAGCCATCCTCTTTTTTGAAAAAAACACCCTTTTCCAACCCTTCAATTATATTGTCTTTTCCCAATAAATAGGTTTCGCTTTCGTAATAATAGCTGTCAAAATCTACTCCCAGAGCATTATATGTTTTTTTAAACCCTTCATATACCCAGCCATTCATGGTTTTCCATAGCGTAACTGTTTCATCATCTCCAGCTTCCCATTTGCGAAGCATTTCCTGAGCCTCCAGTAATGAAGGTGCCTGTACTTTTGCTTCTTCTTCACTTTTACCTTCGGCCATTAACTGCGCTATCTCTTTTTTATACTCCTGATCAAATTTCACATAATAATTTCCAACCAGTTTGTCACCCTTCAATCCAGTGCTTTCCGGAGTGTCTCCGTTTCCAAAACGTTTCCAGGCCAACATACTCTTACAAATATGAATTCCTCTGTCGTTAATAATCTGGGTTTTGTATACTTTTTTCCCTGCAGCTTTTACAATTTTAGCCACACTAAAGCCCAATAATATATTTCGGATATGCCCTAAATGTAATGGTTTATTAGTGTTAGGTGAAGAATACTCTACTATCATTGCGTCCTTACCTTGAGGCGTTTTCCCAAAATCTGAAAAATCTGAAACACTTTCAAAAAACTGTAAATAGTATGTATCACTTAGCACTAAGTTCAGAAAACCTTTAACCACATTACATTTGGAAACTTCAGCCACATGATCAACTAAATAATTACCTATGGCTCCTCCAATTTGCACAGGGTTTCCTTTTACCGCACGTAGCATTGAAAATATCACTACGGTAATATCACCTTCAAAGTCCTTACGTGTAGCCTGAAATTCGACTGTTTCCAGCCTAGCATTGTACAATTGGCCTACTGCTTTTATAATTTCTTTTTCTAGGGTTTCCTGTAAATTCATAATTCAATTTTGATATGGTTTCTAAACACTAAAGTTTTCAGAAAGCGATGGCAAAGATACAAGAAATTTTAGCTAGGTTTTATGTAGAAGCTTCTAATAAAAATCTATTTATTAATTTTTATTTAACCCTTTGATAAACTACAAAATATGCTTCCATACGTTCTTTGCCGAAAAAACTATGGACATTTTTTTATATGTATTTGCAGCACTTTTTTCAGTAATAAATCCACTGGGTACTGTACCAATATTTGTTGGGTTAACAAGTCATGAATCCCCAAATGAAAGAAAGAAAACCTCTTTACTAACTTCAGTCAATGTAGTAGTGATCCTGATAATTTCATTCTTCGCCGGAACGTATCTATTGGATTTTTTTGGAATTAGCCTCAATGCCCTACGTATTGCAGGCGGAATGATCATTGTATCTTCCGGATTTGCCTTATTAACAGGGAATTTTTCCAAACACAAAGGAATGAAAAACAAAAGAGTAAAAAAGGATCTGGACAACAGGGAGAAATTTTCTCTTACTCCACTGGCAATACCTATGCTAGCAGGGCCAGGGTCTATTTCGCTGCTAATTACTTTTAATCAGGAATATGTATCTACCCAAAATATTTTAATCGTTGTATTTGCTGTATTTACCGTGGGAATTGCAACCTTTTTTATACTAAAAAGCGCACATTATATTACTCGTTTTTTAGGTGCTTCCGGAATTAATGCCGTATCGAGAATTGTTGGATTTATCGTAATATCCATTGGAGTAGAATATATCTCAATGGCAATTATATCTATTATAAAGACAATATGATACGTCTAATTTAACTACTAATCATTCAATTCACATTATAGCATCACCTTGTTTATCTTAGGTTTTTTGCAAATGCAGCTGCAAGTAGTGCCAAGACACCGAGGCCAATCAGACCAATTATTTGATTGTTTTCATTAGAGGCGACGATGATATACTGTGGGAATAGTAGACTACAAATGCCATAACCAATTAAGAATACTCCAGCCAGTAACAAAATACCTCTTAAGATCTTCATAAAAACTACCTTTGATTATTAAAAAAGCTCAAACTATTTCTTGGGAAGAAACACTTCTGCCATCATACAACGCGCACTTCCGCCTCCACAAGTTTCGATCGTCTCCAGATCACTACTAAGTATCTCGCAATGTTTTTCTATAGCAGTAATCTGTTCAGACGTTAAGCTCTTATGTGCTGAAAGGCTCATTATCATATATTTTTTATTATTTGCGCCTCTTACTTGCAACATATTTCCGGCAAACTGGTGCATTTGTGCTTCAGTAATGGTAATAATCTCTTTACCGTCTTCTTTTAAATGTTGTACTACATTCTTTTTTTCAGATTTGTCATCGATAGAGTCTAAACAAATAACTGCAAAGTTTTCAGCTAAAGCCATCATTACATTGGTGTGGTAGATAGGCATCCGTTCACCTTTTACGGTTTGGTTGGCGGTAAAAATGACAGGTGTATATTCAAAATCTTCACAAAATTCTATCAATAAGTCTTCATCTGCTCTGGGTGATAAGGCACAGTAGGCTTTATGATTAACTCTATCCAATAACAGGCTACCGGTACCTTCCAGAAAAACTTCTTCTTCTTCGGCGCTGGTATAATCCATATATCCTTCAATTAAAAAGCCTTCACTTTCCAAACGGCTCATCACTTCTTCACGGCGTTCACGACGCCTGTTTTCGGCAAACATGGGATACAAGCCAACAATGCCATTGGCGTGAAAACTCACCCAGTTATTAGGAAAAATAGAATCCGGTGTATCCATTCTTAGGTCGTCATGTTCAACAATCACATGCACGCCTACAGCACGTAACTTTGCTACAAAAGCATCAAACTCTGCTTGAGCTTTGGTATTGATACCACTATCTTCAAGGTTGATTGTAGTCTGAAAATAGTTATTTACTGCAGTTTCTTCATTCATACGAAACGCCACCGGGCGGATCATTAAAATAGTATCTGTAATTTGCTGTGCCAATTGGATAAATTTAGGCTACAAATTTAAGAGTTTTTCTCATTGAAAAAACGTTTTAAATATGGTAAATTAGTACAATGATTTAGATTATTTTCAAACTGAAGAATTAAAAACATTCATGACAATAACAGACACTTCTCAACTGCGAGACATCTATGGATTTCCAAAGGGTAGAGCAAAAGATAAAGTTTTAAACAAGTTGGAAGTGCATTCGAAACACTTCATCAATTGTTCTCCATTTATTGTTCTATCTACTGTAGATCAATCTGGGAAAATGGATGCTTCACCAAGAGGGGGCGAACCGGGGTTTGTAAAAATTTTAAATGATCAGGAGCTTATTATTCCGGATTTTAAAGGGAACAATCGTGTAGATAGTTTAACCAATATTGTTGAAACCGGTGTTGTTGGTATCTTATTTCTTATTCCTGGGATTGATGAAACACTCAGAGTAAATGGTAAAGCCTCTATTTCCACTTCAAAAGAAATATTAAATCTTTTTTCTACAGAACCAAAATTACCCATTTCATGTATTGTAGTTTCTGCAGAAGAAATTTTCCTTCACTGCGCAAAAGCATTTATGCGATCGAAACTCTGGAGTAAAGATCATTCAATAGACCCATCAAAATTCCCTTCTATTGAGCAAATGCTAAACGACCAACTAAATACTTCAACTAAACCCGAAACACGCGAAGAAATGGTCGAACGGTATCTTAAAGATATATAATATCGCCTTTTATTATTTCTACTTTACCACACAAATAATACTCCTTATGGTATCTTTTAACATAAATTTTCCAATTTATGAACAGGGTATTTGTTCCAGTAGTTGTTATAATAGTGTTAATGCAATACTATTCCAACCAAAAGCTAGCCGGATTAAATGCAAATATTATTTCCGGAGGGTTAAAATTTATAATGGATTAGTCCCGTACCAAAGGCATGGTGGAACATCTTAAAAGACCTTCTTGTTTTGCAATTTCGGCATAAGGGACTTCTTCTACCGTGAATCCTTCAGAACGAAGCCAGCTGTTAAGGCGGGTGAAGTTTTTTTCTGAAATGATCACTTCCGGTGAAATTGAGAAAATGTTACTGTTCATATGATACATTTCATCTTTATCAATGTGAAAACAGTTTTCTTTTCCGAAGAAATTGACCAACCATTCGTACTCATCCTCTTCTAGAAAACCTTCTTTATGAATGATACATTTTCCTTTTCCGATAGGTTGAAAGCAACAATCCAGATGTAAGGCATTATCACGTGCTTCCGTATTTGATTTTCTAAGGTTAAAACTTTTTACTTTTTTATGTGGAAACAGTTCCTGCAGTGCTGCTACTGCCTGCATATTGGTACGCGCCGTTATATAATCCGGATAATCATCACCACGATACGTCCCTACAAAAACATAATCTCCCCAAGGCATCACGTCTCCACCTTCAATATGTGCTTCTTCCGGAAGTATGATCCTGTTCTCTTTAGAGACCTGGGACCAGACATGTTCTATTGCCTCAATCTCCCGTTCACGGTCCGGCAGGATGTTAGAAATAATAAGTTTATCCTCTATAACAAAAGCAATATCTCTGGAAAATATCTGATTATAATTTTCTATGATCTCGGGGCGATAGACCTTTACATCATACTTTTTAAAAACAGCAGCTACAGCCTCCATTTCTTTTACCATATCTTCCTCGATTGGGTAAGTTCCGGCTTTGATATGCGCTGCCGATTTAGGGTCGTAAGTATCTTCTAGTTTTGGAGTTGGTCCATTACTCACTGCAGTTCCTAAAACCACTTCGCGAAGACGGGAAATTTCGTCGGTAACATTTAATTGAATCATGGTTTAGCAAATATAAAAAAGCATCCTGATATAGTCAGGATGCTTTTGCAATATTAAAATTTGGTCTTTATCTTTTTTCTACAGGCTTAAATTCTCTGTGTGTCTCTCCAATATACACTTGTCTTGGCCTTCCAATGGGTTCTTTACGCAAACGCATTTCCTTCCATTGCGCAATCCAACCGGGTAAACGTCCTAAAGCAAACATAGGTGTAAACATTTCTACAGGAATCCCCATTGCACGGTATATAATTCCTGAATAAAAATCTACATTAGGATATAATTTTCTATCTACAAAGTACTGATCGTCTAAGGCTTCCCTTTCCAATCCTTTAGCAATATCCAAAACAGGGTCATCAACACCAAGGTCTACCAATACAGCATCTGCAGATCTTTTAATAATCTTTGCCCTGGGATCAAAATTCTTATAAACTCTATGTCCAAAGCCCATTAAACGGAAAGGATCATTTTTGTCTTTTGCTTTTGCCATAAATTTCTTTGTATCCCCTCCATCTTCTTTAATAGCTTCAAGCATTTCGATAACCGCTTGATTAGCACCTCCATGAAGCGGTCCCCATAGCGCTGCAATACCAGCTGAAATTGATACAAATAATCCGGCGTGTGATGAGCCAACAATTCGCACAGTAGAAGTAGAACAGTTTTGTTCATGATCTGCATGCAAGATCAATAATTTATCCAGCGCATCAACGATTACTTTATTAGAAGTATACTCCCCACTAGGTTTTTTGAACATCATTTTCAGGAAGTTATCTACATATCCTAAAGAATCGTCTCCATAATCCAATGGCAGACCTGCACGTTTTCTATATGCCCAAGCCGTTAACACAGGAAATTTTCCTAAAATACGGCAAATAGCATTATACATTTCTTCTTCGCTATCCACATTAACCGAAGAAGGATTAAAAGCAACTAATGCAGATGTCAATGAAGAGAGCACGCCCATAGGATGTGCTGATTTTGGAAAACCGTCTATTATCTTTTTCACATCCTCATCTACATGGGACTGTGCTTTTATGTCTGTATGAAATTTTTCAAGTTGATCTTTAGTTGGCAGCTCACCAAAAATAAGCAAGTAGGCAACTTCTAAGAAATCTGCTTTTTCAGCTAGATCTTCTATAGCATACCCTCTATACCTTAATACCCCTTCCTCTCCATTTAAAAAAGTAATAGCACTCTCGCAAGAGCCTGTATTTTTATAACCCGGATCAATTGTAGTAACACCTTTTGTTACTGCGCGTAACGTTTTTATATCAATGGCAAACTCGTTTTCGGTGCCTTTAATTAAAGGAAATTCATACTTTTTACCATCGATTTCGAGGAATGCTGTTCTTGACATATAATTCATTTAATTTTTAAAAATTCGGAATTGTAAATTTACAAAATATTGGACGATTTTTTAACATAAGCTAACACTTGTTAGGTTAAAAAAACCTTAAATCCATATTTTTCCCTGAATAAAATAACAACTCGATAATTTGAGCAGCTAATTTCAAGCCATTTTTGCTAAATCTTAAAAGCGTTTCGTTGCGGATAATAGGCAATTTCTGCTAGCTCTTCTTCGATACGAAGTAATTGATTGTACTTTGCCATACGATCACTTCGGGAAACCGAACCGGTTTTAATTTGACCGCAGTTCAAGGCAACAGCCAGATCTGCAATTGTATTATCTTCGGTCTCACCACTGCGGTGCGACATCACAGAAGTATAACCTGCATTATGTGCCATATTCACTGCTGCAATAGTTTCGGTCAACGTACCAATCTGGTTTACCTTTATTAGAATTGAATTGGCAATATTTTCTGAAATACCTTTTGACAATCTTTCTACATTGGTTACAAATAGATCATCTCCAACTAATTGGACCGAATCTCCTACTTTTTGTGTGAGATATTCCCAACCTTCCCAATCGTTTTCATCCATACCGTCTTCAATAGAAATGATCGGGTATTTTTCACATAATTCTGCCAAATAATCAGCCTGTTCTTTTGAAGTACGTACTTTTCCGCTGTCGCCTTCAAACTTGGTATAGTTGTATTTTCCGTCAATATAAAATTCTGCCGAAGCACAATCTAAAGCGATCATAACCTCATCACCAAATTTATACCCTGCTTTCTCAGTAGCAGTTTTAATAGTATCCAAAGCATCTTCAGTTCCTTCAAGGGTTGGAGCAAATCCACCTTCATCACCTACAGCTGTACTTAAACCCCGGCTTTGTAATTCTTCCTTTAAGTTATGAAAAATCTCACTTCCCATTTGCATGGCATGTGTAAAGCTTTCTGCTTTTATAGGCATTATCATAAACTCCTGAAATGCAATAGGTGCATCACTATGAGAGCCACCATTAATAATATTCATCATAGGTACGGGAAGTGTTTTGGCACTTACACCTCCAATGTAACGATATAACGGCATGCCTAATTCGTGGGCTGCGGCTTTTGCACAAGCCAGAGAAACACCCAAAATGGCATTAGCGCCTAGTTTCGATTTGTTGGAAGTACCATCCAGATCGATCATTATTTGATCGATTAGATTTTGTTCAAAAACTGAAACTCCTAACAATGTTCCGGCTATTTTTCCATTTACATTTTCAATTGCATTGAGTACTCCTTTTCCCATATACTCCTTCCCTCCGTCTCGTTTTTCTACAGCTTCATGCTCACCCGTAGAAGCGCCGGAAGGTACTGCTGCACGTCCTAAATAACCATTTTCGGTGATAACATCTACCTCGATAGTAGGATTACCTCGTGAATCAAAAATTTGTCGTGCGTGGATGTCTATAATGATACTCATGCGGTTTGTAGTTTGTGATTTTTTATGGTTTCAATAAATTGATCGAACAAATAGGATGCATCGTGTGGTCCAGGACTAGCTTCGGGGTGGTATTGTACCGAAAATACCGGTTTGTCCTTCATGCGAATGCCAGCCACTGTTTTATCATTTAAATGTACGTGGGTAATTTCGATCTCAGGGTGTGCTTCTGCTTCTTCTCTATTAATAGCAAAACCGTGGTTTTGAGAAGTTATTTCTCCTTTTCCTGTCAATAAATTCATGATCGGGTGATTGATTCCTCTATGTCCGTGGTGCATTTTATAAGTGGAAATGCCATTAGCAAGAGCAAGTACCTGATGCCCCAAACAAATTCCAAATATAGGCGCACCTGATTTTATAATTTGTCTTGTGGTCTCTATAGCATTATGAAGAGGTTCCGGGTCACCGGGGCCATTAGATAAGAAATATCCATCCGGATTAAAGGCTTTCATTTCACTGAAATCTGTATCGTAAGGAAAAACTTTAATATAGCAATCCCTTTCAGCCAGATTACGAAGAATATTCTTTTTAATACCAATATCCAAAGCTGAAACCTTGTAGGTAGCGTCCTTTTTTCCAAAGAAATATGGTTCTTTGGTAGAAACTTTACTTGCTAATTCCAATCCAACCATATCCGGCACTTCTGCCAATTGTTTTTTAAGCCCCTGAATATTATCAACTTCAGTAGAGATTACAGCATTCATCGCCCCATTATCACGGATATAGTTTACTAATGCGCGTGTATCTACATCACTAATCGCTAATAAATCATTCTTATCCAGAAAAGCCTCTAAGGAATCATCTGCAGCAGGGCGAGAATAATGATAACTGAAGTTTCTACAAATCAATCCGGAGATCTTAATGCCTTCAGATTCTATTTCCTGTGCATTGGTTCCATAATTTCCAATATGTGCATTGGTAGTGACCATTAACTGACCAAAATAAGAAGGGTCTGTAAAAATTTCCTGATACCCGGTCATCCCGGTGTTAAAACAAACTTCTCCAAAGGCAGAGCCTTCTTTTCCGCCAACAGCTTTTCCGTGAAAA
This sequence comes from Ulvibacter sp. 2210JD10-4, assembly GCF_058148525.1. NCBI lineage: Bacteria > Pseudomonadati > Bacteroidota > Flavobacteriia > Flavobacteriales > Flavobacteriaceae > Ulvibacter > Ulvibacter sp. 2210JD10-4. Next base: position 193,193 of record NZ_JBYVJZ010000004.1, read on the forward strand.
ATTGTTCCGTCTGCTAATAAAATAAGTGCTTTTTTTCGTGTGGTGTACTTCATGTCGTTAAAAAAGTTTTACAAAAATACTTTAAAAGTGCTTGGGAATAAAATTCAGTTTTTAGAACTTTTAAACAATACTTCAGTATTAAAAATTAACTTATAAAAAAAGGGATAAACATTTGAATGTTTATCCCTCTATAATTTTATAAATGATGTTTCATTTATTCCTCTTCTTTAGTTGCTTTAGTTTCAACTACTGGTGGAACATTAGAAGAACCTCCCCGACGGCTACGACGTGTAGATTTTTTCTTCTTAGCTTTTCCAGCATTGTACAGCTCATTATAGTCTACCAATTCGATCATGGCCATATCTGCATTATCTCCCAAACGATTACCCAATTTGATAATACGCGTGTAACCTCCTGGACGATCTCCAACTTTTACAGCAACCTCTCTAAACAACTCTGTAACTGCTTCTTTTTGGCGCAGCCTTGAGAATACAATACGACGGTTGTGTGTAGTATCTTCTTTAGACTTTGTGATCATTGGCTCTACAAAACGCTTTAAAGCTTTTGCTTTAGCAACTGTAGTGTTTATTCTTTTATGCTCAATTAGGGAACAAGCCATATTTGCAAGCATCGCCTTTCTATGCGCTGTTTTTCTTCCTAAATGATTTATTTTCTTTCCGTGTCTCATGACATTTTTGTTTTCATCATCTTGCTACCAGACCACGCCAAAGGCGTAGGAGCAAATTATGATTAATTAATCTTTATCTAATTTATATTTTGAAAGATCCATACCAAAATTAAGTCCCTTCACGTTTACAAGCTCTTCCAATTCGGTAAGAGATTTTTTTCCGAAGTTTCTAAATTTCATAAGATCGTTCTTATTGTAAGATACTAAATCACCTAATGTATCAACTTCAGCAGCTTTTAAACAATTAAGTGCACGAACCGAAAGGTCCATATCAATTAATTTTGTTTTAAGCAACTGTCGCATGTGTAGTGACTCTTCATCATACGTTTCCGTTTGAGCGATCTCATCGGCTTCCAAAGTGATTCGTTCATCACTAAATAACATGAAGTGGTGAATCAATGTTTTTGCAGCTTCTGTTAAAGCATCTTTTGGGTGAATAGAACCATCTGTTACAATTTCAAAAACCAATTTTTCATAATCGGTCTTTTGCTCTACACGGAAATTCTCAATACTATACTTCACATTTTTAATAGGTGTATAGATAGAATCTGTAAAAATGGTACCTAAAGGGGCGTTCGCTTTTTTGTTCTCTTCAGCAGGAACATACCCTCTACCTTTTTCGATAGTGATCTCGAAGTTAAGGTTTACTTTAGTGTCCATGTTACAAATTACCAATTCCGGATTCAATACCTGAAATCCTGAAATGAATTTTTGAAAATCCCCGGCGGTTAATTGGTCTGCTCCATTTACAGAAATTGTAACTGTCTCGTTATCGATCTCATCTATTTGTCTCTTAAAACGAACTTGCTTTAAGTTTAAGATAATCTCAGTTACATCTTCAACAACTCCAGCAATGGTTGAAAATTCGTGGTCAACACCTTCGATGCGTACCGAAGTTATTGCAAATCCTTCCAATGAAGAAAGTAATACTCGTCTTAATGCGTTACCAACAGTTAATCCGTAACCAGGTTCCAAAGGACGAAATTCAAATTTCCCTTCAAAATCTGTGGAATTAATCATTATAACTTTATCAGGCTTCTGAAAACTAAATACTGCCATAGTGTGACTCGTGTGTTTTAATTATTTAGAATATAATTCGACGATAAACTGCTCGTTAATGTTTTCCGGAATTTGAAGACGTTGTGGAACAGAAACATAAGTTCCTTCCTTAGTTTCTCCATTCCAAGTAATCCACTCGTAAACATGACTTGCATTATCCAACGAATTTTGAATAGCTTCAAGAGATTTTGACTTCTCTCTTACTGCAACAACATCACCTGCTTTTAATTGGTAAGAAGGGATGTTTACTTTTTCACCATTAACGGTGATATGACGGTGAGACACCAATTGTCTTGCTGCCGGACGGCTAGAAGCAATACCCATACGGTATACTACATTATCAAGACGTGACTCACATAATTGTAACAACACCTCACCGGTAATTCCAGGAGCTGCAGTTGCTTTTTTGAACATATTTCTGAATTGACGCTCTAAAATACCGTAGGTATATTTTGCCTTTTGCTTTTCAGCTAATTGGATTGCGTATTCAGATTTTTTTCCGCGACGACGGTTATTTCCGTGCTGCCCCGGAGGGTAATTTCTTTTTTCGAAGGATTTGTCTTCTCCAAAAATAGCTTCGCCAAACTTACGAGCTATTTTAGTTTTTGGACCGGTATATCTTGCCATTTTAAATTGATTTTGAAGGGAAAACTAAATTAAGGTCTAACTATCCTCTAGCTTTATATATCCTTCAGGTTGATATTCATTTATACTTATACTCTTCTTCTTTTTGGAGGTCTGCATCCATTATGTGGCATTGGTGTAACGTCGATAATTTCGGTTACTTCAATACCCGCGTTATGAATTGAACGTATTGCAGATTCTCTTCCGTTACCTGGCCCTTTTACGTAAACTTTTACTTTACGTAGACCGGCAGCGTGTGCTACACCAGATGCATCTTCTGCAGCTAACTGTGCAGCATAAGGAGTGTTCTTCTTAGATCCTCTAAAGCCCATTTTACCGGCAGATGACCAAGAGATAACGTCTCCGTTCTTGTTTGTTAACGATATAATAATGTTGTTAAAGGAAGCTGTTACGTGTGCTGCACCAACAGACTCAACATTAACTTTGCGTTTTTTTGTACTTTTTGAGCTAGTCTTTGCCATATCTCTAGGTATTATTTAGTTGCCTTCTTCTTGTTAGCAACTGTTTTACGTTTTCCTTTTCTAGTTCTTGAGTTATTCTTCGTACGTTGTCCGCGTAGCGGAAGTCCTGTTCTGTGACGAATACCTCTGTAACAACCAATATCCATTAAGCGTTTGATGCTTAATTGGACTTCACTACGTAATTCACCTTCGATTTTGAAAGACCCAACAGTTTCACGAATTGCTCCGATCTCATCATCGTTCCATTCGCTTACTTTTTTGTCTTCGTTAACTCCGGCTTTGTTCAATATATCTTTCGCTCGGCTTTTACCAATTCCGAAGATATACGTTAACGCGATTACACCCCTTTTTTGTTTTGGGATATCTACACCTGCGATTCTTGCCATAATTTATCCTTGTCTTTGTTTGAACCTTGGGTTCTTTTTGTTAATTACATATAATCTACCTTTCCTGCGTACAATTTTGCAGTCGGCACTTCTTTTCTTAACGGATGCTCTAACTTTCATCTCTATTAGTATCTATAAGTTATACGAGCCTTTGTTAAATCGTAAGGGCTCATTTCTAATTTTACTTTGTCTCCGGGCAATAATTTAATATAGTGCATACGCATCTTTCCCGAAATATGTGCAGTAACAATATGACCATTTTCCAATTCCACACGAAACATTGCATTAGACAATGCTTCTACTATAGTTCCATCTTGTTCTATTGCGGGTTGTTTTGCCATAATTATGCTACTGCTTTTCTATTTTTACCGGACTTCATTAAACCATCGTAGTGACGGTTTAATAAGTACGAATTAATTTGTTGCATCGTATCGATTGCTACCCCTACCATAATTAATAGTGAGGTACCTCCATAAAATAATGCCCATCCTTGTTGAATACCCATTAACTTCACAACAAATGCAGGAAATACTGCAATTAATGCTAAGAAAATAGATCCCGGTAAAGTAATTTGGGACATAATTCTATCTAACAATTCTGCAGTATCAGTACCCGGCTTAATTCCAGGAATAAATCCACCACTACGCTTTAGATCATCTGCCATCTTATTGGTTGGTACTGTAATTGCCGTATAGAAATAGGTAAATACAATAATCAATGCTGCAAATACAATATTGTACCAAAGGCCAAATATATCACTAAATGCTGCCTGAACTGACTGCGCCATTTCACTTTCTGATAGACTCGCCACTGCAGATGGCACAAACATAATTGCTTGTGCAAAAATAATTGGCATTACTCCTGAAGCGTTTAGCTTTAATGGAATAAATTGTCTGGCGCCAAAAATATTCTTTTCATAACCACCACTGGCAGTTCTGCGTGCATATTGTACAGGTATCTTTCGGACTGCCATAACCAGCATCACAGATGCCAGTATGATTACAAACCAAATTACCAATTCAATCAGGATCATGATCAATCCTCCATTAGATTCCAATACTCTGGAAGCAAATTCCTGAGCAAAAGACAGAGGTAATGTTGCAATAATACCTACCATAATCAAGATAGAGATACCATTACCAATTCCTTTATCTGTAATCTTCTCTCCAAGCCACATCGCAAAAATACACCCTGTTACAAGGATAATTGTTGACGATATATAGAACATAGGTGTTTGACCTAAAATAAATGCTTCAACCGGTACTCCTAATGCAGGTAATCCAAATAAATAACTTGGTGCCTGAACCAAACAGATTCCAATGGTTAACCAACGTGTAATTTGATTAATTTTCTTTCTACCACTTTCACCTTCTTTTTGTAATTTCTGAAGGTAAGGAACAGCAATCTGCATTAATTGAACCACAATCGAAGCCGATATATAAGGCATAATACCTAATGCAAAAACAGATGCATTCGCAAATGCTCCTCCTGTAAATGCATTTAATAATCCTCCTATTCCACCTGCATCAAATTTACCGGCAAAATCAGCAAGCTTAGATGCATCAATACCAGGTAATACAACCTGTGCGCCAAAACGGTATACAAGTAATAGCCCCAGAGTAACCATGATTCGGTTTCTCAGCTCCTCAATTTTAAAAACGTTTTTTATGGTATCAATAAATTTCATTGGTATGCTGGAATTACAAAGTTACTACTTCACCACCGGCAGCTTCAATTGCTTTTTGAGCTGTAGCAGTAAATTTGTGTGCTGTTACTGTTAATTTAGCGGTCAATTCTCCTCTTCCTAAAATTTTCACCATTTCATTTTTACCGACAAGACCCAAACCAACTAGGGTATCAAAGTCTACAGTACCTTTTATTTTTTTATCATCCACTAATTGCTGGATAACATCAAGATTAACTCCTTGATATTCTTTACGGTTAATGTTTGTAAAACCAAACTTAGGAACTCGGCGTTGCAATGGCATTTGCCCTCCTTCAAATCCAATTTTCTTAGAGTATCCGGAACGGGACTTAGCCCCCTTATGTCCGCGAGTTGCAGTTCCTCCTTTACCAGAACCTTGACCACGTCCTACGCGTTTTCCTTTATTACTAACCGAACCTTTTGCAGGTTTTAAGTTACTTAAATCCATTGTATATATCTTATTTAGTTTCTACTGAAACTAAGTGTTTAACTTTAGTTACCATACCAAGAATGTTTGGCGTGTCTTCATGCTCAACCGTTTGACCTATCTTGTGAAGGCCTAACGCTTCCAGCGTTCTTTTTTGGTTCTTTGTGCGGTTAATTGCACTCTTTACCTTAGTTACCTTAATTTTTGCCATCTTCTAGTTTCTTAAATCATTTATCCTTTATACAATTTCTCCAAAGAGATCCCGCGTTGTTTTGCTACAGTTTGCGCACTACGTAATTGCAATAATGCATCAAAAGTTGCTTTAACCACATTATGAGGGTTAGAAGAACCTTGTGACTTAGACAATACATCATGCACTCCTACTGCTTCCAACACGGCCCGTACAGCTCCACCGGCAATTACTCCGGTACCGGGAGCAGCCGGTAAAAGATTTACTCTTGCTCCACCATATTTCCCTTTTTGTTCATGGGGAAGGGTGGCTCTATTTAATGGAATTCGAACCAGGTTTTTCTTAGCGTCTTCAATAGCTTTTGCAATTGCACTTGCTACATCTTTAGACTTTCCAAGGCCATGTCCTACAACACCGTTTTCATCACCAACTACAACAATAGCTGAAAATCCGAAGGCTCTACCCCCTTTAGTCACTTTAGTAACACGTTGTACACCTACTAAACGGTCTTTTAATTCAAGACCTCCTGGTTTTACTAATTCTACGTTTTTATAATCTTGATACATACTACTTAGAATTTAAGGCCGCCTTCGCGAGCTCCTTCAGCTAATGATTTTACTCTTCCGTGATATAGGTAACCACCTCTGTCAAAAGATACGGTTTCGACACCTGCTTTTACAGCTTTTTCGGCAATTGATTTTCCTACTAGTTTTGCCGCTTCAGTTTTATTGATCTTTGAAGCGTCAATATCTTTGTCTCTTGATGATGCAGCGGTAATTGTTTTCCCGGTTACATCGTCAATAAGTTGCGCATAAATCTCTTTGTTACTTCTGAAAACAGCTAAACGCGGACGTTGCTCTGTTCCTGAAACAGTTTTTCTTATTCTGAAACGAATACGATCTCTTCTATCGTTCTTTGATAATGCCATAACTATATTTGTTATGCAGATTTACCTGCTTTTCTTCTTATTTGTTCACCTACAAACTTGATACCTTTTCCTTTATAAGGTTCCGGCTTACGGAAGGCGCGAATTTTTGCAGCTACCTGTCCAACTAATTGTTTGTCGTGAGATGTTAATTTTATGATTGGGTTCTTTCCTTTTTCAGAAACGGTTTCCACTTTTACTTCCGGGGCAATGTCTAACACAATGTTGTGAGAGAAACCAATTGCCAAATCTAGTTTTTGTCCTTGGTTGGTAGCACGATATCCTACACCAACTAATTCCAGTTCTTTAGACCATCCCTTAGATACACCTTCGATCATATTATAAATCAAAGATCTATATAAACCGTGTTTTGCTCTGTGATCTTTTGCATCTGAAGGACGCGCAACTTCTACGTTTCCATCTTCAACTTTTATATTCACATCAGAGTACTCCTGAGTTAACTCACCTAATTTTCCCTTCACTGTTATTACGTTGTCTTTTATATCGACTGTAACTCCTTCTGGGATCGCTACCGGGTTATTACCTATTCTTGACATTTCTTATTGTCTTTAATTAATTAGTATACGTAACACAATACTTCACCACCAACGTTCTGTGCTTGTGCTTGCTTTCCTGTCATTACTCCTGCTGAAGTAGAAACAATAGCAATACCCAAACCATTTAAGATCCGTGGTAATTCTGATGAACCTGCATATTTACGTAAACCTGGTTTACTAATTCTTTGAATCTTTTTGATAACAGGGTCTTTAGTAAGCTTATCATATTTCAAAGCGATCTTTATAGTTCCTTGTGGTCCTTTATCATCTTCAAATTTGTAGCTTAATATATAACCTTGATCAAATAAAATCTTTGTGATCTCCTTTTTAAGGTTCGAAGCGGGAACTTCAACTACTCTGTGTCCTGCTTTAACTGCATTTCTAACTCTGGTTAGAAAATCTGCGATTGGATCTGTTGTCATTTGTTTTAATTTACGGAAGCGGTTTTCGATGTTTGCCGAACCTGCAACCTATTTATAATTTTACCAACTAGCCTTACGAACTCCTGGAATTAAACCTTGATTGGCCATTTCGCGGAAAGTTACACGAGAAATACCAAATGTTCTCATATACCCTTTAGGTCTTCCGGTTAATTTACAACGGTTATGTTGACGTACCGGTGAAGCATTTTTTGGAAGTTTTTGTAAACCTTCCCAATCACCAGCTTCTTTTAAAGCCTTGCGTTTTTCAGCATACTTTGCAACCATTTTTGCTCTTTTAACCTCGCGGGCTTTCATTGATTCTTTAGCCATCTGTTAGTTCTTTTTAAAGGGTAATCCTAGTTCTGTTAGTAATGATTTTGCTTCTTTATCGGTTCCGGCAGAAGTTACAAATGTAATATTCATTCCTTCAATCTTCTTCACTTTATCGATATCGATTTCAGGAAAAATAATTTGTTCGGTAATACCCAAAGAGTAATTACCTCTACCATCAAAACCAGTAGCTTTAATTCCGTTAAAATCACGCACCCTTGGCAATGCAGATGTTACCAGTCTATCTAAAAACTCATACATTCGCTCACCACGTAACGTAACCATAGCACCAATTGGCATTCCTTTACGAAGTTTAAAAGTTGCTACATCTTTTTTGGAGATTGTTGGAATTGCTTTTTGACCAGTAATATTGGTCAATTCTTCTACAGAATAGTCAATTAGTTTTTTGTCTGCTACAGCAGCACCTACCCCACGAGACACAACAATGCGCTCTAGTTTTGGTACTTGCATTACATTTTTGTAGCCAAACTCATCTGTAAGAGCATTTATTACTCTGCTCTTGTACTCTTCCTTAAGTCTTGGTATATATCCCATAACTATAATACTTGATTCGATTTTTTAGAAAATCGTACTTTTTTACCATCTTCCATTCTATATCCTACGCGTGTTGCTTCACCAGATTTTGGATCTAACAATGCAAGATTAGAAATATGAATAGGAGCTTCTTTTTCTGTGATTCCGCCCTGAGGATTTGCAGCACTAGGCTTCTCATGTTTCTTCACAGTGTTCACTCCTTCTACTATTGCTTTGTTTTTGTCAAGAAATACTTTCATTACTTTACCTTCGGAACCTTTATGTTCTCCGGTAGTAACAACTACTGTATCTCCTGATTTTATTTTAAGCTTTGCCATCTTAATTTTCGTATTAAAGCACCTCTGGCGCCAATGATACTATTTTCATAAATTGTTTGTCACGAAGTTCTCTGGCAACCGGGCCAAAAACACGTGTTCCTCTCATTTCCCCTTGTGGGTTTAAAAGCACACATGCATTGTCGTCAAAACGGATGTATGAACCATCCGGTCTTCTAACTTCTTTCACGGTACGTACCACTACTGCAGTAGAAACGGCTCCTTTTTTAATAGTTCCATTGGGAGTAGCCTCTTTTACAGTCACTACAATTTTATCTCCAATAGAAGCATATCTCTTTTTTGTACCGCCCAACACTCTAATTGTAAGCACTTCTTTAGCACCGGTGTTGTCTGCTACTTTTAGTCTTGATTCTTGTTGTATCATGGTTACTTCGCTCTTTCAATTATTTCTACTAACCTCCAACATTTGGTTTTACTCAAAGGTCTTGTTTCCATGATCTTTACAGTATCTCCTTCGTTACAGTCGTTTTTCTCATCGTGCGCAACGTATTTTTTCGTTTTTAACACGAACTTTCCGTACATAGGGTGTTTTACTTTTTTAACTTCTGCAACAACAATAGATTTTTCCATTTTGCTACTGGTAACTACCCCAATACGTTCTTTTCTTAAGTTTCTTTTTTCCATCTTTAAGCTTCGCACAGTTATTGTACTTTTCTTTTAGTTAGTTCTGTCGCAATTCTCGCAATGGTTCTTCTATGCGATCTTAGTTGAATTGGATTTTCCAACGGTGAAATGGCATGTGCCATTTTTAGATCTGAATATGCTTTTTTAGATTCAGTTAGTTTCTCCTGAAGCTCTGCTGTTGATGTCTCGTTTATCTCTGATTGTTTCATTTTTCAAAAAAAATTAAGCTTGATAATCTCTAGACATGATAAATTTTGTTTTTACAGGAAGCTTTTGAGCCGCAAGACGCAAGGCTTCTTTTGCAGTTTCCAAAGAAACTCCGGAAACTTCAAACAAAATTCTACCAGGTTTAACAACAGCTGCCCAATATTCTACAGCACCTTTACCTTTACCCATACGTACCTCTAAAGGTTTCTTCGTAATAGGTTTATCCGGGAATATCATAATCCAGATAGAACCTTCTCTTTTCATATAACGGGTAGCGGCAATACGTGCAGCTTCTATTTGACGTGCTGTCAAGAAATTTGAATCTAAAGACTTAATACCAAAAGTTCCGTAGGCTAGTTGATTACCTCGTCCGGCATTACCTTTCATACGGCCTTTTTGTTGTTTACGGTATTTTGTTCTCTTAGGTTGTAACATTTTTTCTTATTTAAAAAATTACTTTCTACGACGTGATTTGTTATTACCACCTCGCCCGGATCCACCTTTTCCACCTTTCTTGGCTAAACCAACCAGGGGAGAAAGTTCTCTTTTTCCATATACTTCACCTTTCATAATCCATACTTTAACACCCAATCTACCATAAGTAGTGTGTGCCTCAACTAAAGCATAGTCTATATCGGCTCTAAATGTTGATAAAGGAATACGTCCATCTTTATAAGATTCTGAACGTGCCATCTCAGCTCCATTTAAACGACCTGAAATTTGAATTTTAATACCTTCAGCGTTCATACGCATTGCAGCAGCAATAGCCATTTTAATTGCACGACGATATGAAATTCTGTTTTCAATTTGTCTTGCAACACTAGCTCCTACTAAAAAGGCATCTAATTCCGGTCTTTTAATCTCATGGATATTGATCTGGACTTCTTTACCAGTAATTTTCTTAAGCTCTTCTTTTAGCTTGTCTACTTCCTGACCACCTTTACCGATAATAATACCGGGACGGGCAGTAGTAATAGTAACGGTTACAAGCTTTAGTGTTCGCTCAATAATTACTCTGGACACACTAGCTTTACTTAAACGAGCGTGAACATATTTTCTAATCTTGTCGTCTTCGGCTAATTTATCACCGTAGTCGTTACCTCCGTACCAGTTGGATTCCCATCCTCTAATAATACCCAGGCGATTCCCGATTGGATTTGTCTTTTGTCCCATTTATTAATTGCTTTGTGTGTTATCGTTAGCTCCCAACACGAGTGTTACGTGATTGGAACGTTTTCTAATTCTGTGTGCGCGACCTTGTGGTGCAGGACGAAGTCTTTTCAACATCGTTCCGCTATCCACACGAATCTCCTTAATAAAAAGATCTGCATCTTCTACAGAAGCATCTTCGTTCTTAGCTTGCCAGTTTGCAATTGCAGACAAAACAAGTTTCTCTAAACGGCGAGATGATTCTTTAGAACTGAACTTTAAAATATTAAGCGCTTTGTCTACTTTCTCACCTCTAATTAGATCCGCCATTAGACGCATTTTTCTTGGTGATGTAGGGCAATTGTTCAATTTAGCAAAGTACATTGTCTTTTTTGCTTCCTTGATCTGTTCTGCTCTTTCTCTTTTACGAACTCCCATGGCCTATTATTTTTTTCCTTTATTTTTTGCACCAGCGTGACCACGGAATGATCTTGTAGGTGAAAATTCTCCTAATTTATGTCCTACCATATTTTCAGTAACATATACCGGCACAAATTGGCGCCCGTTATGTACTGCTATGGTTTGTCCAACAAAATCCGGAGTAATCATTGAAGCTCGTGACCAAGTCTTGATCACAGTCTTTTTTTTAGACTCAACATTTTGTTGTACTTTTTGTTCTAACTTATAGTGAACGTAAGGTCCTTTTTTTAATGATCTTGCCATAGCTTATTTCTTTCTACGTTCGATTATGTATTTGTTACTAGCTTTAGTTTTAGAACGGGTTCTATATCCTTTTGCAGGAATACCGTTTCTAGAACGTGGGTGACCTCCTGAAGATTTTCCTTCACCACCACCCATCGGGTGATCAACAGGGTTCATTACCACAGGTCTTGTACGAGGTCTTCTTCCTAACCATCTTGATCTACCTGCTTTACCAGATACTAACAATTGGTGGTCACTGTTTGAAACAGCTCCAATAGTTGCCATACAGGTAACTAAGACTAATCGTGTTTCCCCGGAAGGTAATTTAACAGTAGCATATTTTCCGTCTCTTGCCATAAGTTGAGCAAATGCTCCTGCACTACGTGCTAGAACAGCTCCTTGGCCGGGACGTAATTCTATACAAGAAATTATGGTACCTAATGGAATGTTGGCAAGTGTCATTGCGTTTCCAATTTCGGGAGCAACTTTCTCTCCGGAAACTATGTTTTGCCCAACTTGAAGACCGTTCTGCGCAATTACATAGCGCTTCTCACCATCTTGGTAATTCACCAATGCAATAAATGCTGTACGGTTTGGATCATATTCTATAGACGCAACCGTTGCAGGGATTCCTGCTTTGTCACGTTTAAAATCGATAATTCGATATTTTCTTTTATGACCACCACCTATGTAGCGCATGGTCATTTTTCCTTGACTATTTCTACCACCAGATCTCTTATTCGGAGCTAATAAACTTTTCTCCGGCTTATCAGTTGTTATGGCGTCAAATCCATTTACAACTCTAAAACGCTGACCTGGGGTGATAGGTTTTAATTTTCTTACTGACATTTTTGTCTAATTAAATCTAAGCAAGCTTAGATGTTACTGTAAAAATCTATTGTATCACCTTCCGCCACCTGTACAATTGCTTTTTTATAAGCATTTGTTTTACCAGTTTGGATACCCGTTTTTGTATAGCGGGTTTTCCTGTTTGGGCGGACATTCATTGTACGAACTTTTTCAACAGAAACTCCGTAAGCAGCTTCCACCGCTTTCTTGATTTCTACCTTGTTCGCCTTTGGGTTTACTACAAAACCATATCGGTTATTGATCTCCGCATCGGTAGTAGCTTTTTCCGTAATAATAGGTTTTATTAAGATATTCATCTTGTTTCTATTTACTTAAGTTTGTTTCAATTCCTTCCAAAGAACTTTCAAACAGCACAAGACTGTTTGCATTCATAATTTTATAAGTGCTTAGTTCTGAGTTAGTTACAACTTCAGTACCTTTCAAATTGCGAGACGACAAATATACATTATTATTTAACTCTCCCAACACAAACAAAGATTTTTTGTTTTCAAGTCCTAATGACTTTAAAACAGATGTGAAATTCTTTGTTTTAGGCTCTTCAAAATCAAGGTTTTCAAGCACTACAATTGCTTTGTCATTTGCCTTGATACTCAATGCAGAACGACGCGCAAGACGCTTTAAGTTCTTATTCAATTTAAAGGAGTAGCTCCTTGGTCTTGGACCAAACATTCTACCACCACCTTTAAATATTCCAGACTTGATACTTCCTGCACGAGCAGTACCAGTTCCCTTTTGTTTTTTGATCTTCCTGGTCGAACCAGTAATTTCAGCACGCTCTTTTGCTTTATGTGTTCCTTGTCTTTGATTGGCAAGGTATTGCTTCACATCAAGGTAAACAGCATGATTGTTAGGCTCTATTCCAAACACATCTTTAGAAAGTTCTACTTTCCTGCCTGTGTCTTTTCCGTTTATATCTAATACAGCTACCTTCATTATTTCTGAATCATTACGTAAGCGTTTTTGTGTCCGGGAACACACCCTTTCACTACAAGCAGGTTCTTTTCAGCAACTACTTTTAACACTTTCAAGTTTTGTACTTTCACTTTCTCATTCCCCATTTGTCCAGCCATCTTCATCCCTTTGAATACTCTCGCAGGATAGGATGCTGCACCAATAGAACCAGGAGCTCTTAAACGGTTATGTTGTCCGTGAGTAGCTTGACCTACACCGGCAAAACCATGACGTTTTACAACTCCTTGGAATCCTTTACCTTTTGAAGTTCCGGAAACGTCCACAAACTCGCCTTCGGTAAAGTGTTCTACAGTGATTATATCACCTAATTTATATTCTTCTTCAAATCCTTGGAATTCGGCGACTTTACGTTTTGCAACGGTTCCTGCTTTTTTAGCATGCCCTTCGGCAGCTTTTGTAACAGTCTTCTTGTCATCGAAACCAAGTTGAAGAGCTTCGTACCCGTCAACCTCTTTGGTTCTGACTTGGGTAACAACACAGGGGCCTGCTTCGATAACGGTGCACGGTAAGTTTTTACCGTTCTCGTCAAAGATGCTGGTCATTCCTATCTTTTTTCCAATTAACCCAGACATATTTAATTATTATTAGTTATTAATTATTTCTCTTTTTATTACTTCTAAAAGAAAACTCTTCTAGAAAAAAACAGGGTCAAAATAAAATTCAACCCTGAATTGTATTTTGTTCCGTTTTTCCTTCGCTCACGGCTCCGGACATGTTACTGAAACTATAGTGTTTCAGAAAAATCACTTATACTTTGATCTCTACTTCCACGCCACTTGGCAACTCCAATTTCATTAGAGCGTCAATTGTTTTTGAAGAAGAGCTATAGATGTCCAATAATCTTTTGTAAGAACTCAATTGAAACTGTTCTCTACTCTTCTTGTTTACGTGCGGTGAACGTAATACTGTAAAAATCTTTTTGTGTGTAGGCAATGGAATAGGTCCCGTTACTACTGCACCTGTACTTTTTACGGTCTTAACGATTTTTTCAGCAGATTTGTCCACTAAATTGTGATCGTACGATTTAAGTTTTATTCTTATTTTTTGACTCATTGCTGAAATATTATACGTTAGCGGTTCCTCTTGCTGCTGCGATTACTTCTTCAGAAATATTTGAAGGAGTTTCAGCATAGTGTGAAAATTCCATAGTTGAAGTTGCACGTCCTGATGATAATGTTCTCAATGTAGTTACATAACCAAACATTTCAGAAAGTGGCACTTCAGCTTTAACAACTTTAGCTCCTGCTCTATCGCTCATGTCATTTACCTGTCCACGACGTCGGTTCAAATCACCTACAATATCACCCATGTTTTCTTCCGGAGTAATTACCTCCAATTTCATAATAGGTTCAAGAATTACAGCTCCAGCTTGTTTTGCAACAGCCTTGAAGCCCATCTTAGCTGCAAGCTCAAAAGACAGTGCATCAGAATCCACAGGGTGGAAAGATCCGTCCTTAAGAGTTACCTTTAAGCTATCAACTTCAAATCCTGCTAATGGCCCATTGACCATAGCTTGTTTGAATCCTTTTTCTACTGATGGGATAAATTCTTTAGGAACATTACCACCTTTTACTTGATTTACAAATTCAAGTCCGTCTTTTCCATCTTCACTAGGTCCTAATGTAAATACGATATCAGCAAACTTACCACGACCACCGGATTGTTTTTTGTACACTTCTCTATGATCCGCATCACGCGTTACAGCTTCTTTGTACTCAACCTGCGGTTGTCCTTGGTTTACCTCAACCTTGAACTCACGTCTCAATCTGTCTACAATAATATCTAAGTGAAGTTCACCCATTCCGGAGATAATTGTCTGTCCTGAAGCCTCATCTGTACGAACTGTAAATGTAGGATCCTCTTCAGCAAGTTTAGCCAAGGCCATCCCTAGTTTATCAACATCTGCTTTTGTCTTAGGCTCTACGGCAATACCAATTACCGGATCCGGGAAATCCATAGATTCAAGAACTATTGGGTGTTTCTCATCAGACATGGTATCACCTGTCTTGATATCTTTAAACCCTACTGCTGCTCCAATATCACCTGCTTCAATATAATCAATAGCATTTTGCTTATTAGAGTGCATTTGGTATATACGAGAGATACGCTCTTTCTTACCTGAACGGTTGTTCAAAATATAAGAACCCGCATCTAATCTACCTGAGTATGCACGGAAGAATGCTAAACGCCCTACGAAAGGATCAGTAGCAATCTTAAATGCCAATGCTGCAAAAGGAGCAGTTACATCCGGCTTACGTATTTCTTCTTGATTGGTATCCGGATTAATTCCAACAATACCTTCTTTATCTACTGGTGAAGGCAAATAACGACATACTGCATCTAAAAGGAATTGAACTCCTTTATTTTTAAATGCCGATCCACAAATCATTGGAATGATTGACATATCCATTACGGCAGCACGAAGTGCAGCATGCACCTCATCTTCAGTAATAGAATCTTCGTCTTCCATATATTTCTCAAGCAAGTTCTCATCATATGCAGCAACTTCTTCAATAAGAAGTCCTCTGTATTTTCTTGCTTCTTCTTTCATGTCTTCAGGAATATCGATCACATCGAAAGTAGACCCCATAGTTTCGTCATGCCATACAATAGCACGATTTTTTACTAAGTCAATAACTCCTTTGAAATCTGCTTCGTCACCAATATTTAATACAATTGGTACGGCGTTAGACTTCAACATATCTTTTACTTGTTGACAAACAGCCAAAAAGTTAGATCCCTGACGGTCCATTTTATTTACAAAGCCAATACGTGGCACTTTGTAATTATCTGCAAGTCTCCAGTTAGTTTCGGATTGAGGCTCAACACCATCTACCGCACTAAAAAGAAAAACTAATCCATCCAAAACACGTAATGAACGATTTACCTCTACAGTAAAATCTACGTGACCAGGAGTATCAATAATGTTAAAATGATAATCTTTTGTATCATCAACAGGCTCTCCATTTTTTAAAGGAAACTTCCAGGTACAAGTAGTTGCAGCAGAAGTAATTGTAATACCTCTTTCCTGTTCTTGTTCCATCCAGTCCATCGTTGCAGCTCCATCATGAACTTCACCAATTTTGTGGCTTACTCCTGTATAATAAAGAACACGCTCTGTTGTAGTGGTTTTACCGGCATCAATATGCGCAGCAATCCCTATGTTTCTTGTATATTTTAAATCTCTTTGTGCCATTTTTTAGAATCTGAAATGTGAGAATGCTTTGTTTGCTTCAGCCATCTTGTGCGTATCTGTACGTTTCTTAACAGCAGCACCTTCTTCTTTTGCAGCTGCAAGAATCTCTGCAGCAAGTTTTTGCGCCATAGACTTTTCATTTCTCTTTCTTGAATAGCTTATAAGCCATTTCATTGCTGTAGAAATTTTACGGTCCGGACGTATTTGCATTGGAATTTGAAAGGTAGCCCCTCCAACTCTTCGGCTACGAACCTCTACGTGAGGCATCACATTGGAAAGAGCATCTTTCCAAATCTCAAGAGCCGTTTTTTCATCGTCTTGTTTTTTCTCGTCTACGATATCAATTGCATCGTAAAACACTTTAAAAGCCACCGACTTTTTTCCATCCCACATCATGTTGTTCACAAAACGTGTTACTAACTGGTCGTTAAACCTTGGGTCTGGTAAAAGTGGTCTTTTCTTGGCCTGTCTTTTTCTCATGTCTTCTCTTTAAAAGTTTTTAGATTACTTTTTAGGGCGTTTTGCACCGTACTTAGATCTACGTTGTGTTCTACCTTCAACACCAGCGGTGTCTAAAGCGCCACGAACAATATGATATCTAACACCTGGCAAATCTTTTACCCTTCCACCTCTAACCAATACTATCGAGTGCTCTTGTAAGTTGTGACCTTCACCAGGGATGTATGCGTTTACTTCTTTACCATTTGTTAACCTTACCCTTGCAACTTTACGCATTGCAGAGTTTGGTTTCTTAGGTGTAGTAGTATATACACGCGTACACACACCTCGTCTTTGAGGGCACGAATCTAAAGCAGCCGATTTGCTCTTCTTGGTTATTTTGGCTCTTCCTTTTCGTACTAATTGTGAAATTGTTGGCATATAAAATATGTATTACACTTTATTTAATATAAAATACCCCTTTTTAAGGGCTTGCAAAGGTAGAAATAAAAATCAATTAATCAAACGTTACTATATTAATTTTAAACTAGCATTCATTATTTTGAGATTGAAATATTAAATGCCGCTTTGAAGCGTTAGTTTTACAGCACAAAAAACAATGTTTTTGAAACGTATTTTATACATATTTTTATACCTTAATATATATATAGCTTTTTCGCTTACTGCAAATGCACAAAATTTAACACTTGCAATTGAGGCCGAAACTACTGTTTCCGAAACATTTTTAGACAGCTTAAATTTCCAAAATTTATTCAAAGATTATTTATCTCTTAAAAAAGAAACTGACACACTAATAGTAAAGCTTCAAAAAGCAGGTTTTATAGAAAGTGAATTAAAAGACCTTTATAAGAAAAATGACAGCAATTATGTTGCTAAATATATTTTTGGAAATAGATATCACTATATAAAGGTATACTATCAAAAAGAAGATTTCAGCAAAAATGAATTAAACAGAATTTCTCAGGAAGTTACGGATGATTATTTCATACTACCTTTTTCTACTATTGAAGCTGCTTTAATAAAATTAAATTCTTTTAGAACAGAAGCAGGAAATACTTTTGCAAGAACCAGATTACAGGAAATTTCAAAAGTTGATGACAAATCCCTTAGTGCCCGGTTGGTTTTAGAGGAAAATAGTGAACGAACAATTGATTCTATAGTAATTAAAGGGTATGATAAATTCCCAAGGTCTTATTTAAAATATTATACCGGAGTTAAAACTGGGAAAATATTTAGTCAAAAGAAATTGATTTCTCAAAATGAGGTGCTAAATAATTTAGGATTTGTTGCTACCATTAAAGCTCCGGAAGCTTTATTCAGAAAAAATTCAACCACGGTCTATTTTTATTTAAAAAAGCAAAACAATAACCTCTTCGATGGTATTTTGGGGTTTGCTACTAATGAAGATACTCAAAATTTAGAATTTAACGGATACCTTAATTTAGAACTCAATAATAATTTGAACTACGGCGAACAACTAATTATAAACTACAAAGCTGATGGAAAAGAGCAGCAGAATTTTAGAGTAAAAACAAGCCTACCCTATCTTTTTCGATCCCCTTTTGGCGTAAGTGCCGAGCTCAAAATATTTAAGCGAGACAGCTCGTTCGTCACTACAGAACAGCAAATACGAGTGACTTATCAGGTAAATCCTTCTTCAAATATCTATGGTGGTTATAAAGGATACGAATCGAGCAATTTACTCAACGAACTAATAGCCGGAAATGCAATAGAGGACTACACCTCTCGCAATGCTATTTTTGGTGTCAATTACAACAAACAACAAAACAAGTCGCTTTTTCCAATAAAGACCTTTTTCTCTTTAGATGCAGAAATTGGAATTCGTGAGTTTAAAAGTAAAAAGGAAGACCAGCAAAGGCTTTCTTCACTAATTAATCATATTTTCAATCTTAATTTTAAAAATTCCATTTTTGTTCAAAACAACTCCAGTATTTTATTTAGCGACACTTATTTGGTTAATGAGTTGCTTAGGGTTGGTGGCATTAATAGTATTAGAGGGTTTGATGAAAATAGTATCGATGCATCATTCTATTCGGTTTTGAATACAGAATATCGTTATATTTTTAATCCATCCATTTATATCCACAGCATTATTGATTTAGGCTATTTTGAAAATCAGTCTTTTTTTCAAAAAGAAAAATTATATAGCTTTGGGATAGGCCTAGGTTTACAGACAAAAGCAGGTATATTTAAGTTCAATATTGCTAATGGAAACTCTGATAGTCAGGACTTCAGTTTCTCAAATACTAAAATACATTTGAGCTTATCTTCTAGATTTTAAACAAAAAAAGTAACTCCTAACAAGATAATACCCTATAAACATTCATTTTTAAGTTCAAAAACTTGCCAGTTTAACATTTTATTGGCATTTTTGGGTATCATTAATTAAACACTAATAATATGAATCAAAAATTACGTGGAATCCTAGTGCTTTTACTAGCATTAGTAGTGCAAATATCATTTGCACAAGAAAAGACGATCTCAGGTACAGTATCCGATGATGTAGGACTACCATTACCAGGAGCGAATATTATTATTAAAGAAACAAATACAGGTACCCAATCTGACTTTGATGGAAATTACTCCCTTACAGTTAATGTTGGGCAAACCCTAGTATTTAGCTATGTAGGATTTGAGACTCAGGAAGTTACCATAGGAGTCGCAAATACAATTAACATTGCAATGGTGGCAGGAGCACTACTTGAAGAAGTTGTTGTTACCGGGTATTCGACAAGAAATAAAACGGTTCAAACTTCTGCAGTAGTTTCTATTTCTGCTTCAGAAATCTCTGAATTAAGCCCTACAACAAGTATTGATAATTTACTTCAAGGTAAAGCTGCAGGTGTTCAGGTAACTTCTGCAAACGGTAAGCCAGGGCAAGGTGCTTTTGTTAGAATTAGAGGTATCGGTTCTTTAACTGCAGGAGCCTCTTCTCCATTATATGTAGTGGATGGCGCTGTAATTAGAGAAGATGATCTGGCGAATGTTCCAAATGAGGATATCGAGAACATCACAATTCTTAAAGATGCAGCTACAACTGCCCGGTATGGTTCCAGAGGAGCAAGCGGGGTTGTTGTGATTACCACTAAAAAGGGTAATAGAAATAAAGATGCCGTTGTGCGTTTTAGTTCAAGATTTGGCTTTACTTCCAGAATCAAGCCAAATTATGAAATGATGAACGCTGAACAGAAAATGCAATATGAGGCAGAATTATTCGCCTTAGGAGTATCTGCAGCAGGTAGTCTCCCAGGAGTTACTACAGCTCCCGGAAGCCCTGAAAGACAGTTCTTATTAGATAATGAGACAGATTGGCAAGATTTGATGCTACAAGAAGGAATCATCCAAAACAATAATGTTTCTTTTTCAGGGGGAGCTGAGAACATGGACTACTATTTCTCTGTTGGACATGATAGAAATACAGGTATTATCGATCAGTTAAGTGGTTTTGAAAGATTGAATTCAAGATTGAACTTAAATTTTGATGCTAAAGACTGGCTTAAGATTGGTGTAAATGTTGGTTATTCAAGATCAACCAGTGATGAACCTCGTGATAGAAACAATGCTCAAAACGCATTTAGAGCTATGTTAGATTATAATCCATATGAAACAGAATTTGTTTTAGACGAAGATGGTAATGTTGTTCTGGATGCTAGTGGAGACCCTTTATACAGTCCTACGCATACTAATTTTAATGTGCGAGGAGCATTATTATCTGAACCAGCTATAGATATTGAAAATAATTTACTTTCAAGCATGGATGCACTAGTATTGTTTTCAGATAATTTCAGTTATGGCTTAAATGCAGCTTTTAATGCTATTAACCGAAGAACGGAGAGTTATTCAAAACCAGGTGGAATATTGGATACACTTATCGGAGATCCTGAAAACCCCGGAAACAAGTTAGATACCGGTATATACCGCTATGATTTTACAATTAGTAACCGATTTATTTATAATCTTGAATCAAACAATCATAATTTGAATTTATTAGGATTGATCGAGTATAACATCAATCAAAATAATGGTTATCAAATAAGAAGTATCGGTTATCCTTCTGCACAGCTAACAACGCAGTTCAATGGTAATGAACCTACTCTTACTGAAACAACTAGAAATATACTTACATTATTTTCTTACGGATTATTTGCTGATTATGACTATAAAGAAAAATATTTAGCATCGGCTTCTATTCGTCGAGATGGCTCTTCAAATTTTGGAGATGATAATAAATATGGTACTTTCTGGAGTGGAAGTATAGGATGGAACATTGCTAAAGAAGATTTCTTTCAAGTTGACGCCATTAACGATTTAAAGTTAAGAGCTGCTTATGGTACTGTAGGTAATCGAGACGGAATCGATCGTTATGCATCTCAAGGTTTAGTGAGTTACG
This sequence comes from Ulvibacter sp. 2210JD10-4, assembly GCF_058148525.1. Classification (NCBI taxonomy): domain Bacteria; kingdom Pseudomonadati; phylum Bacteroidota; class Flavobacteriia; order Flavobacteriales; family Flavobacteriaceae; genus Ulvibacter; species Ulvibacter sp. 2210JD10-4. The sequence goes on from NZ_JBYVJZ010000004.1 coordinate 214,468, forward strand.
ATGTACTTTATCCAGGTGGCTCATCATCTACTGTTAATAACTTTGGTAACCCAATTGTTAAATGGGAAACTACAACTACATCCAACGTTGGACTTGAATTTAATCTTTTCAACAGAAGAATTCGAGGAGTTGTTGATTATTTTATCAGAGAAACTGAAGACCTATTGTTCTTAATTCCTTCGGCGGTTGAAGACGGAATTGTTAATAATGAAACTCCAGAAGTAGTAGGAGTGGTAGGAAATTTAGGAGTTATTGAGAATAAAGGATTGGAAGTTTCATTACAGGGAGATGTTTTTAGGTCAGATAATTTTAAATGGACCTTGGGAGGAAATGTTGTATTCTTAGATAATGAAATCAAAGAGCTTCCGGATTTAGATGGAGACGGTGAAGGTGATGATGTTTTCCCTGAAAACGCATTTAATATAGCTTTTAGAGAAGGCGTTCAAATTAATGAGCACTATCTGGTTCGCTTTGCTGGGGTAGATCCTGAAACAGGAGCTCCTTTATATTATGGGGCAGATGACCAAATATACAGAGGTCTTGACTTGCCTGAAGGAGACAATAGAGTTTTTCAGGGAAAATCTACCATTGCTGATAAAGAAGGTGGTTTCTTTTCAAACATTGTCTATAAAGGATTTGGTTTGAGAACAGATTTTGTTTTTAAATCCGGAAACTGGATCAATAACTTTGTGAAGTCTAATTTACTTTCCGATGGAGCTAATATTGATGACAATCAAGCTGTTGGAGCATTAAATTACTGGCAACAACCTGGAGACACTAATGTATTGCCAAGTCCGCTAATTTCTCAAGAAGAATTACAAGCAGTTAACTCAGATAGATTTTTAGAAAAAGGAGATTACATTCGAATGAGAAACATAACACTTTCTTATAATTTCCCAAAAGTTTCTCTGGAAAGAACACCTATAAATTCATTTAGAATTTATGTACAGGGACAAAACCTATTGACCTTCACAGAATTTTTTGGAGATCCTGAAGTAGGGCTTTCATCAGGTGAAACAATAGATTTTGCAGATGCAGTAGCACCTGGAGAGGCAACTTTATATAGTTATCCAAATACAAAGTCTATTCAACTAGGAATAGATGTAAGTTTCTAATTAAAAAAAATAACGATGAAAAAATATATTTATAAATTAACATTCATATTTATTATCTCAGGACTATTGGTGTCTTGTGAAGATGAATTAGATCAAGTACCCTTTGATGGATTTGCGTCTGCCAATGCATTTGTGACGGCGCAAGATTTTGAAAATGGCTTACGCGGTATATATAGCCAATTAATTAGACCTGGAGTTTACGGAAGCAGCGATAGAGGTTCTATGCTAAGTGCTCCGGATGTATTAGCTGATAATGCTACTTTAGGACAAACTGGGCGTAATACAAAAAGATATCTGCACGATTACAATTATAATGCATCAAATACGATGTTAACTCTTTATAGAGATACATATGTTATGATCTATCATGCTAATCAGGTTCTATTTTATGCAGATGCTTTCGAAGGAGAGAGTAAAGCAAATGTAATTGCAGAAGCTAAAGCACTTAGAGCTTTAGGACATTTAAATTTAGCTTCTTTATTTGCAAAAATTCCTACACAAGCAGGTGATGCAAACGGGAGTTTAGGTATTGCTTATGTAACTGAAGCTGACCCATCATTACTTCCATCTCGTCTATCTGTATCCGAAACCTATGCAATGATCATTCAGGATTTAGAAGATGCGCGTAGTGGGATCAACGATAATAATTCGGATACAAGTAATCCGGCAGCTAACAGATTAAATAGAAATGCTGTTAACTTAATATTATCACGCGCTTATTTATATACAGGACAATGGCAAAATGCGGTTGAAGCAGCTAATAGAGTAACAACAGCTGTTGCTCCTCGAAACGATGTGGTTGGTGTTTGGGAGGACAGTAGTAAAGCTGGACTTATATTTTATATTGTAAACGAAAATCCTACCCTCGGTAATGCAATTGGAATTGCCTGGAGTCAAGGCGCCGCTACAACTATAATCCCTGAATATGTAGCTTCTTTTGAGTTAACTAATTTATACGCCAGTGATGATATACGAAAAGAGGCTTATATTTTTGATGCATCAAGTGGGGGAATTGCTTATAATGGTATCAAGAAATTATTTGCAAGGCCAGGTGGACAAGCAGGTGTTGTGGATTATAAATTATTTAGAGCAGCTGAAGCGTATTTAAATAAAGCTGAAGCGTATTTTAATATAGGAGATGAGACTGCTGCCAGACAAGCATTGGATCAGGTAAGAAACAACAGATATACTAATCCTCCTAGCGGTGAGACGGGTAATGCACTAAGAGATGCTATCCGATTAGAAAGAAGATTAGAATTTGCTTTTGAATATCAAAGATTCTTTGATATTAAAAGGTGGGGGCAAGCTGTACAAAGAGGAGGCCAAGGAGATATTGCTGATGGCTCCGGAACTCCTTCAGATGTACTAAACTTAGCAGCGGGTAGTAATAAATTTCAATTACCAATTGCTCAAGAGGCTCTTGATTCTAACCCTAATATGCAGCAAAATCCAGGGTATTAATTTTAAAATTCAAACAGATGAAAAAAACATATATAATTCTAACATTATTTTTAGCTACACTTTTTGTATCATCATGTAGCACCAATTTTGATGACTATGATTCGGAAAGACCTGTAGGGATTCGTTGGATGGCAGCAGAGTCTGCTCCTCTTGTAGTGCTTCAACCCGGCCAAGTTGTTACTACCGAAGTTGAATATTGGATTTCCGGGGTATCTTCTTCGGAAAGAACTTTTAATGTAATTATTGAACCTGAGACAGATCTTGCTCCGGAAAATTATTCATTCCCTACCACTATTGTAATACCTGCAAATGAAGATAGAGGTACATTAACTTTTACAGGAATGGATGTTTCCTTAACGGACGAATTCCAAAAATTGGTAGTATCTATCGAAGGAACTGATGAAGTATTTTCTGTAATAGGTCCACATACTATTCAAATACTATCGGTACTTGATTAAAAAACTTTTTAACTAAACTTTTTAACACCTATAAATTTTATAGGTGTTTTTTTTTACCAGAATTTTTTTATGAATTTCCTTTCGTTAAATTACTTTTAGATATCATAACAATAACTTAACAGTTCTTTAAAAAAAACTAAATTTTAAGTTTAAAAAGTTGTGTATTTAACTTTTTATTGTGATTTTTGGCATTGGCTAATTCAAATAAATTATAAAATGAGAACAAAGTTTAGTGGAATTTTGACGCTATTACTAGCGTTTGTAGTGCAACTTACGTTCGCACAAGAAAAAACAATCTCCGGATCGGTGACAGATAATACTGGCCTGCCTTTACCCGGGGTTAATATTATAGTAAAGGGCACTAGTAATGGTACTCAAAGTGATTTTGACGGCAATTACAGCATTCAAGCTAGTGTTGCCCAAACACTTGTGTTTAGCTATGTAGGCTTTACTACCGTGGAGAGGCCCGTCACTGCGGGATCTAATACAATTAGTGTCCAATTACAAGAAGATGCTGCTGTATTAGAGGAAGTTGTTGTAACAGCATCTGGTATCCGAAAAGAAAAAAAGGCTCTTGGTTATGCAGTATCATCTGTTAAAGAAGAGCAAATAAAAGATAACCCGGAAGCTGATTTATCTCGTATACTAAGTGGTAAATCTGCAGGTATCAATATCACAACCCAAAATGGTCTATCAGGATCAGCTAACCAAGTTATTATTAGAGGTTTGAATTCCTTTTCAGGTGACAACAATGCCCTATATGTTATTGATGGGATTCCTTATAGTAATGACACTAATGAAGCGGGTAATTTTGTAGATGGAAATATGGGTTCCAGTAGATCATTTGATATTGACCCAAGTAATATTGAAAATATTGATATATTAAAAGGTCTAGCTGCTACAACACTATATGGAACTGAAGGTAGAAATGGAGTAATATTAATAACTACTAAAACTGGTAGTTCTAAAAACCTAGCCTCTAAACAACAAATCGAAATATCCTCTTCTTATTTTTTCAATGAAGTAGCTTCATTACCAGATTATCAAGATGTATATGGTGGTGGGTTTAACCAAGCGGATGCTGATGGATGGTTTTATAGTAACTGGGGTCCTGGTTTCTATGAAGATGGCCTCGGAGGATGGGGAACTTTTATTAATGACGATGATCCCCTTCTTGGATTTAATTCAGATGGCACACTTGCTCACCCTTATGCTACTTCTTCCTTTTTAGCTACCGGTTATCCAGAATTTCAAGCTCAATATGAAGGAGCAAGATATCAATGGAGACCCAGAAACAGTGTGAAAGATTTTTTTAGAACCGGAGGTACTGCTAATGCATCCATTAACATAAGAGGTAGAAGTGAAGACAACAAATATAACTACGGATTATCATTTGGTCATTTAAATGATACTGGTTTTACTCCTGGAAATGAAGTTACGCGAAATAACCTTACAGTTGCTGGAGGTGCAAAGCTAACAGATAAGATAAACGTTAAGGGTTCTTTGAATTATACGTTAACAAATTTCAAAACACCGCCAGTTGCTACCAGTTTAGGTAGTAGTGTCGTAGGTGCCGGATCTTCTATTTTTGGAGACCTTTTTTATACTCCACGAAGTATAGATATTTTCGAACTTCCTTTTGAACTACCTGATGGAAGCAGTATATACTACAGAGATGATAATGCTATTCAGCATCCTTTATGGACTGTTAAAAATGCTAAATTTTCACAAAAAACTAATCGTGTAAATGGTTTTGCTTCTCTAGATTATAATTTGACAGATAATCTCAATATACTCTATCAAGCGAGTATTGACACCTATTCTGAAGATAATGTAAATAGACAAAATAGAGGTGGTGTTACCGGAGCGCCTATCATTGATTCTGGTTTCTATTATACTTATAATAATACTAATACAATTACCGATCACAAAATAGTATTAAGTGGTAATAATTATTCTATGTTTAACGATCTCTTAAATGTTAGTTTCTTAGCAGGTGCCACTTCAAGAAGTACAGAATATAAGAGAGTTGGAATGTTTAGTGACAATCAACAAGTTTTTGACTTTTTCGACCATACAGGTTTTGTAAATCACTCTACAAGAGTAGATTTCGACGATGATGGTATTGATGATATTGATGCTGAAACTAAACGTAGAAGAAATATTGTTGGATTATACGGACAAGTTAATTTCGACATAAAGAATATGTTGTTTTTAAATTTTGCAGGAAGAAATGACTGGGTATCCAATGCTAATAATAATTCATTATTTTACCCATCTGCCAGTGTGTCTTTTATCCCTACAGCGGCTTTTCCAGACATAAAATCTGACGTTGGTATAAACTACTTAAAACTTAGAGCTGGTTACGGAACTTCTGCAAACTTTGCAGATGGTTATCCTACAGTTACTACAGTTATTCTTAATACTCAGTCTTGGGCAGATTCCAATGGTAATATAACTGGAAACACAACAGATGATTTTGTTGGAAATCCAGATATTAAACCGGAATTGTTTGAAGAAATCGAGTTTGGTGTAGAAGGTAAATTGTTTAACAGATTAACTTTCGACTTGTCCTATTATAAAAGAAGAACAGAGAATTTGATCGTCGAGGAGCGTCCAGTTCCTCCAAGTAGTGGAGCTTCTGAAACTGCATCAAATATTGGTGAAATTGAAGCGGACGGTATTGAAGCAGATTTAGGATTATCTATTTTTAATAATCCGGATGGTTTTGGTTGGAATATAGGATGGAATTTTACAAAAATTGAAAGTGAAGTAACAAAACTTAGTGAAGATTCCAGGCTTATTATATATGAAGGTTTTGATAACCTCGGAAATGGTGCACGAGTAGGATACCCATTAGGAACTATTTTTGGTGAAAGAATAGCACGTGATGAGGATGGAAACTTATTGGTAGACGGTATTGGAAATTATGTTTCAGAAGCGTTAGATGAAGAAGGACTTTTACCTGCAATAGGAGACCCTAATCCAGATTTTGTAATGAACTACACTAACACTTTTTCTTATAAAGGATTTTCGTTAGGTGTTTCAATTAACCATGTCTCTGGTGGAGATATTTATTCTGTTACTGTTGCTTCCTTAATGGGTAGAGGATTGACTACTGATACAGAAGACAGATTAGGCACCTACATTCTACCAGGTGTAAGCCAGGCAACAGGGCTTCCAAACGATATTCAAATTAATAATTCCGATTTTTATTTCAGTAATGGTTTTGCTAGTCCAGCAGATGAGCTATCTATTTATGACGGATCTGTGATACGCCTTAGAGAAGTATCTCTTGGTTATACAGTACCTTCAAAACTATTAGAAAAAACACCCTTTGGAAAAGTAGTAATTAAAGCGAGTGGCTATAACCTTTGGTATGATGCATACAATACTCCTGAAGGTATTAATTTTGACCCGAATGTAGCTGGTTTAGGCGCTGGGAACGGACAAGGTTTTGATTTCTTAACAGGTCCAAGTAGTAAGCGTTATGGCATGAGCGTTAATGTAACTTTTTAACATAAAAAATAATTCAAAATGAAAAATACAAATAAAATTTTCTTATCTCTATTTCTACTTATAGGAGTTTTGTTTACTTCCTGTGAGACTATAGATTTAGAATTGCTAGATGATCCTAATAATGTAACAGAGGATAAAGCAGATTTAGAACGTTATTTAGTTTCTATTCAAGTTGATTTTGCTGATTTTATGCAAAGAATGAGCAAAAATGGTGCTGAACTTACCAGAATTGAATATATGTTTGGTAGAACTTACATAAACAATTTTAGTGCTGAGACTACTAATATTGAATGGGAACTTGCTTACCAAGCTATGTTCTCTAATATGAAGGGAGCTGAAGGCATTGCTGAGTTAGAAGGAGCAAATAACCATATAGGTGTGATGCGAATTTTAAAGGCATTTGCATTGATGACGCTTGTAGATTTTTATGGGGATGTGCCACTAAGTGAAGCAACAAATCCTGCAGAATTTCCTTTCCCTAGTGCTGATGATGATGCAGCTGTGTATGCAGAAGCCATGGTTATGCTAGATGAAGGTATTGCTTTTTTGAATGCTGGAGGGGATCCCATAGTAAATGATTTCTACTACGACAATGATTTTTCTAAATGGATCAGACTTGCCAATACTTTAAAAATGAGGGGATATTTAACTACAAGATTAGTTGATGGTGATGCCATTAGTAAATTTAATGCTATCGTTAATTCTGGAAATTATATTTCCAGTTCTGATGATGACTTTCAATGGCAATATGGAAATAGTCCATCATCTCCAAACACTAGGCATCCTGAATATGCTTTAAATTATACCGTAACTGGTGCCACAGGAGGAGCTTATAGGGCTAACTGGTTAATGGATTTAATGCTAAATACTGATGATCCAAGACGTTTTTACTACTTCTTTAGACAATCTCCTTGTACTCCAGGAAGTGTTGATGCTAATGGCAATTCTTGTGCAACTAATTCAGCTCAAATTCAATGTTCAACACAAGCAAGACCACAACATTACCCAGCCTCTATGGCATATTGTAACTTAGCTTCCGGATATTGGGGTAGAGATCATGGAAACGATGAGGGAATTCCACCAGATAACTTTAGAAGAACACTTGCCGGTATTTATCCATTTGGAGGTAAATATGATGCCGGAACCAATAGAGATGGAACTGTAGAGCTTAACACTAATACTCAAGAGTATGAGTTTGTTTATAATGTAAACAATAATGCTGCTGCTGTAGATTCTGGCTTAATGGGTGCAGGAATATTACCATTAGTACTGGCATCCACTGTCGATTTCTGGAGAGCAGAAATAGCTCTTGTTAGTGGAAACCCTTCAGCTGCATCTCAACTGGTAGCTTCTGCAATTAGTAAGAATATTGCTAAGGTTACTTCATTTACTCCATCTTCAGATCCGGATTATGATCCAAACTTGCTATTAGATACAGCAATTGTTGATCCGGCTACCGGAGATGTTACAGCGCCAAACGGTCCAAATAATGAGCCATTACCTATTTTTTCTGGTGAATTGGTACCTACCGCTAACGATATTACCGAATTTGTGAACAGTCAAGCATCTCAAATTACTAATACTTCTGATGATTCTTGGAATATATTCGCAGAGCAATATTTTGTTAATTTGTATGGAGATGGAATAGATGCTTACAATTTTTACAGAAGAACAGGATATCCTAAGACGTTGCAATTCAATATAGAGTCTGCGTCAGGTTCTTTTGTTAGATCATTTTTGTATCCGGCAAATGAAGCAACCAGCAATAATAATATAATACAAAAAGAAACTGTAGCTGTAAAAGTGTTTTGGGATAACAATCCTGATGCACCTGCATTTCCATTTTCAAATTAATCTAACAAATGCACATTATGAAAAATATATTTAAAGTTTTTTTAATAGGATGCCTACTAATAGCAGGAACTAGTTCTTGTGAAGACAGTACACTACCAATTGATGAGTTGTACGAAAATGTTGATACCTCCGCTGCATTTATAAGAACACTAGTGGAGCCAAGTACTGCACCTCATAACCTAACTCCCGGTGACGATTTCCCGGATGTTGTTGAGGCAGTTATAGAAATTCAAGAAGGAAATGGAACCATCCAACCGGATTTCAAAGAAGTTAGAGTATATGCTTCTCTTTATGAAGACCAGGACCAAACTATTCCTTTAACAGATTCTCAAGGCAATGATATTGCAGAAGTACAATTAGAAACTTTTCCTGCCTCTGAATTCACTCCTAGCGAAGTAAATAATTTACCAAGCATAGGATTAACAGTTCCTACACAAACTATTGTAGATAACAATCCTGGTGCAAACTTTTCTTTTCCTACTTATATTTATTTGCGTCTTGAACTAGAAATGAATGATGGAAGAGTTTTTACTGACACTAACGTAGGACCTACCGTAGAATCAGGAAATTATTTTCAATCACCATTTTTTTATAATATCATCTTTTTGAATAATTAATTAATTTTTATTCTTGAAACAAAAAAAGGTTTTGCTTGTTGGCAAAACCTTTTTTTGTAGTCAGTATATTACAAATAGTAAGTATAACAGGTTATGCTTACTAAATGATAGTATATAATAAGATTCAAAAAAAATTAATGGTTGCGTTGTTTTAACTAAAAATTCAATATATTTTGAAAACTTTAATGAAAAAATCAAAAAATATTTGTAGATTTGATTCATACTAATATAAAAAGTTATAAATCATGAAAAAAAATTATTTTTTAGCGGTATTATTTACTTTCGCAATGGTAAGTATGAACGCACAATTTACAGATGACATGGAGGCTTACACTGTCGGTGATCCTATTTCTGGTGGTTGGTGGACCGACTGGGGCTGTGGTGGAGGAGCCGGATGTGCAATTATGTCTTCGGCTAACTTTGCACAAGATGGTGCTAAATCTGGGTTGATTCCTGGTGATGGTACTACAGATGCAGTACTTGACCTTGGTAACAAAATCTTTGGAACTTGGGGTCTTGACATGTGGATGTACATCCCTGCCGGTAAAGAAGGATATTACAACTTACAAGGTACAGTGCCAATTGGTGCTGGAGAATGGATTGTTGGTAATATTTACTTCAACCAAGATAACGGTGCTCCTGGTGTAGGTATCATTGATGATACTGCTTTAGGTGGAGTTAACTTTAACTTCCCTCACGACCAGTGGTTTAGAATTGTTACAAACTGGGATATTAGTGGTGGTATCGGTGCTTCTACCTGGGAAATGTGGGTAGACGGTGTTGAAGTAATTCCAGCTGGAACTGCTTTTACCGATAATGCAGGAACTTACCCAACTAGTTTAGGTGGTATAGATTTCTTCTCAGGTAACACTAACCATGAGTTCTATATGGATGCTTTTACGTATCAAGATTCTCCTATCATTCTTGGACTTGCTGATTTAGAAGCTAAAGGTTTCTCTGCATATCCAAATCCTGTAAGTAACATCTTAAACTTAAGAGCTAATGAAGCTATTTCTTCTGTGTCTATTTATAACATTCTTGGACAAGAAGTTTATAATGCTAAGTTAAATGCTGTTAGTTCTACAGTTGACATGTCTAGCTATGCTAGCGGAGCTTACTTTGTAAAAGTTAATATTGGTGGTACTGAAGGGATCGTTAAGATCGTTAAGTAAGAATTACCATATTATATTATAAAGAAAGAGGCAGTTTAATAAACTGCCTCTTTTTTATTGTTTATATTTTAAAACTTTAATAATTAATATCTTTAAGCTTTAAGGTTAATCTATGAATCGGAAAGAGACTACTATATTTGGCATATATCCTATACAAGAAGCTATTTCTTCAGGTGTTATAATTGATAAATTATATATACAAAAAGGAATCACCAATCCAAAAATAGATGACATTGTTAAAGATCTTGAAAATAAAGATGCATCCATTTCCAGTGTACCTATAGAGAAATTGAATCGATTAACAAGAGGTAATCATCAAGGAATTGTAGCTATTACCTCCCCTATCACTTTTAGTGGTTTAGAAGAAACAATTGAAAAGTGTATTACTGAAAAAGAATCTCCCCTTTTTCTAATATTAGATCAGATAAGTGATGTTCGTAATTTTGGAGCTATTCTAAGAACAGCAGAATGTACAGGAGTTGATGCTGTAATAATCCAGAAAAAAGGCGGAGCTCCTGTTTCAGGGGATACTATAAAAGCTTCTGCAGGAGCTATATTTAAGATTCCTGTCTGTAAAGTGGATCATATTAAAGATGCCATATTTTATCTTCAGGGTTCAGGAATAAGTACAATTGCGGCTACCGAAAAAACAGGTAACAGTATTTATGACCTGGATCTCAAAAAACCTTTAGCTCTCGTAATGGGATCTGAAGGAAAAGGCGTCTCTAAATCTGTATTACAACTCGTTGATGAAAAAGCGGCCTTACCACTATTAGGAGAAATTAACTCATTAAATGTTTCTGTTGCATGTGGTGCGCTTCTATATGAGGTTGTACGGCAACAAAGCTTATAAATTTTTATCTTCTTCCCTATCTTTCAAAGGCTTCTTTTTAAATGTATATCTTACTTTTATTGAGGGCGGTTCGTTCATTTCTTCCATTTCAGGAAGTGTTTCTATAAAATTTCCGTTTTCATCAAAATGTTTTAAAAAAGGGTCTTCTTCCGGGTTATATTCTTCTTTTTCCCATTCGTATTTTTTATTTTCTATAGGGTTAGAACGAAAGATAAAAGCAAACACAATCCCTACAACAAAACCGGACAGATGCCCTTCCCATGATATTTTAGGATCGATGGGAAATACATACCACAATAAACTTCCATACAAAAAGACGACTACAAACGCTAATGCTGTTAATTGATATTGTTTTGAAAATATTCCCTTAAAACATAAAAAAGCAGCCAGCATATATACTATACCACTTGCTCCAATATGCAGTGCAGGTCTCCCAATGAGCCAGGTTAATATTCCGGTAATTACGAAACCATATAACAAAACTTTCCAACGAATGCTCCTGTAAAAATAAAATAGCGCCGTAGTAAGCACCAACATGGGTACTGAATTGTTAAACAAGTGCTTTAAACTGGAATGTATAAAGGGGCTGAAAAGAATACCACGGAGTCCTTCCCATTTTTGAGGTAAGATTCCTAAATAATTGAAATTCAAGTTAAAACGAGTTTCAACCCAAAAAACAAGCCACATAAGCATTACAAACAACAGCGGATAAGCTATCACTTCGGTTGAAAAATACAAAGCTCTGTTTTTAGACATGATCAATACTACTCAAAAATACACCCAAATTCAAATGTATGATAAATTGTCATGTATATTCTAAGGTAAAAGTTTTGTATCTTTAAGAGAATACTTAAATTTTTAGCTATGAAACGATACAGCTTTTTGACATTTCTTTTTTGTTTTATAGTGTTTAGCTTATCTGCTCAATTCACAGATAATATGGAAAATTATACAGAAGGGCAACCCATTTCCGGTGGCCATTGGACCGATTGGGGCTGTGGAGGCGGGCCGGGGTGTGCGATCATGTCCTCATCTGATGTTGCCAACAACGGTACTCTATCCGGCTTAATTCCTAATGATGGTACTACAGATGCAGCTCTCGACCTGGGAAACAAAATATTTGGCATTTGGTGTCTTCAATTTAGTATGTATATCCCATCAAATAGAGAGGCCTATTGGCAATTTCTGGAATGTGTCCCGGTTTGCCCAAATGAGTTCAATGTTACCAGCGTATTTTTTAATCAAAACAACACAAGTCCCGGAGAAGGCTACCTGGATTTAAACACAGCTGACCCTTCCGATGATATTCCATTTGTTTTCCCACACGATCAATGGTTTAATATATATATATGTCCTTTGACATAAATACTGGTATTTCAACCGCTACTTGGGAGTTATGGATAACCACTAATAATAATGTTATTGAAAACGGAACCCCTTTTAAAGATGGAAATGGGGCGTCTCCGGCAAGTCTAGGCGGAATTAATTTCTTTTCAATATCAACTAACAACTTATATTATTTAGATGATCTTTACTTTTTTGATACAATAAATAATAAAAGTTGTTCCTTTTTATCAATAAATGACTTTGATTCCAAAGGCTTTTCAGCTATACCTAATCCGGTGAATGATATCTTAAACCTGAGAGCCAATGAAGAAATTTCATCGATTTCAATTTTCAATCTATTGGGTCAGGAAATTTATAGTGCTTCCATAAACAATTTAAATACATCTGTCGATATGTCCGGTTATGCTAAAGGAATGTACTTTGTAAAAGTAAATATCAGTAACTCAGAAGGTATCGTAAAAATTGTTCGGTAATTGTTGTTAAAAAATCTAAACACTTCTCTACCTCCAGTAATAAATTCGTTGCAAAAAATTGTAATTTTATGCTCTTATGAGCACACCTCTTGCAGAACGTATTCGCCCAAACACTTTAGCCGAGTATTTAAGCCAACAGCACCTGGTAGGGCCTGAGGGTGCACTTACTTCACAGCTTAGTTCCGGTGTTATCTCCTCTATGATATTCTGGGGGCCACCGGGAACAGGTAAAACTACCTTAGCCAATATCATTGCCAATGAATCCGGGAGGCCATTCTACACCTTGAGTGCAGTTGACAGTGGTGTAGCTGCAGTACGGGAAGTGATTGAAAGAGCTAAAAAAAGTGACACACTCTTTTCCACAAAGAATCCTATACTGTTTATTGATGAAATTCACCGCTTTAGTAAATCTCAACAAGATTCGTTGTTAGGTGCAGTAGAAAAAGGATGGATAACTCTCATAGGAGCTACAACCGAAAATCCGAGTTTTGAAGTGATTCCGGCATTATTATCACGTTGCCAGGTATATGTTTTAAAAGCTTTCAGTAAAAGTGACTTAGAAGAGCTTTTAAGCCGTGCAATAGAAAAAGATGATATACTTAGCCAAAAAAAGGTGAAACTTCAGGAAACAGAAGCTATTATACGCCTTTCCGGAGGGGATGCCCGAAAATTATTGAACATCCTCGAATTGGTAGTTCTTTCCGAGAAAAAAGATACTGTGACGATTACCAATGAACTGGTACAACAGAAAGTCCAAAAAAATACAGTTTTATACGACAAAACCGGAGAACAACACTATGATATTATTTCGGCATTTATTAAATCCATTCGCGGAAGCGACCCAAATGCAGCAGTCTATTGGTTAGCAAGAATGATTGAAGGCGGAGAAGACGTAAAATTTATAGCAAGAAGATTGGTGATTTTGGCTTCCGAAGATATTGGTAATGCTAACCCTACTGCCCTGGTACTGGCTAATAATACATTTCAGGCCGTAAATACAATAGGATATCCCGAAGCACGTATTATTTTGAGCCAGTGTACCATTTACCTTGCAACCTCTCCAAAGAGCAATGCTTCGTATGCTGCCATTAAAGAAGCACAACAAGTGGTACGACAGACCGGAGATTTATCTGTGCCTCTTTCCATACGTAACGCGCCCACCAAGCTTATGAAAGAGTTGGATTATGGTAAGGATTATGAATATGCACATAATTATGAGGGTAATTTTGTCCCTCACGAATTCCTTCCTGAGGAAATCAAAAGCACCTCTTTTTACAAACCCGGAAACAATCCAAAAGAAAACACTCTAAAAAAGTATTTAAATAATCTCTGGAAAGATAAGTACGAGTTCTAGTTTACTATTCTATAAACCACTACCCCATCTTTTTTCTGAATGATAAGGTTTTGTGAAGCATCAAAAGAAGCCTTGAAAATATTCTCTGAAGTATCTGTGAAAAATATTTTTGACGAATTCATAACTTCAATTTTTCCAACTAAAAGCAAGCCATCGTCTGTTGTAGTAGTTTCTTCATATAATGAATATCCTTCAGAAGTTTTTCTTAACAAAAATGTTTTCCCATTATAATTATAATTAGAAAATTTTGACCCTGGAAGATTTGGTTTTATTGCCTTTTCTGAAGTCTTAATAATTTCATTTTCAACTTTACCCGAATTAGTAGTCGTTTCTTCTTTGACCACTATATTTTTTTCAACCATTTGCTCTTCTTCCATAGGTTTTTCTGAAACAACCTCTGCATCAAAAAGCACGATCTCTTTCTGTTGTACATTTAAAGCTTCAATATTTTTGAAAGCTCTCCTCAGAGCATCTTGATACGCCTTATTAAACTCTTTGTATTTACTAGCTCCTTCCGGGCTTCGATAAATTTCAATTCCGTTACAATCTTTTAAAAGGATTGTAAATTTTGTCTTAAAAAATGACTTTCCCCTCTCTACATCTGCATACAATCCTTCACATCGTTTTGCATTAGGCACTTCATTGCTGAAATAGGCATGGAATCCATGTTTGTTAAATAAGAACTTGGAAATCGAATTGAGTTGATACTTATCTTTCTGATTAAGAAATTCAAATTGTTCCGGTACGACTACATAGCTGTAATCGCTAATAGTTTTTTGAGAAAAACCTTTTGTAAAAAACCCTAAAAAAAGAAAAACTATAATAATTAATTTTTTCACTCTTCGTCAAATTTTATATTAAAACCCAGCTGTAAAGATACGCTTTTTGCTTTTGCCAGATTTCCATACCGCAATAGATTATCTGCGGCAATATAAAAATTGAATTTTCCTATATCGGCTGCAACACCCAGCCCAACATTAGAAAAGGAATAGGAGTCTGCTGTATATGTTGCCTTTGCCGATAAATATTCTGTTAATCTTCGGTAGTAAAAAAGAGTTCCGGCCATTTGTGGTGCCTTTGGCCTAAAAATACTATAGAGCTGAAAACCCACTGACTGGTTTCTGTCAATACCGCCTCCCGCATTTCTACAATCACATTCTCCTCCCTTACCTACTGCTCTCCCAAATTTATAGGTAATACCAGAATTTACCTTTAAAGGACGTAATTGTGTATAAGAATTGTTTAAGGTATCTATTGGAATCTCACGTTCAATTTCATCTTCCAGATCCTCATAGTAAGGAAATGTTGATTCACCATCACTTAGCGGAGGGAAAATAAGTTCTATCCCGTTAAGTGTATACGTACCGGTAGCTTGATAAGTTTCCACATCTTTGGAGTGAAAAATAGCTCCAACATCCAGAATACTCGCACTTGCGGTCCAATTTTTATTGATATCATATGTCGCTCCAACATCTATTCCTATTCCAATATTTCCTCCAAAAAATGCCCTTCCCAATATTTCGCTGGTCACTTGTGAAGCACCGTCTAATTCTCTCAAAGAAGCATAGCCAGATGTTTCTACAGTTACATTTGCATTTTGTACGGTATGCTCATAGATATTTACACTTCCATCTCCTAAGCGTGTTACAAAAGTTCCGCTATTGTTAGTACTTCGGTAGCTAAACATACTGGAATATAGCTTTGCCCGTATACCCACAATAAGATTATCCTTGATCTGTTTATTTGCCCCAAAGTGATAAACTGTCATAAAATCTCCTGTTGTATTTACTTCTCCCAAATCAAATTCATAGTCCAGGTAATCACGGTTTCCTTCCCATGCCAGAATTGCCAGATCCCTTGGGAAGTACAAAATAAAATCAAACTCCTGATAAATTCCTCCTGAAAAATAAATCTCATTTTTTGCTCTCCAACCAAAGTTGATCAAATCCAATTGTTGTGTAGCGGTAAAGAAATCTGTATTCTTCATTTCAAAGATCTTGTTTCGAATACGTGTATTGATATCTACATTTGAATCCCCAAAAATATCATAAACAGAAACACCTGAAGTACCGGCATTCAAATGAAATTGCGATAAAAACGGAATCCCAAAATGCATCTTTTGTGGCACTTTACTTCCGGGGTTTAGTAATAATGATTGCGGGATTTCTTCCACCCCATATACCAATTGCTTATTTTGTGCAATAGTTGTGGATACCCATAGGGTAATAATACATGTTAGTAGGTTTCGCATTGTATTAAAATTCCAGGTAATACGTGGTTTTAGATTGTAAGTTAAGAGCTCCTTCCAGGCTTGCATCTGCAGAAGGTATAGTAACAGATACAACTACTTTTGATGCTTGAGTAAGTTGCAAAATTTCATCTCCTTCAACTACCTCAATAAAGTCCGGAGGGGTTGCCGGGTTTTGGATCGTCCCTGCCGGAACAGAGGTCTGGGTTGTATACGTAATGTCATTTTGTTCGCTTAAAAATTGAAAATCCATTTCAAAATCTCTGGAAATACTATTAGTAAATCTAAATAAGAATTCAGCTTTTTTTAAACTCTCCTGGATTTGTTCATCATCAAGAAATCTGATCTCAGTTGTATCTGTAAGTGTTAGAGTTGGTGTAGAAGTAACAGTGTCAAAAAAATCATTTGCCTCAACATTGAGGTAAATAAGGTCAAGTTCTACAACCGGTGTGAGTGCAATTTCTTCTGCCTGGTCAAAATCTGTATCCTTGACGCAAGCCATAAATAACAAACTTACAAAAACTACCATAAAAGGCACTGCTAGGTTCTTTTTCATGATTGTGGGGGGATTACTAGTTTAACTAACGTTATTAGTTATAGAAATATTATGATTACAAATATTTTTTAATTTCCGGTAACTTGTTCACAACCCTATAATTTGAAGGAACATAGTCATTCCTATAATTATAAAAAAGGGTTTGCATTCCAACAGCTTCGGCTCCTAAAATATCGGCTTCAAAAGTATCCCCAATCATAATACTTCTTTGAGGTTGAGTGACAGCTTTTTCTAAAGCTTTTTTGAATATCACCGGATTGGGCTTCTTTAATCCAACCTCTTCTGATGTTGTTACCGTTTCAAAATAAGCAGAAATCCCACTATTGTCCAATTTTAAATGTTGTACTTCCTGGAATCCGTTAGTAATAATATGTAGTATGTATTTTTCAGATAAATAATCCAAAACCTCTTCGGTACCATCAAAAAGATGATTATCCAGAGGCAGCTCTTCTATATAAGCCTCTGCCAAAGTATCGATGACTGTTGCAGGTAATTTTATTTTAAAAGCATTAAAAGTGTCTATGAGCCTTCCTCTTCGTAATTCTTGCTTAGTGACACGTTCTTCTCTAAATAGTTTCCAATAATCAAAATTAACGGGCTCGTACACCTTTATAAATGTCGCTATATCCATATCGATCTTATGTTTTACAAAAACACGCTGAAAGGCCAGTTTGGAGTTCCTGTCAAAATCCCAAAGTGTGTGATCCAAGTCAAAGAAAACATCTGTTATTTCTGGTTTATTCATAGGAATGTAATTTTTCAGAAAACAAAGTTCGCCAGACTTCATTGGTAGGTTTAGTGGTAAAATCTCTATTGGCAAACAGCATAGAAAAGTGCCCGTTCACTTTTTTTACCGAATTCCACAAAATATCTATGGTCTTATTGATATCTGAAGCATATTTATCTTTAAAAGCATCTGTAGTAGCTATGACAGGATGAATGATTAAAGGTGTTTTTATCTCATAATCCAAATCATAAAACAAAAAGGGTGTACAGGTCCCTGCTCTAAATCCGGGAGTATCCTCATATACCATTGTAAAATCTTTGGCAATTTCCAATTCGACCAAATTGCGGTATGTTTCAGGTAAATTTATAAGATATTGGGCACTAAATGACTTTTCCAATGTTCGATTGGTTATTTCTTCCATTTGTCTTTTTTCTTTCTTCTGCAATTCATAATTAGACAAAGAAGTAAAAGAAAAAATAAGGCCTATATCTTTATAGTCAGCAACATATTTTAAAAGCATTTTAAATTTGTATCTATTTGTATTTATACTTTCTTCAAAGTGTAAAGCATCTCCTAACATAAAAAAAACAGACAGTTTATTATTGCTCTTTTTAGTTGTAGAGATGATCCACTCAAAAGTATTAAATGGATCCTCTTTTGTATTAAAAAGAACGGCTGTTCGTTCAATCATCTTTTTAATTCTGAATTTCAGTAAGTCTCGAAAATATCCTACTAAAGACCTAAAAAACCCACGTTGTTTATATGCAAAAGGTTGCTTTGCCTCCACCAGTGTATGGACAGACATGGTTTTTGAATGAAAATGTGTCTCCGGAAAGTTTTTAATAAGAGCCTCTTTCAATTTATAGGCCCAAATATCTATAACCGGTTGTTGTAAAAAATCATTTTTAAAACCTAAGCTTTCAGTGGCCGGGTAACGTCCCATAGCATCCTTAACATGAGGAAGGTATTCTTCATAACGACTCAATAAATAAAACCCTGCCGAAAAAATATCAAACGGTAAAACACTTTTATCACTTACTGAAAAAAAGCATTTAGTATCTTCCCAGTCCTTAACAACAATGTTTTCGCTTTCAAAACCCTGCTGTGTTAACAAGCCATAGCTTTGCATAAATAATTCATTACCAAGAGGTTGTTTCCCATACGATACTTTTGGTCCTTCGTAAGAAATCAATTCTTCAATTACAGAAGTAAACATAACATCCAGCCCCAAGATCCGGGTGCATATATGCTTGAAAATATAGGTAATTCTGGGTGTTATCTTTTGCGTATAAACTAAAAGCATAGATCGTCAATGAAGGTTTTCATCTGCAAAGCTAAAGTACACATTTTCGACAATTATGAGGTGACTGTATCCTTTTATATACGGATTTTAAAATGTATTTTTTAACTTTTAGTGAGTTTCTTACCAGTAAAACCTAGTTTTAGTTTGTATATTTAATTACCGAAATAACCGCTCGTAAAATCCTGATTCGCGGGTTGGTTTTCCATAACGAAACCACACACGAATACCTTCTGATTAATTAAATAAAAACAGTATGAAAACTAGAAAAGAAACCGACCTTTTAGGAGATGTAGAGATATACGATAATTTGTTTTATGGAGTTCACACTCAAAGAGCTATTCAAAATTTTCAAATTTCTCACTCCAAAATTAGTGATTACCCCATTTTTGTAAAAGGGATAATACTTACTAAAAAAGCATGTGCAGCTGCAAATAAGGAAATAGGAACAATCCCTTCGGCCAAAGCAGATATGATATTACAGGCTTGTAACGAAATTTTGGAAAACCTAAATAAGTATACTCAATATTTCCCTTCCGATGTATTTCAAGGGGGAGCCGGAACTTCGGTAAATATGAATGCAAACGAAGTAATTGCAAATGTTGGTCTTATATTAAATGGATATAACAAAGGAGATTATGACATCTTACATCCAAATGATCATGTCAATAAATCTCAATCTACCAATGATGCTTATCCAACAGCTTTTAGAGTAGCGGTTTTTTACTATATTAATCTCTTACTCGAAAAAATCAATATTCTTACAACCTGCCTGGACAAAAAAGCTGCCGAGTTTAAAAAAGTACTTAAAATGGGTAGAACTCAATTACAGGACGCTGTACCAATGTCGCTAGGAGATGAGTTTGGAGCCTGGTCTACCAATTTAAAAGAAGAAACCAAGAACTTAAAACGGTGCCGGGATTTAATTTTGGAAGTAAATTTAGGTGCTACAGCAATTGGTACAGGAGTAAATGCGCCCCAAGGGTTTACAGAGTTATCCATAGGTTACCTTCAGCAATACACCAAAGCTAGTTTTGTAAAAGCTGAAAACTTAATTGAAGCTACTTCAGATTGTGGCGCCTACGTTATGATCTCCGGTGCTTTAAAAAGAACGTCCGTAAAACTTTCAAAAATATGCAATGATCTAAGGTTATTATCTTCCGGCCCTCGATGTGGATTGAATGAAATCAATTTACCTGAAATGCAGGCAGGTTCTTCTATTATGCCGGCTAAGGTAAACCCTGTAATACCGGAAGTGGTAAATCAGGTATGTTACAAAATTATGGGCAATGACGTAACTATTTCTTTTGCCGCAGAAGCAGGGCAACTACAATTGAATGTAATGGAGCCTGTTATTGCACAATGTATGTTTGAGTCTATTGAACTTCTTTCCAACGCTTGTGTAACTCTCGCTGAAAAATGCATTGATGGTATTACTGCAAATGAAGAACATACCAAACAAATGGTTTTTAATTCTGTAGGAATAATAACATTCTTAAACCCTTATATAGGACATCATATGGGGGATAAGTTAGGAAAAGAAGCAGTAGCAACCGGTAAAAATATTCGTGAGCTAGTATTAGAAAAAAAACTTCTCTCAGAAGAAGAACTGGACAAAATTTTGAGTGTTGAAAATTTAATGCATCCAAAATATGCCGCACAGCTTCA
The DNA here is from genome assembly GCF_058148525.1 of Ulvibacter sp. 2210JD10-4. NCBI lineage: Bacteria > Pseudomonadati > Bacteroidota > Flavobacteriia > Flavobacteriales > Flavobacteriaceae > Ulvibacter > Ulvibacter sp. 2210JD10-4. The sequence continues at coordinate 235,190 of NZ_JBYVJZ010000004.1, forward strand.
TAAATAACCCACTGTATATTAAAAAATTACTGTTGCCATTTTTATGTAAACTAAAAAGCAAGGTCGTTAAAGAAGGTTTTCGTCTGCAAAGCTAAAGTATGCTTTCTCGGTTATTATAATGTGATCGAGTACTTTTATATCCAGGTTTTCACCTGCCTTTTTTAACTTTTTAGTGAGTTGCTTATCTGCCAAACTGGGTTTTAAAGTATCGGAAGGATGATTGTGTATTAGAACTACAGCAACAGATCTTAACTGAAGTGCGTTTTTAAAAGCTAACCGAACATCTACCAAAGTTCCTGTAATTCCTCCTTTACTCAATTGAGTTATTTGCAGGATTTTGTTTGAATTATTAAGGTAAATAATCCAAAATTCTTCATGGGGAAGCTCGCCTAGAACCGGGTGCATTATTTCAAAAACTGAACTACTGGATGTAATCTTCTTTTTTTGAAGTGTGTCTCCTTCCCTACGCCTTCTTCCCAATTCTAAAGCTGCTGCAATAGCAACTGCTTTAGCTTCACCTATTCCTTTGAATTGCATTAAATCTTTAGGGTCCAGCTTTCCTAATTCGTTTAAATTATTTGCTGTTGAGGCTAAAATACGTTGACTTAAAGCCACGGCACTTTCATTATTATTCCCAGAACTAATTAATATCGCAATTAGTTCTGCATTACTAAGGGTTATACGGCCTTTTTGAAGTAATTTCTCCCGAGGACGGTCATCTTCATTCCATTTCCTAATAGGAAATGAGGGTGTCATTTTTTGCATCTTCTCAAAATTTATAAAGTAAAAATGGTGGGAGTTCAAACTCACATTTTTAAGAATTGTATCAAAATGTAAGGACACCCTAAAGATATAAAACTTAGTTTTTGTTTATACAATAAAAGGAATTTTAATGCTCTTTTTTAACAAAAAAATATTTTTGGAGGGCTTAGTTTTTAATCTTTATCGCTCAACTTTTATCTGAAAATTTACGGGTAACGTATTCGTGTATAACTCGTTGCGTTGTTTAAGTAACTAATTTAGCAAATACTAACCGAATATAATATCTGCAGGGTCTTTAGAAATAGGTGAGAACAAGCAACCCACCGGAACAACTCTGTTGAGCTGGTTATTTATAGCCATTGTTAGCTATAGTTTTTTATAATTTCATTTATGATATTCTGTTTGAACTTTTCATTAGTAATAAAATCTTTTTCAAATTCTTCAAACTCTTCTTTTTTAATACCACTTTTAATTGCTGACTTTTTCCAAAGTTGTAGTGTTAATGTTTCATTTTTTGCAAATTCTAATAAAGATTTAATTACTAGGTTCATCTTATTCCTTCCAAATTTATCTTCGAAACATTTTAGCATTAGGGGGGCTAAGATATATCTGTACTTTTCTCCTATTTCGTTTTTATTTTCAATTTTGTTTAAAGGAATAAAGCTATCATCTTTTATATGTTTTAATTGTTCAATCAAAACTTGCGATAGGAATTGTTTTCCGGATAAATCTTCTGCTATATTATAAGACAGATATTCAGCGAATGATTCTAGCCAAAACCACCCTAATTCTCCTGACATTACATTATTTCCAAAATAATTATGTCCAAATTCGTGTCCAAAATACCTATAATGATGGTTAAAGAATTTGCCATTACCATCTATTAACTTATCGAAGTTTAATCCTGTGAAGGCAAATGTAGGATATGTATTAAATCCCCAACTGCTTCCCTTTTTTCTTTTATTGATAGCTTTATGATTAATCAAATAGATGTTATCAGTAAACTCAAGGGCTATATTGTTTGAAAGGTTATCCTTAATCAATTCTATATTTTCAAATATAATCTCTGCATTCTCATTTGTTACCGTTGTATTTAAAATATAATCTCCATTGTTTTCAATAAAATTGTAGTTACCCACAAATAATAATAGAGGATATGCCTTTTTTGAAACAAAATGCGAAGTCACTCCTTTTTTTGGAGGAGTTCCATTAACAAAAATTGTATTTCCTCCTTTTATACTAATTGTTAAATCATACGTATAACTATTTATCAATTTATCGTTGGTAAAATCATAAATAACAGGATACCATTTTGTTTGCTCTGTTGCCCTTACTGTTTGATTATTAAAAGCAATTATGCCTTTATAGTCAAATAGGTTGAAATCATCAATGTATACCGGAAAAGCACCTTTATAAGTTATATGGAATTCTCTAGGAAGATAAATCGTCGTGTCATTTTTAAAAGTATATTCTATTGCTTCTCCCCTAGTTTTGCCATCATAATGTCCGTTATAGTTAATTAACTCATTTTTAATATCCTTGAAATATTTTATATTCATTCCCTTGTTGAGCAATATGCGATAATCTTTTAATTCAGGGATATTTGATAGGTTAAGGCTACAACTAAATAGTCCAGAATTCATATCAATTTCGATATTGCCCTTTATATGTATTTGTGCAGATATATCAATAGATAATATTAAAGCACAAATAATTATTAGCACTGAAAAACTATTATTCTTCATAAGATGAGTTTTTATCAATTGTGTTTTGAATATAGACAGCAGCTTTTTAGAAATGTTACAACTTAAATTATAGCTAACGTTCTGGACAAACGCAGTAGGCACGTTTAGCGAGTATTGGTGTTTTGTGCTTTGTTAGCTACAGTACTTTTTCAATTTGATACATTTCCATCATTTTATTTTCCAATGCTTTTTTTGGTATATTCTTTAATAGAAAGTTTCTTAAGTTTTTACCATACCTCCAATGAGCCACTTTTCCTGTTGTCCAAGATTGTTTTACAATCGTATTAACTTTTGGTTGTCAACCAAAAGTTAAGGTTAAAAGAGTAATGATTAACTACCTTCAACGGGTAGTTGTAGGGCATAATTTTAATTAATTAGTTTTTTTATTTCATAAGTCAACCATAATCCATTCTCCTTTGGTTTATCAAACTCAATCCACGAATTTGGAAAATAAACACTAGTAACTTTCCAAAATCCATCTTTATTTTTCTTTTTATTCAGAAACTCTTTCGCAGAATTACATCTTGCATCTGATAATAGATTATTGTCATTTATTAGCCGAAGAATTTCAATCAAATTTATTTTGTAAGTGAATGGGTAAGTTAATTTTGTTATATCTTTTGTGATTGGTTTATCATTGGTCTTTCTTTTGAATATGCTATGTTCGAGTACATATTCAAGTCCTTTTTCTAGTTTTTTTTCGAGCAAAGTGTTTGATTTGTAATTCTTACTTTTTTTGAACTCTGTTAAAGCGATTAAGGCTTTTACTACTCCAATAAAGCAAGGGGTTTGCTTCATACAACCACCATACTTTAAAATCCTAGAACCACTCCAATTGTTTGGCATTCCACGTTCAAAGTTTTGAAATTTCAAAATCCAATCAATTCCATTTTGTATTTGTTTGCTATTACCATAATTTAATTTTATCAAAATGTTAGTTATCATTGAATTGTAGCAAGACAAAATATCATCACTTTTTCCTGTTAGTGAAAAACCATCACCGCAATAGGATAAATCGGCAAGTTTGTTTACCCACAATTTAACTTTATCAAGTCCTGCCGTTAATGGAATTTCAGATAATTCAGCTAATCTATTCAGTAAATTAAGCGTATTTAAATCAAAATCAGACAATAATTCTTTTATCAGTTCCGATTTTTCAAAATACTCAATTGATTGCTCATATTCAGTAATTTCTCCGATGTCATATTTTTGTTTTAATTCAAGAGCTTTGTCCATTTTATCGGTTCTCTTTTATGCCCTACAGTGGTTTAGGGTTATAATTTGTGCGACTGGAAAATCGGAAATTTTTCGGTTGTAGCAGATCCTTTGTTGAGTGTTTGTCGTTTTATATTTAGTCTAAATGTAAGTATAAATTATAACCATTGTTGGCATTTCGTTATTGTTAATTTTTCCAATCTTTAAATACCATTTCAAATCCATCACACATACTTTTATGACCTAAAGAATTATGATTTTCACCCTTATAATGTTTATGTTCCCATACAAAGTTGTCTGGCGCGTACATTTCCAACTCTCCTAAAAAAGTAAAGATTCCATCTTGTTTTTGACCACACGAGCTTATAAAAAGCTTTTTATCTAAAGCTTGGTTATTTTTAAAGAAATCTTTTAACGATTTTATACATTGATACTCATTCCATCCTACTGTAGGATCTATAAGTATAAACGAATCAAAAAGACTTGGACGAACTTGAAGAGCATAAGCTCCAAGCAATCCTGCCAAAGAATGCCCAACAAAACAATTATAACCAGAAGTTGGATATGTTTCATTTATATAAGTAGCTAATTCTTTATCTAAAAAATTAATAAATTTGTCTGCTCCTCCTCCGTTAGGGTAGTCCTTTTCTGGAGCTGTTGAGAAATCGTATATTCTATCTTTATTAACAACACTCACAATTATCACTTCAGGAATAATTTCCAACATTTTAGAGTAATAATTTGTAATTCCGTGAGTTGCAAAAAGATTATTTCCAGCGTCTAAAACATAAACTACGGGATATTTTTTTTCAGATTTGTTTTTATAGCCTAATGGAGGAATTACAACAACTAACCTTTTTTCGTTGAGTATTTTTGATTCGAACGAAATTTTATCACCAATCACAAAATCACTTGTTGTTTGTTGTGCGCTACATATAAAAGATTGAGATATCAATAATACTATTGAGATTAATGTGATGAATTTTGCTTTTGTAATCATATTTATAAATTTTAATTCTTTCTTTAATAAATGCTAACGTGTTCGTGTATGGTTAGTTATGTTGGCTACAACTAAATTAGTAAAAGAAAACGAACCAGAGGAAAACGTGCAGGGTTTCCATTCGGTTTGGATTTGCTAAATTAGGCACTTAGTCAAGTGGACTTCCTCATTTAAAGTACTCGGCAAGCATACTCCTGGAAAATTGTTGGGAGAACAATCGTGTGAAAATTTAGTTATTTTCCACAATATAATTGTCAATTATATTTTTTGGGTCGTCAATTCGTCCCTCGTTTCTTCTGAGACCTGTCAAACCAATATCAAATTGTGAGTCTTTCAAACAACAAGTATTCTTATCTCAAAACTAAATATGTGATAGAAATTAGCCTAATTTTTAATAGGTTTATTATCTTTAACTTTAGCTAAAGTATGGACTACTTACTACGAGTCTTTATATATGGATTTGATACTCATAAATTAAATTATACCCTTCTAAACAGCCAGCCATGAAAGAGCAATTACTCAACAACCTTGAATACATAGTCATTTTTGTCAGCATATTGGTTGTAACATTTTTTGTTTCTTTTTTTATGAATCGTTTTTTCAAACGTATGATTCGCCGTTCGACAGAAGTAATGAAAAATGACCCAACTAATTATTTATTCTTGCGCCACGTCATAACTGCCATTATTTATATTGTTGGATTTAGTATAGCTATTTACATGATGCCGAATTTGAGGATGTTAGCAGGCTCTCTTTTAGCAGGTGCCGGTGTACTAGCAGTGGCTGTTGGGTTTGCTTCTCAACATGCTTTAAGCAATATAATTAGTGGTGTTTTTCTAATAATATTCAAACCGTTCCGAATAAACGATCGCTTAAAAATTGCTGAAAAGTTTGGAACTGTCGAAGACATCACCTTACGACACACCATAATTCGTGATTTTGAAAATAGAAGAATCATTATCCCCAATGCCATCATTAGTAATGAGATTATTGTCAATTCGGATTTTGCAGATGACAAAATTTGTAAATGGGTTGAAGTTGGAATAAGTTATGATTCTGATATAGAAAAGGCAAAAGATATAATGAGAGATGAGGTTTTAAACCATCCTATGCACATAGATCACAGAACTCAACAACAAATTGATGATGGAGAAGAATTAGTACCTGTTAGGGTTATAGGGTTAGGAGATTCTTCAGTTAATTTAAGAGTTTGGGCATGGGCAAAAGATTCAATCGATGCTTTTAAAATGTCTTGTGATTTGTATGAGAGTATTAAAACACGATTTGATAGTGAAGGTATTAGCATTCCATTCCCTCACCGAACTCTAATTCATAAGAATACTCCGATTCAGGAATAATGATAGAAATCTATGAGTAAAAGACAAAAAAAACTAGGATTGCCTCCAGGGTCCGTTATTTTTACGGGCAATAAGAAAGTTGAAAAAGTATTGATTCACTACCTCCAGTATGATAGTGAATCTATTGAGGAAAAAACTCTTGACAACCATGAAGACACTGTTTTTCATCAATCAATAAATGAGAAAATAGACTGGTATGACATACGAGGAATCCATGATACCCATTTGATTGAACTCTTGGGTAATACCTTTGATATCCACTCTCTTATTTTAGAAGATATTGCAGATATTTATCAAAGGCCAAAATTTGAAGAATATGATAAAGGGAATTTTATTACTATTCGAGCACTTGAGTTTGATAAAAATAAAATTGAAATTTCAAAAGAACATGTCGCTATATATTTTAAAGAAGGATTTGTAATCACTTTTCAGGAGACAGAGAGTGATTTATTTGAATCGGTTCGTCAACGAATCAAAAGTGGAAAAGGAAGAATAAAACAGCGTGGAGCTGACTATCTTGCCTATGCTCTTGTAGATACTCTCATCGATAATTACTATTTGGTTTTAGAAAATATTGAAGAAGTTATAGAGTCGCTTGAAGAAAAACTGATGAGTAGTCAGGATATAAGAAGCAAATCAGAGATTCACGGACTTAAAAAGGAATTATTAGTATTAAGAAAGTCCGTTGCGCCTCTGCGAGAAGCGATTGGACGTTTTGCTAAAACAGAAAGTCAATTTGTCAATGAAAGTAGCCTTCTTTTTGTAAGAGACCTTTATGAACATACAATTCAGATTATGGATGCTGTAGAATCTTATAGAGATGTATTAAATGGGTTACAAGATCTTTTTATAACTGAGGTTAGTTTCAAAATGAATCAGGTTATGCAATTATTGACATTAGTTGCAACAATTTTTATCCCTTTGACTTTTCTTGCCGGTATTTATGGGATGAACTTTAAAAATATGCCTGAGCTAGACTACAAATATGGATATTTCATTCTTCTTGGAGTTATGGGAGTACTATTTGTTTCTTTACTTATATTCTTCAAAAGAAAGAAATGGTTACCATAATCAATAGGACTGTAAGAATAGAGACAGGAGGTCCACGGTCTCGTATATCAAAAATAATACAGTTAAAAGGCACTATCTTTTCTGAAGTCCCTCCTTTTTAGTGGAGAATTAGTTAATAGTAATTACATCATATTTTGTATTTAATAATTTTAGTATTTTTTTATCATTTTAAGTAAGGGATTTCTTGTCGGTCTCTTCCCAATCCCAAATGGTCATGGGTCTCACCTTAAGCATTTTTGCTAGTTCTATCTTACTCAGTTTCTCATCTAAACGCTTTTTTAGGGCATCTCCTAAGTTTTGTACTCTTGTAGGGTAGCCCTGAGGCTTGGGCTTGTGGGTATGGATTTCAATAGAACAAATGGGCAACTTAACCAATTCCTTTGAATTGCATTAAATCTTTAGGGTCCAGCTTTCCTAATTCGTTTAAATTATTTGCTGTTGAGGCTAAAATACGTTGACTTAAAGCCACGGCACTTTCATTATTATTCCCAGAACTAATTAATATCGCAATTAGTTCTGCATTACTAAGGGTTATACGGCCTTTTTGAAGTAATTTCTCCCGAGGACGGTCATCTTCATTCCATTTCCTAATAGGAAATAAAGGTGTCTTTTTTTGCATCTTCTCAAAATTTATAAAGTAAATATGGTCGAATTTTGAAACTATTTTCAAAATCCCGTGGTGGGAGCTCAAAACTCACATTTTTAAGAATTGTATTAAAATGTAAGAACACCCTAAAAATATAAAACTTAGCTTTTGTTTGTATATTAACAGTATATTTATTCTAGAACAACCAGAAAAATGTATCCACCGCCTTATCATCAGTCTGCCAATATTAAAAAAATGATTTCCGTTATACAACACTTCCCTTTTGGGATGTTAGTCTCTGTATTAAATGGAAAACCTTTAGTTACACATATCCCAATTATCTATAATGAGGAAAGTGGTAAACTGGTAGCTCATATTGATAAGTTCAATCCGCAAGTAGAAACTTTAACAAACGGAGCGGAAGTTACAGTAGTTTTTAAAGGTCCTGATGCATACATTTCACCAAGCGTGTATACTACTAAGCAGCTTCCTACGTGGAACTACATCATTGTCCACATTACCGGGAACGTCACATTAATTAATGATCCGGAAGCAGCTAAAGACACTATGATCTCTATGACGGAATTCTTAGAACGCCCCAACCAACAATTTGTGTTGGAAAAGGACAACAAGCGTATGCAGCGATCTGTTAATTACATTCAGGCTTTTGATATTACCATTACCAACTGGGAAGGAAAGTTTAAACTATCACAAGATAAAAACGAGCAAGACCAAGAAAATGCAAAACAAGTACTTATAAATAAGTTTGGCGAGGATACTGCCAGATTTATTGATGAAATATACACCTAGTTCTTATTCCATATATTTTTTTACATCCTCAAAATCCAAACCTCCATAATTACCACTACTCATAAGTAAAAGTGACGTATTATCAAGATCTTGTGTAAAAAGGTATGTTTTAAAATCTGCAGGATTTGTAAAAATCACAAGGTCTTCACGATCGAAAGCCTTATCGATCTGTTCACTTTTTATTTCCTCCAGTTTTTTGATCATTACCGCATGAGGAGAATAAAATACTACAGCACTATCAGCAGCATCTAAAGCTCCTTTGTATTCATTTAAAAATTCCGGATTTAAGCTGCTATACGTATGTAACTCTAAACATGCAATGAGTTTTCTATCCGGAAATTGTTGCTTTAAAGCTTCGGTAGTTGCTTTCACTTTACTTGGAGAGTGCGCAAAATCTTTATAAGCTATGGAAGTTGGGGTTTCTGCAATTTTTTCGAGACGTTTACTAGCTCCTTTAAATGTAGCGATCGCTTCATAAAAATCTTCTGCATCTACTCCCATTAGTTGACAAATCCATCGGGCTCCTTCTAAATTATTTAAATTATGCTTTCCAAAAACTTCTATAGGCATAGGACCTTCGGGAGTTTCCAATAAAGTTTCTCCAGCTTCTATGGTATACTCCGGAGTTTGATATGGATACTTTTTTATAAGGCTTGCGGAGGCTTCCACTACCTTTTTTACTTCCGGATCTTCTTCATTATAAATAATAGCTCCTCCATCTGTTATTTGAGTTAGGAAAGTTTCAAATTGAGAAATATAGTTTTCATAGGTAGGAAAAACATTGATGTGGTCCCAGGCAATACCACTCAACAAAGCTATATTGGGTTTATATAAATGAAATTTTGGCCTCCTGTCTATTGGAGAAGATAAATACTCATCGCCTTCCAAAACAATAAAATCGTTCTCATGGGTCAATTTTACCATTACATCAAATCCTTCCAACTGTGCGCCTACCATATAATCCACTTCTTTATTATGATAGTGCATTACATGTAAAATCATTGAGGTTATAGTTGTTTTTCCATGCGAACCCCCAATGACTACCCGTGTTTTATTTTTTGATTGTTCATAAAGAAATTCGGGATAACTATAAATGGTTATTCCCAAATCTTTTGCTTTAAGTAACTCTGGATTGTCTGCTTTTGCATGCATTCCCAGAATAACAGCATCTATTTCTTCTGTGATTTTTTCGGGAAACCAGCCATATTTTCCAGGTAGTAGTCCTCTGCTTTGTAGTCTACTTTTAGAAGGGTTGAAAATTTCGTCATCGCTTCCGGTGACATGATCCCCTTTTTCGTGAAGCGCAATCGCTAAATTGTGCATTGCACTTCCTCCAATGGCTATAAAATGTATGCGCATATATAAATTTAAATAATTGCTGTAAAGATAAATGTTTTCCTTGCAATAGCGATAGCGGCAAGTAGCTTTTGCAAAGCAAAACTACAGCCAATAGCGCGGTGCTTTGGCCAGTTAATGACAAAGCAATTGCCCAAAAATCACAAAGCTAAAATGTTTTTTTTCTCTTCTCTGGCTTCTTTAAAATCTGGTCGGTCTTCCAGAGCTCTATCAATCCATTGTAGTGCTATTGCCTTTTCTCCTTTGTTTTTATAAATCTGTGCCAAGCGATAATATGCCCAATCTTTAGGTACTCCGTCTTTAGCAGAATGATTTTTTATATACACCTTTAAACAATCTATCCCTAGCTCTGTATCGAGGTTGTACTGAGCAGCTATTTTCCCAATTTGATAATTTAACTGGTTTCTCCTATGGATTTTTAGTGACTGTGATGCTGTTTGTATCGCTTCTTTTGGACGATTGTTTTTCTCGTAATGTTGTGTCAATTTTTCGTAGGTATGCGGAGAGCCTCCAACTTTAATTGCGTTTTTATAATGACGCTCAGCATCATTGGGGCGATCACTATATTCTGCAATATAACCATTGGCCAAATAACCATCAACAGGTGATATTTTGGCAAGTTCGTTGGCATATGCAGTGGCTTTACGTTCACTACCGCCAATGATTCCGGGCAATTGAATGTAAAACTCTACCAATGCCCAACGTGTTTCTATGTGATTGGGGTCAAGTTTGGCTGCTTTTTCAAAGTGATGTTTTATGTCTCCTATATAAGTCAATGCCCGTAATCGACTAATTTCTAACGCCTTCATCCCTAAAGTAGCTCCATATTTAAAATGATAATTAGCACTGTTATCATCTTCTTTCACCAAAGATTTATAGTAGTCTATCGCTGTATCCCAATCTTTTTTGTGACCAGCAATATCTCCTAAATATTCCCGTGTTTTTCGGTCTTCAGGATGTTCTTTTAAATAACTCTCGAAGAGCTTTTTTGCACTACTGAATTTTTCTTGCTGAAAATAGTGTACAGCTTTATTGAAAGTACTTTGAGAATAGCCAAGAAATGGTATCAATAAAATAAGAAATACAATTTTCCGCATAGCATTTTTTTGGGGTTTTACATATAAATCTCACTTTTTTAGATGCATATTTTCTTTATTTAAATGTTGAAAACTATAAAATTGTCCACATTTTAACATCTAAAACTACAGTAATAACAGCAAAAGCTACTATTTTTTATATTATTGTTAATAAAGTACCTCTGCCCCACCTACTTTATTGTTTATCTTTAAATGGTAACAACTTAAAATTAATTTTTATGAATTCAAAAGTTTTTATGGTAATTCGAATCCTATTAGGACTTTTTGTCCTGGTATTTGGATTCAACAAGTTTTTCCATTTTATCCCTATGGAAGCACCCACCGGAGATGCAGGTGCGTATTTTGGTGCGCTCATGTCATCTAAAACTCTTACACTTGTTGCAATAGTAGAAATAGCAGCAGGATTAGCACTCATTTTTAACAAATTTGGCGCATTAATGTCACTTATTTTAATGAGTATATCAGTAAATGCAGTTTTATTTCATGCAACCTTAGACCCAGCCAATATTATGGGAGCTTTGGTATTATTGGTTTTAAATGTTGTAGTCTTAATTGGCTATAAGGACCAATACAAAAGCTTATTCAGCTAATTAAAAGAGGCCTAAGGCCTCTTTTTTACTTTGGAGGATAATTTTTTAGCGCTTTTTCTACCACTTTAATATAATAGGCTTCCTTTTGCCTTGGAGTTGCCTTTTCTTTGAGTTCACCTTCGGCGACAGCTTCCCATATTAATAAGTCCTTTGTAGTATCAATAAAATCAATGGTAAGGGTCTGGTTGATTACCTTCCCACCAATGGGAATGCCTCCACTCATCCCTACTCCTACATTACCACCGCCTCCTCCAACACCTATTCCTATGGTATTCCGGGAATTAGAAAGATATTCTTTTACGTAAAAGTTAATATGGAATTGATTGTTATCACTTCTTTGGTATCCTTGCCTTTGAAAGACGCTGTCAATAGCTTTTACGATTCGTTTATTATCCAACTCATTTAATCCTGAATCGATTTCAGGATAAAAATTATACGTGGTATACTGTGAAAAGTCAGTTTTCTTATCATAATCTATAGCTACGGTCACTCCACAGGAAACGAGTACCATTGAAATTAAAAGAATGGATAGTACTTTCATAGACTCCTTTTTATCAAATTTACGTAAAAAGTAAGTCAGAGGGTTTCAATTTATTATTCTTTAACAATCTTTTTTGTGATGCTTCCCTGACCTGTCTGAACAGTTACCAGGTAAACTCCTTGAGAAAAAGCAGACATATCAATAATTTCCTGAGTGCTTTCCAGAAGTCGCTCCCCTAAAATGGAATATATTGTTGCTTTCTCAAAAGAAATGCTTTCAACTACTGAAATGGTAAGTGTTTCCGAAACAGGATTGGGAAACAATTGTACTGCTTCTTCAGAAAATACTATGTCTTCGGTTCCCAAGACACACATTTCCTGAACCTCTTGTATAGAACTGCAACCGGTTGTATTATTTACAATGGTCTTTGCAACAGCCGGATCATCTATAATAGTACAAATGAATGTGTTAGTGCATACAGAAAGGTTGCTATTGTTTGCAATAACAACTTCATTTACTTGATTAGGTGAAACATTGTTCAATGCACTTATATCATCTAAAACAGGATTATCAAGAATTAATAAACGTTCGCCTACTTCTTGTAAATTTTCCAAGCCTGACAAAGATTGTAGATTAGTATTTTCATAAACATCCAAATTTCCCACCGAAGTAATATTATTAAAAACAGACAAATCTGTTAGTTCCGGGTTATAGCCTATTCGAAGCCTTCCACTTACGGATTGAATATTTTCCAAACCTGACAGATCCATTAAACTAGTACATTCAAGCACATACAAATCTACTACAGATCCTATATTACTAAATGCAGATATATCCTGTATTTGATCAAAATTAGAGATATACAGTGAACCTCCTATTGTTTGTATACCGGCTAGTTCATCCAAATTTAGCAGCGGTTCATTTGAAACAGACAAATCTTCCTGAACTGTATGCAGATTCTCCAATCCCGATAATGAATTAAATGCATTTCCACCAATAGTTAATGAAGTAAGGGTTTCAATAAAGCTTAAATGTGTAATGTCATTAAGGCTTGCATTTCCAAATAGATTTAATCTTTCAACAGATTGCAAACTATCCATCCCTTCTAAGCTTATTAAACCGTTATTTACCCAAACTTCCAGATCCTCTATAGATTGGAGTGATGTTAACCCTTCCATATTTTGCAAATTCTGGTTACCCCAAAGTGCCATATGTGAAATTGTTTCCAGATTATCAATCCCAAAAAAATTACTAATCTCCGTGTTTTGTATTAAAATATATTGTGCACTTGTAATAGAAGAAAGTCCGTTCAAATTTACCACATCATTGTTCTCTCCACCTATTTTAAGTTCGTGTGTAAGTACTGAACAATTTGGGTAGTTTGCAGCAAAATTATCTATTTCAGCTTGTGTATTCAATGTAATATTTGCTGTGGGACATTGTCCAAAGCCCAAAAAAGTAAGCATCAAAAATAACGAGAGTAGTGTAATTTGTTTCATGGCCTAGTTCTAAAGATTGATAACTTCAAGATACATAAAAATATCCAAAGCAGCGTCAATACTTATTGAGAACAACTGAGTTTACCACTAGTATTGAAGAAAAAAAATGAATTAAAAATGATTAATTTTTGACTATTTTCTTGCTTAAACTACCCATATCTGTCGTAACCTCTAAGAAGTATATTCCTTCGGAAAGATTTGAAACATCGATACTTTTTTCTGGAGAGACAAGTACCTTCTGTCCTAAAACCGAATACAGAGTCGCCTTTTTAAACAATAAACCTTCATAAACTGAAAGATTGAGTATTTCAGAAACTGGGTTTGGATAGGCAGCTACTAAACTATTCAATACGACTTCCGAAACCGAAAGCAAGCAGGCATCCCCTATTTCTGTAACAGAATTACACCCTGTGCTGTTATTGTTAATTACTTTTACTACGTTAGGATCCTCTATAACCGTACAAATAAAGCGATTGCTACAAATAGAAAGATTAGGGTTCTCCGCAACAACCACCTCGCTAATCTGAGATGTAGACAAGTCTCTTATGGCGCTTATAGAACTTAAGATATCATTCTCGTGAATAAATAATCTGTCACTTATAGATTCCAAATTCTCTAAGCCGGATAAAGATTGTAACATATTGTTTTCATAAATATCCAGACTCCCAACAGCGATAACATTGCTAAAAACAGAAAGATCGGTTAATTCAGGATTAAGCCCAATTCTAAGCTTTCCACTTACGGACCGAACATTTTCTAAACCGGATAAACTTTTTAAAACCGGACATCCAACTACATATAAATCTGTCAATGTTTGGATATTATTGAACATTGATAAGTCCTCCAGCTGGGGATGATTCCAAAGATATAATGAGCCTCCAATATCCTGTAGATTAGCTAGCTCATTAAAACTTTGTATAGGTTCATCTGCCACATAAAAATCTTCTTCTACTGTTCGTAAATTTTCCAAGCCGGAAAGTGTTTTTAATGCATTTCCTGTTATACTCAAAGATTTAAGAGATTCTATTGAACTTAACTGCGATATGTCTTCAAGATTCGGGTTTATAAATAAGTTTAAATGTTCCAACGATTTTAAACCATCTATACCGGCCAGATTGGTGATACTGTTATTGACCCAAACTTCAAATATACCGACTGTTTCTAAAGATATTAGACCACTAAGATCCACTATATCCCTATTAAATGCTATAGATAAGTGAGATGCAGTCACTAAATTACTTAGGCCGGCAAAATTCTGAATTCGTGTTTTAAGAATATAAAGTTTCTGGGCATTTGTAATTCTTGCCAGTCCATTTAAATTTGTGATAGAACTGTCATCGCCATCGATCCTAAGTTCGTGTGTAAGCATCGTACAATTAGGATAGTTAACAGCAAAATTGTCAATATCAGCCTGAGTTGTTAGTAGAATATCGGTTGTTGGGCATTGGCCAAACCCCAGAAAAACTGACATTAAAAATGATGAAAAAAGTACAAACTGTTTCATAACCAGATCTAAATTTGTAAATCGGTCTAAATTAAGCAATTATTGTGAGAAATTGATTCATTTTTTATAACACAAAGAAACAATTACTAAAAATAAAACAAAATGTAAGGGTAATTTCAGTGAAAACAAGTAAGCCAGAAAAGGGATTATTCTTCTTTTTTATCAATCGACCTTGTCAATGCCGAAGATAATATTCCTGTTGGAATAGCAACAATTCCCAAGCCAATCATTAAAATGAAAAAAGTAAAAATACGACCTCCAACGGTAATGGGGTATACATCCCCATAACCTACAGTTGTAAGAGTAATTATAGCCCACCATAAGCTATCAAAAATAGATGAAAAATGTTCGGGCTGTGCTTCATTTTCAAAATAATAGATTCCAACTGCCGACAAATAGATGAGTATTAAGGTAATGAACAAAAAAAGTAAAATTTCTTCTTTGGCAATCGAAATAGCTTTTGTAAAATGCTTAATTGCTTTATTATACCTCACTAGTTTAAAAAGCCTGAAAAGTCTAAGAAACCGCAATGCCCGCAATGATCTTAAATCGACCCCAAACGATAAATAGAATGGTAATATGGCAAGCAAGTCTATAAGTCCATAAAAGCTAAATACAAAGTTCAGTTTTTTATCAGAAGCATAGATACGAAGTAGATACTCTATTGTAAATACAATCACACAGATAATTTCAATAGATCTTAATATAGCAATAGTTTGCGGTTTTAGATCTGGGATTGTTTCAATTGAAAATGTAACTATTGATAGTAAAATTAGCAGCTGAATAATTAAAGCAAAATAGCGACTTTTCTTACTATCATTAATTTCGACTATACTTTTTATGTAGCTTTTCATTTATTAAAATTTGCCGTGTATTAGCTAAATTAAAATTAACAAATTCTATATATCGCTTTTATACTGGTTTAATGATCTATTTTATTATTCAACATTCCCCATAGTTTGTCCTTTAACTGCATCAAACCTTGTTGTGCAACCGAAGAAAAAAACAAATAAGGAACTTCCTGAAACTCTTTATCCAACTCGGCTTTTAATTCAGCTTTTAGTTCTTCGTCAAGCATATCACTTTTTGAAATTGCTATAAGTCTATCCTTATCCAGCATTTCCGGGTTGTAACGACGTAGTTCGTCCAATAGGATTTCGTATTGTTTTTTAATATTATCTGCATCTGCCGGAATTAAAAATAAAAGTGTAGAATTTCGTTCAATATGTCTTAAAAAATAATGCCCCAATCCTTTTCCTTCTGCCGCTCCTTCAATGATTCCCGGAATATCTGCCATCACAAAAGTCTGATAATCTCGATATTCAACAATTCCTAAATTAGGTTTTAGAGTAGTGAATTCGTAATTGGCAATCTTTGGTTTAGCAGCTGTAACTACAGAAAGGAGTGTAGATTTCCCAGCATTGGGGAAACCAACCAATCCAACATCTGCCAGTACTTTCATTTCAAGTGTAAAATTACCTTCTTCGCCTTCCAAACCAGGTTGTGCATAACGAGGAGTTTGCCTTGTAGCACTTTTAAAATGACTGTTTCCAAGCCCGCCTTTTCCTCCTTTGGCAATAATAAGTTCATCACCATGCTCCATGAGTTCCCGTAATGTTTCTCCGGTATCCGTATTTTTCACAACAGTCCCTAAAGGAACTTCAATATAAACATCTTCCCCATCAGCTCCGGTGCTGGTTTGCTTACCACCTGCTCCTCCATGACCCGCTTTATAATGCCGTTTAAACTTTAAATGATGGAGTGTCCACATATTTTTGTTGGCTCTTAGAATCACGTGACCACCACGACCACCATCACCTCCATCTGGGCCACCTTTAGGAATATATTTCTCTCTACGTAAGTGCGCACTTCCTTTACCTCCTTTTCCAGAAGTTACATGAATCTTTACGTAATCTACAAAATTGCCTTCAGTCATAATTATTCCTTTCTTTTTGGAAGATTTATTTACAAGTTATCAATCACCTTGCTTAAGCGCCCGGTAATTTCTTCGATACTTCCCACACCATTTACTCCGTGGTATTTATTTTGAGTTTGATAAAACTCTTTTAGAATATCTGTTTTGCGATAGTATTCTGCTATACGTTCGCGAATTACTTCTTCATTGGCATCATCCGGGCGACCGCTGGATTTTCCACGCTCTAAAAGTCTTCCAACCAAAATTTCATCATCAACTTCCAGTGCCACCATAGCATTAATTTGAGAATTTTTTTCTTCCATCAATTGTGCTAAAGCTTCAGCTTGAGCAGCAGTACGTGGAAAGCCATCAAATATAAAACCATTGGCATCTGCATTTTTTTCCACTTCGGCATTGAGCATATTAATAGTTACCTCATCCGGAACCAGATGTCCTTGATCCATATAAGACTTAGCCAATGTCCCTAAAGCTGTTTCATTTTTAATATTGTACCTAAACACATCCCCGGTTGAGATATGCACCAATTCATATTTTTCTTTTAAAACATCTGCCTGTGTTCCTTTTCCTGCACCCGGAGGCCCAAATAATACTATATTCTTCATACGTAATGCCCGACTTGGCGGGTATCTTTTTAATTGATAATCCTTTTTTCTAAATAATGATGTTAAAAATTGCCACATAAATAAAGTTGCAAAGATAACAATTGCAAAGAAGATTGTACCTTTGCGCAAAGAAACCTTTATGGCAGACTATTTTTCTTCAGACTTCACTTTAGGAATTCTTGGCGGAGGTCAATTGGGTAAAATGTTGCTCTATGAAACACGCAAATTCGACATTAAAACCAATGTACTAGACCCTAGCAATGAAGCCCCGTGCCGTATAGCTTGCGATCGTTTTGAACAAGGCGACCTAATGGATTTTGATACTGTCTATTCCTTCGGAAAAAAAGTAGATGTTCTTACTTTTGAAATTGAGAACGTAAATGTAGAAGCGCTGGAAAAACTGGAAGCTGAAGGAAAAAAAGTATTTCCTTCTTCCCAAACACTTCGAAACATTCAAAATAAAGGAACTCAAAAACAATTTTATAAAACACATAGGATCCCAACATCTCCTTTTAAGCTGTTTCCAAATAAAAATTTATTAAAAGATGCCATAGACCGTGATGAATTACAATTTCCTTTTGTATGGAAAAGTTGCACAGGTGGCTATGATGGAAAAGGCGTAACAATTATTCGCGACACATTAGCCATTAGTATGCTTCCCGACGGCGAATGTATTGCAGAAAAATTGATTCCTTTTAAAAATGAATTGGCAGTCATTGTCGTTCGAAATCCAAAAGGGGAAGTAAAAACATATCCTGTGGTCGAAATGGAATTTCACCCGGAAGCCAATCAAGTGGAATATGTGATATGTCCTGCCCGTATTGATGAAGCAGTTGCAAAAAAGGCACGCAATATTGCTGTTAAAGTTTCCGAAGCATTTCAACATGTTGGACTATTGGCTGTAGAGCTATTTCAAACCACGGATGATGAAATTCTGGTTAACGAAGTTGCTCCAAGACCTCATAATAGTGGACATCATAGCATTGAATCCAATTATACCAATCAGTTTGAGCAACATCTAAGAGCTATTTTAGACCTCCCTTTGGGAAAAACAGATAGTAAAGTGGGTGGGATTATGGTCAATTTAGTAGGTTCTGAAGGGTGCACCGGAAACGTAGTTTACAAAAATATTGATACTATTATGGAAATGGAAGGAGTAACTCCTCATATCTATGGAAAGAAAGAAACCCGCCCTTTTAGAAAAATGGGACATGTCACAATAGTAAATGAAGACATCAACGAAGCTAGAAAAATAGCCGAAAAAGTAAAGAAAACAATTCAAGTGATCAGTAAAAATAATTAATATCCATTAAAACATATCCGCTTTGGCGGACGTACATTATGAGCAAAATAGGAATCATCATGGGAAGTACAAGTGATCTGCCGGTTATGCAGGACGCTGTAGACATTTTAAAAGGTTTTGATATTGAAGTGGAGGTAGACATTGTTTCCGCACACCGCACACCTGATAAATTATTTGATTATGGGAAAAATGCTCATACGAGAGGCATTTCTGTAATTATTGCCGGAGCCGGAGGAGCTGCACATCTTCCGGGAATGATCGCTTCGTTATCACCTTTACCAGTTATTGGCGTTCCTGTAAAATCCAGTAATTCTATCGATGGATGGGATTCTGTTCTATCTATTTTACAAATGCCGGGAGGAGTTCCGGTGGCTACTGTAGCGTTAAACGGTGCTAAAAATGCTGGAATCCTCGCCGCTCAGATTATTGGCTCTGCAGACACATGTGTTTTGGATAAAGTACTAGCCTATAAAGAAGGGCTAAAGCTAAAAGTAGAAGAAGGAGCCAAAAACTTAAAACAATAAATTAGAATAAAAAAGAAGAATAGATTACCATGAATAACCCTCTGTTAGCCCCTTTTGATTCCGCCCCTTTTTCAAAAATTAAAAATGAACATTACTTACCTGCTATAAAGGAACTAATCGAGATCACTAAAGGCGAAATTGATATTATAACCCATAACAGTGATACACCTACATTTCAAAATACGGTTGAGGCATTGGAGTACACAGGACTGCAATTAGATAGAGTTACCAGTATCTTTTTTAATCTTAACGGTGCTGAGACCAGTGAAGAAATTCAAAGGATTGCTCAGGAAGTTTCTCCATTACTTTCAGAATTTAAAAATGATCTGTTGCTCAATGAGGCCCTTTTCAAAAGAGTAAAAACAGTTTATGATTTAAGAGGTTCACTTAATCTTAATCCCGAACAGCAAATGCTGCTCGAAAAACAATATAAGGGCTTTGCACGTAACGGTGCAAATCTTTCAGAAAAGGATAAAGAGACGCTTCGGAAAATTGACACTGACCTTTCTAAACTGAAACTCACTTTTGGAGAAAATGTTCTTGCCGAAACCAACAAGTTTGAAATGCTTGTTACTAACAAAAAAGAACTTACCGGCCTTCCTGAAGGTTCTAAAGAAGCCGCCGCACAAACTGCAAAAGAAAAAGGCAAAGAGGGTTGGCTGTTTACTTTAGATTATCCAAGCTATATTCCTTTTATGAAATATGCTGAAAACAGAGAACTCCGCAAAAAAATGTCACTTGCTTTTGGTGCAAAAAGTTTTCATCATGACGAACTGGACAACCAAAAGAATGTCCTGGAGATTGTAAATCTTCGCCATCAACGTGCCCTATTACTAGGCTATCAATCTCACGCACATTTTGTTTTGGAAGAACGCATGGCCGAAACACCTCAAAAGGTCAAATCTTTTTTGAATGAATTACTGGAAAAAGCTAAACCTGCTGCTCAAAAAGAGTTTGATGAATTGGAAATGTTTGCAAAGAAATTGGATGGAATTGACAAGCTCCAGAAATGGGATGGAGCTTATTATGCTGAGAAATTAAAACAAAAACGTTTCAATTTAGATGATGAAAAACTGAAGCCTTATTTCAAACTGGAAAATGTTATTAACGGTGTTTTCAGTGTTGCAAAAAAACTCTATAGGATCAATTTTAAAGAAATTCACGATATAGATACATATCATCCAGACGTAAAGACCTTTAAGGTAACTAATGCTGATGATAAGTTGGTTGCTATTTTTTATGCAGATTTTCATCCTCGCTCCGGAAAACGTGGCGGTGCCTGGATGACCTCTTATAAACCACAACAAATTAAGGAAGCAGTAAATGATCGGCCACATGTTTCTATAGTTTGTAATTTTACTAAACCCACCACAAGTAAGCCATCTTTATTGACCTTCAATGAGGTTACTACATTATTCCATGAATTTGGACACGCGCTTCATGGTATGTTAGCGAATACTACTTATAAAGGCCTATCCGGCACCAGTGTGTATTGGGATTTTGTAGAGCTTCCTAGTCAGATATTAGAGAATTGGTGCTATGAAAAAGAAACGTTAGAATTGTTTGCCACTCATTATAAAACAGGTGAATTGATTCCTATGGAATTAATTGAAAAAATAAAAGATTCGGCTACTTTCCATGAAGGTATGCAAACACTTAGGCAACTAAGCTTTGGATTATTGGATATGGCATGGCACGGTAGTGATCCTTCAGAAATAATAAACGTAAAGAGCTTTGAAAAAAAGGCATTTGCCGAAACGCAATTATATCCGGATGTAAAAGAGAATTGCATGAGCACTTCTTTTTCGCATATTTTTCAAGGGGGTTATTCGGCAGGGTATTATAGTTACAAATGGGCAGAAGTATTAGATGCCGATGCCTTTGCATATTTTAAAGAAGAAGGTATTTTTAACAAAAAAATAGCCGATAAGTTTAAAAAATATATCCTTTCGCAGGGAGGCACTCAAGATCCTATGGAATTGTATGTAAAATTCCGTGGTCAAAAACCTAACCCGGATGCACTCTTAAAGCGTGCAGGGCTATTAAACTAGAAATATTTAGGCTTTCAGACTTTCGCTGTTGCATATTTACAGCATAACAGAAATCAAAAAATAGGTTATAAAAAAGCCTCTTATTATTTACTAAGAGGCTTTTTTATATAGTATTGTAATTTATTATTTTAAAAGTATCTTTTTTGAAATAACAGCTTTTGTTTCCGTTACAAATGTAGCTATATAAACTCCGGATTTAAGAGTGTGTAATGACAGTGAACCTTTATCTGCTGAAACTGGAAAATCCAAGGCCTTTTTACCAAGAACATCATAGATTTCAATGTTGGTGAAATTTTCATTTGATGACTTAAGGTCATACTCTAAATTATTATCATTCACAGTAACAAAAACAGTATCTAATAATGTTTCGTCAACTCCTAAAGGACCATTGCTTTTAGCAGTTTCAATTAAAAATTCTGCACATAGTTTTGCAAATTTAGCTGCATGAGTAGCTGTTCCTGTAAGACTATAGGTGTCATTGGCTGAATGAATATTTGAGTTATGCTGTCCAAAATTAGCTTCAAAAGGAAAAGATGCCATATACCCTTCACTGGTCCAACTGGCATGGTCTGAACAACCATAGTTACAAAGAGATGTACTATAGGTAATCTGATGGGGTCCCGAAGCATTGTAATGATCTACCAATTGCATCAGAAAACTGTTAAGTGTTGCATCGGTATAATCTGTTATAAAGGAAACATCGTTCGCAGAACCATTATAATTAGTCATATCAAATTGTACAACAGCCACTACATTCACATTATTGTTATTATAATTCTGTGCAATTTCAGCAGAGCCAACCAGTCCAACTTCTTCGGCAGCGTATGCCATTACTTCTATGGTTTTCTTAGGAACAAAACCTACTTCAAATAAAGCACGCGTTGCTTCAGTAATTGTTGCAATTCCGGAAGCATCATCATCGGCCCCTGGTGCATCGTTATTTCCCTGATTGGAAGTTGAATCCAAATGCCCACCAACTATTACAAATTCATCCGGTGTCTCAGCTCCTTCAATCGTCATGATAACCGATGGCATTTGCGTATTTACATGGTTGTACAATCTCACACTTACATCTGTCCTTCCATAAGTGTTCGCCATTGCTTCCCATTTAGCTTTCAGATCAATAGCAGCTTGAGTAGCAGAAGGCCTGTTATGATATCGTGTTCCGTAGCTTTCCAGTTCCAGAATCTGATCTTCAATATTTTGAGTGTTTATTAGGTCCAGAGTTTGGTTTACCAGAGCATCTTCAGTAATGGAAAATGCCCCCCGATTGTTTTGTGGTGCTCTTTTTGGTTTGCTTAATGCTGCAATTGCTTCTTCTAAAGAACTTTTAAAAATATAGCCTGGGCCATGAACCAGTACTCTGTCATGCAATTTATGCCCGGCAAGTGGAGTTAAATAAACAGCAGCTTCATTTCTTTTTTCGGCCAATATTTCTACTTCATTAGGTAGATCTTTTTTCAATTCCCTGGCATCTTGCAAGGACATGGTGGCGTAAAAATTATTGGTTTCCTGAGAATAACTATTAAATGCAATTAGTGCAATTATAGCCAGAATAAAAAGTTTAAATTTTTTCATAGTCACAAATTTTAATCTCAAAGTTAAGTTATAGTGTTAACAAAATTCAATTTTCATCATTTTTTAACTTTTCTATTATGTCAGAAACAACAACTTTTAGGTTGTTCTTTACAAAACTTTATTATTTTTGATAAATCTTCTATAGATCAGGTATGCCATCAAATCTTTTAAATCCAAATCAATGGGTGGATCTTTATTCAGATTATCTGTATAACTATACCATTGTACGTGTAAATAACCATGAAGTGGCACAGGATTTAATTTCTGAAACTTTTCTGGCAGGGTTAAAGTCTCAAAAGAATTTTAAAGGTGAGGCTAGTGAACGCACATGGCTCATTTCTATTTTAAAAAGAAAGATAATTGATCATTACCGCAAAATTAACTCCACTAAAGGAAAAGCAGAGGTTCGTATGGCCTATACAGATGAAGATGCAGAAGGAAGTTGGATTGAAGAACGTGTTAGCGACCCCTTTGATAAAACTGCCGAAGACACCATGGAAAATGAAGAATTGGGTTTAGCAATTTTAAATTGCCTGGATGGTCTAAATGAGAGACAAGCTGCAATTTTTAAAATGAAAACTATCGATGGTTTTGATACCGAAGCTATCTGTAATGAATTTGATATTACCCCGTCTAACCTTTGGGTTATCATTCATCGCGCTAGGAATGCGATGGCAGATTGCCTGGAAACAAACTGGTTTTAGAGAAATTATGAAGTTTATGTTGAAATGCGATGAAGCCGCTCATTATTGTGATAAATTACAATATGATGAGGCTAGTCTTTGGGAAAAATTTACGATGAAGTTACATCATTTGTTCTGTCGTATTTGTAAAGAGCATTCTATTAAGAATACCAAACTTACGCATCTTTTAAAAAGATCCAGAGTAAGAACGTTAAGCTCAAGCCAAAAAGAGCAGTTAAAAGAACGGTTACGGCAAGAAATGTCTAACTAAAAGCAAAATACCATACCAAACAATAGGGATGCTTTCCACCCAAAAAGAAGCAAAATATCTTGGCTGTCTTTTTTCTGAAAAAAATATAGCTGTTGCTGTTAATAAGCACACAAATAAAAGACTAACTGCATAAGGTATTGAAATTTCATCTTTAAAATATTCTATTAAAAAACAAATCCCTAACAGGGCACTTCCTAAAATTTTTGTAACAAAAATTCCATGACGTTGAGGCAATGTACTTAAAGTGGATTTATCGTATGGAAGGTCCCTGATCTCAAAGGGAATAGTTAATGCAATTACAATAAAAATTCGTTGTAAAAATGTAATTGTATGCGCTGTGCCATATCCTTCTTGCGTAGCAGTTAGGGGCACCACAACTGTAACTCCTGCCCAGACTATAGCAACAATAAAGATTTTTAATCCGCTAAAGTTTCGTAAGTTTTTTTTTCTTAAAAAGGGGACCGCATACAATAAAGTAAGTATTCCAAAAACTGCTGTGACAGATAAGGTCTTAATAGATTGCTGTAGACTAAAAAAGAGTAAAGTCACAAAACACAGAATAGAAAAAACCTGAATGGTTTTTAGTGAGTCTGTTAAACTTCGGTGGTGCAATCCTGCCACAGCAGCATATTTTACAAAATTATAGCCTGTAATTGTCCCAAAAAAAACAAAACCATATAGTGTTTTTGAAAATTCCAGTTCTAATTCAATCTCTGTGATAATCACCAATGAAAGTACTGCTAAAGCAACATGAATACTACTGTTAACATAAAAACCGAATACACGTTTCAAGAGCTTCATAAAACAAAAATAGACAAAGTGTTAGTAACCTTTATTTTTGGTCAAGAAGTTATACATACCTGAAAATTAAAAAACATAAAGTTTATGGTTTAAAATATGTAATTTTGCAGCTTAATTTAATTGCAAATCAATGAATACAGATTCTTTTGCCCTTAGACATATTGGTCCTAGAAAAAGTGACCTATCCGAAATGCTTAAAACTATTGGTTCACAGAGTCTAGACCAGTTGATATCCGAAACAATTCCAGATGACATTCGTTTAAAAAAAGAGCTTGTTCTTGATACGGCAATGAGCGAGAATGAATATCTGGAGCATATCACCGATCTGGCTTCAAAGAACAAAATATTCAAAACATATATTGGGTTGGGATATCATCAATCCATCACACCTCCTGTTATTCAGCGTAATATTTTGGAGAATCCGGGATGGTATACCGCCTATACGCCTTACCAGGCCGAAATTGCCCAAGGCAGGTTGGAGGCATTGCTCAATTACCAAACTATGGTTGCCGATCTTACAGGAATGGAGTTGGCAAATGCATCTTTGCTGGATGAAGCTACTGCCGCCGCAGAAGCAATGGCATTATTATTAGCTGTAAGAGAACGTGAGCAAAAGAAAAATGGTGCTGTAAAGTTTTTTGTTTCTGAGGAGATTCTTCCACAAACATTATCATTATTGCAAACACGTTCTACTCCAATTGGAGTAGAATTAGTGATCGGTAATCATGAAGATTTTGATTTTTCTTCAGATTATTTTGGAGCACTATTACAATACCCGGGGAAAACAGGACGGGTTTATGATTTCAAAGAATTTGTTTCTAAAGCAAAAGAAGCACAAATAAAAGTAGCAGTAGCTGCAGATATTTTAAGTCTTGTAAAATTAGAGGCTCCGGGTAACTTTGGTGTAGATGTAGTGGTAGGAACTACTCAACGTTTCGGAATACCTTTAGGGTATGGAGGACCCCATGCTGCATATTTTGCTACCAAAGAAGAATACAAACGTAGTATTCCGGGACGTATCATTGGGGTTACCAAAGATACAGATGGTAAGCGCGCTTTACGAATGGCGCTGCAAACACGGGAACAACACATAAAGCGTGATAAAGCAACATCAAATATCTGTACTGCGCAGGTCTTATTGGCAGTTATGGCAGGAATGTATGCTGTATACCACGGGCCAAAAGGCTTGGAGTACATTGCAAATAAAGTTCATCATGCCGCTGTAACTCTAGCAGAAGCACTTGAAAAACTTGGTCTTCATCAAACGAATGAGGCCTATTTTGATACAATTACTATTAAAACAGACACTGCAAAAATCTATTACTTGTCAGAAGAAAAAGGAATAAATTTTTATTACCCGGATACTGAAACGGTATCTATTTCGGTAAATGAAACAACGACATTAAAGGACCTCAACAAAATTATACAGATTTTTGCCGAAGCATATAATAAAGAAACTATTGAGCTTACTGAGTTATATACTGAAAATAGGATTCCAACAGAAGTAGCACGCAAAACCGAATTTTTACAAAATGAGGTCTTCAATAGCTACCATAGTGAAACAGAGTTGATGCGTTACATCAAAAAATTAGAACGTAGAGATCTTTCGCTAAATCATTCTATGATATCTCTGGGTTCTTGTACAATGAAGCTAAATGCTGCTGCTGAAATGTTGCCGCTTAGTGATCCACAGTGGGGTAATGTACACCCTTTTGTTCCTGTAGAGCAGGCAGGGGGATATCAACAAGTACTAAAGAAATTAGAGAACCAGCTTACCGAAATTACCGGTTTTGCAGGAACTTCTCTACAACCAAATTCTGGTGCTCAAGGTGAATATGCAGGCCTAATGGTGATAAAAGCATATCACGAATCCCGGGGAGATACAGATAGAAACATTTGTTTAATCCCTTCATCTGCCCATGGAACCAATCCTGCAAGTGCTGTAATGGCAGGAATGAAAGTTGTGGTTACCAAAGCTACAGAAGAAGGAAATATTGATTTGGACGACTTGCGCGCTAAGGCAATTGAGCATAGAGACCATCTGGCTGCCTTAATGGTCACATATCCTTCAACACATGGAGTTTATGAATCTGCGATTAGAGAGATTACCAGTATTATTCATGAAAATGGCGGACAAGTGTATATGGACGGTGCCAATATGAATGCACAGGTAGCGCTAACCAATCCGGGTGCTATTGGAGCAGACGTTTGCCACCTTAATCTCCATAAGACATTTGCGATTCCACACGGAGGCGGAGGCCCCGGAGTAGGACCTATTTGTGTCGCAGAGCAACTGGTACCATTTTTACCATCAAATCCTGTAATTAAAACAGGAGGGGAAAAAGCAATTACAGCAATTTCTGCCGCTCCCTGGGGAAGCCCACTGGCTTGTTTAATTTCTTATGCTTATATATGTATGCTGGGGGAGAAAGGACTAAAGAAGTCTACACAATATGCCATTTTAAACGCAAATTACATCAAAGAAAGATTAAAAGGCCAATATGACGTGTTGTACAATGGTGAACGTGGCCGCGTCGCACATGAGATGATTGTAGATTGCCGTCCTTTCAAGGCAAACGGTATTGAAGTAACCGATATTGCAAAACGACTTATGGATTACGGTTTCCATGCGCCAACGGTTTCTTTCCCTGTGGCAGGAACTATAATGATCGAACCAACCGAAAGTGAAAGCAAAGAAGAATTAGACCGTTTTTGTGATGCTATGATCTCGATTAGAAAAGAAATTAATGCAGCTGAAAAAGATGACCTTGATAATGTATTAAAAAACGCACCGCATACTTTGGCAATGGTTACTAATGATACCTGGGAATTTTCTTATAGTAGAAAAGAAGCAGCATTTCCTCTGGACTATATTTCAGAAAACAAATTTTGGCCAACAGTACGAAGAGTTGATGATGCTTATGGTGACAGAAATTTGATCTGTACCTGTGAGCCTATTGAAGCCTATATGGAGCCTTAGTTCAAATTAAATATACTCTAGCATAGAAAGTCCTCAATTTTCTTCATGGAATTTTGAGGATTTCCTTTTATAAAATTTGTATATTATAAATAATTTAAAAACTGTTTATTTTCCATCAAAATAAAACTGCTACCTAAGTACTTTTCAGTATTTTAGTCAAAATTTTTAGCGCAATGGGTGTTACAATTACAGGCATAGGTAGTTACATCCCCAGTGGGGTTGCAACAAATGAAGAATTTGAAAATCATCGGTTTTTTAATGAAGATGGATCTCTTTTTGGATATAAGAATGAAGAGATCATTGAAAAATTCAAAGCCATTACCGGTATTGCGGAAAGACGCTATATTATAGATGACCTGACGACTTCAGACATTGCTTCTTTTGCAGCAGAAAAAGCGATTGAAGATGCAAAAACAGACAAGGAAGAACTCGATTATATTATTGTCGCCCACAATTATGGAGATGTAAAATACGGCTCTTTGCAAAGCGACACTGTTCCCAGTATTGCTTCACGGGTAAAACACATTTTAAAGATCAAAAACCCTTATTGTGTTGCTTACGATATGCTTTTTGGCTGCCCTGGCTGGGTAGAATCTATGATACAAGCCAATGCTTTTATTAAATCCGGGATCGCAAAAAAATGTCTGGTCATAGGAGCCGAAACTCTTTCAAGGGTGATCGACCCACATGACCGTGATTCTATGATATATAGTGATGGAGCCGGTGCTGCTGTTGTTGAAAATACTAATGACGATCGAGGTATTCTTGCTCATAAAAGTGGAACTTTCACCTATGATGAGGCTCATTTTATTTATTTTGGGGAATCTAATAATCAAGAATTAAAAGATGCTCGTCGCTATATTAAAATGTATGGCCGGAAAATCTATGAATTTGCATTAACGAATGTCCCTACTGCCATGAAAGACTGTCTGGATGAAAGTGGAGTTTCAATTAAAGAGGTGAAAAAAATATTTATCCATCAAGCTAATGAGAAAATGGATGAAGCCATTATGAAGCGTTTTTATAAATTATATAATGAAACTCCTCCTGATGATGTTATGCCTATGACCATTGATAAATTGGGGAATTCCAGTGTAGCTACTGTTCCTACACTATATGACCTGGTCGTTAAAAGAGAACTTGGGGACCACGAAGTAAACAAAGGCGATATCGTATTATTTGCCAGTGTAGGTGCCGGGATGAATATTAATACAATTGTTTATAGGGTCTAATTTATGTACGAAGGAAAATTTCCCAAAAAAAGGTACAAGCATACACTCCATTTTTTAAAAGAAGTTACCCCAACAACCCAAACTATTCTTGATTTAGGAGTCGATAATCCTTTTTCTGAAATTATGAAAAAGAACGGTTATGACGTCACTAATACTAAAGGAGAAGATCTGGATCTGGACACCTCGGCAGTACAAACCGATGTATATGATATAGTCACTGCTTTCGAAATCTTTGAACATTTGGTTTCCCCTTTTAATGTTCTTCAGGATATAAAAGCAAAAAAACTGATTGCTTCCGTACCTTTAAAATTATGGTTTGCATCTGCTTATCAAAGTAAAACGGACGAACGTGACCGCCATTACCATGAATTTGAAGACTGGCAATTTGACTGGCTCTTAGAAAAAGCCGGATGGCGTATTAAAAAAAGAAAAAAAATTACCAACCCTGTAAAGAAAATAGGAATTCGCCCTATTTTAAGACGGTTTACTCCACGATACTATATCGTGTATGCAGAAAGAATCTAATGGACTTCTATATCGTTATAGCCGCACACAATGAGGAAGCATATCTGTCTCAAACGCTTCAATCATTAGTGGAGCAAACACTGCTCCCAAAGAAACTTGTTGTTGCAAATGATAGTTCTACCGATGATACACAGAAGATTATTGATACTTTTTGTTCAAAACATGGTTTTATCAGTTCGGTTTCAACTCATATTGAAGCAACTCATGAGCCAGGAAGTAAAGTTATTAATGCATTTTATAAAGGCTTAGAAACATTAGATACTGACTTCGATGTGATTTGTAAGTTTGATGCGGATTTAGTTTTTCCAAAACATTATCTCGAAACAATTCAGCAAATTTTTGAAGCAGATTCCACTTGTGGTATGGCCGGAGGTTTTTGCTATATTGAAAAAAAAGGCAACTGGATACTTGAAAGCTTAACCAATAAGGATCATATACGAGGTGCCCTAAAAGCGTATCGCAGGGAATGCTTTCATCAAATTAACGGCTTGCAAAATTCTATGGGTTGGGATACTGTTGATGAACTTTTAGCACAATATCACGGCTGGAAAATTTGCACCGATGAGACTTTACATGTTAAACATTTAAAGCCAACAGGAGCATCTTACTCAAAAACATCCAAATACAAGCAAGGAGAAGCCTTTTATAAAATGCGTTATGGCTTCCTGTTAAGCAGGATTGCATCGGCAAAACTGGCATTCAAAAAAAGGAGTTTTCCATTTTATGTGCATTGTGTACAAGGGTATAATAATGCTCGACGAAATAATCACCCTTTTATCGTTTCAGAAGAAGAAGGGAAATTCATTAGGAAGCTCCGTTGGAAAAACATTAAAAAGAAAATATTCTAAGAATATGTAATACGTTCTTAACGTTTAAAAAGATCTTTATTGCTATTTTTAAAAATCTTTAAAACTTTTATATGAAACTTAAAATTTCTTTTATACTCTCGATAGCTTTTATTGTAAATAGTGCCTGCTCTTCAGCTCAAGATGCTGGTATATCAAGTAAGGGAACTGAATTCAAAAAACCAAAGAATATTATTTTACTGATCGGTGACGGAATGGGATTAAGTCAGGTCTCGGCCAGTTTATTTTATAATGACAAACCTTCCAATTTTGAGCAATTCCAAACGATTGGTCTCATAAAAACCTCAGCTACAAGTGATTTGATAACCGACTCGGCCGCGAGTGCTACAGCCTATGCTACAGGAGTTAAAACCTATAATGGTGCAATTGGAGTAAACCAGGATACCATCCCTGTTGAAACAATTGTTGAACGTGTCTCTAAAAAAGGGGTTGCAACCGGAGTAATTTCTACTTCTTCTATTGTACATGCTACACCGGCCAGTTTTTATGCACATACAAAATCGAGACGTATGTATGATGAAATTGCTGTTTTTTTACCGGTTTCTGAAATAGATTTTTTTGCAGGAGGCGGGCTAGAGTTCTTCAATAAAAGAAAAGATGGTAAAAACCTGCTACAAGTATTACGACAAAATGGTTTTGAAGTGGTGACCACCAATCTTCCTAAAACAGTTTCAGAAAAAAAACAAGCAATGCTGTTAGCAGGAAATGCCATGCCTACTATGAAAGAAGGCCGTGGTAATTTTTTGCCAGATGCAACAAAACTTGCGTTAGAGTCGCTTTCTAAAAATGAAAAAGGTTTCTTTTTAATGGTAGAAGGCTCCCAAATAGATTGGGGTGGCCATGCAAATGATGCTAATTATTTAATTACCGAACAACTTGATTTTGATACTACTATTGGTGTAGCATTGGATTTTGCAAAACAAAATGGTGAAACGCTGGTGATCGTTACGGCAGACCACGAAACAGGAGGATTTACTTTGGCGGCAGAAAACGGAGATTATAATAAGATCGGTCCCGTTTTTTCTACCAACGGACATTCTGCTACTATGGTACCTGTATTTGCAAATGGTCCAGGAGCTTCTCTATTTGGTGGGATTTATGAAAACACCGCTGTCTATCATAAAATGATGGAGTTGTTTTCTAAATAATATTTAAAGCTCAATAAGAAATATTTAAGAATACAATCAGCTAATTTTGTTACATTAGCATGAGTAATCCAGCTATGAAATACATTAAAGATATTGGTTCTTATTTTTTAATGCTCAAAAAAGTGTTTAGTAGCTTTACTAAAGGCTCTGTTTTAAAAGAATTAATATTCAAAGAAATTGATGATCTAATACTTGGGTCTTTGGGAATTGTTGCTTTTATATCTTTTTTTGTGGGAGGTGTAATTGCTATTCAAACAGCATTGAACTTAGATAATCCGTTAATTCCAAAATCTCTCATTGGATTTGCTACCCGGCAATCGATCGTATTAGAGTTTGCTCCTACTTTTATTTCTATTATTATGGCTGGTAAGGTAGGTTCATTTATCACTTCGAGTATAGGTTCTATGCGTGTAACAGAGCAGATTGATGCCTTAGAAGTCATGGGGATAAATTCACTTAATTATTTAGTTTTTCCGAAAATCATTGCGCTGCTATTCTATCCCTTTGTTATTGCTATTGCCATGTTTTTAGGAATCCTGGGAGGTTGGATTGCCGGAGTATATGGTGGCTTCACTTCTTCTCCGGAATTTATAACAGGCTTACAGGACAGTTTTACACCATTTCATTTAACATATGCATTTATAAAAACATTTGTTTTTGCTTTTATTTTAGCTACAGTTCCCTCATGGCAAGGATATTTTATGAAAGGTGGGGCATTAGAAGTTGGTAAAGCCAGTACAAACTCCTTTGTATGGACCAGTGTCCTTATTATTTTATCTAATTACATAGTAACTCAATTATTGCTAAGCTGATGATTAAAGTTGAAAATGTACATAAAAGCTTTGGCGAAGAGAAAATTTTAGAAGGAATTTCTACTGTTTTTGAAAAAGGGAAAACCAATCTTATTATTGGTCAAAGTGGTAGTGGTAAAACGGTACTGTTAAAATGTCTTTTAGGCCTATTTCAACCTGAAGAAGGACTCATTTTCTATGAAGACAAAGCCATTCAAAATATGAATGAAGAAGAACATCGCACGCTTCGGGAAGAAATTGGAATGCTGTTTCAGGGAGGTGCACTGTTCGATTCAATGACCATTGAAGAAAATGTAATGTTCCCCCTTCGTATGTTCAGCAATAAAAAAAAGAACGAAATGCTGGAACGTGTAAATGAGGTATTGGCACGTGTAAACCTGGAAAATGTAAATACAAAATATCCCGCAGAAATCTCGGGAGGAATGCAAAAAAGAGTATCGATAGCCAGAGCCATAGTAAACAACCCTAAATATCTTTTTTGTGATGAGCCCAATTCAGGTTTAGATCCAAATACAGCTACTGTGATCGATAATTTGATTCAGGAGATTACGCACGAATATAATATTACAACCGTGGTTGTATCTCATGATATGAATTCGGTTATGGAAATTGGTGAAAGTATTGTACTACTTAAAAATGGGAAATTAGTGTGGAAAGGAACCAACGATGATATCTTTAATACCGATAATAAAGACGTAACTAATTTTGTGTATTCTTCTAATTTATTCAAAAAAATCCGGGATATTCAGCTAAAAGAGGGATGATTTTTGACTTTAACTTTATGTAAATCAAATAATTTAACTTATTTTTAGCTCCATTAAAAATTCCAAAACTATGAAAAACAACTTACTACTAGGCATTGTATTACTTTGCAGTGCTTCAATTATGGCACAAGTAACATTTACAAATCAAAGCGGGTTACTTGGAAGTTACGCTGACAATTCAGAGGTCGCAGTAGACATGAATGGAGATTATCTTGATGATTATGTTCGTGTTAGCAGCTCGGGTATAGGTATTGATTACCAAAAACCTGATGGGACCTTTACTTCAGAATTTATATCTATGTCAATTGCCAATACACCTAACTGGAGTATTGCAGCTGCAGACATAGACAAAAACGGATATAACGACCTTGTATTAGGTAATGACTCCCGTGTTTCATTTTTATTTGCCAACGCAGATGGTACTGCCTATACTGAAGATGCACATCCGGAGTATATTTTCTCACAACGATCTACTTTTTCTGATATCGACAATGATGGCGATATAGATGCCTTTGTATGTCATGATGTAGACGAAAGTCATCCTTACAGAAATGATGGTGGGCAGAATATGGTCTTAGACCAAACTTTTTTGGTCACTTTAGACAGGCCGGGGAATTATGCTGCAGTATGGGTAGATTATGACAATGATGGTGACAATGATATGTATTTAACCAAGTGTAGAGGTGGTGCTCTTCCTGGTGACCCTAACCGTGACAATGCTATGTATACCAACAATGGAGATGGTACATTTATTGAAAACGGATTAGATATTAATATGCGTGATAATGCACAGTCTTGGGCTACAGTTTTTGAAGATTTTGATAATGATGGGGACTTTGATGCATTTATTGTAAACCATGATTTCCAAAATCGTTTTATGGAAAATGACGGTACAGGTATGTTTACAGATATTATTGCAACAACAGGTATCAATGCTAATGATTTGGGTGCCTGGGAAAATCAAGCAGCTGATTTCAATAATGATGGGTTCGTTGATATTTTTTCTGAATTATCCAAAGAACTATACATTAATAATGGAGATATGACCTTTACAGGGGTTGACCTTCCTTTTGATGAAGGAGCCATTGGAGATTTTAACAATGATGGATTCCTTGACGTAGTAAATGATGGTAATCTATGGATCAATGATGGAAATGCCAACAACTGGGTGAAAATAGGTTTGGAAGGAGTTGCCAGTAACTTAAACGGAATTGGAGCTCGTATTGAAGCTTATGGAGACTGGGGTATGCAAATTCGCGAAATTCGTTCAGGTCAAGGATTTAGTCACATGAATTCATTGCTGGGGCACTTTGGAATAGGAGCCAGTACAAATATTGACCAAATTATTATTCGCTGGCCATCTGGTACTGTTGATTATCTCAATAATCCAGACATTAATGAAACACATATTATTGTTGAAGGAAGTAATCCTCTGGCAATAACAGATTTTCAAATAAATGGAATCAGCTTATATCCTAATCCAACTACAGACCTTTTAAACTTCTCACTTAGAGGGTTAGAAGGTACTCCTGTAACAATTATAGATCTAAACGGTAAACTTATTTCAAATACAGAAATCTCAACAGAGAATAACATTGACGTTTCTTCTCTTAACGTTGGTGTATACTTTGTACAACTTGAAATTGAAAAACGTAAGGTTAGTTACAAGTTTATAAAAAAATAATAGTATTTATTTCACTTAAAAAAAGGTGCCAAAAATGGCACCTTTTTTTTATGGATATTCTGAAACACTTATCGTGTCTAATTTCATTCTGAATTTAAGCCATGTTTCCAGACGTTCCATTTGCTCTTTTCTTGCTTTTGAAGAGATCCCATTTTTCCATTTTATATTGATTACGGGAAGTGTGTCCGTTCTTGTAAAATTGGTAGTGATTTTACTGGAGTAACTAAAAGTTTCAATGTCTTTATAATTAATTCTTACTTCTTCACTTAATTCTCTAAAAGGAATATTTTTTATTTTAAGATTAGCTATTTCGTTCTCCAAAAATTCAATTCTGGAATTTTTATCCTCTAACAGCTGCTCATTTTTCACATATAGATCTTCCAGAATACCTGCTTTTACCTCACTTGACAATTTTTCGGCCAACTCACCACTTTGATCGGCTCCCTGATAGATTCTAAGATCACAATCTTCAAGCTTTTCGGTAGTTTTAAGCTCGCTAATCCAGGCATTTATTCTTTCTGTTGGCACAGGTCTGCCGATGAGATATATCTCAATATTTCTGGTTTCATAATCCTGTGTGAACTTCACAACCTCAGCACCTTCATATTGCACAACATTTTTTACAAATTCCTTTGTTCTGTTTTCAAAAACTTGTTCATCCAAAAGGTTAATGAATAAATAAACACTTGGCACCATAACAATTAAAGCAATCAATGAGGCAACCTGCGCTATTCTTTTTCTGCGCTTAGAATTTGCATAGCGCACCAATGGAAAACGCAAAAGTTTAGAAACGATAAATGTAGAAAGAGCAATAAAAACCGCATTAATTGAGAACAAATACAAAGCTCCTCCGGCATAATTCAAATTATTGACTGCTAATCCGTATCCTACAGTACATAAAGGAGGCATCAGTGCAGTTGCAATAGCTACACCAAATATTACACTGGCAATAGTCCCGCTCTTGGTCTTAGCCACTATCAAAGCCAAGCCTCCAAAAATAGCAACTAATACATCCAAAATGGTTGGATATGTTCTTGACAGGAGTTCAGGGGTTTCCTCTGTTAGTGGTGATAATTTGAAGTATAGAAAAGCTGTCAATACACTTAGAACCACCATTACGCCCAGATTGATCATGGAGCGTTTTAGGGTTTCCACATCATTAATGGCAACAGATAATCCCACACCCACAATAGGCCCCATTAGTGGTGAAATTAACATCGCCCCTATAACAACTGCCGTACTACTAACATTCAACCCAATAGAGGCTACAAAAATGGAAAATATTAAGATCCAGGCAGTATGCCCCTTAAACGGAATATCTTTTTTAACAGCCTCTATAGTAGCATCACGATCTGTATCCAGGCGGATATCAAGCAGCTCTGATAAGAATTTCTTAATCCCCTGCCAGGTACTTACTTTTACATTTTCAAATTGCTCATCATTAGGAGTAATTTTTATATCGTTATTATTTTCTGAAGTATTCATGCTACGTATAATTTTCGCCAAAAGTGTGCGATATTTCCATTAATAAATCTTTTATTTTTTGCTCCTTTTTTTTTGGAAAAATAAGCAAAACATTTTCTTTATCTACTATAATATAATCATTTACACCATCAATAACTACTAATTTTTCCGAAGCCGTATAGATCATATTGCCTTCCGCATTTTTCAAATGAGGAATAGCTCTTACAACGGCATTCTCTGAAGTTTCGGTTGTCATCTTATCATGTAAAGCTCCCCATGTTCCCAGATCGTTCCAATCAAAAGACGCTTTCTTCACAAAGACATTTGTCGCTTTTTCCATAATTCCATAATCAATAGAAATATTTTCAGCGTTTTCATAATTATCTGCAATGAAATTTTTTTCGTTTTCGGTATTGTAAACCGGATATCCTTCATGAAATAAAGAATACATCAACGGCTTATTTTTTTCAAAAGAAGCTATAATACTTTTAACACTCCATAGAAATATCCCTGCATTCCAAAGAAAATTACCCTCAGCTATAAATTGTTTTGCGGTTTCATAGTTTGGCTTTTCTCTAAACTGTTGTACTTTTCTAATAGGCGAAATATCCTTTTTATCACTTTCAATATAGCCATAACCTGTATTGGGAAAGGTAGGGTGAATTCCTAAAGTCATTAACATATCTTGTTTTTGACAAGCATCAAAACATGTTTGGACATCATTTACAAAAGCCTTTTCATCTTCTATCCAATGATCACTTGGTGCCACCAGCATCAATGCATTAGGGTTTTTCTTTTGGATCTTTAAGGCAGAAAGTAAAATGCAAGGTGCGGTATTTCGCATAGCGGGTTCTAAAACTACTTGCGCTGCATTTATATCAGGCAATTGCTGTAAAGTTAGATCCAGATAACGCTCATTGGTAAGTATTAAAATATTCTCTGAAGGAATTAATTGTGTTAATCTGGAGAACGTTTTTTGTAATAAGGTCTGTCCTGTTCCCAGCATATCATGGAACTGTTTGGGAAATGCTCTAGTGCTCACAGGCCAAAAGCGAGAACCAATCCCTCCTGCCATAACTACTGCATAATAATCTTTGTTCATCAGTTTATTTTAAAAATTCTACTTCGGCATTTGGGTTAAACAGATACATACGTCCGGTTGTTACTTCCAGACACTCATATCGTTTTACCCTTTTATTTCCACGTTTAAAGACCTTTCCATTATACAATCTAAAAAGTCCTCCCTGAGGTATTTCAAATATATAGTTTTTATCGTTCGCAGGATCATATTGCTTTAATGCTAAGGAAAGAGAAGTATCGGTGTCACTTGTTGCTTTTGGATTTTTAAAATGAAGTGCTAATAGCGGCAATAATTGATTAGGGAAAATCTCCGGCCTGATAAAAGGTAACATAAGCTGTTGAAATATATGTTTCCATTCTTTCCCATGAGGTTTTATACTTCGCCCGCATTCGTTAAATGCAACCAAATGAGCTATTTCATGGATCAATGTGATTAAAAACCGATATGGGTTTAAATTAGCATTTACTGTAATTTGATGTTGCCCGTTTGGAAGTTTTCGATAATCACCATGACGAGTAACCCGTTCGCTTACAATCTTTAAATGAACTTTATTGGTCTTTATAAGCTCAAAAACCGGTTGTACAGATGCTTGTGGAATATATTTTTCGAGAATAGCTGTCATTCATTAAGGTGTTGAACTGGAAACCTGTAAAATCTTTCCGTTATAGAATTTATTGCCATTAAGCGAGAAATCCATAATATAATTTGCCATTTCCGAAGCTGTTAGTGGGGCCTGATACCCTGGGAAAGCTTCCTCAAGCATTTCGGTTTGTACTGCTCCCAGAGCCAGCACATTAAATGAAGGCCCTATTTCTTTATATTCTTCAGCTAAAAGCTCTGTAAGTGTTATAACAGCTCCTTTACTACTACTATACGCGCTTAAGCCAGGGAATTTTATACTTCCCTGGATACCGCCCATACTACTTATATTTACCACATGGCCGTCTTTTTTCATAAACGGAAGTACTGCTTGGGTTAGTCCTACTACTCCAAAAACATTTACATCATAGGATCGTTTAAAATCGTCCATAGTGATTTCTGAAAAAGGCTTATTTA
Organism: Ulvibacter sp. 2210JD10-4; assembly: GCF_058148525.1. NCBI lineage: Bacteria > Pseudomonadati > Bacteroidota > Flavobacteriia > Flavobacteriales > Flavobacteriaceae > Ulvibacter > Ulvibacter sp. 2210JD10-4. The sequence goes on from NZ_JBYVJZ010000004.1 coordinate 273,625, forward strand.
CCAGTGATCCGGAATTGTTGATCAAAACATCAACATGCATCCAGTTCTCTTTGATGAACTCTGAAACCTTAGATATATTATCAAATTCTGTAATATCACAGGAAAAAGTGGTGCAATTTTGAAGTTGTAATCCTAAGACAGGGCTCTCATTTCTGGAAAGTGCCAATACATTGTGGCCTGCCTCTGTAAACAATTTTACCATTTCGAAGCCAATACCCCGGCTGGTTCCTGTGATAATGATATTTTTCATATTCTAAATATACACAAATCCCACTATTTTCAGGAAAACTGAATATAGCGGGACTATAGATTATAAATTATAACTTCTTTACACAAACATTGTCACCGGATTCTCAATATACTGGCGTAAGGTTTGTAAAAATTGAGCTCCCGTTGCTCCATCCACTGTACGGTGATCACAGGCTAAAGTCACTGTCATTGTATTTCCAATAGCGATAACTCCATTTTTAACAACAGGTTTCTCAATAATTGCTCCTACAGATAAAATTGCAGAGTTTGGAGCATTAATGATAGAAGTGAATTCTTTAATTCCAAACATTCCTAGGTTTGAAACCGTAAAAGTACTTCCTTCCATTTCCTGAGGTGTGATCTTTTTGATGCGGGCTTTTCCAGCCAATTCTTTCACATTTGCACCTATTTGCGAAAAGGTCATTTGATCTGCAAATTTTAATACCGGCACCAACAACCCTTCATCTACCGCTACTGCAACACCAATGTGAATGTGTTTTGCTATTCGGGTCGCTTCACCAGTCCATTGACTATTTACTTGTGGATGTTTGCGTAGTGCCATTGCGCAGGCCTTTACGATCATATCGTTGAAGGATATCTTGACATCCGGGTCTGCATTAATAGCTGTTCGTGCAGCAATAGCATGATCCATATCTAACTCTATGGTTAAATAGTAATGCGGAGCTGTAAACTTGGACTCACTTAAACGTTTCGCAATAGTTTTTCGCATTTGCGAATTTTTGATCTCTTCAAAACTTTCTTCTCCAACCGGAGTATAAGCAGCAGCTACCGCAACAGGTTGATAATTTTCAATATCGCTTTTTACTATACGTCCATTCTCTCCGCTACCACGTACCTGACTTAGGTTAATTCCTTTTTCCACTGCTATTTTTTTGGCCAGAGGTGATGCAAAAATACGTCCTCCATCAGTTGCGATAAAAGGTTGTGAGGAAACTACTGTATTCTTTTCTTCAGCTTTTGAAGTTTCTTTATTAGTTTGGAGAGCAGTTTCAGTTTTCTTTTCCGGAGAAGGCTTTTCAGTTTCCTTTTTTCCAGCTGCATTTTTGAAATTTTCAAATACACTTGAAACATCGGTTCCTTTTGGCCCTATTACAGCAAGTAAAGCATCTACTTTTGCTGTTTCCCCTTCAGCGATACCTATTTTAAGTAGAGTTCCCGAATAGAATGATTCAAACTCCATAGTGGCTTTATCAGTTTCTATTTCGGCCAGAATATCTCCTTCTTCTACTGTGTCGCCTTCTTTCTTTAACCAACTCGCAACAGTTCCCTCCTCCATAGTATCACTAAGGCGAGGCATTGTAATTATAGAAACACCCTCCGGAATCTGTGCAGTATTCTCAGAATTATCTGCAGTGGGTTCTTCTCCTTTTTCTGTTTTGTCCTCTTCTTTTACCTCAGTTTTTTCCTCCCCATTAATCAAACCGGATATATCTTCTCCTTTATCGCCAATTATGGCAAGTAATGTATCTACTTTTGCTGTTTCTCCTTCGGGTATTCCAATATGAAGCAATGTTCCTTCATAAAAAGATTCAAACTCCATAGTGGCCTTATCGGTTTCTATTTCGGCTAGAATATCTCCTTCTTCTACCCTGTCACCAACCTTTTTAAGCCAGGTTGCCACCGTTCCTTCTTCCATGGTGTCGCTCAATCGAGGCATGTTAATTAGTTCTGCCATAGTCTATAGTTTGTGAGGTAAAAACGGATAATCTTCCTGTTCATAAACCGCATCATACATTACATTCTTTTCCGGATATGGAGAATCTTCAGCAAATTTTTCGCACTCAGCTACCAGATCCTTTACTCGTTTATCAATTTTTTTTATTTCGGCTTCAGTAGCCCATTTCTTTTGGTAAATATGATGTAGCACATAGGATATTGGATCTTCCTCCTGTTTCTTTGCAACCTCTTCTTTAGTTCGGTAGTGTTGTGCATCACTCATAGAATGCCCCCGATAACGATAGGTTCGTATTTCTAAAAAGGTTGGGCCATCTCCTCTACGTGCTCTTTCAATAGCCTCGTCCATTTCCTTAGCGACCATTTCGGGTTTCATACCATCAACGGGCCTGCTGGGCATTTCGTAGCCCAATCCCAGTTTCCAGATATCAGTATGATTTGCCGTACGTGCTACTGAAGTTCCCATTGCATATCCATTATTTTCAACACAAAATACAACCGGTAATTTCCAAAGCATTGCCAGGTTAAATGTCTCGTGCAATGATCCTTGACGTGTTGCACCATCTCCCATAAAAGTGAGCGTTACAGAATCTCTTTCATGGTATTTATCGCCAAAAGCAATTCCGGCACCTAAAGGAATTTGACCTCCAACAATACCATGACCGCCATAAAACCGATGCTCTTTAGAGAAAATATGCATAGATCCTCCTAAACCTTGTGATGTTCCGGTAGCCTTTCCATACAATTCTGCCATTACTCGTTTGGGATCCACACCCATTCCTATAGGCTGTACGTGGTTGCGATACGCAGTGATCATTCTGTCCTTGGTAAGGTCCATAGCGTGTAGTGAACCTGCCAGAACAGCTTCCTGGCCATTGTATAAATGAAGAAAACCTCTTACTTTTTGATTGATATATACTTGCGCCAACTTGTCTTCAAACTTGCGCCAAAAGAGCATATTCTCGTACCAATCCAAATATGTTTGCTTTGTAATTCTTTTCATGTACTAATTGTAATAATTCCCATTGGAAATTTATTGCACGAATAACAAAAATACTATATTCTGCAGGACTACAAAACAGCAGACTGGTAAATTATTTTAGATAAGAGTCATCAAAGATAAGAGGCAATAAATCTTTTACAGCATTTGCCTTTACCACTTTACCGGTTTCACCCATAAAATAGATACTAATAGGTGCTTTTTGTTTTACTTCGTATTCGGCTAAAGACTGACGGCACGCCCCGCAAGGAGGTGTGGGCGTAGTAACCGGATGATTTAATGAACGTGCAGTGATCGTCATTTCAGAAATAACAGCTCCCGGAAAACTTGCCCCAGCGTGAAAAACGGCTACACGTTCTGCACATAGTCCGGATGGAAAGGCGGCATTCTCTTGATTGTTACCTATAATAATTTCTCCTGTAGATAATCGAAGGGCTGCACCTACCTTAAAACGCGAATAAGGCGCATAAGCATTTTCACGTGCTTGCTGCGCCTTATTCATTAGATCTTGTATTTCCTGAGGAAGTTCTGAAATCGTATCGAAAACCTCCAAATGAGTTTCAATCTTAATTTTTTTCACACTGTTAATATTCGTCGTACTCGTCCCCAAAGTTAAACGTCAAACCAAAACGAAGTGTTCCTTCCAATGGGCTTGTCACTTTTGATGTAGAGAACAAATAAGATATATCTATATTAATTGCTGTATACTTAAATCCGGCACCTAATGCAAGGAACTTTCTGGATCCTTTAAGGTCACTTTCGTTAAAATATCCCGAACGGAATGCAAACACATCCTGGTACCAGTACTCTGCTCCCAATGCCCACGTAAACTCCTTTAGCTCTTCGCTAAAACCACCCGGTGCATCATTAAAAGATTTGAACATTCCGGAAAAGAAACTAATATTTTCATACTCCTCATCATCTTCTGCATCTATATCGCCGTCACCATCAAAATCCTGAGGAGTAGGTACTAACAACTTATTTACTTCAACCGAAACACCAACTTTGTTGTATTCGTCCAGGATAAAATCAAATCCACCACCTAAGGCAAGGTTAGTTGGTAAATTATTTTCTTGTCCTACTTCATCATACTTAATTTTTGGACCAATATTAGAAATATTGAAACCGGCTCTCCAGCGACCGTCAAAATCGTTATAAGCAATTTCTTCACTCTGATAGAATCCTGCAACATCTACAGCAAAAGAACTTGCAGCGGAAGCATCTTCATTTGAGGCCTGTATCTTAAGGTCAGATCGTAAATATCTACCTGCTACAGACATTGAAAACCGCTCACTTAAACGCAATGCATAGGACACGTCAAACGTAAGCTCATTTGGGCTTTGTATTAAAGGGTCCTGCTCTGCAGTATCCCGAAGCTCAATATCGCCTAAACTGAAATAACGCAAACTGGTACCTATAGCACTTCGTTCGTTAATTCTATTGTAATAAGTTATATTTCCCAGAAATATATCGTTTACTAATTGACTCAAGTAAGGTGTATATGTAACCCCTATTCCTTGTTTCGAAATAGCAAAAGCATATTTTGCCGGATTCCATTGTTGAGAAAAGGCATCAGCAGAAGTTGTTACTCCAATATCACCCATACCAGCAGCACGCGCATCGGCTGCAATTAATACAAAAGGTACAGCTGTTGTGATAACTCTTTGATTTTCTGTAGGATCATCTTGTGCTGAAACGTTAAAAGTTAATAGACCAACTAATATTGGTATAAGAATTTTCTTCATGAGGTATAAATTTTGACAAATATAATTTTTAAATTTTAAAGGATAACCAGTTTTTCAAATTTTTCAACTCGCTGGTTGGTTAACGTAGATTTAACAGTTATCTTGTATACATAGACCCCTTTTCCTATTTTATCTCCAAAATCATCTTGTCCGTTCCATACAATGTCACGGGATAGAAAACCATCGGTGTTTATAATTTGATTTTGGGTCCAAACCACTTTTCCGGTGACCGTAAAAACCTGCACCTGTACTTCTAAAGGTTCGAATGGACGGTTATGATTAAACCAAAATTCGGTATAATTAACAAAAGGATTAGGATAGTTTAATACGCGTGTGATTTCCAGAGAATCATCTCCGGCAACAATAAACTGAATTTCTGCTGTAGAAGAATTATTATAGACATCCCAGGCCTTTACTGTAAGTGTATGTAACCCCACTTCGAGGTCTCTTAATCTATAGGTAGTCTTTCCTTTTGTGAAATCATCTACTTCTGCCTGATAATATTCATTAAGTATAAAAGGATTAGATTCATCACCATCTAAAATAGCGATCATATCATGACCAATACCACTGGCCGTATTGATCCCGTTCTCATCTTCTAATTTGGCGATGAGTATTGGCGAATCGTTTGTTATCCCTCCGGAAACAAAACTTTCATCATTCATAAAAAGAGAGATCAAGGGCCCTTGATTATCTTCAGGTGCATTTTCATTAAGTCCTCCAACTTTTATATCTAAATTGAAGCCGGTCTGGTCTTCCAGTTCATTATCTTTTTGAGCGTAGAAACTAACTCTTCCGTTATCAACAGGGATTTGTGCATCACGGGGAACAACGAATTCAAATTCAAAAGTACCGTTAGTAACCGTTGCCTGGCCGTTAAAAAGGCCTTCGCCTAAAGTGATGAAGTCTAAAATCAACAAATTGCCATTACCATCCCTAACCCCATCATTCCCAAGAGTTTGTCTTTGCACATCTTTATCAAACACCTTTGCTTCCAAAACACCGTTATAGTTGCTCAGTAAGTTGCCGGATTCATCTACTACTTCGCCGCCCATTCTCACCCTGCTCAATGCCTTTAAGGTGTCTGTAGCCTGTGCAATAGGGACCCCATTTAAGGTTGTTAAGCGAATCCTCTGTCTTGGAAAGGCTAAATTCATTGCCGGATCACCCACATAAAAGATCACCCGTCTTTCCAGGTTACTAATCTGATTTTTGGAGATACGCAATGCTTCGGCAGGTGTATTAGGAATATTCACCCCAAAACCAAATAATTCTGAAGCCAGAACATTATTAAATGTTACACCCAATGAAACCCCAATGGATCGAGTAGTTGTTACCATAGAAATAGATCCTCCTTCTTTATTCCAATAGGTAAGTTCTCCTGCTGTAATACGCAAAGGGTTATCAAATTTTGTGAATTCACAGGTAACTGTAACTACACAAGGATATTTGTTTTTATTTTTCAGATCGTTGGCAATATCTTTTGTATAAATAAACTCTTTCGCCAGCCCATCTTCTCCTCCATGCCCAAAATAATTAATGATCAAAGCACCTACTTCTGTGGCATTTTTAATAGCTTCTTCAACTTCAGGATATCGATTCCCTCCTGCCGATGTTTGTTGTTGAAATGCATCTGAATGTATTTTCTTTACATTTACAAATGGCTTCTGTGAGGAAATTTCATTCCCTAAGTTATCCAAATTAACTTCCAGGTCCTCATATTCAAATTCTTCATCTACATCATCTGAAATTAGAACAAAATTATTTCGCCAATTACCGTACGATACTTTCGAAAAGTAATTTTCGATCTTATCTACCATTTGGTTTGCCAATAGAACATTATCTGCTACGATCCTTCCAACGGCTATATCCAGTTTATCCTGATCTCCCTGAACTTCTCCAGTGGCATCTGGTGTCTCACTGCCTATCGCTCCTTCTTCAGGCCCCATATTTCCGAAGAAATCATCAGACATAAATGAAGAAAGGCTATTCGTACTTCTAAGCGTGTGAAATGTAGGTACCGTATTATTATTGTTAGAAAGCCGATCCTTATAATCTACAGATGTATCTCCAAAAAGGCATAGATATTCTATACGCTTATCGGGAGAGGAAGCATTTTCATATACATACCTTACAAAGTTTCTAATAGCACTAACATCTTGTTTACCGGAACTGAATTCTTCATAGATCTTGTCTGTAGTAACTACTTTTACATTATATCCATTTAAACTCTTATGAAGATTGGCAAGCCGAAGAGCCGGTTGAATTAGAAAAGAAGGAGCTATAATAACGTAGTCTATATCCTTAAAATTTCCAGACTCATCGTTAAAGATCGTCCCTTTTAAGTTTTGATTATTTACAACCGTTTGATTCCCTTTTACTGGTTCAAAATAGTCGTTGGGGTTTACGGCAACGTATTTTCGAAGTTCCCCCAAATTAACTTTAAAAGCAAATGACGAAGCATTGTCCTGATTTTGTTTTGCTGAAATGGAAGCTGTATTTGTAATATCCCATACTTGTGTAAATTGAGATGCATTGGTAATCTGATACTCTGCTACTCCCAGAAGTGTTGCAGCTTCATTATATTGAAATGGTAGTTGCCCAGTAGTACCTGAAAGCTGGCGCAGAGCCTCTATACTTATATAATCCAAATACCCAATACTAGAAGGATTTCCTCCATTTATATAGGCCAGGTCTACCGTTACTGTTTCGCCGGAAGCCGGAATTTCAATACTACTTTCAGACGAGTCAAATTCTCTTGTATCAAATAAAAGTGTCCCTCCAATAGTTGAGAACTGAAGCGGGGTTACCGTAGTTTCATTAATTGAAATTGCCATAGAAGTAGCTGTTTCAGAAGCTGAAGCTGCTTTCACTTTTATGTCCATGGGTTCACCCGAAATAATATTCGGAAAATTAAACTCGTAGGTCTGTTCGCTTTCTATATCGAACCTGTTTCCAAACCACCTTCTCCCAACTTTACCTGGACTAAACTCATTAACTTCGTGAAACTGATAATCGTTAAACCTGTCTATGGTCCTTGTAGGTGCTTGTGTAGGTTCGTTCATTTCCTGTACACGTATCCCCGGATCACCATCTGCAGTCACATAATAAAAAGCTTCATCTGCATAAGGATTTTCATTGGTATCGCTCTGAGCATCATATCCTAACACTCCAATTCCGTAGAACAAAATATAATCTCCATTATCAAAGGAACCATCTTCTTCTCCAACTACCTGTATAGCGTTTTGCGGAAGATCAAAAAAGGTATTCTCTTTGTTTAAAAGAGATAAGGGTTTACCTCCATGTCCATAAATCTTAAGGTTTCTTGGGTCGACCCCGTCGGTATTCATCCCCAGGTCTGATAAAAAACTCTTATCGACACGATAAATACCCGTTTTTTCAACTTTAAATTTATACCAATTCCCCGATGCAAGTACCGAATTGGTTATTGCCATCCCAGTTCCTCCGTTTCTTTGGGCTCTATAGGTATAAGAAACCGAAAAAGAAAGTACTTTTTTGTATCCGCTGTTGGTTTTAACTACCGGAGAAATGGTCAGCATCGTATAAATTACCTCTCTGGCCTCGGAGCTTCCAATGCTGTATGAAAGTTTTTCAGGAACTATATCCTTATTGATTCTTTTTAATTCTTCTGAAGTAAGGGAACCGTATCTTACATTGGTGACTTTTATAGAGTTTTCATTGGCGTAGCCATTATCTACCCATTGATGCCGATAGCTAAGTTCCGTACCGGATAGTTTCAGGTTCATGTAGGCGAGACTCCTTTCTACACTAAAAGTCTTTTTGTCTTTAGTATTGAAATTCTTTGAGGTAGTATTTTCATAAACTCCCCAATCAATTGATATATTTTTATTTTGCGCTAATAAACTAAGAGGCAATACAATAATACCCAATAAAAGTAGTATTCTTTTCATCATAACAAATAACGCTTCAAATATACACTTAGTATGGCTGGTTTTTTAAAGTTTTTTATATTATCATTTTTACATAATAATTAAAAAAGTAATACGTTAGTAATGGGGTCGGTAATGAATCACCGAACCTTACAGTGCATTAATATTTAAAATATTATTGCGCTTTTATCGTTAATTGTTATATTGCGAACCCAATTTTTTCATATTTGAAACTATGAACATTAGAAAAAACCTAGCATTACAGCTATTTATTGCAGTAGTTGTAACTTCTTTATTAGTAAGTTGTAACAAGACTAGAGACTATAAGGACAGTTCTAGAGCTACCGGATGGAAAATGAATTCCAAAGAAGGTGGTTTTCAGTACAACCCCAAGGCAAAAGAACAGGAAACTGGTCCCGGTCTGGTCTTTATAGAAGGTGGTACCTACACCATGGGTAGAGTCCAGGATGACCCTATGCATGACTGGAACAACTCTCCTAACCAACAACATATTCAGTCCTTCTACATGGACGAAACTGAAGTTACCAATCTTATGTATCTGGAATACTTAGATTGGATCAAACAAGTTTTCCCTCCTTCCGATGAAAATTATCGTCGTATCTATGACGGAGCAGTTCCGGACACCTTAGTTTGGAGAAACCGCTTAGGATACAACGAAGTAATGACCAATAACTATTTGCGTCACCCTGCCTATGCAGATTATCCTGTAGTAGGTGTAAGTTGGGTACAGGCAGTAGAATTCAGTAACTGGAGAACCGACAGGGTTAACGAATTGATCCTGGAAGAAGAAGGCATTACAGTAAGAAATGCCCGTTATGATGTGGAGCCGGGGCAAACATTCAGCACCGAAACCTATCTTAATTCTCCAACGCTTACCTATGGAGGTAATGATTCTATTACCCGTGGTGGTAAAAGATCCGAATCATTGGCCAAAAAGAGCAAAGACAGCACAAACCTATATGTACAAAGAAAAGACGGCCTTTTAATGCCGGATTATCGCCTTCCAACAGAAGCTGAGTGGGAATATGCCGCTCTTGGCCTTATAGGATTGCGTAACTACAATGTATATAGAGGTAGAAAAAAATATCCTTGGGACGGTCAATACACACGTTCCGGAGACAGAAGATCTCGTGGTGACCAATTAGCAAACTTTAAGCAAGGCGATGGTGACTATGGAGGTATTGCAGGATGGAGTGATGATGGCGCAGATATTACCGCACAGGTAAAATCGTATGAGCCTAATGACTATGGTCTGTACGATATGGCAGGAAATGTAGCCGAATGGGTTGCAGATGTGTACCGTCCAATCGTTGACGATGAATTTAACGACTTTAACTACTACCGTGGTAATGTTTATACTAAAAACGCTATAGGCGAAGATGGTAAAGTAAAAGTGGTAACTGCAGACTCAATCGTATATGACACCTTGAGCAACGGAAAAATAGTAGCCAGAAACCTACCGGGAGAGATCTTACAGGTTCCTGTAGACGAAAGTGAAACCTATTTAAGAACCAACTTCTCCGATAGTGACAACCGTGATTATCGTGATGGTGACAAGCGTTCTACACGATACTATTCTTCTTTTAGCGATGAAGAAGAGAGCGAAATTGATGATAAGAAGAGAATGTACAATTCTCCTAAACATCAGGTATATGCAGACAGTACCGGAAGTCTTGAACGTCAATATGATAAATCTGCCAGCAGAACAACACTTATAGACAATCAGGTGAGAGTTTATAAAGGAGGTTCCTGGAGAGACAGAGATTACTGGTTAGATCCTGCTCAAAGACGTTATTTCCCGCAAGATATGGCGACAGACTACATTGGTTTTAGATGTGCTATGTCTCGTGTAGGTTCTAAATCTAAAAAAGGAAAACGCCCTAGAAATTAAAAATATATAGTTTCAAATACAAAAAGCCCTTTTGAACATTGTTCAGGAGGGCTTTTTTAGTACTTTTATTTGCAGATGAAAATTGAAATTCTCCATCGTTATTTTACTGAAAGTACCGGTATTTGCACCGATACCCGAAATATTACAAAAGGATGCCTCTTTTTCTGTTTAAAAGGAGAAAACTTTAATGGTAACACATTTGCACAGGAAGCACTCAACAAAGGAGCTTACAAAGTAATTATAGATGAAATACGGTATCATAGAAATACAGGAGAGACTATATTATGTGGAAATTCTCTTAAATTACTTCAGAAACTGGCCGCTTTTCATAGAAAACAACTACAACTACCTATTATAGCACTCACCGGAAGTAATGGTAAAACTACCACCAAAGAGCTTATCAATGCAGTACTAATGCAAAAATTCAAGGTAACAGCCACCAAAGGAAACTTAAACAATCATATAGGCGTCCCCCTCACTCTACTCTCTATGACTTCTAAAACCGAAATAGGTATCGTGGAAATGGGTGCCAATCACTTAAAGGAGATCGAACAGCTCTGTAACATCACATTCCCGAACTACGGCTATATCACCAACTTTGGCAAGGCACATTTGGAAGGTTTCGGAAGTGTACAAGGCGTAATTCAAGGTAAAACCGAATTATACAAGCACCTGAAAGAGCACGATAAAACAGTCTTTGTGAATGCTAATGATGCTACTCAAATGCTGCATTCAAAAAGTTTAAAGCGTATTACTTTTGGTGATGAACATCAAAACTGCCATATTCAGTTAAAAGATGCTTCAAATCAGCTTTTAGTGCAATACAAGGGGCTTTCCATACAAAGTCAGTTAATTGGCCTGTACAACTTCCATAATATCGCTGCTGCCATTGCTATTGGGGATTATTTTGAAGTACCCACAGAAAAGATCAAAACAGCTATCGAAGGTTATATTCCCACCAATAACCGCTCACAGCTTATTGAAAAAGAAGGACACAGCATCATATTGGATGCCTATAATGCCAATCCAACCAGTATGATAGCAGCTTTAGAAAATTTTAAGCAAGCTGAAGGAGAAAATAAAGTGTTGTTTTTAGGAGATATGTTCGAATTAGGTACTGAAGCTGAAACCGAACACCAGCACATTACTACTTATCTGGAAAAAGACCCTATAGGCGAAACCTATTTAATAGGCAGTAATTTTTATAAGGTCAAGACAAACGCACCTCATATTCACAAATTTGAAACCTTTGAGACTCTCCGGCAACATTTGAAGCAACATCTTCCCCAAAAAAGTTTTATGCTTATAAAAGCTTCCCGGGGTATGGCATTGGAAAGAATTTTGGAAATACTATAACCGATACATGATTTTTTCAATTTTTTTGTCAGTCAGAATGATCTTCATCTGAATGGTACCATAACCAGTTTTAAAGAAAATCCTGAAGCTATCTTCATTTAAATAATGAATATTTATCAACTCTGCATCCAGATTATCATTCCAAACAGTTTTAAATTTCTTTAAAGTTTTTAAAACCTGATCTTGATTATCTGATAAGAGATGTTTTGAGATAAACACTTCATCAATCGATTTTGAATTTATCACTTCTAGAAGAGCATTTATCAAATTTGTTTCTTCAGGTATTTTAATTTTATCGGGGATAGAGATTTGCCCATTTTGTGCAAACTCCACTGCAACGTTTTTGGCATTGTTATAATGTGTTAAATAATTGGGTTCAATACCAACTCCTTCCAGATCATACTCACCTTTAACATGTTTTGATTCTTCATAAGGCCAGTTTAGAAGGAATATATCGCTCATCAAGTAGGTTGCAGTCCTGTGGGCTGCCCCCGGTGTTGGTTCGCCTATGACGATGGCCCTTTCATGCAATTGGAGTCGCTGGGTAAATATTTCTGCTGCTGAAAATGTGGACTGACTCGTTAAAATGATCAACCTGGCTTTGGATAATGATTTGGAATAAGCTTTTGGCAAAGCCCAGATCTCCTGAGGTTGCTTATTCCATTGATAACTGGTCGCCAGTTTTGTTTTTTCTTCAAAAAAGTAACCTGCCAGGTAATTGACAGTTTCATCTGAACCACCACCATTATCACGTAAATCAATAATAATTGCATTAGGGTTTTCAAAAGATGCCATGAGTTCCTCTATTTCTTTTTCTAATGATGGTTTCAATGCTGGGAACTCATTAAATTTCAAATAGTAGATACCTTTACTTATAAGCTCCTTTTTGAACATAGAACGATTTGAAGAAGGCTTCGATGTACTGGAAAATTCTTTAGATTTTGGATAGTGCAGACCTATATTTAAATGCAGATCGTTCGACCATGCAAACAGGTCACGATTTAGAGTTTCCACAAAAATTTCTGCATCATTGATCTTTACGTAATCACCATTATCAATCTTAGCCTGAAGTGTTTTTGCTATTTCCTTGCCTTCCTGCTCCCATAAATATTCGGTTTCAAAGCTCAATACCAAGTCTTTTAGAAACTCGTCTTTTTGATCTTCGGTCATCGTTAGCTGGCTAAACACCGGATGGATTGTAAGGAAGATGAGAAACGAAAGCTTAAATAGTAATGTATTCATATACTTTTTTTGAGCAAAGTAAAAAAAAGCCAGTTACAGAAATAGAATGAAATTAGCCTTACAAAAAATTATAATCTTCTTAGCATCTTGGGACTAAACCCAATATAGAACCTAAACAAACGATTCATATGACTTTGATCCGAAAAACCACATTGATAGGCTATTTCAGTAATGGAAGCATCCGAATTAAACAATAAATAAATGGCACGTTCCACTTTTATTTTCCGCATATAGTCTGCCAAGGTGCAATTAAAATGCTTAGCGAAGTATTTAGAAATGGAAACCGGGTGAAGTCCAAGTTCTTTTGAAAGTTCCTCCAGTGAGATAAACTCATTCCAACGGTCATGTAAAAGCGACACTAAAGAATCAATCCACAAAGGTTTTTTAAAGGATTCATCCTTATAGAAAAAAGATGCTACTATTTGCTTAATGGATTGCTTAGAGTATACATCATTTATCGATAATTCATAATACACTTTCATTAAGGACAAATAAACACTATTGTCGGGTTGCAGGTTAGTGAACCGGAGCTCATCATTAAAGAAGGCACTACTTAGTTCTATATTCAGGTTTTTGGAAGGAAAAACCGTGTATCTGTTTCGGTGAATTTCACCTTCTCTATAGGTCATGATCTTACCCGGATTCACAATAATATCTTCCTTTTTTCTGGATTCCCGGTTACCACCTACCAAAATGGAAGATAAATGAATATCCTCATGATAATGCCAATCTTCAGAAACAAAATGGTGGTAGTTAACAATTGAAACGGAGAACGAATCATTTTGAAATCTATTTGAGGTAACTCCTAAAAAGTCTGATACTCTGTTTGCTTTCATAAAGGCTTCATGATTGTAAACGCCTTCATGATGGTTTTGTTGTAAAATATGGTACTTCGATAAGTAGTTATCTTTCGAAAAATATCAATAAATCCTCCTAAAAACAGTTTTCTTATAAAGTTTTCCGTGGGATGGTATTGGAAAGGATTTTGGAACTCATATAACAACGAGACGCTTTACTCACCCTTTATTTCCTTAATTCTATTAATTATCAACGTATCATTAGGATTAAGATCCAGCGCTTTATTGAAATAGATCAGTGATTCTTCAATCTTACCCGTTTTATATTTTATAATACCTATATGAAAAAGTGGCCTGTAATTATCAGGATCAATTTCAGAAACCTTTTCAGAAGCAATGATTGCCAGATCGTATTGATCGTCGGCTGTTAATTCTTCAATTAATTCTTCATATTCATAACTCTTAAGTTCATAGCTGTTATCATCAAAAGTAGTCATTTGCTCTTTGGTGATCTTATTTTTTTGAATTTCCTGAAGCTGATAACTCAACATTTTTATATAGGATTTTTTTGGATACTCAAAATCCAGATCAGATAAACAATTGACAACTATTTTCCTAAGAGACCAAATTGGCGCTGAAGTATTATTAAGAATAACAATCACTGTTTCTTTATCATAATTATACTGAAGTAAAGAACGGTGTCCGGTAAAACCTCCTACATAATACAAAGATCTCCCCATTAGTGAATCGGTATCGGAAAACCAACCCAATGTATAGTCTTCACTCATTGCTGTCTTGATTCCTTGTCCCAATGTATATAACTTAAAGGATGCCTCCGGTAAAATATCCTGAGATGAAAATATTTTGGTGAAATTGTAGAGATCAGTAGCATTAGAGCAAATACCTTGTGCACCGTACATATCACCCGTAAAGGTTGCATTATCAAATGACGGATATACATTTGGGTCAATATAAGTTGCCTTTCCAAAGCTAAAGATATAATCGTTCACATATTTAGCATTGGTCTTTGTTTCTTCAAAGGTTGGAATTGTAGTGTGATCCATCCCCAAAGGTCTAAATATAAAATCATTACAATATTCGGGAAATGTCTGGCTTTGCACTCGCTCTATAATAATTGTCAAAAGGGTGTATCCAATATTACTATATTTCCATTCTCCACCTGTATCTGATACCAGTTTGGGCGGGTTTTCTACCAAAATAGCAAGCAGGTCGTCATTATTAGCAACCTTTTCGGGATCCCACACCGGATACAGAACCGTGTTATAATCCGGCAATCCTGACGTATGTGTAACCAAATGCTTTATTGTGATACTGTCATACGGAAGTTCGGGCAAGAACTTTGTGATAGGATCGTCATAGTCCAGTTTATTTTCCGATACCAATTTAGCAACTGCCAGTGCAGTAAACGGTTTACTTACCGAGGCCAATTCGAATACAGATCCTTCTGTAAAATCTTTTTTTGAAATTAGATCTGCATTCCCATAATATTTATGGACAATTATTTCATCTCCCTGCGCCACAAGGAGTTCACCATTAAAAATTTCATCGGTTGCCAGCTGATTAAAAATTGAATCAATTGACTTTTCCATCCGGGTATGATAGCTGTTATTTTTATCTGGCTTGCTATTACAACTTAAAATAGTCACCGTAAAAACAAGAACAAAAAATAATTTAAATTTCATATTGTTTCTCTTCAAATCTGAATTGTTTTTTCAATTTGATACATTTCCAGCATTTTATTTTCCAATGCTTTTTTTGGTATATTCTTTAATAGAAAGTTTCTTAAGTTTTTACCATACCTCCAATGAGCCATTTTTCCTGTTGTCCAAGATTGTTTTACAATCGTATTAACTTTCGGTTGTCTTTTTTGTTGGAACAACTTAAAAACATTTTGATTTGGATTGGTTTGAATTAAGTTGCTAAGGTAATATGCATCTTCAATCGCTTGTGCACCACCTTGTCCCATATTAGGTGTAGTTGCGTGTCCTGCATCTCCAATTAAGCAAACATTACCTTTATGCCAATTCTCAAGAGGTTTAAGGTCATTAATGTCATTTCTTAAAATATTGATTTCAGGAGTAGCTGTTATTAATTTGTTTACTAACGGGTGAAAATTGGCAAACATTTTTAAAAGCTTTTGTTTTACTAAATTTTTATCATCTTTTTGGTTCGGTTTATCTAAAGCTACAGCAAACCAATAAACCTTATCTTTTGCAATTTTTGATATTCCAAAGCGAATTTGATTCCCCCAAAGTTCCATTCCTCTATTTTCAAATTCTTTGTCTAGTTTAATATTTGCTATACCTCTCCAACAAGTCTGCTCTGAAAACCTGATTTCACTCTGAGGAAATAACTGCTTTCTTACTTTTGAGTTAATACCATCAGCTCCAATTAAAAATTCTGTTACAAATTCTGAATTATCATCAAACTTTATTTTGATATTTTTATCATTTAATTTTTCAAATGATTGAAACCCTTTTCCTAAAGATGTTTTCTTTTTAGGAATTTTATCAAATAATAACTTTTGAAGCTCTGCTCTGTGGATTGCGATAGTCGAATATCCAAACTCTCTTTTAATTTTGTCTTGAAAATTGTCAGATAATGAACTTAAATCTGCTTTGCCAAGCGTAATTCTGTCTATTGAGTTCCCTTTTTCTTTAATACCGTCTAATACTCCCAAATGTTCTAAAACTTGTAATGCATTTGGAGCAAGCCATATTCCTGCTCCAACTTCAGATAACTCAGAGGCTTGCTCAAAAATATGATAATCTATTCCTTTTTTTTCAAATGCAAGAGCTGTGGTCAAGCCTCCAATTCCTGCACCAATTATCGAGTATTTCATTTGAGTATTGTAGTATTATAGCTAACGGCTCCGGCTATGAGTTGCTATGTTGCCAGCAACTAATTTAGCAAAAGAAAACGAACCGGAGGGAAATCCGTAGGATTTTCCGAGTACACTTAGAACCAGCAATTGGCTATACACGTTGTTGGTAATAGTTTTTTATTCAAATTTAAAATTGACAAATGAATCAGAATTTTCTTTACTAGATTTAGAAAACCTTACTTCTATAAAATCCAAATCATCATATTCTGGATGAGTTTTATCTGACAAATTATATTCGTAAAAGTCTATCTGAAAATAATCATCATTCTCTTCAGTGCCGAAAATGATAACTAGAACTTATTTCTGAATGGTCAAATTCTTTTTTCAATTCAGTATTGATTTTTTGTATTTTTTGAAAAGTTTCTTTGAGATTACAAGAAGTAGCAATTGTAAAGACTAAAAAACAGAAAATAGATTTGTTTCATTTTATTTTTTTAGATAAGTCAATAAAAATTTTCCTTAATTCAGTTTCTTTAGTTAACTCAAAGATATCTAATAAATAACTTACGCTTTCTGATTTCCAAGCATTCTTAGAAATACTTTGATTATATTTTTTTAAGAATTTGTTCAGACTAGTTTTGGTTACGGTTCCTCCAACTTCTTTTTCCAATGCAATAATAAATTCATTTAAATTCTTGACAGAGGTTTTCCAATCTCCCCAATCATTTTCTGCTTCGAGTATCTTTTCCGCAATCTTTCTGTCAGCTTCGTTTATAAATCTATTTTCCTCAACCAAGTCAAATAATTTGTTAAAAGTCAATTTAGGAATTTCAGTCATATTCATAAATTCAGTTTCGGATTTCGGCTCTTCAAATTATTGCCAACGGTTCGTATAAGAATAGTAGCCGATTGTAGGCTTCATTCTTGTCAAATTACATGAAAGTTAAAGCGGCTTACAACCCTTAAATTCACTACTTTTTTGGCTATTATTTTTATACATTGTTGTAGTACGTTTTTTATCCAAATTAGATAATCTATGGGATTACTTATTATTTATTTGCTCAATCATATCCAATGCATTCCTATTATTTGTGTTTAACTCAAGGGATTTTTGATAATATTTTTTTGCCTCCTGATACTTTTTAGAGTTATAAAACCATTCAGCAAAACTGTCCCATGCATTGTATGAATCTGGAAAAATTAGTGTATTTAGTTTGAATAACTCAAAGGCTTCTTTAATCCTTAAATCATTCATTAATTGATAGGCATTTCTATTTATTTCTCTTTCTAAAAATTGAGGTTGTAGTTCTCTCCACCACTTGATTGTTGCATATTCTTTTTTAAGATTATTGTAATAATCTATTGCTTTTTCTGCTCCATTTTTTACAGCAAAAGCAGTTATTGATAAAAAATCATCATCAAGAATCACTTTTAAACAAGGGTCAATACCATTAAAGTACTCATAGCTATTGGTTATCGCAGCAATGTCTGGTGAAAAGTATGTTGAATCGGGAAAAACAGCACTTGATATAGTCCTCGTTGCGATACCTAGTAAGGCTTTAGAATTTGGCAACCTTCCAACTCTTCTTTGATTACTGAAAAAATTCAGTGAACTAGCAGGAGGTTCACCTACAAAAACAGCGTTAGTATGCATTAATAATTCTGAGATTAAGATGACCGGTGCACTGTAGGTTCTATTACCCATTATAACGTACAAACTATTCTCTTGGTTAAATTGTTCTCTTTTGATGATTTGATTAATAAAAGGATACATGGTTAATCCATTTCCGCCATCATTAAATCTGACATCTATAATTAGCTTATCTATACTGTCTACATTATTATCAATGTATTTCCATAATCTATTATTAAATTCCATCCAAGTTTCAAAATGTCCTGGCTGATTAGCAACTTGATTGTATTGAAAATATAAAGCTCTTTTATCTTTTAGATGCTCAAACCAATAGAACTTTGCATTCTCATTACTTTCTCTTAGATATAGAGGTGTTTTATTATTTAACAGAGATGTAACGGTTTTATACTCATTCGTAGTCGTCGGCATCATATTGATTCTGGCTGTTCGTAGTTCTGATGGATTGTTCGCTACAGCATTGAAAATCAGAGTTTCTTTTTTTCCATCTTTTGTTTTGATAGTAATATTGGCTTTATTTTCATTCTCAATAATTCCTAAACCAAACAGAACTTTTGCAAATGAGCAATGGGTTAAGCTTGGGTGCAGGCGTCCAAACTTATTATCCCAATTAATAATTTCAGAGACTTTCGCAATAACTTCATCAATGGGTCTGTTGTTGATGGAAATAACTCTACTGCCCAAGTATTCTGCATAATCCTGATGAATCACGGTTATAAAGACACCATCAGAAAACTTGTCAATGCGAAATGGAAATCTTAAATCATCAATGTCAAAAATACCGTTATCAATAATACGTGTGTGACCATCTTGAATTGATGCTACTAATTTCTTCAAGATTAAATATGATTCTATACCTGAATTGGATTCAGTAATTTGGTTTTTAGCAATTTCTATAATGTTTTTAAACTGTTCTCGCTCTATTTGATAGTAAATACTAGGATGAGTCTCATTTAACTGAGTAACTACATAATCTAAATCTTCTAACCACTGGTCTGTTGTTAATTCTATAACTTGAGCATTCGATGCTATTGTTAGAGTAAATAGTAATAAGAGTAGATGAATTTTCATTTTTAGTTTTGTTTAAACTGAGATTAAGGCCAAATTATGTCGTAGATAATCAGTAGTTTATATTTTTTCAAAATTATCAATTATTTTTCTGCTTTTTCTAACCCCACACTGTCGTTAGCTTTAGAAACTAATAGGTTTCTGATGTGGGATGCGCTACAACGGTCTAGTATAAAACCCGTTTCAATGGGTTTTATACGTTGTTGGCGGTAGTTTAAATGGCCCTGGCTTCATCTCATTAAAACATTCAGTATCTAATTGATCTTCTTTTCCATCAAAAAAAGCAAGAATATAGCGATCGTAGCATTCGATATTAGAGAGATCGCCTAGCATATGTGCCATATATGGAATGACAATGTGTTGACTGTTTGAAAGGTGTTTTACAATTTCAGTACCTGTCTCTGGAGGAAGGGTAGGATCGAAGTGACCTGAAATTAGGAGAGTGGGAATATCAGAAACAACCGCAGTAAGGTCTGATGATTCTAAAGGTTGCACGGGCCAATGATCACAGGCGTATTTTCTTGTAGCAAACACATAATCACCTAAGAATGATTCTTTTTCACTTTCATCGTAATTTCGCAAAGCAGCCGGTAAATCCTCCGCACAAATGTTGGAAAGCCATAAACCATCAGCAAAAAAGTAATCTGTATCGGTATTCGCAATATCCATTACTTCAATTAGTGGGGTATAATTTCCTATAAAGGCCTCATGAACCAAATAGGGTATTTGAATATACTGATCATCGCTGTAAAGCATTTTTGAAATTTTATATGCAATTGGGGGCCATGTTAATTCTACCTCCTGTTCATTCCCATTCCATTTTATGTTTTGGACAACCTTACCGGCCTTAAGCTTATCCATAACCACTTGCAATTCATTCCTGAAATAGGGATAGTTTGAGAAGCACAGGCTGTCGTTTTCACATAACTTAGAGAGTTCATTTAAGGCTCGCTGGCTATAGCTGCCACGTTTCGAAACGTATTCAAAATGAGGGGCATCAGGGGCGTGTAAAACCACATGATGAATGGAGTTTGGATAACGATCCATGAACATCAACGAAACCTTTCCACCGAAAGAAATACCCATTAGATTGATTTTATCATATCCCAACCATTGACGGACAGCCTCTAGATCATCAACCATATACTTTGACTGATAGAAATTAAAATCTACTGAATCTTGATATTTCTGAATACAGGCTTCAAGTTTTGCCTGTGGAAAAGGATGGTCAAAATATTCTTGCGGAGTATATTTGGTTTGGATTTCAGTGCAATGCAGTGGATTCGACTTACCTGTTCCTCGGGCATCAACATACACTATGTCATGATAACGTCTGTAACTTTGGTCAATTTCTGTGTAAAAATAGCTCTGATTGCTAGCAGGTGCGCCAGGTCCACCTTCTATAACAAAGATAGGTTCCATCAGGCTATCTCTTACAATTGCCGGTGTTACAGCTACAAAAAGGTTGATTTTCTTCCCTTCCTGCTCATCACTATTTTCAAAGACCTGAAGTGTTCCAACAAGTAGAGAGTCCCTAAATCCTTCTGGTTGATAATAGGATAATTTATCAAAGATTTTCGGTTCTTGATTCCTCTTGGAACAACTGAAGCAAGTGGCCAAAAAGAGTAAGAATATTCCAATTCCAAGTTTAAATCTTCTCATATTGCTCAAATTACCGCCAACGGTCTTGTGTATGGCTCGTTGCGGAAAATCAGCTATGATTTTCCGACGTAACCGAAAGATAGCAAATTACAATGAATTCGAAATTCAACCGCAATGAATTATAGCCATTGTTACCTACAGTTATTTTATTCTTTCGTGTATTGAATATACTTTTTCATTTCCGAATTCGAGTCGGTTTTCAGTCAAGGTCTTTAGAATAATTTCAATCGCCTTTTGATAATAAAACCCATCATTGTATTTTGTAATCAAGCCTTTTTTTAAGAATCGCTCAATTAACTCTTTTCTTGATTCATCGCTTTGTTTTGATATTCGGCTTTTTAAAATTAGGGTTTCATTTTTGATTTCCCATTTTCCGTATTCAATATGTTCCGCTGTAAAATAATCCGAATATTCTCCGTTTTCTTTATATGTCCGAATTGGATATCCAGTTCCGTTTTCCGTTTCTGGTGGACACCAAGGAATTTCCTCAAATTCGTTCTTTTCAGCGTCCGTTCTTAAGTCACAGGTTTTGTCTAATTCCCACGTACCAATAATCAATTCCGAATATTTTTCTTGGGCATTCGTAATTCCAATAGCTAGCAGAAATGTTATTAAAATTCGGTTTCTCATAATTGTAGGTAACGTGTTCGTGTATGGTTAGTTGCGTAAAAGTACACGATTCATTTTCCTCAATACAATATAGTGAAACGTAAGAAAAGATCCTCCTCTTAACCAGCTACAGCAATTAATTATATACGTTGTTGTGCTTAGTACTTATTTGATTTTCTTGTCTTCTTGAAATGTTTTATCATTTTCCCCAAATCTTTATCTCTTTTACGTTTGTCAGCAACTGTCGATTCAAAATGCTTTTTTTCCCTTTCTATTTTTAAATAGTTTTCATAAGAGTTCGTGTTAATTTCTCCTTTATTAAGAGCTTCTAAAACGGCACAATTAATTTCTGTCGTATGAGTACAATCTTTGAATTTGCAATCCTTGGATAGCTCGACTATTATTTTAAATGTCTTTTCCAATCCACAAGTTGAATCCGCAATTCCTACTTCTCTCATTCCTGGATTGTCAATTAAAATACCACCATTTTCAAGAACTATTAATTCTCGGTGGCTTGTAACGTGTCGTCCTTTATTTGTACTTGAGCTAATCGTACTTGTTTTCATCAACTGTCTATCTGAAAGATTGTTTAAAAGAGTTGATTTTCCAACACCTGATGAACCTAGCAAACAGTAAGTTTTTCCTTTTAGTATATATTCTTTGAGCTTTTCGATACCCTTTTTGGTCTCATTACTTATAGCAATTATTGGTACTTGCTTTATTCTTTCTTGAACTTCAAGAATCAACTTTTTTAACTCAATGTCATTTATCAAATCAATTTTATTGAGAATGATAATAGGCCTTACATTGGATGTATTACAAATTGTCAGGTATCTTTCTATTCTGTTGATGTTAAAATCCCTGTCAACTGCCTGTACAATAAAAGCAAAATCAATATTTGTTGCGATGATTTGTTTTTCTCCTTGTTTTCCAACTGCTTGTCTTTCAATTACTGTC
This sequence comes from Ulvibacter sp. 2210JD10-4, assembly GCF_058148525.1. Lineage (NCBI taxonomy): Bacteria > Pseudomonadati > Bacteroidota > Flavobacteriia > Flavobacteriales > Flavobacteriaceae > Ulvibacter > Ulvibacter sp. 2210JD10-4. Next base: position 296,324 of record NZ_JBYVJZ010000004.1, read on the forward strand.
TTCCTTGGAAAAACAGAATAAATAAGTACTTTACCTTCATCATATTCGGAAATAGCAACCCAATCTCCAACAGCAGGAAAATCAGACCTTTTGTCTGCCGAAAACCTTAAATTTCCAATTAATTCTGCATCATATTCATTTTCAGTATTTTTTACAACATATCTTTCCTTGTGTTCAGAAATAACTCGTCCGACTTCGAATGAATCAAGGTTTTGGTCATTCCGATAGTTTTCCAAATCTATATTATATCCTAAATCTTCAAGTGTCATTAGATTTGTTCTGTTTTAAGCACAACGGTCTCGTATAACCGTCAGTTACGGCTTTATATGTGTTAATTTTCAGTTTAGCACAGACTTTAGCAATTCCGAATGGATTCGACTACGTCCGAATCCGCCGTAATTGTGGTTATACTTTGATGTAGCAAGTTTTAATGTTTATTCGTTTCAATACTTCGTGCGTCAGAAATCAAATGTGCAACAATTTCCCAATTGTCTTTTTTGTGAAACAGTCTGTGATGGGTTGTCCTACGTTGTCCTAATTCTTTTCCGTCACTTAGTTTTTGTCCTTTTCTCTCTATTGTGGATATAGCAAGTATTGCATTTGAGGAAATATATTTGAGTTTCAAAGATGTCTGTTCTGAATTTCCAGCCATTACAAAATCCATTTTAAATACTCGCGATAAATATGATTCAATATTGTTTTTCCCAATCATATTAAATCCAAAAGCATTCGTGAAATCGGCATCATTAGAATACCACTTTGCCGCTAAACTTGCATCTTTAATTTTCCAAGCTTTATTCCAGTCACCAATCTTTTCATTAATTTCTAAACTGTCTTTTTTAGAAATATTCTGTGAATTGATTGTGTTAAATCCTCCAAGAACAATTAATAAGATTAATATTTTTTTCATAACAGTGATTTTAATTTGCTACAACGGTCTCGGCTATGGATAGTTGCGTGGTTAAGCACCTAATTTAGCAAATAAATCACAGATAGAAAATCCGTGAGGATTTTCGTAAATAGGCAAGAACCAAGCAACCCGCCAGAACGATTCTGTCGGGCTGGTTACTTATAACCATTGTTGTGCTCCGTTTTTTTATTTTTCAGCCAATCCAAATTAGTAATTGTTCATTTGGAATATGTTTTTCGAATATTCTTGTAATTATTAAATTAGAACGTCTCACTTTTAAACTCTTCTGATTCTTAAATTCAATAATATACTTTCCATATTCTGGAATATCAAGAACCATTATCCTTTTTGCTCTTTCTCCAAATTCATAGGATTGAACTCTCCAATTTGTAATTCTTGGAATTACTATTTTTCCGTTGTCCTTATTTTTTAAAGTGAATATAAAATCACCAACCGAAACACTCCAACCACCAAGAACTTTTACACTATATATTCCAACAGGTATTTCTATAGCCTTACCAGAATCATAAATACTAATTGGGAATCTCATTTCTAAATACCTTAAATCAGTATTTATTATTTCAACATCTTTTGGAACCTTATTCCTTTGAATAAATCCTAAAACTTTATTGTCAGGTGTTAGTTGATTATAACTACTTTTAATATAAGGTCTCGCTCCATCTGTCGGTTCAAATTTAGTTTGTAAATACTCAATTTCTTCATTATCCAATTCACGTACCGTTCCGTCATTTTCAACATAAACATATTCAAATTCTTCTTTTTTTGTTTCCAATGGAATGTATTTTAATTGAAATTTCGGGTTCTTCAAATGTTGTACAACGGTCTCGGCTATGAGTAGTTACATTGGTCAGCCACTAAAGTAGCAAAAGAAAACTAACTAAAAGGGAATCTGGCAATCTACCTGAAGGACAGGGTCAGGCTGGTTACTTATAGCCGTTGTTACCTGTAGGCTTTTAATCATCTTTATCACTCCAAATCCCAAGCCAATCTTGTTCCTGTCGTTTGCCTGTCTCAGGATTAATACGTTCGTTGGTATCTTCCCAACCAAATAATCCATCTTTTTGAATATTTCCAGTTTCTTGGTTTACCCTTGTACCTGTCTTTTGGTAACCCAGCATACCATCTTCATAAATTTCACCAGATTCTAAATCGATTTTTTTTCCTGTATCTAAATTGATTCCGAAAATTGTTTCTTCTTGATATTTTCCAGTTTCTAAATCAATTCTATTACCCGTTTCTTGATAAAATGGACCTAACTCTTTTTCAAATTTACCAGTTTCTTGATTATAAATTTCGCCTCGTTTTCCTGGAATAATACTTTTTTTTCTTTCAATACTATTTGAATAATCGTTGTTAGATGAATCCGAAAAACTTTGATAATTATTCGATGAGTAATTTGATTTATAACTTGATGACGATGATCTTTGATTATTATCATTTCTAAAGATAGTTAACCCTAGAATAGCCCCTAAGATGGGAAGGCCTATATAAGAAACCCAAGCTATTAACTGAAGTATGACTAATAAAAGCAGGAAAAAACCTCCAGCCCCTTTATATAATGGTAGTAAAAAATTATTGAAAGCTGAAGCAATAAAAAAACCTATAACAGCTAGAATAATTGATAAGATTATGGAAAATTTGGTATTATAATTTTTCATTATTCAAGTATAATTTATACACTGTTTATCAGGGCTTACAGGTAACTTGAATATACTGATGTATTTTACATCATTATACCACTAAATATGTGTGCTAATGATTGTTTTTGCTAAACTTTTACATCATTATCCAATACAATTATTTTTTATAGTAGGATCAATTTATCTATTTAGTAGACACAAGCATCTCTCTCACATCTACCTCTAAGGCTTCGGCAATTTTTGCGCTTGATTCACTCTTTTTACAAATTGCTCTAATATTATAATATTTGCTCGATACTCTTGAGGAAAACTAGATAAATATGCTTTTGGGACTACTAATTGAACATCATATTGTTTCATTTCCTCAAGTTGATTCTTTGAAATTCCTTGTTGCAATGTGAACAGATGTTTTGTTTTTATTCTATCTGCTTCATTTAGTATTTGTCGCCAACGGTCTTTGCAAGTGGTCTTCGAGGCTAATAAAATCAGTTTAGCTTCATCGAAGTTCGGATTGTTATATGCTTCAATATTAGGGAAAAGGAAATCAGGTTTTTTGTTGTTTTCTGTTGTTACTTGAGTTTGAAAGATAAGTTCTGAAATCCGAAATATTTCCTCTAAATGATGCTCAAGAGATTTTCCTGCACGACTTTTCCGCCTATTGAGAATGGTATTTGCAGAAATGACTAATTCCGAAACTGATGGGAAGGGGTTTTTAATAAGTTCTGCGTATCGATCATTTTCCAATGTTTTGAAAAGATCATATTCTGCTTCAAGCCATTTAAGTATCTCTCTATCAGGATTTGATTTAATTTGATTTACTGTTATACCGTAAGAATTTATATAGCAGTTCCTTGCGTTTGAAGCTATATCTAAAGTTGGTGGAAAATCAACGGTTAGAGCTTTGATATATTTTAAGAAGCATTCAACTAGCCTGTCCTCGGCAGTTTGTTCAGTTTGCTTAGGAATAATTCCATTTGTTTCCGTCGAAGAAATGTTTAAGGCTGCGAAAAAGTCTTCAATGTCATCATCACTACTTAAAACAAATGCCTCAAAATAATCTTTAGACTTTTTAACAATGACAAGTAAATCACCAACATTATCATCTGTTAAATATGGAAAACCTCTACCAAAACGAGTTAATCGGTACTCATTCCGTGTACCTTTGCCGTAGTAAATAAATCTGCTTGAAGTCTCAAAATCATCTTGCCACTTGATTGTAGCGAAATGGTCTTTATTAGCTCCTTTTTGTCCTTCTGTTTCAAAAAATAATGGCCAAGAACTTTTGTGTAAATGAAAACCAGCTTGGTGTCCTCCAGTCGAGCCTGTGTCATTTGGTTTAATGAATTTACTAAATGCTATTTCAGCCTGTTGTGCTGATTGAATTGCCTTTTCTAAAGTACTCATCTCTTTTTGAAAGTTCTTTTACAATGTTCTTTCCAACCGCTTGTATTAATGGCATTGCAACTGAATTACCAAATTGCTTATAGGCTTGATTGTTAGAAACAGGAATTATAAAGTTATCCGGGAACCCTTGAATCCTTGCACACTCTCGAGGCGTTAACCGTCTTGGATTTTTTCCTCTTTGCGGTATTAAAATTTCAGCTCCATCTTTATAATATCTTGCACTTAAAGTTCGTGAAACTCCATTTAAGTCAGTCAATCCGTAGCCAAATCCATTTCCTTTTGCTTGATGCTTTTTCTTGTATTCTTGAAGATAGTTCCATAGCTTATCTGACAAAGTATATTTATCATCAACATTACTTTCCAAAATTTCCTTAACTGCAAATCCAACTTCTGGTTGTTTTGGGAATTCAAAATTCTCTTTCCCGTTAAAAAGAGATTTGTTAAACCCAACAATTATGATTCTCTCCCTATGTTGTGGAACATAATATTTTGCATCCAAAACTTTGTAATGAAGTGAGTAACCCAATTCAGATAATGTCTCTGTTATTACTTTAAAAGTTTTCTTTTTATCATGAGAAACAAGGTTTTTTACATTTTCCAACATAAAAACCTTTGGTTTTTTATGCTTGATTATTCGAGCAATATCAAAAAACAATGTTCCTTGTGTTTTATCTAAAAATCCGTGTTTTCTACCTAACGAATTTTTCTTTGAAACTCCAGCTATTGAAAAAGGTTGGCAAGGAAAACCTCCTAATAAAATATCATGGTCAGGAATTTCCGTTTCAGAAATTTGTGTGATATCTCCAAATGGGACTTCTCCAAAATTGGCTTCATATGTTTTTTTTGCAAATGAGTCCCATTCGCTGGTAAAAACACATTTTCCTCCATTATTTTGAAAAGCAAGTCGAATACCGCCAATTCCAGCAAATAAGTCAATAAATTTAAATTTTGGATTTTTGGGGGGCGGAAATGGAATATCCCATTTTATAGGCAAATAGTATTGAAACTCTGGTTCCTCTAAAATTTCTAATTTTTCATGTAATTCTACTAAATATTCTTTTGCAGTTGTTTTGTAATAATGAGAAACACCATTTTTTTGATTTTGAAAATAATGTGTAAGATGGGCCAATTCGTTCGTGGTTTTTTTATCTATGACGAATTGTAGCTTATTTCTTATTTCGGTATATTTAGGCATTCCTTATTGCTTCTTCTATTCGTAATAAACAAAGTTCCAATTCTTTTTTAATTTCTTGACTCCAAAATCTTAAAATTACCCAATCTTTATTAACAAGAGTATCATTAACGGTCTTATCTCTTCTTATATTTCCTTCTATTTTTTTCCACCAAAATTCTCTGTTAGTTTTAATTCTATATTTTTCTATTTCCCAGTTCCTCCCGTGAAAAAATTCACTATCAACAAATATTGCTATTTTATATTTTTTGAAAGTGAGATCAGGTTTTCCAAACACAGATTTATCATTTTTCCTATACCTGTACCCCTTTGCCCATAAAGCTTTAGCAAGTCTTACTTCCATTTTAGTACCCTCACTTTTTATGGCTTTCATATTCTTACTTCTCTGTTCTTTCGTCAATACATCCATACCTTATATAAAATCTTTTGATTCACCCTTCTTAGCTCTGAAGTTTTAAGTTTGAGTAAATTTCTTTGAACATTTCCCCAGGATCTATGTCAATCGCCAAAGCAATTAAATATAATTCATCAGCTCGTAGTCGCGTAGATTTGTTTGAACTCAATTGAGAGAGTCGTGCTTGGCTGATCCCAGTTCGTCTTGAAACCATTGCTCTGTTCACAGATTTTTTAGTCAAGTATAGTCCTAAAGAAGTCATAAGTCTTTCGAATTTGTCAAGATAAATTTAGCTTCAATAAAGTAAAATTTAGAATTTCTAAATATTTATTTTAATTTTGATAGAAAATATATAGATTTGTTTAGATAGTCTAAAGAAATCTTTTCAAAACTAAAATCATGCAAAAAAGATATACCAAAGCCGACCTGCAAGAATTGGTGTACACACAACTGGCAAACCTGGACGCCATACACGACCTGCTAAGGATCATAAAACTACAAAGCGAGCTCATAGAGCAAGCAAACAAGAAATTAAAAAATGAACTGGGAGATGTAAAGGTAAAATTGTATCCTACCACTCCCAGGAGGAAAACAAATAGCAGGAAAAAGTGAATTGAGTTGTGGATTACTAACGTGATCCAGAATAAACCCGCTACTGCAAATACCATCCCATGAGCTTCGCTCATAAGGGTTTTTATTTTTTGTCCCTGGAAAACAAGTTTTCGGGACTCAAAATAAAAAACCCGGCGCTACTGCGCCGGGATGGTGCTTGATGTGGGTCATACTGGATTCGAACCAGTGACTTCTACCCTGTCAAGGTAACACTCTGAACCAACTGAGTTAATGACCCTAAAATGATTAATAAATATATACAAAATAAAAAATCCCGAAGTGCTTTCGGGATTTTTTTGTGGGCGCTGAGGGATTCGAACCCCCGACCCCTTGGGTGTAAACCAAGTGCTCTGAACCAACTGAGCTAAGCGCCCTTGCAGTTAGCGGATGCAAATATAAGCTAGTTTTTATATAACACAAACAAATAATTCAAAAAATGTTATAAAACTTCAGCCACTACAAACGTGCTTCCTCCCACGTAAATTAAGTCGTTCTTTAAGGCATTTTTTACCGCAGATCGGTACGCCATTTTTACACTACTATAATGCTTCCCTTTTAGTCCGGATAAGGCTGCTTCTTCTGCTAAAATTATTTCCGAAAGTCCCCTCGGAACATCCGGTTTACAAAAATAATAGACGGCTTCTTTGGGAAATAGTGACAGAATATTGCTTACTTCCTTATCGTTCACCATTCCTAAAACTATATGCAATTTCTCATAGGATTGTTCTTGTAGTTGCTTCAGCACCAGCGTCAGGCCCTCACGGTTATGTGCCGTATCACACACTATCTTCGGATTTTCGCCCAATACCTGCCAACGTCCCAGTAAACCGGAATTCTCAACCACTTTTTGCAATCCTCTTTTAATGGCAGCTTCCGGCAGTTTCCATTCTTTATCCTTTAAAACCTGTAAAGCTGCCAAAACGGTTCTTTTGTTTTTTTGCTGGTAGCTTCCCTGTAGGTCTGTTTTGTAGTCTGCAAATGTTTCCGCTTCAGCAAAACAAATAGGGGCTCCTTTTTCTTTAGCGATCCTCCTGAATATGGCTTGGGTTTCAGGCTGTGTCTCACCAATGACAACAGGAATATTCGGTTTTATGATCCCAGCTTTTTCTGTAGTAATTTCAGTTAAAGTAGTTCCCAGAAATTGGGTGTGGTCCAGTCCGATATTGGTAATGATCCCAACTTCCGGTGTAATGATATTGGTACTGTCCAGCCTGCCTCCCAACCCAACTTCCACAACAGCTATATCCACCTTTTCTTTCTTGAAATGATCAAAGGCCAGTCCCACAGTCATTTCAAAAAAAGATAGTGCATTGGCTTCAAAAAAGGATCTGTGCTTAGACACAAAACCGGAAACGGTTCGCTTGGGTATGGGCTTCCCGTTGATCTTGATACGTTCCCTGAAATCCTTTAAATGTGGCGAGGTATAAAGCCCAACCTTATAGTCTGCTTCCTGCAATACCGAAGCCAGCATATGGCTGCAAGAGCCTTTTCCGTTCGTACCTGCTACATGAATGCTTTTAAAATCCTGTTCAGGATTCCCTAAATAGTTAGCAAGCTTAATGGTGTTGTCCAGATTGGCCTTATATGCCTGCTTCCCCACACGCTGGTACATGGGTAGTTGTGCAAACAACCACGCTATGGTTTCTGAATAGTTGATACCTGAAAATTTATTTGTTTACCTGACGAGCAACTTTTTAGTGGTTTGTTTATTGCCTTGCTTCACTTTTACAAAATACACACCCTGCGGAATAGCATCCACAGCAATCTGAAGTTCTCTCCCTGCTACTGAAAAATGCTGCTGAAAGACTTCTCTTCCCAATTGATCATACATTGTAATATATGTTTTTACTGAAGCTTCCGGCAATGTTATATTCACATATTCTGAAGCCGGATTAGGATACAACACAACCTCAGCATTAAAACCAGTTTCTCCGGTTCCCAGCACTACATCACTCAAATTCAGTTTATAACTGGAACGTCCATAGGTTCCTGCATAGATGTATTGGATTCCTTCATGGATGTGCAGATCGGTCACCACAACAGCCGGCATATTGTCTCCCATCACTTCCCATGAAAAGCCTTCATTACCGGAAGCCATCACTCCAATATCGGTTGCCAGGTACAGGTTTCCGTTTACATCTTTTTCAATATCATTGATAGGAATATCCGGAAGGTTGTTAGAAATATTGGTCCAAGAAGCTCCGTTGTTCAAACTTCTGTACACATGCCCGTCGTCCGTACCATAGCGGTACCCTGAAAAGGTTACATATACTGCATTGATATCATCCCGGGAAGCCAGCACACCGGTTACCCATCTATTGGGTAAGGAATCTGAGATTTTCGTCCAGTTGGCTCCTCCATCTTGTGTAACCCAGACGTTACCATCATCTGTCCCTACATAGATAGTATCTGTATGTATAGGAGAGACACTAATACAGGTTATGGTACCAAAGGTGAGGTTTCCTCCTCCAGAACCATTTGTTAGGTCCGGGCTTATTGCTGTCCAGTTTGCAGCACCGTCTGTAGAACGATACAATTGATGCCCCGAATAGTACACAACTTGTGGATTGAACGGATCTAAAGCGATAGGCGTATTCCAGTTGTTACGTCCAAATCCGCCTGCCACTTGATCAAAACTTGCACCATCGTTAATGGATTTACCCATATTGCCATTTTGTGACATTCCGTAAATAATATTGGTATTTGTTGGGTCTACTATAGCTTGAAAACCATCTCCTCCATACACATAGGACCAATCATTTAAACTCCCGGTAGTAGTACGAATAACACTATTGTCCTGGGATCCACCATAAAATTTATCAGCATTTTGAGCGTCTACATGAACTTCATAAAATTGTGTGATCGGTAACGTTACATCTTTGGTGGAAGAAGTTCCATCATTGGTACTTTTATACAAGCCGCCATCATTCCCTAAAAGTACGCCTCCTGGCACCATGGCATTAAAAGCCATTGCATGTTGGTCTACATGAACATTTGGAAAAGCAGTAAACCAGTTGTTTCCTCCATCTGTAGATTTTTCCACTACAAAATCTACATTGTAAAGGGTGTTCTCATCGGTTGGGTCCACAAAAACGCCTCCAAACCACCAGTGAAACCCTACATTGGTCAATTGACTTGAATTTACCTCTGTCCAGGAATCACCTCCGTTTGCCGTACGGTACACTCCCTGAATACTACCCGTTGCATCTGCATATCTTGCATACAATACATTAGGATTGGATTGAGAGATATCAATACTGATACGTCCTTTATCTGAAGGGGCACTTGGCAAACCAACGGTCAACTCTGCCCAGTTATCGCCTCCATCCGTAGAGCGGTATATCCGTGAGGTTTCACCTCCGTATTGCCTTCTGTTAGGTCTGCGGATACGCTCCCAACTCGCTGCGTATACTATATCACTATTGCTTGGGTGGATCACCATATCGATCACCCCGGTAGAGTCACTTACAAACAGTTTTTGTTCCCAGGTATCTCCTCCATTGGTAGAGCGATACACTCCCCTATTGGCATCATTTCTGAAAAGAGGTCCCATAGCTCCTACAAAAATAGTGTTGTCATCATTGGGATCGATCAGTACTTTTCCAATGCTTCCCACATCCGGTAAACCTTTACTTTCCCAAGTGAGTCCGGCATCTGTACTTTTATACATTCCGTTTCCGTCATAGGCCAAGGAACCTCCACCGGCATTTACTTCTCCGGTTCCTACCCAGATAAGATCATTATTGTTCTTTGAAATTTCGATATCTCCAATCGATAATACTTCTTCACTATCAAAGATCGGGGTCCAGTTGGCTCCCGCATCGGTAGTTTTAAAAATACCTCCCGAAGCAGCACCTACATAATAGGTTTGTCCCTGGGTTGACGGAATTTCGATATCGCTAATTCTACCGCCAACATTGGTAGGGCCTGAGAATTCCCAGATCGCTGCATTGTTACGTTCTGCTACATTTTTTTTCCACTGAACTGCTTTTGCGTAGGCATCGGTCTTTAGTGTACCTGTTGGATAGGCACGTTGCATGAACATAAGATCATGTGGTCGCTTTTCAATTTTCTCTTCGGTATCTTGAGATACTTCTTTCTTTGAGGAGTTGTTACAGCCTATTATAGAAAGAACTAACAGGCAAAGGGTTATATAGCGAATCATAGCATCTATTTTTTGGAGCTAAGATACTGAAAAATAAGGTTGGAAGTATCACAAAATACTACTGGGAAAGTCTGAAACGGTAGATGATCTTTCCTATCTGTTTTGCAGGAGCTTTATCATCACTGTTAAAACGGGTTGCCAGCGCAGCGCGTTTTGCCGGCTCTAAAAGACACCTTGAATTATTTGTAGTACCGCGTACCCCTGCGGTTGCATTTATTACTTTACCATTACGATCTACTTCTATACTAACAACCACGGTTCCGGCCTCATTACAATCCTGAACGAACTTCTCTTTGTTAAGTGCTTTTCGTCCACCCAACAAATAGTTACCGTCCCCGTCAAGTCCTTTTCCTGTTCCGTAATAGCTTTGAGCATTGGGGTCTCCATTAGGGTTTCCTTTATCACCGGGGGTATCATCATTTCCTTCCCCTCCTTTGGCAACACCATCACTTTTGGGACCGTTGATCAAATTGGAGAGTGCATCGCTGGTAGACTTATCGGGTTTGGGGTCCGGTTTTTTTGGGGGATCTTTTTTAGGTTTCTCCTCTACGGGGGTTTCCTTTTGCTCTTTTTTAGTTTCTTCTTTTTTGATCACCGGAGCATCTTCGGTATCCTGAGTTAACACTTCTTCCTTGATCTCGGATTTGGGTTGTGTTACCGGTTCGGGTTCGGACTGTTTGGGCGCCGATTTAATGGCTTCTGTGGGTTGAATATTTCCGGAGCCTGTATCTGTAGTACCAAAGTTAACAGCAATACCGCTTTCAGGGGGTGGGTCCAGATAGGTCATCCCTACATAAAATAACAAAAGGAGTATGATCACGTGTAGAATTACCGTGATGGTCATACTCTTTTTTTTATGTTTGGTGTCTAAAAGACTCATCTTCTTTTTGCGTTAAGGATTGAGTTAAGCTACCATGTAGCAACGAAAGCCTGACGTTTTCCCGGACACCCGGGAAAAGGGAACGCCCTCATCTTAATTAGGTCGTACCGCCAATACTACCTTATAATCATTTTTATTGGCTATGTCCATTACAAAAACCGCATCTTCAATAGGCACGCCTTCTTCGGCGCGTAAAATAATAGTGGGTTCTTCCTGGCCCGATAAGGCACTTTTTAACTCTTTTTCTATATTATATTCTGAAACTCTTTCCTTATTTACATAAAAGGCCCCATCTTTTGTAATACTTACGGAAGCTTTTTGGGCATTAGTACTCTTCCCTTTTGCTTTGGGCAAAATAAGGTCCAAAGCATCCGGTGTGATCGCAGGAGAGGTAAGCAGGAAGAATACCAATAACAGAAATACAATATCTGTCATGGAACTCATACTAAAATCCGCACTTACTTTATTTCTTCCTCGTAAATTCATTATGCCGGTTCGTTTAACATATCTAAAAAGTCTACAGCATTAGCTTCCATTTGGTGTACCACTTTATCTGTTCTCACTACAATATGGTTATACCCCATATAGGCAATAATACCTACAATTAAACCTGCAACTGTGGTTGTCATAGCCGTATAGATTCCTTCTGCAAGAGTTCCCATTTCTGCCTGTCCACTACTGGTTGCCAATTGATGGAATGCCAAAACCATACCAATTACGGTTCCTAAGAAACCGATCATAGGTGCAGCACCCGCTATAGTTGCCAAAATACTTACATTTTTCTCCAGTTTATAAACTTCAAGACGGCCGGCATTTTCAATTGCCGTATTAATATCTTCTAACGGGCTGCCTATACGGGAAATCCCCTTTTCGGTAAGGCGGGAAACAGGACTGTTCTGCTGTGCACACAATACTCTTGCTGCCTGGATATTTCCACTGGCCACATTGTCCCTGATCTGATTCATAAAGTTACTGTCCATTTTGGAAGCTGCTTTAATAGCAAATAGCCTTTCAAAATAGATATAGACAGCTACAAATAGAAGTACGAAAAGAACACCAATAATAATTTGACCTCCCAGGCCACCGTTCATTAGTAATTCCATGATCGAAAGTGTTTTTTCGGTAGTTTCAGGTTCTAAATCCTGTAATGCCGGGTCAACACCTTCTTGAATTAAGAAGTTAAGCATAGATTATTTTGATTTAAATGAATAACGAGATTCGTTACCAGAAATTGTTAATGGGGGAATAAAACTCTTTCGAATAAAAGAAATACCGCTGCTCCCGCTGCAAAACCAATGAAAGCTAACCATGCTACTTTTTTAAGATACCAGATAAAGTCTATTCTTTCCATTCCCATTGCAGCTACTCCTGCAGCAGATCCTATGATCAACATACTTCCTCCGGTTCCGGCAGAATATGCTATAAAATGCCATAGAACAGAATCTGTAGGTGATTCATACATCCCAATAGATGCAGCAACTAATGGCACATTATCGATAATTGCAGACAGAACTCCTAAAAGCATCACAACTATATCCTGATTTGGAATAGCGGCTTGCAATACTTCAGCGAGATATCGAAGTGTTCCCACTTCTTCTCCGTGAACTACTCCATATACCAAGCTCTCTAATCCGGCTACTGCCATTAATATTCCGAGGAAAAAGAGAATACTGGATATTTCAATTCGTGACAGGGCCTTATGTGCCGAATACAGATGACGACGTTCTTTGCTGAAATCCTCTTCAGGGTGAATATATTCTGAGACCAGCCAAACTACTCCCAACGCCAGCATCATCCCCATATAGGGCGGTAAATGCGTTAATGTTTTAAATACAGGTACCGAAACGATCATTCCCAGTCCTAAAAAGAGCATCGTCCTGCTACTTAGCAATCTCTCTGCTTCCATATCTTCTGAAGCATCTACCTCAACTTCCCCCCGGAAAGGTTTTAAATAACTTGCTACAAAGAACGGAAGCACAAAACATACAATAGAAGGAAGCACTACAAATTCTATTAAGCCCAAAGCAGTCACTTTGTTTGCGATCCAAAGCATGGTAGTGGTCACGTCTCCAATTGGTGACCAGGCTCCTCCTGCATTAGCAGCAATTACCACCATCGCGGCATACCACAAGCGGTCTCCTTTTTTGTGAATGAGTTTACGCAACAGAGTTACCAATACAATCGTTGCAGTAAGATTATCGATAATTGCAGAAAGTATAAATGCAAGTATTCCTATGATCCATAATAATTTACGCTTGCTACGGGTTTTAACCACTCCTTTCAGCACCTCGAAACCCCGGTGCAGATCAATGATCTCTACAATGGTCATGGCTCCAATAAGAAAGATCAGAATTTCTGCTGTTTTCCCTAAATGATGGAGTAATGTCCCATTGAAACCTTCTTCGGCATGTTCTCCTCCTTTCAGAAAATTGAACGCTTGTTCTTCGGTATTGATCACATCAAACCAACCACTATAAAACCCTACCGCCAATACCGCCCATATTAAAGCTGCCATGATCAAAGCGGGTACGGTTTTGTCTAATTTTAAGGGGTGCTCCAGTGTAATGGAGAGGTATCCGATAATAAAAATTAAAATAATGATTGATTCCATATATTGACAGATTCTTTAGTCGAAGCTTCTAAATTAGCTCATTTAGTGCAATTTCAAAAGCAGTTCGGCTAATGTTTGTTTTTGTACTGTTATTATCAAAAGTATTTCTAATGGCATTCTTAATGGTCATAGACGTATCACTAAAGATCGCGTCATCTGTCATCTGTACTTTGCGTTCCATGAAATAAGCAAATACTCGTGCCATTCCACAATTACTTATAAAGTCAGGAATCAAACTCACGCGGTCGTCCGTATATTCCATAATAGGTCCAAAAAATATCTCTTTATCGGCAAAGGGCACATTTGCACCACAGCTTATTACTTCCAGTCCGGTATCGATCATAGAGGATATTTGTTCTTTGGTGATCAATCTGGAAGCGGCACATGGTGCAAATATCTCACACTGCATGGTCCAAATCTTTTCATTGATCTCCTCAAAGGACAACATATTGTCTGCCTTTAACTTATTTCCATCCTTTTGAAGAAATAATTGTCTTATTTCTTCGAACGAAAACCCTTCTTCATTGATGATTCCTCCGGTTCTGTCGATAATTCCAATTATTTTCGCTCCCATCTGGGCCAAATAATAGGCCGCAGCAGCTCCTACATTACCAAATCCTTGTACTACAGCACGTTTTCCTTCAACATTTCCGCCATAAATATCATAATAATGGCGTACGGCCTCGGCGACACCATACCCGGTGATCATATCGGCAACAGTTATTTTTCTGGAAATATCCGGAGAGTATTTGGCATTTTCCAATACTTTAATAACTCCATGGCGCAATTGGCCAATGCGATTGATTTTATCTGCTTCTGTTGGCGAAAAATGTCCGTTAAACACTCCTTCCTGTGGATGCCAGACACCGCTTTGTTCGGTAATAGGAATCACTTCGTGAATCTCATCTACATTTAAATCGCCTCCGGTACCATAATATGCTTTCAATAAAGGAGAAACGGCTTTATACCAACGTTCCAGCACTCCTTTTTTACGAGGATCGAGTGGATCGAAATTAATTCCGGATTTGGCTCCTCCAATAGCAGGACCGGAAATCGTAAATTTCACTTCCATGGTTTTGGCAAGTGATAATACTTCATTCATATCCAATCCCTGACGCATACGCGTACCTCCTCCAGCGGCACCGCCGCGAAGTGAGTTAATGACCGTCCAGCCTTCGGCTTCTGTTTCGGGGTCATTCCAGTGAAAAACTATTTCGGGATCTTTGTTTTCGTACTTGGTAAGTAGTTCCTTCATTAATTGGCAAGTTAAAGGAACAAATATAAAAAAATGGAAAAGGGTAATAACTAGCTTTTGAGAAAATTTACATTATTGTAATAGTGAATATTCATAATTATATTTTTCAAGCCTTAGTATCAACAGGTTACAAGTTTAAGCATTAGTAAGTATAATCAATTCTGAATTAGCAGCTTATAAAGCTATTAAAGAATACATGAGCAATGGTTTTAAATAAATATGTAGGGTATACTATAAATAAACTGTTATATGATTATTAAATTATTTACATAAAACCCAGATCATGAAAGCAAAACTAAACCTACATGTACTATTATTTTCAATAGTATTTTTTAACTGCACCATTCTATTTTCACAACATACCTTTTCAATAGTTGCAGTGGATACTGCCACCGGTGAAATTGGTAGTGCCGGGGCTACTTGTATTGCAGCCGAAGACGGAGCTTTGGCTATCAGTGATATTGTATTAGGTGTAGGGGCAATTCATACACAGTCTTTTTGGAGCCCTATCAATCAGGCAAATGCAAGGACCCGTATGGAAGCCGGAGATTCTCCCCAGGAGATCATCAATTGGTTACAGGCTAACGATGTAAATGGAGATCCTTCTGCGCGTCAATACAATATTGTGGACCTTAACAGTGGTTCACCTAGAAGTGCTGCATTCACAGGGGCCAATTGTTTTGCAGAATTCATTCATATCACAGGTCCTAATTATGCAATAGCCGGAAATATCCTGATCTCGGAAGATGTTGTAAATGATATGGAAACCGGATTTCTAAATACGTCTGGAAGTTTAGCAGACAAGCTTATGGGTGCCCTTCAGGGTGCAAAAAGACCAGGTGCAGATTCCCGTTGTCTTTCAGATGGTGTAAGTTCGGCATCGGCATTTATTAGAGTTGCAGATCCAACAGATACCGACAGTTCTTATGGAAATTTATCCCTGGATCTGAACGTTTGGATCACAACGGATGTTTTTGAACCTATAGATGCATTGCAAGATGCATATGATGCCACTTTAGGGGTTGATCAATTTACAGACGCTATTATTTCAATTTACCCAAATCCGACTCAAAACAGTATTAATATAAATAGTGGTAAAACAATGATCCGTGAATACGAACTCATAACAATTTCCGGGCAACAGGTTTTAAAAACCGCATTACCAAATATCAGTAATCGAATTTATTTAGATATACATCAGCCCGCAGGCATCTACTTTTTAAGACTAACTGATACTTTTGGGAATGATCATATAGAAAAGATCGTAGTTCAATAACAGGTTGGCAAAAACTAAAATTAAAAAAGCGTACCTGATATAGTACGCTTTTTTAATTCCGGAATATAACTCCACTGGAATGATCTTTTTTGGCACCTGTCACACTTGCCAGACAATTTACTTCATTTCGCAGTTTTAGAACACCTAACAATCCAAAGATTAATGCTTCTTTGTATTCTATGATCTCGTGTGAAGGGAGCACCATACCCACTTCTTTATAAGATCGAATTCGTGAGATCATATAATCGTTGTAAGCTCCTCCTCCGGTAACCAAAACAGAGGCTCCTTTTTGAAACTGCCTACCAATTTGTATGGCAATATGCTCGGTAAAGGTTCGTAATTTATCTTCTGTAGAAATTTTAACTGTATCCAATACTGGAAAAATGTGTTGCTGCACCCATTCCAATCCTAATGATTTTGGAGCTTTCTCTTTATAAAAATCCAAATCATTTAATTGGTCCAACAATGATGCATTAAGCTTCCCTTTTTTTGCCAAATTCCCTCCTTCGTCAAAAGGTTTTCCCAACTGTTCTGCATATCTGTTAAGTACAATATTAACCGGGCAGATATCATAGGCAATTCTATTAGCTGCCTTTTCAAAAGAGCAATTCGCAAAACCGCCCAGATTTAAGCAATAGTCATATTCACTAAAAAGGAGCCGGTCACCAATAGGGACCAGAGGTGCTCCCTGTCCGTTAAGAGCTACGTCTTGTATTCTAAAATCACATACTACTGTTTGTTGTAATAATTGGGCAAGCTTTGGGAGATTACCGATCTGTAGTGTGATCCCTTTTTCAGGCTGATGCAAAATGGTATGTCCGTGACTGCAAATCGCATCGAGGTTTTTAATACCGTATTTGGTAATGAATGTAAAAATAACTTCAGAAAGGTAGGCTGTGTAACGTTCATTCAAATCTTGTAACGCATCTCTTGAAAAAGAAACGGCTTGTTGTAAAGTGGTCTTCCAGGTTTCGGAATACTGAATTGTTTCAGCTTGTAATATCCTGAAATCCCATTCGCCTGTTTCAGAAATATTAAAGCTGAGTTCAGTGATATCAATACCATCGAGTGAGGTACCACTCATTACTCCTATCACATGATATTGATTTTTTTTCATTTTCGTAAAATTAACACGATTTATTGAAAATATGGTAGTAATCAAGTATCTTTGCATCACTTTTTTAAACAATCAATAATTCGTTTAATACTATGGACTTCAGTCTTTCCGAAGAGCACTTAATGATACGCGATGCGGCGCGTGATTTTGCAAAAACAGAGTTATTACCCGGTGTGATCGAACGTGATACACATCAAAAATTTCCACATGAACAGGTTAAGAAAATGGGGGAATTAGGTTTTCTAGGAATGATGGTAGACCCGCAATACGATGGTGGTGGTATGGACACCATTTCGTATGTGCTGGCTATGGAAGAGATAAGCAAAATAGACGCTTCTGCATCTGTTGTAATGTCTGTAAATAACTCTTTGGTATGTTATGGGCTACAGGCATATGGAACTGAAGAGCAGAAACAAAAATATTTGACCAGGCTTGCTACCGGAGCGAGTATTGGTGCTTTCTGTTTAAGTGAACCGGAAGCAGGAAGTGATGCTACTTCGCAGAAGACCACTGCTATTGATAAAGGAGATCACTATGTATTGAATGGTACCAAAAACTGGATCACGAACGGAGGAACCGCAGATTATTATCTGGTTATTGCACAAACTGACAGAGAAAAAGGCCACAAAGGGATTAATGCCTTAATTGTTGAAAAAGGCTGGGATGGATTTGAAATTGGCCCTAAAGAAGATAAATTGGGAATCCGCGGAAGTGATACGCATTCACTTATCTTTAATGATGTAAAGGTTCCTAAAGAGAATAGAATTGGTGAAGATGGCTTTGGATTTAAATTTGCCATGAAAACATTAAGTGGCGGACGGATCGGTATTGCTGCTCAGGCTTTAGGAATTGCAGCAGGTGCTTATGAAATGGCACGTGAGTACTCTAAGGTACGTAAAGCTTTTGGGACAGAGATTTGTAACCATCAGGCTATCGCCTTTAAACTGGCAGATATGCATACTTCTATCACAGCAGCACGGCATTTGGTTATGAAAGCTGCCTGGGACAAAGACAACGGAAATAATTATGACATGAGCGGGGCAATGGCAAAATTATATGCTTCGCAGGTTGCCATGGATGTAACTGTAGAAGCAGTACAGGTACATGGTGGAAACGGTTATGTAAAAGAATATCACGTAGAGCGCTTAATGCGTGACGCAAAGATCACACAGATATACGAAGGCACCAGTGAGATCCAAAAGATCGTTATTTCAAGAGGCTTATTGAGAGATTAATCCGTTTGTCATTCCGAGTGAAACCGAGGAATCTTTTTTAGATTTAGACTACATTAGACCATATATCAACCCGGCCAAGTGTCGGGTTTTTTTATAAAAAGAAATCCCACACAAATCCAAAGCGAATCACTGCATCCCGGTAGGGATAGCCGGGTGCCGAAAAATATTCGTTCTTAGAGGTAAACAGTGAATTGATGTGTTCGTATTTAAAATAGATGCGAGTTTGCCGGATCTTTGCATTAAAGAAGATATCTATTAAAGGGAAGCCGCCCAGTTCCTGATCGTTTTGTACATAAAACTCTGCTAATACCGGATCGTATGCATTCATATTGTAGGAAGTAAAATATTTAAAGTTCACCCCGGTCTGTAAATAAAGAGCCTTTTTAAACCAGTGATCCTGATAGTACAGAGTGTTTCGGGTTACTATTTGGGGTACATTGAATACTTCTTCGCCACTTACTGCTTGCTGAAACAACACGGTATTCATCAAAGCAAATTTTCCGTAACGAAGCTCCTTTTCGACCTTTACTTTTAAATAGTCCACACGCTCTCCATATTGTTGTGGTGTAGGTGTTGAATCATTTTCTTTAATAGTGAAATACGTATAATCATCAATACCTGTATAGCTTACTGTGGCATCCAATAGTTTCTTCGACCTGAGTTCAAATTTAAGCTCTTGTGTTTTTACATTCTCAAAACTGTTTTCCCAATTGTAATTCACATAATCGCTCTGGTTCAATAAAAAATTGAAATTAGGGGCTACTGAATGAACTGTAATAGAAGCTTTTGCTTTATTGTCTTCATTTAATGCAAATGATGCCGCTGCGTTTATAAAATTTCCATCAAGATCTCCCGAAACATTGATCGCTCCTTTTCCCGAAAGCTCAAACCCTCGATACTCTTTTTTGTAAGCTGCTCCTGCCTGCACCAAATTTCCTTGTATCCTGTTGGCAATTCTGCCATCATCCAAAATTAAAACGGAATTGTAACCATAGTTATAATCCGTATAACCCACAAATCCTGTGATACTTCCCAAAATTGAATTATCGAATCTGGCATATGCCTTGACTTGAAAATCTTCTAATTTTGTTTTTGTTTTCAGGTTTGAAGATTCATACGAATCTCCAAAACCGGTATAAGCAGAACTTTGTTTGTATTGATAGAATTTATCCTCATAGCTAAGGCTGTTTCCTATAGTTACGACAGCATAGTTCAAACTATCCTTCTGACTAATTAATTCGTATTCGTGATCTCCGTAAAACCGGAGGCCTTCCAATTTGTTTTCTCCATCTTCAAAGTTTACATCCAATGTTCCGCGGTCTTCAAATTCGGGGTCGTCAGTTGTAAATAATTCAATTGAATTTGTGGTCAGCCCCCCATTTTCTTCATTCAAAATATCCTGTGCCGCTACATGAGCCTTGATCTTGTATCGTTCATTCTTGGTATGGTAATTTGTAGTAAACCGAAAGTTTCCCGTACTTGTTAAGATATTTTGGTAGTTCCCTAAAGAGCGAATTCCTTTATAAGCCAGCGAAAAATTAAATTGTTCCGAAGTATTTACCGTAAAAAAAGCATCCATCTGCTGCCCCTGTTCAAATGCTGTTTTAAAATAGATGTTTGTCCACGGAGTTGGCACCCGGTAATATTTCATATCTTCGGTATCGAGATAATTGAAATGGTGCGATTGTGCAGCAAACAATGGCAGAAGGTTTAATTTGTCAAAACTATAAGCTAACGAATTATAGGCTTGACCCACATTTGAAAAAGGAAGTAGCTCAAAAGCATCCCTGCGTAAGTAATTGAAATTATATTCTTTTTTTATAGAGAGTGTCGTATCTACATACGTAGTGTCTTTATCTGCCGAAATGATCTTGTATAAATCAATAGGAGGTTTTTTTACTTTTTTGGAAGGATCATTTTGTGAAAACACAATTGCCGAAGCGCACAAAAAAAGAAGTAGCAAAAGTGTTTTTTTCATTTGTTATTATCTTACACCGCAAAGGTATATTTTTAAACGGAATTCCTTATTTTTAATTTTCCATGTTGCAACTAAAAATTCATTCAAATTTATTAGAATGTGGTACAGATGAAGCTGGACGCGGTTGTCTTGCAGGTCCGGTAACCGCTGCTGCAGTGATCCTTCCGGATGATTTTAGCCATCCTTTTCTAACAGACTCGAAGCAGCTTTCAGAAAAAAAACGCCTGGCCGTAAAAGAAATTATTGAAGCCGAAGCTATTTCTTTTGGGGTTGTACACGTAATGATGGATGAGATCGATCAAATTAATATTCTCAATGCCTCTATATTGGGAATGCACCGTTCCATAGACCAACTTTCTAAGCAGCCACAGTTTATTGCAATTGATGGAAATCGATTTAAACCCTATGCCAAAATTCCTTATGAATGTGTTGTAAAGGGTGACGGAAAGTATTTACACATTGCAGCAGCATCTGTTCTAGCAAAAACATATCGCGATGCTTTTATGGCCAATTTACATGAAGAATTTCCTGCCTACAACTGGAAACAAAACAAAGGATACCCTACAACCGAACATCGTGAAGCTATAAAAAAATATGGCCCCACACCCTATCATCGCAAGAGTTTTAGATTGCTTCCGGAGCAGCTGAAACTCGATTTATGATTTGTTGAAAACACGTCAATAAACAATCTTGAGTGATGCTTAAATTGGTATAATTCCTTCCTATTTTTGTATCTATGACACTGCTAAAAAAAATTGTTGGGATTGCAGTCATATTTCTGTTTTGGGCTTGTGAGAATGCTACTTCAAAGAAGGGAGAATTAATAGATTTTATTCCTGAAAATGCTTCGGTAGTCTTAAGAATTTCAAATTTTGAAACCTTACAGAGAGATGCGAAAACAAATAGTTTCTTATCGGCTTTCGATAAAACGAAACCTTATTCTTTTTTTTCAGAAAAAGCAACTATTCTAAAGTATTTAAAGTCCTCTTCCCCAGGTATCCTCTGTGTTAATACTCCAACAGATAGTACTACTGCATACACATTTATTACAAGAGAATCCCCAAATCTATTTGAAACAGATTCTATAAAAGATAAAACTATCGAGACGCTGACTTACAATGACCTGTCGCTTCAGCGTATCACTATTGACAAGCAAATTGCTTTTACCGCAGTAAAGGATAGTGTCTTTATTGTATCTTCTTCGCAACTGATCTTACAACAGATCTTAGAAGGTAAAACCGAGAAAGACCCGACATTCAAAAAAATCGCAACTATCAACAGTGAAAGTGAGCTGTCTACCATCATAAAAAATACTGCAATTCCTCTTTCAGATTCAATTGCTACAAATTTTGCTTCATGGATGGCGCTGGATACCGAGATTCTTCAGGATGCTATTACAGCTACAGGTGTAGTACTGGCAAGGGATAGTGTCCCTCAATTATTGTCGGTTTTTGATGGGCAGATTCCTCAAAAAAATGATATTGCCCGGGTAATTCCAAATGGAGCGTTTGGTGCTGTATCATTTACTTTTAATAATCCGGAAAAACTTCAAAAGAATCTTCAGGATTTTCGAAAAGATGAAGTGTTGGATAGTGTTTTTGATCCTTTGTTTGAATCTATCAATGAAGTTGGCTCTATTCAGTTAAAAGAAGGGCGTGTCATTATCTTAAAAAGTATTGACCCCATGCTTACCAAAGAAGGTTTACTGAAATATATTTCTGAAAACAACTCTTTTAGAGAGGTTAATATTAGTACATTTAGTGAATCCGGTTTATTCACTGAAGTATTTTTTCCATTAATTTCTTCAACGATTCCGGAGTATGTGTTTCAATTGGATGATTTCTTTGTTTTTACTGAAACGGTTTCAAGCGCCGAACAAATAATTACTGCCTACAAGAATAATAGTTGTTTATCTAAAGCCTTGTATTTTGAAGATGCTTCTTCTCAATTAAGTACTTCTTCATCTTTATTGATCTATAAGATGAATGGTGCTATTTTAAAAGGAATTTCAAACTTTTTTACTTCTGAAACTGCTTCTCAGCTTGAAAAGACCTCTTTAAAGAATTATCCGTTTGCTGCACTTCAGTTTAGTTACGACCGTGATTTTGCACATGTGAATATGGTGTGTAAAGAGGCTTCAAAAAGCATCCTAAGCCCCGGAGGAATTTCACAGCGATTCAGCCTGAATCTGGATAATGAAATGCTGGGAGATCCACAATTGTTTAGTAATCACCGTACCGGAGGTAATGACATTGTAGTACAGGATATCACCAATACATTATATTTAATTTCTGAAAGCGGAAAAATACTTTGGTCCAAAAATCTGGAGAGTCCGATCTTAGGAAAGGTCCATGCTGTGGATTTACTGCGTAACGGCAAAAAACAATTGGCATTTACTACAAAAAACACTTTTCATATCCTGGATCGTAATGGGAAACCGGTAGCTCCTTTTCCACTAAAGTTTAGAGATGATATCACGCAACCGCTTTCGGTTTTTGATTATGACAATAATCGCAAATATCGATTTATAATAACTCAGGGAAAAGAAGTTCTTATGTATAACAGCAAAGGAAAGATTGTAACCGGATTTACTTTCAAAAAAACAAAATCTGACATTGCACTACCGCCGCAACATATACGTATGGGGAACAAAGATTTTCTGCTAATTGCTGAAGATACCGGCAAATTAAATATTTTAAGCAGAGTAGGGAAGACACGTGTAAATGTGTCGGGATCTTTTCAGTTCTCTGAGGTTCCTATCGCTAAAGAATCTGGTAAATTTGTGGTGATCACAGAGGATCATACTAAAAAAAGTATTTCTCAAAACGGAAAAATAGCCTCCCGAAAACTAAATGTTTCCAATAGCTATTATTTTACAATTAAAGGAAATACCAAAGTTACACTAGATGATAATTTGCTTCGTATTAATGGAAAACTGGTAGAATTACCTTATGGTATTTATACCACTCCAAGGGTATTTAATATCAATAGGAACACATATATATCAGTAACAGAAACCCAAGAGAATAAGGCCTATATTTTTTATGATTCCGGGGATCTATTACAAGGGTTTCCGGTGTATGGCACTTCTTCTGCTGACATAGGAAATTCTTCTTCTAATAAAAGAAAGATGAATCTGGTTGTAAAAGGTTCAGAAAAAGAGGTATTGTTGTATCAGGTCCAATAAGTCATTGTATTGTAATTATTTTCCTACAGTTTTAGTAACATATTGATTTGCAAATATTTGATTATCTTTAATCATCTGCAATATGTTATAATGAAAAAAGTAATATGTTTCTTAGTACTCTTTTCTTTATCGTTTTCCTATGCACAAGAAAATGGTGAATATGCTTCAGCAATTTCTAAAGAAGATTCACTTTCGATTGCAACATACCGAATTAAACTGGCACAGTATATTAATCCTTATCCTGATAGTGCTTTTTACTATTCCAGAAAAATAAAAGCATTAACTGTTCAAAGAAATTATGGTGTAGGAATCGCTGATGCAGATTATCTTATAGGACAATGCCATAAGCGCATACAGCAAAATGACTCTGCTATATATTATTTCAAAGAAGCGTTAACCCTTTCTACAACCATAGATCACAAAATAGGAATGGCAAGAGCTTATAACAGTCTTTGCAGAACTTACTATTTAACAGGTGAAATGGAGGCTTCTATAGACGCCTGTGAGAAAGCAATTGAAAGCACGTATAGCTTTGATGACCCCAATAACCTGGTATTTGCAGATTCTCATATTGCTTTATCCATTGCCTATACACGACAGAATAAGCTTCAGGAAGCTATTAGAATGCTTTTAGTTGTAGACTCGGTTCACAAGGTAGAACCTTTACGTCCCGATGTTATTGCCGCTTCATACCAGAATCTTGGAAACATCTATCTGGATTTAAAAAATTATGATGCTTCCGAAGATTATTACATTAAAGCAAATGATGAGTTCAAGAAAATTCCGGGAAATGTATCTTACTATCTTAATACAACTCACATACATTTGGGACGTGTCTATTTTTATAAGAATGATCTCAAAAAGGCCGATAGCCTACTTACTTTAAGTCATGATTTCTTTTCAGGCATTAAAGACGAACGAAATATTGCAGAAGTCAGTACTTTTTTGGGGCAGGTGAAGGTTAAAAATGATCAATTTTTAGAAGGTGAAACCTATTTTAAAGAAGGTCTATCTATACACAAGAAATATCAAAGAAACTATGAAGCATCTTTAAATGCTCTGGAATTGGCCAAATTATCCATAAAAAAAGAAAAGCCCGATGTTGCTATTGCATATCTTCAAGAGGCTCAAAATTTAAATATTGGCAGCCAGAATAGCCTGGTGACACAGGAGACCAATAGCCTGCTTGCAAAAAGCTATGCTTTAAAGGGGGACTTTAAGGAAGCATTTTCGTATAGTGAAAAGGCTGCTCACATTAAAGATTCCTTACAACAAATACAAAGTGCCGAAAAAATAAAAGAGATAGAAGCCATTTACCAAACGGAGAGCAGAGACAGGGAAATAAAACTGCTCACTTCACAAAATGAATTGGTACAGGAACAGAAGAAAAATCAAAAGAACCTTCTATTGGGTGTACTTGGACTAACAGGTCTCATTGGGTTATTTTTCTTTTTTCAGTATAGAAACCGTCAGAAAATAAATCAAAAGCTTAAAGAAGTTGACAAAGCAAAATCTACCTTCTTTGCCAATATATCTCATGAGTTTCGAACTCCATTAACTCTTATAAAAGGACCGCTTGAAGACCAACTGGCTGCAGATGGTCTTTCCCGAAGCCAGCGTAAAAATCTCTTAAATGCTCAACGCAATACTAAGCGTTTAGAACATCTTGTTGAGCAATTACTGGCACTTTCAAAACTGGAAAGCGGGAATTTTAAACTTCAGGTACAGCCGGGCAATCTTTCCAGGTTTATTGCAAGCCAGGCCGAGGCTTTTTCTTTTAGCAGTCAGGAAAAGCAAATTGATTATTCCATACACCTTAAAGACAAAGACACCAAAGAGTGGTTTGACCGGGATGCTATGGAAAAAATATTATTTAATTTAATAGGGAATGCTGTTAAATTTACCCCTGAACATGGAACAATTGAACTTGTAGGGGAACGGGATGGCACAAATTACCAGTTTATCGTTATTAATTCGGGGGCGTATCTCAACTCCGTGGAACGTCAAAATATTTTTACCCGCTTCTATCAGACCGGGTCTCAAAATGTAGGCACCGGTATTGGTTTGGCACTCACTAAAGAATTAGTTGAACTACACAAAGGCAGTATTAAAGTTGAAAGTGAAAAGGAAGGAAATACGAGTTTTACTGTCAGGATTCCGATTACTGAAGAGGATTTTGACACTTCAGAAGTTCTATCTGCCTCACTTCAGGAAAGTGAAAATCTCACCACTGCTTTTTCCGAAGAAAATAATGAAAACAATATAATTACTACCGAAGAAGACGCCCCTGTTCTTTTAGTAATAGATGATAACGATGATATTCGGGGCTATATCACTTCTATTTTTGAAACTGAATATAAGATTCATACTGCCGAAGATGGAAAAGAAGGACTTGAGAAGGCATTAGAATTTATTCCGGACATTATTATCAGTGATGTCATGATGCCTTATGAAGATGGTTTTTCACTATCCAAAAAGTTGAAAGACAATGAACTTACTTCTCACATTCCAATCACTTTACTAACAGCAAAAACTGAAGACAAAGACAAATTACAAGGAATACATTCTGGTGCAGATGCTTACATTACAAAGCCTTTTGGTTCGCAATTTCTAAAAGCTACTATCAACAATTTACTTGAAAACAGGAGGAAGATTCAGCAGCGTTTTTCCCAGGAAGTTATTTTGTTGCCAAAGGATATCGCCATTTCATCTGCCGATGAGAAATTTCTGGAACGTCTTCAAAAAGTGATGGACAAACATCTGGTAGAGCCAAGTTTTTCAGCAGATAGTTTTAGCATAGAAATGGGTGTAAGTCGCATGCAGCTTCATAGAAAATTAAAAGCCATTACAGGGCAAACCACAAGTGAATTTCTTAGGTCACAACGTTTAAAATTTGCTGCAAATCTTCTCAAAAAAAATAAGGCGCCCATTTCAGAAATCGGTTATCTGGCTGGATTTAATGACCCTTCCTATTTTGCAAAATGTTTTAAGCAAGAGTTTGGCTGTACCCCAACAGAATACATCTCGTAATACAACCAACACATTTATTTTCTTCACAAAAACCTAAAAATCAGAGGGTGTTACATATGTTATACTATTAGTTACAATACTACCAGCCTTCCCTTTTACAGCAAGTTACTTTTACCTCATCAAAATTGATTCCCCAAAATGAAAAAAAAACGCAAAGTGTATTCAGGGGCTCTTGAGATAGAACCATTTAAACAAATCTATCTCAATATAAACCATTTGGCTAAAGGTGTTTACACTTTAAAAATAACACATAAAAATAAAGTCATCAAACAGACAACTTTTAAAAAATAGACATTATGAAAACACTTAAATCGATACCTTTTTTGGCATTTTTTATTTTATTCTCTCTTTCAACTTTTGCTCAACCCTATTCGTTGGATGAAAAAATAAAGCCGTATAGATTAGAGCTTTCAGATGATAAGAAAGTAGAAGGTGCCAAAGCTGTAGCTGCTAATGTAACTATTACTGATAACATACAATATTTCTACGTAGCCGGCTGTAATATGTTCCAATTTATAGATGTTTATATCTTCAGCAATTTTGGGAATCCTGATTTTAAAGCCGAATTGGTGAGAAACACCTGGAAAGATGTTGAAAAAACTGAAAGTACAGGAGCTTCAAAAAACGGGATCATTAATTTTAAGCTTCGTGCCGAAGGAGATTTTGGGTTTAAAATAACCCCTACAGGTAAAAAAATTAATTATACGATCATAGTATATGCAAGTCCCCCAATTCATGAGTTTTTAGGTTCTGCCTTTAAAAAAGCAAGTGAAAGTGATCTCAAAACTGGTAACGATACCGAAAAATCATCAGGCTCATCCGGGTCACCTAACACACTCCTGTATATTATAATTGGTGTAGCACTTTTGGTCATTGGATTTTTAGCTTCCAAAGTACTTTCTAAAAATAAAGCAGGTATGTTACTCCTTCTTATTACTTTGTCTATGTCCTTTCCGGATGTAGCATTAGGACAGGGAGAAATTGAACTTGAACTCGATATAGAAGAGGTTGATATAGATGATATCAGAGATTTGAAATACGAAGAATATCTTCGTGATGAAGCTGGTGAGTTATTTGACGATGCCGGGGATTTGATAGATGATGGCCTGGAAAGACTCGATGAGGTTGGAGACATTATAGAAGATGATGAACGCTACAGAAGAGTAAGAGATCTGTACGACTCCTATACAGGCTTAGGCGATTGTATTAGCGCCACGCCCCCTCCGGGAATGCCTCGAATTCCCAGTTTTTGTGAAACAAGTGATTGTGGAGCTTGTTTTCTGGAAGCGCGGGAGATATTCAATCAAAACAGGTATTCTTTCGAAAGGTTAAAAACCATCTATAGTTGTACTAAAACTTTTACGGACAGAGCAATTGCTTTTGGAGATAATGTCTCCGGAGTACATGGTGTATCCGGACTCGCATGGCAATCGGAAAAAAGAAAAATAGAGAAATCTGTCAAGGACCTTCAAAAGGCATATGATGATAAGTATATAGAACTGTTAGAGAAACAACAACAGGCATTAATGATGTTAGACGCTTGCGAAGCAGAACATGGTATTCCGGATTGGTATGACCGGTTTGGCTATATGTATTATGAATTTACCGCTATGAACTATAAAAGAGCTAATTGATATGAGAGCTTCCATCCTAATACTACTATTCTTAGCTGTTGTTTCCTGTAAAAATTCTTCCGAAGAAGGAGTTGAAAAAAATGACGCCGGAATAGTTTCAGAAAATAAATTAGAAAATGATTCCAGAGAAGGTGATGATAGCAAAGCATCTGAGAGTAGCCTTAATAATATTCTGGAAGAGCTGCAAAAATCCACGGAAGAAGTGGAAGGGGCTGTAATAAAACCGCCGCAACGCTTTAAAACTGAAAAGGTAAGAGGGTTGGAAAACTTACGAAATATGTTGGAAACCCAAGGGCCTAAATATATTGAAGAAGAAGTTGGCGGGTGGTTTAATTATAGTAGAGAAAAACGAAAGAGAGCACACAGAAGGTTGGCATCAACTTCAATTTCGAGACCTAAAACAGATTCTATTTTACTTGAATTTTTTGAAATAAGTCCGGAAGA
The DNA here is from genome assembly GCF_058148525.1 of Ulvibacter sp. 2210JD10-4. Taxonomy (NCBI): domain Bacteria; kingdom Pseudomonadati; phylum Bacteroidota; class Flavobacteriia; order Flavobacteriales; family Flavobacteriaceae; genus Ulvibacter; species Ulvibacter sp. 2210JD10-4. The sequence continues at coordinate 325,309 of NZ_JBYVJZ010000004.1, forward strand.
ATTGGAACTACTTAAGATCCTTCCGGTATCTGAAAGAATTATCTCCGAATCTCAGGCAAAATATACTCTTGATTATGAAATGCCTTCAGCAATAACATCACATCTCCAAAGTGCAGGGGTTTCTCAAAATTTTACAGATCTCATTAAAAGGTTTAATACCAAAAGAAAATCAAGATCGAGGGACTTTCTCAAAAAAGCGATGCCTTCCAGAGAAGCGTTTTATAAAATCAATCCGGGATGGCACAGTAATGATGATGTTATTGGGGACACCTATCTGGATTCTCATCGTAATTACATACACTTACCTCTGGGAAAACTTTCTTTTGCAGATGAGATGATATCTCATGAATTGAAAATTGAAAACGGATATAATGCTGAGGGGGCAATTGGGATACCGGACATGTCCTTAGAAAATTTCAAAGGAAGTCATCCAAATATTTGCAATTTAGGAACCAGAGGAGTACTGACCTTAGCATTTGTGGATAATGCAATCGCCAATGTAAATGGCCCTGACCTGTATGTTTTTGAATTAGGTGCTATAGAACCTACTAATCTGGAAATCTCAAAGGACGGACAGGATTGGGTCGCTATTGGTAAAATTGAAGGAGGTACTGCCATGGTAGATATAGCCCCTTTCGTAAAACCCGGAGAGACATTTAATTACATTAGACTTACCGACCTTGCAACTTTCAGTGACCTTCCCGGTGCCGATGTAGATGCGGTAGCTGCCATTGGTGGCGCTATGCGACTTAACCTGGATAGTGCAGTCCTATTTGATACTGGAAAATTTAAGCTGAAAGAAAGTGCTTCACAAGAATTAGAAAACCTGGTCGCTGCTATAAAAGAATTACCTGCAGGAAATATTATTGTAGAGGGTCACACAGATAATGTTGGTGATCCGGGAAGCAATAAAATACTTTCAGAGAACAGGGCCAGAGAAGTAAGTGATTATTTGAAAAAGAAGCTTTCAGGTCAATATACATTCCAAGTGAAAGGATATGGCGAAAGCCAGCCAATTGCAGCTAACGACACAGATGAAAATAAGCAAAAGAACCGTCGTGTTGAAATACTTGTAATTCCGTCAAAATAAATTTATAAACCCTAAAAAATACAGTAATGAAAAAAATAATTCTCAGTTTAACGATCTTCTGCCTATTCTCTGTAAACATAGTCGTTGCACAGTATAATTGCAGTAAATTTTACCCTTTTTCGGAAGGAGTCACATCACAACTATCGCTTTATGATGAAAAAGGAAAGGAAAGTGGTATGGTTGAATATCATATTAAAAATGTAAGCGCTACCGGAGGTACGGATAAGGCTACAATGGTCTATAAGCTAATAGACGACAAAGGGAATACACTATCCGGGTCTGAATACGAAGTTACATGCCGTGATGGAGTTGTATCTATGGACTTCAGGTCTTTGATGCGGCCACAAATGCTAGAACAGTATAAAGATATGAAGTATGATGTTACCGGAACCAACCTGGACCTACCCAATAATCTTTCGGTAGGCCAAAGCTTACCGGATGCTGGAATGAATATAAAAATAAGCATTGAGGGGTTGAATTTAAATATGAATACGACTATCACCAATAGAAAAGTAGCTGGAACGGAAACCCTTACCACTCCAGCCGGAACTTTTAACTGCTATATTATTACTCAGACAATGACAATGAAGACTATGGGCTCTCACATTAGCAACTCAAAACAATGGATTGCAGAAGGCGTAGGTGTTGTCAAAAATGAAGATTATAACAAGAAAGGAAAACTAATGGGAAGTAGCGTTCTCTTTAATTTTAGTAAATAATACGATGACCTATTAACAAAATTGCCCTTACGAATTATAAGGGCAATTTTTTATATATAAAGATCAGAGTCTATTTTGCAGCAACACATTTGGTATTATAATACTCTACTACTTCAGTAATATCTTTACGTCGAAATTCTTTATTCTCGATCTTAGAAACCAAAGCTTTACAGTCTGAAAAGAAATAGCTGGCTTCTTTTTTAAAATTCTTAAAGATGTTATTCGATTTTATTTCTGTTGCTATGGGGTCACCTTTTCTCAATGTATAATAACTTGTGGCTGTCGATGTGGTGGGGCCGTACATTCCAGATCCGGTAACAACCATAACTGTTCGCAAATACAGGGATACCTTTCCAGTTGCCAGTTCTTTCATTAACTCGCCATTATCATCTGAGAACTTAATATATTTAAGCGTATAGTTGTCTTTCTCTTTTTTGCCGGTAGCTACTATCTTATCTATATCCTGATAAGAAATAGTTTCTTTACCTCCTTTACCTTTAAAAGATATTTTATCTTTCTTGGAAGTATATTTTTTTACAACATAGGTTTTTCCTGATTGTGTTTCAATTGTGTATTGTTTCTTTTGGGCCATTACCAAAGTTGTAAAACACAAAAAGAAAATAAGTGTGGTTTTAATCTTCATTTAGATTTATGTTAAGGTTAGTGTATCATTTAATTTCAACTCGGCTTCAAAAAGCTGTGCAAAATGTTTTAGTAATTTTTCTTTTACTTCTTCTACGGAAACTTCGGTTTTACCCAATTCAACATTTAAAGAAGTAACAGCCTTGCCTTTAATGCCACATGGGATCATATGGTCAAAATAGCCCAGATTTGCATTCACGTTCAATGCAAAACCATGCATAGTTACCCAACGACTGGCACGTACGCCCATGGCACATATTTTTCTGGCAAAGGGAGTTCCTACATCCAACCAAACTCCTGTTTCACCTTTTGAACGCTCCGCTTTTAAACCGTATTCAGCTAAAGTAAGGATCACCATTTCTTCAAGGAAACGAAGGTATTTATGGATATCGGTAAAGTAGTTTTCAAGATCAATAATAGGATAGCCAACAACCTGTCCCGGTCCGTGGTAAGTAATATCTCCTCCTCTGTTTATTTTGTAGAAAGTAGCATCGATCTCAGCAAGTTTCTCTTCTGAGATCAAAAGATTGGAAACATCTCCGCTTTTTCCTAATGTATACACATGAGGGTGTTCCACAAACAAGAAATAATTAGGAGTTGTAAGATGGGTTTCTTCTCTCCGATTCCTGATCTTAATATCCAGGATCCTTTTAAAAAGTTCTTCCTGATAATCCCAGGTTTCTTTGTAATCCTGACTGCCCAGATCTTGTATTTCAACAGTTTTGTTCAATGTCTACTTTTCTATTTCTACCTGAAGGTCCAGTACATCCGGGTCTTTAAAATATTCTATAAAACTTCTTTCAACTTCGATTGTTTTTCCGTCTAAGGAATATCTGGCGTCTTCAATAGAAGATTTAACAATCCTGCGGGGAAAGGTATATTTCAACGTATACACCATACTACCCATAAAACCCTCGGAACCTTTCAGACTATCTACCTGCTGCAAATGTTTCTCTTTGTCTTTAATATATGCGTCTCTTTTAAATTTTCCTTTATGGAAACTGTAAGAAACTCCAATAATATCATCAGAGGATTCGTCTTTGTCGATCTTTATATCATTCCCCATTCGTGGCATAAGTTTGGATGTTTCACTAAACCCATTGAAAAGTTCATTTGCTTCATTTACCTTTTTGAAATCTGTAAAAACATTAAATAGCATTTCACCGGATTCGGTATTCATAACGGTATGGATACTAAAATTTTCTATTTTTTTGAGCTTCCTTTGTTGTTCTTTGGATAGTTGTGAAATGCTGTCCTTTTTTTCAATAAGAAATTGCTTCATTGAAATGATGGTATCAATTTTAGTGGTAATTGAATCTCCCATTCCAGCACCAAATGCCATCATTTCATTCATATCCATCTCAAGTGACATTCTTCCGCTACCATCTTCATTAAGTACTAAAGTTTCGGTAAACTGGCAGCTTGTTAAAAAGATGGCCAGTAAAATGTAAAAAAAGCCTTTTTTTAGTATCATTATTTCTCCGGATTATTAAGTATTATCAACGCTGCGATAACACCGGGAATCCACCCGCAAATAGTTAATATCAATACAATTAAGATAGAACCACAGCCTTTATCAATTACTGCCAGCGGTGGAAACAAAATAGAAAGCAATACCCTCCAAATACTCATAGATGCAAATTTACGATTAATAGTTTATTTATAGGTCTTTGCTTTTTGCTTTTGTTACAAGTATTGGTTTCCAAAATCATTGTCTTTATATTAGCATTCTGTTTTATGAAAAAATACCTCCTCTTTCTCTGCATTGCTATCGGGCTATTATCCTTTGTATGTAAAGGACAGTATTCTTTTTCCGGTTATGTTGACAAAGACAGCTGGACCGGTGAAGTGTATCTTTCTGTAGTGGAAGACTACCGGAAAATATCCGGGGTACACCCTGAACAGATCATTACCAAAACAAATCCCGATTCAACCGGCTATTTTATATTCTCCGGGAATAACCTGCCCATAGAAAACAGAATCTACCGTATTCATGTAGATACTTGCACCGAAGAAGACCAAGCAACTTCTCATTTTAACGGCCATTGCCCTAATAGCAGGGAAATAGTTTTTATCGCCAATAATAAAGATGCGATCTCACTCCCCTTTTCTTTTGACAATGAGATGTTTTGTAGTGTTATTTCAGAAAATGAGAAGGCTAACGCTTTTTTAAAAATAGATTCTTTAAAAAACGATATGCGTTTTGCCTTTGGAACCTACCGAAGTGAAGCCAACCGTAAGATCAATTCTGAAAAATGGTTTGGTATTTTTCAGCAATACGGAGAGCAATTAGAGGAACCTCTGGCAGAATTATACAGTTATGCCTTCCTTTCGGATAGAGCCAATGACCTGCACTCCTATTATCTGGAAGACCTTAAAACCAATTCGTATTATACAGACCTCCTGCAACGACTTACAGATCGATATCCTAATTCAACTTATGCAAAACAATACCAGGCAGAACTTACTTCGGATAAGTATTTGATCAATGCCGTGGATGGAGAAGCCTTTCCGTGGTGGGTATATGTACTGGGAGCTGTTGCATTGCTTTCAATTTTGGGAAATCTATATTTCTTTGGAAAACTAAAAAAAGTACAACAACAGTTACCTTCTCTTGAGAATTCACTTTCACAGCAAGAACAAAAAGTGCTGGACCTTATCTTAAAAGATAAAACCAATAAAGAGATCGCTTCAGAATTATTTTTAAGTGTAAGTACCATTAAAACACATATTAATAATCTATATAAAAAATTGAACGTCACCTCCAGAGAAGAAGTAAAAATGCTTTTTTCTAAGTAGTTACAAAAATTTCAACTAGGGTCTAGTCCTCATTTCAACCCTATATTACTCTGTTTTCCTTTTCGTTTTTTGAATCTTCGATACCCTAATTCAAAAAACAACAACCATGAAAACCATACGATTAACCACTATCATTTTACTGGCAGCTTCTTTTTATGTCTCTGCACAATCTTTTAATTATGAAATCAGCACAGAAGGAAAATCACCTGTACTTTTAGGAAAGATCAATAAGGAGGGACTTTCTCTGGAAAGTTATTCTGAATGGTTTACAAAAAACCACAACGAATATCAGCCCGACCCTACTCTTGTAGATCAATTTAAAAACCAGTTAAAAAACTACACCATCAAGGCTTTTATGGGAACCTGGTGTGGCGACAGTAAACGTGAAGTTCCCCGATTCTATAAAATTCTTGAAACAGCAGATTTTCCATTGGAACGCCTTACCCTTATAGCGGTAAGCAGTGAAAGGGACACCTATAAACAAAGCCCTGGAGGTGAAGAGGAAGGGCTAACAATCCATAGGGTTCCTACCTTTATTTTTTACAAAAACGGAAAAGAGGTCAATCGGATTGTAGAATCTCCCGTTACTACATTAGAAGCAGATATCAATGCTATTCTAAATGGAGTATACACTTCAAACTACCAGGCAGTGAATATGGTACATAACTTATTACAGAATGTTCCGCTTCACAAATTTGAAAAAAAGGGAAAGAAATTGCTTCCGAAGCTAAAAGAAAAAGCCACAAATATGTACGAACTGAATACATATGTCAATGTACTCTTCTTTGCCGAAAGAAAAGAAGAAGCCATTGCAGTAGCCCGTTTAAATATTAAACTTTTTCCGGAGGAATCCAGGGCCTATTCCGGTTTAGCCAATAAGTTATATGAAGCAGAAAAGATCGATGAAGCACTGGGTCTTTACGAAAGAGCATTGCAATTGGACCCCAAAAACGAGCAATTAAAAAGTAAAATTATAGAGATAAGAGAAAAAGATGCACAATAGGCATGTATTTTTTGATGGATTTAGGAAATAAATTTAACAAATAGGCTAATTTTGCAGCTTAAATAATTAAGCATGCAACTTTCTGAACTGGAAATCATACGTAGAGAAAAACTCAATCAATTACGAAATATAGGTATCAACCCGTATCCGGCTGCCTTATACCCTGTGGATCATTTATCTAAGGATATAAAACAGAATTTTGCTGAAGGAAAAAAAGTAATTATTGCAGGGCGTTTGATGTCCCGCCGTATTCAGGGAAAAGCTTCTTTTGCCGAATTGCAGGATTCCGAAGGTCGTATACAAGTGTATTTTAACCGCGATGAAATTTGCCCCGGAGAAGATAAGACCCAATACAACGAGGTCTATAAAAAACTATTGGACATTGGTGATTATATTGGGATCGAAGGTGAATTATTTACTACACAGGTTGGTGAAAAAACGGTAATGGTAAAAGCATTTACGTTGCTTTCAAAGTCATTAAAACCACTTCCGCTTCCCAAAACAGACAGTGAAGGGAACACTCACGATGAATTCAATGACCCCGAAATGCGTTACCGCCAGCGGTATGCAGATCTGGTCGTAAACCCTAAGGTGAAAGATACTTTCATCAAGCGTACTAAAATTGTAAATACCATTCGGGATTTTTATAACGATATGGGCTTTCTGGAAGTGGAAACCCCAATTCTGCAACCTATTCCGGGAGGTGCTGCTGCGCGCCCTTTTGTGACGCATCACAATGCGTTGAACATTCCATTGTATCTGAGAATTGCCAATGAATTGTATTTAAAAAGATTGATCGTTGGTGGTTTTGACGGAGTGTACGAGTTTTCGAAAGATTTCAGAAATGAAGGGATGGATCGTACCCACAACCCCGAATTCACTGTAATGGAAATGTATGCCGCTTACAAAGATTATAACTGGATGATGGATACCACCGAGAAGTTGCTGGAAAAAGTAGCGCTAGATTTACACGGTACCACTACAGTTCAATTTGGAGATAACATAATTGATTATAAGGCACCGTACCAACGTATTGGAATTTTAGATGCTATCAAAGAACATACAGGCTATGATCTCTATCAAAAAAGTGAGGAAGAAGTTCGCGAAGCTTGTAAAGCTTTGAATATTGAGGTGGATGAAAGTTTCGGAATCGGGAAAATGATCGATGAGCTCTTTGGCGAGAAATGTGAGCATCATTACATTCAGCCTACTTTTATTATTGATCATCCCGTAGAGATGAGCCCGCTTACCAAAAAACACCGAACTAAAGAAGGGTTAACAGAACGCTTTGAACTCATGGTCAACGGAAAAGAACTGGCAAATGCTTATACTGAGCTGAACGACCCAATTGAACAGCGCGAACGTTTTGAGGACCAATTGAAGCTATCTGAAAAAGGAGATGACGAAGCCATGTTCATTGACCATGACTTTTTACGTGCTTTGGAATATGGGATGCCCCCAACGAGTGGTATAGGTATTGGTATTGACAGATTGGCCATGTTCATGACCAATAATGAATCCATACAGGAAGTATTGTTCTTCCCACAAATGAAACCGGAGAAAAAACAGGTTGCTCTAAGTGATGAAGCCAAAGTTGTACTTGAATATCTTAAAAAGACCGAGCAGCTTCCTTTGAATGACTTGAAAGTACAGTCGGGATTGTCCAACAAGAAATGGGATAAAACCATTAAAGAGCTTACCAAGAACAAACTTGCCAAAGTTGAAAAAACAGAAGAAGGATTATTTGTGGAAGTGTTATAAAAGATGTCAATTGTTTCTTTTTTAGATTTTTGATTCTTGGTAAAACCCTATTGTAAATAAGGAAATAATAATCTATTTATTATAGGTTGGGTCTTTATTATATAGTTGTTTTTAATTTCTTAAGTTTGCAGCTAACCATTTATTGGACGAGGTTTAATAAATAAACTATAACTAACCATGATTAAAAGATTCTTTCCCTTTATTACAATTGTTATTTTTTTACTTCCTCTGGTTATTTATAGTCAAACAAGACAGTTTCAAGAGAACACCTACAAAATGATAGATGGTAAATGGCACTTGTTATCTGATACAGACATCAGACCATTTCCAATAGTTGACAAAACAATTTCTCTAAAATTTGACAGTACAATTTCTGAAAATGAAAAGACTAATTTCGAATTACAAAATAATTTAGTCTTTATTAGAAAGGCACTAACAGGATGGCATGACTATAAAATTTCAGAAAATAGTGATGTTTTTACAATTGCCCAACAGTTATTAAATTCTTCATTAGTAAATAAACTGGAAATACCTACGCTAGGGTTTTATACACTTGTCCCAGACGATACATTATATAGTAATCAATGGTCTCTAAATCAAACCAATGGTATAAACATAGATATTGAAAATGCTTGGAATATAACTACAGGAGATAATTCAGTAACAATAGCTGTTTTAGATTCCGGGACAGATTGGCTTCATCAAGACTTAGGCTTAGGAGCAGATAGTTATCAAAACATCTTTTTAAACTCTGGAGAAGATGCATGGGCAGATCCGAATGATCCTGCTACGGGAAATGGAATTGATGATGACGGTAACGGGCTTATAGACGATTGGAAAGGGTGGAATTTTGGTGACAATTATAATGACGCACGTCAAAGCCCGGGAGGAAATACTTTTTTCCATGGTACTCACGTAGCTGGTATTGTTGCTGGAAAAACAAATAACGGTGAAGGTATTGCTGGAGTTGCCGGAGGATTTAATAGTGAAGGGATTAAAGTTCTTACTTGTGCTGTTGGTATTTCAGGACCAAATGGTTCAATATTAGACGATGCCATTTTGTATGCAGCAGATATAGGAGCAAAAGTGGTACAACTTAGTTTATCTGTCGGGCCAAGTACTGCCTTGGATGATGCAATTGATATGGCATATGATGTTTTTGGGGTAGTTGTAATTAATTCTTCAGGAAATGGATCTAGTTCATCGGGAGTTTCTTACCCTGCGAGTCATGAAAAAGTATTAGCAATTGGAGCAACTACGCAAACAGATAGTAGAGCTAGTTTTTCCAATCATGGCTCAAACATTTTTATGTCTGCTCCTGGTGTAGGTATTTGGAGTACTCAACTGAATTCTCAATATGGCAGCAGTAGCGGAACATCCTTTGCTTCACCTATTGTAAGTGGTGTGGTAGGTTTAATGTTTTCGGTAAATCCAAGTTTAACTCCAGGCGGGGTAAAACAAATTTTACTTGATACTGCCCAAAAAGTTGGTGGTTATAATTACAATTGGAATGTTAGCGACCCTGGGCACTCCAGGGAACTGGGATATGGGAGAATAGATGCTTTTCAGGCTGTTCAAGCAGCTAACTTAAGTATAGGTTCATGTGCTATCACCAATATCACAACATCAAATATATCACCTTGCGACGACAATGGAACTCCCTTAGATCCGAGTGATGATACCTTTTCTGTTAATGTAATCATTACTTTTAATGATGCGCCTACAACTGGTACACTAGATCTTACTGGTGACGGTACTGCTTCTGTGCCGGTTTCAGGATTAACATCTCCTCACACATTTACAGGAGTTATTATGAGTGCAGACGGTGGCCCTATTGATGCGACAGCCGTTTTTTCAGATGAAACAACGTGTACATTTACTAATTCTAACGCAGGTACAGCTCCAGGATCATGTAGCTCCCCACCGCCAAACTGTATGGTCACCAATATCACAGCATCAAATATATCACCTTGCGACGACAATGGAACTCCCTCAGACCCTAGTGATGATAACTTTTCTGTTGATGTAATCGTTACTTTTAATGATGCGCCTACAACTGGTACACTAGATCTTACTGGTGACGGTACTGCTTCTGTATCGGTTTCAGGGTTAACATCTCCTCACACATTTACGGGAGTTATTATGAGTGCAGACGGTGGCCCTATTGATGCGACAGCTACTTTTTCAGATGAAACAACGTGTACACTTACTAATTCTAATGCAGGTACAGCTCCGGGGTCATGTATCACCCTGGGAGTAGATGATACTAATTTTTCAAATTTATTTACGTTAAGTCCAAATCCAGCTTCAAATAGAATTTTAATTTCGTTAAATCAATCTAGTTTATCAAACTCTAGAATTATTATGTATAATACACAGGGGCAAAAACTACGTGATTTTACTCTGAAAGATCTTAGCGACTTTAGCATAGATGTAGAGAACTTATCTTCAGGACTTTATTTTATAAAATTAGAAGACAATGCTTTTTCTGAAACTCAAAAGATACTTATTAAGTAAATTTTGCTTACTGAAATACAAGAAATACGATACAAAAGGATATGTAGCAGACCTCTGGTGTAAAAAAGAGCATATTGTAGCTATTTTTTCAAAATCTAATTACAATAAATTGTAAGCATCTTCCCGCTAACTATATGATTATCAATTTATTTTATCGATGAAAAATAGCTTTTCATCGATAAAAATATTAATTGCATACGATAATCGAGTATTTGAGTAACTAATCGAAAACATTTTTGTAGGAATTTTCTTTACTATAGTTTCGCCTCGTAAAATTTAAAATAGTTCGCCCCATGAATACTATGAATAAATTTAATAGATACCTACTTATACTTCTATTAGTTCCATGCCTTGCAAGTGCTCAGGTTGGAATAAACACCACGACACCCAATACAGATACCGCATTAGATGTTAACGGTAAGATGAGAATCGGAGACGTTTCCGGTGCTGCTTCACTGAACAGATCTGACGGGCTTCAATTAATGGTAGCAGATGCTAACAATAACAATATAGTAGTTGGAATTGATGCTTCTTCAGATTTTATGATAGATGACAACAAAGTAAAGCTGAATACCGGAAGGCATGTACGTTCTAAGTATATTAATTTAAAAACCAACGGAGAACAACATAATCTGGACCTGGGAATTGATGCAGACGAAGAAGGTGTTGTGATCTTTTTCTTAGACAACCTTAACGACGTTAAAATAACCGGAATTTCCGGAGGCACCGAAGGTAGAAGGATCGTCCTGGTCAATATGACCAGTAATAAAAAATTAAGGATCTATAACGAAAAGGCCAATTCTTCACCTCAGAACAGGATTCGGGTAAAAACAAGTGCCAGCAAAACCAAAGCCGGAAAAGGTTCGATAAGTCTAGTATATTCTACCGATGAGAATCTGGGAGGAGGAAGATGGATCGCCTACGAAATGGAAGCGGCACACAGCAATTAATTGACACTATACATACTGGACTGAGCATACGATCATCCACTAATGATATTCGTATCATATAAATAGAATAGGTCGGGGTTTTGCACCTTCATTACCCCCTTTGATATTAAGTAAAATCCCTGCCTATACAACCTCTCATATTTATTTAGCTTATTACTTTTAGCAACTGAACCCCTAATAGAGGTTCATTGCAATTTACTATCTTTCAGCCACAGCGAAAAATCCGTTGCACGTGTTCAACAATGAATTATACACGAACACGTTTTCTTTAGTACAAAGTATGAGAGCAACAAACAGAGATCATCCATTTATTAAGAAGATATGGATATTGGAGAATTCTTCTTCAATATTTAAACGAAATACAGGGATGCTTGTTGGAGACGGGCGATTTGAGTTGGCCTTTGTTGTCGGGAACGGATATAGAACGTTTCGGAATAACAAAATAGATACATTTCCAAAAGGAATCTATCTGGGTGGACAAATGAATAAGCCTCTTGATGTGGAGTTGTTGCCAGAAACACATATTACTTTCATTAAACTGGAACCCTGGGCGGTGGGAATTCTATCGGGATTCAACTTTAAGGAAAGCCTAAATGAAACCGTCCCTTTAAAAGAGATTAATCGTAAGCTATTTAATAAACTTGCTGTATTTCATCCCATTGCTCAATTTGATAAAATTATTCAAGTAGTTAATAATGTTTTGGATGATTGTTCGAAAAATACAAAAGACTGGGAGCTAATAAAGTATGGCTGTACACTTCTAGATATCGATTACACAGATTTTAAATCTGCAAAAAACAAACTTCTCTCTGGCCTCAATTTATCATCGCGGACCATCGAAACTAAATTTGCCAAAAGTATTGGCCTTACACCACAGCAATATTCTATAGGCATCAGATTCAGAAAATTCACTGAAGAGCTAAAATATCAAGGAGATGATCTGTTACTAACAGATTTGGCTTACAAACACGGGTACTACGACCAATCGCATCTTAATCAGGATTTTAAGCAATATTGGGGGTTTTCACCAAAAAAACTTACAGACAATAAAACTTTTATTACCAATGAGAAAGAACCGTTTCGCTATTATACAATTTAGTTTACGCCACAGTAGTTAGCTTTGTCTGGTAATAATCATTCTAATAAATGAATAGATACTTAATTATTTTCGTTTTAATTGCATTTATGGGATGTGTTTCCAAAAAAGAAAAAACCCAATCTTTACATTCCATTTCTTTCCTTTTGCAAACTCAATCTCCTTACCAAAATGGAAAAAAGCACGGAGCAGAATTAAAAGATGCCGTTCGTTTTCAAATAAAAAACTGGGAAGAAGGGATTTCATCGTATTTAAACATTGATAGAGACAGCATGCATAATATCGTCTATAAGCATACCGGTTTCTTAAATGCCGTAAAACAATATACGCCAGAGTTACTGGAAGAAATAAACGGTATAGCAGACGGAGCAGAATTAGACCGGGACTTAGTGCTATATTTCAATCTTGGAGAAGAGATCTATAATTTTTGCACAGCAAATTTTGAAAGTTGCTCGAATATTGCTTTTCAGGGGGAAAAAGAAAATGTACTGGCATACAATCAGGATCTGCCCGATTTTTTGCATGGAAAACATCGTCCTGTAATTCTTAACCATAAAGATCATTACGTATTTACCATGCCAGGCAGTGTTGCACTAAGTGGGGCTTCACAAGATCTTACAATTAGCTGTAATTCCTTACCAATGCTGAAAATGAATAAACAAGGATTGCCCTTACCGTTTTTTGTTAGAAAACTATTGCAATTAACATCAATGAAAAAAGCGCAGCAATTTATAGAAAAAACGCCCTTAGCGATTCCTCAAAATTTAATGCTTGTTTCAAACAAGGAAGTTCGCAATGCCGAAATATCCAAAAACCAGATTAAATGGGTTCCTCCTCAAACCGGAGGGTTTTATTACCACACTAATTTTCCAATTGAAAATACCGATTTTAAATTGTCTGATTATAAGCACAATGTTTGTCGGCGATTTGAATTTTTAGACTCCATGAAAACTCAATTAATGCTCAGATCCAATCTTGATATTGCAGTCAATCTAGAAGATATTTGCGCACAACCTCCCATACAAAACCAAGAAACCTATTTACGGTTTATCGCTGTATATAATGAAAACACCAAACCAACTATTAAATTCATAAACCCGGAAACACAAGAATCAATTCTTCTAAAATTTTAAGATCCCATGTATAAATTTCTGTCACTATTTTTATTTAGTTTATTAATGATCAATACAGTAAGTGCCCAAGAAGTCGCTTTTGCTTATCCTGAAAAGAGCATTACGGTAGATGGAAGTTTTGCGGACTGGTCAGAGTCGGTCAATTGGTATCGTATGAGTCATTTTTTTGGCAATGACGATCAATCCAATGAGGACTTCTCTGCTCAATTTGCTGCATCCTATAATGAGTTGGAACAAGCGCTTTACATAGCAGTAAAGGTCTTAGATGATGATTTTATAGGTGAAAACGGAAAAAGTTATACTACACAGGACTATATGTTATTGTATTTGGATGTAGCACATAATACAAAAGGAGGGGCACCGGTATATTATGTTGCTACAGACCGCATATTAGAGGTACAGCATAAGCCCGGAAATTTTGCAACCCAGAATCATTTTTTGACTATAGATAAGGCACAGGTTGCGCGTAAAAGAACAGGAAATACCATTCAATATGAGTGGAAAGTGATGTTGGATGGATCTATAAGGCCCAACCATACCCTTGGCTTGGATTTTATGATGATAGACCATGATAAAGAAAGTGACAACGAAACCATTCTTCTATGGAAAGAAGGGTTTGGAAAAAGTTATGGCTCTCAAAAATTGGGAGATGTCATACTGGTTGACAATAATGTAACTATCGGTAAACTAAAAGGGAAAATAGACTTTAAATTTCTGGAAGCAGAAGATAGAATCAACTCTATTGACATTGTTTCACAACAGAACCCGAAAATATGGATCAAAACCAAAGTAGATACAACAGGATACTTTCAGGCTTTTTTACCTTTGGGAACATATACATTAGCTCCAAATCGGCATTTTACATCGCCTGTATATTCTTCAGGATTCTTACAAAACACTCGTAAATTTGAATATTCTAACATTCAACCTTTTCAAATAAAAGCAGATCAAACCACTACACTCAAACCTGTTCAGCTAAAGGTTATACCTCAGCCTACAATAACTAAAACCAAGGGAAAAGGCCTTCCAATTGAATATGTAACAACAAAAGATATTGATGATTTTATAAGTACCTGGAAAGATTATTTTGAAATTCCTGCCGTATCTGTTGTTGTCTTAAGAAACAACAAGGTTTTTTATGATAAAACAATAGGTGTAAAAAGTAATGTTACCAACGAAAAAGTTAACGATGAAACGCTATTTGAAGCAGCTTCTATCACCAAATCTGTTTTTGGAGTAATCATGCTCCGTTTGGCAGAAAGAGGTATGATAGACCTTGATAAACCGTTATACCAATATCTCACCTTTCCTAATATTGAAAAAGATGAGCGTTCAAAACTGTTAACAGCAAGAATCATTCTTGGGCATCAATCCGGATTGCCAAACTGGGTTTGGGGTGGACCGGGAACCTGGAAAGATGGTGGTGAAATTCAGCTAAATTTTAACCCGGGAACCGATTTTGGATATTCCGGTGAAGCCTTCAACTATTTAGGTAGGGTTGTTGAACATATTACCGGAAAAGAACTTCAAACCATTTTCGAGGAAGAAATAGAAAAACCTTTTGATGTCAGGAAGTCTTATTTCTATTATACAGATGCACTGGAAAAACGTTTTTCATTAGGGCACATGCACCAATATATACAGATAAAAGAAAAGGAACGTATTGCCAGTCCGGCATCGAGTCTGTCCACAAATGCACATTTATTTAAAAACTTTGTCTTAACTCTAATGAATGAAAAAGAAATGAATAAGGAATCTTTTGAACTTATTTATACACCTTATACCGTGTTGAAACCTGAACAGAAAGTGTACGACCCGGATATTCCGCAATATGTATCACATGGCTTTTTCGTGCAAGACACTACAGCTGGAAAACTCATTGCACATGGAGGTAACAATGGAGATTACGATAGTAAATTTGCCTACAACCCTGAAAAAAAATACGCATATATTGTATTTACAAACAGTAATTTAGGTGATGAGTTTGTGAGAGCTTTCGAGCAATTTTTGTTGCGGAAATGAAGATGATCAATTGCCAAAAAAGAATGATGAAGTTTTGTGACCCGAACAAAATCATAGCCAAACCCATAGTGTGATTTTTGTAGCCGGAATTCCCAAAGGAACTTAATACATCTATGACTTAGTCAATGTAAGGTTACATAAACTTGAGTAACAACAAGTAAAAAATAAAGAACATGAAACCTAAAATTGGAATAGTGATCATAATGCTTCTTTCGATGCATTTAAATGCACAATTCGATTGTGACTTAATCAAGGTAGAATCTATAACAGATACCCTTACTACAAATGGAGTTCCCGCCGTTAAATTAGTTCTGTCAACTCTAGAGAATACGATTGAAACGGGATATACATCATTCATTATCATTAACAGTTTGAATGATACAATTGTTAATTATTCTGAAAGGCCAAATTATTGGATGCCAACAACCCCAGATTATGAAATAAGGGAATATATTTTTGAGTTTGAATCCGGTTTCGAGACAATTGGAAATGATTTTATAGGACAAATAATTACGTCTGATCCTGAATGCATTTTTGAAATTAATAATACAATGGGCATTGAGGAGATTAATGACGCATACGGGTTGGTTATTTTTCCAAATCCATTTGAAAACAAAATAGAAATAATAAACAATGAAAATTTTTCTATAATTGAGTTATACAATTCAATTGGGCAGTTAATATACCAGGATAACGTAATGGCAAATTCGGAAATCAAATTTGAAAATTTAAATACTGGCTGTTACTTCCTAAAAATAAATGGTCAAATTACGAAGCTTATAAAGAAATAAGGTCTGTTATCTGCAATGTATAAAGGCAATTTAATATGCCGAATCTCCTCTCAAATAAAGATTATGCTTTTCTTTTTTTATTATAACTATTAATCCTTTTTACCCATATACGGAAGCGGATAGGTTTTTTTATAGCCACATATTGTGTTTTTGAAACGAGTAAGTTTTTGTCGGATAAGTTAATGATGATAGGAATTTCCCTTTAAACCTTCTAAAAATAGTTAGTTTACAGTGACAAAGAATATCATTAAAAAACTCGAGGTAATTAAACACTTTATTCTTCTATCATACTAAACAACTATATTTCATGAAAAATTTTAGTACTATGTACTGCTTTCTTTTAGCAGTATTAGTTTCTTCAGTTACGATCGCTCAACAGGCAATTCAGGAATCACCAGTCATAGAATACATTTCTAACAGAACCGTAGATCTAATGGACGATCCAAATGATTATACAGGTTCGCCCTATTACAATAAAGATTTTTTAAAGGGCAGCATCCTTATGAAAGGAAAAATAATCGCCTTTAATAAGTATGTAAGATATAATGCAAGTAAAGAGGAGTTTGAAATAAAAGACGCTGTTAATCAAAAAAGCAAGATTGTAAAGACAGTGGTCAGAAATGAGGACCTTCAAATAAAGATCGGAGATGTTCTTTTTCAATATATTTCTTCTTCAAAAAACAATCTTAGAGGATATTTTATTGCTTTATTCAAGGGAGACAACTATTCTTTATTCAAAAAAATAAAAAAGAAATACCTGCCTTCTCAAAAGGCTGTAAATTCAATGGGTAAAGATATAGAAGCCATGTATCGTGAAAAAGAAATTTTATATCTTGTAGATGAAAACGGTATGTTTACAGAATTGCCACCATCCAAGGGCGGAAAGATAAAAGCCTTTGGAAGCCTGAAGAAAGAAGTAAAGGCTTACGCTAAAAAAAACAAATTAAATCTCAATACGGAGAAAGACCTGATACAAATAGTCTCTCATGTTGATTCTTTATAATAACCTTTAAACCAAGAAAGCTATGAAACTTATTTTAGTATTTGTAATGGCCATTTTTATTGGAACTTTTGCTAATGCACAAACCGATGAAGACATAAAAGAAGTAAAAGCTGCCTGTCTGGGATATATAGAAGGCT
The DNA here is from genome assembly GCF_058148525.1 of Ulvibacter sp. 2210JD10-4. NCBI lineage: Bacteria > Pseudomonadati > Bacteroidota > Flavobacteriia > Flavobacteriales > Flavobacteriaceae > Ulvibacter > Ulvibacter sp. 2210JD10-4. Next base: position 342,972 of record NZ_JBYVJZ010000004.1, read on the forward strand.
TTTATGAAGGAGATACTTTAAAACTAAAGAAGAGTTTGAAACCGGAGCTTTATAAATTCGGGTTTTGGAAAAATAAGGAGTCCGGGGTATATGAGCATGCAGGATCCATGTCTTTTGAACAAGCGATAGCTTTTGCAAAAAATGTGATGGAGAAAAAAAAGTTTGCTAAGGGCGATGCTCCTAAAATAGTGGAGGTATTTGAGGTTAAAAATTCCATAGCATCCGCCAAGGTAGTTGCCTGGTGGGGGACCGATTATTTACTGCTTTCAAAGACCGATGGCAAATGGATGATCGAACAGGTGATCTGGGAAGGGCCCCTGGAAAAGTAATTTTATTATCATTTTGAAAGTGCGAAAAGAGTCCACGGGTTCTAAAAAGCCTGCTTGTAATTCACAAACAAGAGCCCCTTCTTATTTTTCCGGTAAAGACTTTTTTGAAAAATATACATATAAGTATTCTTTTATTTGCTTTTTTATACATATTTGTATGCTTTTGAGTTAATGCTTATATATATAAAATAATAAGCAAAATAAATGAAGATCGAAACTTTCAGACCTAAACACAAAAGACTTCAAGAATATATTGAAAGTTTTTACATTCTTACGCATACTGAAAATGAAGAAAAGGCTAGTTATTTAACCTTCCCTTCCGTTTTCTCAATTGTTGCAACTGCCATCAATGCAGAGAATAGTGTCACTTCTCAACATATCACTACCAGATCTTGCCGGTCAAAACCTTTGGAAACAAGTTTAGTCTGTAGATTCAACAAACCCATTTGCTTTCAATATCTTGGAGATATTAAAGAAGTCTGTATTTACTTTAAGCCCTTAGGACTCAATGCTTTTTTAAAAGAGTCATTGGAAAATTACAGTAGCAGCCATTTTGATCCGTTTGTGCCTTTTCCGGACTATGAAAAGTCTATGAGAACAATCATAGAAACAGAAGATAAGAACTTGTTAGCAGCAAACTTGGAAAAGTATTGGCTGGACAAGATCATTGGGTTTGAACATCCTTTTTTAGGCAAAGCCATTCATGAAATTCAAGAAAACCCAAACATTAAAACATCCTACCTGGCAAATAAGTATTTTGTAAGCCAAAAGACATTCATAAAACATTTTAAAAAGCATTTGTGCAAAACTCCTACAGAATACAAAAAAATAGTGCGTTTTAGAAAAGCACTAATGGAAATGCAACATTCTGACAAAAAAACAAAATTGACCGAATTAAGTTATATAACCAACTTCTTTGACCAATCACATATGGTCTCCAACTTTAAGATGTTGACCGGCCTCTCACCAAAAGTATTCTTTAAAAACCTTTCAACTGTAGAAAAAAGCAATATCCATTGGATCTATAATTAGGGTAAATCTTTTACAATTTTAAACGTTTATAATTCAGGAATTTTACAGCTCATCAATTTAAAATTTAACAATGAAGACCTATCTATTCTTACTCATATTCGCGATCATATTATTTAGCTGCAACAACAAACAAGAGAACGCACACACCAAACCCAATGTAAATTCTAACACCAAAGAGGTTTTACTAGTTGGTACATTCCATTATAACAACCCTGGTGCCGACGTAGCTAAAACAAAATCCTTTGACATACTAAATGAAAGCGCTCAACAAGAACTAAAAAAAATAAGTACAGCTATTACAACATACAATCCAACTAAGATATTTGTAGAATGGCCCTATGACGAACAAAAAGAACTAGATTCTTTGTACCAATTATATCGTAATAATAGGTATTTTACAAACGACAGCCTTTCTGATTTCTACCTCAAAAATGAAATATTTCAGCTAGCTTTCAGGGTAGCGAAAGAGAACAACCTTAAAACGGTTTACGGGATTGATTACAAGACCCAATTTCCGTTTGGTGAGGTTATGAAAGACATTGAAGAGAGTGATCAAACAGAACTTAAAACAAAGATCGAAGAAGGTATTTCTAAATTTACTATGGTGTTCGACAATAAAATTGAATCGGGGTATTCTCTCTTAGAGCTAACGTATTATTTAAACAGCCCCGAGCTTCGCAATTTTTCAAATGAATGGCACAATAATTTGATGTTACTGGCGGGAGAACCTCATGATTTTTCCGGCCCTTTATTAACATCCGAATGGTTCAAGAGAAATCTGTTCATGTGGTCATTAATTCAAAAGAAAACAACCCGGGCTGATGAAAGGATCATGGTTCTGGCAGGAGCAAGCCATGCCGCAATGTTTGAGCTTTTTATTGACCAAAACAGCGATTGGAAGGTCAAAGAACTACAAGAGGTCATACAAAATTAGTTATAGCATACAGCAGCTATGAACAACCTACGCGACTGTTTCGTTCAGGCGGGTCACTTCCAATCTTCTTGGCGAAAAACCCTCACTCCATCCAACCCATACATATCATGTTAAAAGAAAGAATAACAAAAACTACTAGTACCCAGGAATATATTGAGGAGAAGTGTTAAATTTATAGGAATATAACATGTTGTGTGTAATTATATGATTGAGCCAAAGAAACACCACTTTGTTCCAGAAGTATATTTAAAGCGTTTTTCTTATAACAATGTTGGTGATTTATTTACTTTAAAATTCCGGTTACCTTATAGCAAGGTCATCTCTAGAAATAAATCTCAAATATGTTACTTAAAAGAATTGTATAAGTTTGACAATCAAGAAATAATTAATGATCTTCAACTAAAAGATCCTAATACAATTGAGAAAAACTATTTTAACTATGAGAAAAGACTCTTAACTGATTTATTTGATAAAATTGAATTTAATAATCTGAAAATCGTTAAAACTGATTTTTATAGTCTAATTGATATACTGATCGATATTAAATTTAGGAATCCGAGATTTAGAGACGCTGTAACATCTGAATCGATTGAGGATACTGCAGAATTTAAAACAGAATTCAACAAAACGAAATCAGAAGCTTTGCTATACTGCAAAATTATGGGATATGATCCAAATCTTGTATACAAAGCTATAGAAAATGTCAGAACGAAATTTCAAGATAGGAACTATCGCAACAATGCTTATTTAAAAGGTGTATTGGACAAGTTTCAAAAAAGGTCAAATCTTACTAAACATTTGAAAAGTTGGAATTTAAGAATTTTACGAACAACCTATTCAAATCCTTTTATAACGTCGGACAATCCAGGTTTTACAATCGATTCGAATAAAAAGATTCATAACTCAAATTTTGGGAGCGCAACAAATTTTTACTTTCCAATATCTCCAAGAACAATGCTAGAATTGAGCAAATCATGTAAGACTGACTTAGATGTATTCAAAACTTATTCAACAAAAAACATCAACAATAATTTAGTTTTAGAGCTTAACAAAGCTACTTTGTTTAACGCAACTGAATTAATCATTTCAAACCTGAAAGAAGAGCCAATGATTATAAAAAAATTAGGCAGACAATAACTGCACACAGCACCATATAAAGTTGACAACTACTATTTACAATTAAGATTAAAACAAAGATCGTTAATCCTTTTTTGTAGAAACCAACAACTCCCGAATATCGACCTTCAGGAATTTTGAAATTTCAAATAACATTTTAACGGAAGGTTGAACCTCATTTGTACACCAACGAGATACTGTAGATTCTGTTTTTCCTAAATGACTTGCCAGCTCTTTATTATTAGTATTCTTTTCAGCAAGAACAGATTTGATTCTGTTTAAATTTTGTTTTGACACTATGCAAATTTATTGACTTCTTACGCAAATATAATGTCTTTAAGATTGCTTCAGATTTACACATAATTATAATCTCATGCACATTTATTTCATTTATAATACAATTTATTATATTTTTAAAGCAATAAATTATCGTCATGGAGCAAAAAAAGAAAATTATTAAAAGTGAAAGGCATCTAAAAGTAGTTACCAAACACCAAACACGTCCTTATAGTGAGATCATTGCGGTCCCGGAGATCCGGCTGGCAGGCAAATGGCTAAGAGCCTCGGGCTTTGAGGAAGGAAAAAAGGTGTTGGTTAGGGTACAAAAAAACAAACTCACTATTACCCTAATTAAATAAAACTATTTTTCAATCACAACAACAATTGGAAAACAACCCCCGGCCGGAAGGTTGTTTTCATCAACATCAAAACACGGGATACACCCGCATTCCTTTAAGCTATTCTACATAATCTTTAATTGAAACTCCGTCTATCTGCACATCATCAAGGACCGCACGATCCTCTTTTACATATACTACACCATAACAATTTGTTGGCAACGAATCTCTCATAACGTTTCTAACCGCAATTTCAGCGTCCAGTGCTTTATCCTCGTTCATGTAAAATCTATCAAAAGGAAGCCTAAAGGTTTGTGCGTTTCCGTAGTATCCCAGGCAATCTGCTACCACATAATCCTTTTCCTCTGGTGGCTCCGTACTAAGACCAACGGCAGTTGCAAAACCTAATGAATCTGTCCCTAATTGCACATAGATCTTTTCATTGTAACCGCATAGAGCGCCATTAGTTTCAAAAGAGTTCATTTCAAAATTCAATACAATATATTTCCCTCGAAAAGGGTCGCTGGGATCTATAGGCTCCGTCTTAAATTTATAAACGGTTCCTTCTTTAAGTACTTGTTCTTCCTGGTAGATCATATTTCCCGGCACAAACCATTGTCCCAAAACCATAAGGGCAAACGACCCTCCTATTAGTATCTTATTCATGATCTTTTGTTTTTAATTTTTGTTGTTTTCTGTACATTAAATAATTCACGCCAAAGAAACCTGCTCCAATTCCAACAAACAGTAGCCCCCGGATCACAAAGTCAATATTGGTATCAAAAAATCTACAAACAATGAGGATCGTTATAATTAACAATCCATAATTAAGGACACCAAAATTGTTTCTCAAATTACCAATTCTAATAGCGTAAACACCAAGCAGTAACACAAGTATATTAGTTAAAACAACAGGTAATACACTACCATAGGCATGGGTTAGGAATATAATTCCGAAGATCAAAAAGGCAAATTGAAACAGGTTGAATGACATCAATTTATTCTTCTGAAATAAATAGACCAATAAGATCCCTCCAATGACGAACAATGATAATGTGATCACCAGATCCTGAGTGGCATGCCCGGCATGAAAAGATTCTGTCCAGAACCACTTAAAAGTCGCCATCATTAGCATGAATATAGTTCCTGCCGACCCAATGACAGCATAGCCGTTCTTCCGAAGCTTTCCGCTATCGAAGCGCTTTAACTTGCCAATATTATAAAACACGCCAAACAATGCAATGTAAGCAAGGAATATAAAGTAGAATGCTTCATCTCCGTAGGCTCCTAATACTATGACAACACTTAGGGGTAATACCCAATTCATCACCCCGGTGAAGTTCCCTTCCGGGTTCTTTTTTAGTAGGTTGTAATAGATGGGGACCAAAAAAGCCAGCATGGCAAGATACAGCCAGGGCGAAGTTTCATTGAAATAACCCAGATTACAAGCGTAGCTTGTTGTAAAAACCAAATGCAAAAGTACTGCCGAATACGATCTTAAAAGGTAAACCAATGGCGCTCCTAACAATATCCAGATAAATAAATACTCAGGCATATCCCCTGGAATGTTATAGATCTGACTCACAAGGCCAATACTTGCTCCAATTGCCAGGTATAAAAAGGTAGCAGCCGTTTCCCGCCATGCTCTTCTCTTTTTCTTTAGTAAGGTAAAGGCAGCCAAAGCTTGCCCCAAAACAAGGGGAATAAATGCCCATATTGTTTTAGTCGTTCTACTGAAATCATCCCAGTTATGCGCAAGGATCAGAATTATACCCGATCCAACGAGCAAAGATCCTAATACGCCAAAGATGGTAAAGAGCTTGTTAGGGCCTTGAACCTTTTTAGTGGCGTAATAGTTAGCTATATGTTGTGAGACCTCATCAGAAATCACATTCTGTGAACGTAATTCCTGAAGGTCTCTTTCTATTTTTGAACTCATAATAATTGAATTTCTCCTACTAATTTAAAATTAACCTAGTCGGATATCTTCAGATCGAAGATTATTTTTTAACACGTTGTAAGAATTTTACATCTCTGGTGTTCTTTTGGACGGCCACTGCGGCAAATAAACTAAGCGCGAAAGCCATTCCGTAGAAACCTTTTTCACTTAGGTCAAGATCTGCATTCCAGAGCCCTATAATCAAAAGGAGTATAGATGCAATGGTTGTGAACCAACAAATTCCATAATAAATTTCGGTTACCGGAATTCCTTCCAGTCGGTCACGTACGCTTTTTTGAACCGAAACCACAGAGAATAACCCGAACAACAAAATGGTAAAATAGTAGCCTTTCTCATTCAGTTCCATGGCACCCGCATTCCATAGGCCAATACAATAGGAGACCATCCCTATAAAAAGTGCGGTCCATGAGGCAGAGATAAAAGCAGGTGTAGGCGCACAATTAAATTCGTCTTTCTTTTTCTGTATTTTCTCAATTAGTGGAGAGTTTACAGGTTTCTTTTTTGTTGAAATTTGATTTTCCATGATCATATAGTTTTGATGTTTATGATGGTACAAATATGTTAAGTATCCATTGAACAGAAAATTCAATTTTAACTAAAAACTTATGTTATTATTTTATCAATATTATAATAAAACTCATATAATTATGAGTATTTTAGTAAAATAACTTACTATTAAATGAACAATTTATCTGCAATAATTGCGACACTTTCCGAAGAAGAAAAGAAAGATTTTCTGCTCAATCTAAGACGAAATACACGCCGGGGTGACATTAAAAATGTGACATTGTTTAAATTGATCGATCAAGGAAAGACAACAGACCTCGATTTAAAACTGTATGGCAAACCTTCAAAAAATGCTTATCACGCCTTATGCAAAAGGCTACAGGATAGTTTGATCGACTTTATTGCTCAAAAAAGTTTTGAAGGTGAGACTTCGGAAGAGATGGAAATCTTAAAACTGTTACTGGCCAGCAGGATATTTTTCGAACACAAACTATTTAAGATTGCATTTAAATATTTAACCAAAGCCGAACGTCTGGCTTTAGATCTGGATCTGTATTCAATCCTGACGGAGATCTTTCATACTAAAATTCAATATGCACATTTACATCCAACCGATAGTTTAACCGAGATCATCTCTGCATCCAACAAGAACATGGAGCTATTTCAACGAGAGTTACAATTGAACATGGCTTATGCAACCATCAAGGATCGTTTAAACAAAGGGGAGCGATCAGTTGAAGAGATCATCTCGAATTCGTTTAGTTCATTTGACATAGACATCGACACCAATCTCACTTACAAATCCCTTTTTCAGCTTTTGAAGATACTCTCAAGTGCGGCACAATTAAAAAGTGATTATTTTACAGTACTTCCGCTGGCAACCAATATCTATAGCATCGTAAATGCGAAAAAAACTACTGTACATAAACACCTCTACTATCATATAGAGATATTAAATTTAATGGCATTGGTAAGTTTTAGAAACAAAGATTTTAAGCGCTCATTTGAGTTTACTAAACAGATGGAGACTCAGATGCTTCAAAAAGACAATGCTTTTTACAATAGGTTTTCTGAAGGACTACTATTATTAAAGGCACTCAACCAGAACTACACAGGTCAAGGAAAAATTGCAATCGATCTGCTGGAATCCTTTCCGAAGAAATCTCCAAAGACAAAATTAGCATTAGTAATGTGCCTTTTTCAGCAGCAGCACTTCAAAGCTGCCTATCAAGTGATGAAAGAATTTAATCATAGTGATATCTTTTATGAGAAAAAAGAAGGCCTTATCTGGGTACTTCAGAAAAATATCATCGAGATCCTGTTATTGATCGAACTCGACAAGTTGGAACTAGTTTGGTCCAGACTTCAAAGTTTCAATCGCAGATTCAATTCAAGATTAAAGAAACTTGATGAACACAGGGTGATTAATTTTGTAAAGCTGGTGCATCTTTATTTCGACAATCCCGCTATTGTTACCACTTCACCTTTCAATGACAAAGTGGAAGCATCTTTCAAGTGGAAATCGACCGAACAGGAAGATATTTTTGTAATGAGCTTTTATGCCTGGCTAAAATCCAAGATGAAAAAATCTCCTTTGTATAAAACCACATTAGAATTGGTGAATCACAAATAAAAAACACCGCCCTCAACTCAAAAGAATTAAGAACGGTGCTCCACCAACCTAAAAAACTATCTTTATTCCCCTACTTTACTTAAAAAGTCAATATCGTTCTCTACTGTAAGCAGCAATATACTGGTAGCCGTACAAAACACCGGGCTGGTAATACAGTGGTGCCCGTTCCAGCTTCCATCCGGGTTCTGGATCTTTAAGATACGTCCGCTCATATCGTCATACCACTTCTTCCAGTCCTTGTCCTGGTTCACTACCAAAGACTCTCCTGTTTGCAAAAAGCTTAAGAACTCTTCTCCTCCATTGTTACCAAAACCATTTAATACATCCTGGCGCTGTGCCGTTACCTTTGCAGCATTGTATACATTATAAGAAGCGGTATACTCAATGGCTTCTTCTTCGGAATAGCCGGCATTCTTTAAATTCTCTACCGTTACTTCGGCACTCTTTTTCAATTTCCCTTCTTTCTTTGCTTTATTGATCGTTTCCTGCGCTTTACGTGCTTCTTTGGCACTTGCTCGTACACTTCCGCTTACCGCATATAGCATGATCCCTGCTCCGTCTTCGGTCTTTACATCTCCTGTTGTAGAGTCATAATTGTCTTTCTGGTAATTACGGGTTCGATCCAATATTTCTTCATCTACATTGGCCCCTACAGATTGCGCTGCTTCCAATGCACTGTTTGCCAAACCGCTTTGCAGTACGCCTGCCCAACCGGCTCCGGTTTGTCTTCCGGAAGCATCGGTTCCTTTTTCAATTTTAGATACACAAATATCCAGGCAACGCTCCACACGTCTTTCGTTCACCCCTTTTAAATTACGGTCCAGTAAATTGGAAAGAAATTGCGCCGTTAGTACCGCATCTATGTTCTGTCCTAATTTGCTTTGTATCTGAGTATTGCGCACATCTGTAATATACGGGTCGTTTTTTGGGGAGCTCTCCACTGTTTCCAGCAAATAGTTGATCAACTTTTTAAGGTTCTTAGAACGGCTCCCTTTTGTTAGGGTATTTCCGCTTCGTAAAAACGCCATTCCTACCATAGCGGTAGTTGCAGGATCCGCTTTTACCGCATGAGGGTCTCTTATGTGCTGCGCACTATGGCTTCCGGCACCGTAGCCACCATTGGGCAATTGTGCATCAGACAACCAATGAAGTCCGTCACGTACAGACATACTGTTGTTCTCTCCAGTCTTGTAAATATCAAAATCTTCGGAAGACTGTTCTCCCATTAGGGTCATGAATACACACCCTTCAATAGGCTCTAAAAATCGTTTTGTTTCGGCATAAGTATCGCCTTCAGAATTGAATACTGAAAAAAAGGCTCCCGCAATCATGACCGGGAATACCAATAAAAGCATTTTTGTTTTCATCTTTTTAATTTTAAATTCATCCGAAACTAGGTTAAGGTCAGTAAAATAAAAAAGTAGCTTTAGGGAATAGGGTTTTTCGTTGAGTGAATGTTACTATATAAAGAGTTTGTAATTTAATGCGAGAAGCATTTGAGTTTCAAGCTAATTTCATATTTTTAACGAAAATTTGACCCAAAATGAAGAAATTCACCCCTTTTATGCTACTAGCAGCATTATTTCTGGTAAACGGATGCCTTAGCGATGACGACGGTGGCGACAAGGAAAGGCCATCGACTCCTTTAAATTTATCGGCTTCTAATATTACAGATACCTCTGTACAATTGGACTGGGGAGCAGCTACCGATAATGTCGCTGTGACCGGATATAGGGTATATGAAGAAATTTCCGGAACCTTTACCAATATACAGGCTACTACAACCACACTTACCATAAACGACCTTGCTCCGGGTACTGTCTACCAATATTCTGTAACCGCCTGGGATGCTGCAGCAAACGAATCCGGAAGAAGTAATACCGTAGATGTTACTACCAATATAGCACCTTTGGAGTTTCTCCCAACTCTATCTGAAATGGGTGTTTACTCAGGGACACTGGAAGATCTGGTTCCTGCTGCCGGAGTTCAGCTATATGAGCTTAACAGCGCCCTCTTTACAGACTATGCAGCCAAGCAGCGTTTAATTCGCTTTCCCGAAGGACAGGCCATGCGTTATAACAACAGTGACCTGTTTCCAACATTTCCGGACAATACACTTATTGCAAAAACATTTTATTACAATATTGACGACCAAAACCCCGGTTTGGGAAAACAGATCATTGAAACCCGTATCCAGTTGAAGGTTGCCGGAGAATGGTTGATAGGAAATTATATATGGAACGGAGACCAGACCGAAGCCACCTATCGCGATACCGGAAGTGAGATTCCTATTAGCTATACCGATATAAATGGGGATACTCAAAATGTTAGTTATATAATTCCTTCAAATAAAGATTGTATTACCTGCCACAGCAACTCGAATACCATTGTCCCAATAGGCCCAAAGTTGCGTAGTATGAATTTTGTACCCAGTTATACCAGTATGAACCAGTTGGAATACTTTAAAGCCAATGGCCTGCTGGACGGATTGACCAGTGCTTCAGATATAAGTGTCTTACCCGATTGGAAGGATGATGCCACCTATTCTCTTGAAGAACGAAGCCGTGCCTATATTGATATCAATTGTGCGCACTGCCATCAACCCGGAGGAGCGGTTATAAATTTCGCTCTGGACTTTAGATATGAGACTCCTTTTGACGATACCGCCATCTACCCCAACCGTGGTGAGATCGAGATGCGCGTACAAAGTGTAGTGCCTACCTACAGAATGCCACAATTAGGACGAACCGTTGTTCATGAGGAAGCTGTAGCAATGTTGATCGATTATATTGATTCGCTTTAATTAGAATTAAAAATAGTAAATACAAAAGCTGCCCTAGGGCAGCTTTTTTTATGCAGTTACATTAACAAAAAATTATAGAAAACGAATTAAACCAAGTGTGACTTTTAGCGTCAAACTAGTGTTGAATTTAAAAAATGAAAAAAATGAAAAATGTATTATTGATCGCAATGCTGCTATGTAGCTTTGCTATAACGGCTCAAAGTCCGAAGGGGGATAAAAAGGAATCCCGAAAAGAAATGCGCCAAAAAATGAAGGACCTCACCCCAGAACAAGTAGCTACTTTGAAAACAAAGCAAATGACCTTACAATTGGGCCTTACCGAAGCACAGCAAGCCAAAGTAGAAAAATTGCAGTTAGAAATTGCTAAAAAACGAAAAGAACATTTCGAAAATAAAAAAGACAGAAAAGAACTAACATCAGATGAACTCTTCGAAAAGCGGTCAGAAATGTTAGACGGTAAAATAGCCATGAAAACTCAAATGAAATCTATTTTAACAGAGGAACAATACCAGAAGTGGGAAAAAGGGCTCCGCGGAAAACATAAAAGAATGCGCAAACACACTAAAAAAGAAGGGCGTCCCGAAAAAAACAGGTAAAAAGTAATTTTTGGCTTAGTTCTTGGTTAATTGTTTTGAAAATAGTTACATTAGTAACCCTAAATTTAATTTTGAAACAATGAAAAATCTATTAAAAGTAGTTGCTGTTGCATTTGTTATGCTATTTGGAATTAGTACTATGAATGCTCAGGGTTTAACCCAAGACCAGGACAGACCCGAAGTTGTCGCTAAAAAAATGGCAGATCATTATAGCAAACAGCTAGGATTGAACGGAGACCAACAACGTGCTTTGTTTAGAGCTTACACTGCCAAAGAAGCTAGTTACAGAAAACATGTAACAGGTAAAGATCTAACAGATCCTACGGTAACGGCAAATAAGAAAAAGTTTGACAAAACTTTATATGCAAGTGTAAAAAAAGCACTTACCGACGAGCAATATAAAAAATGGCTCGAACTGCAAAAAATATAAGTAGAACAGAAATACAAGAAAAAAGCCTTCTCAATTGAGAAGGCTTTTTTTATGACATTCTTTTAACAGCTCTTTCACAGGCTTCAATGGTTGCATCTATATCTTTATACGTAAGTGCATCATTTAAGAACCAGCTTTCAAATGCACTGGGTGGCAGGTAAATCCCTTCTGCCAGCATTCCGTGGAAGAAACGCTTAAACATATCATTATTGGCATTCGCTGCCGTTTGGAAATCGGTTACAGGTGTTTCAGAAAAATGTACCGAGATCATGGAACCTACCCGGTTGATCGTATGTGCAATATTATTTTCCGAAAGTACTCTGGCAAGTCCGTTGTGTAAGTATTCCGTTTTTTCTCCAAGTGTTGTAAATATTTCGGGGCGTGTATTTAACTCGGTCAACATAGCCAGTCCTGCAGCCATTGCCAAAGGGTTTCCACTTAAAGTACCTGCCTGATACACAGGCCCGACCGGAGCAAGATAGTTCATGATCTCTTCACGGGCTCCAAATGCACCCACCGGTAAGCCACCACCGATCACCTTCCCGAAAGTAACAATATCTGCTGCTACGGCATACAATTCCTGTACACCTCCTTTTGCCAAACGGAAACCGGTCATCACCTCATCAAAAACAAGGAGAATATCATTGGCATTGCAAAGGTCTCGTAAACCCTGTAAAAAGCCTTCGGAAGGAGGAATACAACCCATATTCCCTGCAACGGGTTCTAATATAATACAGGCAATCTCATCTTTATTTTCAGAAATAATTTCAGCGACGTGCTCCAAATCATTATACCTTGCCAATAAAGTATCTTTAGCGGTTCCCTGTGTTACTCCCGGACTATTAGGTGTTCCAAAAGTAACAGCACCGCTACCGGCCTGTATTAAAAAAGAATCGCTGTGGCCGTGATAACAACCGGCAAATTTTATGATCTTATCCTTGCCTGTAAATCCGCGAGCCAAACGTACCGCACTCATACAGGCTTCCGTACCGCTATTTACAAAACGGATCTTCTGAATATTAGGCACCATATCTACAGCCAGAGATGCTATGGTCGTTTCAATTTCAGTAGGCATTCCAAAAGAAGTTCCTTTTCGGGCTTTTTCAATTACAGCATTTACAACAGCGTCGTGCGCATGCCCCAGGATCATTGGCCCCCAGGACGCTATATAATCTATCAGCTTATTTCCATCTGCATCAAACAGATAGGCTCCTTCAGCCTTTTCAACAAAAATGGGATCGCCTCCCACTGCCTTAAATGCCCTTACGGGAGAATTTACCCCACCGGGTATGACGTGTTGTGCTTCAGCAAATAAAGCACTACTTCTTTTGTATATCATAAAGAATATTATTGATTTTTTACTGGATGCAAATATAACACTTGCCCAATAGAAATGGTATCAGATTCCAAACCATTATATTCTTTTAAGGTATCTACCGTAATATTAAAACGGCGGGCAATACTATATAAAGTATCTCCTCTTTGTACAGTATGTGTACCTATTTTAGAATTATCCGGTTTGAGGGGACTGGCTTTTTTCCCCAGGACCTGTTTGTCATATTTATCCAAATTATAACGCTCGATGATACTTATCAGCTTATTAGGATATTTCGGGTCTGTAGCATAACCGGCTTTTTTTAGCCCTTTTGCCCATCCCTTGTAGTCATCCTTTCTAAGTTTAAAGAGATCTCTATATCTGCTTCTTTCCGTTAAGAATAAGGAATGGTCCCTAAACGAGTACTTAGGGTCTTTATACTTTCTGAAACACTCCTGTAACTCATCATCATCATGATAGACACGTTCTCCATTCCAGTCCCTATGGCATTTTATGCCAAAATGATTATTTGCTTTTCTGGTAAGCTCACCACGCCCTGCCCCGCTTTCCAGGATTCCCTGTGCCAGGGTAATACTGGCAGGAATGCCGTATTGCAGCATTTCCTCTTTAGCAATGGTCTTGTAATTGCTTATATAATTTGAAACTATTTCTGCATAGGTAGCATTTGGTTTTGGTTTTGTTATTTTGGTCGGATTTGAGGTATTGTTGGTATTGGTAGTATTGGTAGTATTGACAGTATTTGTTGGAGTAGAATCAACGACAACTTTTTCAGTTTTGGTCCTTTTCTTAGTTTCCGCAATTCTTTTTTTAGACTTACAGCTACTTAGCAAAACAACAGCTACTAGCACTAAAGTAATTATTCTGTATAGCATATCACATTATGATTTGAGGCAGGTTTTTCTTTTTCAGTTTTTGGTTCATGCCGGTAATTCCTTGTAATCCACCGGTATGCACGGCTAAAATACGGCTATTTTCTTTGAAATACCCTTTTTTTAAAAGGTCAGTGATACCAAACATCATTTTCCCTGTATAAATAGGATCAAGTGGAATTCCACTGGTTTCTGTAAATTCATTCATAAAACGAACTAAATCCGAATCTATTTTACCATATCCTCCAAAACAATAGGTATCTAAAATCTCAAAATTAGCCTTTGACGTATATTTTTGTATTTCTGAAACCTGAAAGGTTCCCTTTAAGGCTGAAAATCCAATGACTTTCTGGTGTGGCAACGATGCTTTCACTAATCCGGTAATAGTACCTCCCGTCCCGACTGAAACACATAGGTAATCATATGCTGCATGTGCTTCGGTTAAAATTTCTTCGCAGCCTTTTACAGCGAGTGTATTGGTTCCTCCTTCGGGAATAAGATAAAACTCCCCAAATTGTTTTTTCAGGCCCTCTATAAAGTTCGGTTCGGTCTTATCTCTATACTTGGCACGTGAAACAAAATATAGTTGCATTCCGCAGCTTTGTGCATATTTGAGTGTAGGGTTTTGAGATATCTTTTCTGAAAGCTCTTCCCCTCTAATGACACCTATGGTTTTCAATCCACATTCTTTTCCGGCAGCAGCTACCGCTGCAATATGGTTTGAATAAGCACCACCAAAGCTAAGAAGCTTAGTATGATTGAGTTTTTGAGCTTCAAGAATGTTGTACTTTAATTTTCGGAATTTATTTCCTGAAACAAAAGGATGAATTTGGTCCTCTCTTACTATAGATAAAGTAGTAGTTTTTGGCAAAAAACCTGTTAGAGAGATCTTTTGGATCCTTGAATTAAATTTTTTTGTAAAAAAATCTTTCTTTTTAGTCATTGAAATTTAAAAAATGTATGCTTTTCTTAATTTTTAAAAATAATGCAAAAACTCCTGCTAAATATGCTGAAAAATAAGAATTCTATCTTAAAAATAACAAACGAATGACCTTTCCGGAGATATTTGTTTGCCATAATCTCCTAAAAGACAATTAATTTCAATTTTTGTAGGCTTTTTCTGATATATGTTAATTTTTTATGCATTTCGTCGATTTTCGACAACTTTTGTCGAATTTCTTCAGTATACTTGCGCTACCCAATTAGTTAAACCAAAAAAAATGAAACCTACTTATATTTCGAAGTTATGGAGTTTTATTTGTAGCCTGCTTTTGTTCTCTTTCATATCTGTTAGTGCACAAAATGTAGGTATAAATACAACTACTCCCAACGGAATTCTGGACGTGAATAGTAGTACAAGCGGTATAGTATTGCCTAGGGTCAGTCTCACATCTACCACTGTCCAGGCTCCAGTCGTAAATCCGCAAACAGGTAATATTCCTGTAGGAACCACCGTCTATAATACTAATACCACATCAACCGGCACAAATGATGTTTCACCGGGAATGTATGTATGGGATGGTTCTAAGTGGGCTATAAACTTTTCAAGAAAACAAGCAGTTCTGTACGAACAAAGCTCATTAGATATCAGGCCAACTTCATCTGAAGGATTCCGAAATATTACTGGCTTGACCGGACAAAGTTTTACCGCAGATTATACAGGATACTACAAAATTAAAGTGGATGTAAATTATGGCGGAGGAAGTGCTAAGGTCCCTGATGAATCTAGCAATTCGTCTGACGGATTTATCAATGTTGCCAGACAATCCGGCACATTCCGTTTTAACTTTGGAGGAACCAATTACGATATTCCTGCACATGCATATTCAACAGCTTATGACTCATCTGTAGGTGCTACAAATTACTTTGCTATTTGGCAGGAATTTTCAATGACAATATATGTCCAGCTTGACGCCGGAGATGTAACCAGTTTCAATTTGACCTTTGACCAGGATGATGCCCCGGAATATGTAAATGATGGGAATAGCAGTAGTGGTCGTGGCCATATAGCATATGATATCCCTTGTACTGTTGAAATAATATACGTTGGAGAATAATAAAAAGCCGAAAACATGAAAAAAATTACTATACATAAATATTTAAGCTTATCCATTTTCCTTTTTTCCGTATCGTTTATGACGGGGCAGGTAGGAATAGGTACAACTTCGCCTAAAGGAGCTTTGGATATTGAGTCGAGCACACAGGGTGTAATATTCCCGGTGGTCTCGTTAACAGACCTTAATACCGAAACTATTACGAACCCTAACGGAGGTGGTATCGTTGCGGGTACTACAGTATACAATACAAATACCACCAGCAATGGAGCAGATAGTATCTATCCGGGAATCTATTTTTGGAACGGGTCCAAATGGATCGCTCAGCGTGAAAAGAAAGACAATAAGCTCTTTTTGCAAGATACAGACCTACGAACAGGATCAGACAATGCAACGAATGGAGTAGCCGGTGATCAAAGTATTAGTTTTGATAGTAATAGTATCACACCCATTTACTCAGGTCCTTATAAAGTTACATTAACTGTGCATTACGGAGCAGGAGCAGTAAACCTTCCTTCGTCACCACAGTTTGTGAATTTTGCAAAGCAGGAAGGTGAATTTGATTTTACATTTAACGGGACTACACATACCTTTAGTTTAAGCACCTATTCAGGAAGTAATGATGATAAAATGTTTGACAATGGTACCCTAAAGTTGTATAACAATGCTTTTAATCAAACTTCCATTGATTTTCAAGAAACGTTAACTGCGGGAACTCCATATTCATTTACACTCACATTCAACCAAGAAGACGCTCCCGGATTTGAAGGGGATGGAGATATCATCGTTTCTCCTGCAGGAGATGGTAGAGGATATATAACAATCAACGATAGCGTTAAGTGTTCTGTAGAAATAAACTACGTAGGAGAATAAGTAATTTTTTTTAAACAATGATTATGAAACTATTCAATCTAAAATATAGTATTTGCATTACTTTGGTAAGTCTTCTTTTGGTACAAGTTCAGTATGCTCAAGTAGGAGTTGGAACAGTAACGCCTGAAGGGATCTTAGACCTGAAAACAACCTCAGAAGGTATTGTATTTCCTCGTGTAGCCTTAACAGCATCAAACGTGCAGGCGCCTGTTATTAACCCAAATGGCGGAAGTATTGTTGAAGGTACTACAGTATATAATACAAGTCTAACAACAAATGCTTCAAATAATGTCTACCCCGGGATTTACTCATGGAATGGCTCTATATGGGCTCCTCAGTTCATGATGGAAGAGTCTGTTAAATTTGAGCAAAGCGGAGGTTGTCAAAGAACTACGATCAGAAATAGTAATTCTAACCCCAATCCTAATGATGATGAAGACATTAGCGGATTGACAAACCGTACTTTCAAACCAAAATATTCGGGAACCTATAGAATAGAAGTAAAGGCAAACTTTGCAGCAGGTGAAATAGATGACTTCACAAGCTCGGATGCAATATCACTTGCTACTTCTGAAGGTTCTTTTTTCTTTACCCTTTCAGGGTCAGGAGTAGATATAGACCCTACAAGTGCGATCTATGATTATTCGGAAGGATGGCTCTATACACATTCCTACTCTACTCACAACAGTATTGAATCACCGGCACTGGAAGATAATACGGTCACTCATAATGGTTCATTAGTATATTATGAGTATCTAATTGCCAATACTGCGTATACTTTCAATCTAAGTGTTTGTATTACTACCGGGCATAGTTATTTTTTAAATAATGGAGATACCGGAGATGGAAGAGGCCATGTTGGGCATACTATTCCTTGCAGTGTTGAATTTACATTTCTTGATGATTAACAAAATTAAATATACATTAGCCGAAAATTTAAACCCCCCTACTCAATGACCAAAAAATTATTTTCTATCGTATTTATTTTAAGTGGATTTTTAACGTATGCACAAACGCCCTGTTCCGGTGGAACGGCAGGCTCGTATCCTTGTGATGGAATCACTTTACAAGCTTATATTTCTGCTTCAACTATGGGTGCAAATGAAGGGCAGGATTCCTGGGGCTGGACAGACCCTGTAGGTGGAAAAGAATATGCTATTGTCGCCCTTGACAATGGAACTGCTTTTGTAGATATTACCAACCCTACCAGTCCTGTATATCTGGCAAGGTTAAATACACATACAGGAAGTAGCCTATGGAGAGACGTTAAAGTATACAACAACCATGCTTATATTGTTAGTGACAGTAACGGAAGCCATGGGTTACAGATATTTGACCTTACCCGATTAAGAAGCTTAACAGGAAGTCCGGCTGTGACCTATACCAAAGCGCAGGTGGATGGACGTTATAGTGGAGTTGGGTCTGCTCACAATATCATTATTAATGAAGACACCGGATACGCTTATATTCTTGGGTCAAACGTAAACTCAGGAGCACCTCGAATCTTAAACCTTAACAGTAGTCTTATCAACCCAACGTTAGCAGGTGACGTTAGTGCCAGCCTGGGGTATTGCCATGATGCGCAGGTAGTTGTCTATGACGGTCCGGACCCGGACTATCAGGGAAGAGAACTTTTAATAGGAAGTTTTAGCGGTTCCGATTATGTAAAAATTCTTGACGTTACAAATAAAAGTAGTATTACACAAATCAGTACCGTAAGTTATACAAACAAATACTATACCCACCAGGGATGGTTTACAGAAGACAAGCGGTTCTTTATTGTTGGAGATGAAGTAGATGAAGAAAATGTAGGTTTTAATACTAGAACCCTTGTATACGATATGCAAGATCTTGATAATCCGGTTTTACACTATACACACTATGGCGCTACTACTGCTATCGATCATAATGGTTATGTAAGAGGCAATCGTTTCTACCTTGCAAATTATGCTGCAGGAATGAGAATTCTAAAAGTAGACGGCCTTTACGATGCTACTCCTAGCATGACAGAGATCAATTACTTTGACATGTACCCAACAAATAATACTGCCGCCTTTAATGGAACCTGGAATGTATATCCTTATTTTGAAAGTGGGAATTTAATTGCTACCGGTTTTGGAAATGCAAATATAAATGGAGACGGAGGGCTTTTCATTTTGAGAGACCCTTTATATGACGATGTTGATCCTGTAGTTGTTTGTCAGCCTTTTACTGCTGTACTGAACCCTGTAACAGGAACCGTCACTATTGATGCAACAGACCTCGACGGAGGATCTACCGATAACTTCGGAATTGTAAAAAGAACATTAACAGGACAAACCTCCTTTACCTGTGACGATGTAGGAACACACAACGTTACCCTAACCGTTGAAGACGACTACGGAAACAAATCATCCTGTGTTGCCGTTGTTACCGTTGAAGGACAAACTACTACCTATTCAGGAGGAGGTTGGGATAACGGTGCTCCAAACATAGGTTCCAATGCTAAAATAAGTCTAGACTACAACACTTCAAGCGGAAACATAGATGCTTGTACCTGTGAAGTGGATGCTTCCAGAACACTTACTGTTGCTGCAGGTGATTATATCAATATAACTAAAGACATTACAGTAAACGGAAGCCTGATCGTGGAACATACAGGAAGTGTGGTCCAAACTGATGGAGCTGCCGCTGTGACCAACAATGGGATCATCAATGTAGAACTTACCACACCCGTTTTACAGACCCGTGACTTTATGGTTATGGGAAGCCCCATGAGTGGTGAAACTCGTACCGATGTATTTGGTAGTGCCTTTTTGGTACTGGCACATACTCCGGCCAACTTCTTACCACACCCGGGAGTACCCTCAGGAGGTACCAACTTCGCCGATGACAATGGAGATTACTGGAACTCTTTTGCAAGTGGACCCATCAATGTGGGAGAAGGATATATCGTAAGGCCTCAATCCGGATACACAGACCCGGCCAACGTTGCCTTTGATATGACCTATAGTAAAGGAACTCTTAACAATGGAGATGTGACAAGACCCATCGTTTACAATGGAGCCGGCCCTAACCCGGACGGGACACCAAACACACTGGCCAATCCATATGCCTCGGCTATATCGGCCGTTAGCCTGATTAATGACAATCCACTTATCAACGAGGTCTATTTCTGGGAACACTTAACCCCTCCAAGTACATCCATTCCCGGTTCTAACAGTATCAATTTTAGCATGGATGATATCTCTATGTACAACCTATCGGGGGGAGTAAAAGCCGCCAACGATCCAGGAACCTCTACACAACCTAACGGAGTCATCGCTACAGGACAAGGATTTGGTATCAAAGCAATAGCTGTAGGAAATATCACCTTTACAAACTCCATGAGACTCACCTCAGGAAATACCACCCTGAGAAACCCGGCGGATGAAAAAGACATAGACCGTATCTGGATCAATGTATCAAATACGGCCTACGAAATTGAAAGCAATACCTTGATAGCATTCAATCCAATGGCAACACCACAAATCGACCCGGGATATGACAGTAACAGACTGGCAACTGCCATTGCTCTGTATTCTCACCTCGAAGGGGGAAACAAACAATTGGGAATTCAAACAAGAGAGGCATTTGATCCTGCTATTAAGATCCCTATGGGATTTGCTTCTCAAATAGAGGCAGACCTGCTCTTTAATATATCCATTGCAAATATGGAAGGAGAGCATATTACAAATACCAAGGTGTTGTTAATAGACAATCTGGAGAACATCGTACATAACCTAACCGATGAAGACTACCAGTTCAAAGCAGGGAAAGGTACCTTCAACCAAAGGTTTACACTGCTTTTTGAAGACCAGGTTACATTAGGACCCGATGAAAGTGCTTTGCGGTCTATTGCCGTGTTCCCTAATCCAACAGATCATATCATCAATGTATATTCACCAAATGCGATCATAAACAATATTGAAATGTATGACCTGAGAGGAAGAAGAGTCGTGGATATTATTAACAAAGAAGAAAATAATGTTACCCTTGACCTATCTGAACTAGAAACAGCAATCTATTTCGTCAAAATATACACCCAAGCAGGAACTATAACCAAAAAAATAATTAAAGAATAAGTATTTACTCCCAATAACTAAATATAGTTTGCAAATTTCCAAAAAGACCTCTTTTTTAAATAATCGAGGTCTTTTTCATAGGTATATGCTTCTCGCTCGAAACTTATATTTCGGTAAGCCTGATAGCTGTTTTTATAAAGAAAGAACTTAAAAAGAAATTCAACGCTGTACCATACATAGAACGGAATGATCAATAATTCTATCTGTTGCCTTAAATGAATTCGTTCATGATTCAAAAAAACCACATCTTTTTTAAACTTTTTATGCTTCAAAATAATAAACGGCCAAAATGCAATTCCTGAAAATTTCTTCTGAAACAAATAACGATTCACTAAAACTATCATAGGTTCAAGGTAAGAAAATGTTATTTTTGTAAGATGACATTTTTTAAGAAAAAAATTGAACCGGAAGAAGGTGATTATTACCTAACTCCGGAAGGCTATAAATGTTTTACGGAACAATATCATTTAAAACGTGGCTATTGCTGTGAAAGTGCCTGTAGACATTGCCCGTATGGATTCAATAATAAAACAAACTCTCAAAAGAGGTAACTGCTGGTAGTTACTTCTGTTTAATAAATAAAAGATACTGAACACCGAAAAATATGACTTTTGCAGAAGAAATAAAACAAGGAATCCCTTCAGAATTACCCAAACAAAAAGCATATGACCCTTCTATAAATCATGCGCCTAAACGAAAAAAAATACTTTCGGTGGAGGAAAAAAAATTAGCGCTGTGCAACGCACTTCGGTATTTTGATCCAAAGCATCACACTACCCTCCTACCTGAATTCAGTGAAGAGTTAGACACTTATGGAAGGATCTATATGTATCGGTACCGTCCGGAACACAAAATCTATGCACGCCCTATTGATGAATATCCAGGAGGTTGTGAGCAAGCAAAAGCAATTATGCTAATGATTCAAAACAATTTAGACTATGCTGTAGCACAGCATCCTCATGAGTTAATTACATATGGTGGTAATGGCGCAGTATTTCAGAATTGGGCTCAATACCGCCTGGTGATGAAGTATCTTTCAGAAATGACCAACGAACAGACTCTTGTAATATACTCCGGGCATCCATTAGGTTTGTTCCCTTCACATAAAGATGCTCCTCGTGTCGTTGTAACAAACGGAATGATGATTCCCAACTATTCGCAACCGGATGATTGGGAAAAATTCAATGCTTTAGGAGTTACTCAATATGGGCAAATGACAGCAGGAAGTTATATGTATATTGGTCCGCAGGGGATTGTTCATGGAACGACGATTACGGTATTAAATGGTTTCAGAAAAATTAAAAAGTCCCCTAAAGGTGGATTATTTGTTACTTCGGGCTTAGGAGGAATGAGTGGTGCACAGCCCAAAGCAGGGAATATTGCCGG
Source organism: Ulvibacter sp. 2210JD10-4 (assembly GCF_058148525.1). Classification (NCBI taxonomy): domain Bacteria; kingdom Pseudomonadati; phylum Bacteroidota; class Flavobacteriia; order Flavobacteriales; family Flavobacteriaceae; genus Ulvibacter; species Ulvibacter sp. 2210JD10-4. The sequence goes on from NZ_JBYVJZ010000004.1 coordinate 365,550, forward strand.
CTGTGTTACAGTTTGTGCCGAAGTAAACAAAAAGGCTACACATACCCGTCATTCTCAAGGATGGGTAGATGAAATCATTTCTGATCTAAATGAATTGAGTGCCCGTGTGAAAAAGGCTGTAGCAACAAAACAAACCGTTTCTATTGCTTATAATGGAAATGTCGTTGATGTTTGGGAGCGTTTTGCTGATGATAACATCCATATTGATCTGGGAAGTGATCAAACCTCTTTACATAATCCCTGGGCCGGTGGATATTATCCGGTTGGGATGACCTATGAAGAAGCTAATGAGATGATGGCAAATCAACCTGAAGTTTTTAAAACAGAAGTACAAAAAACATTATGTCGCCATGCTGAAGCAATAAATAGACATACAGCAAAAGGCACTTATTTCTTTGACTATGGAAATGCTTTTCTTCTGGAAGCTTCCCGTGCAGGAGCAGATATTATGGCTGAAAATGGCATCGATTTTAAATACCAGAGTTATGTTCAGGATATTATGGGCCCTATGTGTTTTGATTATGGTTTTGGCCCCTTTCGATGGGTTTGTACTTCGGGAAAACAGGAAGATCTGCTAAAAACAGATGTTATTGCCTGTGAAATTTTAGAAGAGATAATGAAAAATTCTCCTGAAGAAATCCGGCAACAAATGGCAGATAATATCCAATGGATCAAAGGTGCTCAGGAAAATAAACTGGTGGTTGGATCGCAAGCACGTATTCTGTATGCAGATAGTGATGGACGTATAAAAATTGCCTCCGCCTTTAACAAAGCAATAGCTGAAGGTAAAATTGGAGCGGTTGTTCTGGGACGGGATCATCACGATGTTTCGGGAACAGATTCTCCCTACCGGGAAACCTCAAACATTTACGATGGTAGCCGTTTTACAGCAGATATGGCAATACAGAATGTAATTGGAGACAGTTTTCGAGGTGCTACCTGGGTAAGTATTCATAACGGTGGTGGTGTTGGCTGGGGAGAGGTTGTAAACGGTGGATTTGGTATGGTTCTTGATGGTAGTAATGATGCGCAAAGACGATTAGAATCAATGCTTTTCTGGGATGTAAATAATGGAATTGCACGTCGTGGTTGGGCACGAAATGAAGAAGCTGTCTTCGCTATTAAAAGAGCGATGAAAAACAATTCTCAGTTACAAGTTACACTTCCAAATTTCGTTGATAAAAGATTATTCAATTAAAAGTAACGCTATGAAAATCATCAAATTTTTACCTGTCCTTTTACTTCTGGTATTTACATCGTGTGTTACCGTCCGTGTGGCAGCAGACTATGACCGTGAAGCAAATTTTAGTGCTTACGATTCTTATGCTTTTTATAAGCCGGGAATTGATAAAGCACAAATTTCTGATCTAGACAAAAAACGTATTCTTCGATCGATCGATAGCGAACTATCTGTAAAAGGAATGACCAAATCTGAAACTCCGGATTTATTAATAAGTATTTTTACAAAAGAACGGGAACGTGTTGATGTTTACCAAAGGAACTTTGGTTATGGTTGGGGGTGGAATCCCTGGTGGTATGGCGGTTACTACGGAAGTTCGGTTTCTACCAAAACCGAAGGCACTCTATTTATTGACCTCATTGACGCTAAAACTAACGAATTAGTCTGGCAAGGAATGGGTACCGCAAATCTGGTCACTCATAATATTGAAAAAAAAGAAGAACGCATTCGAGAAATAGTTCGGGAAATTCTAGCCAAATACCCTCCCGGTATGATAGAAAAATAAGTTTACAACCCTCATATATTGAGGGTTTTTTTATGCCCTAAAACTATTCCCGGCACATTTTAATAGATAGAATAACTACAAATATAGCTTCTGTTACATAATTTATATCTTTTGTTACAATAGTACTATTCTCCATTTTACAAGCTGCTTAATTTTACCTAAAGAAATTTTTACCCAAGTAAATTAACGGGTATATACCCCATATAGAATTAGGTTTTTTACCCTTGATTACCAGTAAGTTGAATCATAGTTTTGTTTAATATTAATAATTAAAGCCTTTTACTAACTAAAACTACATTTTATGAAAACAATTTTTACTTTTTGCTTAATATTATTTACAACAATAGTATTTGCACAAGCACATATGTTTGTACATACCGCAACTCCGGGAAATATATCCGCCGCGGTAACTTACATTGATCATCCCGACCTAAACAATAATCCTGCTGCAAAGATTATTGTAACCCATAACTGGAATCCGCCCGGAAGTCCAGGCGTATTTAACAATAAGGTAACAGGAGCGTTTTACAGTACTACGCAAAATAAATGGTCTGTATTTAACGAGGATGGTACTGCAATGCAGCCTGATGTGTCTTTCAATATCTATATTGCTCAGGGAACAGAGGTTATGACACACATATCTAATGTCGGCAATCAAGGTTCCTCGCCAGCATATACAATTTTAAATGACCCTATACTTAATGGCAATCCTAATGCCTCTGCTGTTTTAACCAGTTACTACAACCCCAATAGTATTTACAATCCTTTTAATTATGGTTTCTGGTATGATGATACAGGAGGAAATAATCATTGGATTATCTATACAGAAGACCTTTCTCCTATTCCAACAGATGCAGCATTTTTTGTAGCAGTTGGAGGTTCAGGAGTTCAAACAATGCGTCACCAGGCCAACGCTGGAAACATTAATAGTAATTGGACAAATATTTCTCATCCACTGTTAGACGGGAATCCAAATGCTGTTTTTGTAATGTCTCACAACTGGGGTGTTTCAGGTAATACTTCAAATGTTATACTAGATAAAGCATTAGGAGTTTGGTATACAGGTACTAATTGGGCTATTTATACTGAAGACTCATCTGCTATGCCGGTAGATGCAGAATTTGATCTAATGATATATGATCCTTCTTTAGGAGTTGACGATGTTACCATAGAAGGATTTAGTTACTATCCTAATCCAGTATCAAATGAGGTAAATATCGAAACTCAGGATGAGATTACGCAAGTATCCATATTTAATGTTCTTGGACAAGAAGTTGCACAAATAGAAGGTGACAGTAACAGAATGGTTATTGACCTATCAAGTTATACTTCTGGGAGCTATTTTGCAAAAGTTCAGGTAGGAGATACTGTTAAAACAGTTAAACTCATCAAAATATAATTTTGCAAATTGACTAACTAACCAAAGAAAAAGGAGTGCCATGGCACTCCTTTTTTATTACAATTATATTAGCCTAAAACCAATACATTATTTCTTTACAACTTTAACTGCTCTTTTGAAACCGTTTTCAGTAGTAATTGTTACAAGATATATACCACTATTCCAATTAGATGTTTCCATTGTTAATTGTAGTTGGTTGTTATAATTTTCAGAAAAGAGCTGCTGCCCTATCATAGAATAAGCTGAAACAGATATTATTTCTGTATTACTTTCAATCCGCAATTCATTACTTATAGGGTTATTGTAATAGATAGATGTATTCAGTCCAAATTCGTCTACAGCAAGAACTTCATCTATAAAGTTTTGAGCATAAATTTTAGGCTCAACACTTTTTTCTTCAATAAAAACTGCTACACTCTGATTGTTTACCGGTTTTGTATAATGAATTCTACTTTTACTTGCAGCAAAAGTAGCAACAGGTCTGGATTCTTCCAACCAAACAAAATTTCCGCTATCGTCTAAATACACTACACCAAGTTCTACAGGAGAGACTCCGTTGTCAATTCCACTCTTCAATAAGAATAAAGGAGTCTCATTTTTTAAATGAAGAGGCCCCGTATGAACTTTATCTTCTCCTAATGCGTATACTACTTTTGCATTGTCAGTAAATTGGCGAGCACCAGAATCCTTATCAAATTTCTGTACTCGTTCGCCTTTGTCACTTTGAGAAGTATCTGTATAGGTGCAAATTGCCCAAATGTATTGAGAGCCCGGGCTAAATGCAATCTCGGTATCCATTTCGTAATCAGTTTCATTTGTATCAAAATCCACCCCGTTTATCCCCCATGGTAAAGTTCCATCTGCATTTATGCGTTGCAGGTAGGAATCAAAACGAAGTCCCGGTGATGCCTTATACCCCATATATACTACATCTCCATCTTGCAAACCACTATACGTAGTATTGAATACAGTTCCTTTATCTGATAGCTGTGTGGGCGTACCCCATTGAAGTACTCCATCACTATTATAACGTTGTGCGTAAAGATTAGAGTTTATACCAAAGGTGAGGCTATGGAAAACCATAATATAATCTCCATTGGATAATTCGAACATATTCGCCGGAACTGTATCATTACCTCCATTTACTACCGGTTGAGTTGCCCCCCAAACAGCATTTCCGGAAGCATCATATTTCTGCATGACACTTTCTCCTGAAGGAAACCAGGATACAATCGCTTCACCAGAGGATAATGGCAGTACTGTAACTGCAAATCCGGAACCCACATTAACCCCGTTTGGACCCCATAAGTGATTCCCGTTACTATCTAATTTAAAAACATAAGCAGGGTCACCCCCTCCTGTTCCTGTAACACCTATATACAAATTGTCATTTTCATCAGTTACAATACTCCATATAACGGTAAAAGTACTCATAGGAACAGTATCACTAACAAGCATCCCATCACTTCCAAGCATTTGCGTTCCGTCTACATCCAATATTTGTAACCTCAATTCGAAGTTAGTTGGTAATGATAAAGCTTTCCAAAAAACAACATATGTCTTTCCATCTGAGGTTCCAATTGCTTTCATATCGCCTCCTGCAGAATCAACAACCAGTATATTAGCGGCTGTATCCGTAGTCCATTGAGCATTTGCAATAATAAATGCAAACAATGCAAAAAGTGTAATTAATGTTTTCATAAGCCTATTTTCTGATTATGAGATGTAATGTACTCAATATTCCAATAAGGAAGTTATTTTCATCTTCACTTTTTCTACGGAAGGAATCATGGTTTGTTCTAAAGTTGAGTTCAATGGAATCGCAGGCATATTTTCTGAACCGATTACCATCACTGGCGCATCCAAAGATTGAAAACACTCCTCTTGGATTTTACCCGCCAGTGCTCTTGAAAAACTATTTTCTGAAGGCTCTTCAGTAACTACTAAACATTTTCCGCATTTTTTCACACTTTTAAAAACAGTATCATAATCCAATGGGTGCAGAGTTCTAAGATCAACAACTTCAATACTGTCGTTCATTCCTAATTCTTCAGAAGCATTTAATGCCCAATGTACCCCCATGCCATAGGTAATTATAGATAATGTTTCCGCTTCTTCTTGTTTCCAAATTTCCTGTAATACCCACGCTTTCCCAAAAGGTAGTATGTAATCTTCTGCCGGTTCAACCGAAGTAGCTCCTTTGGTGCCCGGCACCTTACTCCAATAAAGACCTTTGTGTTCAAATATCACCACCGGATTTGGGTCGTAATAAGCAGCTTTCAGTAAGCCTTTTAAATCTGCTCCATTACTTGGATAAGCAATTTTCAATCCACGAATATTTGTTACTACACTTTCTACAGAAGATGAATGATAAGGACCACCGCTTCCATAGGCTCCAATTGGTACACGCAGAATCATTGATACAGGCCATTTTCCATTAGAGAGATAGCAACTTCGGCTAACTTCTGTAAACAATTGGTTGAGTCCCGGCCAAATATAATCCGCAAACTGAACCTCAACAATAGGTTTTAATCCAACAGCACTCATCCCAACCGTAGAACCAACAATAAAAGCTTCCTGGATAGGTGTATTGAACACCCTGTTATCCCCAAATTTTTGTGCTAAGGTTGCTGCTTCACGGAACACACCGCCAAGTCTTCCACCAACATCCTGTCCATATAATAAACATTCCTTATGTTTTGCCATCAATTCTTCAATGGCAAACAAAGCGCAGTCTACCATAACTACCTTTTCTGCTCCTTCCAGAGTACGGGTCCCTACTTCTTCAGTAATTTTGGTAGGAGCAAAATCATGAGTGAATAAATCTTCAGGTTTAGGATCTTCCGCCTGTAATGCTTTATCCAAGGCGTTTTTTACTTCTTTTATAGCTGAATTTTCAATTACTGAAAGTTCTTTATCTGAAAAACCATTCTGAAGTAACAACTTTCTCAGTTTTGGGTATGGGTCCCTACTTCGAGCTTCATCCAGATCATCCCGGTACCATTCCATTCGGACTCCTGAAGTATGATGGTTGAGCAAAGGAACTTTGGCGTGTACCAAAAATGGCCTTCGCTCTGTACGAATTTTTTGAATGATGCTTTGAAGAGTGGTATAACTTTCTTCAAAATCGGTTCCATCAATTGAAACGGCTTCCAAACCATGAAAACCTGCTGCATATTCATAAGCATTTTGCGCCCTGGTTTCTGCTTCATTAGCACTAATATCCCAGCCATTGTCCTGCACCAAATAAAGTATAGGCAACTGTTTTAACGCCGCCATTTGAAAAGCCTCTGCAATCTCTCCTTCCGTCACTGAAGCATCACCAAGAGAACAAACAACAAAAGGTTGTTCTTCTTTAGTATTGTGTAAATTTTCAGATTCTTTATACCAAAACCCCAAAGCTACTCCGGTCGCCGGAATGGCTTGCATTCCCGTTGCACTGCTTTGATGTGGAATCTTAGGTTTATCATCATCCCGTAAACTTGGGTGACAATAATAGGTTCTTCCACCGGAAAAAGGGTCATCTCGTTTTGCCAATACCTGAAGCATCAACTCATATGGCTTCATCCCTATGGACAATAACATAGCATCATCCCGATAATATGGAAAAGCATAATCCTGAGGCAGTAGCTGAATCCCCAATGCAGTTTGAATTACTTCATGGCCACGGGAAGTAGCATGTACATATTTTGAAACTACTTTGAAATTTTCTTCATAGACCTCAGTAATCGCTTTTGCGGTACAAAGATTTGTAAACGCTTTTTTAAGTATGTCTTTGTTGATCTTTTTGCTCATTCTAAATTTTTCTGTCAATAGCAAACTGTTCCATATAATCTGCAATCCTTCGCAAAAAAGAGCCTGCCAAGTAACCATCTACAATACGGTGATCAAACGACAATGATAAATACATCATATGGCGGATCTCTATAGTATCTCCATCTTCTTTTTCCATTACTTCAGCTCGTTTCTTAATGGTTCCTGTTGCGAGAATTGCTGCTTCCGGCTGATTGATAATTGGAGTTCCCATTAAGCTCCCAAAGGTTCCTACATTACTAATTGTAAAAGTACTTCCGGAGGTGTCATCTGCCTGCAATTTGTTATCTCTTGATTTTCTAACAAGCTCATTCGTTGCTACTGTAAGTTCGTATAAGGTCTTTTTATCTGCATTTTTAACAACCGGAACAATCAAATTTCCTGAAGGTAAAGCAGTTGCCATACCTATATTGATTTCCTCTTTAACAATGATATTCTTTCCATCTAAAGAGGAGTTGATCATTGGAAAATCTTTAATTGCCTTTGCAACACAATCAATAAACAACGGTGTAAAGGTGAGTTTTTCGTTGTATTTTTTTTGAAAATCACTCTTAACTGCATTTCTCCAGGTTACCATTTCGGTTAGGTCTGCTTCTACATAGGCCGTTACGTGAGGCGAAGTATGCTTACTGAATACCATATGGTCAGCGATCATTTGTCGCATACGGTCCATCTCCACAACTTTTCCTTTTCCTTTATCAAATTTTAGGTCCGGAATTTTAAGTCCTGACGATTCCGTAACAGGTGTTGCAAATTTGTAGGGGCGTCCATCAGTGATGTAGGTCATTACATCACTTTTACGTAATCGTCCTTTTTTGCCACTAGCCGGTATACGGGCCAACTCATCATAACTAATATGATGTTCTTTTGCAATACTTACTATCAATGGAGAGAAAAACAAGTTTGAATTTTGTTTTGCTTCCTTTATATCACTTAAAGTGGTTACTTCTTTTCTTTTAGAAGGTATCTTTACAACTTCTTTTTTACTATCAGGTTTCTGTCCTCGTGAGGACCTTGCCTCTGCATCTGTCCTTATAATTGCAATTACCTCTCCTATTTGTATTACATCATTGGGGTTGTATAGGAGTTTTTCAACTACTCCTGAAACCGTTGAAGCAACTTCAGAGTCAACTTTGTCTGTTGCAACTTCCAATAAGGGTTCGTCAATCTCTATAGTATCTCCAGCACTTTTAAACCAAGTAATAATGGCAGCCTCAGTAATACTTTCGCCCATTCTGGGCATTTTAAATTCAAATTCTGACATCCTATTCTTTTCTCTTAATCTCCTGTAGTGTTTTATAAAAATCTTCCTGTAAGGGTCTAATCTTCGGAATCTCCCGAAGTGCATCTACCGCTCGTAAAGTCTCATGACAGTCACTGGGTAATCGCTGATATAGCTTGGTTCCGGCAGTTTTCCATGTGATCATTTCGTCTGAAACATCTTTGATGACTTTCGCCGGATTTCCAATAATTAGTTTTCGCTTCGGAAAAACAGTTTCAGCTTTTACAAAACTCATGGCACCTACAATACATTCATTACCAATTTCAGCATCGTCCATAACAACACTATTCATTCCTATCAAACAGTTTTTTCCCAGGTTGGCACCATGAATTACTGCTCCATGACCCACATGTGCACCTTCTTTAAGTATAATCGACTTCCCCGGAAACATATGTACTGTGCAGTTTTCCTGTACATTCACACCATCCTCTAAAATGATCTCCCCCCAGTCACCACGTATGGCAGCGCCGGGCCCTATATAGCAATTCTTTCCAATAATAACATTTCCGGTTACTGCTGCCAGAGGGTGTATAAAACTACTCTCATGTACAACGGGAATATGTCCTTTGAATGAATATATCATTATTTAAATCGCTTCAAGGTTTCTTTGGTAAACTCTGAAAGCACTAACCGCCCACTAATAGCAGCTCTTTCAGCTAATAATTGATCCCAATCTTCAGTTCCCTGCCACATCACTTTTTTCATCTCTTTCATCGCTTCAGGATTATAATTGCACAAATTTTCAGCAAATGTTTGAACAGCTTCATCGAGTTCCTCTGTAGAATCATATACTTGTGCATATAGCCCTTTCTGGCGTGCCCATTCAGCATCGTAAAAACTATTAGCGTCAATAGCGATCTGTGACATTCCTGTTAAACCTAACTTGCGTTCAACGGCAGGTCCTACAACAAAAGGTCCAATACCTACATTCAACTCACTTAACTTGATGGAAGCAAATTTTGAAGCCATACAGTAATCCGTTGCCGAAGCCACTCCAACTCCTCCTCCAACTGTTTTACCCTGAATACGGCCTATGATAAACTTTGGACATTTACGCATAGCATTTATCACATTGGCAAATCCGCTAAAGAAAACCCGTCCCGTTTCAGGATCATTAATATTGATGAGTTCTTTAAAACTTGCTCCTGCACAGAAGGTCCTGTCTCCACCACTTTTTAAAATGATAACCTTTACTTCTTCATTAGCTCCGGCTTCATTGATAGCAGTTACCAATTTTTCCAAAATATCACCAGGTAAGCTGTTATGTGCAGGATGAAAAAACTCTATGGTTGAAATTCCATTTTGTATGTCTTGTGTTACGTAAGGTTTTGTCAATGTATTTTATTTTAAATTAAACCAAATTGTCCGAAGTGATGATTGAGGTGTTTTCGCTCCAGCAAATAGCAATCAAACTTTCCTAGATTTCCAAAAACAGCATTTTTAGTTGTTGCTTCTGGATTGTCTTTAAAAAACTGAAGGTATTCTTCTCTGGCTTCCAACATCATCTTTTTTGCAGTTTCCATATCTGGATGTTTCAACTCTTCTATTTTTGATTTTTCAGCTAAGGGAAAATCATATTCCTTTGGCATTGGCTTGTAATTATAGAGTGTTTCCTGTACCTTATCCATATATTTTTCAGGTGTGGAAAATTCAAAATCCTGAATCTGTCCTGCTGATATCCTATAGGTATATTCCAAATGCTCAATCATATGCTGAGCACTCATTGTGCCCCATTGAGTTTTACTATCCTCAGTAAGTTTTCCTAAACATTCTGTTATTTTTTCCAAAGTCATTTCAGTAAAAACAATTTGCTTTTTCTGAACCATCGTCAAAATAGTGGCAATAGCTACCAATTCATCTTCCACATCAAAAACCTCTACATACCATTTCACGATTCCGCTTGGTAGTTCTTTTCCTCGTTGATCTCGGTCAATTTTTTGTTTACACGTTAAACGGACGTATACCGTATCGTTATGATAGATTGGACGTAAGAATCTGCATTCTTCTAATCCGTAGTTGGCTGCTACCGGCCCTTTATTAGGATATACAAACAATCCCGCTGCTGCTGCCAGAATGAAATATCCGTGAGCTGTACGTTTTTCGAAAATACTTCCGTCGAGTGAAGTAATGTCGGTATGGGCATAAAAATGATCCCAGGTGAGATTTGCAAAATTCACTATATCGCCATCGGTAATGGTACGCTTATGTGTTCTTAAAGACATTCCCGGCTGGATGTCTTCCCAGTGATATGCAAACGGATGATTGCTTATTTCTTTATATGCGCCTTTGGCTTGATAAATTCCTGTAACTTCGGTCAAAGTGGTGGGTGTTCCTTGTACTGCACATCGCTGTAAGTAATGTTTTATTCCACGCATTCCACCCATTTCTTCACCCCCTCCGGCACGTCCGGGGCCACCGTGGACCAATGCGGGTAAAGGCGAACCATGCCCGGTACTTTCCTTTGCATTTTCTCGATTGAGGATCAATATTCGTCCATGATGGGTAGCTGCTGAAACTGTATAGTCTTTGGCAATCACATTGTCATTGGTAATAATTGAACTTACCAGAGATCCTTTTCCCATTTTTGAAAGCTGAACAGCTTCCTCCAGATTTTTATAAGGCATAATAGTACTTACCGGTCCAAAAGCTTCGGTTATATGAGCCGCTTCATTTGTCAACGGATTGTCTTCCCGAAGTAAAATAGGTTTGATAAATGCCCCTTTCTTAGCATCTGCCCCTATGGTTTCCACATCATCTAAGCTTCCATAGACGATCTGTGCGGTTTTAGCAATTTTCCCTACCTGTTCTCTTACTGAATTGCGTTGTGCATCACTTACCAGAGAACCCATTCTAACTTCCTTTAAACGTGGGTCTCCAATGGTAACTTTATCCAATTCTTTTCCAAGAGAGATCTGAACATCTTCGACTAGTTTTTCGGGCACAATAATTCTTCGGATCGCGGTACATTTTTGTCCGCACTTCACGGTCATTTCCTTCCGTACTTCTTTAATGAATATATCAAATTCCGGGGTTCCCGGGACTGCATCTTCTCCCAGGATAGAAGCATTCAGCGAATCGGCTTCCATTGTAAATGGCACCGATTCTTCAATAAGTTGTGGATGATTCTTTAATATCTTTCCGGTACTTGCTGAGCCTGTAAATGTTACTACATCCTGTGATTGTACGGTATCCAAAATATTTCGGGCAGTGCCACTAATTAATTGAATAGCACCTTCCGGAAGTATTCCTGAAGCTACAATCTCTTTCACAACCGCTTCAGCTAAATAGGCTGTTTGTGGAGCAGGTAGCACTACTGCCGGCATTCCTGCCATCCAGTTCACCGCGCATTTTTCCAACATACCCCATACCGGAAAATTAAATGCATTAAGATGAACTGCTACTCCTTCTTTAGGCACCATGATATGGTGTGCCATAAAACGTCCTCCCCGTGAGAGATCAATAGGATCGCCTTCTACGTGGTATGATTGATTAGGAAATAATTTTCTGAGGGATGCATTGGCAAACAAATTTCCAAAACCTCCTTCAATATCAATCCAGCTATCAATTTTAGTGGCTCCGGTGCGATAACTTAATTCATAAAAAGCATCTTTTCTTTTGACCAGGTATAATGCCAATTTTTTAAGCATATTTCCACGTTCCTGAAAGGTCATCTTCCGAAGGGCTTCACCTTTATCCCGACCATATTGTAAAATAGAAGGAATATCTAATCCTTCAACAGTAACAGAGGTAAATTGCTCTCCTGTTATCGAATCGTATACAGGAGCGCCATCACCTTTACCGTCCAGCCACTGTCCTGTTACGTAATGTTGTGTTTTGTCCATACTAAGCTCTTATTCTAATAATTTCACCATTAATTTTTCCTTCTACAGATTTCACATAGCCATCTACCACTTTTCGCATAGAAACAGGGGTATTACCGGGAAAATAGTCTTTATACTTTTCATAGGCATCTTCTACCAGGTCTGCTGATACTACATTCACCCGAATACCACTTTCAAGCTCCAAAGCCACTGCTTTCACAAAACTTTGAATTGCCCCATTTACCATAGCCGCACTTGTAGTCATATCTACAGGTTCATCGGCTAAAATTCCGGTGGTCAAAGTGATTGAACCTCCCTGATTTAGGTAAGCGCGACCTAAACGAACCAGGTTTACCTGCCCCATCATTTTACTTTTTATCCCAATGTAAAAATCTTCTTCTGAAAGATTATCAAATTTATCCCACTTGGCATCTCCTGCAACATTGACAATAGCGTCAATTTTTCCTGTCTTCTGAAATAATTCTTTGATCGAATCTGAAGATGCAATATCCACTGTGACATCTCCCGAAGTTCTTCCTGCTACAATCACCTCATGCTTTTCGGAAAAATGTTGTGTCACTTTTTTCCCGATAGTTCCATTCCCGCCAATGATCAGAATCTTCATTTTTTTACAGATTTGCATTTTCAATTATGGAAGCATAGCCTTGTCCAACACCAACACACATGGTAATCAAGGCATAGCGTTTTCCCGTTTCCTGAAGCTCTAAAGCTGCTGAATAGGCAATACGCGCACCTGTTACTCCCAATGGATGCCCAATGGCAATCGAGCCACCATTAGGGTTAATGCGAGGGTCATTATCAGCCAGCCCCCATTCGCGAATACACGCCAAGGCTTGTGAAGCAAAGGCTTCGTTCAACTCAATTATATCTATATCATTGATCGTCAATCCCGCTTTTTTCAAGGCTTTATTTGAAGCTTCTACAGGACCAATACCCATAATGCGAGGTTCTACTCCAACAACTGCTGAAGTTACTATCCTTGCTAATGGTTTCAGATTGTATTTTTTAACAGCTTCTTCAGAAGCAATAATTGTTGCTGCAGCGCCATCATTCAATCCTGAACTGTTTCCTGCAGTTACACTTCCTTCCTTTTTGAAGGCCGGACGCAATTTTCCCAATATTTCCTTTGTTGTGCCCGGTTTAACAAATTCATCATCTTTAAAAATGATCGGGTCTTTTTTACGCTGCGGAATCTCAACCGGAACTATTTCCTTTGCCAATCTTCCACTTTGTTGCGCTTTAGCTGCTTTCATCTGGCTCCAATATGCAAAGGCATCTTGGTCATCCCGTGAAATATTGTATTTCTCCACTAAATTTTCAGCTGTATTCCCCATTCCATCCGTTCCATAGAGTTCGTGCATCTTTTGATTTACAAAACGCCATCCGAAACTGGAATCGTACATTTTAGAATCGTTCCCAAAGGCAGATGTAGGCTTGGCAATAACATAAGGACCACGTGTCATATTCTCTACTCCACCCGAAATAAATAAATCTCCATCTCCTGCTTTAATGGCTCTATTGGCATGAATAATAGCAGAAAGTCCGCTGCTGCACAGTCTATTGACTGTTTCACCGGGAACGGTGAATGGCAGTCCTGCCAGCAGCAGCGCCATACGTGCAACATTGCGATTGTCTTCACCGGCCTGATTGGCACATCCCATGATCACATCTTCAAATGCTTCTTTGGGAATATTCGGATTTCTTTTTACAATTTCAGAAATCACCAAAGCGCCCAGATCATCTGTACGTACGGTACTCAAAGTACCTTTATAATTTCCTATTGGAGTTCGTACTCCATCTATAATATATGCTTTCTTCAAATCCTAAATTTTAAATGTAAAATTTAAAAGGTCAAAGTTATAAATCACTTTAAAGTTTTAAATTTTAGAGTCTTTTATTAGTTGTTTTTATACTCACTGTAAAAATAGCAACAAGCTCTTTACATTCTTCTGTTATACTATTAAATATAGTCTTTTCATCTATCAAATTAGCCTCTGCTAATATTTGTAAATTCACCTGAGATTCTCTTAGCTCTTTCAAAGAAATCTTCATCTTATGAATAAAATCTCTTCGTGATTCTGCACTCTGAGCTTCTCCATAGTTCAACGCCGCAGAAGTAACCGAACGAATAAGCTGTTTGATCAAATGTTCTGTTGCAAAATTTTTTTTAAGCATTTCTGTATTCAAAATAATGCTTGCTGAAAACTTCACCAATCTATCTTGCAAATCATATTTTTTACTACTTTTCACTTAGTATATTTTACATTTTTCGGTTTAGCGTTCAATCTTCCCAATCTTTACTGGTTCTATATACAATACCTTTAAACAAAGCCACTAACTCTTCTCCTCTTTTTACTTCGATTACATTAAAGCCCAATTTATTATTTACTTTTTCAATAACCGATTCTGCAGTAAGATAATCTCCTTCTTCCAGGGCTTCTATATGATTTACAGAAGTTTCAATGGAAACCGCATACTTTCCATGAGTATTTGCTGCAAAACCGAAAGCTGTATCTGCCAATGAATAACTAATACCTCCATGGGCCTTGTACATACTATTTAGCATTTCTTTCCTGATGGCCATTCCCACCTTGCATCGCCCAATCTCACATTCTAAAATCTCTATTCCCAACCACTGACTAAAAGCGTCCTGAGACAACATTCTATATGGAATAGCCTTTGGGTCCATTAGTTTTTTAGCCTTTGAGTCATCTTCCATTTAATTTTTTCTTCAAATAATTTTTATATGAGGTTATCATTTTTGACAACTCTGTTATTAATTCTCGATTCTGTTCATCTTGTTCCTCAGTAATAAAATTTCTAAGCCTCGCTTTTGTACTACAAACAACACATTCATGAGCGCTATCCCATGCCATTTGCAAATAACGATTGAAATTCGCATCAGAACTTGCAGAGCCTTCGGCTATATTATTAGCGATAGAATCAGCTGCTTTAATAAATTGAGAACCTAATCTATACCTCTCTTCCTTCGGAAAAGTATTTATTTGATCATTTACTAATTCTCCAAAATAAATAGCCTTTTGGTATATCTTTAGTTCTTCGAATTTAAAATAATATTTACTCTTCATTACTCCTCACAAACTAAAAACTCAATAACTCCTCAACTAAAAAAAGTTTTTCCTTCACTATTCATTTTTCGAAGTAACGAAGAGCAACGGTATCGATCCTCATGATATTCATGGTATAATTCGTCCATTTTTGATACACACCAATCAATTCCTTTTTCGTCTGCCCAAGCTAACAATCCTTTCGGGTAATTAACCCCTTTCGTCATGGCATTATCAATATCTTCTGCTGAAGCAATATTCAAGAATAAAGCATCTGCCGCTTCATTGATGAGCATTACTAAAACTCTATCAAAGATACTTTTTGCCAATAAATTATCTTCTTTTGGCTGATGATTTAATGCTCCTTCTGAATAATCATAATAACCTCTTCCCGTTTTTCTTCCTAAATAGCCTGCTTCACTAAACCGCTTTTGAGTGAATGAAGGCTTGTACCTCGGGTCATAATAAAATGCTTTAAATACGGTCTCGGTAACGGTATAGTTCACATCGTTCCCAATAAAATCCATCAATTCGAAAGGCCCCATTCTAAAACCTCCTTTAGTCTTTAAGGCCCAATCTATAGTAGCAAAATCTGCAATCCCTTCTTCATAAATTCGTAAGGATTCTCCATAAAAAGGTCGTGCTACCCGGTTTACAATAAACCCGGGAGTGTCTTTAGCCACAGCCACTGTTTTACCCCAATTCTTAATAGTTTCCACTGAAGTTTTCAAAACAGATTCAGAAGTCTGAATAGCAGGAATTACCTCAACCAGTTTCATCAAAGGAGCAGGATTAAAAAAATGAATTCCCACACAGCGTTCCGGTTTCTGTAATACTGAAGCAATAGAAGCTATTGATAATGATGAAGTATTGGAAGCTATAATACAATTTGTAGAGACATAACTTTCTAATTCCTGAAATACTTCTCTTTTGATATCTAAATCCTCAACAATGGCCTCTATTGTGAGGTCAGAATCTGACAGTTCTCTCAATGCATCTACGTATTGAATGTTGTTTTGAATACGATTTTTTTCAGTAGAGTCAATACGCTCTTTCTCGACCAAGCGGTTCAGAATTTTATCCAAACTCTTTTTTGCTTTGTCTAAGGCTTCAGTTTTGGTATCGTATATTTTAACTGAACATCCTGCAGTAGCAGCCACTTGTGCAATACCACTTCCCATAGTTCCGCTTCCAATTATTCCAATGTTTTTGATCATTTATTTGCCTTTAAAAACAGGTTTTCTTTTCTCAACAAATGCTGTAACGCCTTCTGTGTAATCGTCACTTTGAGCTGCTTCAATTTGAAGTTTTGACTCCATTTCCAATTGTGTATTCAGGTCATTTGTCAATGATTTATTCAACAGTCTTTTGGTCATTCCCAATGCTTTGGTAGGCATATATGCCATTGTTTCTGCAAGAACCAGAACTTCAGCATTAAAATCTTCCGGGCTAAAAACTTTGTAAACCATCCCAAATTTTTCGGCTTCTTCTGCAGAGACTTTGTCTCCCAGCATCATAAGTGCAGATGCTTTTTGAAGGCCCACCAGTCTAGGTAAAAAGAACGTCCCGGCACTATCGGGAATTAACCCTATTTTACTAAATGCCTGTATAAAACTTGCTCTTTCTGAAGCTACCACTACATCACATGCCAAAGCTATATTGGCTCCCGCACCGGCTGCAACTCCATTCACTGCTGCAATGACAGGTTTTTCAATGGCCCTGATCCTTTTTATAATAGGATTGTAATGTTCTTCAAGTATTTTTTTAAAGCCGGGATTAAGTTCGGGTGAAGTAACTTCTTTAAGGTCCTGACCTGCACAAAATGCTTTTCCGCTTCCTGTAATCACTATTGCTCTTACTTCGGGATTGAGTTCACAAGTATCCAGTTCATCCTGAAGTCGTAATGCCATCTCACGATTGAAGCTATTGAATACCTCCGGCCTGTTGAGTGTTATCCACGCTGTTTTGTTTTCAATTCTAAGTTCAATTGAATTATTGCTCATACCTATTATTTTTCTTTATTCATTTTTTGCTTGTCCAAAAAATGAATCAAAAAAGGACATCTTTTCCAAGGAATTTTTTTCAGAATTACTTCTGAAAAAACCAATTCCAAAACTCCGCGTTGCTTTGTTTCCTGAATCTCGGAGCTTTTGCACATTTATTCTGTGGAAAAGGGTTTCAAAATTTCAAATTATAACACCAACATATATTGGATTTGATTTTAACCTTCTATTGATAAGATACAAATCTAACAACAAAGTGGCTTATGACTATTTCAAACATTTGAAGTAGTCAAAAGGTTCCTGACACTCATTGCACTGGAACAATGCTTTGCATGCTGTTGAACCAAACTGACTTACCAATCGAGTATTTGTACTTCCACAATTGGTACATTTTACAATTTTTGCGTTTCTGAGTAAAGCATCTTTATCTGCTGTCTCCTCTAAAGGAGCGGCAATTCCATATGCTTCCATTTTTTGCTTACCTGCTTCACTCATCCAGTCTGTAGTCCAGGCAGGAGAAAGCACCAATTCAACTTTAGCCTCTTTCCCCACTTTGGCAAAAGCTGCTTTTAGGTCATCTCCTATCACATCCATAGCCGGACATCCGGAATAGGTAGGCGTTAATTTTATATATACAATTTTGTCAATTTCAATAGCTTCACGAATAACACCCATATCCAGGACCGTTAACACCGG
Organism: Ulvibacter sp. 2210JD10-4; assembly: GCF_058148525.1. Lineage (NCBI taxonomy): Bacteria > Pseudomonadati > Bacteroidota > Flavobacteriia > Flavobacteriales > Flavobacteriaceae > Ulvibacter > Ulvibacter sp. 2210JD10-4. Next base: position 383,398 of record NZ_JBYVJZ010000004.1, read on the forward strand.
AATTTCCGGGTCTGAAACTGTTTCAAGAACAGGAATCAATGTCGTGTCTATATTTGGCTGTAGATCGATCGTCATATTACCAATTCATATTTGGGTATGTTCGTTGCATATATTGTAATTCGGCTAATATATAGCCCATCTGCTCTGTATGCACACCTTCTTTTCCTCCTTTAGCAAAATATTTATTTTCAGGCACCGTAAGCGTGGCTTCTGTAAGTATTTCTGAAACTTGTTTATAATATTCTTCCCTGAGTTGAGAGACATTCACTCCTATTCCTGCTTCAATCACAATCGCATCATCATTTGTCACCTGAAACAGCTCGTCTGTATAACGCCATAATTCATCAATAGCCTCCTGCATTCTTTCATGACTCTCATCAGTACCATCTCCTAATCGTTTGATCCAATCTCCCGAAAAACGATGGTGATAACTTACTTCTTTAATTCCTTTTTTGGCAATGGCCGCTAATTGTTCATCGCTACTATTTTGTAGTTTCTCCATCAATAGCAAATGGAAAGTATCAAACAAAAATTGGCGTGCTATTACATAACCGAAATGAGTATTGGGCTGCTCCACCAACAAAACATTTCTATATTCTCTTTCAATGCGTAAAAAAGCAACATCGTCTTCGGTTTTATTATTCCCAGCTATTTTAGCCGCATACTGATAATAACTTCGTGTTTGTCCAAATAAGTCAAGGGAAATATTGGTTAAAGCAATATCTGTTTCCAGATTAGGGCCATGACCACATAACTCACCTAAACGCTGGCCCAGGATTAATGAATTATCTGCTATACCCAGAATGTAATTATATAAATTTCCGTTTTTCATAATTACATATGTTTTAACTCATCCGGTAATTCATAAAAGGTAGGGTGGCGATATATTTTATCTTGTGCAGGTTCAAATAATTCTCCATTATCCTGCGGATTTGAAGCAGTAATATGTTTACTTTCCACTACCCAGATGCTTACTCCTTCGTTACGACGTGTATATACATCACGGGCATTTTCCAATGCCATTTCTGCATCGGTAGCATGCAGGCTTCCAAAATGCCTATGTTCCAAACCATTTTTGCTTCGAACAAATACTTCCCATAAAGGCCAGTTTTTTTTCATAATTTATATTTTAACTTGCTTTTGCTACTTTTTTCTTTTCTTGTTTTTCGGCATGGGCCATTGCTGCATCGCGTACCCAGGTTCCATTTTCCCAAGCACTTACACGTGCATTCATGCGTTCTTTATTACAGGGACCATGTCCTTTTACTACTTGCCAGAATTCATCCCAATCAATTTCTCCAAAGTCATACTTCTTTGATGTATCATTCCATTTTAGGTCCGGATCTGGGATTGTAATTCCTAATATTTCTGCTTGCGGAACTGTTTGATCGATAAATTGTTGACGTAATTTATCATTTGTTTTACGTTTTAATTTCCATTTCATCGATTGCGCTGTATGAGGCGATTCTGCATCTCTTGGACCAAACATCATTAAACTCGGCCACCACCAACGATTGAGTGCATCTTGCGCCATTGCTTTTTGTTCTGGAGTTCCATTACAAAGTGTCAGCATAATCTCATATCCCTGACGTTGGTGAAAACTTTCTTCTTTACATATTCTAACCATTGCCCGTGCATAGGGGCCAAATGATGTACTACATAATGCAACTTGATTAATAATAGCTGCACCGTCTACCAACCACCCAATAGCACCTATATCTGCCCACGTAATTGCCGGATAGTTAAAAATAGAGGAGTATTTTGCCTTACCCGTATGAAGTTGTTCATACATTTCTTCTCTGGAAATTCCCAGAGTTTCAGCTGCAGAATACAAGTACAAGCCGTGGCCACCTTCATCTTGCACTTTTGCCAAAAGAGCGACTTTCCTTCTTAATGAAGGGGCTCTCGTGATCCAATTACCTTCTGGCAACATCCCTACTACTTCTGAATGGGCATGTTGTGATATTTGACGAATGTGAGTCTGTCTGTATTTCTCTGGCATCCAGTCTTTTGGTTCGATCTTTTCATCACGTGCAATCCGTGCTTCAAAGATCTCTTCTAAATTCTTTACTTCTTTTTCGCTCATAATCCTATTATTTAGAACTTTTTACTTCTTAGACGTCGTAGTCTACTTTTACACTTTCAGATGTTGGAACCGATTGACAACTTAGCACAAAATCTTGTGCCAATTCGTCTTCCTCCAACGCATAATTAATTTTCATCTCTACACTACCTTCTACAACTTTACACTTACAAGTACTGCAAACGCCTCCTTTACAGGCAAAAGGCAGATCTGCCCCTGCTCCTAAAGCTGCATCCAGAATGTTATCATACTCTTTGGTCATAGTAAAATGGAAGTCTTTCCCTCCGTCTACAATGGTCACCTTAACACCTTCCACATTCTGCTGCGCCAGACGTTCTGCTCTCTTTTTATCTTCTTCGGAAAGTCCTGTAATGAATAATTCGAAATGAATTAGGTCCTTAGGCAATCCTGCTTTTACCAAATAGTCACTCACATAATTTACCATATCCTCAGGCCCACATAAAAACACCTCACTGGTATCCGGAATATCAATAAATGTTTTAGTTAACACTTGCATCTTCTCATCATCAAAACGTCCATTGAACAGATCTATATCTCTTTTTTCTTTTGTTAAGAAATAATAAATCTCCAGCCTTCCGAAATAGGTATTTCGGAGCTGTTCCAATTCTTCTTTAAAGATAATCGATTTAGCTGTTTTATTTACATAAAACAACTTACAAGTTGCATTTGGTTCTACTGCCAAATGTGTCTTAATCATAGACAGTATAGGAGTGATTCCGCTTCCTGCACTAAAAAACAAGTAATTCTTAGGCTTTCCCAATTGTGTTTCCACCCCAAAGGTCCCACTAGGAGACATCACTTCCAAACTGTCACCGGGCTGTAATTTAGTATTCACGTAAGTAGAGAACTTACCTTCCGGGATTTGTTTTACGGCGACCTGCCATGTATTTTCCAGCGGACTTGAACACAAGCTATAGGAACGCCGGGTATCTTCACCATCGATATCCGCTTTTAAAGTAAGGTGTTGCCCTTGGCGGAATTTAAACTCTGAAGTAAGTTCTTCGGGAATATCGAATGTAACTACCGAGCAGTCACTGGTCTCTTTGTAGATTTCCTTGACTTTTATTTTATGAAATTTTGCCACTTTATTTTTTTGTTTGGAACACAAAACTAACGTTTGTTAGTTAGATTTGCAAGTTAAAGTTTGTTAACGATTCCGTTTAAAAAAACAGACACCATATCCTTCTTTAAGACATTGACATCAAGCTTTCCGCGTTTTTGGCACCAAAGGTATAACGTTCGCAATGTTGAAAGGATAGAGAAAAGGATCACTTCGGGATGACATGGTTTAATATCACCTGTTTTGATCCCTTGCCTGATAATATTCCGGAAGTTTTCTTCATAATCTTCCCGCATTTTCACAAAGGCCTTTAAATCTTCATTCTCCAAATGCATCCAATCATTGTTTAGTGCGGCTAATCCTTCTGAATGATTTACCGTAATATCGATATGTAGCTCTATGATCTTTTTGATCTTTTGAATTGGAAAAGTCTTTTCCTCTACAACTGTGTTCATTCCATTTGTAAATTCATGAGCCACTTCTAAAACCAATGTAGAAAGAATTTCTTGCTTACTGTTTATATGATTATAAAGGCTTGCAGCTTTAATTCCCATTGCCTGGGCGATATCCCTCATTGAAACAGCACTATATCCTCTTTCTTTAAAAAGATGGGAAGCAATTTTAATTATTTCTTCTTTTCTAGATTGCGTTTTCATGGATATGCAAGATACTAATTCTACGACGAAATTTGCGTTAGGGATTGAAGTAAACTACCCGTCTTCACAGAAAGGATGCAGCCAGACAGACGCGTAGTACTGAAAGCCCGGTCCTCTGTTTTTGTTTTTTTAAAACAAACAGAGGAAACGCCCAAAACTTTACTATTTATTATTCGGTTTAAAGATAAGTTGCTACTTTTGAAAGCTTATGAAAACGCAAATAGAAACCAACGAATTGCTGGAACGACTCCCCCCGCATCTGAAGCAATATATTAAACCTCAGGATTATGAGCAATACACGCCCATTAATCAGGCTGTGTGGCGGTTTGTATTGCGAAAAAATGTTGATTACCTAAGCCAGGTAGCTCATGAAAGCTATTTGGAAGGGCTTGAAAAAACAGGTATTTCTATTGATGAAATTCCGTCTATGTATGGAATGAATCGTATTCTGAAAGAGATTGGCTGGGCAGCTGTTGCTGTAGATGGGTTTATTCCTCCAAATGCTTTTATGGAATTTCAGGCATATAAAGTTTTGGTAATTGCCAGTGATATTCGTCAATTGGAAAACATTGAATACACCCCGGCACCGGATATTATTCATGAAGGTGCAGGGCATGCCCCCATTATTGCCAGTCCTGATTATGCTGAATATTTGCGACGGTTTGGGGAAGTAGGCGCTAAGGCCATTTCGAGTGCTCATGATACAGACATGTATGAAGCAGTACGTGAATTATCTATTTTGAAAGAAGCAGATGGAATCCCTCAGAAAAAAATTGATGCAGCCGAACGAAAAGTGGAAGCCTTACAAAATAAAAAAGTGGAATCTTCCGAAATATCTTTGATCCGGAATCTACATTGGTGGACTGTAGAATACGGAATGGTTGGAAGTGTTGAAAATCCAAAGATCTATGGTGCGGGGTTGCTTTCTTCTATTGGTGAAAGTAAATGGTGTATGAAGAAAGAAGTGAAAAAAATTCCCTATTCCATCAACGCTGCATATCAGGATTTTGATATTACCAAACCTCAACCTCAACTATATGTTACTCCGGATTTTGCTTATTTACAGGAAGTTCTGGAAGAATTCGCCAATACTATGGCAGTGCGAAAAGGTGGGTGGCGCGGATTAAAAAAACTTATAGAGTCCAGGCAGTTGGGTACCATAGAGCTGAGTACCGGTTTGCAGGTAAGTGGTCATTTTAAAAGAATGATCCAAAATGAAGATAATGAGGTGGTGTATTTTGAAACAGAAGGAAAAACGGCACTTTCTTACCGGGAAAAAGAAGTGATTGGCCATGGTGTAAGCAGGCATACGAACGGATTTCGGTCTCCATTGGGAAAATTGAAGGGCATTAATTTGGCCATTGAAAATATGGGCCCCAGAGATCTACAAGCCTATGATTTTTATGACGGAAAACCTATTGCTTTTGAATTTGAAAGCGGAATTACCGTGGAAGGGCTTAATGTTACAGGAATGCGAAACCTGAGAGGAGAATTGATGTTGATCCAGTTTACAGATTGTACCGTAAAATATAACGATGAAATATTATTCTCTCCTGAAATGGGAGGTTTTGATATGGCGGTAGGGAAAGAAATAGTCTCGGCATTTGCAGGTGCGGCAGATTATCTGTCCTTTGATCTGGTAAATCATGTGAGTAGTAATAAAACCATTAGAGTAAAACTATCTGAAAAAGAAAAAGAGTTGAACGGAATGTATAAAGAGATTAGGGAAAACCGAGAAAACCGACTTGACATTCCAAAGGCGTTAGAAGTTTTCGAAAAGATAAAAGTTTCACACCCCGATGATTGGTTATTACCACTGGAAATCTATGAGTTAACACATTCAGAAACCGTTTTAGCGTATTTGACAGATCTAAAAACCCGTTGGCCAAAAGTGGCTCATTTAATTGATGACGGCCTTTTACTTATTGAAAAACAAGCTACAAAGCCTTTATTGTAATTATGGGAATATTCGGTTTTTTATTTGAAAATAAGAACAAAAAAGCCGGAGTCTTTTAGAAAGAAGCAGCTATCATTAAAAAAGCCTCTCTCATTTATTTGAGAGAGGCTTTTATTTAGGTTTAATCTATCGTGTTAAAACAACTATTCTTTGATTAATTGTTTTGTAACCTGACCTTGCGGCCCTTGGATCAATACTACATAGGTAGCTGAACTTAACATAGAAATATCAAGCTCTTTTTCTACACCCATATTAGTAAGGTTGACCGTTTTGATCAATCTCCCCATAAGGTCATAAATAGCTACATTTTCCAGATCAAGACTCTGCGGATTGCTAAGCATCACATAGTCTGTTGCAGGACTTGGATATAATACCACACTTGAGATATCTGCATTGCTATCACCAATACCCAAAGTAGTATCTACAGTGAGCTCGAAAGTACAGGTAGCTGTATTTCCTTCATCATCTGTAGCAGTTAGTGTGATGGTATAAGTACCGTCAGGTAGCAGTGTACCCGGAGCCGGATCTTGAGTAAAGATCGTTACAGGGTCGGTACAGTTGTCTGTTGCTGTAGCCTGTCCTGTAGCAAAATAATCCGGTACTGTATAGAACAGATTTCCTGGTCCCGGATCAACAGTTTGATCGGCCGGACAGGTAAGTTCTGGTTCCAGCATATCCACTACAGTTACTACAGCAGTACAAGTACTTAGGTTTCCGTTTACATCCTGTGTAAATACCTGTACGGTTACCGGAGTTCCAATATCGCTACAATCAAAGTCAGTAATATCTACTGCCGAGGTATCAATACCACAAGCATCATCATTAGAAGCGATCACATCAGCAGGAGTAATAGTAGCGGTACCATCAGCTCCCAGTTCCAGAGTAATGTCCATACAGACAAGGTCCGGAGAAGTTATATCTTCTACTGTTACTGTAGCGGTACAGGTAGATGAGTTTCCATTGACATCCGTTACGGTAAGAGTTACCGTGTTATCACCTATATCATCACAATCGAAAGTGTCGACATCAAGATCATAACTGGCAATACCACAAGCATCTGTAGAACCACCGTCAACATCACTACCTAAGATAGTTACCGTTCCGGCAGCATCTAATTGTACGGTAATATCCATACATGCTACCACAGGTGCTGTTACATCTTCTACGGTAACGATAGCAGTACAGGAAGATACATTCCCGTTGACATCGGTTACGGTAAGTACTACAGGATTGTCTCCAACATCACTACAATCAAAAGTATCAATATCAATACTCAATGATGCTATGCCACAATTATCTGTTGAACCACCGTCTACATCGCCGGCTACTATCGTTGCATCTCCATTGGCATCGAGTTGAATGGTGATATCCTGGCAAACAGCCATAGCCAGTTCGTTATCGGTTACTGTGATATCGAAAGTACATACTGTAGTATTTCCACTAGAGTCTGTTGCTGTATATTCAATTGTAGATACTCCTACCGGGAAGGCACTACCACTTGGAAGGCCACCCGTTTGAGCTACAGTTACCGTACAATTGTCAAGCGCAATAGCATCCGGGAAAAACACTTCAGCACTACACTGACCGGGATCTGTATCTGCAACTTTATCCAGAGGACAAGCAATTAGTGGATCGATGTCATCAATTACAGTTACAATTGCCACACAAGTACTCACGTTTCCGTTCACATCAGTTACAGTTAAGGTAACATTGTTTGGCCCTAAATCTGCCTCACAAGTGAAGGTATCAATATCGATAGCCAGAGAAGCAATTCCACAGGCATCTGTTGAACCGCCATCTACATCGGCAGCACCAATTGTTACACTACCTGATGCATCCAATTGTACAGTAATATCCTGACATATAGCTACAGGAGCTACATTATCTTCCACAGTAACTGTAGCGGTACAGGTAGAAGAATTTCCATTCACATCGGTTACTGTTAAGGTTACCGTATTAGCTCCTACATCACTACAATCAAAGGTACTCGGTGATACAGCCAGTGAGGCAATCCCACAAGCATCATTCGATCCATTATCTACATCTGCTGCTGTAATAGAAGCATTTCCTGTTGCATCCAATTGAACAGTAATATCCTGACAAAGTGCTACAGGAGCTACATTGTCTTCTATTGTAACTGTTGAAGTACAGGTAGAAGTGTTTCCGTTGTTGTCGGTTACTGTTAAGGTTACCGTATTGGCTCCTACATCACTACAATCAAATGTACTTGGTGATACCGCCAATGAAGCAATTCCACAGGCATCATTCGATCCGTTATCTACATCTGCTGCTGTAATAGAAGCATTTCCTGTTGCATCCAATTG
>NZ_JBYVJZ010000005.1:0-377804 GCF_058148525.1 Ulvibacter sp. 2210JD10-4
ATGGAATTAGAATTTTATCAAATCAAAAATGTGGCATAGGTCTTAGAAAATTTGTCCGACTTTTTGTTGCAAGTCCAGCCAAAAAACAGGCCTTCATATGAATCAACAGGCGAGCAAAACAAACCTATGTACTTTTTTTTATACAAAATGTGGTAGGGTGGTACATTTCCATATTTTTTTCGATGAAATACTTATCCTTAAGCTGATTTACAGTAAACAACTGAGATTTTTTATCAATGAAGAAGGCAGAAACATAATTGTTGAATAAACTTTTTGAAAAACAAAAAAAGAAGTCGGTAGAGCTCCTAAAATTTAGCCCAACCTATTTTTTTAATGATAAGTAGGGTTTTATTTAATCTAAGAAAGTTTTTATCTCGCTAATAAACCTATCTGCTAATGTATCAGCTTCAGCTTGTGACTTTGCTTCGGTATAAATTCGAATGATAGGTTCGGTATTGGATTTACGAAGATGTACCCAATTTTCAGCAAAATCGATCTTTACTCCGTCTATAGTAGTAATCTCTTCCGAAGCATATGTTGTTGAGATCGCTTTCAAAATAGCATCCACGTCCAATTGTGGTGTTAGCTGGATTTTCTTTTTACTCATATAATAAGAAGGATATCGTTTTCGAAGCTCACTTACCGATAGATTTACCTCAGCTAAATGACTTAAAAACAGAGCAATTCCCACCAGGCTATCACGCCCATAGTGTAATTCGGGGTAAATAATCCCTCCATTCCCTTCACCACCGATCACTGCATTGGTTTCTTTCATTTTCTCCACCACATTCACTTCTCCAACAGCACTCGCAGTATATGATCCGCCATGTCCTTGCGTTACATCCCGTAAAGCTCTGGAAGATGACATATTGGAAACTGTATTTCCGGGAGTATGCTTTAAAATATAATCTGCTACTGCAACGAGTGTATATTCTTCACCAAACATCTCTCCTTTTTCATCTACAAATGCCAGGCGGTCCACATCCGGGTCCACAACAATTCCAAAATCTGCATCTTCTTCAACTACCTTGGCCATCAGGTCTGTCAGGTGCTCTTTTAAAGGTTCCGGGTTATGTGGAAAATGACCGTTAGGCTCACAAAATAATTTTACAGGATGTACTCCTAAAGCTTCCAACAATAAAGGTACTGCAATACCACCGGTAGAGTTTACACCATCCACAACCACTTTTAACTTTGCTTTTTTTATAGCTTCCACATTTACCAACGGAAGTTCCTGGATCTCATCGATATGCATATCGATATAGGCTTCATTCACAGTTATCTTTCCAAGAGTGTCTACTTCGTTAAAGTTGATCTCACCTGTTTCGGCAATATCAAGTATTTCCTGCCCAGCCTGTGCATTTAAAAATTCCCCTTTATTATTGAGTAATTTCAAAGCGTTCCATTGTTTTGGATTGTGGCTCGCTGTTAAAATAATTCCACCATCTGCATGTTCCAGAGCAACAGCAACCTCCACTGTAGGGGTTGTTGATAATCCAAGGTCAATTACATGAATTCCTAATCCAACCAGTGTATTCATTACTAATTGCTGAACCATTTCACCGGAAATTCTTGCATCTCTCCCTACTACAATACGATATGTTTCTTTGTCTCTTTGGTTCTTTACCCAACTACCATATGCAGCTGCATATTTCACGGCATCGATTGGAGTTAAATTATCGCCTTGTGTTCCACCAATGGTTCCACGGATTCCTGAAATGGATTTAATTAATGTCATTATCTCAATTTTTCAGCAAAGATACTTTTTTAAAAACACAATTCTTTGACACTATTTTGTAAATTGTACCGTATGAATTTTCTTGCACATATTTATCTTTCCGGAGATGATGAAGGAATTACCATTGGTAATTTTATTGCAGATGGAATTAAAGGGAAAAGGTATCTAAAATACCCCCAACAAATAAAAAAAGGGATACTCCTGCATCGTGCAATAGACAGTTACACAGACCACCACCCTACCGTTAGACAAAGTACAGCAAGACTTCATGAGAATTATGGGCATTATAGCGGTGTGATCGTAGATATTTTGTACGATCATTTTCTGGCAAAAAACTGGAGTGAATACCATCCGCAGCCTCTTGACGAATATGTAGAGGAATTTTATGAACTACTTCGAAATAATTTTCAAATATTACCGGCCCGCATTCAACGAATGATGCCTTATATGATAGCAGATAATTGGTTATTGAGCTATGCTACCGTACCCGGAATAAGTAAAATCCTGGCACAAATGAATGTAAGGACCAAACGTGTTTCTAAAATGAATTTTGCCGTGATCGAACTAGAACAATATTACGGCGAATTTGAAGCTGAATTCACCTCCTTTTTTAAAGAATTGATTAGTTATTCTTCAAAAAGACTAAAAGAACTATGAGACTATTTCATTACTTTTTTATTGTATTACTATTCGTTTCCTGTAAAAAGGAAGTTGAGCAGACAACTATCGAAATACAATCTAAGCAATCGGTCATAGCTGAAAAAGCAATGGTTGTTTCTGCAAGAGAGGAAGCATCAAGGATCGGTGTTGAAATTTTAAAAAAAGGTGGTAACGCATTTGATGCTGCTATCGCTACCGAAATGGCATTAGCAGTCGTATATCCCTATGCCGGTAATCTTGGGGGTGGCGGTTTTATGGTCTATAGAACACAATATGGAGAACTGGGTGCTTTTGATTATAGAGAAAAAGCACCTATTGCAGCTTCAAAGAACATGTATCTGGATGAAAATGGCGTATATCTTTCACAAAAAAGTAAAGTAGGAAGCCTTGCTGTTGGAGTTCCGGGTTCTATTGCAGGAATTTTTGCAGTACATGAAAAGTTAGGATCATTACCCATGGAAGAAATTCTAAAACCGGTCATACAATTAGCATATACAGGCTTTGCCGTAACCGAAAAACAAGCGGAACGATTTTCTAAGTATAGGGCTGCTTTTGAAGAAGTAAATCAGGAAACTTCCCTTTTTACCAAAGTATACAAAGCAGGTGATACCCTCAAAAATAAAGCGCTAGGAGCTACACTCAACCGGATCTCAAAAAATGGCCGGGCCGAATTTTACAATGGCGATACCGGTAGAAAATTGGCGGCATATATAAAATCCAAAGGAGGGATCATTACAATGGAAGACCTCAATGCCTACGAAGCCGAATGGCGAGAACCTATAGTATTTGACTACAAGGAACTAAGAGTGATCTCTATGTCTCCCCCTTCCAGCGGTGGTGTGTGCTTGGCTCAGATATTAAAAATGCTGGAACCTTTTCCCGTATCGGAATATGGCCATAATACCGTAAAATCAATTCAGCTAATTGCAGAAGCGGAGCGCCGTGCCTATGCAGACAGAAGTTATTATTTGGGTGATCCGGATTTTGTAGATAACCCTATCGATTCACTTATAAACGAGACTTATTTAAAGAACAGAATGGAAACTTTTTCATTTGAAGCTGCAACGCCTTCAGAAACAATTAGCTATGGTGATATTAGCGGTTATGAAAGTCCTGAAACCACACACTACTCAATCATAGACCAATTTGGGAATGCTGTATCCGTTACCACCACACTCAATTCCGGCTACGGGTCAAAACTATATTCTAAAGAACTGGGATTCTTTTTAAATAACGAAATGGATGATTTTAGTGCTAAGCCCGGAGAACCAAATATTTATGGCCTGGTAGGTGGAGAAAGTAATGCAATCGCTCCACAAAAAAGAATGTTAAGCTCCATGACTCCCACAATTGTGGAAAAAAATGGCAAACTATGGATGGTTGTGGGAACACCCGGAGGTGCTACTATTATCACCTCTGTATTGCAAACAATTCTCAATGTGTATGAGTATGATATGAATATGCAGGAAGCTGTGGATGCTCCACGATTCCACCATCAATGGCTCCCGGACGCTATTAGATATGAACTTGATATGTTTACGGAGGAACTTATACGGGAACTTGAGGAAAAAGGATATCCAAATAATACCGATACCGACCCAATAATTGGCAAGGTTGATGCAATTTTAGTGCTTCCGAATTTAAAATTGGAAGGAGGAGCAGACCGAAGAGGGGATGATACCGCGGTCGGATTTTAACAGCTAAAGCAGAATTTTAAGTATTTTGTCCGACAACTTTAACCTTATATCGAAATGTAGGTATTTTACTACAAAATGACGTTAAAAAGGCTAAATTTGAAGGTAATAACTATTAAACGTAGGAATTATCACATAAAAATACATAATTGTTTCGCAAAATTGGGGCTGAAAATTCACATTAAAATTGAATGAAGTTATTCAGGTAAAGTAACATTTCCTTTACAAGAGATATCCCCTTTCTTTTCAGAAAACAATTATCAATCATCTATTTTTTTGTGATTATTGATCATGAGAAGTAAATCTTTCTTTAAGGATTTGTTTGCCCTCTTCCCATTGCTCTTTAGTGGGCTTCTCTGTATTGCACTAATATTTCTTCTTTGGCAAAAGGTAACTACTACTCCTAATTTCACCGAAACGCTTACAAACCTTACTACAATTTTTATAGCAATTAGCGGTTTTTTAAGTGCGATTATCATGGTCTATTTAGCAATTTCTGTAGTAAATATGAAGAAAAGCCGCGCCATGGTCATTGATAATCTTGGAAAGGTTACACAAAAAATGCACCATTTCAGGTCGATCGTAGAACTACTCTTTCGTTCTAAAATCTGGCTTCCCGGACTAAGCGAATATATTGATGACGAATTTGCCGGGCTCACCTTTTTTGAAGTAAAAGAGTTTTATAAGGGAAAATCGAAAATCGCCATTGAATTTCTTCAGGAAAACCACGATTATGCAGACACCGAAAACTTGTATCTGGAATTGAAATCATTACTCATGACAAATCCAAAGGATAAAAATATTCCTGAGAATATCAGCTATCCAAAAATGTATAACAAAGGTATTGTTGAAAAATGGTTAGAGCACAAATGTGGTTCGGGGCTTTGGTACTACTTTGGTTACAAATTCGCGATTTATAAAGAAGCATTAGATCTTGGATCTGTATTTGAAAGGCATCAGGATAAGATCATGACTCTGGCAAATACAATAGACAGTGAAGCATTTGAAGACTCCTCATTCAATGAAGTTTTTCTCTCGAAACTAGGAGAATACATGACCAAGGAGGTTCTTCCTAAACTGTATCAGTTTCAAGACAAATCCGGTAAAAATATACCCGCTGTTATGCGCTATTTGTACAGTATCTTTTTACTACTAATTCTCTTTGGGGTACTGTTACCCTTGTGTTATTTGTTATTCAGTCTTCCAATACTAACTCTAATTATCAGTTTTGGATTTGTTATTAGTGTTATTTTCTTTATAAGCATTAGTTTCTACCCATTTCTATCCAGAGAAATAAACAGCTAAGGAATCGATTCATTTATTTTTCTTTTGTTCAAAAATTAACAATTTCAAACACGTTTCCCCCTATAAATTTTCAATACAATTGAGTACCTTTGCAAATTATGGTAAAAAGTAACGATTTTATTGAAGTTCTCGGGGCTAGGGTTCATAATTTAAAAGATATAGATGTTCGCATCCCCAGAGAGCAACTGGTTGTAATTACAGGGCTTTCAGGCAGTGGAAAATCTTCACTGGCCTTTGATACTATTTATGCGGAGGGACAACGGCGTTATATTGAAACTTTTTCAGCATATGCACGACAGTTTTTAGGAAGTCTGGAACGCCCGGATGTCGATAAGATCGAAGGACTATCACCCGTTATCGCTATTGAACAAAAAACAACGAGTCGCAGTCCGCGTTCAACTGTAGGCACCATCACTGAAATCTACGATTTTCTTCGGCTTTTCTATGCACGCGCCAGTGATGCATACAGTTATAATACCGGTGAAAAAATGGTAAGTTATAGTGATGAACAGATCAAACAACTTATCATCAAGGATTTTAACAATAAAAAAGTAAGTGTACTCGCTCCCGTAATTCGTTCCCGTAAAGGACATTATCGTGAATTATTTGAACAGATCGCCAAACAGGGTTTTTTGAAAGTACGTGTGGATGGTGAAATTATGGATCTGGTTAAGGGAATGAAGATTGACCGTTATAAAACACATGATATTGAAATCGTTATAGACCGTCTAAAGATCTCCGAAGAAAGTGATACAGACAAACGTCTTTCCGAAACCATTATTACGGCAATGTATCACGGCGATGATGTACTAATGGTCTTAGATAACGAAACCCACGAAGTTCGTTATTTTAGCCGCTCCCTGATGTGTCCGTCCAGTGGTATTTCCTACCCCAACCCGGAGCCCAATAACTTCTCTTTTAATTCTCCAAAAGGGATGTGTCCACATTGTAAAGGGCTGGGACAATTATATGAAGTAAACCTTGATAAAATTGTACCTAATAAAAATTTATCTATAAAACAAGGTGCTTTGGCCCCTCATGGACCACAAAAAAGCAATTGGATCTTTAAACAATTAGAGCTTATTGCCGAAAGGTATGGTTTTAAATTAAGTGATCCTTTTAAAAACATTCCACAGGAAGCTAAGGATATCATTTTTTACGGTGGAAATGAAAAATTTGATATAGAATCCAAAACCCTGGGAATCACCAGAACGTATAAAATAGATTTTGAAGGTGTGGCCACTTTTCTTCAAAATACGTTTGCAGCAAATGAATCTAGGTCATTACAGCGGTGGGCAAAAGAATATATGGACAAAATTTCTTGTCCGGAGTGTGAAGGTTCCCGTTTAAGGAAGGAATCTCTTAATTTTAAGGTAAACAGCAAAAATATCGCCGAACTGGCACATATGGATGTGGTTGAGTTAGCAGATTGGTTTGCCGACCTGGAAAAAGACCTCTCCGAAACTCAAATTAAAATTGCTTCGGAAATCATTAAAGAAGTAAGATCAAGACTCCAGTTCCTGGTAGATGTTGGTTTAACATACCTTGCTTTGGACCGGAGTTCGAAATCACTTTCGGGAGGAGAAGCACAGCGTATCAGACTTGCAACTCAAATTGGTTCGCAATTGGTAGGTGTACTTTATATTCTGGATGAACCAAGTATAGGGCTGCATCAAAGAGATAACGAAAAACTGATCCATTCTTTAATTCAGTTAAAAAAAATTGGCAATTCAATTATTGTAGTAGAGCATGACAAAGATATGATCGAGCATGCAGACCATGTGATCGATATTGGCCCGGCGGCAGGAAGGCACGGTGGAGAAATCGTTTCAGAAGGTACGCCTTCAGCAATAAAAAAACACCATACGCTTACTGCGGACTACTTAAACGGAACCAAAGAAATTGAAATTCCTAAAAAAAGAAGAAAAGGGAATGGCAAAGTGTTAACGCTTAGTGGTGCCACCGGAAATAATTTAAAAAATGTTTCAGTTACTTTCCCACTAGGGACAATGATTGGGGTAACAGGTGTTTCCGGGAGTGGAAAATCCACATTGGTCAATGAAACGCTCTACCCTATTCTAAATGCTCATTTTTTTAACGGTGTAAAAAAACCAATGCCCTATAAAAAGGTTGACGGATTAAAACATATCGATAAAGTTATAGACATTAACCAATCGCCTATTGGACGTACTCCTCGTTCCAATCCGGCAACCTATACGGGTGTATTCTCTGAAATCAGAAGTCTTTTTGCCAAAGTTCCCGAGGCAATGATACGTGGTTACAAGCCAGGAAGGTTTAGCTTTAATGTAGCTGGAGGCCGTTGTGAGACCTGTAAAGGAGGAGGACTGCGTGTTATTGAAATGAATTTCCTTCCGGATGTCTATGTAGAATGTGAAACCTGTCAGGGAAAACGCTTTAACCGTGAAACACTGGAAATTCGTTACAAAGGAAAGTCTATTTATGATGTGCTGGAAATGACCATTAATGAAGCCTGTGATTTCTTTGAATCGATCCCAAAAATTTACCGAAAACTAAAGACTATTAAAGATGTTGGTTTGGGTTATATTACACTGGGACAACAATCTACAACACTCTCTGGAGGAGAAGCACAAAGAATTAAACTAGCTACAGAGCTTTCAAAAAGAGACACAGGAAACACTTTTTATATTCTGGATGAACCTACAACAGGCCTTCACTTTGAGGACATTCGTGTCTTGTTGCTGGTACTCACCAAGCTGGTAAATAAGGGAAATACGGTAGTAATCATTGAACACAATCTGGATGTAATTAAAACCGTTGACCATATTATAGATATTGGCCCGGAAGGAGGCAAAAAAGGTGGTGAAATTATGGCACTGGGCACACCGGAAGAACTTATAAAAGATAAAAAAAGCTATACAGCGAATTTTCTTAAAAAAGAACTACATTAGCCCTTATAATCTATGTACATTAGGGTAATCTTACCTATAACTGTTCATAAGATATACTTTAAACTGAAGATTGAAGATTAATTGATGAGAAACGAAAGTACACCGAAGAATTGGAATGAAGTGAAGTCAAATGACTCTTGGGCGATCTTTAAGATCATGGGAGAGTTTGTGAACGGATATGAAAAAATGAGCCGTATTGGCCCTTGTGTGTCTATCTTTGGTTCTGCAAGAACCAAACCTGACAATAAGTATTACAAGCTGGCAGAACGTATTGCAAAAAAAATAACCGAAAATGGTTATGGGGTTATTACCGGTGGTGGGCCGGGAATTATGGAAGCCGGTAATAAAGGCGCCCATCTGGCAGGAGGTACATCTGTAGGATTAAATATTACACTTCCTTTTGAGCAACATGACAATCCTTACATAGATAGTGATAAAAGTATCGATTTTGACTACTTCTTTGTGCGTAAGGTAATGTTTGTAAAATATTCTCAAGGGTTTGTTGTAATGCCTGGCGGATTTGGGACGTTAGATGAATTTTTTGAAGCTTTTACATTGATACAAACACATAAGATTGATGAATTCCCGCTTATTCTGGTTGGCACCAAATTTTGGTCCGGTTTAATGGATTGGGTAAAGGATATGCTTTTAGAGCAAAGCGGAAATATTAGTCCGGAAGATTTGGATCTGGTACATATAGTCGACACCGAAGATGAAGTATTAGAGATATTAAATGATTTCTACGATAAATTTAATCTAAGTCCTAACTTTTAATCCTATTATTATCCCCGTAATATGTACAAAATAACACCTACTTCCTCTTAACACAAAAAATTAATAAAATTCTTGAAAGCAAGTAGGATCCTCATATATATTATTATTTTTTACACTGCATCTATAGGTGCCCAGCATGATATTACTATTGATGCAACTCTAAAACCTGCAAAAAAAGAAGTTAATATCACTCAGCAAATTACGTATCATAATACCTCCGGTATTGCTTTAAATGAACTTTATTTGAACGATTGGGCCAATAGTTTTTCCAGTAAAACAACGCCACTTGCTAAACGTTTTGCCGAGAATTACGATAGTTCATTTCATTTTGAAAATAAAAAGGATCGAGGTAAAACAACTATATATAGCATTACCAACCGCCAATCTTTCCCATTAGAATGGCAACGTGGAGATGAGGCAGATATAATCAAAGTTGTTTTAGATAAACCGCTTCAGCCAAATGAAAGCTACATCCTCAATCTTCAGTACACCGTAAAGGTCCCTAATGATCGCTTTACACGATACGGAGTTTCCAGAACCAATGATTTTAAATTGCGGTATTGGTACATATCACCGGCTGTTTTTGACGGAAAATGGCATGCATATAGTAATAAGAATACCGAAGATCTCTTTTTATTACCTTCCAACTTTTACATAAAATTTCATACACCCAAACAATACAGGGTTGTTTCAGATTTTGATGTGGTAAAGGAAGAAAATTCAGGAGCCAATAGAATAACACAGCTAAGCGGAAAGAAACGGGTTGGTGCTATTCTTCATTTAGAAAGAATCAGATCGTTTGAATCAATTGAAACAGATAAGGTAGAGGTCGTTACCAATATTCAGGGGAAAAAAGTCACCCCCGTTATTCGTGCTCTTGTAATAGACAGAATTGTACATTTTTTGAATGACAAATTAGGCTCCTACCCGTTTAAGAAAATGGTCATTAGCGATGCCGAGTATAGAAATAACCCCGTTTATGGCCTAAACCAATTACCGGATTTTATAAGTCCGTTCCCTGATGGTTTTGAATATGATATGGAGCAACTCAAAACCATTAGCCGGAATTATATTAAGAACACGCTTCCGCTACACCCCAGAGAAGATTACTGGCTTACCGGTGCCTTACAGATTTATTTAATGATGGAGTATGTAGATACTTACTATCCAAAGATGAAGATCATAGGAAACCTAAGCAATTTCTGGGTGATACGATGGTCACATGCTTCCAAATTAGAGTTTAATGACCAGTACCCATTGCTATATCTTAATATGGCCCGTAATAATTTGAACCAGTCACTAGCAACTCCAAAAGATTCATTGGTGAAGTTCAATAAGAACATTGCCAATGATTATTACGCCGGAGATGGCCTCGAATACCTTTCAGATTATTTAGGAAAAGAAGCTTTGGCGACCAGTATCAAACAATTCTATACTGAAAAGAAATTGCAGAAAGTAACGCCTTCAGATTTTGAAGAAATTTTATCTCAAAATACAACAGCTCCTGTTAATTGGTTTTTTGACGATTATGTCAATTCTGAGACTACTATAGATTTTAAAATAAAAAAAGTACGAAAAACAGGAGATTCTTTAGAAGTAGTTGTAAAAAATCTTCGAGACAATACAATGCCGGTTTCATTATACGGAATCAATAAAGACAGTATTATCTTTAAGCAATGGCTACCTCCAATAGATTCAACCTTCACAACTACAGTTTCAGCAAAAAACGTTCGAAAGCTTGCTCTTAATTATGAGGCTAAAATACCGGAATACAATCAGCGAAATAATTATAAGAATGTAACCGGACTTCTCAATAGACCTATACAATTCAGGCTATTTCAGGATGTAGGAGACCCAAAGTATAATCAGTTGTTCTTTATGCCGGTATTTCAGTACAATCTATATGATGGATTTTCAGTTGGCCCCAAATTATACAACAAAACTGTACTGCCAAAAGCATTTCATTACAATTTATCGCCCCAGTACGGATTTCGGTCTAAAACATTGATAGGAAGTGGTTCCCTTATGTATACCCAAAACTTTAAAGACAACTCCCTCTATGCAATGCGTTATGGGATTGCAGGAAGTTATTTTTCTTTTGATAAGGATTTATTCTACAAGCGACTAAGCCCGTATATGACTTTTGCCTTTCGGAATAAGGACCTGCGTGATAACAAGAAACAATTTATCAATCTGAGAAGTGTAAATATATACCGGGACGAAGACCCGGAAAAGCCTAATGAAACTCCTAACTATAGTGTATTCAATGCGCAATATGTGTATTCAAACCGAAACCTCATCAATTACTTTCGCGGTATTGTTGACTATCAAATTTCCGATAAATTCAGTAAGATTTCTACAACACTCGAATACCGAAAATTGTTTCTAAATAATCGTCAGTTGAATCTACGGTTATTTGCCGGAACCTTCGTATTTAATGATACAAGAGAAGGCGAAGATTTTTTTAGTTTTGCTTTAGACAGACCCACAGATTATCTTTTAGACTATAATTACTATGGGAGAAGTGAAGATGACGGATTATTTAGCCAGCAGCTTATCATTGCTGAAGGCGGTTTTAAGTCAAAATTAGACCCTCCTTTTGCCAATAGCTGGATCACAACACTTAATGCCAGCACCAATATCTGGAAATGGATCTATGCGTATGGAGATGTAGGACTGGTACATAACAAGAATAGAGGAACCCACTGTGTATATGACACCGGAGTGCGTACCAGCCTTGTGGCAGACTATTTCGAATTATATTTCCCTTTATATTCCAATCTTGGTTGGGAACCCGGCTTAGGTAATTACAGCCAAAGAATTCGTTTTATTGTCACCCTGGACCTCAAAACATTGTTAGGCCTGTTTACTCGTGAATGGTATTAAAACGTGATTATGAATTTACTGAAGAATTGGCGTATTATCATTTTACTTTGTTTCACCCTGGGATTAGCTCCTTTTTTTCCCGAACCCCATATATGGGGAAAGCTTAAATGGATTGCAGGAGGAGCAGAGGGCATGAAACCATTAGACTGGTTTGATGTTTTATTACACGGGTTCCCGTTTGTTCTGCTTATTAGACTATTGATCTTTAGCGTATTTCTGAAAAAGAAAAAAAACTGATCTTTTAAATTGCCCGGATTCTTCTTTAGGGTATTTATGTGAAATACATAAGGGTTTTTCCTGACTGTAAATCAGTTGTTTACCTAAGTGATAATGAAACGACAACACATAGCTTTGTTTAAATGAATTTTTCAATTAAATAGACAAACTATGAAACCAAAAAAGAAATTTAAGTATCTATGTTACCTGAGTACAGCATTGCTTATAATAAGCTGCTCTAAGCCGGTACTCACAGATATTGAGCCTTCAACTGCATATCCAAGGCAAATTCTCAGTACAGAGGGAAGCAATCAATTCCTTTCAAGTGTTGTTTGGGATAACAATTTGAGTTCTGAAACTACACTGAAAACAAATTTTTTGTCTTCCAGATATTTTCAGCTTCCGGATGTGGCAAGTACAGGAAATCACCCTGTAGTTTTAAAAAATGGTCATGGAAAATCTGTAAATGAGGTCAATGTATCTGTTCTTTCCCCTTCCGGGGCCTGGCCGGCACCAAGAATCGAAGATATAGGTATTAACAATGTGATTAATGCCACACCTTCCGATGCAGATTTTTATATAGCAGTCTCAGCAGCAAATGCCGATGCCGATGCTGTTATACAAGTTGGAGGGGTTGACATCACAACAATCTTTGTGTCTGCAATTCCATCAGACTTTTTAGAAAATCACGTTCCCGCTACCTATGGATATCCAATATATCACTATACATTATTGGTGGGAATACTGGAGAATCAAGCATGGAATAGTACAATTCAAGTAACGGTAAAAAATCATGATGCAGCAACATCACCTTCAAAACAGTATAACTTTGCAACATCACTGGCTACTTTAGATAGTGATAATGACGGTTTATTGGATGAATGGGAAAAAAATGGTTATACTGTTGGAGGTACAACTATCGATCTAAAAGCAATGGGTTGTGATCCTAAACGAAAAGATGTATTGGTAGAAGTAGATTGGATTTCCGCGGCAGCACCAAATGGTACTATCTGGGCTACTATTGAAGATGTCTTTGAAGAAGCCCCCATACTAAATCCGGATGGAAGTAGCGGTATTTCATTACATCTGGACAGAGGACAAGGAGGAGCATTTACCAATGGAGGAACCGTCTTGACCAATCATACTACTATGGATTTTGGCTCAAGCACCACTCCGGGTTATGTAGATTTTTATACTTATAAGAATAATAGCGCAAACTTTGACCCTAACAGAAAGGATATTTTTCACTATGGTATCTTTGGGCGTGCAAGGCCAAATGGCAGTTCGGGGCGAGGAGAGGTTTTTGGAAATGATTTCATGATAACTTTCTTTAATTTTACAGGCGCAAATGCCTTCTCTATTGCAAGAAATCAAATAGGAACTTTTGTACATGAATTTGGACACAATATTAACCTCTGTCACGGAGGAGCGTGTGTAACACCTACAGATTGGAACGAAACCTTTAAAGTAAATCAACCTTCCAGTATGAACTACAGATATCAATTTCCTGCCGTGTCTAATGATTGTGACCTGACTTCAGATAACGTATTTGGATTCTCTCAGGGAATGTTGGCGACACTCAATGAAACCAATATCAATGAAGCAAATGGCATTTGTGATAATAATGCACTGGATTTTAATGGTAATGGTGTCACCAATAATATTGGTGCCATTAACTTAAATGGTGATGGAAACACAACCGATATATCGATAGATTATAACGAATGGGGTTCCATTAGGTTAGATTTCACAGCTACAGACAGTTCTTGGAATAATAATTGATAATTAATTTAAAGATTTTAAAATGAAAAATATATATAAAATAACGTTCATCCTCTTCTGTACATTACTACAAACAGTAGTAGTGGCACAAGACAACAGAGAGATATTTGAAGGGAAAGTAAATGAAGCTCCATTGAATTCTGTTTTAAAAGCAGTTACCTATAATGGAGATGACAAACCCGGTGAACAAACTATTAGCTCAGATGTTTTTGATATGAATGTTTTTAATGCTGAAAATAAAACATTTGTAGGCACTAAAACTTTTGAAGGATACCTGTCTTATATTAAAGAAGGGCTGCTTCAGTTAACTACTTCTCAAGAGGAAACCATGTTTATTTCGTATGCATTTCCCAGAGATAATAAACTTGATCAAGAGTTTGTCATAAAAGATGCTGTGCTAAAAGTGAGCAATTTAAGTGATCCCGGAAGCTCTATTAAAGAAATCGTATTAAGAAATCCGGAATCCCTCGAAATTGCTTTTCTATGGAAATCATTACATGAACCTATAGCATTTGAGTCTTCGGAAAGTATTTTATTGTTTCAGGATGGTCTGGATATGGAAAAAGTAGAAAAAGGATATCATCCTGCTGTATTAAACTTGAAAGCAGGAGGTGAAACCATTCCGCTAAAAGCAGGAGAATCAAAGACCTTTAACCACAATGGACAAGAGTATACCTGTTATGTTCAGGAAAGTACCTTCCTTAAAGGAGAAGATGATGGTGGCTGTAACGGTTCATCTTATATTCTGAGGGCATTTATTATCAAAAAGCAATAGCTTAGTTAAAAATTACCATTAAAAAAAAGCCTTAGCAAATTTTGCTAAGGCTTTTTTGGTATTTGTTTTTTAAAATTGAAAATATGTCTGCCTATTCAAATTGTAAAACACGTGCTTTTTCGCTACTTTTGTAGCCCTAACTAAAAACGAAGATGCAGACAAACCCACAGACAAATAACAAACTTTCTTTTGACGATTTTAAAGCCGAAGTCTTAAATGACTATAAAATTGCAGTGACAAGTCGGGAATGTAGTTTGTTAGGACGTCGGGAAGTCTTAACCGGAAAAGCAAAATTCGGAATTTTTGGCGATGGAAAAGAAGTGCCACAACTTGCCTGGGCAAAAGCTTTTAAAAATGGTGATTGGCGGAGCGGTTATTATCGTGATCAAACTTTAATGATGGCAATTGGGAAATTGACCATTCAACAATTCTTCGCAGGATTGTATGCTCACACTAATATTGAAGCAGACCCTATGAGTGCCGGACGCCAAATGGGCGGCCACTTTGCCACACACAGTTTGAATGATGATGGAAGTTGGAAAAACCTCACTATACAACAAAATAGTAGCTCAGACATCTCTCCTACTGCCGGGCAAATGCCTCGATTATTAGGTTTGGCACAAGCATCCAAGATCTTTAGAAATATAAAAGGCATCAATAATAAAACTAACTTCTCCATAAATGGTAATGAAGTAGCCTGGGGAACCATTGGTAATGCCAGTACCAGCGAAGGCTTGTTTTGGGAAACTATCAACGCTGCAGGTGTCTTGCAAGTACCCATGGTAATGAGTGTCTGGGATGATGACTACGGTATTTCGGTACATGCTCGTCATCAAACCACAAAAGAGAATATTTCCGAAATTCTGAAAGGTTTTCAACGAACCGAAGAAGAAAACGGCTATGAGATCATTCGTGTGAATGGTTGGGATTACCCAGCCTTGATTGAAGCTTACCAAAAAGCAGGTGTTATAGCACGTGAAGAACACGTTCCTGTTCTAATTCATGTACAGCAACTCACACAACCGCAGGGACATTCTACCAGTGGCTCTCACGAACGTTACAAAAGTGATGAACGCCTGCAATGGGAGCGTGAGTATGATTGCAACCTAAAGATGCGTGAATGGATGATCGCCAATAATATAGCAACAGATGAGGCGCTTTCTGAAATCGAGAAAAATATTAAAAAACAAGTAAGAGGTGGAAAAAAAGCAGCCTGGGAGGCATTTTTAGCACCTCAGAAGCAGGAACAGCAAGAAGCCGTAACCTTATTAAACAATTTAGCGGAAAGCAGCCCGAACAAAAATTTTATTGAAAAAATAAAAAATGACCTGGCTTCAGAAAAAGAACCGCTACGTCAAAATATAGCTGCTGCCACTCGTAAAGCCTTACGTTATGTAGTGGGGGAAGATTCCGCAGAAAAAGGGCAATTACTGGATTGGATCAAAAATTATTTCGAAATTATTCAGCCAAAATACAGTTCTGACCTCTATTCTGAAGCTGAAAATAATGCAACCGGCGTTGCCGAAATACTGCCAACTTATGATGATAATGCTGAAACAGTAGACGGGCGTTTGGTCTTACGTGACAATTTTGATGTATTGTTTGACAAACACCCGGAAGTATTGATATTTGGTGAAGATGCAGGGAAAATTGGCGATGTAAACCAGGGGCTGGAAGGAATGCAGCAAAAATTTGGGGAATTAAGAGTTAGCGATAGCGGAATACGGGAAGCTACCATTTTAGGACAGGGAATTGGGATGGCAATGCGTGGGCTCCGCCCTATTGCTGAAATTCAATACCTGGATTACATATTATATTGCCTGCAGATAATGAGTGATGATCTGGCAACAGTACGTTACCGTACCAAGGGAAAACAAAAAGCTCCACTTATTGTACGTACGCGAGGCCATCGTTTGGAAGGTATTTGGCACAGTGGTTCACAAATGGGTGGCCTGGTACATTTACTTCGTGGAATCTATATCCTTGTACCTCGAAATATGACCAAAGCCGCAGGTTTTTATAATACATTGCTGGAATCTGACGAACCTGCATTGATCGTGGAATGCCTAAACGGGTATCGTTTAAAAGAACAAATGCCAACCAATTTAGGAGAATTCAGAACGCCTATCGGTCTTGTTGAAACTGTAAAAGAAGGAACCGATATTACACTCGTTTCCTATGGAAGCACTTTACGAATTGTACAAGAAGCTGCAAAAGAATTGCAACAGGTTGGTATTGATCCTGAAATAATTGACATACAATCGCTTATACCACTTGATTTAAATAAAGACTTAATAAAAAGTGTTGCAAAAACAAATCGTTTATTAGTGATCGACGAAGATGTTCCGGGAGGTGCTTCTGCTTATATTATGCAGCATATCGTGGATACGCAGAACGGTTACAAACATCTGGATAGCAAACCACAAACGCTTTCTGCCAAAGCACACCGCCCTGCCTATGGAACAGATGGGGATTATTTTTCGAAACCTTCAGCCGAAGATATTTTCGAAAAGGTATATGAAATCATGCACGAAGCTAATCCAACTAATTACCCAAAGTTGAGATAATTCTAAAAAAAGTAAACAGAAAGTTTCTTTTATTCAGAAATAATCAGATATTTGAACCAGTAAACAAAAACAAACAAGTGTTACATTTCAATTTAAATAATAATAATAACGGGATGCCTTAACAAAAACTTGTCGAGATATATAAGCCTGTCAAGTTTTTTAATTTGACAGGCTTTTTTGTTTTTACAAAAAACACTTTGCTCAAACTTTAGTACGGGCGGGTAAACTTAAAAAGATCATTAATAAAATTCTGCTGCTGCAGAATATATAAAACTAAAACTATGTGCGGAATTGTATGCGCCTTCCAACTTAAAGAGTCATCAGAAAAACTACGTCCACAAATTTTGGAAATGGCCAAATGTATTCGACATCGGGGCCCGGACTGGAGTGGAATCTTTAACAATAGCAAAGCTATCTTAGCCCATGAGCGTCTGGCGATCGTAGACCCAACCTCAGGAAAACAGCCCTTGTTCTCTGAAGACAATAATCTGGTATTGGCTGCCAATGGTGAAATCTACAATCATCAGGAACTACGTAAACAATTTGAAGGACAGTATAATTTCCAGACAAAAAGTGATTGTGAAGTTATCCTGGCCTTATACAAAGAAAAAGGAAATACGTTTTTGGATGAATTGAACGGTATCTTTGGATTTGCCCTATACAATGTTGAAAAAGATGCGTATTTGATTGCACGTGACCATATGGGTATTATTCCATTGTATATAGGCTGGGATCAGAATGGAACTTTTTATGTGGCTTCAGAATTAAAAGCACTGGAAGGTGTTTGTACCAAAATTGAACTCTTTCCTCCCGGGTATTATTTAGACAGCAACGAAGGAGAGTTAAAGCCTTGGTATACACGTGACTGGATGGAATATGAGGCGGTAAAAGAAAATGAGACCAGTATTGCTGAACTTCGGGAAGCACTGGATGCTGCTGTGCATCGCCAATTGATGAGTGATGTCCCTTACGGAGTATTACTGTCTGGTGGTTTAGACTCTTCCATCACTTCGGCATTAGCAAAAAAATATGCTGACAAACGTATTGAAAGTGGTGATACCGATTCGGCCTGGTGGCCACAGCTCCACTCTTTTGCAATTGGACTGGAGAGCTCTCCAGATCTGGAAGCTGCAAAAAAAGTAGCCGATCATCTTGATACGGTTCATCATGAGATAAAGTTTACCATTCAGGAAGGAATTGATGCAATCCGGGATGTAATCTATCATCTGGAAACCTATGATATTACAACTATCCGCGCTTCCACTCCTATGTATTTAATGGCCCGTGCCATTAAAGCGATGGGAATAAAAATGGTGCTTTCCGGTGAAGGAAGTGATGAGATCTTTGGAGGATATCTGTACTTCCATAAAGCGCCCAGTGCTGAAGACTTTCATAATGAAACTGTTCGAAAACTGGAAAAATTACATCAATACGATTGCCTGCGCGCCAATAAATCATTGGCTGCCTGGGGAATTGAAGGCCGCGTACCTTTCCTGGACAAGGAATTTATGGATGTGGCCATGCGCATTAACCCCCAAGATAAGATGATCAATGGAGAGCGTATGGAAAAATGGGTGTTACGCAAAGCTTTTGAAGACATGCTTCCGGAAAGTGTAGCATGGCGCCAAAAAGAACAATTTAGCGATGGTGTAGGCTATAACTGGATCGATACCTTAAAAGAAATGGTGAATGAGGCCATAACAGATGAGCAAATGGCAAATGCACAGTACCGTTTTCCTATACAAACACCTACCAGTAAAGAAGAGTTTTATTATCGCTCTATTTTTGAAGAGCACTACCCCAGCGATACTGCTGCTTTAAGCGTACCGTCTGTTCCTTCGGTAGCTTGCAGTAGTCCGGTAGCTTTAGAATGGGATGAAAGTTTTAAGAATATGAACGACCCAAGCGGGCGTGCCGTTGCAAATGTACATGATGATGCTTATTAAAGATAAGCTGTTGTTCAACTCCTTTGAAGTGAAGAATTTAAAGTAGATTCCTCGTTTTACTTAGAATGACATTATTTCATTATTGGATCCATTTTCGGACTAAGAACAGCAGATTGCCCGTTTAAAAGTTTCCAGCCATCTGTACGTTTAATAAGGGTTCCGGACTCAATGATGGAAACATTGGTTTCAGTTCCTGAAGTATCAACCATTTGGCCTTTGACTATGCCTGTATAACTGCCAACGGTGTTGGAAAGCGGGAATACCTGTAACGTATCCCAATGAAATTTCACAGAACGCAACGACTTTGAATTGGAAGTTAATATTGTTCTAACCGAATCGTAAGCCAAAGCAGTTTCATAACCCGGGGGCACCCAAAAGAAATCGGAAGAATTATCCAGATAATCAAACTCTGCCATTAGGCCTTCTTTATTCATGGCACCATGGTAATCGATAAGCATTTGTTCAATTTCGGATGCAACTCTTTCTTTATTAAAAGCTTCCGGTTCTTTAACCTCTTTACAGGAACAGATCATTAACAATACAAATACGCAAATAAGTCTTTCCATTTTATTTTTTATGGCAGCCATTTTTTATCGAAGTTAGGTTTGCGCTTTTCAAGAAAAGCATCACGCCCTTCTTTGGCTTCATCGGTCATATACGCTAAACGGGTAGCTTCTCCTGCAAACACCTGTTGGCCCACCATGCCATCGTCTGTAAGGTTCATGGCAAATTTGAGCATCTTTATAGATGTTGGAGACTTTGCTAATATTTCCTGTGCCCATTCATAAGCAGTTTGTTCGAGGTCATGATGAGATACAACAGCATTGACCATTCCCATCTCAAAAGCTTCTTGAGCGTTGTAATTTCTTCCGAGGAAAAAAATCTCCCTTGCCCGTTTCTGCCCCACCATTTTGGCAAGATAAGCACTTCCGTAGCCACCGTCGAAACTGGTCACATCTGCATCGGTTTGTTTGAAGATCGCATGTTCTTTACTCGCGAGAGTCATATCACAAACCACATGTAAGCTGTGCCCTCCTCCTACTGCCCAGCCCGGTACAACAGCAATTACAGCCTTTGGCATAAAACGGATCAATCGCTGTACATCAAGAATGTTTAAGCGGTGGTACCCGTCTTCTCCTACATAACCCTGATGTCCTCGGGCCTTTTGATCACCTCCGCTACAAAAACTATATACACCATCTTTGGATGAAGGGCCTTCGGCAGACAATAATACCACGCCTATGCTGGTATCTTCCTGTGCATCGTGAAAGGCATCCAGTAATTCTGAAGTGGTCTTAGGACGAAATGCATTGCGAACATCCGGCCTGTTAAAAGCAATTCTGGCTACGCCATCACATTTTTTATAGGTGATATCCGAATATTCTTTCGCCGTTTTCCAGTTAGGTGTGCTCATATTTTTTATTTTAGCGTAAAGATAAAAATTATGCGCTACTTACTCTTCATTTTTGCACTTGCTTTTACCGCTACATTAAACGCACAAGAGCCTTATCAGTTTACTGAAGTTATTGACCTCGAAGCTACTCCGGTTATTAGCCAGGGAAGAACGGGAACCTGCTGGAGTTTCTCTACTTCTTCTTTTTTGGAATCAGAAATTATCCGTTTGACCGGCAAACAGATAGACCTTTCAGAAATGTATACCGTACGAAATACTTATCCTAAAAAGGCCGAAAATTTTGTGATGCGCCAGGGAAAAGCACAGTTTAGTGAAGGTGGGCTTGCACATGATGTGATCAACTCGGTACAAGACTATGGATTGGTTCCCTATGGAGCTTATAGTGGATTGTTTGCAGAACAATCCACTCATAATCATGCCGAACTGGTAGCTGTGTTAACTTCCATGTTAGAGACCTATATTGATAATCCGGGAAGAAAGTTGAGTAAAAACTGGAAAAAGGCTGTAGATGCTGTTCTAAATGTTTATTTGGGTGCTAATCCCAAGACATTTACCTACGAAGGGAAACAATATACACCGAAGTCTTTTTTAGAAATGACAAAAATTAGCCCTACAGATTATGTGACCATTACCTCTTTTTCACATGCACCTTACTACTCTGAATTTATTCTGAATATACCAGACAACTGGAGCTACGGAAGTATGTACAATGTACCTTTAGACGAAATGATGGAAACTATTGATTATGCACTTCAGAATGGGTTCACAATAGAATTGGACTGTGATGTAAGTGAACGTACCTTTTCTTCAAAAGACGGTGTTGCAATAATTCCGAAGGATTCAAAAAACAATGTCAAAGCATTACAGGGAGTATACCCGGAAAAGAATATCTCTCAGGAATATCGCCAGGATGAGTTTGAGAACTATACTACGACAGATGATCATTTAATGCACATTACCGGTGTTTTACGCGACCAGAACGGTACAAAATATTATAAAGTAAAGAACAGCTGGGGAACAGATGAAAGCCGAACTGCCAATGGTGGGTATGTATATTTTAGTGAAGCTTATATGCGCCTAAAGACCATTAGTGTTATGGTGCATAAGGACGCCGTTCCCAAATCCACATCGAAAAAGTTAAACTTTTAAAAAATAAAATTCGTTTCGGCTCCATTTTTGATACATTTGATTTTATGAAAAGAGGAGTGTTTCTTTTATTATTATTTCCATTGCTTGTCAATGCGCAATATGATTTTGATACACGTTATTATACGATTACTTCTGAATCACTCCCGGAAATAGAGGAACTTACTTCGGCTTCATTTTCATTAGAAAAAGGCCCGTCTATTACCAAAAAATTGAAAACCTTTCAAATGAATGCTGAAAATTACCGCGAACCGGTTGATATGGTAACGGTCGTAAATGAAAACCAAAAATTTATTCAACGCAAAGTAGATATTGCTCCATTGCAAGAACAGCTCTTTGGTTTAAGTGACGGAAATAAAACATATCAGGCCGATGGTGCTACTGGTGTTAAGAATATAGCTTACAAAGAAGTTCGCGGTTTGAATATACTGGATCCTTGTCCTCCGGTAGGCATTTGTTCGCGTTGTGCACCTTATCGAGTTGGAAGAGGGTATTAATTTAGCAACTCGATCCCATCCTCTTTAATTACAATCTGTTTTTCTTTATAGAGAGTTCCAATGGCTTTTTTGAAGCTTTTTTTACTCATTCCTAATTCATTTTTAATGGTTTCGGGATCTGTCTTATCATGAACAGGTAAAAACCCTCCTGCAGCTTTTAACTCATCTAAAATGAAATTAGCATTGGGTTCTATGCTTCGGTAGCCAGGAGATTGTAATACGACATCGATCTTTTTATCATCTCGTACTTTTTTAATAAAGGCTTTCAATCTGTCACCGCTGCGAATGTCTTCAAAGATGTCATCTATATAAATAAGCCCTTTATGTTTTCCATTGATGATCACATTCGCTCCTTTTTCTGTAAGATGTGTTACCAAAACATCAACCTCATCAAATTTTGCGACCGTAACATTTTCATTATTGACAAAGCGATTTGTCTTACTGGAACCTACCAGACGGTTGGTTATTTCATCCAGATACAAATACACTATATACCAATTACCTACTTTCATAGGGCGTGCCTGTTCCTTAAAAGGAACAAATAATTGCTTCTCCAGTCCCCAATCCATAAAAGCTCCATATTTATTCACATCGCTGCAATGCAAATACCCGAAGGTATTGAGTGTTAAAAATGGCTCTAAAGTTGTTGAAATGGGTCGTTCTTCGTTATCGAGGTATACAAAAACCCTAATTTCATCACCTATTTCAAAATTTTCAGGTTTGTATTTATGTGGTAAAAGTATTTCTGCGCCTTCATCATCACCCAGATACAAGCCGGGATCTGTCTCACGGAGAATTGTAAGTATGTTATATTCACCTAGTTGAATCATAGCTGCAAAGATACAGTTTCCAACGTGATAAAATGCTTAAAAAAAACTTGAAAAATATCAAACTTATTTATTAATTTCACAATCGATGAAAGTAAAATCTCCCCACGATTTCCCTGATTCAGCTACGTTATATAACGTCCTCGAAACTAAGATCGGAAATGTATATTTTTATGAAAACATTGTTATAGTTGAAGCTTTTGAAGGAGTTACATTATCTTATCAAACAGCATTTTCAATTCTTGTAAAAGGCTTACAAAGCCTAAGAGCAAAGCAATGGGTCTATATTGCGAACCGGATTAATTCGTATTCGGTTAACCCTAACGATTATAAATACCTGGAGAAAATACCAACTCTTAAAGGTATTGCCATAGTAACTCCTAATGAGATTGGAAAAAAGAACGCGGCTCTTGAAGCTAATTTTTTTAATAAACCCTTTAACATTGTTGATGATATCCCTTCTGCTTATAACTGGGCAAAAACTATTTTGGATAACAGATAACCTATTGTATACTTTTAAAATAATCTAAAAGAACAACATCATTCACTTTTGAAGGAGTAAAAACTTCCAATAGTTTAGGAACGGTAGCATCATTAAAGAATAGGTCCAATCCTTTTTGCAGGTCAGCTTCATTTTTTGCTGAACTATACTCAAATCCATACATAGTACACAATTGAGCTGCCGAAAATTGGTGCTCTGTTTCAAAATAAGTAGTGAAGTGTTCTGTGTTCTTTGCTCCGGGCAAGATCCTGAAGATTCCTCCCCCACTGTTATTGATTACAATAATTCTAAAATTTTTAGGAATATAATCGTTCCATAGTGCATTACTGTCATAGAAAAAGCTAAGGTCACCGGTGATATAAACTACAGGCTCTTCTGAAATGGATGCAGCACCAACGGCTGTACTTGTACTTCCGTCAATTCCACTTGTTCCCCGATTGCAAAAAACCTGTACCGAAGCATCTATACTAAATAGTTGTGCATATCGAATCGTTGCACTGTTACTCAACTGTAATTGAACCTCTTTTGGAAGCTTTTTAAAGATGGCTGAAAAAACTTTGAAGTCGGAAAAAGGAATCTTTTCTTCGTATTTTTTATGCTCTGATAAGCGATGTTCTTTCACGGTAAGCCAATCGTTTCTGTAAGTACCATCCACTATCTGTACTGCCGAAAGAAAGTGCTTAAAGAATATATTGGGAGTTGTTTTAAAATGATGTTTTAGGACAAAATAGGTGTCAAATGCCTTTTTTTCATCTACGTGCCAATGTAAGTCCGGTGAATACGATCGCAAAAAGGCTTTGATCTTTTTAGAAACTACCATTCCGCCAAAGGTCAATAATATTTCCGGCTTCAATTTCTCAAAACCTGCTGCATCTAAAGGAGCGATCAATTGGTCTATTGCAGGAAAAAAGTTCTCATGATGTAAATTGGAGGTGGTTTCTGTAAAAACCATAACACTTTTATCTTCAGCCAAGGCTTCAATATATTTCTTTTCGATACTATCCGGCTGGAGTACTCCAACCAAGATCATCTTTTTAGTGCTAGCATTCCATTTCTTGATGAAGGGCTCTAAATTTTCAGAAAAAAAAGTAGAAATTGACCGTGCAGTGACATGTTGCGGACGTACCTGCAAATCATTTACTGTTTCATATAATGGTTCAGAAAAAGGAGCATTGATATGAACCGGACCTTTTAATTCTATTGCTGTATTAAGAGCTATATTGATCTGCGTCTCATTAAAAACCTGATGAACATCACCTTCTTTACAATTTGCGCTATACAAAATATGATTGGAAAAAACATTCTCTTGCCGAATGGTCTGACCATCTCCTACATCGACCAATTCCTGAGGTCGGTCTGCAGAAATCACCAATAAGGGAATATCACTGTAAAAAGCCTCGGCAATGGCAGGGTAGTAATTGAGCAATGCAGAACCAGACGTACAAACCAATGCAACCGGTTTTTTGAGTTGTTGCGCTAGTCCCAAAGCAAAAAAAGCGGCACAACGTTCGTCTACAATACTAAAGTTCTTAAATGATGGGTGTTCTGTAAAACCAATTGTGAGAGGTGCATTACGTGACCCGGGAGAAATTACAATATGATCGATCCCTTTGACAAGACATAATTGAGTAATTGTTTGCGAAAGGATTTTCTTAGAGAAATTCATTGATTACAAAGGTACAAAGTAGTAATACAATTTTAAAGCATTGGTTGCAATACCTGCAACATGGTTTGTAATTTATTTTGTGTTTCCTGCCATTCTTCAAAGGTTTTGGATGCAGCTACAACTCCACCCCCAACATATAGACTGGCATTGTTGTCTTTAATTTTCATACAACGCAGATTAACAAAAAGGCTCGAACGTGTATTTTCCCAACAAATCGGGCCAATAAATCCCGTATAATATTCACGGTCATATCCTTCATTCTCCAGTATAAACTCCTTAGCATCTTTTTTTGGTGTACCACACACTGCAGGTGTAGGATGTAATGCTATTGAAATATTCCTCAATGTAGCTTTACCACTCTTTAATATCCCGGTTACATCTGTCCTCAAATGTGCCAGTGAACCGGCTTGCTGTGTGTAGGTTTTGGAAACTTTCAGTATATCTGTCACTTTTTGAAGGCTATTGGTAATTGCCTCAACAACAAATTGCTGTTCTTCAATCTCTTTTTCGTTCCAGTAAATGGGGATTTTTTCAGAAAACTTTCGAGTACCTGCTAAAGCCATCGTACTAAACGAAGTGTTTTCTGTTGTAACTAAAACTTCCGGTGTAGCTCCACACCAAAGGCCAATTTCCGGATGGTACCATATATAGCGAAACGCATTGGGGTACAAACTAAAAATTCTGGAAAACAAGGTTTTAAATTGAAAGTTTTTGATCTTTATATCCTTCTTCCGGGATACAACGATCTTTTTCGTTTTTTTTGAATTTATGGAATCAATTGCTTTGGCTACCAATTGAATGTATTGTTCTTTATCGGTATCGGCTTCTTCAATGAATACTTCATCCATTGGAAAAGATTCAGCTGTCAATTCTGTTTCAATAATCTTACTATGTACTTCAGGAATACAATAGGCAACGTCCTTAAAATCAAAAGGAGCTAAAACCACACTTGTTGTCGTAAAGCTATCCTCGGTATGCAATTGTGAGTCTTTTTGAAGCAAAGTGACAACACTATTGTTTTCGGGTAATGAAAAAGTTACAAACGGGAGTTTCTTGCTATAATGCTCTTCTAAAGTTTTGGTAAGCAGCTTTACATCCATAATCGCTATTTACGTAACGTAAGTGTAGTTAGTTTTACCTGTGATATCAATTCACCTGCTTCATTTGTAATAGGGATATGCCATAATTGTGTTGTCCTGCCTTTATGTAGAATTTTTGCTTTTGCATATACAAATCCATCACGAATGCCTTTTACATGATTCGCAGCAATTTCTATCCCTCTGATTTGCGCATCTTCATCATCCAAAAAAACAAGAGAGCCTGCACTTCCAACACTTTCTGCTAATGCTATCGAAGCACCTCCATGCAATACACCATTAGGTTGATGTACCCTAGCCGTTACAGGCATTCTGGCCACGATAGTGTCATCGGAAATGTCTATAAATTCAATCCCGAGTGTTTCCATCAATGTGTTTTCACACATCAAATTTAAGCGTTCCAGTGTTTCTTTTTTAGAATACTTCATACGATTGATTTACATTTGTAAAAATACAAAACGAACTTAAAACATGGCTCTAGAAAAACAGGTTTCTTTTACTGTTACTAACACATATTCAACACTAAATACACTTACATCAAAAACCAAAAATATTTGGCTGGTTTTTCATGGAATGGGATATTTAAGTCGATATTTTATTGACTTTTTCTCACATCTTAATCCTGAAGAAAATTATATCGTAGCACCACAGGCACCTTCAAAATACTATTATGGAAAAGATTTCAAATATGTAGGAGCATCCTGGTTAACCCGAGAAAACACTCCGGATGAAACCAAAAATGTACTATCTTATGTAGATGCTGTTTTTAAAGCTGAAGACTTTAAAGGTTCTTTTAATTTTATTGTTCTGGGATATTCTCAGGGTGTTTCCATTGCAACACGCTGGATGGCAAGTCGAAAAGTTCAATGTGACCATTTGGTGTTGCATTCCGGAGGTATTCCGGTTGAATTAATTCCGAAGGATTTTTCATACTTAAAACAAAGTGCAAAAGTAACATACCTCTATGGCAATAAAGATGAATATATAACTGAAGCCCGTAAAACTGAAGAGCAACTTAAAGGCACCTCTCTTTTTGGAAGCCGCTTAACAGTAGAAGTTTTTGATGGTATTCATGAAGTTTACAGACCCTTTCTTACAAAATTGACTAAAAATAGTTAATTAACTTGTGCATTTCATCGATTTTTTTTGCATTATAACTTTAAATGTTATTAATTTGAATTGTAATGTAAGAAATTTCACACCCCCGATCATGAAAAAAACACTACTAACCTTAACTTTTTCACTACTCTCTGTAGTGATCTTTGCACAAGTAAGTGCAAAAGAAAAACAAGCACTTTTAGACCTTTACCTTGCTACCAACGGTGAAAATTGGAGCAACGCCTGGGATGTTAATGAACCTGTAGCAAATTGGAAAGGCATTACCGTAGAAAACAACAAGGTAGTTGGTATTAGCCTGCTCTTCAACAATATGGAGGGAGCAGTACCTGCAACATTGAGTAATTTAGAGGCTTTAAAAGTATTAGAGCTTTCTTTTAATAAACTGTCAGGAGTACTTCCGGAAAGTTTAGGTAATTTACAAAACCTTGAAATACTTGCTTTTAATGGAAATAATTTAACTGGTAATATCCCTGCAACACTTGGTAGCTTGTATAATTTAAAGCAGTTACACCTTAGTAGTAATAAATTAAAAGGTACAATTCCGAGTTCTATAGGATATCTAGAAAAGCTAGAGGTATTTAATGTGTTCGACAACAATCTTAATGGTGAATTACCAGTCGGGCTGGCAAGTAACACCAACCTGAAAGAATTAATGGTTGCTGAAAACAATTTAAGGACCAACGAAAATTTTTCAAAGACATTATTATCCAATTCGGGATCTAAAATAAATTTAAATGAACCTATACTGTCACCTAGTGCTAAAAATGTAATTGCCATTGAAACTAGTGATGATGAAAATTAATGCATGATTTAAAGATTAATTATTATTAGAAAAGGCGGCCCATTTTTAGAGTCGCTTTTTTTTATCCAGTTTTTTTATGTTTAAAAATTGACTGGTTAAAAGGTGGATTTTGGTTGTTTGTCGTCAAATTTTCTTAACAAATCGGTGATTTCATCGAAAACACACCATCTATTTGCGGCAAATCATTACCATTTAGCTAAAAAATCTTATATTTCGTCTGACATTTAAAGTAAAATCAGATATAAGGATTAATATTGGTTAATTAATAAGCTTATATTTTGATTAAGAGCGGTTTCTTCTGAAACCGCTCTTTCATATATAATTAATTCTTCCTTTTAGCACTCCAGTAGATGATCATACCTCCGGTTAAAAACATCAACAGACTATAAACTGCCGGAGCTACTGCATAAGATGTGCTGTTTAATAAAATTACGGCTATGGTAATGGCAAGAGTCCCGTTTTGTATTCCAGATTCAATAGCAATAGAGAGTGCTTGCCTTTTATCAATTTTAAACAATTTTGCGGAATAATAACCTACGGCCATTGTAAGTACATTGAGTACTAAAGTAGCCAAACCGGCTTGTTTAAAATAAGGAATAAAGTTTTCTCGTTCTTTAATTACAATACCAATAATAATTAATGCCAGGACTGCTCCTGAAGCTATTCTCACAGGCTTTGACATACGTTCTGCAAAAATGGGTTTTGTATACCGAATAAGCATCCCTATGGCAATAGGAATCACCACAATTACAAATATCTGAGTAATAGTTTCAAAAACATTGAGTTCAATGAGCTGTTCAACTTCCAGAAAATGGTCTAATGCAAAATTGACTATAAAAGGAATCGTAAATATAGTAATTATACTACTCAGTGCAGTCAATGTAACTGAAAGAGCCAGATCTGCTTTCGCTAAAAAAGAAATTAGATTAGAAGTTGGACCTCCGGGACAGGCAACTAGAATCATCACCCCTATTGCAATTTCCGGTTGCATTGGAAACAAAAACGTGACTCCAAAACCAATTAGTGGCAATAAAATTAATTGGTTTATCAATCCTATAACAATAGCTTTGGGATAGAGGATAATACGTCTAAAATCGGCTGTTACCAATGACAATCCCATCCCTAACATGATAACAATAAGGGCTCCTGCTAAAATAAGAGTTGATGCACTATCCATATAAGTAAATAATATTTTTCTTTGGAAAGATAGAACATATTTACGATTTTATTAATCGAAATACTATATATGACCAATATCATATTCCTGTTGCTGCGAAACTCATATTTTTAATATTATCATAAATAGGTAGTATTATGAAAAATATAGAGAATAGTACAAAATGGCTTAGAATTCTTTTAGGGTTATTTTTGATTATCTATGCTATAAATCAGTTTTTTCATTTCTTACCCACCAGTTATGGAGCTATGCCCGAAAATGCCAGGAATTTTATAGATGCAGTCGTCATTTATCTTCCCGCTTTATACATTTTTGAAATTATTATTGGTTTGTTTTTACTTTTTAATAAATGGACAGCTTTCATTTTGATAGTCCTTTTTCCATTATCAATTTCATTCCTTATTTTCAGTTTTTCTAATACAGATATTACCGAAATGTGGCCGGCAATTGTCGTATCAGCAATTAATATTCTACTGGTTTTCTATTATAAGGAGAAATATAAACCTCTTTTTAATTAGAATAATAGATGTGCTTAATGACATTTGATGGATTAAAAAATAGAAGTAATTCATAAAATACTATTCTATGAAATTGAAAAGCAGTATTTTAGTTTTTCACACAAAATTTTTATTATGAGTAATGGTACCGTAAAATTTTTCAACAATGCAAAAGGATTTGGGTTTATTGTCCCTGATGAAGGTGACAAAGATCTATTTGTTCACACCAGCGGATTAGTAGATGAAATCTCCGAAGGAGACAAAGTTAGCTACGATATTGAAGAAGGCCCAAAAGGATTAAATGCGATAAATGTCAAGCGAATGTAATTCGCTTTATCTTCCAGCATTTCGACAAGCCTATCATTAAAGATGGGCTTTTTTATATAATTTGTTACTAGTCTTAAGACACTCGTGGCCTTACCATCAATTATTTCTTCAAAAAAACAGTTGAATCGGATAAAAGGAATTTTCAGAAGCTTAGAACGTATTTAAAAAACAAAAAAGGTCTCTTGGAATCTGTTACAAATTTATTAGAGAAGATGAGAATTCCGGAGCAAGATCTTATAGTAAACAAAAAGATGATTTAAAAAAGAGAACTGAGGGTAAAAAAGATACAACATCTATTCCGGGAGTGAATTTATATCTTGACGAATACACAAGATATGATAGCTTCTATGAAATAATAACCGTTGAAAAAATTCATAAAGAAATCATTCCTGCACTCGATACTTTAATTGCAGAGCAAAATAAATTAATTTCTGAAAGAAAAATGTTATCAGAATTAATCAAGATATTATAAAATGTGAAGAACAAATAGAAATTGCTTTAACACCGGAACAGATCAAACAGGAATTCAGAAGGACTGTAAGTTTAAACTTTACACTGTTGATCTGCCTTTTGCTTATTGGTTTTTTTACTATAATTTATTATAATTTATTTCAAATCTGATGCTAGTATCGGAAAGGAATTTCTTGGAGATAACGGATTACAATTTGTTACCCTGTTCGTTCTGGTGATAACGATCATTCTCTTTGGTATTCTGGGAATACTTGAAGGAAGAGAATTGGCAGCCATATTATCTGGTATTTCCGGCTATATTCTAGGAAAAGGCATTAATAATAACCGAACTAAAGATAAGCCACAAAAACCGCCCACCGGTTAAAATATGACTATTAATATATTGAACTAAAGATTGTCCAAAACTTCTTTATCTGATCTGTATATCAGTGTTTCGTTACATAGTATGCAGATCATTTATTATTAAACCTATAAAAAATATTTCCTGTCAATTTCAAATTTTGAAAACCCTACCTTAAATACTATCTTACAGGTCCAAATACTACAATTCTATGAAATTTATATACTTTTTTTTATTTAGCCTTTTTTCAATTATTTCTTTTTCACAAACTTCTTTTCAGAAAAAAATAAAAACCAAGCCTGTTACCTACAGAGCCGTTGTAACTCCTATTGTGGCAACTATAGCCTATCAGGGATATGATGAAACAGAGGCTTATTTTGGTGAAGGAGAATACGAAATATTCTTAGACAACCTTGACGGTATCTTGGACAAACCCATCATCATATTAGATGGTTTTGATCCCGGGGACAATAGTAATATCACCGACCTGTATGATAGTTTGAACTTTAATAGCCAAAATATGGCTGATATTTTACGTGATGAAGGCTTTGACATTGTCGTATTGAATGCACCTCAGTATAATACAAACGGAAAGGATATAGATGGTGGCGCGGATTACATTCAGCGAAATGCAATGGTTTTGATAGAATTGATCAATTTTCTGAATGATCAAAAAGTAGGTGATGAAGAATTAGTGATATTGGGGCCAAGTATGGGCGGATTGATCGCACGATATGCCTTAGCATATATGGAACAAAATAGCCTGGAAGCTGAAACCCGTTTGTTTCTTTCATTTGATTCGCCCCACAGAGGTGCCAATATTCCTATAAGT
Organism: Ulvibacter sp. 2210JD10-4; assembly: GCF_058148525.1. Classification (NCBI taxonomy): domain Bacteria; kingdom Pseudomonadati; phylum Bacteroidota; class Flavobacteriia; order Flavobacteriales; family Flavobacteriaceae; genus Ulvibacter; species Ulvibacter sp. 2210JD10-4. Next base: position 31,988 of record NZ_JBYVJZ010000005.1, read on the forward strand.
TTACAATATTTGATCAATTATCTGGCAGAACAATTAGGTGATCCAGATGCACAAGCAGTTATTACTACAGTACTTAACTCTGCTGCTGCAAAAGAAATGCTTTATGATCATTACTTAGGACATTTGATGAATGGTTCTAACTATCTGCAGGATCCAGCCAAGTTACTTCCTGTAGGTGCACCTAATTTCAGAGATGCCTTTCAAGCCGAATTGGATGCACTTGGTTTTCCACAACAGGTACGAAACGTATCAATGGTAAATGGAAGCTCTCAGGGAACAACTACAGGAACGCCGGGGATGCAGGTTGTAGATACTACTTTGGATTTTGGAAGTGGAGCTACGGCAGATGTAACCTTGCATTTCACGCCGGAGGCCGGTCAAACAAATACCGTTACCAATTTCAATTCTTTTTTGTTTGGTATTCCAGTGGACTCCTTTGAAACAAATGCCGAATCCTTTGCTAACAGTGATGGTATAGATGCCTCTCCTGGAGGGACTTCCAATATATCCAACGCATTGGGAGCAGTTGGAGGGAACCCGGTGATAACCGACTTTATAAATGCTTTAAACCAAGATGAGTTCTCCTTTATTCCGGTCATCAGTAGTTTAGCTATAAGCAATGAAGACGATTGGTTTACAGCCCCGGATATTGGAGGTATACATACATCTCCTTTTGTCAATACCTATATTCCTGCTGAAAATGAAACTCATGGTGTAGTAACACAAGCCAGTGCTCAATTTGCATTAGACGAAATACGCAATGGTGTTTTAGGGACAACAGCTTTTGAATTCAATGATAAGTACCTCCTTGCTAAAAACCCAGTTGAAAACGCTATTGTATTAGAATTAAATCCTGTCTATTTATATTCTAATATTGAAATATCTGTATTTACTATTACCGGGCAGCAGGTACTCTCCCGTAAATATGCAGCTCCTTCAGGCCAAATCGATATAGTCTATTCTTTCCGGTCGGGTATGTATATCTTACAGATAAATGACAATGAAAGAACCTATGCCATGAAGTTTATAGTAAATTAAAATAATTAATTACAGTAATATACAGAAGGCAAAACTCTGCAATTCATTTAAACATTTCACAAGACCTTATTTTTTTATAATGGTATAAGTACGTCTTCCATCATTGGTATGGAAATCTAAAATATAGGAGCCGGCTGGATAATTAAACTCAAAAGAATAAGTTTTCGTTCCGGCGCCTGCTATACGGTCTCTGGTTAATCGTTCTACCAACTGGCCGTTGAGAGTATACAGCCCTAATAATAAGTTATCGGTATGTTGATATTCAACTTCAATATTTAGCCGGTCAACAATTGGCATTGGTGCAATGGTAATTTTCAGATCAGGTGTCGGCGTTGTAACCTGATCAAAATCACTTATTGAGAGTGTACCATTAAATTTATAAATGGTCTCTCCGGAACAGTAGGCCAAATTTTCATTTAGAAAAATAAAACGATTTAAATTGAACCCCAGGTTCATATTTTCCCATGTGAGCCCACCATTTGTTGTTCTATGGAACCCCGTTCCATGTCCTCCCATCCAACCATGCGTAGGATTAATAAAACCAACTGCTTGTATAAATTCTTCAGGAGCATCCCATTGCTCCCAGGTAGCACCTGAATCAGAAGATTTTATGAGTTTTCCCTGAATATTAGATTGTACAGATCCAAATATGCGTGTATTATTGTCCATAAGCTGAAGTTTCCAGACATAATCTCCAGCATAATCTGAAATAAAGATCTGGTTCCATGTTAAACCTCCGTCAAATGTTTCAAGGACAACACCTCCATTGGTACCATTTCCAGAAGCAAAACCATGTAACTCATCAATGAAAAGTACTTCCACTAAGCCTTCTGCATGTGCAGACATGTCAATATAAGTCCAATTAGTTCCTCCATCTGTAGATTTGATAATATATGCAGGCGAAAAATAGGCTCCACAACCATAAATAGTAGAAGTTCCCACGGTATCCAGGCCACATATGGCATCCGGGTTTGGGCTAATGGTTACCGGTGACCATGTAGTACCACCATCGATGGTCTTATAAAAGACCCCGTCCAATGACCCCAAAAAACCTACATTTTCATCCAGAAATTCTATATTTCTAAAATAAAAACCTCCTGCAGAAAATTGCAGTACCCAGGAATTACCACCATCGGTAGTTTTATAAACCACTCCGGACGGGCCATTGGCTGCCCAGCCAATATCATTGTTAATAAAAAACACATCATCAAATCGTCCAATCCCTGATGGGGCATTTGGTAATTCACTCCAACCATCCTGACCAAAAGTCAATAAACAAATAAAACAACATAGTAGGGTACTTATAGCTTCTTTCATAACATTTTTTTAGTATTACTATCAAACTTATGCATATTTATGATAAATTTATAATGATTGTCAAATTTATTGGGCAATGCCGAACAATATTTCCTTTCTTAGTTAATCTAAATGTAAAGAATTCATCTTTTGAAAGTATTAAAAAAGCCCGATAGAAACTATCGAGCTTTTTTATGGAAATTCTTCGCTTTTGCTCAGAATGACATACTTATTTACTTCACTTCTTCAAAATCTACATCCTCAACATCACTGTTCTCTTCTCCATTTTGCGAAGCAGTATCTGCGTCTGCGTCGGCTCCGGGAGTTCCCTGTGCTTCTGCCTGTGCTTTGTACATCTCTTCGGAAGCTGTTTTCCATGCTTCGTTGATCTTATCCAACGCAGGTTGAATAGTTGCTACATCTTTTGTCTCATAAGCTTTTTTCAGCTCTTCCAGTGCATCCTCAATTGGTTTCTTTTTATCGTCAGATAATTTATCCCCAAATTCTTTCAATTGCTTTTCTGTCTGGAAGATCATTCCATCAGCTTCATTCAGCTTATCCGCTTTTTCTTTTACCTCTTTATCCGCTTCCGCATTTGCTTCGGCTTCGGCTTTCATTTTTTGGATTTCCTCCTCAGTTAATCCACTGGAAGCCTCAATACGAATGTCCTGCGTTTTGTTGGTAGCCTTGTCTGTAGCACTTACTTTAATGATACCGTTGGCATCAATATCGAAAGTTACTTCAATTTGAGGCACACCTCGTTGCGCAGGTGGAATTCCGTCCAAATGAAAACGACCAATTGTCTTATTGTCATTTGCCATAGGTCGCTCCCCTTGTAAAACGTGAATCTCTACACTTGGCTGATTGTCTGCAGCTGTTGAAAATATTTGTGATTTCTTAGTAGGGATCGTCGTATTCGCATCGATCAATTTCGTCATCACACTACCCATAGTCTCAATACCCAAAGAAAGTGGTGTTACATCCAGTAACAGTACATCTTTTACATCTCCTGTCAATACCCCTCCTTGAATAGAAGCTCCAACAGCTACCACCTCATCCGGGTTTACCCCTTTACTTGGCGCTTTTCCAAAGAATTTTTCTACTGCTTCCTGAACGGCAGGAATACGGGTAGAACCTCCTACTAATATAATCTCATCAATATCGCTTTTAGAAAGTCCCGCTGCATTTAGAGCTGTTTCGCAAGGCTTAATGGTTCTTTTTATAAGGTCATCGATCAATTGCTCAAATTTCGCTTTGGTCAATGTTTTTACTAGGTGTTTAGGTCCACTGGCAGTTGCTGTAACATAAGGTAAGTTGATCTCAGTCTGTGCAGCCGAAGACAATTCGATCTTCGCTTTTTCAGCAGCTTCCTTTAAACGTTGTAACGCCATTGGGTCTTTACGAAGATCCATATCTTCTTCTTTCTGAAACTCATCTGCTAACCAATTGATGATCTTCTGGTCCACATCGTCACCACCCAGGTGAGTATCTCCATCGGTAGACAATACTTCAAAAACACCGTCTCCCAATTCAAGGATGGAAACATCATGAGTACCTCCACCAAAGTCAAATACCACGATCTTCTGGTCTTGTCCTTTTTTATCAAGTCCATACGCCAAAGCTGCCGCAGTTGGTTCGTTAATGATACGTCTTACCTTTAGGCCTGCGATCTCTCCGGCTTCTTTAGTGGCCTGACGCTGACTATCATTAAAATATGCCGGTACGGTGATCACTGCTTCGGTTACATCTTGTCCCAAGTAATCTTCGGCAGTTTTTTTCATTTTCTGAAGCACCATCGCACTCAATTCCTGTGGTGTATACAAACGGCCATCAATATCTACCCGTGGTGTATTATTGTCCCCTTTTACCACTTTAAAAGCAGCACGATCAGCTTCTTTTTTAGATTCGGAGAACTTATTTCCCATAAAACGCTTAATGGAAGAAATAGTTTTAGTAGGATTGGTCACAGCTTGTCGTTTTGCCGGATCTCCTACCTTAATTTCACCACCTTCCACAAAGGCAATTACAGAAGGTGTTGTTCTTTTACCTTCGGCATTAGGAATTACAGTCGGCTCGCTACCCTCCATTACGGCGACACACGAGTTGGTAGTTCCTAAGTCGATTCCAATTATTTTACTCATAGTATTATAGTTATATTTTTTACTTAATTCAATTTTATACGCGGTGTATATGACAATGATTATGCCAGTGGACATTTTATGACAGGGTGTCAGTTTCAATGCTTTTATAAAAAAAGAAGGATCAGGCTACCTAGATAGAATCAGTTTCTTGCTTCTATTCACTACTTACTTCCAACAACTCTCCCCATTGGGTTGTATACCGAGGGCTGCGTTCTTTTTTAATAAGCTCCCATTCGTTAATTCGGGTTCCTATCATCGCGGAGGATACGGTAGATTTACCATATTTATTGTTGATTTTATCAAATGTGCGGATAAGTTCATTCTTGTTCAACCCGGAAGGCTGATGAAACAGGTTTCCCTGCACATATTCCTGCGGAATGATTCCGCTCAGGCAAACACCCACTTTTTTGTAACGATACCCAGGCTTGTAAATAAGGCGCAGCGCCTTACGGGCTTCTATGATCAAAGCAAATGTATCATTGGTGGGAACTGCCATGGTTACAGTTTTACTATTGGAGTATTGCTCGTCTACATTACTGTGATAATTGGTATGCACAAAGACCTGTACATAAGTAGCACAGGATCTTTGGGCCCGCAAGACTTCACTTACTTCACTAATATAGTATGCACAAGCTTCTTCAATTCGCCCCAGGTCCCTCAGTTTTTGCCCAAAGGATTTTGCTGTACCTATTCCCTTTTTCGGTTTAGGCACTACAGTAAATTCTAAACAGGATTCACCATTCATTTCACGCCACATGCGCTCACCTACCACGGTCATTTCCTTTCTCACCCATGCCAGGGGAAGTTGGGTAAAATCATAAGCTGTATGAACCCCAATATTTTGCAATCGCTTCGTATGTTTTCTGCCAATACCCCATACATCTCCGATCTTTGCCCAACGTAGTGCTTCGATACGTTTTTCTTCAGAATCTATTACAAATACGTGATCATTGCCTATTACTTTCTTTGAAATCCTGTTCGCCAATTTTGCCAATACCTTCGTCGGCGCAATTCCCACGCCCACAGGCAGGCCCAAATGATTATAGATCTTATTCTTTATCCGGTGTCCGTAATCGTTTAGATTTACGTGCTCCATGCCGTTTAGGTCCACAAAAGATTCATCAATACTATACACTTCTACTTCCGGAGAAAAAGTGGTAAGAATGTTCATTACACGCTGTGACATTTCTCCGTATAACGTATAATTGGAAGAAAAGAAGGTTACCTTATTCTTGACAAGGTGTTTTTTAATTTTAAACACCGGTTCAAACATTGGGATATCTGCCAATGCCTTTGCTTCTTTGTTAGCTGCAATTACGCAGCCATCATTATTGCTTAGAACCACCACGGGTTTACCCCAAAGGTCAGGACGAAATACCTGCTCACATGAGGCATAAAAACTATTACAATCTACCATTGCGATCATAGCGTATAGTGAATTATGTAGGTAATAATTCCCCAAAGGATAAGCTCTTTTTCTGAAGAGACCTTCGGAATACGAATTACCTTAAATTCTCCATCTTCCACTACCAATGCTAACCTCCCTATTGCAGCAGGCAATGATCTGTCTACCAACAATACATCCCGATGTCTAATATTGAATCCTTTATAACCATTACCGGTTATTCGAATAAAAAAGGTAGCATCCTGATTGTGCATTAACTCTTTATGCAAATCAATAGGCGCCTCCATATAGTGGGTAGCAGCACTGGGAAAGCCTGTTTGTTTTGAGACTTCCGGCTGGTGGCGGTGTTTTGTTTTCTGAAGTTTTCCAGAAGCAGTAATCTCCATAATGCAAAAATATGGAATTATTCCTAATATATGGAATATTTCCAATAAAAGATATTTGTGGAAATGTATAAATCACGCCAGCCGATACATTAAAATTTCTTAGGTTTGACCCCATTATCTGACCTATGGAAAGTATTAGTGTTTTTGATATGTTGAAAATTGGTGTGGGACCTTCCAGTTCCCACACGCTAGGCCCATGGCGAGCTGCGAGACGATGGATTGGCGAATTAAAAAGTAAGGGGAAGTTTGACAAAATCAATGAAGTTTCTGTTGATCTGTATGGTTCTTTATCCCTTACCGGGAAAGGCCATGCAACAGATATTGCCGTACTATTGGGCCTTAGCGGATTCGACCCTATCACATTCCCCACTGAAAAAATTGAAACTGAAATAGCGCAGATTACTTCAAAGAACAGGTTAAGCCTCAATAGTGAACTGGAGCTTTCTTTCAAGCCGGATGAACATATAAGGTTTAACCGAAAATTCTTAGAGTTCCACCCCAATGGAATTACATTTCGGGCAATACTGAAAGATGGAAAAAAGGTTGCTTCAACCTATTATTCAATTGGTGGTGGATTTGTAGTGCAAAAAGAGCGAAAGCGTGCAAAGAAGAAGTTACAAAAGTTTGCGCAATTCCCCTTTCCTATTCAAACTGCTACCGATCTGCTAATACATTGTGACAATGAGGGAAAATCCATTAGTGAAATGGTTCTGGAAAATGAACGGTCATTGAGAAGTGATGCCGCTATTCGTAAAGGACTCAAAGAAATTTGGGATGTGATGCTTGATTCTATGTACGTAGGCTGCCATACACAGGGAAAGCTTCCCGGAGGTCTCAATGTACAGAGACGTGCTTTCGATATACATAAAAACCTGATTGGTGACGCTAAATACTCAAACCCGGAAGAATGGCTTGAGGCTATTAGAGGTACTACAGTAAAGTTCAGGCAAATATTAAAGTGGGTTTCATGCTTTGCACTCGCCGTGAATGAAGTGAATGCTTCGTTGGGAAGAGTAGTAACAGCACCTACCAATGGAAGTGCCGGAGTGATTCCTGCAGTACTAATGTATTATATGGTCATTGAAAATCACGATGCTGATTTTGATGATGTACAAAAATTTATGCTGGTTGCAGGAGAAATAGGAAGTTTGTTTAAAAAAGGAGCTACTATTTCGGCAGCAATGGGTGGGTGTCAGGCAGAAATTGGGGTTTCTTCGGCAATGGCAGCAGGAGCTTTAGCAGAATTAATGGGTGGTACTCCGCAACAAGTTCAAATGGCAAGTGAAATTGCTATGGAACATCATTTGGGTTTAACATGTGATCCTATTGGTGGTCTGGTGCAAATCCCCTGCATAGAACGCAATGCTATGGGGGCCATTAAAGCCATAAACGCTTGTGAAATGGCTCTGGATGGAGACCCGACACAGGCAAAAGTCCCACTGGATAAAGTAATTGCCACTATGTGGGAAACTGCAAAGGATATGAATACCAAGTACAAAGAGACCAGCGAAGGCGGATTGGCAGTAAAGGTAAGCCTAAGCGACTGCTAGCTTTTACAGCTGGCTTTTCGCCTTGAATCTATAAGATGGACTATCTTCCAGCCGTTATCTGTCTTGGCAAGTGTAAAAGCATTGGCTCCACAATGACTAAACGCATCATTGAACCAAAATTCATAAGGTGTCCAAACATGTGCCAGATTGCCATCGATTTGTACAATATAATCTAAAAGGCGTTCATCCCACCTATCAGTTTCGGGACGCTTTGCTATTGCATTTATCAAATTATCGGCATCTCCATCTTTTACATGGCTTTTTCCTTCCTTATCTGTAAAAACAGTTTGCATGAGTACAGCTGGCATCATTACGGAACGCATTTTAAGTGTGTCTCCTTCATGGAAACCATCAAAAAAGGTGTCGATAACTTGTTTGGCATCGGCTTCAGAAAATTCATTTTGAGAAAGAGATACTATAGATATCAGAAGGCAGAGAGTTGAAAGAAGTAACTTCATAAGAGAATGTTTAAAGATTGATTCTCAAAATTAGTACTTTTACCGCTCATTTTGTTACAAAAATATATGTCAGTAGCTAAAAAGGAATACAAACGTATTACTACCAAGACTTTGGTGGATATGAAAAAGAAGGGTGAAAAAATCTCCATGCTTACCGCTTATGATTACACAATGGCCAAAATTGTGGATAGTGCAGGCATTGATGTGATTTTGGTAGGAGATTCTGCTTCCAATGTTATGGCAGGACACGAGACCACTTTACCTATCACACTCGACCAGATGATCTATCATGCAGCTTCGGTAATTAGGGCTGTAGAGCGTAGTTTGGTTGTAGTGGACCTTCCATTTGGAAGTTACCAAAGCGACCCTAAAGAAGCGCTGCGCTCTTCTATTCGTATTATGAAAGAAAGTGGTGCTCATGCTGTAAAGCTAGAAGGAGGGAAAGAGATAAGAGAATCTATAAAACGTATTTTGAATGCCGGGATTCCTGTAATGGGCCACTTGGGACTGACTCCACAATCTATTTACAAATTTGGGACCTATACGGTACGTGCGAAGGAAGAAGAAGAAGCCAAAAAACTAAAAGAAGATGCTTTATTGTTGGAGAAAGCCGGTTGTTTTGCCATTGTTTTGGAAAAAGTCCCTGCTAAATTAGCAGAAGAAGTAGCTCAAAGCTTAACCATTCCTATAATTGGAATTGGAGCAGGTAGTGGTGCAGATGGGCAAGTATTGGTAACACATGATATGCTGGGAATGACACATGAGTTCAATCCGCGTTTTTTACGGAGATACCTCGATCTGTATTCTGATATGTCGAATGCCTTTCAGCAATATATCAAAGATCTGAAAAGTGGTGATTTCCCAAGCGATAAAGAACAATATTAATGCATACTACCGTTGAAAATCTTCAGATTTTGTATGAAGATAATCACTTAATTATTGTCAATAAACGCCCTGGCGATATTGTACAGGGTGATAAAACCGGGGATACTCCTCTATCGGAAATTGTAAAACAGTATATCGCCAAAAAATATAACAAACCCGGAGCTGTATTTTTAGGCGTGGTGCATCGGTTGGATCGTCCAACAAGTGGCATCGTCGTATTTGCGAGAACTTCAAAAGCACTTTCAAGATTGAATAAATTGTTTTCTGAAAGGGAAACGCAAAAGACCTACTGGGCAGTTGTAAAAAATGGACCTCCGAAAGATTCAGATACTTTAATTCATTTTCTGAAACGAAACACAAAACAAAACAAATCTTACGCGAATAGTAAAGAGGTACCCGACAGTAAAAAGGCTATTTTGAGTTATTCAATTATAAAAAAACTGGATAATTATGTTTTATTGGAAATAGACTTGCAAACCGGAAGGCATCACCAAATAAGAAGTCAACTTGCTGCCATAGGTTCCCCCATAAAAGGAGATCTAAAATATGGTTTTGACCGAAGCAACAAAGATGGAAGCATACATCTGCATTCAAGAGAATTAGGCTTTATACACCCTGTAAAAAAAGAAGAACTATCAATAATTGCTCCACCACCAAATAATAGTATTTGGAACGCTTGTATTTAGATCGAAATAATATTGTTCTTTAATGCATAGATAACCAATCCTACTCTATTCTTTATATGAAGTTTATTAAAGAGTTCCTGGCGGTACCCATCAATGGTTTTAGGACTTAAATTCATGACTCCTGCAATTTCTTTATAGGTCATTTCGCTGCATGCCAATTGCAGGAATGTGATTTCATTTTCTTTTAGCACTAACTGATTTTTTTGTTGTCCGGGCTGCAAAGAATGTAAAAGAGTTGTGGCAACTTTTTCAGAATGATAATAGCCTTTAGTAATAACTTCTGTCAATGCTTCCTGAAGTTTATCCGGGTGAATATCTTTCAATAAATAACCTTTTGCCCCTCCACGCAACATTTTTAAAATGGTTAATTCATCATCTTCCATGGACAGTGCTAAAACTTTGATATCCGGGTGGGTGCTGGTAAGCCATTGTACGGTTTCGAAACCGTCCATGACCGGCATATTAATATCTAATAAAATAATTTCCGGCAATGCATTAGCAGCTTTCATTTGCTGCTGTAAATCAAAACCGTTTTTGGCATGGTATAAAACTTTGAATCCGGAAAAAGTATCGATTAGTTTTTCTAAGGAACCGGCAAAGAGTAAATGGTCATCTACTATAGCAATGGTGTGATTTGTGGGGTTATTTGTCATGGGTATAGGGATATTTTAAAAACAAGTTGGTTCCTTCTCCAATTTTCGAAGTGATCGATAAATCTGCTTCTAATAATTCTGCGCGGCCTTTCATGGTTTGCATGCCGCTGTTTTCACTGCTCTGAGTAGGATCAAATCCTACGCCGTCATCTTTTGCAGTAATTTCCAGTTCCGCTTCTTTATAATTTAAATGTACTAATAAATTATTTGCTTTCGCATGTTTTATAACATTTGAAAAGAACTCCTGTAAAATTCTAAAGATGATAATTTCATTTTCACTTTTAATAAAGGCTTCATTTCCTTCAATTTTAAAAGTAGCCTCTAGGAAGTTGAGTCGATTAAATCTTTCCAGTTCCAGTTTTAAAGAAGTGACAAGTCCGTTTTTTTGAATAACATCACTATTGAGAATTTTCGACAATGAGCGGATTTCGGTAACAGATTCTTTAACCACTTCTTTAGTTTCTTTGATTTGGTCATGGAACTTCAACGGAGTTGTATTTAGAAGCATATTTAGTTGTATGTTCGCTACAGATAATAATTGCCCTACATTATCATGTAGTTCCCAGGCAATGTTCTTTAACGTTTGTTCCTGTATTTCGAGTTGAGAATTTGCAAGTTCTTTTTCAAATTTTTGTTTTGCTTCTAAGCGCTCCATCAGAAATTTATTTTTCCTTCTTTGAAATGCAATGACAAATATGATTGCAAAAACAGCAAGGAAAAGTAATATAGCAACAAAGTATATAATTAATAATGCTTCTTGCTGTAATAATGGTTCTTGTTCCGGGCGCATATAAAAAATCCTATGATATAAAGAGAATACATAATGAAATTACAGCTAAAGATAACCTGAATATATAAATTGAAAAACTCAGGGTTATGTGATTCACTAAAATAAGTACTATAAATAAACAATGGTGTTGTACACAAATGAAATATCAATGCAGCTACAGAAACATAAAAGGGCAGCGTTTTGTGCACCCTCAGAATTTCATTACTATTAAGAAGTTCGAGGTAATAAAAGAATATACTAAGAAATATCAACAGGGTACCAACTATGACCGTAAATGGTGAAAAAGCTACAAAGTAGATTCCTGAAAAAGTCAAATACAAAACACTGGTAAGAACAAAGAGGGTTAAAAGCACATTTAAAACCCTCTTAAGATTCTTTGACTTCAGATAAAGCTTAAAGTATGTTACATAGAATATCATACTAATGAGTAACTGTATGTTGTACAACCAATAGTTCTGTTCGAAAACAGTTCCCTTCAATGAGTTTAAAAATGAAAAATCATTTATAAAATAATTGTACCAGCCAATGATTTCTACAAATACTGTAAAAGCTAAATAGTATACCAGTATTAATGAAAACCTATCGCTAGATTTTCTATAATAGTATATAGATAGTAAAAAAGCTATTAATTCTAATAAATTGAAAAATAATCGTGTTTCCAATGACTAGTAAATATTAGGGGGCCAACCGCCTCCTACAGTGTTTAGTGAATCTATACTATAGTTATTGGGAGAATCTGCTTTAATACCATTTGTAGGAGCTAAAAACACAGTATTTTGTTTAGACTTTGAATTGTTATAGGCAGCAAGGTATATTCTAATGCCAGGTTCAGAAGTTCCGATATGATTCTTTTTTACATATGCCAGAAACTCTTCTAATTCCTTCACACTAAACACAAAATCTCTAACATCTGATCCCAGATCCCTATCTATTAAGGACGCACGGGGGTTCCAGTTGTTATACAATGCTCTTGCTTCGGTTTCACTAATACATTTTGACGGTTTTTCCATAATAATTGGGTTTTTAAAATTAGTACTTAAAAATAGTCAAAAACTTAGTCCAGCCTTCCATTAAATCATTAAAAAAGGGAAAATCCTGAGAATAGAAACAGGGTTTTTCCTTATCATTTTCAAGAAAAAACCTTAAATATTTAGGTAAATACCTCTTGTACAGATTTTTATTATAAAATAGCTTTCTACTCGCTATTCCTGTTCAAAAAGTATCTAACGGATTTATTTTTTAACTTTTACAAATAAAAAAACCAATAATAAAGATTAAAAGGGCCAATCATGAAAAAAACATCTTACAAAAAAGAGCTTTCCATTAAAGCAACACAAAAGAGAAAAGGTACGGAAAATAACAAAAAAGATGTTATGAAAATCCAGTCATGGCTTTCTTTGTACGCAATTAAAAATCCAAGTGCCGGTACAGCCACATCCATAGATGGTGATTTTGGCCCTGCAACTGAAAAAGCCGTAAAGAATTTTCAAAAAGCGATGAATTTGCCCGTTTCCGGAATTGTTACCAAACTATTGTTTTCAAAATTATGCGCTCCTATGGAAGAAGCTTTTGAGAAACCGCTCACAGTTACAAACTTAAGAGACTTGGTCGTAGAAGCTTCAGAGAATCATCTAAGCAGTTTTGCTTACGAACTACAAATTAAAGGGGCTTCTAATAGTGGTCCGTGGGTACGTGCTTATATGGATGGTCATGAAGGTTCTTCGTGGTATTGGTGTATGGGATTTGCTCAAACAATCATAGACCAGGCTGCCAGTGCACAAGGGAAAAATTTTAAAACCCTGTTCCCTCTAACCTATAGTTGTGATACCGTTGGCAACAAAGGGATAGAAAAAGGGTTGCTTAGCAGGTATCAAGATATAAGAAGAGATCCTTCTTTAATAAAAGCCGGAGACCTTTTTTTATTGCAAAAATCCAGATTCGACTGGATACATACAGGAATTATAACTGCTGTAAAAGATGATGTTATTGAAACTATTGAAGGAAATACAAATCAGGCAGGTTCCAGAAACGGTATTGCCGTAATGAAAAGAACTCGGAATTTTCAAAAATCCAAAATAGATGTATTTTCAATAGCGCCCTTAGTGTAAAACAGTTATTCTGCTTCATTATGCAGAAAGTTTATTGTTTTGCTACTTTCTTATCTGTAAATTAGACAATCATACCTTAACTACCTTCCATGGCTGAAAAAAAATCAAGAATTGCAAGATTTATCGCAGGTGTTAATCACTTGATACGGTCGTTTAAAAACTTTGTGAAATCATCTATTTTAAGCCTCATTATCATCACCATCATTTTGCTGCTCCTAACACAAATGGATCAAGCATTTACTATGATGGTGGACCTCATTGAAAACCGCGGGTTATCACTATTTCTTTCATTTCTTTTTATTAACGCATTGGCTATTGCGCTTTCTCATTTTCCAATTTATACGTATTACGCTGCTGATCTAAACAATTCGGAAGATTTTACCAATTGGAAGAAGGTGTACCCCTTTAAATTTTGGCCCTTAAAACATTTTCCCATTTTTATCTTTACAACTAATAAAGATTCGGGGTATACTCCGGACAATTGGGCAAATTATTTGCGGTATTTTATCGGTTTACTCATTCACGGGGTATGGATTCATTTTATAGTAAGTAGTTTTGCTCCTAACCTCATCTTTGAAATATTCCCTTTAGGGCCTGTTAAGGCTGTCATCTATTCTTTACTAGTTGTTCCTTTTATCCTATATATAATTTTCAAAGAAAAGTTTACAAAACTCACGTCACAGACAGACAAAAACGGAGATGGCTTGTCTGATCTTAAAAAAACAGAAAATTATAATAAACTCAATAAGCTATACAAAAGGCTTGGGCTTTGGTACTTCTTTATTGCATTATCAAACCTATTATTACTACTCATTACAATTTTTGCAGGGAATTTTAGCCCGGGAGGTTTTGTATTGATCTTATTGACCAGTTATGCGTTTATGTTTAATTATGTGTTTTTCAGACTTTTAAGAACAAAGTTTTCTAGAGTTAAAAAAACACTAAAAAGCCCCTTATTACTACCTGCTCAACTATTTATTGGATGGATAAAATTTCTTGAAAAATCTGAAAACTATATTGCATTATTCAATTTGAATTTTCTCTTTTCAATTTTTTTACTTGTTTACTCAACTATCGCAAGTATCAAAGGATGGGGATTAAACAACGGAATCCCTATACTTCTGGCCTTCTTCTATTTCTATTATTTTATTATTGCCAGTTTAGGAAAATATTTCTTTGTCACTAAAAAAATGAATTTGTTTGGCACCAGAAAATACCGAGTTATTTTTGGAGTTTCTTCTGTTGTTGTAATACTTCTTTTCATTACAAACTGTGCCAATGTAGAAGTTACAACACACGAACTTGATCTGGTAAAAAACAATAAGGTTGAAATTCTAGAAGACCGGTTTTTAGATAGTCTTTCAGCCAAAAGTGATAACACCTTATTCTTTATTGCTTCTCATGGCGGTGGGCTTAAAGCCAATGTATGGACCCTAAATGTCTTGAATAGGCTACAACAAAGAACCAAAGGGAAATTGCTTAACCAAACCATTGCTATGTCCGGAGCATCCGGAGGCTCTCTGGGATTAGCACTTTATACAGGCTTATATAAAGAAAATGGTATTGATACTAATACAATTCAAGAAAAAATTGATAAAATCTCCGAGGAAAATTATACTTCATTAGACCTTACACTCACATTCGGCTTGGATAGCTACCGTAAATTATGGCCTCTCAGCCAACGCATAGGGTTAAGGGACAGGCCTTATTATGCCATGGTGAAATACCAAAAGAATGTGGATGATACCAACAGAAAAACGCTTGATAGTATTTCTTTTAGAGACTATTGGAAAGAAGCATTTACTAAAACCGGATACTTCCCGTCTCTTATTATGAATACTGCCGGTACTAAAGGAAGCAGAGGTATTTTATGGTCTGTAAAACAAAATGATTTTAATAAGGTATTTCCTTTTGCTGAAAATCTTGCCGACCTATACGATGAAACCAAAACGATCCCTTTCTATCAGGCAGTTTCTACTACCAATCGTTTTCCTGTCTTTAGCCCTGCCGCAAAAATTCCCGGTTACGGCCACTACATAGATGCTGGAGCTATTGACAACAGTGGCTTGTTGGGTTGCTTAGATTTACACAATTATCTTCTTAATTATAAGAAATCTGTGATCGGAGATAAACAAATTGCTTATTTGGAAATTATCAACAGTAAAACATTGTACATTAACTACTTGATAAATAGATTTAAAGAAGAATACAATATTGAACACATTATTAAAAATGAAAATGAAACTGATAATATCATTGTAGATTTAAAAACCGGTTTAAACCTGGATAAGATTCCCGGATATTTAAGTGATTATATCACCAATTGGGAAAATACTCAAAACGGAAACATACGATACTTTAAAATTTTTATGCCACATAAAGTTTCGTTTGATGATGTAGAAAGTTTTTTTGATGGAAAGATTGAAAATGGGGATAATGATGTTTTAAAAGACTTACAACAATTCTTAGACAAAAAGAACAAAGAGATTCTTGATAAGACCGAAGATCCTGAAAAATCATTCTTTGATCCATGGAAGTTTTATGAACCCACCCTCTCTCGCCATTTAAGTCGAAGTAGTTTACTTTATATTGAGCGTATTTTAGAACACCCGCTCTTGGACAATCAATTTGAAGAGATTGAAAAATTGGTCAATACTCAAAAAATAGAGAAAAATGAGGACCCTAAAATGTCGTTCTAATCTATTAGTTTAAACTTCACTTCATCTCCTGCTCCTTTTTGTGCCAATAAGTTAATCGCTTCCTCCCTAAGTTGTAAAACCCTTGCATAACCACCGGTAGTCTGTGCATCGCGCATTAAGACTGCGCATCTTCCGGAAGGCATCAATTGGACTGTTCCCGGTTGAACAGGTGCCGTAATGATCTCCTTTGCTGAAAGTGCTTCATATCCTTTTAATAGATAAGCCATGCGGTTGCTTTCCGGTAAAATAATGCCAGTAGTGTTTAGTAGTTGTTGTTGAAACAGTTTAGACAGCAGACTAAACTCAGGGCCTTTATTAACTTCAATTATGGATGATGAAAAATACGATCGGTGTATCTTCACCGAAGCTGTAACATTAGATTGTACACCAGTATAGGGAGCAATGAGTAATTGGTCTCCGGTATCAATAGAGTGTTTTAAACTAATACCTCTGTAGTAACTATAACTTTCCATCACATATTCGGTCTTAAATCCACCAAGAACAGATAAATAAGCGCGTAAACCATATCCCGGAAGTCCGAATTTAAGAATGCTCCCTTTCTGAATTTGAATACGTGTATTCAAAGGAATTTCAATATCGTTAAGTGTAGGTGAAAACCCTGCACCGGTAATGGCTATTTCTGTGGCTGTATCAAAGCGAAGTACGGGGCCGATATATGTAATCTCCATTACAGCTTCGGTTCTGGCATTTCCTACTAAACGATTTGCCAATCGGGCCGAATAACTATCCATGCTCCCTCCTAACGGAACTCCATACTTTCGGTATCCATAACGGCCCAAGTCCTGGATCGTTGTGTAGAATCCCCCGGAGATGACCTTAACCATTGTACACCTCCTTTTTTATTTTGTAAGTTCCATTTTCAATTTGAGTTCCAATTTCCATGAACTCTTTTCTAGAAATTGAAAAAAAATTCACATAATCTCCAGCTAGTAATAAGCTGGGAGGTCTTAATTCCGAAGAAAAAAAATGGAGAGGGGATCTTCCCAAGATATTCCACCCCCCAGGTGAATCCAACGTATATATACCTGTCTGGCCTGAACCAATACCCACAGATCCTTTTTCAACATATCTTTGTGGGGTCTTTTTTCGAGGAGTATGCAATCGTTCTTCCAATCCGCCCAAATATGGAAATCCCGGAAGAAAGCCAATGAAAAAGACTTTATATAGTGGTTTTGTATGCAACGAGATCACTTCTGAAACAGATAAACTGTTAGTGGAAGCAATCGTTGCTATGTCCGGTGCAAAAGCACCTTCATAACACACTGGAACAGAAACTACATATTTTTGTTCTGAAGTAATCTTTGTTGTTTTAAACTGAGTGCTTTTGAGTTTTTTCAAAAAATCTTTTGCAACTATACTCTCATCCAAATATACTGCCAGTGAACAATATGCCGGTACCGTCTCTATAATTTCTTCAGGAAAGTTTTGAGAAATAAAATTGCTGTACCACAGCACCTCAGCATTCTCTTTTTCGTCAATGCCGGCATCCCAGCTGGCTAATAGCGCATGTTCACCAAATTCTTGCCAAATAGGTAGTTTTTTCATAGGAGGGCTATAGCATGTTTTTTCAATTGCTCCTGGATGTATTGCAAAATAGCTATCGAATGTGTATGGTCACTATGAATACAAAACGTAGCTGCTGTTATTTCTTTTTTTTCTTCAGAGACGGTACTTACACAACCTTCATTTACCATTTGGAACAATTGCTGCCAAGCTACTTGAGGGTTATCGATCACAGCATTTGGTTCTTTTCTGGAGACCAATGAAAGGTCA
Organism: Ulvibacter sp. 2210JD10-4; assembly: GCF_058148525.1. Classification (NCBI taxonomy): domain Bacteria; kingdom Pseudomonadati; phylum Bacteroidota; class Flavobacteriia; order Flavobacteriales; family Flavobacteriaceae; genus Ulvibacter; species Ulvibacter sp. 2210JD10-4. The sequence continues at coordinate 49,877 of NZ_JBYVJZ010000005.1, forward strand.
CTATTGTAACGCCTGTCTATAAATGCTTCATATACCAAGGGTAATAAGTTTTCAGCCTTTTTAGCCAAAATAGAGGCGAAAGGAACATACAGTTTTGGGCGAGCTTTTGTAGCTACAATAGCTTCTACAACGGCATCAGCTGTAGGTGCATCTTTAGCTGCAAGATTATACAATGCACCGTGCAGTTTTACATGGTGCACTTCAATCTCTTCAGTCTCGCAAACTGCATAAAAGTGTAATAACTGGTCAAAAATAGCAGCTGTTAGTTCACTTTTAGTAATTGTTAGTACTTTTCTTCCAAAATTATCCCTGTCTGGAAACGAAGGATGTGCCCCTACTTTTACCTTATTCTTTTTAGCTAATTGTATTGCTGTACGCATGGTCTTTTCATTTCCAAAATGCCCCCCACAAGCTATACTACATGATGAAATAAATGGCATTATGGACTCGTCATTTCCTGTCCCTTCTCCTAAATCGGCATTGATATCAATTAATTTTTTCAAAACAAAATATTAAAAACTTTCAAAAGACTCTTTGCTCCTAAGATAATCGTTGTTAGTAGAATCAGAACGCCTAAAATATTCTGAACCTTTGAATTTCGATAAGATCCCATTACCATACTCCGGTTCACCACCCAAAGTAAGAATCCGGTAATAATCGGCAACAGCAGACCGTTAGCTACTTGTGCAAATTTTATGATCTCAATGGGTTTAACTCCTATCGATGAAAATATAATCCCTAAAACTAAAACAAAGATCCAAACGGCTCTGAACTTGTTTGACCTTAGCCCTCCACTCCATCCAAAACATCCTTTTGCTACGTAAGCTGCTGCTAATGGTGCGGTTATGGCTGAAGTAATTCCGGCAGCAAACAAACCGATACTTAAAAAATATTTTGAAAAACTCCCGTACAAGGACTCCAGACTCTTTGCCAGATCTGAAGCATTGGAAATTTCCGAAGACTGAATGGCTGTAGCTGAAATTATAATTGCCATCGAAACTATTCCTCCCAAAATAATAGAAATGTATAGATCTTTACGGGCCGCTTTTAAATCGTTTATATCTTTCCACTTCTCTTTTACCAAAGAAGCATGTAGAAATAGGTTGTACGGTACTACTGTCGTACCAATAAGTGCTATAATGGTAAGCCAGCCTTCTTCGGGGAAAGCAGGTATAAACATTCCTTTCAATACAGCCAGTATATCTGGTTTGGTAAGTATTGAAGTAATTATAAATGACAAACTCATTAAGATTACGAGTGTGACCAAACTACGCTCAATTACTTTATAATTTCCTATGTAGAGCAGCCCAAATGCCAGTACCCCTATTATAAGGCTCAATACATTAATTTCCAGATTCGCTATGGATATGGTCTTTTCTGAAAAAAGTGTTTGTAATCCTAATACGCCTCCACTAATATTTCCGGCTTCGTAGGCTGCATTTCCAATGAGTATCGCCGAAAGGATCAATAGAATAGCAATTATTCTAAAGGCAGGGATGCTTATTTCATTTTTTACTGTTTCGGCAAGTCCTTTTCCAGAGGCCAGTCCTAAACGTGCTGCCATCTCCTGAAGAACAATGGTAGCAATAATTGACAAAACCATTGCCCAAAGTAAGGTAAACCCAAACTGTACACCTGACAAAGTGCAAACGGTAACTGTACCGGGACCAATGAATGCTGCAGCCACTAAGGTTCCAGGGCCAATATTCTTAAAGAGATTTTTCAATAGTAGATATATTTTAACTAATACCGTTTAAAGGTATCAAAAAAAAAGGACGCCAATCAGCGCCCTTTTTTCAGAATATTAAAACTAATATTTACATTTTAACATCTTCCAACTTAACTTCTTCTCCTTCTCTATCCAATAATTTCACCTCGTCAAAGTCCATGTTTTTAAACTGAGCAAATTGTGTAGCTGCATCTCCTACAACCAAATATGCCATTTTAGATTCATCTAAGTATTTATTAGCCAATGCCTTGTGCTGCTCTAAGGTCATCCCTTTTATGATCTGCTCTTCGCCTTCTATATAATTTGAAGGTAGATCATAGTTGCTCATTTCCTGTAACATTCCTAAAAGAGAGAATTGTGTTTCGAAACGTCGTGCATTGGACTTGATCAAAGCATTCTTTGTAAACTCCAGATCTTCTTCCGGGATACCTTCCTTATAATTCGCGATCTGATCTTTAAATATCTGTACAGATTCTCCTGTAGTATTGGTGCGAACACTAGACGAAGCTGTAAACTTTCCGGGAATCTTACCTCCATTAAATCTGGTACGAGCTCCATAAGTATATCCTTTTTCTTCACGAAGAATCAGATTTACATTCCCTGAGAATGATCCTCCCAGTTTATAATTCATCACTTCAGCAGGATAAAAATCCTTGTCTGTTCTTGGTAAAGCGATATAACCAATATTTATTACAGATTGCTTTGCATTTGGAATGTCTACAAAATATAAAGATTTTTTATCCCGGTTGTTCTCAGCAGGATAATCTGGAATTGTAACTTCTTTAGCAGCCCATTTTTCTTCTAATCCTTTTAGGTTTTCTACAGTAGTATTCTTGTCAATTTTTCCTACAACATGGAATGTACTCACAGACGGTGAGAAGTTTTTATTGTAGTAATCTTTTAGATCGTCTATAGTAAGTGCTTTTACATCTTCTACAGTACCGCTAATTGGGTAACTGAAGATATGGTCTTCTCCATACAACAATTTATTGAATACCCGTCCGGCCACATCATTTGGGTTTGCCTGTGAACGTTTAATCTGATTGATCGTTCTTGTCTTAATACGAGCAAATTCTTCTTCATCCCAACGTGGTTCCAATAGGATCTCTTCTATTAGTTTCATGGTCTTATCAAAGTTTCTTACTAAAGTGTTCCCTCTAATAACAATGGATTCGTTTGTAGTGAACATGTTGATGGTTGCTCCCAATAATTCTATTTCTTCTTCCAATTCTAAGGGAGTTTTATTGGCAGTACCTTCCATCATGATATCAGTCATTAGATTTGCCACTCCATTTTTATTTTTATCATCCAGTAGATGTCCTCCTTCAATCACTAAGCTGAAATTAACTGTAGGGATCTCATTTTGTGCAATACCATACACTTCAATACCATTAGATAAATTAGCCGTCCAAGTATCCGGAATACTCAATGCCGGAGCTTCTCCTTGTGCAGGCTCTATGGAACGGTCAAAATTTGAAGGGGTTTTAGCTATTTCTTCATTACTATCTATCACTGTCTTGGTAACATTCTCTTTAATTTCTTCTTCAACCACAGGAGCTTTAAGAGAATTTTCAGCAATCAGTTCTATTTGCCCTTTTGGAACAAAGCTCGTCATTACAAAAGGTTTGTCTTTGATGTATGTATTATATACGCGTAGTACATCTTCTTTCGTTACTTTTTTTATGTTTTGTATATCTTGTTCAATAAATCCGGGGTCTCCGGCAAATACATTGTATTGCGATAATTGAAAAGATTTACCTAGTACACTACTAATTCCATTATAAAATTGAGTTTCCAACCCAGCTTTAATACGCTCAACATCACGGTCCGTAACACCATCTTTTTCAAACATGGCAAAGGCTTCAAAAATACCTGCTTCAACATCTTTCAGGCTTTTACCGCTATTTGCTGTGATACTAATTTGGAACTCCCCGGCTAATTGCTGGTCATTATAGTATGCATTGGTCTGAGAAGTTAAATCCTTTTCTTTTACCAGCACCTTGTACAAAGGAGCCCTCTTTCCGCTTGCTAAAATTTCAGCCAAAAAATTCAGTGCATATGCATCAGGTGTAAACTGCTCTGGAGCCGGCCATACCATATTCAATTGGGGAGCTGTAGCAAAGTTATCTTCATGGTAGAACCGTTTTGTTTCTTCAAGAGTTACTGGCTGTGGCTTTAAAGGTTCAACTTCCTGGCGGCGTTTGATCTCTCCGAAATATTTTTCAATTAATGATTTGGCTTCTTCGGTTTCAAAATCACCTGCTAATACCAATGTAGCGTTATTTGGCCCATAAAACTTATCATAAAACTCACGAACATCGTCCACGGTCGCATTTTGAAGATCTACCAGTTCTCCTATTACCTGCCAATTATATGGATGACCCTCCAGATATAGATTTTTGTCCAACACCCAATTTGTGTGTCCGTAAGGATTGTTGTCCACACGTTGTCTTTTTTCATTCTGAACTACTTCCTGTTGGTTATAAAAAGCAGATTCGGTAACGGTATTGATCAAATACCCCATGCGATCGCTTTCCAGCCACATAATCATTTCCATTGCATTTTTAGGAACTACCTCATAGTAGATCGTACCATCTTTCCATGTTCCTCCGTTTAGGGTTCCTCCTGCATCCTGAATCTTTTTAAAGAACTGGTCCTGCCCTACATTTTCAGACTCCTGAAACAGCATGTGTTCAAACAAATGTGCAAATCCGGTTCTTCCGGTCTTTTCACGATTAGATCCTACTCCATATTGAATGGCCAAAGACACAATAGGGTCGCTTTTATCCTGATGCAATACTACATCCAAACCATTTTCCAATTCATATTTCTCGAAATCAATAGATAGTTTTGCAGTTTTTTCTACACTATTCGTTGTTTCATTGTTACACGAAATTGTAACAAAAGCCAATGCTGTTAGTATAACAACATACGCTTTAAGGGATTTTTTTGATATCATTTTTGATTGATTTTAATAAGAGCACTAAATATACAATCGCTACGTATAGTGTTTTCTTAAAAATGTGTTAAATGAGTAATGGAATAGCCTGTTTTTAACGGTTTAACAAATTATTTCTAACCACAAAATCCATCTTTTAGTGTTATTTGTAAAAAAACAGGGTTTTTCCTACCGGAAATCAGGATTTTTCCTCTTGGTTCAAAGGAATATTTGTTGCATTTTTATAAAAAGCAAACAAATTATTATTCACGGAATATATATTTGCTATGAAAAAAGTGATACACAAATTGCTGTTAGCGATTATTAACTTTGTTGTTGTTGTATTTTTTCCACATGATTACCGAAGTAAAAGAAATCAAGCTGAGACTAAAAAGAATGAACATTAGCATGTTTGCCAATTATCTGAACGTATTTTTAAATGTTATTTACAAAATTAAGGTAAATCACCAACCGCAACAGTCTGACCCAAATCAAATTTACTAGGTCTAGGAAGTGGTTTTCCTACTTGCCCAACGACCAAATGAGGCTTTTTAACACCTACTGAAAAAACATAATGCCCAGGTGGTAACTCCGGTTGAAATTCTTGTGGAACCAATTGTACAATATAAAATCCATCTGGCCCTTCTTTTACACTTTTAACCTTTCGCTTTGATGCATGGGCATGGTTTAAGCTCGCCAGATGATAGATACTAAAATTGGACGCTTTTAATTTTTTAACAGGGCTGCCTTCTTTTTCGGTTGAAACAGAAACTAACATAAGAAAGTTTTTGAACAATGGACTGGCTGCTGCCGAAACAATGAGTCTTTTCATGATAAATAAATTTTAGAGTTTTTAGTTTGCATTTATAGAAATTAAATATACAAACATGCAAAAACCTAAAATAGAGTGATTTAACCCAAATTCAAAAGGGGTTTTTCCCATTTTTTTCACAATGAAGAATATCTACTAATGGTAACATTAATGAATGGATCTACGAATATTTTGAGCAAGTTATTTCACATTTTAATTTTTTATCAAAGCTCTCTTTAACCTATAAAAAGACTACTTCACAATTATTCGTTTTACACCTTCAACTTTTTCGTTTCCAATACGTATAAAATAAATACCCGATGATACATATGACATATCCAGGTCATATTCATATCCTTTGCCATTTTTATTTTCTAATCTATAGAATGCAATTATTTGCCCTTGCATGTTGAATACCGAAAGGTTTAACTTATCTGTAATTGTTTTTGTGTTTAATAACAATTTAAATTGATTATTTTCTTGATGTAGAACGACTAGCTTCCCATGATCGTCCATATTATCTTCAATATCAAGAATAAAGTTATCTACCGTTTCTATTCGTGTATTATTTGCTCCATCTCCATCATTGTTCAAATTTGTTGTGGCACTAATTTCGTAAGCACCTATAGCAGACAAGTCAGCAAGGGTAGTAAAACTATAATTAACCGTTGCACTTGGCAGAAGGGAACCGCTGTAAGTTTCAACAATAGGAGTACCCCCATTTATAGTATATGAAATGTTGAAATTTGATTGTACTTCGGTTCCAAAGTTTCGAATAGCAACAGTAACGGTTTCATTTCCAAGACCTTGACCACTCACAGGCGAAATTATATCACTTATTCCTATATCATCTGCAAAAGCATGAGTTACTTCTTTAATTTCAATGTTATTGGCAAGGTCTTCATCACCTGCTAGATTTGTAGCTACTTCAATAGAATAGGTTTGCCCTGGTGTAGATAGGTCTATGGGTGTTGAGAAAACATGAGTGGCAGAAGTAGCAGAAGGAATTGTACCCGTAAAGATTTCCGAAGTGATTAGAGACCCATCTACGGTAAGTGACACCGGGATATTTGATTGATTAGTGATGCCGTAATTAAATAGTGTTACCTGAACAATTTCACTAGCTGTTAATGCTCCGCTATTAGGTGAATCAATAAGAACCGCACCAACGTCTGTATTGAGTGTTGGAGCAATATCAAAAACACCAACAACTGCCTTTCTGGTTGGGTTCATATAGGAAGTAATATGCCAAAAAGTACGATCGTTCACAGGATCAACATCAATTTTGAAGTAATCTCCGTATCTAATAGTAGTAAAGTTTGCGCTTCCATTAGCAATGAGTTCTTCAGCAACAGTCATTGTGTTTAACGGGTCATTGGCAAATCGTCCCGTAAAGTATGAGCTAACTCTTATTGGATTTGGATCGTTTGGATCTACCGTCATAGCCGAGTAACCCATTCCAATATTCCCTTGACTATCCATAATTAAACTTGCGCCCCAAGCGTGTTTGTTTGGTGATAAGTGAGTACCTTCTTGGTAAAGTGTCCATGGCTGTCCATCGTCAGACTGACGTAATTCACACCACCGTACCCCTGCCCTCTCCCCGGTACCGGCATCTGCATCTACCACAAAATTGAAAACTACAGAATTATGGGTTTCAAACTTTCTATACTGCGCTTGATTCATGATCAAAAGCGTTAGTGCGTCCATGTCTACAGGACCACCGCCAGGTTGCGTTAAATTGTTAAAACTACCTCCATCAAATACAGAGATGAAAGGAGTTAGTGGTAATTCTGTAGGTGACGAAACAAAAGAGTTTTGAGGATTTTGCCAATCCACATCAACACTCCAAAATTTTAAATGGTCATCATTTACGCCTGCCCAAGCATCGTCTTGATAATAAACTACAGTAGCCGGACCATCTTCCGGAATATTGTCATCACTTATGTTTAGAACCTGGTGTCCGTTAAACTGAAACGTTTGAAAACCCGGTAAAGGAAATCCAATGATTTGAGCGTTAGGATTCCCTACTAACATTTGATCTCGCTCCATTACCCACACTTTATTACCAATACTCCTGTTATCAGTTAGATAATAACCATCTCGCCAAACGGATAGTTTTTGATAATCCCTAATCTGTGGGATATTATAAACATACCATCCGGTTAACAAAGGGTTTGTGCTTGTCCCATCAGATATTGCTACTTGAGCACCTAAGTTCAAGCCATTTAAAAAAGAGACAATCCAACGTTGTGCTACTTTATCATAGGACACCGTCAGGTCGCAACAACCAGAACTAGGAAAGATACTTGGATTTGGGGGCATTTGTGAAGACTCTGCTACTCCATTTTTGTTATAAATTATAAAACCTGTATTATAGACAACAAAAACATGATCTGGCCCTACTGCAAGTGTAGGATCCAAAGGATTAGAGTTTGCTGTTACAGCATCAAATACTAAACTTGGCGCTCTTCCATTCAATTTTTGGGTTAATGGGTCTGAGTTTCTGGCAAAATAATCATCTTCTGTTTGAGGATCCTTTCCCGGAATAACCTTTGCTCGTGAAGATCTTCCATCTTTAGCTTCTTCACTCTTCTCAATATAATCAGGTAATTCGGCAAGTCTTGAATGAATGGAAGGAACATAGGTCATTGAAGCAACTTTACCCACATACGTAGGCTTTGAAGCCTCAGTGATTTGCGCTTTTAATCCAAAGCCAGTAAAGAGAAAAAAAGAGCACACTAATATGATTTGAAATGTTTTCATAGCTTTTTATTTTTTTAATGAGTTTGATGGTACTATTCTTTAATGATCTTACCATTAAACAAATGTTTTTCATGATCATTTATACTGAAGAAATAGTGCCCGGCTTTTAGCTCAGAAATATGAATTGTGGTTTTCAGTTTTTTTCCTTCTGAACGAATACCGGAAACCTTTTTAACCATTCTCCCTTTGATATCATAGATACTAAAGGTCAAGTCTAAATAAGTGTCTAATAAATCTGCTTCCACTGTAAATCCGCTTGATACAGGATTTGGATAGATTCCTATGGGGATATTCACTGGGAGGTTTATTGATAAGACCCCTGGGTTAAAACAGTTTACTGCAGCAATTCCATCGGTAGCAAGGTTCACTTCACCTCCTCCAATAACATAAATGAGGTTGTTAAATGAGGCAGCTGCGGAAAAGTTTACATTTTCCGGCATTGCTACACCTTCTGTCCATATATCGCTTAATGGATCATATTCAAGAACATCTATCCCATTTTCATTGCCAAATACATACATCTTATTCTGAATCACTCCTGAGGATATTCCTAATTTTGTAAAAGGCATGCTGGCAATTGGAGTCCAATTATTTGTGGCAGTATCGTATACTTCAGCAGAACTTAAGCTCACTACTCCGGCAGATAAAAAATATCCGCCAACTGCATATATTTTATCATCTATAACGGAAGCTGTAAGTCCGGACCGTACCTGATTCATTGTTGATACTGCTGACCAATCATTAATTCCCGGATCGTATATATGATGTAAATTCAAAGCAGCGGTATTGGCTCCTCCAATAAGATGAATCTTTCCATCTAAAGCTACGGAAGCTGCAGAACCTCGCTCAACTAATAAGTCTTGAATAGGTGACCATACATTAGCAACCGGATCATAAGAATATGCCTTTCTAGTTGGGCTAAAAGGAAACGGATTTAAAGATTCATAACCACCCATGGCATAGATCTTACCATCCAGAGCTTCCAAGGACGCTCGCCAGACTGAAATTGGATATGGTGCTAAAGACGTCCAACTGTTTGAAACCGGGTCATACATTTCAAACACGTTACTTATTGTTCCACTGGCATCAGTACCTCCAAGTACAAAGATTTTTCCATCCAATACGGTAGCAGCATCAGTTATATCTTTACGAGCAGTTGGCATATCGCTTTTTGCTTCCCATATATTCTGAGAGGTCATGATATTTATGAACATAAAAAAAAAGAAGGTGTGCGATAATTGTTTTTTACTAACTAGCATAATTCTTAATGTTTAATAATTATTTTCTGAACCGCTTTCACACCTTTTTTAACAGCTGTCATAAAATATAGCCCTTCACTTAACCCATATGCATCCCAATTAATTGTTTCAGAAAGGTCTATTAGCGCAACCCGAACACCTATAGCATTATAAATTTCAAGAGATTTATAGTTTGAAGTTATTGTTCTATTGAAATTAAATTTATTACCAATAGTTGGTGTAACAAACACTTGATTGTTATTGTTTTCTTCAACAGAAAGCGAAACATCCCTCAATACCACAGCAACAGGTGTCATTAATCCGCCTCCCGAAGCATAATCTCCAATAAAGTTTCCGCTACTATCAAATTCTTTTACAGAGTTTGTTCCCTCGTCTCCTATAAGAAAGTTTCCATTTTGTAATCTTGTGAATCCTTCAACATGGAACAAGCCACTTATAAATGTTCCCAGATGATTTCCCGTGGGAACATCATACCTTTCAACTGTTCCAATATTCCAATTAAGAACATACATAATATCGGTATCATTATCAATATATAAATTTGTAGGTCCGTTTAGGCTTGTGTTTGTAAAGACTCCTTGATCATTACCATTAGAGTCGAATTTTCGAATAAAACTACCATAGTAGGAAGAAACATATAAATTTCCAGCAGTATCCCAATCCAAACCAATACTTCCTGAAACGCTAACACTAGTAAAATTATCTACAAAGCTCCCGTTAAGGGTATAGCGTTTTACAAGTCCATTAGCCTGCCATTCCAAAACATATAATAAATTATCGGGACCAATCTTCATTCTTGTTGGTCCGGCAATTCCTGTAGCAAAGTTGTCTATATAAGCTCCTGTTTGTGCATTATATCTTGTAATCCTATTAGCATCTATATTTGATATAAGCACAGTATTATCTTGCTCAAGGAATACTATATCCTGAGGACCAGCTAACTGCTCATCAATGAAGATTTCAGGATTTTCACCGTTTACATCATATTTAATTATTTTATATGTCGAAGGGGTCATACGATCACCTGTATCACATACATAGATTAGTTTATCTTGTGAAAACAATACAAGTGCATTAAATAAGAACGTAATTGTTATAAGTAATTTCATGTTTTTTTTCATTATTCTGTTATTAATTGTTTTGAAATAAAATGTTTTCATAATCTATTTTTCAATTAGATTTTTGGTTTAAATTTTTGAGTTCTCTTTCTGTTTATCATAAAGTCAATATTATTTATATTACTAATTAAAATTTTCATTGAAGTTCATTTAACCACTGGTGAATAATTAAATTTAAAGCACTTCCTGGTCCTACCAGATTATCTATTGCGCCTTCATTAGTAAATAAAATATACCCTACTCCGCTTTCAGGATTTATCTCTGTAATATGTGTCACTACACCGGCACCTGTATGACCGTACCAACCGGCATTTACTGCTGCTTCTCTCCATATTAATCCAATATTAGAATTATAAGGAAGATCATTATTTACCGGAGTGGTCATTTCCAGTAATTGCTCAATAGATGAATCTTGTAGTATCTGAGAATTATTGAAGGTTCCATCATTAAGCATCGCCAACATAAGCTTTGACCAATCTTCGCCAGATGTATGCATCATCAATGCGGGATAAAACCAATAAGAAAAGGGCTCTAATGGATTACTATTTGTAGGGTCCAGATAGATATCTGCAACGTTCCCTTGGTCCAAATCCGGATAATAAAAACTAGAATCATTCATTCCCAGTGCATCAAATATGTTAGTTCTCGTATAATCGTTGTAGTGCATACCAGATAATTCTTCAACAAGAAATCCTAATAATGTAATTCCAAGATTTGAGTTTTTAGTTAAGTTTCCAGGGTTAATATTTAGCCATATTTGTGAGTTGTAAACTGGGCTTCCCGGTGTTAATACATCTTCAATCATTGGGTGCAATTGAATTGCCAAATTGGGGTCTTCCAAGTTTAAAACCAAAGGAGTTATTTCTCCAGAATTCGGATGCGCTAATGAAGCTGAATGCTTCATTAGCATTCTGGCTGTTATAACTGTAGACGGAAAATTGGTGTTTCTTACACTAAATGGTAAATAATTACTTACATCTGCATCCAAATCCAATCGACCAGCTTCAACCTGCTGCATTACTGCTATAGAAACAACTAATTTGGAGATAGAAGATGACATATACAATGTTGACTTATCGGTAATTTTGGTTTGCTCATGATCATAATATCCCGAGCCATATGTGTAAAACGATTTTCCATTTTTTACAACTGCCAAAGAAGCTGAAGGGACTAAAGGATTATTTACTACAAAGTCATCTAATACCTGATTTATATCTGTTGTGAAAATGATAAAATCATCTTCACTTTCAACAATTTGACATTTAATCTCAATTTTTATTTTGGCTGTTTGAGCAGATTCTGGTATAATTACTTTAATTAATGTTGACGAAAATTCTTCAATATTGGCTTCTAAGCTTCCAAACGTAACAGAAACATCTTCAAAAACATCTCCAAAATTCTCGCCTTCTATTGTAACTATATCTTGTGCAAGTCCTCCTCCTGCCGACATCTTAGTAATAATAGGTGCATCAGGCTTCAAAACTTCAAAGTCTGACTCACTTACTCCTTCATTACTTCCAACAGTTACGGTAATTTTACCAGTAGTTGCTTCAAGGGGCACCAAGACCTTTATTACTGTAACTGAAGCTTCAACTATTTCTACCAAAGCACCATTAATAGAAACAATATTATCATGTATGTCAGCTCCAAAATTTTCGCCGATAATTGTAATTACATCCTTACACTGTCCTGAAGAAGGGTTAAATGATAATATCTTTACACCTGTTTCATCTTGCACTATTGTTTTTTCATCATTTGAACAGCTTATGAAAAAAAATGATATAAATAAAAGGAATGTTATTATTTTCATAACTATTTTATTATTAGTTGTTTTAAAGTTGATTTTCCTTCAGTAGTTAACTTTATAAAATAGTTGCCTGACTGAAATTGTTTAGCATTAAAAGAAAATTTGTTAGATCCGGTTATCAAATTCCCAGAGTAAATAGATGCTAGTTTTTGCCCTAAAACAGAATAGATCTCAAGAGTGGCTTCTTCCAAGGTTTCATTAGAATTAATCTCTATAGTAACCATACCCGAAGCCGGATTGGGATAAACTTTAAATTTACTAGCTTCAATGTTAAGGTCCGTAACTGAAAGCGGGTCATTAACAAAACTTCTTTCCCAAATTCCGTGTCCGTGAGTAGCAATACGAAGTTTTCTATTAGAAGGAGAAACATTAAGATCATAAATCATGGTTGCTTCGGGTAGTCCTTCACTAAAAAGCTCCCAGGAGTTTCCACTATTTTCAGAAAAATAAACCCCGAGATCATTTCCAACATAAATATTATCAGAGTTTAAAGGGTCTATGGCAATAGTATTGGTAGGAAGGTTAGGTAACCCATTATCAATATTAGACCAAGTAGCACCACTATCTATAGATCTAAAAACATGGCCTGCGGTACCAAATCCCGAAAAAGTGACATAAACTATATTGTCATTTATTGGATCAAATTCAATATCCTTATAGACTCTTATTGGAAGATTAAGGTTGGATATAGTAAAAGTTTGCCCTCCATCAGTAGATTTAAAAATATGTGGAACGCCTCCCACAAATGGATCCGGGGCAGTTGCCACGAATATTTTATCCGGATTGAGAGGAGAAACTGCAATAGTTGTGATGACATTTGTACCATCTACAGGCTGAGCAGATGTTGCCGTCCAATTTATACTACCACCCTCAGAATTCTTATAAAGAAAAAGTGCTCCGGCATATATAATATCATTATTGGAAGGCGCGACTTCGTATGGTGCAGAAAAGGCTCTATTCTCATTTGGTATATTAGGAGCTATAATAAAAAATGATGCTCCTCCATTTAACGATTTTCTCATATTGAGTCCTTGGGTAGATGCAAACACAATTTGATCATTATCAGGTCGCACTGATGCTGACATACCATCTCCTCCCGTAACTCTAAACCACGCTGGTTCCCCCCTGTATACATGAGTTCCATTATCCTGAGTCCCACCAATACAAAAATCAGGATTACTGGCTGAACTTCCCATATTAGAATAGAATTGAGTTGTTTGTAAACCTCCATTATGGGTCACAAAGGTTTCTCCTCCATCAATTGATGAGAACACACCTCCATCCGTAGCAAAAAATATACTATTAGGAACTAGCGGATGGTAATAAACAGCATGAACATCTGAATGTACATAATCATCTGCTCCTTCCGGAAAATCAACAGAAACCTGCCCCATAGTCCATGAATTGGTCGCTTTTTGAATGAAGTTTACTCCTGAATCGGTAGATTTCCATACTTGAACACCTACATTAATAATCTCTGTAGGGTCATCGGGATTAATAGCAATATCATGTGAGTACCATCCTTGAAATTGCGCAATATTTTGATTGTTAATATTTGACCAGGTATTTCCTGCATCAGTAGATTTAAAAACACCTCCAGGTGTCGTTGTGCCAGTATTAAACCAACTTACTTGTATAGATGCATATAATGTATTAGAATTTGATGGGTCAATTGCCAATTTAGCATTTCCAGACCAGGCATTTAACAAACCCGGGGCAAGAAGTTCATTAAAAGTGTTTCCTCCATCTGTAGACTTGAAGATCCCACTAAGGTTAGGGTCTAAAGCATTATTAAAATTACCTTGAGTTACATATATTATGTCTCCATTATTTGGATCAATTTCCACATCAAAACAATTTATTTGGTTAAAGACCAATACCCAGGTATCACCGCCATTAAGGCTTCTATATAAACCATCTGAAGTAGCTGCGTATATTTCGGAAGAATTTTGGTTATTAATTTCAATATCCATAACACCTTTAATACTACTCATGTTAAACTGTAATACTTGAGACCATGAAATTCCACCATCCATCGATCGCAATATGCCAATGCCATAAGTCCCTCTTGTAGCTCTGTTAATAGTCCCTGGTTCGGCTAATCCAGTACCATAGGTTTCTCCTGTTCCAATGAAAATGATATTAGGATCATTTTGATCTATTGCAACAGATCCTACTCCTAATACCGGAAATCCCGTGGGAATATATTCCCAAGCAAATCGTCCGACACCTCGCGAGGTTGTTTTCCACAAACCTCCACTTGCCGAACCTGCAAAAATAATATCGGGATCTGTAGGATGGAACGCAAGAGATAGTGTTCTTCCTCCTATGTTTTCGGGCCCTAAACTCTCCCATCCTCCCCCAAAAGACCTGGGCCTATTTTTTTCCATTAATTTCTTTTCTTCATAAGCCAAAAGATACTTTTCGGTAGGTACTGTCTCATTAGGATACGCTCTTTCAAAAGACCACATATCCAAACTTTTTCCGGCACCCGAAGTTTTGATAGCCGCCTCTGTTTCAAAATTTTCACTATGTATTGTTGTTTCCCATTTTTTTGTTAACAAAAACAGAAACAACAGCATAGCTGAAATCAATAGTATTTTTCTTTTTTTCATATAACATTCTTTTACCTCAATAACCCTTATTGGGTTTTCCATTATTCTAATGGTTAAGTATATATTTGTCTATTTATGCATTTCTAAACTTAGATAATGCTTTCTGTTATTTTTTGTTAAAAATTGCTTTTTATAGAGAGTGTGATTTTATTTAAAGTATCCTGTAATAGTGATATTTCAATTTCAGTAAGGTGTTTTATGGCAATTTCTCTATTTCTCTGAATAATTGGAATAAGCTTCTTAAGTGCAGTATTCCCTTTGTTTGAAATTATGAGATCAGACCTTCGGCGGTCTTTGTGATTTGTAGTTCGTGTTAAATACTCCTTTTTAACCAATAGGTCAATCATTCGAGTGATAGAAGCATAATCTTTAAATATTAGTTTGGCAATTTCTATTTGAGATATGTTGTCATTATCCTTGATCACTATCAGAATAAGAGCCTGATCCAAGGTAATATCACCTATTTGTTCGGAAATATTTTTTTGACAGAATTTACGGTATTCCTTTATTGTTCGCTCTATTGTATAAAAGATAGTCTTTGTAGGGCTTATAAATTGTGAAATCTCTTCTTTATTTGATATACTAATTTTTGATACATCAAATATGTGATCTGGTGAATGCATCTTTTTCTTTGAATTTTTAAGAAAATTAATGTTAATACTAAATACTCAGCATTAGTTTGTTGCGAACGGGTTTTAATTTTCAATGAACTACCTATATTTTGCTTTAATTGAAGAGTAGTACCTAAAAAAGCGGATAAAGATGCAGGGAGACTATTTTTTGACTTCAACAGCTAAAATACTGTTTTGAATTGATTAAAAATGGTTTTAGAAATAAGTATTCGCCTTATCTTTAACATTTAAGAATAGTATTTTTATGCTTTAACTTCATAAATCATCTTTCAGTGAAATTAACCTATTTGATAATTGATGATGAACCTCTTGCCAGAAAGAGGCTCTATAATCTATTGAAGAAAATACCTGAATTTGAATTACTGGAAAAATGTGGGACAGGGAAAATGGCTGTTCATCTTATTAATGAGATGAATCCTGATATAATCTTTCTGGATATTCAAATGAAAGACATGTCCGGGTTTGATGTCTTAAGAAGTATAGACTCAAAAAGAAGACCTATGATCATCTTTGTGACAGCATATGATACATATGCTGTAGAGGCTTTTGAGTTTTTAGCTTTTGATTACCTCTTGAAACCTTTTCGGAAAGATCGATTCATTACATCTATCAATAGAGTTCTGGAACATTTCAAAAACAAAAATGAATCGTCAAGGGACAATAAAATAGATCGTTTATTAAAACATCTTGAAACCTCTTCCGCAGAAGAAATCTCCATACGTAAAAAATTACCTGTTAAATCGGGGAACACAACACTATTTCTTGATTTAGAAGATGTCAAATATATATTGGCATCCGGAAGCTATGTAGATGTTTTCTTGAATGAAAAAGTTTTTACTCATCGTCTTTCACTAACAGATATTTTAAAAGAACTAAGTACCGGTTCTTTTTTAAGGATACACAGATCCACAATAATCAACTTAGATTATATTGATAAAATAATTCATTCAAATTATGGCGAAATCGATGTTAAAATGATCGATGGAAAATTGTTTAGAGTGAGTAAAGGTTACAAAAAGGATTTTCAAAACATAACCGGTATCTAATAATGAAGAAGTTTATAGACTTAAAGCTTTTAAAATACCTGGTACTGTTTTATACATTATTTACAATTATAAATTTTTCTAAAAAGGCCTACCTAAAAATAAATGGAGAGAGTTTTCTAAAAAGGACCTGGTGGGAGTTATTGACGTTCAATATTTTTTTGGACTGGGTCTTTGTGTTAATATTCATGATCATCATGAGTTTTCTAACTAAAAAGATGTTTGAAAAGGGATATAGCTGGAAAAAAATTGTTGTAATACATATTTTCTTTTCATTTTTTATAGGATATTTTGTTTTTTTCTTTGCCGGGTTAATTGGATTTATCGCAGGAGACTATACTGTAGAGAATGGCGGGTTTCTCTATAACTTATCCATATATCATTTTATGTCGATCATTGAACTTAATTTTCTAGCCTATTTTGCTATGATCGGAATTATAAATGTATATTATTATATTAAGAAAGTAAAGAATATTGAGCTTCAAAAATCCAAGTTACAGGCCCAACTTTCCGATACTAAATTGAATATGTTAAAGGCTCAATTACATCCTCACTTCATATTTAATACACTAAACAGCATCTCATCATTAATAGAAATTGATACTGAAAAATCTCAAAACTTAGTAGCAGATTTTGGAGATTTATTTAGAGATATTCTTGAATTCAAAGATGAGAACACAATTCCACTGCAGCAAGAACTAAGTTTATTAAATAAATATATTGATATTATTTTAGTTCGTTTTTCAGATCATTTGGTAATAGAACAAAGAATAGAGAGTGGTCTTGATGATGCACAACTTCCTACTATGATTCTTCAGCCTTTGATTGAAAACTCAATAAAGCACGGGTATTCATATAACAAAACAGAATTAAAAATTAATTTGATCATTTTCAGAAAAGGACGTTTTCTTCATATTAGGATCGAAAACAACGGAGAACTTTTAACATCTCCCTTTAAAGATTTATTAGGAAAAGGAACCGGATTATCTAACTGCAAAGATCGATTTCTAACACTATACGGAAATAATTATAAATTTGAGATCAAGAATACAAATGATAATAAAGGTGTTGAAGTTTGTATTGCAATACCTTATAAAACAAACAACCAAACGGTATAATGGATCCGGGTTTTTGACTAGGTTATTACTCAGGCCTGGTCTTGAAGGTTCTTTCCTGCCGACAAGAATAGAAAGCGGTTTGAGCAAATGCCCAAACCGCTATTATTTTATTCTAACCAATTTACTTCACCGGTATCCATATCATATACAGCCCCTACAATTTTAATTAGTTCGTTATCTTCCATTTCTTTCAAAATCGGACTGTTAATTCTAATTTGATCTAAAGTGTTTTTTACATTATTTTCACATACCATATGAACAAATTCTTCATTTTTAGCATTTCTTTCTCCTGTATAATCTACACTTTCGACAGCTGGTCGTATTTTTTGAAGCATTGGTGTAATGTTTCCTAACTTCACATCATCAACTGCAGCCTTAACTGCTCCACAATGTTCATGACCCATCACCAGAATTAACTTAGAACCAGATACTTTACAGGCAAATTCCATACTTCCCAAGATATCCTCATTTACAAAATTACCTGCTACTCTTGCAACAAATAAGTCACCAATACCTCTGTCAAAGACATCTTCGACCGGAACTCTACTGTCTACACAAGACAAAACTATCGCTTTAGGAAATTGTGAAAAGGTACTATTTCTAACTTGTTTAGAATGGTCTCTAGCTGTAAGGTCATTATTTATAAAACGAATATTCCCGTCTTTAAGAATTTTTATTACTTCATCCGGAGTTAAAGCTTCTTGTTGTTCTTTAGTTAATACATCTTCTACAAGGGGTTGAAGAGCCATTTCTGTTTCTTTAATATCTATTTCTGCAGAATCGGATTTTTTTTCTTCATTACAGGATGTATAAGCGAATAATATAAACGCTAATACCAATATTTTACTTATTTTTTTCATAATTAAAAATTTAAAAAGGTGATTATGTTAATTTGATCCCTGTTAGCATTGTTTAGAAATTGATTCATATAGCCCAATTCAACTCGTATTAATTTATTGAATCTATAGCCCAGACCTCCAAAAAGACGGTTTCTATCAAAAACATTCTCTTCGGTGTTTAAAAATATTTCATTGTATGTCGTAGCATATAGAGCTTTATCAATCATTTCTTTTTTATTTAAGGGAACACTTAAGCCTAATAAATATCGAAAGCGCATCTTAAAATTTTCTTCAATAAAACGTTGTTCAATCCGATATCGATGTTGTATATTAACTCTTCCTATTTGTTGTTTGGTTATAAACTGTTGGAAAATTCTATGTTCATTTACGTCAGTCTTGTCGTTGTTAGTTTCGTCATAATTCTGACTTAGTATATAGGCATAACCGACTAGTACGTTGTTATTATCGGCTAAATTATATCCTAATCCTGTCCTTAAAAGTAATTGCTCTAAATCTCCAATTGCATTATAATTACGATATTGAACTTCGTTATGCCAATTTATCTTTTCATTGATTTTTTTGTTTCCAAAAAACAAGAGCCAATTTCCCAAATCACTATTCTGGGAATAACCCATAAATGGAAACATTAATAACATGAGTATTTTCAGTTTTTTCATTCGAGTTTTGTTTTTCAAATAATATTCAACACAATAGCCAAATAAAAGGATGGGTAATAGCTGCTTACGATGCTTAAAAGCAGGTCATTTTTAAATAATTTTATAGCTAGAATAAAGCCACAGCCCTTTTAATATTTCTTCAATTAAAAGAAGGTAATTATCAAATTGAACCTATTTTTTGGCAATTAAAACGGAATTATGCTGTGTGCTGTTCGGGAGGAGGAGAAACTGTGCTTATATATGGTTTAGAATTATGTAGTAACAGATTATCGATTGTCTTTTTTTTAATTACTGTATGAAGTGACGAACCCACATTTGTTATTTCGAAGTTATTCACTTCTGAATCTTGCATAGATTCTTTTTCTTCACTTATATCCATAAGTAGGATAATATCAACATGATTATTAATTTGTATGAATATAACAGGAAGTGTGGCCAATGAAATAGTCATTGTCAATATTAAGAAGGTTATGGTCTGTTTTAACATTTCAATCGTCCTTATATAACAGCCACTAAAATAATATATAATGAATACTATTTTGTTAAATAAAAATTAAAAAACATTAAACAGTTTTCTGTCTGGAAAAATATTGAAATTGAAATAAACAAAACCGTTATCTCGCCGGGTTGTGGGTACTACCCACCTCCCAACAAAACCACATCTGTTATAGTATATAATATGTCACTATTATTTGTCATAATTAAAAGAGAAGCTTTTCCCTAGATGAGAGGTTTTTTGCAATAAATGATGATTGTATTTTTTTAAAATGAAACATGCACACATAATGTTACTGTGATGCAATTAATAGATGATTCTAGTCTCTGGAAAAACATTGATCCATGCAAACCAAAAAGCCTCATGAGCGGGAAGTCTCAACAGACGATCTCCCTCTGGGCCAATTAGAGCATCTTCTGTGACTACCCATTCTTCGCTTTTATTGTCCAGCAACCTTCCATTCTTATATGATTTGAAATGCTGGTCATCAATTCCATATGCACGGCTGGCTCCATTACTTTCAGTGATGATTAAAATTTTCTGCTCTTCTATCTGATCCTGATAAATTCTTTTGCGTTTTAAAAAATCTACGGAAATAGCTAATGGTTGTGCTGCAAAATTTTTCGGACGGGGAATAAATACTCTGGTTTTATTGGGCAAACGCTTGTCAAGCCTTACTACTGGAAACATCAGGTTGTCATGTGCAAAATACTCCTTATAGGCTTCTCCCTTGTCATAATTCCTATCATGCCCGGTTTCAATAGAGAGCACCTTAGTATTTGGGTGTCTCAGACGCCAATCTCCCCAACTAGTAGTTTCTACAGGTAACGTCGTTAACTCAATATTCTGATCGACCAGAGGTCCAACAACTGGCTGACCCAGGAAAGTACTCCATAAAGATTGAGTAGCTTGATCATACATTAGTTTATTGGAGCGATAGAGAAAACCACTGGTTCCTAGTTTATGCTTTACTCCATTGAATTCATTATCATATATTATAACTGTCCCGCAGAGCGTACAATACACCACTGTAATGGATTGTTCACCTATTTCATCATTAAGGAGTTCATGCCATGCAAGAATACGTTTTGGATAAGCACGAGCCTCTCCATTAATGACTAAACCAAAAACAACATCAGTATCTGTAAGATAAGAGGCTTGACTTGCCAATATCGATTTAGGCAAAATTAGTGACGGGATACCGTCCTGGCGTACCCCTCCCCAAATGATTTCATCCAAGCGAATTTTAGCTTGATTACCTCTTTTATTAAAGTATTGATAAAAAGCAGGGTCCAAAGCACTATAGAGGTATGCTTTAAAATCCGCATAGTAGTTCCCATAATTGGGTGGGTCATTCCACAGCGATTGGATGCCATTAAAAAAATCAGCTTTAATAGCTGGTACATTTTCGTCTAATAAAGATCTAATTACTTGCTGTTGCCAATCGTCCTGACTTAACCTCAAAATATCAAGTAATGGAGCTAAATAAATCTGAGACCAATTATCTTGTAAAAATTTTAATGATTCTTCCTTTTTTATTTTATCAGGTCCAATGAGGTTTTGAAAAATAGATAAGGTGTCAATCGGTTTTGATGCTAACACCTCTGTATTCATATCCGAATTTACATTGTAGTCAATAGGTACGTTAGTAGCCAGACGCTGCTCCGCCCAATAGCCGTATTCTCTAACAGCCGATTTATTGATGATATTCCCTCGATTATCAAATAACAGATATGGCTCGATATTATACAGTCGAGAAACTGCATTTTGTCTATTACTACCTAGTGATTGAGTGCTACTAGACCCAAATGCTTGCTGTTCTGCAGAGGATACACCAACTTTTACCTGATCAGCAGAAGATACTTTTAGCCCAATATGCTCAACCCTCAAAATTTCCGGAAAATATAATCGATACCCTCCAGTGACAGAATCAGTGTGGATAAGCGTACTTGGATCTGATGGCATCGGGATCGTCTCAAACTCTCCGTTTTCATATCTTTCAAATGAAAGTTCATAGCCAAGGCCTTTTAGCTCAGCTTTGTTGGTACTTTCCAATAGACTTCTTAAAAAGTGTGGTATGCTTTGAGTATAGTGTTTTTTCCTTCTATTAATGTATCGAGTATCATTAGCTTCTGCTTTGTCAATAAAATGGGCATAGCCTTTATAATAAGTAGAACCATTCTTTTCTATTGATAACTCCTCAAGCCAGAAACGAATAGTATATCCTAAATAGTCATTTTCGATATGTAAGAGATCCATCGCCTTTGCCGACAAATTTTCATTCTTTTCTTCGAATTGCAATACCTCTGGATTCAAGATTTTACACTTTGAGGCAGCTTTACCTTTCCCCAATAGTGTTTTTTTAAATCTTCTAAAATTCCTCTTCCATTTGTTATTATTTTTAGCAGAGAGTACAATCTCATTTAAGTTTTCATTTTTACTCTGCATTTCTATTGTGAAACCTTTCTCAAGGCTGTGATAATGCTCAGAACTGATTATTAGCGTTTCGTATAACAAATGTGTAATAATTAGTTCTTGAGTATTGTGTCGAGAAACTTTAAGTTCAAAGTAGCCATTGATATCACTTGCCGTGCCAAGACGGGAGTTATTTATGAATATATTGGCATCTGATATTGACTTTTGGGTTGTTTCATCAACTAGCCGAAATTGCAATTTAACTTGCTGGGAATAAACCAATTGCATGCAATTGAATCCAATCAAAAAGAAAAACAATAGCCGTCTCATTTTTCAAGTATGGTATTTATCTTTCATAAGATAGTCGTTAAGACTTGAGAAAGCTTTCCTCTAATCGAGTTTTTTTAGGTTCAAAAAATGGTTCTTTTTTCCTTTCCGATTACATTTTCTCTATCAATACAAAAATCTACTAACAAATAGTATTTAATAGCAACGATGGAGTGAGTCGCACGTTAGATAATTTCACCCCAACCAACCATCTCTGTCTAAACTTCTGTACTGAATGGCTTCGGAAATATGATCGCCAGTAATAGCTCCTGAAGCATCCAGATCGGCGATGGTACGTGCTACTTTTAAAATACGATCGTACGCTCGTGCCGAAAGATTTAGCTGCTCCATAGCTGTTTTTAGTAATTGCATGGAAGCATCATCCAGCTTACAAAATCTTCGAATCTGCTTCACACCCATTTGAGCATTATAATGGATTTTGTCAAATTCCGCAAAACGCTCTGTTTGTAGCCTACGAGCTTTTGTGACCCGTTCCCTGATCACAATACTCGCTTCTCCCCTTCTGTCTTCACTGAGCTTTTCAAAAGGAACGGGAGTGACTTCAATATGAATATCAATACGGTCCAGTAAAGGACCTGATATCTTACCCAAATAACGTTGCATTTCGACAGGTAATGAGGTCATGGGTGCGTCCGGGTCATTAAAGTACCCGCTGGGACTGGGATTCATACTTGCTACCAACATAAAACTGGAAGGATAGGTTACTGTAAATCTTGCCCTGGAAATAGTTACATCGCGGTCTTCTAACGGTTGTCGCATCACCTCTAACACACTGCGCTTGAATTCGGGTAGTTCATCCAAAAATAAAACTCCGTTGTGCGCTAAGGATATTTCTCCGGGTTGGGGGTATTGCCCTCCTCCTACCAAAGCTACATCTGTAATTTTTTAAAGAGGAGGATGGGAGGTATCCATTATCAAAAGTATTTTCATTTAGAAATTTGAAACTTAAAGGATGAAAAAACATTTTAGTTTATGACATTTATCATATTTTTTTGAGAAAAAATAGATAACTTTGAACATCTCCCCGTTGAATTAAAATAGCATATTGATGATGTTAAGGTGATATGCCTTGGCTATTATTGGTATTGTTTTGTTGTACATTTTAAACCTCATTTCTATGAAAAACCTCCTTCTTTTTTCAGCTTTGCTGTTATACAGTTTTTTTTCTTTTTCACAAATAACCCTTGGAGAATCTCACCTCCCTATTGTCCCGCAAACTCCTGATGTTGCTTCAATTATGAAGTACGAGGAAGTTCCGGTATCTAAAAATTCCGGGATTCCTCAAATTGGAATTCCAATTTTGACCATTCCTTTAGATGATATTTCAGTACCGGTTCGACTTAGCTATCACTCAGGAGGTGTTCGTGTAAATGAGGTAGCTCCCTGGACAGGACAGGGATGGAATATTATTGCCGGAGGAAGTATCACCCGAACGGTTCGACATTTAAGTGATGACCATCAGTACGGATACATCAGAACCCCTTTTACTACCTCGGAGATTTACGATGCCTGTGTTAATGGAAATGGTAACTGTGTCGATTTTACCAATACCAGAATCAGAAACCAAACTCTGGATTTTGAACCGGATGTTTTTAGTTATTCAGCTCCCGGAATCTCCGGAAAATTTATGTTCAACCAAGTACGAGATACCAATAATCCATATGGAGAAATAAAGTCTTTTCCTAAAACGGATAACAAGATAACTGCATCCTTCAATAGTTATCACAATATTACCTCCTGGGATATTACCGACACCAATGGAAACGTATATCATTTTGTTGAAGGGAATATTTTAGATACGACAGATTCATATACGTTGGAATCTGTCGATAACCTCCCGCAGGATTACCCTTTTGAACCTGTTACCCCCAGTTATACCCAGACATGGAACCTCTCAAAGATAACCTCCTATTCCGGTGAAGAGATCATCTTTGGCTACTACACGGAGGATACCTATACGGATTGTACTTTTTCCGGACAATCCAATGCGCATAATGTAGATACAAGTCAGGCAAACAATCTTAAAACTACCTATGTAGAATCATCAGGGAAATCAAGACAGTTATATTCTATTAGCGGAGAATTTGGACATATTAACTTTATTCGGTCAAGTTTAACTAGAGAGGACTATCCCAATGGAAGATCTTTAAAATACATCCAAGTTTTTAATAGCGAAGATGCTTTGGTCAGAAAGTATGATCTAAACTATTCCTATACTACAGCAGCTAGTTATCCAAGCTATAATATATATGGTTGTGCAGGAAGTGTGACAGGAACCTATTTGTATGATTCAAACAATCAATCGGCATACTTGCCTTATATGAAAAGAATGTTCCTGGATGAAGTGGTTGTTTTTGATAATAGTTCACAGGAGAGTTATAAATATACCTTTGACTACTATAATGATAATCCACTGCCACACCGAAACTCCTACGCTCAGGATTTTTGGGGCTACTACAATGGAGCCAATAATAATAACACTTTGCTCTTTAATTATTCTAAAAAATATACAAACTACCCCTATCGCCACATTGAACAGGATTATGCTCAATCGGGTTTGCTAAAAAAAATCACCTACCCGGAAGGGGGTTCTACCAAGCTTATCTATGAGAACAACAGGGCAACTACGGTATCCGGGAACGCTTTTGGCTTCCGTTTGGTTCCTTCAGATGAAAAAGTGATTAATTTTAACTCACGAGAAGATGATTATGAATACGTAGTTGACTTTTCAGAGAGAAAGTACATATTTAGGAAACCACTTATTTTGAACGGACGAACCTTTTTGCTTGATAATGAAATGGAAGGTTTGACTGCGCACAGAAGAGCGGTCTTTTACTATGCTATTGATCAGGTTATTGATCATAGCCAACACTTCGCTAACATTTGTTTTACCGACCCCGGTAGTACTCCCAATTATGGAGAATGTTCCTATTGGTTAACCATAAGAAAAACAGATTTAGACCCTGAAGCATTTGATAATGAGAGTCAAATAGATATGAGTAACATTACCTACGATACAAATTTTACTCCCATTCCTAATTTACTTAGTGATGATACTGAGGAGAGTCGTTTTCTTCGTACCGGAGTTTATGTTCTGGAATTTGAAATTAGAAACGAAGTAAGCCCCCCAGTAGTCTCTAAATTTGAAATTGATGATGATCTGGTAACCTTCGATGTTAAATGCAGAGTTGCTAAAGATGAGATCAACTTCTATGATAGTTACAATGAAGTTGAAATACCTGTTGGAGGTCAGCGCATAAAGAAAATTGAAGAATATACCGATGCAACTACCCTGGCAAAAGTAAGAGAGTATAAATATGTTTTAGAAGACTCGGTAAAAACAAGTGGAAGGGTCTTAAGGGTTCCTTATTTCATAGGTAGAGATGCCCAAGCTATTACTGAATCTTCCATGGCAGTTGTTCCCTTAATTACCACTAGTGCGGGTAATGTAAATTATACAAGGGTTACCGAGGATTTTGTAGATAAAAATGACAACAATGTAAAGCTTACAGGAATTAACACGTATCGATTCTATGAATTACCACAAGTTTATATAAACCCTATGATTCCCTTTATGGAAGACTGGCGGTACGGGGCAGACCGGAAGACTGAAATACCCCTAAAGTCTTTAACCGAAAAATCATACAATGACAATTTTGTGTGGATGAACCCGGCTGACCTCTCATCCTTCCACTATGCAATACTCCCGCCAACAACGGTAATACCTTATAGATTTAGTCTAATGGATAATTTGTTGATAACCCTTTTTAACACCAACTATGAATACCATGGTACCGATTTTTATCAGCTTCAGTATGGACACTTAACAACAACACTTGAAGTAGAAAAAACATATTATAATGATGATGTGAACAGGGTTGTTACTAAGCAGACAAATTACAACTATGATAATGCTTCTTATTTACAGCCTACCAGTATAGAGACAACGATCAACAATAATGAAAAGGTTATCAAGAAGTTCTACTATCCACATGATCTTGTTGGACCAGGAGAGGCCTTTGCCCAAAATCTCATTAATGAGAACAGGGTTAGAACCCTCTTAAAGGAAGAAACTTACGTACAGGAAGGAACAGATCCAATGGAACTACTCAGTACCCAGAAGATAGATTATAAAAATTCGAATGGACTGATACTGCCAGATAAACTTAAAACCTCCAAAGAGGCAGGTTCATTGGATACCCGTTTGGTATTTAATAGTTATGATGATGACGGAAACCTTCTTGATTCATCCAAACCAAATGGTGTGCACACCAGCTATATCTGGGGATACGATGGCCAGTATTTGGTTGCAAAAGTAGAAAATGCCACCTATGCCCAGGCTACTGCTGTCGGTATTGGCCTTAATATGACCACCATTAATGATCCGGCAACTGAAGCAGCTTTGCAAACAGAACTAAATAAGATACGAAGTGGCTTGCCCGATGCCCAGGTTACTACCTATACGTATAAACCGCTTGTGGGTGTAAGTACCATTACAGATCCAAAGGGTTATGTGATGAAGTACAAATACGATACCGATGGGAGGTTAGAATTCATAGAAGATGCCGATGGCTACCTGGTAAGTAAAAACGAATACAGATATAAAGACTAATAACTAAAAAAGTAAGAACCATGAAAAAACTATTGATATTCATATTCGTGTTGTTACCAGTTTTAGTTATTGGACAGACAACCACAGAGAACTATGTCAAAACAACGGCCTATCAAACTGAAACCACCACTGGGAATGTTACTAATGACAACAAAATTGAATCCATTGTCTATTATGATGGAATAGGAAGGCCCATACAAAGTATTGCACAGCGGGCAGGTGGAGATCGTGAAGACCTTGTTACCCCAATTGAATATGACGGTTTGGGTAGACAGCCCAAAGACTATTTACCACTACCAGTTACTCCAAATAGCGGGAACTTTTATGTCCCCCAGACAGGAACCATTCAAGATGAGCTAAAAACCTTTTATAAAACTAAATTCCCGGATGATTTTTATCAACCTCCCTCGCATACTCCGGATTGGGATAACCCCTTTTCTGAAAAGATATTTGAAAATTCGCTCCTTAATAGGGTAATAGAGCAAGGAGCACCGGGAATGGACTGGCGGGCACAGTATTGGGGAGAACATACCATCAAATTTGATTATGACACGAACCTGACAAGTGAGGTGGTTAGTTTTTCTGTAGACCTTTCAAACAATACACCACAATTAGAATCCAATGGCTATTACGGAGCTCATGAATTACATAAAAGAAGAGTTAAGGATGAAAATTGGCTTCCTGCTGATGGCATTTATGGCATTAGCTATCAATACACCAACAAGCGTGGACAGGTGGTGTTAAAGAGAAGCTCTGTTTATGATCCAAACAGAACACCTCAGGATCCAAACTACCACGACACTTACTATGTCTATGATGATCATGGCAATCTCACCTTTGTACTCTCACCTGAGGGTTCAGAGCAGATTGTAGGTAGTGGGGGAGCCCTTGTTACAGGACACCAGACCATTCTCGATAAATTGTGCTACCAATACCAATACGATGATAGAAATCGTTTAACTGATAAGAAACTTCCGGGAAAAGAAGAGGAATTTATACTTTATGATGCTTTGGACAGGCCTGTCCTTACCCAGGACGCTAATCTAAGAGATAGAGATGAGTGGCTCTTTACCAAATACGATGATTTTGGACGAGTGGTCTATACAGGAATCTTTACGGATGTTAATGGAACCAAACGCTCTGATATGGAAACGACTTTAAAGGCACCTACCTATACCAGTGAAGAGAGAACCGTAACCGCCACTTCTATTGGAGGCACTAATGTATATTATACCAACTTTGCCTATCCTACAGCTGATCTGGAAGTTCTTACCATAAATTACTATGATGATTATGATGTAGATATGGGTAACACTATGGGAACCATAAGTCTTCCTGTTTCGTCCTATGGGGAAACTATTTCTAGTGATACCAAAGGATTACCGACAGTAAGCAGAGTACGTGTGTTGGGCACAAGTGACTGGACCGTTACGGCTACCGGCTATGATGATAAAGGACGTGCTATTTATACCCGATCTTTGAATGAGTATTTGGATGCTGATGATATAGTAAGAATAGATCTTGACTTTACAGGGAAGGCCATTGAAACTACTACTACTCACAATATGGGAGATAATCCTATTTTGTATATTTATGATTATTTTTCCTATGACCATATGGGACGATTGGTATCTCATACTCAAAAACTGGACAACGAACCTTTACAACTTATCGCTGAGAATACCTACGATGAATTGGGACAACTGGTAAAAAAAGATGTTGGAGGGGAAACTTACTCATTTGGTTATACAGAGATCACCAATGCCGATATGACCTTTGATGGTAAATTGGTGAAAAACACCGCGACCAATGCTTGGGACGCAGGAGCCAAGACCAAAGGAGAGATCTTAGAAGATGGAGGAGTACACTATACTATCTCTACTGATGACAGGATCACCCAGGTAGGTTTGCAAAAAACCACTAATGGAGGAGGCTGGAACTCCTATGACTTTGGTATTTATCATTCCGATCAGGATACCAATGCCGATAACCTAAAGGATGTAAAACTGATCAAGAACGGTGTACTACAATCCACGGTTGTAGCAGGGTATGAGACTGATGATGCATTCTCTGTGGAACGGGTCGGTAGTCTTATCACCTATAAAAAGGGAGCTGTTACCATTGGAACAGTAACTGATACCGGGGGAGAGAGCACCATTATAGGAAAAGCTTCCCTATACCACAGTACCGCAGAGATAGAAGATTTTACCTTATTTGGTACTGACCTGGATAAGAAATTGCAAAACGTGGATTATACCTATAACGTACGGGGTTGGCTTACTGATATCAATGATGTAGAAAGTGCCGGTTACGGGACTAATTATGACTTGTTTGAGTTCAGGATCAATTACAATAAATTGGAAGGAAACGCTTCAGGAGATAAGCTCTACAATGGTAATATTGCACAGACCCTATGGAAAAGTGTGACCGATGATACGGATATAAGAAGTTATGTCTACAGCTATGATGATTTGAACCGCATTAAGACAGCTACCGGCTATAAAGGTACAACCTTGGCACTCATGGCTGCTAACGATAAACACGATCTAAGTAACCTGGACTATGATCAAAATGGAAACATACTAAGCCTGATCAGAAAAGGGCGCGATGAAAATGGCATTACCAGTGGTGAGTGGGATGACTTAACCTATACCTATTACACTAATAGTAACCAACTCAAAAAGGTAGATGATGCTGCAAGTGATGGAGCTACCTTAAAAGCTTTAGGCTTTAATGACGGATATACAGGAGCAGTAGACTTTGAATACGATGACAACGGTAATATGACCAAGGATGAGAACAAGAATATTACGGCTATTACCTATAACCATTTAAACCTTCCTACTCTAATCACGGTAAATAACGGAACAACAGCCACCATTGGGTATGTCTATGATGCTACCGGTGTGAAATTACAAAAGACACTAACCGATGGAACAGCTACAAGTACATATTATGCCGGTAACTATGTATATTCCGGAAGTGACCTGGCTTCTGCCGAGTTACAGTTTTTTAATCACCCCGAAGGCTATGTAAAACCGGTAATAGTAACCGAGCAGGTAAAAGGGTCAACAAACGGGGTAACCACCTATAGTGCATTTGAGTATGTTTTCCAGTATAAGGATCATTTAGGAAATGTAAGACTGTCCTATACAGATGGTAATCTGGACGGTGCCATCACACCGGTTGATGAGATCATTGAAGAATCTAATTATTATCCCTTTGGCTTAAAACAAAATGGGTATAATAACACAGTTTCTTCAAGTGGAAACTCCACAGCACAGAAAATTAAGTTTAATGGTCAAGAATATAATGAAGACTTAAATCTAAACTTAAATGAAATGTCCTTTAGACAATATGATAATGCATTA
This sequence comes from Ulvibacter sp. 2210JD10-4, assembly GCF_058148525.1. NCBI lineage: Bacteria > Pseudomonadati > Bacteroidota > Flavobacteriia > Flavobacteriales > Flavobacteriaceae > Ulvibacter > Ulvibacter sp. 2210JD10-4. The sequence goes on from NZ_JBYVJZ010000005.1 coordinate 80,471, forward strand.
GGAAGGTTTAATGTTATTGATCCTGCGGCGGAGCTTACTCAAAATTGGACCCCCTACCGCTTTGGATTTAATAATCCAATATTGTTTAGTGATCCTTTAGGTTTGTGGGAGGTAAAAGATGATGAAAGTTGGTCTACTAATGATGAAAAAGATATCCAAAGATTTATGGATATGTTGGCGTTCGAGAGTGAATTTAATGGAGGAGCCTCAGGAGCTCAAATAGATACTTTTATACAAGAAGAATTTAGAGGCTCAGGAGGTCGATTAAGTAATGGTAGTGCATTATTGGATAGCGAAACCATTAGGACTAATAGAAGAGGGGATTCAAATGGATTTAGTCCACGTCAAGCTGACAATATAAGTGGTCAAGTAGACAAATTTGTTTCTAACCCTTGGAATGAAAAATCTATGGGTTCAAATGGACACTGGGCTTATTCTTATAAATATAATAGAGAACGAAGTTATTACGAAAATGGGGGTCAAGGAATGTCTGGAGCTTCATTATCAGGATTTGTTTTAGGTTTAACAAGTGATTTCCTAAGAAATGATAGTTTTTGGCTTGGAAAAAACATGAAATTTTACGATACTAGTTGGGGAGGCAATGGAGCAACAGGAGGCAAGAATAAATTTGCAGGAAAATGGTCTGCTAGGCTAGGTAGTGTTGGAGCTGTTGTAGGTTTATATGGTATATACAATACTTATGGTGAATACCAAAAAGGAAAACTTAGTAATTTAGGAGCAAGTTATTTAGGAGTATCTGACGCAATCGGTTTCAGAAGTATATATGGAGCAGCTTGGAGCTTAGGAACAGGTATGGGTAAAGCAATTGTAGAAAGTAACTTTTATTTTAATAATGTACACAAAGATATTAATTGGTAATCATGCTGGATATTTTTTATAGTGTTAACTACTGGTTAACAGTAAGAATTTTTAAAAACAAAGATTACCCTGTATTTTCAACAATAATAGTGGTTGTTTTTTATCAGATACTTTCATTATTATTTATTTTTGATTTTATTCTTTTTCAGATTTTGGACAGACGTGATATTATTTTCGAAAGAAATAAAATTTTAGGATTTATTGTAATAACAATTTTGTTACTTCTTAATTATATTTATTTTCATAATAAAGAACGTAATAAAAAAATTCTAAATAAATTTGAAAGCCTGGAAGTAAGAAAAAGAAGATTATATACTATCATATCCATTATATTTATGATAGTGATTATAGTATTAAATGTTTATTCTATTTATTCATTTAAAAATAATATTCAATGGTGGTAATGATTTTAAAAAGGAGTTTCGTTTTATTAATGTTTTTACCATTATTTAGTTATAGCGATTATTCAACATGTCGTAATTTCAGGGTAGGTTCTTTTGCTATAAAGCATAATGAAAAATCTGAAGTTTTCTACTCTTTTTTAAGAGACGAGAATACTCAAATCGAGACAAATGAGTTTGGAGAAAAAGTCTATTATTCAATTGAGTGGATTAACGAATGTAGTTTTATTCAGAAGTTTGATAAAAATAAGATGGAACTTACAGACGAAATGAAAATGATTAACAAGGATGGAGGGATGGTTGTAGAATTATTAGAGGTTGTAGATGATGATTGTATAAATTACAAAGCTTATGTTAAAGAATTTAAAGAAATAAGCTTGATACAAGGAATATTCTGTCGAATTAAATAGAAAATAGATAATGTTCCAAAATAGGACGTTAGGTATTATTAAATCTGCAACAAAAAGTCGAACACTCTTTTTAAGACAGTTTTAAAAATTAAAAAGCACTCAAATTTGAGTGCTTTTTGTATTTAGTTTTAGAGTTAACAATTGTGTTTATATTTTATAATTAGCGGTCAACACTTCCACTTTTCTTTCACGTGGCTTTCCTTCTTGAGCTTTTTTAGCTGAAAGAGGTTTGTCAAAGATTAAAGTGTACCACCCGTTTCTATTTGAAAATTCAGAAAGGATTTTAGAATGATAAGAACTCAGTAAAAACTTTCCCTTGACTTTGGAAAGGGTATTGAGAAGACTTTCGTAGTCGGCTTTAGAGTAGCCTCCATAATGTCCTTGATTGGCATCTATATATGGAGGATCTACATAATGAAAAGCATCTTCTGTATCCCGGCTTTCAATTACTTTGCAAGCATCGGTATTTTCAATTTGTACATTTTCCAATCGCTTATATACATCTTCATTAAAGAGTAGCTTCTTATTCTGGAGGGCCTTGACACGCTTTCCATACTTGTCATATCCCCACGATCCTATCTGACTGGAAAATCCCATATTGGTTGCAATGTAGAATGCCCATGCTTGCTGAATTTTATCAAACAGGTGAGGCATTTTATAAATCATAAAGGCTACACTGTAACTAGCTCGTGAGAACAAGGTCATTTCAATCTTTAGTTTGAGGCGGTTAAAATCTGTTTTAACTACTTCAAAAAAGTTTACTACCATATTGTTAGTGTCATTAATAATTTCAGATTCTACAGGCTTTTTGGCAAAGAAGACCGCACCACCACCAAAAAAAGCCTCCGTATAGATGCGGTGTTTTGGAATTAGTGGCAGGATGTGTTTAAGCATATTTAGTTTTCCGCCATAGTAGGTAATGGGAGTTTTAGGCATAGGTAAGTTAAAAGGGAAGTGAGGTTTATAAGATTGTATCCGCACTAAAGGGAACTGAAGGTTTTCCATTAATCATTAGCTTTAGATAGATGGAATAGTTGGCAAGAGAAATGAAATCTTCTGTTTTAAATATTGGAAAAAACTCTTTTTCCATAAGACGGGCATCGGTGACTCCAAGGCGAAAACACACAATGGTTCCAACATTTCCGAGTACACTTGCTCGAACATCTGGATGCAATTGATACAGAAATTGGTTTGCTAAAATTAGTCCTATTTTGAATTTTCGAATCTGTGCCAGCATTTCTGCAATAAGTTCTGTTCCCGAGAGGGTTTGAAACTCATCGATATACAAAAAGTATGGTGTTCTTTTGCTTTCAGGAATATCAATTCGAGAGAAAGAAGCTGACGCAAGGGAAGTAAGCAGGAGTCCTCCCAAAATATTTCCCACGTCCGCCCCTACTTGCCCTTTGGCAAGGTTAATAATGAGTATGGTGTTGGTATCGATGATTTGACGAAGGGAAAGTTGCTCTTTGTTTTCAACTAAGATTCTTTTGATAACCCTGTGGCTTAAAAATGCTCCGACCTTATTCATAATCGGTAGCAGATCATTGGGTTTGTACTTAGGAAATTCCTCTGTCCAAAAGAGGCGAATCACCTCAGATGTTATAAATTCCAGACATTGCTTTCGATAATTAGAATCGTGAAGCAAACGCAGAATATCAGATAGATTTGCTTTTGGCTGATCTAAAAGGGTAAGCAAAATTATTCGAAGGATATGCTCCATTTTCATTCCCCAAGCCGATTTCCAGTTACGTTGAAAGATTTCTAAAATATTGGAGGCAACCAATGAGCGTTTTGAAACCGATACTTTGCGAAGGGGATTATAGCCATAGGGAATTTCCGGATTGGTTACATCAAAATAGATGAGTTTCCTATCTGGGAAACGCTCTTGTATTTTTAGAACTATTTCTCGGGAAGCATCCCCGTGCATATCCAAAAAAGCAAAACCTCTTCGTGCCTCTGCATCCTGAATCATTAAAGTCTTCAGAAGGGAAGTCTTTCCACTTCCGCTCTTTCCAAAACAATAGAAATGGAACATCCTGTCAGCTTGTTTAATACCAAATAGTTTCTTGACATTTCTAAAATTAGTACGTGCAAAATAACTGACCTCAAATAAGTGGTCGAGGTTCATATAAAGGGGAGAATAATAGTTAGTTAAATAGTATTTATTTTTTGGTGTCCGACTATGTCGGTAAAGAACTGTAACTGTTTGAAAAATCTGTGATAATCTGAAGATTCGCTATTGGCATTTTTTACGCTCTACTTACTACCATTATACCACTGTTGAGATAGGAAAGCCATTAGCATTTTATCAGGTGGCGCTAGCCACCCTTGCTATCATTTTAAAAATGAATTACACTATTATCAGTCAATTAAATAGAAAGAAACCCCGTTGGGCGAAAGCCTCGTTAGTACTTTTCAGGTACTAACTAAAACGACAACGGCGAGTTTATTCATTTTTCTAATTTTTAAATTGGAGATATGAAAGACCCGCTAGATCGTTTTTGGCGGGTCTTTTATGATATGAACAACCAAAAATCAATACAGCTCAAAGAAGCTATAGACACTTACCTAAACTGGAAAGAGTCCCATACTACCTTTGCTTATACAGCATATAAGGGGCGATTAGAAATATTTATGGAGTTTATGACCCCGGAGATCCTACTGAAAAACATTTCAGGAGATCATATTGTTGCTTTCCATAAAAGCTTGGAAAACAAGTACAGCCCGGCAACAATAGCTTATTCAGCTAGAATCCTTAGAAACTTCTTTTGGTTTTGGCACGGCCGTGGACAAACCCATTTCAACCCACAAGAAATTATCCCTATACGATTTGTGAATGCCGATAAGGATATTGTCACTCGTGAAGATTTTGAAGAACTTAATATGGTCTTGGACGAAAGATACCATGACGAGCTTGTTAAAAAATTGGTGTTAAACTTACTTTGGGATACTGGAATGCGGATAAGCGAACTATTGGATATCAAGGTTTCCAATATTAGTAAACAGGGAACTAACGGACTAAGAACTGCGAAAGTCAGAACCCGAAAGAGTATGCGATACAATTTGGTGGTATGGGGAACGGATACCAATGAACTATTGAATCGTTATCTGGGAATACGTCTGTGTATGGAAACACAGAGCGATAAATTACTGATCAATCCCAAAACAAAAAAAGTTTATACTCCAAGAAGCATTCAGCGATGGATAAAGCAAATAACTAAACTTACTTTATTGGATAAGAACATCACTCCTCATAGCTTCCGCCATGGAAAAGCCAATGACATTTTGGACCAGGGAGGCAGTGTACGGGATGTATCAGCAATACTTCGGCATGTTAAACCCGAATCCAGTTTTCATTACATGCAACTCTCACCTAAACGCTATCAGGAAACTGCCGGAAGATTTTTAAAAACAACTGTGGATAATCACTTGTATTGTATTTGATAACATCACTTATGTAACTAGTTTCTGTACTCTCCTTCATGCTTTATATGGTACAATATCGGAATGAAAGATTTTGACTTATGGAATATTCAAAAGAAAGATATTCACAATACAGGGATTAATAAATTTTACCATCAACGTGACATTTGGTGGTGTAATATTGGAACTAATATTGGTTTTGAACAGGATGGAGGGAGTAATAATGAACGCCCAATCCTTGTACTGAGGGGGTTCAGTAAACAGGTGTGTTTGGCAATTCCTTTAACCACTTCCATAGCTTCTAATAAATACAAAATACCTATAGGGGAGGTTAACGGCAAAGAAGCACAAGCAATCATTTCCCAAATTCGTCTGGTTGATACAAAACGCTTCATGGAAAAGGTTGGAGTACTGGATAAACAAACCTTTCAAAAAGTACAAAAAGCCATCAAAGCAATGCTCTGATGGTTTTTCTTTTTCTCCTCAAAAGAGGCGAACCCGAAGGTATTTGTAAGTACAGGGTAACAAATTACCGTTTTCGTGTCAAGCATTTTCCCAATGTTTCCACAGACCATATAATGACGAAAATATTATTTGATTTTAACTTAAAAGTAGATTATACTATAGACAGTACTTTTAGCTATGAATACAGGCCAAAAACCAGTGTGAATTATAAAGTATAATACTTTGTATTTAATTGACTATTTGCGGTGTCTTCCATGAAAGCCCTAAGCAGGGCATAAAAAATTACCTTTTTAAGGTCGTAAAATATATGGTACATGACACCGCCGTCGCAAAACCTATAGTGGGTTTTACGACACACTCATATTCGTTTTTAGTTTGTATTGGGCGAAAGTCCTAAGGTTAAAACGTACGTAAAACTTAATTTAACATGACAAAATTTTATAATGTCGTTAGCCGTAAAACCATTACCAATGATAACAAGGAGCGAGCCATCTATCATAAGGTAGGTGTTATTAAGGTCACCGAAAATGGAGGATGGTTTTTACATTTGTACCAACAGCCCGACACCGACTTTCTCATCTTTCCCAGCCATAACAAATCACTACCAGTAATTGCTTTTGACGACCATGAAGCTTAGAGGCACTACACCCGTACCGAATGTGTTTTTTGATAAGCAAGTTGCTGACTTAAGTGGTTCTGCTATCCGGGTGTATTTAAAAATCGTCCGAAATACGTTTGGCTGGAGAGATGAAAATGGAAAAGTAAAAGGGCGGGACTGGATAGCACATAGTCAATTTGAAAAAACAGGGCTTTCCAACCGAAGTGTAACCAATGGTATTGAAGAATTACTTAAAAAAAGACTAATTACCGTTACTGATTATATTGGAAATGATCTCTCTGACCCTAATAAACGTAAAAAAACAAAACGTGTATTCTATTCCATAGTTCTGAATAACCTTGAAAATTTTGCACTCAAGACCGAAAAAAAGGACCAAACAAAACCGCAAGAATTGCAGACTACAAAAGAAATTTCTTTACAAAATAGGTACAACGCACAGGAGAAAATTTCTGATCACTTACGAATCAATCAAATCAAAGAAGAACAAGAGCGTAAGCAAATTCAAAGGGATAGCTGGTTGTATAATTAGAAGTGTTGGTTTAAAAAGCTAACGCTTTTTATATACTCTTATCCCTTCAATTCAAAAAATAGCCACATTTAGATTGCTTTTTTGCAAACAATACAGTTTTGATACAACAAAAATTATGTAATAGTCTGACCATCAAATACCTTTGAAGGAAAATCATTCATATGGACACTCAAAAGAAATATGGCTTGTTGAGCTTGCCAGTAATTATTGCAGGTTTGGGTTATTTCGTTGACATCTACGATCTAACCATTTTTGGAATACTAAGAGTCCCAAGCCTGAGGGATCTGGGATTCGATGAGAGTGATATATCAACGGTAGGGACTTTGATCTATAATGCCCAATTGCTGGGGCTAATAATTGGGGGGTTTATTTGGGGAGTTATCGGAGACAAGTACGGCAGGAAGAATATTCTCTTTGGATCAATACTGGTATATTCTGTAGCGAATATTGCCAATGCATTTGTAGATGGAGCAACAGCATATACTGCTTGGAGGTTTATTGCTGGAGTAGGTCTTGCCGGGGAACTCGGAGCAGGGATTACCCTTATAGCGGAGTTAGTTAAAAAGGAGAAGAGGAGTTTTGCTACATCACTCGTAACTGGAATCGGATTATTGGGAGCGGTCGTGGCATACTACACATTCGAATGGACCAGTTGGAGAACCGCCTACATTGTGGGTGGAATACTTGGGCTTGTTCTTCTATTAGCTAGGTTCAGGTTTTTGGAATCCTCCATATTTACTAAAACCAAAAAAGAGGTAGAGACAATGAACAGGGGTAATCTTACTCATTTACTTTTTAGGAAAAAGAACCTCTTTACTTATCTAAGCTGTATAGGGGTCGCTATACCTATTTATTTTTTCTACGGAATTTTCGCAGCCTTTTCCAATGAAATTGGACTGGCGCTGAATCTGGACAATGAAATCATTGCTGGAAAAGCAGTTGTTTGGTGTTACGCTGGCCTGTCTTTTGGAGACCTCGTAAGCGGTCCGATCAGTGCATATTTTAGGTCCCGGAAAAAGGTCATCTTGGGTATGATGCTTATGGTATTCTTTACTACGTTGGCGATCACACTTTTGACCCAGAGTTCTACAATGTACTATTTTATGGTTTTCTTAGGAGGAACATTCTCAGGGTATTGGGCTCTCTTCATGATCATGACTTCAGAAAGTTTCCCAACCCAGATCAGGGCAACTGCAACCACATCTGCCCCTAATATGGTAAGGGGTGCGCTTATTTTGGTTTTGATGTTGTACCAAGGATTGAAAAACAACTTTGATGTGATAACTTCAAGCCTGATCGTTGGGGGTGTTTGTCTTCTCATAGCTATACTCTCATATTCCATATTACGGGAAACGTTTAACAGGGATTTAGACTTCACGGAATGAGACAGAGTGTAAATGCTGTAAAAAAAGAACGTCCCGATATTTTCAATTTCTTGAATGGTGATGTGTCGCTCTTAGGTATTTTTGACCTCCCCACTCCTATAGATTCAGAACGGGTAAAAATTTATAAGGATGCCTATGAATCGATAGGTAATACCCCAATACACAAAATAAATCTTGGGAAAAACGACAATGTCCTCTATACAAAATTGGAATACAAAAACAGGTTCGGCAGCAATCACTATGCGCGTTATTGGTTGATCTATTTTTTTATTGCCGAAACCCTTATGTTGATTTATCCTACTCACGACGAGATATTGGAAGTTACCTCTGGAAGCTCAGGAATAGCACTTTCTAAAGCCTGTCGGTTACTCGGATACAAACTCACCTTATTTGTTCCCGAAAAAATATCCTTAGCAAGAAGGAATGCTATTGAAGGTGATCATGTTACTATCATTACTTCAAAGGGCTATATTGATCAGTGCATCAAGGACTTCAAAGCGTTACGCGACAAAGACAAGTTCAGATATTTTACACCAAACCATGCCGAGGAGAAATCTAACATAATATTGGATGTGTTCAAGCGTATAGCTATTGAATTCAAATCACAACTAAATATGACTCCAGAGTATAGTTTCTTGGCTTTGGGTAATGGTTCTTCTGCAAAAGGAATATTACAATACTTTCAAACCTTTTGTGGGAAAGAAAAAAAATGCCTATTTTACGGCTATCAACCTAATTTTAATAAGGTTGATGTCTCCCCGATTTTAGGCCTCAGGCCTCCTAACGTCAACTTCCGTCATATTGATTCGTATGTGGAGGATAATCTAGAGATTGAATTCACGGATGAATTAGATATTCGAACGGTTAGGGATAAGTTTTTTTATAATGAAGAGATCAAAAAATTTGGGATTACCTCACTTTATGCAGTGGCGTTAGCTATGAAATGTGCCAAATATACCAAAAGAAACAATTTTTTCTCAATTGCCTACGATACTATTGACATGTATGACTAAAAAAAATGACATACAGAATTATTTTATAGACCTGTACAAATCGGTATTGAGAGAATATCAATTTTCTCTTAAAGGTATTATCGATAGGGATAGGACTATATCTCGCTTTTTCAATGACATGTCCAGTCATGGTTTTTTTACCAATAAGAATTTCACTTTCTTGATGGGAGGCTTCCTTAGATTGGAAGATGAATACCAATTCAGGAACAATATTTGGAAACCCATTCCTTTTTCGTATTTATATTACAAATCTTATGGTAATGCTCAAAGAGAAAAAATCCTTGGATTTTACTATTATTGTTTATACAGGGTTTCGAAAAACCTCAGTACTTCGTATGTGCTTTCTCAAACCATAGTATCTGATATTGACTTCAAAGTATCCGTTGACTTAAGTCTTGAAAGGGTAAGCTTGAAATTTAATGATAAACTCAGGCTTTTGGAAGTAAAAATCCCAAGGGGTATAATTTTAGAAGAATATCACAAACTTAATCATGATGATTTTATTACGGTTTTTCATGAAAAATTGAAATCTAAAGATGGAGATGATTTTATTCATTTAGCTGAGAAAGACAATGAAAATGATTTTATTATAAAGACGTTCGATGATTTAAATGAATTTACAAAAGAACATTATGAAGATGCATATAGAATTTTTTTTAATCATAAGAAGTGGGATGTATATTCCAATGAGTTGGTTAATAGACTTAACGAAAAGAGAAAATCTAACCCTGAAATTTTCAATCCAAAAGAGGAAATAACAAAAAAGTATTTTGGTTATTTAGCAAACTGTTGTATCTCACTGGCTTTTCTGAGCTACTATTACCAATCAAGTATCGAATATCTTTTGAGCGTAGCTAGTGTAGAGGATTATAATGATGGAAAAAGACAGTTTCGAAACCTTGGGGGGCTAATAATCGGTTATGATTTAAACTATGAAATCAAAGAGAATGAACGTATATACCTCAATATAATTTCAGATCGTATTACATCCATAGTTGCAAATGATTATTTAAACGATGAGATATCAATAATAGAGGTGATTAATTTATGGCCTAGAATTAAAACGGGGGAAATAACCAAAGAAGCAGAATTCATGAAAGATGAATATCTAAAAAAGCGCTATTCCCAAGATTGGCTAGATTATGAGCGATCTATTTCCAACAAAGCCAAACAAATTTGTAGTGGACTTCTGTCTAAACTAACTGAAATAGACAACATCACAGTTCATACAAATGCTAAATCAAAACTCCATGGCTTTCCCGATTTAATGGTTAAGCCCAAGGAATTGTGGAAATTTCTGGTTACCCGAAGGGTTTTATTAGGGCTTTTTTCTCAAGAAAAGCAGATTAACGAATTGATCGAAATAAAGAATGTAGGTTTTTTGAACAAAGCTTATTGGTTAATTTCCGGGACTTATAAAGGAGTAACCAGCCGTCCAAATAATTTAACCGCAGGTATTTTTATAAAAGAAAAGAATTTCAATACAAATTTTAAAAAATACTTCTTCCCCGAAGAACTTAAATGGTATAAACAACAAAAATAGATTTTTTGTATTAAAACTGTATATAACTAATTGAAAATTAGTACTATGCCAATTACTTTCATATTTTTGAATTCAAGTGTTTTATTGAAATAGTAAGGAAAAAGACAGTCCTTTTATATAAAAAATAAATAAGACTGAAAGTTTCCTTCCAGTCTTAATCAGCTTACCACATCTCAGAGTTTTGGTCGACTAAAGATGTGGAATAGAAATTTTCCTCTAAAGTAATAATTTTCAGGAACTTTTCTATAAGTATTAAAGCAGAATCTGTCTCGGTTATCAACCTCCTATGTGGATAACTAGAATTTTGGAAGGGGCTTTTGGTCAGGTATAAAATATCTGATTATGTCATTATTAACTTTTCAATCCAAAAAAATCATCACTATAAATATTAGGGATTGTACTATTCCTAATCTTATGATACAGTTTATTGTAGTAAATCACAGTATTGTAAATAAGCAATACCTCCATCTTAATTCTCTTTTTCAAAAGCCTCCTTAAAAAATAAAATCTATAGCAACCAACAATTAATTAAAAAAAATGAAAATGAAAACTCAAAAAAGAATAAATCATACATATAAGATAAAAAGTGGAAAAGTTAAAAAAACTCATTTAGAACTTAATATTTTTTTAAATGGAAAAAATATTAATGATTCAAAAAATGGGGAAGTATTTTTCCCCTTTCCAAGAAGAGTATAAATAATCATAAGAAAGGAATTTGTTGAATATCAAAAAATAAAGCGGAAAACTATGGATGCGCCGAAAGCAGAAAAAACGAAACTACCCCGAATGCACGGAACCTTTTGAAGTTTTAACCCACAAAAGGCTGTTGAAGATGGATTTTTTAGATTTTATGGGACGGATTTGGTTACTTTTCGATCCCATTTCTAAACAATACATGGCATTCGATGGCCATACCAATCAGGGGTATCACGCCCCTAGTTTTCAAAAGGTAGAGCGTCAGTTTAAAAAACTAGTCGAGTATTACAAAAAATAGATTTACCAAAGCACCCTGAAAATCTTTAAGGTGCTTTTCCTTTTTATTATTAACCCTGTCTGCCGATAGGCAGGCCTAAAGCGAAACACTATGCATGTTCAAACACAAAAATCAAGACAAACACGAAAAACTGGTTACAGTGATCAAAGCATCGGACCATCAGTTTGTAGAGAAGTTTAACAACATTTATCTTCAGGAGATTGTTCCACTGACTGTAGAAACAGCCAAAGACCATGCCGGACAGAACATCCCGTCAGCTAAAACCAAAAGTTCTATTCATACAGAATTTCTAACCACCCGTTTTAACCGGGCTGTTGTGGACTACAAATCTTCTTCCCAGAACAGCCAACAGCAGTTCCATATGAACCAGGAGATCAAAACGTTCAAACGTCAAAAAAAGCGATTACTGGGAAAGTTAAAAAAGGCAAACAACAATATCCGTATTCAATTACGGGCCTTTGAAAACCTCAAATCATATCGGGAAAAGATTGCCCAATATCAAAAAGTACTTCCGGGAATCATTGGCCTGTGCTGTGGGGAAGCCCTTTTCTCGGCCACAAGTTTGCAATTGCTAATGCCCAATATGGCACTAAGTCTTTTGGTGGGGGTTGTTTTTGCCTTTGCCCTCTACTATTCAGCCCTTATCGGCACCAAAATTCTACGAAAAACCACCTCGCAGATCCAGTTTGTAGGAGTTTTGGCAGTCATTCTAGTGGTAGTAGGGGCAGTCTTTTATACGCTGGGACACTTTAGATTAGAGTATTTAAGGGTGATAGCAGACGGGCAGACAGGTTTTAAGCTCTCGCCCTTTCAATTTATGGGCATACAATTATTCCTGTTCTGCTGCGCACTGTTTTTAAAACTTAGCTACCTCCCGCTAAAATCCGAACTGGAAAAATACCGCCGGTGGAAAAACGCCAAAAAAGATATTGAGAAACTTAAAAAACAAAAGGATATTCTGGATACCACACTGGAAGATATGGAGCAGAACCTCAGTACCAGCCTTATTACCCGGCGAACACTCATTAGTAGTTCTAAAGATGTGGAACTCAAAATTGACGCGATGTATAAAGATGCGTATCAGGTATATATCAGCAACAACCTTCATTACAGAAGCGATTCGGCCATACCACTGTGCTTTAAGGATCAGTCCGGGTTGCCGCCGCTAACCCTGTACTTTCAGGACGAGGCGCTACTTGAATTTGATAATGCGGAGATGGAAGATGATGAATAAGTCAGTATTTTTAATAGTAATGAGCCTTGTGGCATGTAGCCCTGAGGTTCCACGGGCAGAAGCATACTCTGTATTGTATGACCTTACTGATCCCCTGATCGCCAGACCTGATTCTAAGGAGTTAAAAAAGTATATGAGACTTGACGATACCAAAAAATCGGTACTGGTCAGGTACTTTGAAATCTCCGATGTGGACTACAATCCCTCCAAAGAACTGGTTCGCCCAGCCAGCCAGAGCGGGCTACTTTCCAATGCGGTGGATGAAAAACGAAAAGCCCGTGAGTTTGAAGTCAAACTGGACAGCCTTTTTGTAAGACAGGATGCTATATTCAAAGCTCCGCATTCCTCCATTTTTGAGCCTATAGTTTCGGAGCTAAAAATACTGGCATCTCTCCCAACAGACTGCGTAAAACATCTTATTGTCTACAGCGACCTGATGGAGAACAGCCACTGGCTGTCTTATTATAGAAGTGAGGATTTGTGGCTGCTGAATCACCAACCGAAGCAACTGGTGGAGCGGTATTTGGGAAAAGCCAAGGAACTACCTCACACTTCCAATGTGAGTGTCCATGTGGTTTTTATCCCTAAAGACAACACAGAAAACACCCGGTTTAAAAAACTACGGACAGTGTACAGCCAGGTCTTCGGTCAGCTAAAGATTCCCATTTCCTTTTCAGCCAATCTAACGAGTGCCACCCGTAGTTATGAGTAGCCGAAACAAAGCATGGGGGATCATAAAGGCGGTGCTGTCCGTAATTGTTAAACTCCTTATAATCTGGCTCTACCTTATAAGCTCTTTAGTGGAGATTGTACTTAAAAACCTCAATGAATTTTTAAAGCGTAAAATTTGATATGAAAGCATTTTTTGATATTCTAAAATTACTCATAGAGAGTCTTTCAGAATTTCTTGGACTGTGCTTTGATCTTTTGAAAAAAGACCATCGCCTAAAAGCACGCTTTGGCTCAAAGTCACCCTTAAGTAGGCGTAATACGGGTTATGCTGTAGGTCACCTGCGGCTATCAGACTCAGACAGTGGAAAATCGAAGATCATCATAGGCCCTTCTGGGACAGGGAAGACCACCATGTTCTTTTTAAATACGCTCTTTTCATCGAATGGGAATTTTGTGGTGTTGGATGTCTCAGGAGAATTGCTTGAAATTGCCGGAGCTGCTTTGAAGGAAAGGGGTTATGAAATTTCAGTGATCAACCCGAATACGGCTGACTGTTCCACCGATGGCTGGAATCCTTTTGAAGCACTCCGGTATTCGCCAGAAAGCACCAAGAGTTTTTCCAAACTCCTTGTGGATAATACCATGACGGGGGCTTCAGACCCTTTTTGGAACCTTTCGGCTGTAAACACCATAGCACTGTTTATGGACTTCATCTTAGAGGTTTTTGACCGAAAGTACCACACCCTGTATTTTCTAAAATACTTACTTGAGCGTTTTGCAGGGGAGCCTAAACTATTTGACCAACTCTTTTCCCGTTACGCCTCAGATGTTACTTTTGGAGCTTACAAGGCTCTGGTGGCCTCCGACAGTAAAGTAGTTACAGGTGTTTTGGCTACCTGTCAGGCAGCTTTGGGTGTTTTTGACAATCCGGAGGTGGCACGTGTTACGGGAAACCACACCTTTTCAATGGAGCGGTTTATAACATCGGACAAACAAGTGGTCTTTATTCAAAATTCGGTGTTGTCACAGGAGTTTCTAAGGCCGGTAAATTCCTTGTTCTTCTACTTCTTCTTTGAAACCCTGATGCGGGAGCTTAGAAACAAAGATGCTCCAAGGATCTATTTCCTCATTGATGAAGCCTCATCCATTAAGCTCGGAAGCATGTTGCCGCTGTGTATGGTAAACCTTAGAAAGTACGGTGGCAGTATCTGTCTGGGGTTACAGTCCTACCAACAACTGGAAACCCTCTACTCAAGGGAAGAGGCAGTCAGTATTTTGCAAAATTCCTATGTAAAAGTCTTTCTTAGGAACCTGGACATTAATTTTTCCAAAACCATTGCCGAAATGCTCGGGGAGTACACCTATCAGGACACCAAGAGTGAGACTGACCGTAACCGCAAATTGGTTACTCCCGACTCCATCCGGGCTATGAAAGAAGGGGAGTGCCTGCTCTTTGTAGGGGCTGAACGTGGAGTCTTCTTAAAAAGGGTTAGGCCTTTTTACAAAATCAAAAAATACCTGACTCTCAGCAAACTGGCTCCACCGGAGCTTATCTATAGCACATTACCCAAACCTGAAGTAGCTAAGCTCTCCGATATGGTTCCAAATGCTGATATAGAAGATGGCATTTAAGTACAAAAGTGTTTACGATTATTTGGACGAGGTTTTTAAAGATCGCTGGGCTGTTGCCTACAAGGACATTAAAAAAGCCAAAAAGGACTATTGGCGGATGTACAACACTGACCTTAAACGTCGTCAGCGAAAGAACTACCGTGTAGTTTCTGCCCGCTTTTCAAAGGATGAGTATGATCGAATTCAGACGAAGATGGGTGCTCACAAGGCAGTCTCCGGGTTTATCCGTGAGGCGGTACTGGGTTACATGAACCGGAAACCTGTCAAAACCCGGATTGTGGACACTTCAGTCATTGAGCAGCAGCTCTTTTTAATCAGTGAGTACCTGACGGATCTCACGGTAACGGAAGAGCTTAAGGCGGGTGCTGAAGCCATCCGCTCATTGGAAGAGAAGATCGCCGATCTTGAAGAAGCAATTTTAAAAATTGATCATTAAATCACGGGGATATAAGGGTAAGAGGAGCATCCGCTCGGTCATTCATTACGTAATGCGTGAATCCGGGCGGGACGGCTCTTTTGTGATTACCCGTTTTGTAAAGGGAAAAGATCATTCTCCCGATACTATTTCCGGGCAGTTTGAAGAGAATGAAAAGCACCGTATCCATAGGCGAAAGAACAACGTAAAAATTCACATGGAGGTGTTGTCTTTTCATCCAAAGGACAGAGAGAAACTAAAGGACAACCGAATCTTGCAAGCTATCGCACGAAAGTATATTTCCCTCAGGTCAAAACATGCTATGTGTGTGGCGAGCGTTCATCGGGACACTTCCCATACACATCTTCACTTTGTCTTTTCCGGGGTGGAGTATCGCACGGGGAGATCAACACGCTTGTCAAGGGCTGATTTTCATAGGGTAAAGTTGGAAATGGAGGCATTTCAAAAGAGGCGGTTCCCAGAGCTTTCAAAGTCTGAGATTGATCACAATCCAAGTAAAAAAAAAGACAAAGCGTCCTTAAAGACCCGGAACTAGAAATGAAAAAGAGAGGTGCTGTCTCTGACAAAGAACAGGTAATTACAGAGCTTGAAAATGCTTTTGCTTCGGCTACCTCAGAGAAAGATTTCTACACCCGGCTAAGAAAACAGGGACTAGTTATCTACTTTCGAAGTGGTCGTGAGGCCGGAGTGGTATTAAAGAGACGATTTC
Source organism: Ulvibacter sp. 2210JD10-4 (assembly GCF_058148525.1). Classification (NCBI taxonomy): domain Bacteria; kingdom Pseudomonadati; phylum Bacteroidota; class Flavobacteriia; order Flavobacteriales; family Flavobacteriaceae; genus Ulvibacter; species Ulvibacter sp. 2210JD10-4. The sequence continues at coordinate 96,815 of NZ_JBYVJZ010000005.1, forward strand.
GGTTTAAGACCCTTGGTTATGATAGGGAAGTATTAAAGAGTCTTGATAAGAACTTATCTAAAAATAAACGCCTTGATACCCTAAAGCATATTCGGCTAAAACAAAGAAACCGTACCAGAGGAAGAAAACGATAAATTAATATCTTAAAGCCAGTTTGAGATAAGCTGGATTAAAAAACCTATAAACAGGAACATGGTTCCCAATCTCACTTTTTTGTTCATTTTTTTTGCAGTAATTCTCATTTTATCATAAACTTCTTGGTCATAAAAAAAGTTATCAAAATTAGCCTTTGGTGTGTTTTTATATATTAATACAGCACCAACTATATCAATAAATAGCCCTAGGGAATTAACCCATACTGAGATTTCAATACCTAATATCATTTCAGAAAATTTAGTGTTCGTCCGGTAAATATAGAATAATCCGTAGGGGGTTCTAGGGTCTCCCTAGCAGGACTGCATTATGAAAAAGAACTTGTCATAATGCAATCCTGCTTACCGATATCTTAAAAGATTGTGTTTGTATTCTGTTTAATAAATTGCTCGCTTTTGACTCATTATTTTTTGAGTTGCCTACCTGTATCATAACGAATATTTGGTGTGACTACCACCAAAATTTCTATAAAATAGAGATTTGATTATCATCAGTCCAATTTCAGAAAGTTGTTTTGAGAATTTTGGATAGGACAAATTTTTAAGTATCTTTATATCTCTCCCCATAGAATATACCCATTACTGGGTATTCTAATTAGAGTTTTCATTATATACTTTTAATCCTGGAAAAGGGAAAAATTTTATATTATTACTATGGGCACATTTTCACGAACTTTATTCATTTTTATAGTTATAATTTCTCAGATTTGTTTGGCTCAAAAAGACCTAACAATTGACCTCTCTGAAGGCACTAATGATTTTGTTACTCAAAGTATTCCTGCTAACGTGGAAGTTACTATCACAATTATTAATAAGCTTCCAGATGTAGACTATAGTGTGGTTGTGGAGAAAAAATCGGCTTGGTTGGATCCTTTGGAGTTTCCAAGAGAAGATCCAAATATTAGATCGCTTGGAGTAGGTCTTCGAGCGTGCGATGCATTTTTGACCAAGCTAGGGAAAATCTATCTTGCCACAGATGAAAATGAACTGCCAGCATTAATCGATTCAATAAAAATAGATATCAGTGAGATTAAGAAGATTCTTCAAGTACAAGATACTACGGATGAAGGATGCACAGCATATCATGTATTCAAAGCTGAACAGGTACTCCAATTTACCAAAAAGATAGTATATTCTGGAAAACTTAAAAAAGGGGAAGAACTCGAAGTTACCATAGTACGTAAAACTGATGGTGATCCGAAAACCTGGAAATATAAATATAGAACTCCTAAACGTGGAAAATGGATCACTAGCTATGGTTTTTCATTTATTGCAGGAATCTTAAATGAAGAAGAAACTTTCTTTTCAAAAGCGGTAGATTCCTCATTTGAAATTACAAAAGAAGAAGGGCGTAAAAAATTAGATTTTGCTCCGTCCATTTTTTTTACTTGGATTCCTTATGAAAGTCTTAATCAAGACTTTTCTCTAAATCTTACCGCAGGATTAGGATTCGATCTTGAAGCTCCCACAGCTTTTATAGGAGGCTCTTTGTTCTATAATCAAAATATTAGCTTCGTGGCTGGAATAACTGCTCATAAGCAGAAGTTTCTTGATGGTCAATATACAGAAGGACAGGTTATACAAGAAAACCTGACTGAAGATCAACTTCATAATGATTTATATACTGTAAATCCTTTTGTTTCTCTTACATTTAGGTTTGGTAGTAATATCTTCAAAAAAGAAGAGGGAGAAAGCAATGAAAATTAAATAGTATTTTGATTAGTTGTGAAATTTAGGTAGCTCAAGGTCTATTTCTCTCTTATTCTATCCAACTCCTCTAACCGCTTCTTCATTTTCACCTCCTGTAACTTTTCCAACTTATCCTTTTCGATAATTGAATCCAATAGGATATCTACTACACTCCTATTGTAGTCAGACAGATCAGTGATCATTTCCAGTTTTTGGGCGATGGTTTTATCAGCTATTTCTCTCGATTGAAATAAATCTCCAACGGCAATACCGATGGCATCACATACCCTTTCTAAGGTTTGTAACTGTGGGGATACTTGTCCTGTTTCTAGCCTTGAATAGGTACTGGCGAGCATACCGGAATGCTCTGCCACATAAGCTTGGGTAAGTTTCTTTTCTTTTCTAAAGAATTTCAGGTTGTCAATCATTAATTGATGTGAAAGTGTCATAATCATTAAATATTTCACTTCAAATGTAGGTGAAAATTATTAAAACACCAATAAACACACTAAATAAGATATTTTATGTGCTTAAAAGCATTATTTTAATTATATTTGTGTGTCTAATGCGGATATCTTCTATGAACACATTTAATTCAACTAACAACAATCACTACATTTTTACAACTGAAATGATGGTTTTTCATATTCTTGGTGGTTTAAGTATACATGGCTTGGATCGTATGAGAGTAACTTTAAAGGTACATAAGCTAGATGATGAGTATCACGCTCTTAGGCATAACATTGATTTGTATAATTCCAACGGGGTTGAAAAACTCGTTTGTAAGATTGCCGAATTTTTGGAAGTAGGCACTTCTAAAATTAGAAGAGGCCTGCAAGAACTCATTAATAAGCTAGAACAACATCGTTTGGAATTGTTGGAAAAGGAAAACAAGGAGGATATAACAGAATACCAACTTACTAAAGCAGAACGAAGATCTGCTATGCGACTTTTAAAATCTTCTGGCTTATTGGAGAAAACCAATAAACTCATTGGAGCAAGCGGAGTAATTGGGGAAGAAACCAACCGACTGCTGATGTATCTTATTTTCACTTCCCGGAAAATGGAAAACCCATTGCACTGTATATCCTTTGGCAGTAGTGGTTCGGGGAAAACACACTTACAGAATAAGGTCGCCGAGTTAATCCCGGAGGAAGATCGTCTTGAAATTACTGTCCTGTCAGCCAATGCATTTTACTACTTCAAAAGAAATGAACTTAAAAACAAACTAATCTTAATTGAAGATTTAGATGGTGCTGAAGAAGTACTGTATCCGCTACGGGAATTGCAAACCAAAAAGCGTATTACCAAGTCAGTAGTACAGAAGGGAATTGGCGGACAAGGAAAAACAAAAAATCTTACCGTGGAAGGTCCCGTTTGTGTAGCCGGGTGTACAACACAGGAAAGTTTGTATGAGGATAATTCCAATCGTTCCTTCCTGCTCTATATTGATGAAAGTATCGAACAGGATGAACGAATTATGCAATACCAACGGAGAGCCTCCGCTGGCAAAATAAATATTGAGGATGCATTATATGCAACCAAGCTATTACAAAACACGCAGAGGCTATTATCACCTGTTACGGTCCGCAATCCATTTGCAGAATACCTGGTTCTCCCAAGATCAGTATTTAAACCAAGAAGAAGCAACAGCCATTACCTACAATTCATTGAAGCTGTTACTTTCTACTGTCAACATCAACGAGAATCAAAATTCTGCAAGCAGACTGGAGAAGAATATATCGAAACTACATTGGAGGACATCAAAAAGGCTAATGATTTAATTAAATCGGTACTGCTTAGAAAATCCGATCCTCTCAACGGTGCTACTCGCAATTACCTCGAAGCCCTAAAAGGGCACTTAAAAAAGAAGGGAGATGTAGTTTTCTTTAATAAGGAAATCAGAAGGGAACTACGCATAGCGGAATCAACCCTCAGGAGATATCATAATCTTTTGTTACAGGAAGGATATATTCTTAAAAGACAGGAAAACAGAACTGAATCCTATAGTTATGAAATTGTGGATGTGGATGAGTATAAGAACTTAGAGGATATAGTAGAAAAAGCATTAAATGATTGCTTGAAAGATCTTGAAGAAGAACCTGTAATGAGTTGATTTTATATAGGTGTCGAGCTTCTCGACCGCCAGAGGTTCGCCATTAGCATAATGGCGAGGTTAACTATTTAATAATGAGAAGATAACGAAAGGTTCGCCACAAATTACTAAAATTATAAAAGCGTAATAAAAAAATGAAGAAACTACCCCTTAGAAGTGAGACATTTATCTCCCTGTTAGATTCCTACCGGAACTGGCTGGATGTTCTTGGGTATGCAGAATCTACCGTTTATAACCTACCTAATCACCTCCAAGAATTTTTTTATTTTCTTGAACGCCGAGGACATACTGATCTTAACAGGGTAACAACTAAACTCATAACAGAATACTATAAAGAGCTATCCACTCGTGCTAATCAGCGACAAGGAGGTGGAATTAGCAAAGCATTTTTAAACAAACATCAACAAACTCTAAAACTTTTTTTAGTCTATCTCAAAGAGCATAATGCCAATATCACATTTGGCGTTCACTTAAAAGGAGAAAAGATAACCTATCATAATGCTGATAAGGTAATTCTTACCCAAGAGGAAATTAAACAACTCTTTGATGCTTGTAATTACTCCCACATGAGTGAGCATTTTCAAATGAGGGATAAAGCAATTCTTGTATTGTTATACAGTTGCGGACTGCGAAGAAATGAAGCGGTGATGGTCAACTGTGAAGATATCCTAATGGAAAAACAGAGAATCTATGTCCGCAAAGGAAAAAACTACAAAGAGCGGTTTGTTCCACTTAACAAATACAACCTAGATATACTTATAGACTATATCTATGAAGCCAGACCAGAGTTTTTTGGCAATTACCAGACAGATGCATTGTTACTCTCCAGCCAACGAAAAAGAATAAGTGATATAACCATGGCTAAAAGATTAGATGCTATTGTAGAAGCTACCGAGAATGAAACTATCATAGAAAAGAAGATTACTCCCCATATCCTTCGTCATAGTATTGCTACTCATCTAATGCAGAACCATGTCCCTATGCAATCTATTAGTCAATTCTTAGGACATACTTCAATGGAAAGCACTCAAATATATACGCACCTGGCAATATCAGAGGATAAACAAAAAACGCAGTTAATAAAAGATGAAATCCTTTAATGGTTACTTATTAGAACAAGACTATTCTAAAACAACGATACAATCATATCTGCGTTCACATGAATTTTTTATTAAATGGTGTGATACTAAAGATTATGAAATCGACACTATTGATTACAAAGGATGTTTGCAGTATGTCAAAAAAATACAACAACCCAAAAAAGGAAAAGTGATATCAAAGAAAACTGCCAAACATCAAATAGGAGTTTTAAAAATATTTTTCAATTACCTTATTGAAGAGAATTTCCGAGGAGATAATCCCTTTCAGAATATCAACATTCGTGGGGTAAAGCGAAGTCTTAACCACAACCTTTTAGAGTTTGAGGAACTGGAAGATTTATTTTACAGCCTACCTACTCGAAACATTCAGCTCCCAAGTAGCCCCCATGTAGCTTCAAGGGATAAAGTCATTACCGGTCTAATGGTATATCAAGGTTTAAATGCAACAGCACTTAAAAATCTTAAAACAGAGCATTTGAATTTGAATACCTGTCGGATTTATATTCCATCCACGAAAAAAACAAACAGCAGGGAACTAAAACTTGAATCCTGCCAAATATTATCACTGTCGCGATATCTTGAAATAGACAGGCCAATACTTCAACAACTGATTAACTGCCACACAGACGGCTTATTTCCACTACACGGGGATAGATTTCCCTTTACCTATGAACTTTTTAAGAAGTTAAAACGTATCAATTTCAATGTAAAAGATATCAAACAGATTCGGGCTTCGGTTATTACTCATTGGCTTAAGGCCTATAATATCCGGAAAGTGCAATATATGGCAGGGCATCGTTATATTTCTTCGACTGAACATTACGTGCAAGACAATCTGGAAAACTTACATGAAATGATCGAGAGTTTGCATCCTATTGTTTAATTAAACTATCTTTACTCTTTACTCTCCCCAGCTCATATAGACTGTAGTGCGGTAATCCGTAACCACAGTATGCTTTTGATGTCTAAATTTCATAATGATTTTTAGACCGCGAACTATAGTAGAGCGTCATAAATTAACCATTCAATTGTAAATAGAATTACATAGAATAATTGGAAGAAGCGAAAATAGACATATTTAACTTCATTGATGAAATTTCAAATTTTGAAACCTACCGCCAGTTATACCCAGACCAGCGAGAGGGTCTTGTAATTGCTCATTTATATCAACGTGTAAAACTAGGGCTGTATGATAATGATTCTTTTACTGCTGAGGAAATTCATTCACTGTTTGAGTCTACATTAAACGAAGGGGAAAAAAGAGTAATATTAGTAAAGGAGCGAATAAACAAACTCCAAAAGTATTTCTTAAAATATGACGAAGAAACACAACTGTATTCCTTTCAAGAATATGGGATAAAGTTTTGCAGAATATCCGAGGAAACTATAAGAGGGTCTTTTAAACCCACCGAGATTAAAGTCATTTGTTCTCAGTTGAAACGGAAACTCCTGAAATGCATTGGGGATGAAGTCAAAACAGAGGAATGGTTTACAATAGATTTCGAGAACTTTCATCCTCACCTTAAACAGCAAATAGATTTTTTGGATAGGCAAATTGACGAAGCTGTAGAAAAATTAAGAAATGACACTCTTTCTGAAAGACAATCACCACTAAAGTTGTTGCAAATGGTTAGTGACGACCTTGCAGATATACAGAAAAAAAATGACGAGTTGCGAGCGGCATTTTCAGAAAGCTATTCCATAAGTACATTATTAATGGAAATAGATACCGAAAAGGAGATATTATTGGAGTATATAAATCAAACTTCCCGTTTTTTTGATAATGTTCAAAGTAGACTCAGAAATACAAACAGGAGGCTAGATAGAATTCAACCAAAAATTAAACAACTCTTTTTTACATTAAGCCAACCGGAATACAGTGCAAAAATAGATCGATTCATACGGTTTTTATTAAAATATTCGATACTTGATGGAAAAGGAAATGATAAAGAAATTGCATTTCCTGAAGAAGTAAAAACTAAAATTTCAAATTATAAACGCCCAAAATATCTATTGATAGACAGAGATCGAAATTTATTCCCTATACAGTCAAAATCAAGAAAAAAATATTTTAGAAACCCTCAAATAGAAGCACAAAACAAAGCTGTCTTGGAAAAAGCTTTCAAAGACACGCAGATAATAGATGATTGGGTACAATTGTTTTTTGCTCAAATACAACAGAAAAAAGAATTGGATATTTCAAGTGGATTTTTCTCCGTATTGGAAGAAACAAATGATATAACAATCGCAACAAAAGTCACATTCAAGGTTGTTGAAGATGCCCATAACAATGAAAAATACGATGTGGACATAGATAAAACTAATTTGGTAAGAAGTGAGAATATAGCACTATGGAAAACAATGATATTTCAGAAGTAGTATACCTGAAGTTTTTAAAACATGAAGATTCTGTTCAATATTTTGGAAGGTTGGATTACGGTCTAAAAGATGGGGTGCATTTTCAAGACTATGGGGATCAAATACCTTACTATCGTTTTTTAAAAAAACATAAAGGCTCTTTAAATGCATATTATGAACGCTTTTTCGGGATAAGCCTCAAAGAAGAGAACGAACAAGCGGACTCATACTTCTTTCTAGACTTTAATGATTCAAGCAGGGGAAATATGCCGCAGCAGTTCAGGGATGCCCTAAAAAACGACTACATCATCTTAGGACTAATAATCTATAAAATAATATTTCTGGAAGGAAACCTTGAACTATCCTCTATTCAAAAATTAAAGCGAACCATTAGAAATGATTATGAAGAATTTAAACCTGGTCTAAGAAAGCTTGTGGCCCAATCTACAGCTGACAAAGATAATTTTGATGATGATGAAGCAATTGACAGTGCTGTGGACAGAGCCTTAAAACAATTTAGAAAACTAGCATGGTTAGATTATCAAGGGGATACGTTTGAACCTAGAACTTCTTTCCATAGAATTATAACTCTATATGAAGACATTATACCCAAAATAGATACGATAGTAGAGAACTATAAATGAAACAATATCCGCGCATACACAGCTTAGGGGCTATAAATATTATACATCATCAAGAATTTGATTATGAATTTCATCCATTTAGAACTGATTTTACAGGTGAAAGCGGTGTGGGGAAAAGTATTATCACAGATTTAATTCAACTAATCCTTGTAGGTTCAACCCACTACTTGTCCTCGACTCAAGGCTCGGATGATAGACCCTACAATAGTCTTATTATAGAAACCCTTGATAAAGGAGATTATGGCTATACTTATCTTAATGTAGAAGTAGCCAAAGGGAAATACTTACTAGTAGGCAGCTATATAGAGCGAAGGTCTAGAAAAACACAGGCCTTTATTGTTCAGAAGAATTTGGATTTTGATCAAAACACATTGATCCCATTTGAAACCCCTTTTACAGTGGAACGTTTTGAAATGAACAGTAAATGGATGACGTTACAAGAATTTGATAGGCACATTAACACAGGTAACCATCTAGGCTGTAAAGTATTTCATTTATTTAAAGACTATCATCAAGTATTGTTTGAGAATAAAATACTACCAATTGACATTTTTACCAACAATAGTGATCTCATGGATTATGCAAAGATTCTACAAGCATTTGCCCGTAGGGGAATAAGTGTCAAAAACGATGTGGATTTACAAGAGTTTTTACATGGAAAAACCACTGGGCTAAAATTTTACAATCAGTTTCAAGATGCTGTAAAACAGATGGAAGATTCGATTATAGGTCATCGAAAAAATCATCAGGAAGTCCAAGAAATAAAAGAAAAAAACAAACTACTTAAAAAACTACGAAACTTTAAGATTGTAAAGGATAATACCCAAGTAAAATATAATAACGCGAAATATAATTTTGAAAATCACAGTTTGGAACAAATAAATAATGAAATAAGACAAACATTACAAAACTATTTTACGGCAATAGCTACTCTTAAATCGTTAAGTAATCTAAAAGTAAAAACAATCCAAGAATGTGATACAAAAATTACAGAGATCACACCTCAAGAGAAAACATTAAAAAAAGAAAAAGAAAATTTACAAACTACTGTGGATTTCTTTGATATTGTTGATAAGGCCTTAGAGAAACTATCCCTTAAATCATGGGAAGAATTAAAGTTATCCTATGCGTCATATAAAGAAAATGAAGCTCAAATACATAGATATACTCAATTAAAAACGCAACTACAACAGCAAGGGTTAGAAGATAGTTTTAATGCTTTGGACCTCAGTAAGTCATTTATGGAAATTGTTAGTTTATTAGATGAACAAATTTCAAAGAGTACAAATCAAATAAGACAATACAATGAGTTGATAAATTTTCATGATTATGAAAACCCAAAATCAATGGCATATTGGGTTATTAATGAAAATAGGGATTTTAATATAAAAGAAGAAAGCGTCATAAGGTACTATTTCAATATTCAAACTGTCAAACCTGAAAAAATAAAAGATGATAGTCAATATTTACCAAGCCCAAATGACATTTTAGAAACTCTGGAAAATAGCACTGTTGAGAATGAAGAAAATGGATTTTGGATAACACTTTCTGGCCTTCATGTGTTTATAAAGGAAATAGACCCTCCCATTTTTAAATCCGATAATATAGATCAATTGAAAAAAATGTTCCGATCTAAAAGAAAAGACTTGAGAATAAAACTTGAGGAAAAGGAAGTATTATTGAAAATCAGTACAAAATTACGTGGGTTTGTTTTAGAGCAACTAACTGAACCAGAAAATGATTTAAAGGTGTGGCAAAACCGAAATAATCTGGAACAAAAAACAGAACAACAAGAGGAAATCTTTACCCGATTTGGAGATTTCGACTTCGATAAAGAAATAGAAAAATACCCCCACAAAAAAAGTATCATTTCCGAATTCACAAAAAAAGAACAAGAGCTAAGCGTTACCAGTAAAAATATCAGGCAATATGAAAGTCTAAGGGAGCAGTTGGATACCTTCGAAATTCATACTCTACCAGAACGTAATTCTAATTTAGAAAGCATAGCAAAAGAGGAAAAAGTAATAACTGAACCAACTTTAGATATTTCAGTAGACAAAGATAAGTTCATAATAGATTTTACAAAAAAGCACACCGACGCAGTCAACAACTTAAACATAGAAGAAGATATCGAAGAATCTATTCAAAACAGAAATTCAATAAAGACAGAATTAGAAACCCTCAAAATAAAATACCCTTATGTCGCCAATGTCAATTTAGAAGAAAAACTAAATAAAGAAGATTACGACAAAATTTATAAAGATTACGATGATGCGGATAGAAATTATAGTAGAGAACTTAATGCTATACTAATTGCTTATAAACTATCCGATAAGGAACAGCAACTTGAAGGAGAAAAATCTTTTATGCATTTATCTAAACTATTGTTCCCATCGGAAATTTTTAAGAACATTTCGTTTGATGAAGCAGCGATATTAGACGAAATTGAAAAATATCTTGAAAAGATAATAGATATCAATGCCAAAATAAATCAGAACAAGCTTCTTGCGATAAAAGATATTTTGGATAATTTAAAGATAGAGGTAAGTAATCAGATCGAAATTAATAAATCAATTAAGCGATTTTTTAAGGAGGACTACACAAAAATAACAGGAGATAATAATGCTTCATTGGAAATAAAACCGAGCACTACGGTTTCTTTGAGCTGGATAACAGGATATCTTAAAAAATTGGCAACCATTGATATAGGGTTATTTGATTATCAAGAAAGTCTAAATTCCAAAAACAAAGAACTACCTTCTTTAGAAGATAAACTATTATTCGCATATCAGGAGTTTAGCAAAACTCCAGAACCAAATATTTCTGTTAGAAGATTATTAAACCCATTTTCATATTACAGCCTGGATTACAGTATCGTAACCAAAAGTGGAAAACGAAATTCTGGTAGTACAGGGCAAACCTATACTTCCATAGCTCTATTATGTATAGCTAAATTGTCCTTGAAAAATAGAGGGACGAAAAATAAAGATCCAATTCCTGGACTTCGCTTCATGGGTATTGATGAGGCGGAAGGGATTGGTTCTAACTTTGATATGTTGAGTAAGATAGCTGAGCTTTTCGATTATCAAATTATTTCTTTATCCATAAGCCCAAACAAGCTTAAAAGAGAGAATCAATATATCTATAGGCTTACCAAAATAGTAGAAGAGGAAAGAGCTAACCACCACCCGTCAGTAATATTCAGTTAAACTATGAGAGAAGAATTAACTTGGAGAGAATTGGAAGGGCTTTATCGGTTGTATAAGGGGAAAAGTACACGTTTAAAGTTAATGAATAACATATATGTAAAAAGGGTTTTATATGAGATAGAAAGAGTAATCGATTACAAGAATGGCAATCTAAATGTTATTGAAAAACAAGATGGCTTCGATAAATTCTTTGAAGAAAAATTATTAGATCACTATCAATACTATGCTAATTTTTTTGATGAAGTTGGTATCGAAAAATCAGCACTTCGAACTTATTCTGAATATATACTAAAATCTTTAATGTTGATTCATAAAAACAAAGAAGAGCTAAAAGATACTCTATCAACTCCACATATTTTTTCTAGCAATTTTTTTGAAGAAAAAGATTCTAAGTTTCTAGATGACAACAAAAGATTACAGAAAGATATTTTAAAAATTTTGGGGGTAGAAAAGTTTCCGAACCAATCCCCTAAATCACAACAGTGGCGATTGGTAGTCGATTGTAAAAACCCAAAATACATCCTGCTTTGCGAGAATATTGATTTTTTAAAAAATCCATGGGCTTTCAGAGAGAACAACATCGAATTATGGCACTTAGGTGGCAGTAACACTAAAAAACTAGAAGATCTACCTTCAGAAAAAATAGTCCATCCAATATTCTACGTTTGTGATTGGGACTACCATGGATTGGATATATACTTGCGGATTAAGAGATTGCTGATCGAAAAGGGCATAAATTTTTTGTTATTAGTTCCTAAAAACCCAATGCTAAAACCAATAAAATCGGGAAAACATTTTAGTCAGTGGCAAAAGGGAGAGTTTACAAATTTGGAACGGGATGCCTTCTCCAAAGAAGCCCAGAGTTTAATAGAACAATTGGTTGAAAAAAACAAATGGATAGAAGAACAAACTATCACACCTATAGAGTTGATCATGAATCGAACAAATAAATGAATCTCAACATTACACAAATACAAAACTAGCCAATGAGTCATAAATTAACCACAATAAAAATACAGAACTTTAAGTCGATTATTGAACTTGAATTTGAGCTAACCGAATACTCTCCATTAGTTGGATATAATAATGCAGGGAAAACCAACATTCTTGAAGCCATAAAATGGGTTTTAAGAAAAAGCTCTTTAAAAGCTACAGATTTTAATGATGTCAATGAATCTGTTATTATTACAGCAAAAATTGATGGAATAAGTGAGACAATCCTTGAAAATTTAAATACAACTCACAGACTAAGAATAGAACCATTTTTGGATTCAGAGTTACTTACGATAAGAAGAATACAAGCAACACCTACAACAACAACTGCTCAAATTAGACTTGAAGTGCTTAATCCATCTGATGGACAATGGCAATCAAACCCAACCGGGATTGACAATGCAATCAAAGATTTATTTCCCGAACCTATACATATTGGGGCAATGGAAAACTCGGAAGAAGATGTAAGTAAGTCTAAAGCTGGAACTACAATTGGAAAACTTTTATCAGAGATAATTGGGCCAATTGAAGAACAATATGGAGACAAGTTAAGAACGGTTCTGGATGGATTAAAGGAAGTTTTAGATGCAGATGGAGAAAATAGAGCAACCGAATTAACAGAGTTTGACCAACAAGTCAATGAAAAGTTAGATGCTTTTTTCCCTGACATTAATGTCAAAGTTCATGTTCCTACACCCGAACTGAAAGAAGTTTTTACAAAGGGGACAATTAAAGTCTACGAGAATCAAAACACAAACGGAACAGATGTTTCTGCTTTGGGACATGGTGCCCAGCGTTCTATTCAGATGACTTTGATACGACATCTTGCAGATTTGAAAATAGCTTCGCAAGAACAAACTACAACTACATTATTATTGATAGATGAACCTGAACTTTATTTACACCCGCAGGCAATTGAAATATTGAGAGTTTCATTAAAGACTCTATCTAACCAAGGGTATCAAATTATTTTCACAACCCATTCGCCATTTATGATTACAGAAAAAGATGTGGCAAACACTATCTTGATTAGAAAGAATTCCACTCTTGGTACTCACAAACGAAGCTCCTTAAAATCAGCTATACCTCAAGTCGAACAAGAAGCACAGCATCAATTAACATTGTTATTTGCATTAAGTAACTCAAGCAACATACTTTTTTCAGAAAGAGTTGTTCTAACAGAAGGAAAAACAGAACAAAGACTTATTCCCTTTTTAATAGAGAACATTACTAATAATACTTTAGGAACTCACAAATGCGCTTTGGTAAAGCAGGGTGGATCTGGTAATACAAGAAAATCAAAAATGGTTCTTGAAATGATGGATTTGCCATGTAAAGCAATCGTTGATTTAGATTATACTTTTAAGCATGCAGTTGATGATGGTTTTTTACAAGTAAATGACCCTGATTTAGCCGCTTGTCTTTCGGAATTATCATCACTAGCAGGCCCAAATGGGATATCTTTAGATAATGGTTTGCCAACGAATAAAAATAGTTCCATGTCGGCAGCAGAAGCTTTTACGTTATTAGCTACACAACCAAATGTTCAAACGAATATTCAAAATCTAAAGACAAAACTGCAAGTCCAAAACATTTGGATTTGGAAAAAAGGAACTATTGAAAGACATCTGAATTTAAGTGGGAAAACCGAAGCTGTTTGGGCGAGGTTTGTAAATGACATTGAAACTCACGGAACTCAGACAACATTGCCAAATGACCATGCTGAAATTATTGAATGTATAAATTGGATATTAACATAAATGAGTAGTAATTTAATTACATTATTAACAATAAAATATTGATGCCAAATAAAGAATGGATTTAAAAGATAAATTTCGAATTATCTCACTTGAACTAAGTGATAATTCTTTTCTTGGAACAAATAAGTTTGAGTTTATTGATTCTGAGGATGTCGATTATCAACCTTCGATTTATACAACACTGATTATTGGACCAAACGGAACTGGAAAAAGTAATCTTTTTCGTACTATGATCGAATTATTTCGAGAACTCTGGTTGTTAAGTAGAGGAGGTAAAAGAACCTATGCCGTTGATGGAAGGTTTCGTATGAGATATCACTTTATTGGGGATACGTTTGAGTATTCCAACTTTTTACCGGTCGAAGGCATATCAGAGGATATGAAAATTTTAACCAAGAAAGGAAACCCAAATTATCTTAAGAAGAATGATGTAAGAGTAGCTTTTTCAGAGGCATCGTTTCCAATTTCGATTGTTGCTAATTCCATAATGCTGACGGATAAATTTTTTGTCCCTAGAGAGCTAAAAAAAGAACTCCAGAAGTTCGAATTTGCTCCTTATAAATATCTTGGTGTTAGGAACCGCCCACAACAAGCAAGTACTCGTTCTTATATTAGAAAGACAGTTGAATTTATTGTAGAAAATATTGATGACAGGTTATTTAACGTTGGACTAAGAAGAATAACCAACTTTTTAGGGCTTAATGAATCCTTGCAAGTTGTTTATCAAACAAGGTATACCAAAAAGTTCTTCACTGGCGATGTGAAAAAAATCAACATCGAAAACTACTTTTTCAGTATAGCTGAGAAATATAAGGATTCGACATCAATTCCACCCTTTAAGTTGAATTATTTTAATAAAATCTTGAAGTCATCCCCTGGGGAGCTTGATGAGATTTGCCTGTTTATGAATCGATTAGTAAAAGATGGGAGTCTCACTCATATTTATCGTAGTTCGAATAAGAAAATAATGTATGACATTCTCGAACCAAAGGTTAAATCATTCGATATTGGAAAAGACTTTTATTACTTAGAGCATTTGAGAAATCTAGGTTTTTTAACTCCTCCCGAAATTAGTTTAAATCAAGGTAGTTTTAAACTAGAGCAAAGCAGTTCAGGAGAGTACCATTTTTTATCATCTATGGTTGGACTTTTAGCAACCATTAAACCTATGGGGGTAGCCTTTATTGATGAACCAGAGGTTAGCTTACATCCAAATTGGCAGATTAAATACATAAGCTTTCTTCGAGAATTATTTTCACTACCTGCTTATAATAGTACACATATTTTTATTGCGACCCATTCACATTTTTTAGTCTCTGATTTAAAGGCCAGTTCGTCAAAAATAATTGGCTTAACTAGGGAGAATAGTAGACTTAAGACTCTTGAGTTTGCACACAATGTCGATACCTATGGTTGGTCAGCTGAGGCTGTTCTTTATCGTATTTTTAAAATGAGGACAACTAGGAATTATTATTTGGATTTAGATTTAAGAGAAGTGCTAGGACTGATTGCAGAAAAATCAGATGATTTTGTCAGAATTAGAGAGATATTATTGAGGCTAAGAAAAGTGAGTTTAGACAAACACGATCCATTAAATGAAGTCATTGAACGAATAGAAGAATATATTGATGGTTAAACAAATTCTAACCCGCTTAAACTTAGCACAAAATTATTTGGATCACATTAATGGTCTACGTCCGCACACTAAAGATATGTGGGACAAGCCGCCAGATGATACAATTAAGGAAATAAAAAGGGAAATTCGAGACCAATTATTAGTAATGCAAGACCAAGAGTGTGCCTATTGTGGTCTGGATTTAGGAGGAACAAGTGAGGGTCAAATTGAACATATTGCGCCTAAGGGAAGATACCCTCTATTTACATTTGAAATAGAAAACTTGGCTATGGCATGTCATTACTGCAATGGCTTTAGCAAGAAAGGAACTAAGGATACTATTAGGATCCTTCATGCGAATTATTTTGATTGTGAATATAAGCTTGTCCATCCCTACTATGATAATCCAGACGACCATTACGAATGGACTTCTCTAGATAAAAAAATATTAATACAATTTAGAACCCCTCAAGGAGAATATTCAATAGGTTTATTTGGTCTAGATGAACCACAAATGACATTATTAAGGGGAAAAAAAATCGTCTATGAAATTGTTGAATCGGAAAGTGAAACACCTCAAATAGATGATGAATTAATTCAAAAAATTTTGGATTATAGAGCCTAAATTTTCTGAGGAAATTAGGTCAAATACTCATAATGATTTAGTTTTGAAACAAATAGTTTGTTCATTGAAATACCCCTTTGGTAAAAGAGGGACATTGGTTGGAAAAGTGTAAAAGGACTAAAAAATCACGGGTAGTTACTATCCTTTTGGTTTAAAACAATTAGGGTATAATAATGTTATTTCGTCAAATGGAAGTTCCCTTGCCCAACAATGGAAATATAATGGGATGGAATCTAATGAAGATCTAGGATTAGGAATGACAGAAATGGTATTTAGGCAATATGATCCTGCTATAGGAAGATACAATGTCATTGATGAGTTGTCTGAAATGGCTGTAAATTATACACCTTATAGATTCGGTTTTAATAACCCAATACTGTTTTCCGATCCTACAGGATTATGGGAAAGAACAGAGGATGGAGGCTATCAAACCAATGATGAAGATGAGATAGCGAGATTATTAGGTTTCCTAAATAGGGAGGACAGTGATGGAAGTTTTGAAGGATTAAGTGAATTTATTGAAGAAGATATTGCATTTATGGAAGAATTTAATAGTGGTTTGATGTTAACTGAAGCCCGTATGACTAAAAGTAAGTCTTCCGGTGAATATTCATTAACAGATCTATCTACTCATAAACTCAGAAATGAAGTAGCTTATTATAATGGTACAACAGACTATTTATATGATCGATCAGATTATGAAATGCGTAATAAAATATTAGCAGGTGGTAGTGATCCTATATCAAGAGAATTATTAAGACGTGAAAATAGTGGACAATATCAACCTGTAACTGCTTCAAATTTCATCTCCTATGTAGGAGATGCTAATTCAGCTAAAATGGTTATTTTCAGTCAGTATATGGAAGAGCTTGATTTTACTAGTGGAGCTTTTGGAAAATTAGGACGTTCTAAAGGTAAGTTTTTAGGATCTATTAGTAAACTTAATAAACATAGTGCCTCTTCAAAAGTAGCTCGATTACTTGGATATAATTCAGCCGATGAAATTCCATCTAGCGTCAAAAACATGAGTTTTAATGAATTTCATCTGAAGTTTAGTGGAAACTATAAAGGAAAATTTAAAGGTAGAGGAACATATATGACACATATGTCTATGGATTGGAAAGCACTTAAAAATGGTTTATAAATGAAAAAAGAAATAATTGTATGTCTATTTTTTGCTGTTTTTGTTATCTCTTGTCAAAATACAGTAAATAAAAATGGAGAAAAGAATACCAATAATTTAATGAATGTTGACGATGAGCAATATAATGAAGAAGACTATATAAGAGTACAAGGTATAGTTGTTAAAGAGATCTTATATACTCGTAGAGGTGTTCCCCCAAAAAGAGATCTGCACTATATATATAGATTAGATCTGGATAAACCTTTATTAGGAATAGAAAAAGAATCAGAGTTAGTTCTTCATCCAGAAGAACCAATTGGAGTAATGGTTCATAAAAATGATAGTACAAAGAGTTTTATTGCTCATAGGGGAATAGTAAATGAAGATTTATTAGTTGAGTATTTAACTAAACCAAATAGTGACTACGAAGATTGGTTTGATGAAGAGTATTTGAATAATAAAAACTAACAATATCTACTAATTAGGGATAATAATTAAAAATTGAAAATTACTCCCCACATGACTAAATATTAAGACACACTTTGGTCATAATCTAAAAATTGGCGACAAAGTTTTTGAGCATATTTATGGTAATGAAACATTTAGTTAAATTAAAGATTAATAATGATTGATAAATATTTAGAAAATAATAGCTTTATAACTGCTATAGATGGTAGTCAATGTAAGACTATAGAATTTTTTTTAAAAGAAATTGGAAGGTCTTTTAGTTTTCCAGATCACTGGCCGCCAGCCGTCACGAACGTTATACGAGACCGTTGTATGCGAGCTTCTCGCAACATACAATAAAAATTGAAGCAAAGATTAAGCAAGGAGTATTAAACCATTTTAAAATTTAAATTTGATACTTATGAGTAGAAAAACACTTCGTATAAATAATTTTGGAGCAAGTATATTGAGTGAGTTTGATATATTTTACATTTGGGTTACTGAAATTCAACGGGCATATCCTGAAACTGCAAATAAACCAGATATTAATAAGGTTAAATTTAATTGGTATTGGAATGGATATAATGGTATCGGTGAAATAGATTATTTCAATAATACAAAGACCGTTTGTAATGTATTTGGTGAAAATTTTTCAAATATGACTGTTCTCTCTAACTCAAAAAAACAACAACCTAATGGGCGTTCAAATTGTGCATTATACAATGATGGATCTTTGGAAGAATTATTTAGTAGAATATTGAATATGATTGACTTACCAAATCTCGAAAAATAGATAAAATCAGTGATATAAATAATGAAGGGTAAGCAATATACCAAACTAATGTACTTAGCAAGTTTCTATAAAAATCTCTATCAAGAATGAAATGTGCTAAAAAAATTAGAAAAAATAGTACAAAAAATAGTACAGACAAATAAGTTATTTTTTTTATCCTAGTTTCCATTAAATCCCTTTTCAATTGCTCTTTGATCTGCTTCACTATCAAAACCAATTTCATTTATTTGTGAACCAGACTGTAATTCTCCATAACTAAATCCTGACAGACCCATTGCTCTTCCCCACATATAGTTTCCTGCATCATATAGGTTATAAATTGAATTTGTATTTCCTAATCTAAAGAATTTTGCTCCATCTTGATAATTAGCTCGACTTCTACTTAACCAAGAACTGTTAGATCTTGAAGGGTTTTTTATCAAAGTAACAAGGTAACCTTCTGCAAAATCAAATCCAGTTTGACTTTTACCAATAGCAGACAACATACTCCATAAATAATATCCTCCTCCTATTGGGTCATTCCTCTGTTTAATCGTTCAGTTCTTACTTCGTCTCCAACGGTGATAATCTTCGTTGGATATAGGTAATGCTTAGGTTTCGGCTGTTTTAGGTTCAGAGGAGGTAATGGGGTACAAACGGTAACCTTTTAGCAAGCATGGTCTTTCCGGAACCCGGCGGACCAATAAGAATAATATTATGCCCACCGGCTGCAGCGATCTCCATACAACGTTTTATAGATTCCTGTCCTTTAACATCAGCGAAATCAAATTCAGGGTTTTCCAGGTGTTCGTAAAATTCGGCCTCCATATCAACGATGGTTTTTTCAAGGGGAACTTCTTCATTGAAAAAATCGATCACTTCTTTGATGCTTTCAATTCCATAGACCTCAATTCCGTCTACAATGGCTGCTTCTCTTGCGTTTTGTTTCGGAAGAATAAATCCTTTAAAACCCTCTTCTTTGGCTTTTATTGCAATAGGTAAGGCGCCACGAATGGGTTGCAAGCTTCCGTCCAGAGAAAGTTCTCCCATAATAATATACTGGTTGATAGCATGTTTTTCTTCAATTTGTCCGGTAGCGATCAAGATCCCCATTGCCAATGTAAGGTCATACGCAGATCCTTCCTTGCGCATATCTGCCGGCGACATGTTCAAAATAAGTTTCTTTCCGGGGATCTTATAGCCATTGTTTTGAAGCGAAGCTGCAATCCTGAAATTACTTTCACGAATTGCATTGTCAGGTAAACCTACCAGATGATATCCTATTCCTTTATCTACATTAACTTCAACTGTAATAGTGGTTGCATCTACACCAAAGACGGCACTCCCATAAACTTTTGTGAGCATAGTTTATCATTAATCAGGGAGTTACATTGTAAGGGAACTAATTTAATTAAAAATTAGGTTGTATAAAATTTTCAGTAGGGTTTATTCAACAATAATAGGTGGTATTAAACTATTGTTGATAGCAAAGATGACCAATCCGGCAATATTTTTAACACCGGTCTTTTCCAGAAGGTTTTTTCTATGGACCTCCACGGTCCTGGGACTTATAAATAACTTATCTGCGATCTCGTGTGTGGTATGCTGCCTGCAGATCAATTCCAACACCTCCTTTTCACGGGGAGAAATAAAGCTTGCATCAAAGACAGATCTTTCCGATGCTTTGTTTACTGAAGCAAATCTTTCATTTACGATCTTCATAACAAATTGATCATAATAAAAGCCTTTATAATACACTTGCTTGATGGTATGAATTACCTTTGAAGGAGGAGAATTTTTAACCAAATAAGCACTTGCTCCAACATCTATCATATTACGTATAAAAGGCTTTGTATTGTAGGTTGTCAATGCAACAATACTAATATCCGGGTGCTCTTTATGAATGAGTTTTGTAGCCTCTACCCCATTTAGTTCGGGCATTTTAATATCCATGATAATAATATCCGGCAAGGTATCCGTACTGGCGAGAAAGTCTAAAAGATCTCTCCCATTCTCAGCTTCATAGATGATATTGATTCCTTCTTCACGGGAAAGAATATAGGACATCCCTACTCGAAATAGCTCTTCGTCATCTGCTAAAATTACATTGATCTTTGTATTCATTTTTGAATTTCGATCTCGAACTTTATACCATTACCAATACTGGAATCAACTATCACTTTTCCATTTAGTATGTCAGCCCTGTTATTAATACCACTCATTCCCAAACCTTTTGCTTTTTGAATATCGTTTAGGTCAAAGCCGTTCCCATTGTCACTATATTGTAAATATAGGAGGTTTTCCTTTATTTTCACAATGAGGTCTATTCGCGTTGCCTCTGAATGCTTTATAGAATTGTTCATTAATTCCTGTACAATCCTGAAAAGGTGCAACTCCTTATCATTACTTAAAAACCCGCTTTCATAATTTAGATCATGATGTACTTCAAACTTTTTGGTTTCTCCAACCTCTTCACACAGTTCTTCCAATGATGCCTCCAACCCAAATTTCTGCAAGGTAGGTGGTAAAAGGTCGTGTGCTATTTTTCGGGAACTTTCCAATATGGTCGAAGTGATACTTAAAATGTGCTTTCCAATAGTATTGGTTTCTTTTGGAGATATGGAGTCCTCAGTTAAAAAGTTTGCATTGAGAGATACCACATTGAGTTTTGAACTAATGGCATCGTGTAGGTCTTGAGCAATACGTTTGCGTTCTTCCTCTTGAGTGATAAGTGTAGACTGGAGAACCTCCTTTTGGTGTTCTATCTCCATATTGGCTTTTTCCAATTCGGCTTTAATAATGCGCTTTCGGGAAAAATAGAAAAATGCAATAATGGCTAAAGACATAATCACAAACAACCCAATGGCCATTAGAATGATACTTATGATTTGATCCTCATCTGTGAATAATTCTTCCACCATTCTACGAATATAAGGATTTGAAAAACGAGATATAAAATTCTATTGGTGTTAATAAGAATGTAATTCATTTCTTTAGAAAAATTAAATACCAAATTTCCCGAAGCAAAGATCAATGTGCTGGAAAGCAGGTATAAAAAAACACCAATATTTACAATAACAAACTCGCCCTTTCCGGTAAGTAATTTATAAAAATACAAAACGGCATAAAGTACAATAAGAGTGTGTGTTATGCTCATCCCTATAGGATTGTACTTAAAGAAAATATCTGGTTGTGCACTGTATTGATACGCCAAAAAAAGCACTACCAGTGCCAACAAAATTAAAATCCATTTCTTTCTTAAAAGTTCAAAATAAAAAAATGAAAGTAAAACAAATTGAAGTATAAAATAAAAATGGGATAAAAATAAATTGGGTTTATGTAATGCTTTAGCAATAAAAATTGTTGCCAGTTGAATAATAGCAACTGTAGCAATGTAAATTGAAAATAATATAAAAGCTCTGTTATTTCTAGCAGAGCTTCTTATGTATAAAATAGCATTTACAAGCCCAAAAAGGGTTGTAAAGTAACTCAGGACAAGAAAAAAGTCCATTTTAATTCAAAGGGCTTTTGTCATCACAGTCCGGAGGGCATGGGTTTGTAAAGTCCCAAACACTGGCTTCAGCAGCACCTAATTTATTACCATATTTATCGGTTGATTCCGGAAGAATATCTCTATAAATAATACGGCCATCTGGCTGAGTTTCCGGTTTGGTGCCTACAAGCATTAACTTTTCTGTGAATTGATGATCCGGATCAGAAGGATTGTTCTCAACACCTATATAGGCTCTTATCTTTGCATAATCGTCACCTAGTTGCCTCTTAATTTCTGCTAAAGCTTCTTCTAGGTCTACGGCTGGTATTAAAAAAGCCTTACAGCTATTATACTTGTTATAATCACTTTCGTCTTGACGCCATTCCTGTGCCCAAGCTATTGCTGTTTCCAATGGAATTGTGTTCTCTTCTTTGCTCATATCTTAATTGGTTTAGTTTATAATACTTAAAAATATAAAAACCTTCGCCATAAGACGAAGGTTTTTAACAAGAATTTGTAAAATCTCTTATTCCTTGACTATTTGCACTACTGTATAATTATTTTCTACATTAATACGTACAAAATAGGTTCCTGCACTTAAACTGGACATATCTATTTGTGTAGTAGTAGATTCAGTAGTTTCAGAAAGCATAGTTTGCCCTAAAATATTCATTACTTCAATCGAAGAAATATCAGAGGCAGCTTTAACATTCAAAACACCTGTAGTAGGATTAGGATATACTTCTAATCCCTCAATGGTTTGTTCATTTATTCCAAGGACACCAGCAACAGTAAAGCTGTATATTTCCGAAAAAGTTCCATCTGCACAAATAGTATTTGGCTTAACTCTCCAAAAATATTCTGCTCCCTCTGTTACACCAAGAATTAGAACATTTGGTACTGTTACATTCTCCGAGAACTCAATATTTGTAAAAGCTACATCACGAGCTAATTCAAAATCATAATTGTCAACAGTACTATCTCCTAACTCCCAAGTGAAGTCTATTACAACAGGAAGATCTATTGCCTCGTCCGCAGGATATGTTAGTCCTATTGTTGGGACATTAGTACTTAATATGCGTAAAACAACATAAACATTAACTGTTTCTGAAGTTCCTGCCGCAGTTACTTTAATTTGGTAATCACCCGGGGTTAAACTTCCTATACCATTTACAGTAAGCTCTACTGTACCTTCAGCATTCAATGAAGTTGGGGATATACTTCCTGTAGTTCCTGCAGGTAGGTCTGAAACAGTAAAGTTAACTGTATCAGAAAAACCATCACTAAACCCAAGATCAATATCAAATGTAGCACTGCCATCTGCAACACAGGCTTCTTTAATTCCTTCACGACTTGAAGCTGTAAATTCTTCTTTGTCTATTCCACTAACGATCAATGAAAAAACCTGACTGTCATTAGTTATAGCATTTGTCTTATGAGAAACCTGAATGATGTACTCTCCGGATGCTCCTGTAATTTCGATCTTTTCTATATTATCAACGATATTATCTCCGTTGGTAGCAGCAGCTGAAAAGTTTGACGGGTCCAATTTCCAAGGGAGAAAAGTAGTACCACCATCTTCAGATACTCTAAGATCAAGGTCATTGACCAGCATAGGTGTTGCCAGATCATTTACTCCACTTGGTAATACAGTTCCGGAAGGATCTGTCCAGGTGAGAGAAACCACTAAGTCATTAGCTCCATCTGATTGTACCGAAAAAGTATATACATCTCCGGGAAATAGTTCTTCTTCTACCATAATAGAAGAAGTTCCATTGTCTGAAATAACCTCAGCAGCTCTTTCAGTATTCATTAATCCCCATCCAAATCTGTAGTCCGGTCCGGGGGTAGTTCCTGCTTCATCGGCAGTATGAAGCACTAATCCTCTAAGAGTAGAGTTCAACATGTATTCACCATTTATATTATTATAGTGTTGTTGTAACAATATTAAACTTCCGGATGTATTTGGCGCAGACATGGATGTTCCATTATAATTAGCATATGAAGCTGCTCCAACCGAAGAAAACATAGCGACTCCCTTTGCGGCAATATCCGGTTTAATTCGACCGTCGTCTGTTGGTCCCCAACAACTAAAAGAAGACATATTCACACTATTGGGTCCTGTATAATTTAACACCTCAAATGTTGCTGCACTAACTAAGTTATTTTTAGCAACCGATGTACCTGTTAAGTAGTCATATCCACCATCTCCGGAATTTACTCCGGACTGGCGATCATTTCCTGCAGAAAAAACAGGTAAGTAATAAGGTGTATTATAAGTGATATTATCAACACTTTTTGAATTAGAATCATAGTATCCTAACTGCCATAGATCCACACTATTTATATTATATCCGTAAGAGTGGTTTGACACTAACATTCCGCCGGCGGCCGCCCCAACCATTTCCGAAATATCATTATTGAAATCGTAAGCATCTAATTCGGCAAGCGGTGCCATCCCTTTAGTTGCCCCACCTTGTACAGATCCGGTACCTATCATAGTTCCGGAAACATGTGTGGAATGATCACTAAAAGAACCAGGGTTATCTATTTGAGTTACCCGGTTTCCCAATAATGGGTGTGTACTACGTACACGGCCACCGTCCCAAACTCCCATGACCATATTCTCGCCATTTAAGTCTAATCCTGCACCCCCTCCTGTATGAACACGATTGGTACGGGTTGTAATCGCACCTTCTCTATTATGTGTCATATAATATTTGGGCTTTCCATTCTCAAAAACACCAACCAACATGGCAACACCGCCATTTGGAAGTTCAATGATTTCTTCCCAACCATTAATAGCAGCTAATTCTAATGCTTTTTGTTTTTCACGTGCAAACTCAGAAGCATAATACGCTTCCATTTCTGCTAATTTTTCTAAGTCATAACTGCTTGTAATCTCTTGTCTTTCGGCTAAAGTTTGCGCTTGCATAACTATAGTTGTACTAAACATAAAAAATAAGCAGAGTAATATTCTTTTTTTCATAGTTAAGTTTTGATTAATTGATTTCGTCTTTAACGTCCGAAAATATCAAAAAAAATTGAGGTTTAAAATATTTAAGTGCTTAATCGGGAAATTTATTTTCTTCGTACTAAACCTATTAAGCGTTTTGTGGATGAATTTTCACTACTTACCAAATCCTTTTTCTTAATCGAATCTAACATTTTTTTCGTTAGTTTTTTACCCAACTCAACTCCCCATTGGTCATAACTAAAAATATTCCATACAATTCCCTGAACAAATAATTTGTGCTCATACATTGCGATAAGGCTTCCCAATGTTCGGGGAGTTAATTTTTCAATTAAGACCGTATTTGTAGGTTTATTTCCAGAAAAAGACCTAAAAGAGTTCTCAACTTCATTTTTATAGGTTCCTTGCAGCAACGCTTCGGTTTGAGCAAAGCAATTTGCCAATAGCTTTTCCTGATGTTCTGTTTTTCCGTGAAGAGATTCTGCAAAAATTATAAAATCAACTGGAATCAATTTTGTTCCTTGATGTATCAATTGAAAAAAAGCATGTTGTGCATTTGTTCCTGTTCCCCCCCAGACAATAGTTCCGGTTTGGTAATCTATGTTATCTCCGTTTCTATCTACATTTTTACCATTACTTTCCATAACAGTTTGTTGTAAATAGGGAATAAACTTAGTTAAGTATTGTGAATAGGTAATAACTGCTTCGGTTTCGGCTTCAAAAAAATTATTGTACCATATAGAAAGCATTGCTAAGATCACAGGGATGTTTTCTGAAAAATCTTTTTGTTTGAAATGATCATCCATTTCATGAGCCCCTTTTAACAAGGCTTCAAAATTAGGGTATCCTATAGCGCAACAAATAGATAAGCCTACGGCACTCCAAAGGGAAAACCGGCCTCCTACCCAATTCCAGATAGTAAATATATTCTCTGGGATAATTCCAAATTTATTTACGGCTTCCACATTGGCAGAAACTGCTACAAAATGTTTATTAATCTCTGTTTCCGGAGCTACTTCCAAAAACCAATTACGAACCGTATTCGAATTTGTTAAGGTTTCTTGTGTTGTAAAGGTTTTTGAAACAATAATGAAAAGAGTGGTCTCTCTATCCAGTCTTTTTACAGTCTCCATTACATGGTCCCCATCTACATTAGATATGTAATGAGTCCTGATATGGTTTTTGTAATACTTAAGTGCTTCAGTCACCATATCCGGTCCTAACGCACTTCCACCAATTCCAATACTTACAATATCGGTAATAGCTTTACCTGTATAACCTTTCCAATTTCCATTAATAATCTCTTCGGAAAACCGTTTCATTTGCTGAAGTGTTTCAGAAATTTCAGGTTTCATACTTTTAAAATCCCTCAGTGCTGCATGCAGTACTTTCCTTTCTTCGGTTTGATTGATCTTTACTCCCTTGAATTGTGCTTCGATCGCATCTTTTAAATGGACTTCTTCTGCTAATTCAAGTAATAATGAGAGTGTTTTATCTGTAACCCTGTTTTTTGAGAAATCTACATAAAAGTCCTGCCACTCAATAACCATTCGTTGAGCGCGTAAGGGATCTTCCTCGAACATTTCTTGCATCTTTACTGCTTTTATTTCAGCAAAATGCTGCACAAGTTTTTTCCAGGCTTTGGTAGCTGTAGGATTTACTGCAGGTAAATTCATTTATAATTTAATTTGTGTTTTTTATAATACTCGATCAATCCATCAATAGGCCTTTGGATTATGTTACCCAATTCTAACCGGTATTGGTTCATTCTTTCACGGATAATACTTTCAGATAGATATGCGATAGACCCTATAAAATGTATAGGAACTTTTTGAGCCTCTTTAAAACAAAGTACATGGTACTCAATAAATTTAGTGATTCCTTCGGTGATTAACTCATTAAAATAATTGTTATCCTCTTCCGTCGTAAAAATAAATTCGGCAAAAGATGCCAAATACGCATTAGGATTTGGTTTTTTATACAAATTGAGTTTGATCTCATCCGTATCCAGATCGAAATGTTTCTCAAATTTTGAAGCCAGTTGTCCCGGCATTTTTTTATAGAAATAATCTCTTATCAATCGTTTCCCAAAATAGCTGCCACTAGCTTCATCCATTAATGAATAGCCCAACGAAGGTATTATTGTATGAATTTCTTCGCCATCAAAATAACAACTATTGGAGCCTGTTCCTAAAATACAAATGATTCCCGGTTCTGTAGTAGCGGCATACACAGCAGCTACCATATCTTCGTTGACAGAAATGGTTGCCTTGGAAAAAATTGTTTCCAGGACTCCACGGAGGGTTTTTGCAGGAACCTCAGTGCCACAGCCTGCCCCATAGAAATCAACTGCGATTACCTTTTCAAAAAGAGGTTGAAGTTCTTTATTGGACTGTATGCGAGTAGATAATTCCTGTGGAGAAATCACAGCCGGATTTAAGCCTTCAGAACGGGTTTTTAACAACACTTCTCCTCTGTCATCTAATAGAATCCAGTCGCATTTAGTAGAACCTCCATCGGTTATTAAAATCATAGTTACACTGTTGCCACATGAGCTGCCAAATCTATTAGCTTTGCAGAATAAGCATACTCATTATCATACCATGCCACTAACTTAAAGAAATTATCGTTAAGGGCAATACTTGCTTCAGAATCAAAATTGCAGATGTTCGGATCACTCACAAAATCCTGTGATACGACTGCTTCGTCTGTATAATCCACAATCCCTTTGTATTCTCCATTGGCAGCTTTTTTAAAAATTGCTTTTATCTCCTCGTATGTTGCCGGTTTTTCGGTACGTATAGTTAAATCTACAACAGATACATTGGCTGTTGGAACTCTAAATGCCATTCCGGTTAATTTTCCTTTTAGCTCCGGAATCACTTTGGAAACTGCTTTAGCGGCTCCTGTTGTAGTAGGAATGATATTACTTAAAGCGGTACGCCCTAATCGGTAATTTTTGCGGGATGGACTGTCTACTGTATACTGCGATGATGTGGTAGCATGAATCGTGGTCATTAAACCTTCTACAATCCCTAAATGATCATGAATTATTTTTGCCATTGGAGCCAGACAATTAGTTGTACATGAAGCATTGGAAACAATAGTATCTTCAGGTTTTACATCCTGATGATTTACGCCCATAACAAACATTGGGGCTGTTTTAGATGGTGCAGATATTACTACTTTTTTTGCCCCGGCTTTTAAGTGAGTCGAAGCATTATCTATTTCTTTAAAGACACCTGTGCAATCGATAATTATTTCGGCTGAAACTTCATCCCATTTTAAATTTTCCGGGTTTCTTTCTGCAGTAACGCGAATCACTTTATTATCTACAATCAAATTACCATCTTTTACTTCAACCGTTCCGGGGTATTTTCCATGCACCGAATCGTATTTCAGTAAATAGGCTAAATGATCAACATCCAACAAATCATTTACCGCAACTATTTCTATATGATCCTGTTGTGCTGCAATTCTAAAAGTAATTCTTCCTACACGGCCAAAACCGTTGATTCCAATTTTTAAACTCATATATATATTTCTGAAAATTAAACAGATGTGATATCTGCTACTCGTATTAATTCTAAATCCAATTCATTTTTTCCTTTTATGGTATCTGAAAATGGCACCGACCTCACTTTGTTATGTACAATACCTATCATAACATTCTGCTCTCCCCGTAGTAATGCATCTACGGCTCCTACTCCCAGCCTACTTGCCAGAACACGATCATAACAACTTGGAGCACCTCCACGTTGTATATGGCCTAAAACCGTAACGCGAACTTCATATCCCATTAAATTCTCTTCTATATATTTTGCAAGATTGAAAATATTCTTTCCAATTTGATCTCCTTCAGCAACTACAATAATACTTGAGGTCTTTCCGGATTTTTTGCTACGTTCAAGTGACTCGATTAACCGTTCTTTCCCCATATCTTCTTCGGGGATCAAGATCTCTTCGGCTCCGGCTCCAATCCCGGCATTCAATGCAATGTCACCGGCATCCCTCCCCATAACTTCGACTAAAAAAAGCCTGTTATGTGAGTTTGCCGTATCTCTGATCTTGTCTATGGCCTCAACTACTGTGTTTAAAGCCGTATCATACCCTATGGAATAATCTGTACCATTGATATCGTTATCAATAGTCCCTGGTAATCCCACAATAGGAAACCCAAACTCCTTCATAAAAACCGAAGCACCTGCAAAGGTCCCATCTCCTCCTATTACTACCAATGCATCTATATTGCTACTCGTTAAATTTTCAAAAGCCTTCTGTCTACCCTCTTTTGTAAAAAAACCTTTAGAGCGTGCAGATTTTAAAAATGTCCCGCCTCTATTAATAATGTTTTTTACCGAACGTGCATTCAGGTCTTTGAAATCTCCTTCAATGAGCCCTTCATATCCTCTAAAAACACCAACACATTCTAACTTCTTATATGCACAGGAGCGCACTACGGCACGAATTGCGGCATTCATTCCCGGAGAATCTCCACCACTGGTCAATACAGCTATTTTTTTTATTTTTTTGCTCATTACTGTAAAACTATATCATAATAATGTATTGCGCAATTTCTTTTCAATACTATAACGTTTTTGTCTTTAAATTTTAAAAAAAATACGTGTTAGTACGTATGGACTTATGTACAATTGAAAATTATCTTTGAGGATGAATTAGTGAATATGTATCAGAATATTTTTTGTGGGGATAGAAAATCTTTTTGATACGACTTTTAAAAATTGCTTACACAATTTTTAAAATTTACTAAGTTAGGTTTGTTATAGCGTTCAGGCATTTGCAGGGACGCTTTTTTTATATGAAGATTTGTTGAAAATTACTTAATGACGGTAAACTCAATAGAAGAATCATTGAATATTTTGTGCTTCTGTTTTGTAAAATCTGAAGCTTTTGCTTCAAAAATATTTGGTACAAATGTTTGTGGGTTAAGATCAATCAATGGAAACCAGGTACTTTGTATTTGCACCTGAATTTTATGCCCCTTTTTGAATGTATGATGTACATCCTGAAGTTTTATATGTACAACCGTTTTCTTATTAGGTTCAAAAGGTTCGGGTTTATTGAAATCATTTCTAAAGCGTCCCCTCATAACTTCACTTCTCACCATTAGATGGTAATTACTCATTTTCAGGTAATCTTGCGTTTCTTCATAATCTTCGGCATCCGGAGGATATACATCGATTACTTTCACGACCCAATCTGCATCGGTACCGGTAGTAGCAACATTTAATTTTGCAAGAATATCTCCGGCCATAGTAATATCTTCGCTAAGCACCGGGGTTTCAAACACCAATACATCCGGCCTGCGTGCAGCAAAACGTTGATCGTCTGTCATATATTTTCTGGGTGTAAAGACTACTTTAATGTCTTCGGTATATGGAACCGGTTTTTTAGGGTCACTTATAAATTCTTCGAAAGTGTAACTTTTTTCAGCAAACTCATTAAGTCGTTGTCTGCTTTGTAACCAATATCTTTTTTTAACAGCTTCTTTTGGTGGCCATTCCGTATAACTTTTCCATTCACGAGTTCCCGAATCAAACATATACGCTTCAGGTAGTCCCGAGTTATGGTCTCCATTCCCTTTCAAAAAATGGTTAAAGAACTTTGTTTCGATATCTCTTTGAAAGTCACGTGATAAATTATCTCCAAAATACACATTTCCTATTGCCTGGCGTTTTTTGGTACGTGCCCAATCTCCATGGCTCCATGGCCCAAAAACCATTGTATTATAATTATTACTTCGGTTTTCTATTTTCTCGTAGGTTTCAAAAGGTCCATAGAGGTCTTCTGCGTCAAATAAACCACCTACAACCATTACTGCAGGTTTAATGTCCTTTAAATGCTGAATAATACCCCGGGAGCGCCAAAATTCATCATAATTAGGATGTTCTTTCAACTGCTGCCAAAAAACATTGTCCTTACCGTAGTACTTATCTAAATTTGATAGTGGGCCAATATCGAGAAAAAATTGATATTGATCTTCAGTTCCCAGATCGGGGAATGAATACCAGGCTTCTTTTACGGGCTTTGTTTTTTCATAGCCAAACAAAGCGGTTACTCTCCAGTAACTTAACAGGTAAGCACCATTATGGTGAAAATCATCAAAAAAGAAATCACCAATACACGCCTGGGGTGACGATGCCTTTAAAGCCGGATGTGCATCTAATAAAGAATAGGTTGCATAAAAACCGGGGTATGAAATTCCCCAGGTGCCAACTTTTCCATTGTTATTAGGTACATTTTTCACCAACCAATCGATACTGTCATAAGTGTCACTTGCTTCATCAACTTGCTTTCCTTTTTTATTCGGAATATAGGCTCGCATATTATCATACACACCTTCACTATTCCAGCGCCCCCTAACATCCTGGTACACAACAATGTTCCCTTCTTTCATTAAAAATTCATTAGGTCCAATCTTAGAACGAAATTGGTCTTCCCCATAAGGAAGACAGCTATAGGGTGTGCGCTGAAACAAAATAGGGTATTGTTTCGAAGTATCTTTAGGTGAATAAATTGCAGTAAACAACTTTATTCCATCACGCATGGTGATGTAGGTTTCTGTTTTATTGTAATTCTCTTTTACATAGTTTTCATCTTGTCCAAATACAATGGATGTTACAAATAATACTAATAAAAAGAGGTTGCGGTTCATGTTCTTTTACTTTTTTGATTCAGAGAAACTTTTTAATCCCTCTTTCAACCATGACAAATATTCATCAGAATCCGGAGTATAGGCTGTTGGTTTGTTTAGCAGATTAAAATCAGCGTCTATTAACACATAGTACGGTTGTGAATTATTCTGAAAGTTCACTGTTTGGAAGGTCGCCCATTTATCTCCTATTGTCTTTATTTTTTTAACTCCTCCTGTAGGTTTTAAAAAACTAAATTTATCTTCTTCCTGAAGTTCTTTTCTATCATCAACATATAGAGAAATCAATACATATTCCTCATTAATTATCTTAAATATTTCTTCCCGGCTCCAGACCTGTTCTTCCATTTTACGACAGTTGACACAGGCCCAACCGGTAAAATCGATCATAATTGGTTTTCCTGTAGCCTTTGCAACTGCAACCCCTTCGTCAAAGTCTTTGTAAGCTTCTAATCCCAGAGGTGCATCTGTATCTTTATCATACAAACTATAGAATAATGGTGGTGGGAAACCACTTAACATTTTCAAGTTTGCATAACTTGAATTTGTTAAGCCCGGGATTAAATACAGCATAAAAGCAAAGCTCGCGATACCCACAATTAAATTACCAATTGGAGGTCTCTTCTTTTTTGGCCCGTCATGAGGAAACCGGATGAATCCAAATAGATACAATGCCATTCCCAAAGCACAAAGAATCCAGATTCCAATAAATATTTCACGTTTCAATAAACCCCAATGCTCTACCAGATCTGCATTGGAAAGAAATTTAAAAGCAAGCCCCAATTCAATAAATCCTAAAACCACTTTGACCGTATTTAGCCATCCGCCACTTTTAGGTAAGTTATTCAACCAATTAGGGAACATTGCAAATAAAGCAAAAGGTAAGGCTAAAGCTAGTCCAAATCCTCCCATACCAAAACTCAACTGCATAGCGCCTCCATCACTGGAAAGCGATCCGCCTAACAAAGAACCTAAGATAGGGCCCGTACATGAAAAGGAAACAATAGCAAGTGTAAGTGCCATAAAAAAGATCCCTATGAAGCCACCAATACTGGTTGCTTTGTTATCCATTCTCGAGCTCCAGGAACTTGGTAATGTGATCTCATAATAGCCAAAAAATGAAAAAGCAAAAACAATGAATATGACAAAGAATATGATATTCAAAGTCACATTAGTAGATATATTATTGAGAATTTCCGGATCTACAGAGTCCAATAAATGGAAAGGCACACTTAATAATACATAGATCAAAAATATAAATAGTCCGTATAAAACTGCATTTGCCAAACCATTTTGACGGTTTTTTGCACTTTTAGTGAAAAAAGACACCGTCAACGGGATCATAGGAAATACACATGGAGTTAATAATGCTATTAATCCTCCAACAAATCCTAAAAGAAAGATTGTTAAAAAGCCTTTTTCGGATTCTTCGTCGTCCGGTTCAAAATTTTCTTTCCCCTTAATATCTACAGTCAATGCTGCTGTTTTTTCAAGGTCGGCCTCGGTAAGTTCTTCGGTGGTTGCAGTAGCACTTCCATCGGTAAGTCCTAACTCAAAGGTTTTAGTATCCGGTGGAAGGCATTTTTCATCATCACAAACCGAGTAGTATACTTCTACACTTATTTTCAGGTTTTCCGCATTGATCACTTTAATAGGCTGAATAAAAACAGCTTTGTCTCCAAAATAGACAATATCCGCCTCAAAAACAGGGTCCCAAAACGGTTTTACATCTGGTTCCTGTGTCTTACCTACAAGCTCAAAGGTTTCCGGTGTATTATTATATGCAAATTCAGTGGGAATAGGTGCTAGTTCGACATCTGCTTCCTCCTGGCTGTATATATGCCATCCGGGGTCTATCTCTGCCGTAATGATAATATTATATAGATCATCAGCTTCATTCTCAATCTTTACATCCCATGATACAGGATCCAAAAATTCTTGCGCAATTACAGGGGAGCAAAACCAACCCAATAAAACAAAAAGTACTATAATTTTTTTCATAACTAATTTAGGAGATTCTTGTAATTTTTAATATTTGTTTTGTTTCCGGTGTTATTTTGAACCTTTCGTCTAAACGCATTCCAACTATCCAGATGATTTGATCATTGCTACATAACACCCAAATCTTTTCTTTAGCGACCAAAGATAGCTTTTCATCTTTAAAAAACTTACTCAATTTCTTATTTCCTTTCATCCCAAAGGGTTGAAAAACATCACCTTCACGCCATTTTCGAAGTTGCAAAGGGTACTCAAGTTTATCATTATCGACGTATACCTCACTACTGGTAATATTTCCTATCTTTTTAGTAGGTTTAAATTCAAGCTTAATAGGATTGTTAATATTTTTTTCATTTTCTGAAATAAAAATTTCTTCAATGACATCTTCTGAAGAAATTTTAGTCAAAATAAGCACATTTCTGTCCTTTAAAAGTCGGTGCGTTTTCGAAAATACCTGTTTTCCGCTTTGCGCATCTAACAGATCTGAAATATCCTTCCAGGCACTAAACCCAAACGGAAATAAAAGCTCATATAACAATGCATCGGTATTAGGCAATTCTTGCAATTTCTTAATATTTATTGCATAGGCCTCGGGAGCTTCAGTGATCACCAGATTATAAATTAATGCCATATAATCGTCTATCAAACTTTGACTCGCCTGTAGATGTTGTTGTGTTTTTTGAAAGTTTTGAAGTGCTCCTTCAGCAATCTCTTTATATTTTGGTATAACCTCTAATCGCAATTTGTTTCGTAAATAATCTGTTTTGGAATTGCTGCTGTCTTCGCGCCAATTTAAATTATTTTCTCTGGCATAATTAAAAATCTCATTGCGGGAAAAAATCAATAAAGGGCGAACAATGGTAACATTCATAATGGGAATTCCTGTAAGCCCTCGTAAACCGGTCCCTCGTGATAAGTTGATAAAAAAAGTTTCCAGGTCATCATCTGCATGATGGCCTGTAAGCAGATAATCGAATTTAAAATCCTTTAAAATTTCCTCAAACCATTGGTATCGAAGCTCTCGGGCGGCCATTTGAGTAGATAGCTTATGATTTGAAGCATATTTTTTTGTATCGAATGTTTCCGTAAAAACAGGTACCGACAATTTATCGGCAAGATTTATTACAAATGCTTCATCCTTATCACTTTCGGTTCCTCTTAATGAAAAATTACAATGGGCCAGTGAAATATCAAACTTCAATCTCTTTAGTAAATATGCTAGTACAACGCTATCTACACCTCCGCTACAAGCTATCAAGAGTTTCTTTGCTTTTAGAAAGGGTAAGTTTTTATCAATGTGATTCTCTAATGTGGCTACCATTTTTCAAATATACATTATTACACTTTCAACGCTCCAAAACCTCTCGCATTGCCTTTGCCTTAAGCAGACATTCTTCATACTCATTTTCGGGAACAGATTTGGCTGTAATGGCGCCACCTACAGAAAAGCTTACATATTTATCTTCTGCATTGTACAGAATGCTTCTAATGATCACATTAAAATCAAAATCTCCATTTGGTGTAAAATAGCCCACAGTCCCACTATACAAACCACGTTTAGTATCTTCCAATTTTTCAATGATTTTCATTGCTGAAATCTTAGGAGCACCTGTCATACTTCCCATTGGAAACGTTTTTCTTATAATTTCGACATTTCCTGTATCTGTTGCTACACCACAGGAAATCGTTGATATTAATTGATGTACCTGCTTAAAAGTGTATACTCCGCATAGCTCATCTACAGCAACGCTTCCCTTCTTTGCTACTCGTGAAAGGTCATTACGGACCAGGTCTGTGATCATAATATTTTCGCTACGCTCCTTTGGGTCTGCTAGTAACTTCTGTACCATTTCTTTATCATCTGCCAGATCAGGGAGTCTTTTTGCAGTTCCCTTGATAGGCTGAGAAATTAACGTGTTTCCTGTCCTTTTCAAATACCGTTCAGGGGAAGCTGAAAGTAAATAATGGGCATTTAGTTTTAGGAAAGTAGCAAATGGAGGTTTTGATATATCATTAAGATGAAAGTAACTTTTTACAGGGTCGATCAAAGCGTTTTCCGAAAAGAATTCCTGACAAAAATTTGCTTCATAAATATCTCCCCTTTCGATATGTCGAAGCATTTGGTTTACTTTTTCAAAATAAGAATCCTTAGAAGTACGAAGCTTTATTTTAATGGTTTCAAAATTCGTATTTGCAGAAATATCTTCCGTGATATTCATCTTTAAAATAGCAGACCAGTCACTTTCCAACTCATCGCCCACCATATTTAAATAGTGCAGTTCTACTTCATTTTCAGAAAAAAGAAACACTTTTTTAGGTTGAAAAAAAAAGAGGTCCGGAAAACCCAATCCGTCAAAATTTTGTGAATCAAGATTTTCAATATCATTTTTAAGGTCGTAGGTAAGATATCCAAACAACCAATCTTTGGTAATGGATTGGTATTCTTCAAATGCACGAAAAGCGTTATGAGTGTCTGTTTTTATAGAAGTTAAGGCATCAACCGCAAGAATAGCCTTGTAACTGGAATATTCTTCTTGATAATTGTTAGAATCCAGCCAAACTACCTCATCAAATTGTTGTGCCCAAAGTAGTAATCGGGTTTCAAATTCCTTTGTTAGCTCAAAAGAGAATTTTTTAACTACCCGCATTTTTGCCCCTTTTGGTGAAAAAGATTTTTTTCATTTTTCAAAGATATTGAAATATACGGCAAACGCCCTATTGCTCATATCTACATTACATTGTAGTTTTAAAAAAGTATATTACTAATGAAGCGTGTAACCACATATTATCTTGCATTATTATTTGCCATTTGGTTTATGCTCACAAGCTTTTTTTGGGCATACTGGTTAAATGTATTAATTTCTTTTCCTTTTGCATTTCTAAGTTGGTATTTTTTACGAAAGTCAAAAGTGAATAAATCTAAGCGTTATACGGTAGTGATTATCATTTTGATGTTAGGTATTTTAAGTGCTGTTGTTTCATTATTGCTTTTTACAAGATGAAAATATAATATTATAAACTATGAAAAAAGTATGTCATACTACCATAGTCCTATTCGTACTACTATTTTATGCAAGTGCAAATTTAATTGCACAAAACTCTAGGGTATTTTTAGATTCTGCTTTGGTTGAATCCAATAAAGGTGATTATCGGTCCGCCATACAGTTTTGTAATCAGGCTATTCAGCAAAATGATACTTTAAAGCTGGCTTATTTTTATCGTGCGGGTTTTTATACGGCTTTAATATCAAAACAAAATGCTATGGAAGATTATCAAAACTACAAATCTGCTATAGCAGATTACTCAAAAGTGATTGCATTAGATAATACAAATGCTGAAGCTTTTTTTTATCGTGGCGGCGCCCATAGTGAAATGGGATTCTTAGAACAGGCTATTAATGATTATTTAACATCTGTGTCCATCAATGAAAATCAGCCGGAAGTTTATAATAGTCTGGCCGTTTGCAAAGCCCGGTTAGGGAATCCTCAAGAAGCTTTACAGTATATCAATATAGCTTTGCAATTGGACAAAAATTATGCTAAAGCCTATTCAAATAGAGGGAATATTTTTGATATGATGCGCCAAACACAAAAAGCCTGCAAAAACTGGAAAAAAGCGATTGAGTTGGGCTATCAGGGAAATATGTCTCAATACAACATTAAGTGCAGAGAATAAACAGAATCTACCAGAAACTTAATGATCAGGAAAATATTACAAGAATCAACAGATTTATAAAAAGTCTTTGGGTAGAATCACCGATGTTAAAAATTTCGGATTCTGTATAAAAAAGGATGTATGCTTTTCCTATTAAATATGCAATGCCCTGTCGGCTGTGGCAGCAAGTGCGGCTTCCTTAACAGCCTCAGCATAGGTAGGGTGTGCATGACTTATTCTCGCGATATCTTCTGCACTGGCTCTAAATTCCATTGCAACTACTGCTTCCGAAATCAGATCGGCAACACGGGCACCTACCATATGCACACCTAGGACCTCATCTGTTGTAGCATCGGATAAGATCTTTACAAATCCATCCATATCTCCACTCGCGCGGGAACGTCCTAAAGCACGCATTGGAAACTGCCCGGTTTTATAGGCAACTCCATCTTCTTTTAATTGCTCTTCTGTTTTACCTACAGATGCAACTTCCGGCCAGGTATATACAACTCCCGGAATTAAATTATAGTCTATATGTGGTTTTTGTCCGGCAATGGTTTCAGCAACAAAAACACCTTCTTCTTCAGCTTTATGTGCTAACATTGCTCCACGAACTACATCTCCAATCGCATAGATGTTAGGAACATTGGTCTGCAAGTGCTCGTTCACATCAATCATTCCTCTTTCGGTGATCTTTACTCTGGCGTTTTCAGCCTTCAATCCATCGGTAAAAGGCCGTCGCCCTACCGAAACCAAGCAATAATCCCCGGTGAAGGTTACTTCTTCATCTTTTTTATTGGTCGCTGTAACCGTAACTTCATTTTTCTTTCGCTCTACGGCAGAAACCTTATGTGAAACATAGAACTTTACACCTTGCTTTTTCATCACCTTCGTAAGCTCTCTGCTTTGTGCACTATCCATGGTAGGGATGATGCGGTCCATAAATTCTACTACAGAAACCTCAGCTCCCAAACGGCGATACACCTGCCCAAGCTCCAGACCTATAACCCCACCACCTATCACAATCATATGTTTTGGCACTTCTGTAAGGGTCAACGCTTCGGTAGAAGTGATAATCCGTTCTTTATCAATTTTAATAAAAGGAAGCGTAGCGGGTTTACTACCCGTAGCAATTATAATATTTTTTGCTTCTATAGTTTGAGTTTTTTCTCCTGTGATCTCAATGTGTGTAGCATCTCTAAAAGCTCCTACACCTGTAAAAACATCTACTTTATTTTTATTCATTAAAAATTCGATACCCTTGGTATTTTGATCTACCACATCTGCTTTACGCTCGATCATTTTTTTAAAATTGAGCTTTACTTCACCAGGGATCTCAATACCATGAGCTTCAAAATGTTTGATAGCTTCTTCGTAATGGTGTGAAGAATCCAGCAAAGCTTTACTCGGGATACATCCTACATTGAGGCAAGTGCCTCCCAAAGTATTATATTTTTCGATAATAGCAGTTTTCATTCCCAATTGGGCACAACGGATCGCCGCTACATAGCCTCCGGGGCCGGAACCAATAATTGCAACATCATAGGTACTCATAAAGTATAGTTTAAATTTAACTGCAACACTTTTGCTAAAGCTTTGGTGTTTGCAGATGCAAAAGTACAAATGTTTTGCCGTTGCACAATGGTGACATTTTCATAAAATTTAGCTAATTTAATGTAACAGCGGTCGTATTCTTAACCTCATTGATCGTAAACGAACTTTGGGTGCTGCCAATATGCTGAAGCGTAGTAAGTTTGGTTACCATAAATGACCTGAAATGCTTCATATCCTTTACCAGAACCTTCAATAAATAATCATATTCCCCACTTACATGAAAGCATTCTAACACCTCTTCAAGCTGTATAACTTCATTTTCAAACTTGGTTAGATATTCTTTGGAATGTTGTAATAGCTTTATCTGGCAGAATACCGAGAATCCCAGATTCACTTTTTCTTTATCCAGCAAAGTTACATAGTTCTTTATAACACCGCCTCGTTCCAATTTTTTTATGCGCTCATATACGGCCGTTACCGAAAGATTTAATTTATTGGATAACTCTTTATTGGTTTGCTTGCAATCTTGCTGAAGGTATTTCAGTAATGATTTATCAATAATGTCTAGTTGCATAATTCTGAAAAATTTTCTGAAAAGTACTAAAAAAGATCAGTAATTAAAAACTAATAATTTACACGAATAACACTTTATAGTTTTATTTTCTGTATATGACAATTATCATTGATAAATATTCAGCAAATATTTAGTTTTGAGTTTAACTTTTAACTCCCTTTAAAATGGCATTTAAACCCGCAAATAAAATTCAGGACTTACAATACTTTGGAGAATTCGGAGGTGTAAATCCTTCAATTTCTGACTCATCTACCTATACCTTTCTTTCGGCTAAGACCATGTTTGATACCTTCGAAGGAAATGCAGACGGTTGTTATTTGTATTCCAGGCATACAACACCTTCCAATCTATATTTAGGTGAAGCTTTAGCTGCCATGGAAGGTACCGAAACTGCAAATGTTACTGCAAGCGGCATGGGAGCAATTACTCCAACGATACTTCAGCTTTGTAAAACCGGTGATCATATTATTTCCAGCCGTACTATTTATGGAGGCACATATGCTTTCTTAAAGAATTTTACTCCTCGTATGGGCATTGACACATCGTTTGTTGATATCACCAAATTAAAAATGGTGGAAGCTGCTATTACTCCAAATACAAAAATTATTTATTGTGAATCTGTTAGCAACCCCCTATTGGAAATTGCTGACATTGCAGGATTGGCAAAAATTGCAAAAAAACACGGCTTACAATTATTGGTAGATAATACTTTTTCGCCGCTAACCATCTCGCCTGCGAAATTAAGTGCAGATGTTGTATTGCACAGCTTAACGAAATTTATTAATGGAAGCAGTGATACTATGGGAGGTGTGGTATGTGGAAGTCAGGAATTGATAGACACGCTTCGAAATGTAAATGATGGAGCGTCTATGCTTTTAGGAGCGTCTATGGATAGTTTAAGGGCAGCTTCTATTTTGAAGAACATGAGAACACTTCATATTAGAATGAAACAACACAGTCACAATGCTTTATTTTTAGCTGAAAAATTTGAAGCTGACGGATTAAAAACAGTATACCCTGGTTTGGCATCGCATCAAGGCCATGAGTTATTTACATCTATGATGAATGAAGAATATGGTTATGGAGGGATGTTGACCATTGATGTAGGAAGTCTTGATAAAGCAAACGATCTAATGGAATTGATGCAGGAGCGCAACTTAGGATATTTAGCTGTTAGCCTTGGCTTTTATAAAACCTTATTTAGTGCTCCAGGAACCTCTACATCCAGTGAAATCCCGGAAGAAGAACAAACACAGATGGGACTCTCTGAAGGTTTGATCCGTTTCTCTATCGGACTGGATAACGATATTGAACGCACCTACCAAATGATGCGTCAATGTATGTTGGATATAGGTATCTTAAAACATACATATACATTAAACTAAAGATACAAAGAGAAAACCGTCTATTGTTACGTAGACGGTTTTCTTTTCATTTGTAATTGGTTACTACCCGGTTACTAATTTTTTTTGAGAATTTCTTTTATAGTTTCAATTTCTTTTTGTTGTTTTTCAAGTTGCGATTTTAGTTCTTTATTTTCTTCTGAAAGCAGTTCTATTTCAGAAATAAGAGAAATCCTATTTTCTTCGGTATTTATTGGATTTCCTTGCAGATCTGCCTGATACACCAGTTTTTCTCCGGTTACTTTTTCAATCAATCGCATAGCTTTCATCATATCCACATTCACTTGTTTCCCGATATTTTCGTTTTTTGAATAAAAACTCCAGGCCATATCTTCACTGGGCTTCATTAAACTAAAATGATGTGGAGAAATCACGGTACTATTTCCGGTGGCATCCAATGCATTAAGCTCACCTCCATTGCTGTAAATTCCACTATGCCCTGCTGTTGCAGTAGGAGCAGTCATATCTTCGAGCATAATGGCGCCTGCAACATCCAGTTTATAATCAGGGGTAAGATCACCAATACCCACTCTATTAGCACTGGCGTCTACTATAAAGGTAGTATTATCTATTCGTAAATCACCGTCGTTGTCATGCTGAAGATACAAGGTGTTTCCCGTATTCGTGATTACCTCATTACCATCCAACCTTAAATTACCATCAACTTCTATAACTCCGCTGCCCGCAGTTCCCGAAGCATCTATAGATGCTGTAAATGCTGAATAGCCCGTAGCTTCAAAAGTTCCGTTTATTCTTGCAAAATTAGTATCAAACTCACCATAGATAAGAGGTGATGTGGTATTTGAATTATCAATGTACAATCTGTTACTATTTTGTTCATTGTACCCTGCCTGATAACCTAAAAATACACTCCCGCTTTTGTTATGAAGAGCAGTGCCATAACCGGCCTGATGACCAATAAATGTATTGTTACCTCCTATCTGATTAAAAAATCCGGCTCCTGCCCCTATTCCAATATCATTATTACTTGTAGCATTTCTTATGGCCTGATCTCCAATAGCAATATTATCAGTTCCGGTAATATTCCAACCAGCTTGATTACCTATACCAACGTTCCTTTGTCCACTTGCAGTTTGCCATAAAGCTTGATAGCCAAGCGCTACATTATAATCCCCTCCGGTAATTGCAGCAGATGACTGATACCCTAAAGCAATATTATAGGTTCCACTAAGATTGCCAAGCAATGTTTGTTCCCCAATTCCAATATTATAATCTG
Organism: Ulvibacter sp. 2210JD10-4; assembly: GCF_058148525.1. Classification (NCBI taxonomy): domain Bacteria; kingdom Pseudomonadati; phylum Bacteroidota; class Flavobacteriia; order Flavobacteriales; family Flavobacteriaceae; genus Ulvibacter; species Ulvibacter sp. 2210JD10-4. The sequence continues at coordinate 138,978 of NZ_JBYVJZ010000005.1, forward strand.
CTCCGGAATTAGCATCTCTTAAAGCCGCTGTACCTATCGCGATATTATTCTCAGCACTATTATTCATTGCTGCATCTTTACCAATAAAGACATTATTATTTGTTGAGAGGTCATCAGAATTCCCCGCATTTTCGCCAATAAAAATTGAATTTCCGGTATTAAAGATTTCAATTTGGCCATTTGTTGTTATCCTGACCTTCTCTGTATTGTTGGTCCTAATTGATACCCCTTGAGCATCAGTAGTTCCCATAAAGTTAGTACCGGATGTAGTCCCTGCGTTTCCATTTAAGGTCCAGAAACTACTTCCGGCCGATGAATCCAATCGTTCCCATATACTACTGTTAAAATAATAATATCCTGTTCCAGTACCACCCGTAGTTGCCGGGTTGGTATTATAGATCAATAATCCTGTAGCGGCAGTGTTAACACCATCAAGCATGGTATCCGTAACATCTCCCAAAGATACTTTAGGAATTAAAACTCCCTTATCCGAAGCAGATATATCTAAAATTGTAGATGCATCCGGTAGTGTTGTCCCAATGCCTACTTGAGCTATTGAGAATGTTGAAAACATAATAAATGTCGAAATAAATAATACTCTTTTCATAATCATTTTTTTTGAAGTAGGCTTGTTTTGGCAAAAGGGCTATAAATATATAGCATTCATTATTAAATAAATAGGGGGATTTCCCCCTATTTCACATATTTGTAAAATCTCATGTGGTCTTTGCAAAAACATACTATTGTATTCTTAAATAAAAAATACAAATCAAACATGCATACAGAAATTAAAATTGAAGATCAAAAAAGTATATAAAAAGAAAACCGTCTAAGTGAAAATAGACGGCTTTCTTTTTATTGGTAATTGACTAAATAATTGATCAATTATTTTTCTTGATAATCTCTTTTATCATTTCAATTTCTTTTTGTTGTTTTTCAAGTCGCTCCTTTAGTATTTTATTTTCTTCTGAAAGTGTTTTTATTTCAGAAATAAGAGAAATCCCATTTTCTTTGGTATTTAGTGGATTTCCTTGCAGGTCTGCCTGATACACCAGTTTTTCACCTGTTACTTTTTCAATCAATCGCATAGCTTTCATCATATCCACATTCACTTGTTTCCCGATATTTTCGTTTTTTGAATAAAAACTCCAGGCCATATCTTCACTAGGTTCTGTTAAACTAAAATGATGTGGAGAAATTACTGAACTATTTCCGGCGGCATCCAATGCATTAAGCTCACCTCCACTACTGTAAATTCCACTATGCCCTGCTGTTGCAGTAGGAGCAGTCATATCCTCAAGCATAATTGCTCCTGCAACATCCAGTTTATAATCTGGAGTAAGATCACCAATACCTACTCTATTAGCACTGGCGTCTACCATAAAGGTAGTATTATCTATTCGTAAATCACCATTATTGTCATGTTGAAAATGTAATGTTGTTCCGGTATTCGTAATTATCTCATTACCATCCAGTCTTAAATTACCGTCAACTTCTATTACTCCACTGCCGGCAGTTCCGGAAGCATCTATAGATGCTGTAAATGCTGAATAGCCCGTAGCTTCAAAAGTTCCGTTTATTCTTGCAAAGTTAGTGTCAAACTCACCATAGATAAGAGGTGATGTGGTATTTGAGTTATCAATGTACAATCGATTACTAACCGTTGCTCCTTCTCCTGCCTGGTTTCCTATGAACACACTCCCCGAAAGGCTTCTGGTAGCTGCATTATAACCAGCTTGAAAACCTAAAAAAAGATTAGAGGAACCCGTTGCATTATAACCTGCATTACGTCCAATGCCTGTATTAGAAGATCCAACACTTATGTGAAACAATGAACTGCTCCCAAAAGCAGTATTGCTATCCCCCGTTAGGTTATTTGACAGGGCAAATTTCCCATTTGCTGTATTGTTACCACCTGAATCGTTACTTGTAAGAGCACCATACCCATTGGCAGTATTATCACTTCCTGTATCATTGCTTAAAAGTGCATTATATCCATTAGCAGTATTGTCATTCCCGGTGTCGCTAAAATAAAGAGCATTTACTCCTGTAGCTGTGTTACCGGTTCCTGAGCTATTAGTGACTAAAGCACTTACTCCAAAGGCTGTATTTGACGTATTTAAACTACCTGCAGAAACAGAATTTCGCTTAAATACAAGGTCTTGATTGTCTGTCGTTCCAATGAAGTTAGTACCGGATGTAGTCCCTGCGTTTCCATTTAAGGCCCAAAAACTGCTTCCCGCAGATGAATCCAATCGTTCCCATGTAGTACTATTAAAATAATAATATCCTGTTCCACTACCACCCGTAGTTGCTGGATTGGTATTGTAGATCAATAATCCTGTAGCGGCAGTGTTAACACCATCAAGCATGGTATCTGTAACATCTCCCAAGGATACTTTTGGTATTAGAATTCCCTTATCTGTAGCAGATATGTCTAAAATCGTAGAGGCATCCGGTAGTGTTGTCCCAATACCCACTTGAGCTATTGAGAATGTTGAAAACATAATAAATGTTGAAATAAGCAATTTTCTTTTCATAATTGTTTTTTTGAAGCAGGCAAGCTTTGGTAAAAGGGCTTTAAATATAAAGCATTCATTTTTAAACAAGTAGAGGCACCCTCCCTTTTTCAAACATTTGTAAAAATATCGTGTGTTTTTTACCGCTCAAACATGCTTTCAGAAATTGAAAAAAGGATAAAAAAAGGAGAAATCCTGTTTTTAACAATACTTGCAAAGCTCTTTACAAAATCGTAACATTACATATCAAAAAAATATATACGAATGCAAGACCAGGAAAACCTTTCAAAAATTAATATTGAAGATCAAAAGATTATGGAAAATAAAGAGTTGAACATATGGGAAGCTCTTATTCCGGTAGTTATTTTAATGGGGCTACTCGCCTATAATATTTTTTTAGCGGACGGAGCCTGGTTAGGGGATTATTCCAATCAATATATACTCCTTATGGGAGGTGGAGTTGCTGCAATAGTTGGTTTCTTTAATAAAGTCTCTCTAGGTAGAATGCTTGTAGAAATCTTGGAAAATTTAAAAAGTATTTTTATTCCTATCATGATATTACTTCTGGTGGGTGCCCTTGCAGGTACCTGGTTGGTTAGTGGTGTTATTCCTGCAATGGTCTATTATGGGCTACAAGTGTTAAGCCCGGAAATTTTTCTCCCAGCCTCAGTAGTGATCGCTGCCATTATTTCAATAGCGACAGGAAGTTCCTGGACAACTTCGGCAACAGTAGGTATTGCCCTTATAGGTATTGGAACAGCTTTGGGAATTTCAGGAGGGATGATCGCCGGTGCGGTGATCTCCGGAGCTTATTTTGGTGATAAAATGTCTCCTTTAAGTGATACTACTAATCTGGCTCCCGCTATGGCTGGAACCGATCTCTTTACGCACATCAGATATATGGCGTTTACAACAGTGCCTACTATAATTGTTGCACTTATTGTGTTTTCAATTATAAGTACAATGATCGATACTACAGGAAGTGCTGATATTAGTGGCCTATTAGCTACCATCGACAGTACCTTTGTAATTACTCCATGGTTATTTATAGTTCCGCTGATCGTGATCGCTTTGATTTTACTAAAAACAAAACCACTTATCGCGTTGGCAGCAGGAGTGTTATCTGCTGCTGTTTTTGCATTTATTTTTCAGCCGGAAATTCTAGGAGGAATATCATCGTCTAATACTTCCTCTATTATTAATGCAATCTTTACAGATACCGCTATTGTTACTGAAAATGCAAAACTCAATGACTTGTTTTCATCAGGCGGAATGAAAGGAATGTTGTGGACCATCTTTTTGATTATCTGTGCCATGGTATTTGGTGGCATCATGGATGCGATTGGAGCCTTGGCCAGAATTACAAGAGAACTTCTAAAACTTGCTACTACGGTTTTTGGGCTCTTTGCAAGTACTGTGATAAGTTGTTTAGGATTGAATGCGATAGCGTCAGACCAATATCTGGCGATTGTGATCCCCGGAAAAATGTTCAAAAAAGCATTTGACGATCGTGGCCTGGCCCCGGAAAACCTATCCAGAACCCTTGAAGACAGTGGAACGGTTACTTCTGTGTTGATCCCCTGGAATACCTGTGGTGCATACCAAAGCGGTGTTTTGGGAGTAGGTGTTGGCGAATACTTTGTCTATGCGATCTTCAATTGGTTGAGTCCGTTTATGACACTCCTTTTTGCAGCTTTCAACATAAAGATCCGTCAATTGGCCGGAGCCAAAACCGCTTAGTATTTTATTGACAGAATTCTCAAAATTTAAGTGCTTTTAGCTTTTAATTCAGTTTTTGAATTCGTACTTTTGCACCCTTAAATAAGTACTAAAATTCAAAAGTAAAAACTATGGCATTTGTAGGAAAAAAATTCCCTGATTTATTTGTTGACGCAATAGATAAAAATGGCGTAACTCAAAAAATAAATATTCTCTCAACAGCACAAACTGAAGGAAAAAAAATAATTCTTTTCTGGTATCCGAAAGACTTCACTTTTGTTTGCCCGACCGAGTTGCATGCTTTCCAAGCTGCACTTGATGAGTTTGAAAAAAGAAACACTTTAGTTATAGGGGCTTCATGTGATACCCCGGAGGTTCATTTTGCCTGGTTGAATACTCCAAAAAACAATGGTGGAATTGAAGGTGTATCTTATCCTATACTTGCAGATACAAACCGTAATCTTTCATCACAATTAGATATCCTGGATATTACAAATGAGCGTTACGATGAAGAGACCGGAAATGTACTCGTAGATGGTGATAATGTTACGTATCGGGCCACCTACTTGATCGATGAAAAAGGAACGGTCTTTCATGAGAGTATTAACCACATGCCGGTAGGTAGAAATGTTTCAGAATTCATTCGATTGATCGATGCATATACTCATGTTCAGGTAAACGGAGAGGTGTGTCCTGCAAACTGGCAGGAAGGAGCCTCTGCAATGAATGCAGATCGTAACGGTGTTGCAGAATATTTGAGTCAGCATTTAAATTAAGATAATAGTTTATAGATTAAGTTAAGTTGTTTTAAGGCCCTCTCTTTTAAAATTCAAAAGAGAGGGCTTTTTTATTGCAAAAATTTGTATTCATTAAAATACTACCCAAACAGGTGACGGTTTCATAGAAAAAGCTTCAGTACTTTAATTGAACTTTTATCTGTATACTTTTATAAAAGAGGTTGGTATACGGCTGGATTTTGTAATTTTAGAAGACCAAATACATTTCTTTTATGGGGAAAAGAATACATCAAATCTGTATTGTATTAGTATGCTGCCCTTTATTTTCAGCAATTGCACAATACGGTATTTCAGATTTTAAGCATATCACTATTGACGACGGCCTTTCGCAAAATTCTGTCAATTGTATATATCAGGACAAAAATGGGTTTATGTGGTTTGGAACACAAGACGGGTTAAATCGGTTTGATGGACATAATTATAGCCTGTATAGAAATGAAAGGAGCAACACGAATAGTATTAGCGATAATTATATATGGGATGTGTATGAAGATGACGAGAACGTTTTATGGGTTGCAACTTTTGGTGGAGGGCTAAATAGCATCAATCTTTTAACAGGGGAAATTGACCACTTTAAATTAAATCCGGCAGAAAAAAATTCTTTTCCAAGTAACAGGTTGTTTTCCATTACTGAATATCCCAAAGGAATTTTGTGGATTGGCAGCAATGAAGGGCTGATTAGGTTTGACAAGGCCACAACTCAATCAACATTATTTCTTTCACAAAAAACAGAAGATAATACCCTAGAGGATAATTATATTGGTATTGTAACAGTAGATGAAAGTGGCTTTCTATGGTTGCGAAGTGATTTGGGGCTTACCCGTTTCAATACTACGACACATACTGTAGAATATTTTCAGCGAGGACCCTTTTCGGACAGTTTTGATCTCGGGAACATTTTAGATATAAAAAGTATAGACGGTGTTTTAAAAGTTATTTGTACTGCCGGCCTGGTCGAAATAAACCCAAAATTGAAGACTGATTCATTACTACTATCTGCTTCTACCGTTCAAATTGGAGGTCGTACACCCCTCTTCAGTAAAATTTTACCATTAGCAAATCATCGTTATGCTATTGGCACCAATCTTGGCCTTATACTCTTTGATGTAAAAACCAAAAAAAGCATTATTTATCAAAGTGATGCCGCAGATGAAAAAAGCCTTTCACATAGTAATATTACTTCTCTATATAGATCAAATGATGGCATCCTTTGGATTGGAACCCGCAATGGCTTGAATAAAATTGAAAGTGAAAGACCGGATTTTATTCATATTAGAAATATGATTGGTAAAAAAGGACTGAGCAGTAAGAATGTAAACTCTTTCATTGAAGAAAATGATAGTTTGCTCTGGGTAGGGACTACCGACGGATTGAACAGATATAATAAAGACAACAACACATTTGAAATTTTTAGAAAAGATGATGGGAAAAATCACGGACTGAATTCAAATTATATTTTGTGTCTTTTCAAAGACTCTAAAGGAAACAAATGGATAGGCACCAGAGGTAATGGTTTCTATAAAATGATCTCAGAAAATAAATTTAAGCATATAAAGCCACTTAATAGTGAAGCGGCCTCAAGATCTGTCCACTTTATTTCAGAAGACAAGGAAGGAACTCTATGGCTAGGGACCGGTGGTGGCGGATTATGGAAATATGATCCCGTTAAAAACACTATAAAAAAGTATGAAACAGCTAAAGATGGAACAGGCCCTAATCATCCTTATATCTTTGCAATTTTACACGATAGTTTTGATAACATCTGGTTAGGAACGCCTACGGGAGGTCTAAACCTTTTTGATCCGAAGACAGAAAGATTTCTATATTTTCAAAATGATCCGGAAAATAAATACAGTATCAGTAATGATATTATTCTATCCCTCTATGAAGATCACCAAAATAATTTATGGATCGGGTCTAACGGGGGGCTTAACAAACTTGTTCCTAAGCTTGAAAAAAATATGTTTAGCCGTTTGAGTTCCAGACAGGTTAAAAATGATTCCTTATTTGTGAACTTCGGGCAAGAACAAGGCTTTCCCAATGATGTTATCTACGGTATGCTTGAAGACGAACACAATAACTTGTGGATGTCCACTAATAAAGGATTGGTAACATTTAGCATGAATGAAGAACAGGTTATTAGAACTTTTGATGTAAGTCATGGCATACAAAGCAATGAATTTAATCAAAACGGTTATCATAAAGGAAAAGAAGGCCTTTTTTATTTTGGTGGCGTAGACGGCTTCAATATATTTCACCCGGATAGTATCGCCGGGAATACATACATCCCTCCGGTAGTCCTTACTAATTTATATTTGCTTAATGAACCTGTTAAAGTAAGTGCATCAAACCATTCTGAAGAATTCACACTACAGAAACCTCTTTACAGCTTAGATGAAATTTCTTTATCATGGAAACATGATGTAATCACTTTCGATTTTGTAGCATTGAGTTTTATAAGCCCCGAAAAAAATACCTACAGTTATATGCTGGAAGGCTTTAATGAAGATTGGGTACAAGCAGGAAATACCCGTATGGCAACTTACACAAATCTTGATCCGGGTGATTATGTATTCAAAGTTAAAGCCAGTAACAGTAGTGATATATGGAATGAAACCGGAACCTCTCTAAAAATAAATATCAGTAACCCCCCATGGTCAACCTGGTATGCGTATACAGTGTATTTTTTATTATTCTCCGGAATGTTCTATTTATTTGTTCGTTACCGTATTAAACAAGCTACACAAAAAATCAAGATACAAACACAAATTGAAAAAGCCAGAATGCAGGAACGGGAGGCTTTCAGAAAAAGAAGTTCTCGCGATTTTCATGATGAAGCCGGAACCAAGATCACAAGGATTGCTCTTATTACCGAATTAGTGAAACTAAGCACCAAAGACAAGCCCAAAATACAGGGACATTTAAAGCAGATAGATGAAAATTTACAAGAGCTTAACATTGGGATGCGTGACTTCATCTGGGCATTGGACCCCACAAAAGACAATGTGTATGATACCTTAACACGTTTTACTGATTTTGCCGGATCTTTTTGTGAAGTAGCAGGAATTCAATTCAATTCCAATACAATTTCTGAAAACCTGAAACAACACCAGCTCAATATGGCAGAACGTCGTCATATTTTACTTATTTTAAAAGAATCACTCAATAATAGTATAAAACACGGCCAACCTACTTTGGTCACCTTTACTATATCGTGGGTTCAAAATAAATTGGCGTTGTCACTTAGGGATAACGGAATAGGGTTTAACAGCAATAAAATATCCTATGGACATGGATTAAAGAACATAAAAGAAAGGGCAGACGCCCTGAAGGCTAATTTAATGATCAACTCTGAAGAAGAGAAAGGAACAGAAATAATTATTGAATTGCAGACTACCCGTATGGGTGATTGATTTCAAGTTGTTTTTTGATACCTTTATTCTGAAATGTTTTCCAAAACCAATATACATGTATTTATTGTTGAAGACGATGCTCTTATTCGTTCTTCCTTACAACAGATTATTAATTCTTCGGAAGGATTTTCAGTTACAGGTAGCTTTACAACTGCCGAAGAAGCGATTGAAGCGCTAAAAGAAAATGAGCCGGATGTACTTTTGTTAGACATTGATCTCCCCGGCATTTCGGGTATTGAAGCTATACCCCTGCTCACAAAACTACAGCCGGAACTAAATATTGTAATGTTAACAGTACATGAAGAATCGCAGACTGTGTTTTCTTCATTAGAAAAAGGAGCTGTAGGTTACTTATTAAAAAGTAACAATCCAAATTCAATTCTGGAAGGCATCAACGAAGTTTACAATGGAGGTGCTCCAATGACTCCTTCTATAGCAAGGCAAATTATAGCTTCATTTAAACCTGAAACGAACGACCAGCTTTCAGAAAGAGAAACTGAAGTATTACAAAAACTTTGCAGCGGATCTAATAATAAAAAAATTGCCGAAGATTTGTTTGTGTCAACAAACACAGTAAAAGCACACATAAAAAATATCTACAAAAAGCTACACGTAAATTCCCGTGCTGAAGCAGTTTCAAAAGCTTATAAAAAAAAGTTGATCTAAATCCTGTTCAAAAACTAATCGAATTTACAGCCCATAACCTGAACATTTCCATTATGACTTACACCTGGAGTATTGTTGGGTGCAGGATAAGGGTAATTTAATAAGCGTAGTCCTGTGACCATCACATTTTCTCCTCCCATAATCTTCATTGCATATTTACGCGTAGAAACTTCGACAGCAGTATTATTCATGTTGGTAACTCCTTCCGGAAGTGCAACAATAACTTTTGCAGTACCAAAATTGTAAATACCTTTTAAACCAGAAGGTAAATTAGTTGGCAGATGAGTTAATTTTTTTCCATTTACAGAGACAACCGGTGCAGGATTATCCATAGGGTTTCCTCCCGGTATATATGGCCATTGTTTTTCATGTAAAGGCGTAGAAGTACTATAATAGCCATTTGCCTTATTCTGCAACCACTTTTTGTCATCAGAAACCGGCTCCGATCCGGTAAAAACAGCTTTATGCCTATTTTCAGCTTGTATTATAAGTGGAGAAAGCCCTACAACAGTTGCCCAATTTACTTCAGCTGCCTGCTTATAGATGCCATCTTTCACTATAATGGTTACCGGTCTTTCATTTTGACGGTGAATATGTGCCTCATCCAATGCCTTCTGTAATGTTGCAAAAGGGGCTGTTTTGGTCCCAGGATTTGCATCACTCCCATTTATGGCTATATAGAGTGTTTTTGGTTTTGGTTTTTCATCATCATCATTATTCGCAGGAATATCGTCAAAAATGGTAGCATCATTTAACCAATCATTATCTACAGGCTCATTAGGGCTACTTACTGCAAAGAGGATCTGAAAGTTTTGTATTTTGGTGCCTTGGATCGTAATGGTATTTGTAGTAGATAAGATCCCATTAAAAACGGGTTCGTTTAGATCAATATCTATTTTCCCGTCTGCTTTTGACTGTGCCTCTTTGATCATTTTATCGATATCCATATTCATTACCTCATCCGGAATATCATAACCCATATTCTTTAATTCATTTAGCATCTGAGGGTTGGCCATTTTTTTGTTTTCTTCCAATGCAGTAGAAGTAGCGATGTTTACAATAGGCTGCCCTTCAACCTTTAAGCTTGTAATGTTTTGATATAGACCCGGGCCATATATTTTTCCACTTACAGCACCTTCGGGAAAATCGAGTTTATCCAATTCATCTTCGATGTTGTCCAAAGAATTGAAAAGGTCATTCAATTGATACAACATTCGTCCCGTATCAATAGCTTCATTATAAAATGCACCATCTTCTACTGGTATTTTTGCTTTTCGCTTAAGCTGCTGAGCCGTTGGATCGCCTTTAGCAGCATAGTTTGCGTTTGCTTTGGCAAAAGCAGCCACCATCATATCAACGGTTTTATACATATGTTCTTCACTCATAGAACTAACATCAAGACCTGCCAGATTTGCTGCTGAAGCTACAAGGTCGAGTGCTGCTTTTTTAACACTGCCTCCATATTTCAGAGCAGCTCCAAATAACTTTGCACCATTATCTGCTACATCCATAACATCTAAACTTGTTGACAGCGCATCCAAAGCGTGTTTAGCGATAGCAAAACCATCTCGTTCCGAAAACCAACCTTCTTCTTCATCGCCATCTTCGGTACCTGCTTTTACTTTCTTCTTTTGGGAAGGTAATGGCTTTTCTGAACCGTTCCCTCCTATTCTCTTAATATGAGGTTTTGCATTATATTCTTTCATATATTTTAGATACCCAACAATGTTTGCCTGCCAAAATTGTTGTACAGTTTTTAGTTGCTTCATAGCATCGGTATCCATATTGCTTTGCTCCATCACCTGAAACGATCGTGGTGTAGTATGGAGGTAAGTACTAAAACTTGCAGTTAAAGCTCCTAATCCCGATTCTGTTTTAATCATTTCCATATCCTCACAAAAATTGGGACCCGGAACATATTTATCCATCATTCCCCGGATCTGTAAAGAAGCTTTTTTATTTTTTACAGAAGTGGTAAATGAATTATATGGATTTGCCTCATCAAGATACATAACCCACATATTTAATCCGGATGTCATTTTAGAGTCATCGGGACAACGGTCTATGAAATCTTCTTCTATAACAAGTACAGTGCCTCCTTCACTTTTAAATGATTCAATAAAAGGCAGTGGAATTTTCTGTGCAGCAATGTTCATAATACCTGCACCTATAGTGCTTTTAGACCTAAGTACCTTAAACTCTTGATATCCTGAATTGTTTTGCTTAAACAACTCTTGCATACCAGACGGTATATCTCCGGGGTCTTGAGCATTCACAACTAGTATCGAAAGGGCAAACATTAATAGAAGTAATTGTTTCATAAGAAGTGGTTTAATATTGAAAGAGGTTACATTATTTCAAACCTAATCAATAGGTAAGCTCCTGTCAATTACCTGTTTGGGTGATTTTCATAGCATTTTAATAATATTCCAATGCTTTTATAATTTAATGAGGTGGATTGTGTATTTTTATCCTTCAAAATCATCTAAAAAAATGGCATCTATCACACTTGACGGAAATCCTTCGGAAACCATTGGAACGCTTCCACTAATAGGTTCTACTGCTTCAGATTTTACATTGAGAGCAACAGACCTATCTTCAAAATCTTTATCAGATTATAAGGGTTTCAGAAAAATTTTAAATATTTTTCCCAGTATTAATACAGGGGTTTGTTCGGCTTCCGTAAGAAAATTTAATGAAGAAGCTTCAAAATTAAAGAACACGAAAATTTTATGCATTTCAAGAGACCTTCCATTTGCTCAGAATAGCTTTTGCGCTGCCGAAGGAATTGAAAATGTGGAAATGCTTTCCGATTTTGAAGATGGTAGTTTTGGAAAAGTATACGGATTAGAAATTATTAATGGTGCCTTTAAAAGTTTGCACTCAAGAGCGGTCATCATTTTGGATGAAAACAACAAGGTAATTTATACAGAACAAGTACCTGAAATTGGTCAGGAGCCCGATTACATTTCGGCTTTAAAAATGTTAAACTAAATGTGGAATTCTTATTTAGGTAAACGCCTTAAAGGTTTTGGCTATGCATCTAAAGGTGCCTGGATGCTGCTTAAAAACGAACCAAGTATCCAAGTGCAGGCAGTTATTGCCGTACTAATCACTATTGCAGGGTTTTATTTTGATATCTCAACAACCGAATGGCTCTTTCAAATATTCGCCATAGGTTTGGTCATGAGTATTGAAGGACTCAATACAGCTGCTGAAGAGATGGCAGATTTTGTCCACCCTGATTTCCATAACAAAATTGGCTATATAAAAGATGTTGCTGCCGGTGCTGTCTTCTTTGCAGCAATTGCAGCAATTGTTATTGCCTGCATTATTTACATCCCGAAGTTTTAAATTCTAAAATCACCCAAACAGGTGATTGACTGCTACTTATCTGGTTTGTAAGTTTATTCCTAAATAAATTATTTAATTATATTAATTCTAACTCTTAATAAATTATGAGACTAGCTATCGTTCTTATCTGCGCGTTTAGTCTTGTGTTTCAAATGAATGCACAAGACAAAGAAGTACTTTCACCAATCATTTTTATTTACGATGCAAGTGGTTCTATGTGGGGTCAAATACAAGGCAAAACCAAAATGGAAATTGCTTCAAATGTTTTGTCTACTTCGGTAAATAACCTTCCTGAAAATCAAAAAATCGGGTTAGTGGCCTATGGTCATCGGAAAAAAGGGGATTGTAAAGATGTCGAGTTTTTAGTAGATGTTTCCAACGAAACAAAATCTAAGATAAATAATGAGTTAAAAGGAATCAAACCATTGGGAATGACTCCTCTCGCCTATTCTGCAACACAAGTAATTAATAAGCTTCGTACCTCTAAAACAAAAGCTACCATCATTCTGGTCACTGACGGAATAGAATCCTGTAATGGAAATATCTGTGATGTGGTAAAAGCTGCCAAAAAGGAAGGCATTGATTTTAGACTCCATATCATTGGCTTCGGATTAAAGGCCGGAGAAACAGAACAGCTTAAATGTGCGACAAATGCAGGTGACGGGCAATACTACGATGCTGTAGATGCGGGTGGCTTAAGCGATGTTCTAAATGAAGCTACTTCAGAAACCATTGACAAGCCGAAAGGCAACTTTGGAGTCTACGCTGTTAAAAATGGAGAACCCATTGATGCATACGTAAAGGCATTTAAAGCTGGTACTAAGCAAGAAGCAGGTACCTTAAGAACTTATAAAGAAACCCGTTATATGTATTTGCCTGCCGGAACTTATGATCTTGTAGCGCATCCTCTTGGCAGTGACGTAAATTCAATAACCATAAAAGGGGAACAAAGTTTCGATGATAAAATAACCGAACGAACCATTAGTTTTGATGGCGGAAAGCTAGGTATTACCACTACAAACAACGGCGAAAACTGGGATTGTACTGTAAAAGTCTATGGACAAGATGGAAAGGTAGCTGCAACTGTACGCACTTATAAGGTTCCAAAAGAAGTGGAAGTAAATCCCGGCACCTATAAAATTGCAATTCAAGGATTGGTTATGGAAGGAATTGATACCTATGCCGAAATTGAAAACATAACTGTTAATGCAGGAAGTGTTACCCCAGTTTCACATAATTTTAAAACAGGAACTCTTTTTGTCGATGCTAAAGCAGAAGGTAATTCTATTGATAGTGTTGTAACCATACATGAAGCTTCCACAAATAAAAATGTTGCAGGTAGCCGTACCTACGACCGTGGTACCGAATTTCTATTGAATCCGGGTACTTATAAAGTTAAAGTAGCTCCGCTTGGAAATTTTAAAGATAGAAAATCGCAAACCTTTACTATCCAATTAAAAACCGGGGAAGCCATCACAAAAACAATTAATTTTTAACCATGAAAAAACTACTAAAACCGGCCAGTATACTATTCTACCTGCTCTGTTTACTGGTCTTTTTTGTCATTGGAGTCTATTTTGCCGGCCTTATAGATGCAGGGAAAGGACAAGGGCTGGCAGGAGGTGCGATTGTCTTAGGCTGGGGTGTCCTATTTGGCGGAGTAGCCTTTATTGCCTCTTTCTTTGTGGCGTATCACATATCACATAAAAAAGTGATACTGGTAAATTGGATTTTATTTATTCTTCTTTTAATTGGGTATGGAATTACACATTACAGATTTAAGATGCGTCATAAAAATGACAAAGAACCTGCAAAAGAAAATCCTAAAAAAGTAACCTCTCCAGCAACGACTGAAACAACGGCAATGCTCACCTATAAGGAAGCTAAAGATGCTATAGAAATTCCTGAACAAGCTCAAACCTCAATGGGAATGGGCTATTTTTCACCTAACTATTTTGAGAACCCAGTACTCTATTTCTACGGAAACCTCAACCTGGAAAAATCAATAAGAGAGCATATGCCGTATGATAGTATTACCTTTACCAAAAATAAATACGGTTCTTTTGACATCGCTACTGCCCCTCCCTGGCTTGTACCGGATCATTTAAAGTTAGACTATGATCTGCTGTATTTTAAAATTGAAAGTGTGACACAGGAATTTATAGAAGTAACCGTCAATACACAAAATGGACAAACCTCCTATGTAGACAGAAGAGCCGGGAATGTTGTTTATTGGCCTGAGTTTCTGTTAAATGTTCATTCTGTAGAATTTCTCCCCGATTCCGGCGAGAAAGTACGAACTCGGCCTTTTGAAAATGCAGGCTTCAGTAATAGCCCCTATGAGTTTATGCGCCCTCTTAGAGTTAAAGGGGAATGGATGGAGGTTGTTTTAATGGATTATGGTTTCAAAAAAACAGGTGAAGGTTGGATTCAATGGAAACGAGATGGTAAATTACTAGTGATGTATAATCTTTTAAGCTGAAAAGGATTCTTATGTTTTAAAAAATTTTATGTAGTTTGGGACGTTTGATATTTGTATTTTTGCTCAAAAGACAACCCAACCTTACATGGCGAAGAAGAAAACCGCTACATCTAAAAAAACAAAAAAAACGCGTAAAAAAATTAGTTTTGCGTTATCTAAACAACAAAAGGTCATTTTAGGTAGTTTCCTGTTCTTGTTAGGAATTGCGTTGTTGTTCTCTTTTATATCTTACTTTTTTACCTGGCAGGCAGACCAAAGCGATGTTGGGCTTATAGACCAACGTGAACTGGAAGCAAAAAACTGGCTCAATAAATTTGGAGCTAATGTAGGACACTTCTTTATATATGATGGTTTTGGAATTGCTGCCTTTATTCTTGCCTTCTTAATTGCTCTTACCGGTGTTTATTTCTTTTTTGATTACGCAAAAAAACAACTCAAACGTTTTTGGTTCTGGGGTGTGTTACTTATGATCTGGATTTCCGTATTCTTTGGCTTTTTTGCTTCTAAAACTACATTGTTAAGCGGTACTATTGGTTTTGAAATCAATGATCTTTCTCAAGATTATTTAGGACTGATAGGCACTATATTAGTGATGACCTTTCTGGCAATTATCTATTTGGTAGTGCGTCTAAAAGTAACTCCTGAAAAAGTTGTCAGTACTCTAAAAAACACCAAGAAGGATATTGCTCAGGATTTCACATCTCCGGAAGAGACAGTTGATCAAACCGATTATGAAAAAGAGGTCATTCAAACGGTAACCTCTTCTGAAGAAAAAACAGTAGACCTAGATATTCAAAAAGAAGAAATAGAAGAACCTACACTAAAAGTAGTTCCAAAAACGAGTGATGCCTCTAATGAAATTGAGGTAACTATGGAAGTAGAACAAGCTGTTGAAGAAGAAACCCTTGAAGACAATCTAAGCAAGAAGTTAGTATCAGATTTTGGAGAATTCGACCCTACTTTAGAACTCAGCAACTATAAATTTCCTACTATTGAATTGCTTAAGGACTATACAGGCGGGCAAGGAATTACGATCAATCAGGAGGAGTTGGAAGAAAACAAAAACCGTATTGTAGATACCCTCAATAATTATAAAATTGGTATTGCCAATATTAAAGCAACTGTTGGCCCTACAGTGACCCTGTACGAAATTGTTCCCGAAGCCGGAATTCGGATTTCAAAAATTAAAAACCTGGAAGATGATATTGCGCTCTCACTTTCTGCACTGGGTATCCGTATCATTGCTCCTATTCCGGGCCGAGGAACCATTGGTATTGAAGTTCCTAATAAAAACCCAAAGATTGTATCGATGCGATCGGTAATTGCATCTCCTAAGTTTCAGAAAGCTGAAATGGAACTTCCCTTGGCTTTGGGAAAAACCATTAGTAACGAAACTTTTGTAGTTGACCTTGCTAAAATGCCCCATTTATTAATGGCTGGAGCAACCGGGCAAGGTAAATCTGTTGGGTTAAATGCTATACTAACCTCCTTACTCTATAAAAAACATCCTGCTGAAGTAAAATTTGTCTTGGTAGATCCTAAAAAAGTGGAGCTTACACTTTTCAATAAAATTGAACGTCATTACCTCGCAAAGCTACCGGATACCGAAGAAGCCATCATCACAGATACCAATAAAGTGATCTATACGCTCAATTCCTTATGTATAGAAATGGACGCACGTTACGATCTGCTTAAGGATGCAATGGTTAGAAACATAAAAGAATACAACACCAAGTTCAAGGCTCGTAAGCTGAATCCTAATGAAGGGCATCGCTTCCTTCCATATATTGTATTGGTAATCGACGAGTTCGCAGACCTGATTATGACTGCCGGTAAAGAAGTGGAAACACCTATTGCCAGGTTAGCACAATTAGCACGTGCCATCGGGATTCATTTGATTGTTGCAACACAAAGACCGTCTGTAAATGTGATTACCGGAATTATCAAGGCCAACTTCCCTGCACGAGTAGCTTTTAGGGTAACCAGTAAAATTGATTCTCGTACTATTTTGGATAATTCTGGAGCCGACCAGTTAATTGGGCGTGGAGATATGTTATACACACAAGGTAATGACCTTACCCGCCTGCAATGTGCTTTTGTGGATACTCCGGAAGTAGCCGATATTACAGACTTTATTGGTTCTCAAAAGGCTTATCCAGATGCACATTTGTTGCCTGAATATGTAGGTGAAGAAGGTGGCACAAATCTTGATATTAGTATCGAGGAACGTGATAAAATGTTTAGGGAAGCAGCAGAAGTTTTAGTAATAGCGCAACAAGGTTCAGCATCATTATTACAACGAAAGTTGAAATTAGGCTACAACCGTGCCGGAAGAATTATTGATCAACTGGAAGCTGCAGGAATTGTAGGACCTTTTGAAGGAAGTAAAGCCAGACAAGTACTCGTCCCAACCATCGACGCATTAAACCAACTATTAGACAACGAAAGTAATAACATTTAACATGAAAAAGTTAGCCTTATTATCAATAGCAATTTTTACTGTAACAATTGCAAGCGCTCAGGATGCTAAATCCTTGCTGAATGAAGTATCAGCTAAGGCAAAAAGTTATGACAACATCCATATAGATTTCAAATACAATCTTAACAATTCAAAGGAGAATGTAAATCAGGATACACGAGGTGATGTAACACTTTCGGGAGAAAAGTATGTATTGAATATGCTGGGAACTACCCGTTTGTTTGATGGAAAAAATATCTATACCATTGTTCCTGAAGATGAAGAAGTCACTATTTCAAAATATGATCCCAAAGAAGATAAAGAGATCTCCATCTCTAAATTATTGAGTTTTTATGAGAAAGGATATACATATAAAATGGATATCGTTCAGAATGTAAAAGGAAGAAAAATTCAGTTTATTAAATTGATTCCTATTGATTCTAAAGCCGAAATGAAAGATATCTTATTAGGTATCGATGTACAAACCAAGCACATTTATAAATTAATTCAGACTGACGCGAAGGGAACAAAATATACTGTTACTGTAAATTCTTTTAAAACCAACCAGCCTCTTTCCAAAACCTTGTTTACCTTTGATGAAGCCAAATATAAACAGGGCGGCTACTACATCAACAAGTTGGATTAAGGTACTCCGTGAAAATACTGGACCGATACATATTAATTACATATTTGAAGACGTTCTTTAGCGTCTTCATTATTTTAATGTTCATATTCGTATTACAGACCATCTGGCTGTATATCAGTGAACTTGCAGGAAAAGATCTGGATGTATGGATAGTGCTCAAGTTCTTGTGGTATGTATCTCCACGCCTCATTCCTTTGGTGTTACCGCTTACCATTCTGGTGACTTCTTTGATGGTTTTTGGAAATTTTGCTGAAAAATATGAATTCGCTGCCATGAAATCCACAGGAATTTCATTGCAACGTGCTATGCGTAGCCTGACGGTTTTTATAATTGGACTTGCCGGTGTAGCCTTTCTTTTTGCCAATAATGTAATTCCTTATTCCGAATATAAATGGCAAAATCTTCGTCGTAACATTGCACAGGTAAGCCCTTCTATGGTTATTGCCGAAGGACAATTTAGCCAGGTAGGTGATGACTTTAATATTAAAGTGGAAGAAAAAAGTGGTGACCGCGATCAATATTTAAAAAATGTGGTCATTCACAAAAAAAATCCTGAAAAACCCAATGGAAATTATACCGTCATAATTGCAGACAATGGAGAGCTTGCCAGTGAAGAAGGCAGTAACACACTTTCATTGATTTTGAATGACGGGTATTATTATGATGAAATTCAAGTTAAGAATGTAAAAAAACAAAAACGCAAACCCTTTGCCAAAAGTAGCTTTGAAACCTATACCATTAATATAGATCTAACAGAATTTAACAATACCGATATCGAAAAAGAGAACCAGTTAAACAACCACAATATGTATAAAATAAGTGAGCTTTTTGTGGAAATTGACTCGTTATCAATTAGTTACTCTAAGAGTATCAATAAATTCTCTGAAACAATGTTTTTCCGTACCGGAATCTCAAAATTCAATATCCCGGCAAAAACCAAACCCGACACTATCATCACAGTAGATGATATTTTTGAGGTCTACCAGCCAGAGCAAAAAAGTGAGATTCTTTCTCTGGCATTAACCAATGTAAGGGGTACAATGCAATCTATAAAAGCTAAAAAAAGAGAATACCAGATCAAGACCAAACAACTCAACAAACACGAGATCGCCTTACACGAAAAATATGTACTCGCAATTGCGTGTATTATCCTGTTTTTTGTAGGAGCTCCATTAGGAGCTATTATTAGAAAAGGAGGAATGGGACTGCCTATGGTGGTTGCTGTATTACTATTTTTAACCTATCATTTTATTGGCATTTTTGCAAAGAACAGTGCAGAAGATGGTACGATGCACCCTTTCATTGCAAGTTGGCTAAGTACGGTAATTATGCTTCCGCTGAGTATTTGGCTTACCTACCGGGCTACAACAGATCAGGGCATTTTTGATATTGATTCTTTTTTACAGAAAATTACAAGGTTATTTAAAAAGAAAGAAGAGGCCTCAGAAAAAGAATTATAGATTTCAATATCTTTGCAACACAATTTTTGCTATGATCACTACTGAAAAAAATATGTCAATACAACTCAATACGATTTCCGAAGCCATAGAAGATATCAAGAATGGTAAAATTATTATTGTTGTAGACGATGAAAATCGTGAAAATGAAGGAGATTTTATAGCTGCTGCCGAAAGGGTAACACCTGAAATGATCAACTTCATGGCTTCGAATGGTCGCGGACTTATTTGTGCTCCTCTTACTGAAGAACGTTGTAAGGAGCTCGACCTAAATATGATGGTCGAGAACAATACGGTATTGCACCATACACAATTTACTGTTTCTGTAGATCTAATTGGTCATGGTTGTACCACAGGAATTTCGGTACACGATCGTGCCAAAACCATCCAGGCGTTGGTAAATGAAGATACCAAACCAAACGATCTGGGACGCCCCGGCCACATATTTCCATTACGCGCCAAAGAGGGCGGTGTATTACGCCGTACAGGCCATACAGAAGCAGCTATCGACCTTGCGAGGCTTGCCGGACTACAACCCGCAGGGATTTTAGTTGAGATCTTAAATGAAGACGGAACAATGGCGCGTTTACCCCAATTGATAGAAGTTGCGAAAAAATTTGATTTAAAATTAATCTCCATTGAAGACCTTGTGGCTTATCGTATGGAACACGATTCCCTAATTGAAAAAGAAGAGGACTTTTCTATCAATACCAAGTTTGGTACTTATAGACTGCGTGCCTACAAACAAACCACCAACGATCAAATTCATATAGCACTTACTAAAGGAGAGTGGTCTGTTGACGAGCCCGTGATGGTTCGTATAAATGCTACACTGGTGAATAATGATATTTTAGGTACTCTCACCAGTTATGCTGAGCAAAAGTTAGACGATATGTTTAACGTGATCAACAAAGAAGGAAAAGGAGCAATCGTATTTATCAATCAACAAAGTCAATCATTGAATTTACTGAAGCGCCTGGGAAAACTGCGTGATTCTCAAAAAGAAGGTGAAATTGCTAAAGCCCCGCGTATTACCATGGACAGTAAAGATTTTGGAATTGGCGCACAAATACTACATAATCTGGGTATTCACAAAATACGGTTGGTATCCAACAGCGAACAAACCAAACGTGTGGGAATGATTGGTTACGGATTGGAAATTACTGAATATATTAACTATTAAGTACACCTAAAATTGCTTGTCGCATAGCTTCGGCACGTTCGTTTACTTCTGCTTCGGTCCAGCCAATTTTTACCAATGAAGAAATCGTACGGCTCAACCATGCATCACTTTTTGAAAAGTCTGCCGAATTTAAATCCTGAATCTGGTTTTGAATTTCGGCTGGTAAACGTCCTAACGACTTTAAATTCCGAAGGTGTTCCCACCCATTGATATAATGCCAGTTATTGGTATACCAATAAAAACAGGCATCTACTCCGGCTTCAGATAATGCTTTGTGTGCCTTTTTTGCTAATTCTTCATCAGGAAGGTAGAAATTTAAAAACGAATAATTCTCTTCACCTCCTTCAGGGACTCTTCTAAACGTAACTCCATCAATAGTTTCCAGCGCTTTTCGGAAAATGGTATAGTTTTTTTTCTGAAGTTTTAAAATTCCATCAAGCTTATCCAGTTGTGCGACACCTACTGCAGCATTCAATTCGGATATTCTGAAATTATAACCTAATGTGGGATGTGTTTCTGCTCCACGGTCGTTCCCAATATGATCATGCCCATGATCTTGAAACTGATCTGCATTTACAGAATAGGCTTCATTATTTGTAATAACACCACCACCTTCTCCGCAAGTGATCGTTTTTACAAAATCGAAAGAGAAACAACCTAAATCGCCATAACTTCCTAATGGTTTACCTTCATAGGTCCCACCAATAGCCTGACAGGCATCTTCTAACAACACAAGGTCATTGTTATCGCATATGGTTTTCAAGGCACGTAGATTGGCCATAGAACCGCACATATGTACCGGCATCACACAGCGCGTTTTAGGGGTAATGGCTGCTTCTACAGCATTTGGATCCAATGTAAGAGTATCATCTATATCCACCAGAACAGGAACTGCCCCCAGCATCATAATAGATTCAAAACTTGCTACAAAAGTAAATGTCGGCATGATCACTTCATCTCCTGCCCCTATTCCGGCAGCAGCCAAGGCTACTGTCAGGGCAGATGTTCCGCTGGACACAAGCTGACAGTATTTTGACCCCATTCTTTTGGCAAATGCAGTTTCAAATTCTTTAGCTTTCCAGTGACCGTTACGCATTCCGTCGAAACCATAACGCATCAACACACCATTTTCTAAAACATCACTTACTTGTTTGCGTTCTTCAGCGCCAAAAACTTCAAATCCGGGCATAGTATTTTATTTATTCATATTATTTATAGTCACTAGATGACAGGCAAAGATAATGGTTGCGCAAAGACTTAACTTACTTCAATTACTACTTCTTCTACCCCGCGACGTACTTTTTTCAGGGAGGCAAACATATCGTCTTCGGCGCGATAACCTACAGGAAGTACCAATACCGACCTAAGGCCTATAGCGTCCAGTTGTAATAGCTCATCATATTTTTTAGGTTCAAAGCCTTCAATAGGACAGGCATCAATTCCTTCTAATGCACAAACAGTAAGTAAATTCCCCATCGCCAGATAGGCTTGTTTCTGCATCCAGATCTCTATGGTAGCAGAGGGTTTTTCGGAAAACTCATCTACTAAATATGTTTCAAAAGGTTCCAGAATAGCGCGAGGTGTATTTCTGGTCTTCTCCACTCTGTCAAAATACTTTTTAATGTAATCACCGGTTAATTGAGTTTCAATACAAAAAACCAGCACATGAGAGGCATCCCTCACTTGTTCCTGATCCATAGTAACGGACACCAGCTTTTCTTTGACTTGTGAATTACTTATTACCAACATCTTTAACGGTTGTAAGCCATATGAAGTTGCTGTTAAATTAAAACACTCTTTTAAAATGTTGAGCTTTTCTTCGGAAAGTATTTTAGAAGGATCAAACTTTTTGGTTGCATACCTCCATTGTAATTGTTTGATTATTTTTGAAGCCATTTCTCTATCTTTGAATTGCAAATTTAGCAATCCTTAAAAGATAAAAGTGCTTTAATAGATAAGTTAATCCTATTGTGTAAAAATCAAAACCTATGTCCGATATAGAAATTTTAAAAGACCGAAGCGAAACCCGAATCTTTAAAGCGGTCTTTCCTAATACTACCAACCACTACGACACTTTATTTGGCGGTACCACATTACACTTAATGGACGAAGCTTCCTTTATTTGTGCCACGCGTTTCAGCAGAAAAAAAGTAGTTACAGTGTCTACCGACAGGATTGATTTTAGCACCCCCATTCCACAAGGAACCATTGTGGAGTTAATAGCACGCGTAGATAAAGTTGGCCGTAGTAGCTGTGTGGTAAAAACTGAAATCTTTATGGAAGATATGTATAGTTACAAACGTGAAAAAGTGGTAACCGGCTATTTTACTTTTGTTGCTGTTGGAGAAGATAAAAAGCCTATTGCAATTCTCTAAAAGAACCAGAGTTTCACAGCCATAACTGCGACCATAATTATTAAGAACAGCTTAATAAATTTATCTCCTTTCCTTACCGAAACCCTACTTGATATCCAGGCTCCGGAGGCATTTCCTATGGCTAACACTAACCCTACTTTCCAGTTCACTTTATCATTAAGTGCAAAGACCAACAGCGCAGATAACATATAAGTAAAAACTACTGCGACTTTGGTTGCATTGGCACGTACTAAGCTCATATGGTTAAAATAATGAAGGAACAGGATTATAATAAACCCTAGACCTGCATTAATAAAACCGCCATAGATTCCAAAAAAGAAAAAAGCAATAATCCCTACCCAGAGATATTTTCCAGTGAGCCGTTCTTCGAAATGTTTTAAGTTTGTTCTGGGCTTAAAAATAATGATAAGGATAACTGTTATCATTATAATCGCTAAGATTCGGTTAAATAAAGCTCCATCAACATCTACGGCTATTCTCGCCCCAATGATTGCTCCAACTAAGGCAGAAATTCCAAGATAAACATTGAAGGGAAAGGTAGAAACTCCCTTGCTCTTAAATCCGGCGACTGCTGTTGCCGTTTGGATAACGATCGCTACCCTGTTGGTTCCGTTTGCTACATTGGGTGGCAGTCCCAAAAAAATTAATATGGGTAAGGAGAGCAATGAACCTCCTCCTGCAACGGTATTTATAAACCCAACGGCAAAACCAACTCCAATTAAAAGTGCATAATGGTACCATTCTTCCATTGCGCAAAAATAGTCACAAAAATGATTATATATTCACCTAAATAAAATTAATTAAAACATTCTTTTTTTTGAAAAAGCATCATATATTTGCACCCGCATTCAGGGAATACCTGATGAGACACTGGAGAAATGGCAGAGTGGTCGAATGCGGCAGTCTTGAAAACTGTTGAGGGTCACACCTCCGGGGGTTCGAATCCCTCTTTCTCCGCTTAGGAATTATCAAATTCCACCAAAAGCCTGTAAACATAATGTTTACAGGCTTTTCTAATTTTCTTCATATCCAATTAATAGCATATAATATCAAATAAAAAGTGCGGTTTTCGGTGCGGTATTTTGGTAATAAAATTACGCACCTAAATAACTGTTAAGTGTTGATATATAGGGTTTAATGTTTTGACTATCCTTCTATTTTTCTTATCTTTAAGAAGATATAAAATAACGCACCTATGCAATCTACATTCTCCACTCTTTTTTACCCCAGAGGAAACGACATTGATAAAAATGGAAATGCTCCTATTTATTTAAGAATTACTGTAAATGGTAAACGTAGCGAGTTTAGCATTAAGCGAAAAGTACCACTAGTCCGATGGAGCTCTGAAGGTGGAAAAGTTAAAGGAACGACTTCTGATGTTCGTGAGCTTAACCGATATATGGATACTATCAAGAATAGAGTGAATAAGATTCAGGAGCGACTAGCTGAAAGCGAAGAGTCTATTTCTGCAGCTAAGATTAAAAGTATTTACCTCGGGAAAGGTATTAAGCATAAAATGTTGCTAGAAATTTTTCAAAACCATAATAATAAAATAGCAAGATTAGTTGGAAAAGAATATGCTCCTGGTACCTTAGAACGTTATAAGACTGCCAAAAAACACGTTGAAAATTATATCAAATTAGAATATAATGTATCAGATATTCCAGTTAAAGATGTCGATAATAAGTTTATAACCGGATTGGAATACTATCTTAAAACAGAGCGTAAATGTGCTCACAACAGTGCAATTAAGTATGTGACTAACTTTAAAAAAATTATCCATATCGCTCTTGCAAATGATTGGATTACAAAAAATCCTTTTCTCAATTGGAAAGCGAAGCTCAAAATTGTGGAGCGAGAGTTCCTAACTGAAGAAGAAATACAAAAAATGGTCGAAAAGGAACTACACACAAATAGACTAGACCAAGTAAAAGATATCTTTTTATTCTCTTGCTTTACGGGACTTGCTTATGCAGATGTAAAAAAGCTTTCAATTAATGATATTGTCATTGGTATCGATGGTGAAAAATGGATAAAAGTGAAAAGGTCTAAGACAAATACAAGAAGTAGTATTCCATTACTTCCTACTGCAATTGCGATTATAGATAAATATAAAGAACATCCAGAAGTTTATAATAAAGGAAAAATTCTTCCTGTTTTGAGTAATCAAAAAATGAATGCTTATCTGAAGGAGATTGCTATCCTGTGTAGAATAAATAAGAACCTCACTTTCCATTTGGCCAGACATACTTTCGCAACCACAGTAACATTATCCAATGGCGTCCCTATTGAGTCAGTAAGTAAAATGCTTGGTCATAAATCGCTCAGAACTACTCAGCACTATGCGAAGATTCTGGATAGAAAAGTAAGTGATGATATGAAAGCACTGAAAGCTAAATTGGAATTGTCTATCGATAGTCAAAAATCTGTATAACTTATATCCTTTATCTTTATTGAGCTAATCACAATTTTAGTTTATTTATGATATACATACTAACTACTGGAGGTACCATAGAAGGTTTAGATTATGTTGATGGCAATGGTATTACAACTTCTGAGGTATCTCTTGATGACTTTCTTGATGATGCGAAAGTAGATTTTGATTATACTCTTGAAAGCGTATTCAAAAAAGATAGTCGTGCTATTACTGAAGTGGACAGAGAGTTACTTGTTAGTAAGATTACTGAAACAAAGGCGACCAAAGTTTTGATTACTCACGGTACTTTTACAATGGAAGATACCGCAAAATATATTGGAAAACTAAAACTAAAAAAGACTATCGTACTGGTAGGTTCCTTCATTTTAGGTTCTGAGAAAAATACCGATGCCCCATTCAACCTAGGTTATGCAATAAGCTCATTACAATTTCTAGAGCCGGACGTATATATTGCAATGAATGGTAAAATTTTTCATTGGAGTAACGTTACAAAGAATTTAGAAACCAACACATTTGAGCAGAAAGATGAATAATAGTAATGTTTGGCACAGAAATACATTGGACAACGTTCTTCTATCTTTTAATAGATACGGTCATTGTATTGTTTACTTTTTACCAATCACGAAAGCTAAATCGAAATAGCTTAAAAAGATTCCTGTACCTTGGTCTGCTATTCATTGTTTATAATGCCTCTGGGGGATTTTTACCAACAGAGAGGTTTCCTGGACCATTAATCATTCAATACATCATTACTTATAGTGTCGCTATAAGCTTATGCGTTTATATCGTTTACTATTTATACAAAGAATACGATTTTGTAGTTCTAGCATATCGCTCATCCATTAGAAATCTTACCATTATTGCGTTTGGCGGTTTTTTCGTCCTATATCTTATTCCATATATCTTCACAACATCATTGAACACCGCTAGGTTATTATACACTGTTCCAATATCCGCTGTTGCTTTCATATTCCTTGGTATATTTTACAAACGAATATCTCACCCTAAAAACCCAAACCCATTCATAGTCAGGAGAAATAAGCTATCCATTATAAGTGTCACCGCTATTGCTTTACTTCCTATTTGCACTGTAATAGGAGATTATCAATGGATAACGTTTACAGTTATGAATATTGCTTTTTATGCAATAACTATAATTGAGACAGATAGACATTTATTCTTTCTAGAAAATAAAAATAAATTGTACGAAGTTTTTCTTTTCAACAAAGGAAAAACCGAAAGCATTAATGCATCTCAAGTCATTAATGGAAATTTAACGAGACGTGAGATAGAAATCGCTATTTCAATACTAAGTAAGCTCAGTTATAGGCGCATCGCCGAGGACCTATATATAGCTGAAAGTACCGTATCAAAACACGCTTCTAACATCTTTAAAAAGACTGGAACAAAGAATAGAACAGAATTCACAAAGCGTTTTGGGTCTAAATAGAACCTCCAAAGCCCCATTAACACTTAATCCGTACATAAATACGCTGTGTTTTCCTGTTAATTTATGCTCAATAAGTTACATTTATGTATCAATATCCATACTGTATATTGATTTGCTAAAAAAGGGAAATTAGATTTTCCTAACCTACTGTGATTTTGGATTTGAATTGACACGACTTTTAACGAACTTCTAAATTGACCTCCAGTCCAGTTGGCTATACTGATGATAGGATGGTTTTGGATTTCGAACAAATAATAAACAGCTTTAAAACTGACGTTTCTAACATAGAGCAAAGTAGTACTAGTATTCTGGATTGTGCCAATAAAATCATCATACTCTCCAGGAATATTCTCAACGCATTCAAGAAGTATATTCAAAAAAATGACTTCAAGGAAATAGATGACGAAATCCATTTCTTTAAGCATACCAAACAAATACCCTTAATTCCTTTAATTTACTATTCAGAAATCCGCTCTTTTGAGCTTCAATTTCCTAAAGTGAATCGCAAAACTCAAGAGAAATTTGTCGGTGCGAAAATGGAAAAGTTGAATCGTTTCTTCTCCCACAATCTTGATTTTGTTCAATATGCAGATAACAGCCTAACTCATTTTGACCTACAATTTTACACGAGAAATTTTCTAGACTTCTATCATATTACTTCTTCAGATTTTTATTTTCAAGACCCCGAATTTTCGACTTCTCGCGATATGCTACTTGGAAAAGTAAGCGCCAACAAGAAGCTTATTGTATATCTTCAGAAAAGACTAGCTCGACCAGAACAAAATAACTTAAATGGATATAGCACACACAAGCCCTTGAAGTGGACGGCTTCTAAAACAGGATTGACAGAATTAATCTATGCACTTCATAGTAATCGCGTGCTTAATAATGGCAATGTTGAGATTAAAGAAATCGTAGCCTCCCTTCAAAAAGTAATTCAATTCGATTTAGGTGACTTCTACAAAATCTACTCAGAAATTAAGTCCCGCAAAATCAGCCGTACAAAATTCTTGGATGACCTTTCCGCTGGTCTTATCACGCAGATGAACAACTCCGAAGAATAGCCAAATTTTAACCCGACTCCGGTTCACCTCCTGCTTTTTAGCTTTTCTATCAGTTTTTAGGATTCCGCCTTCGCGAAAGCGTACTCATTCCTCGCAAATCCTATCAAATCGCACCAAATTTCAAGATGTTAAATTTTCACCGTAGTCGGGTGCTACTGGTGAACAAATCTTGTCAAATCCTGCCAATTTTGTCGAACGATATGCAAAACGCATCAACTAGCCATAAGTGCTATTTGCTTAATAATAAACACGTTCGATTATGCCAACAAGTATAATTACCACAGACGACCTCATTGATTTTAAACTGGATTTACTCAATGAAATAAAGAAACTACTTCAGAAACATTCCAGTAGTGGACTCAAGAAATATCTAAAATCCTCTGAAGTGATGGACTTGCTCCAGATTAGTCCGGGCACACTTCAAAATCTTCGCATCAATGGTACACTTCCTTACACTAAAATGGGTGGCATCATCTACTACGAAGCCGATGAAATCCAAAAGGTAATGACTGCAAATCGTGTTCAACATAAAATCGATTAAAGATGTATGAATTACATAAAGCATCTCAACGCCGCTTTCCAGAAATTCATACAGGATTCAAGGCTCAACCCTACGCACATCAGTCTATATGTTGCGCTATTTCAATTCTGGAATATCAGCCGTTTTGCAGACTGTTTCTACATCAATCGTCAGGAAGTAATGCAGCTTTCAAAAATTGGCTCAAAGGCTACATACCATCGCTGCTTACAGCAATTAGACACTTGGGAGTACATAAAATACTTGCCCTCGCACAACCCATTTAAAGGCAGCCAGGTCAAGATGCTCATTTTTGATACAACCTCTAAACTAGCTGTGCACCACTATGAAACAAGTGATGAACAAGCACAGGTATCTAATACAAACAATAATCAAACTATAGAAAACAGTAAACAAACTAAGCTACCAAAAAATGAAATGGAAGTCATTGACTTTTTTAAATCGAAAGAATGGTCCGCTACAGAAGCCTTGAAGTTTTACAACCACTACCAAGCCATAGGCTGGAAAATTCGTGGCAAAATAAAAATTGTGGATTGGCGAGCGTCAGCAGGCAATTGGGTACTAAAAGCAGATGCCATTGAAAACGAAAAAGAACTGTCTCAAAATAAGGACAACTTAAGAACTACTAAAGTGAAAGATTATGGTCAACCCCTCTAAAATAACCGAAGGTGGTATTGAATATTCGATAGGCACATTTGATGGGAAAAGCGTAGAGTACGATTTCCAAAAAATCCTCGTCTATCTCGATGCTAAAGGCAAGCTACTTTTCGGCAAGCACTTTAAAATTTATGATGACGACCGTGATATCATTCTGAAGCTCTGTAACTACTTTGTAAAGGATAAAAGAGCCTGTGAGGCCAACGAAATAGACCTGGACAAAGGTATTTTACTTTCTGGTCCTGTGGGTTGCGGTAAAACGAGCCTTATGCAACTATTAAAGCATCTTGTTCCGCACCAGCGACCGTATAGCCTTATTCCATCCCGAAACATTGTCTTTGCCTTCAACCATCTTGGTTATAAAACCATTGAAGATTACGGTAATGGCTCATTTTTCTGTTTTGATGATTTGGGTGTAGAGCCCATAGGCAGACATTACGGTAAAGATTGCAATGTGATGGGCGAAGTCATTCTCTCTCGCTACGAGCTGTTCATCTCAACCAACATAAAAACCCACGCCACCACAAACCTTAATGCGCAGGAACTGGAAGACCTCTATGGAAATCGAGTGCGAAGCCGTATGCGCCAATTGTTCAATCTCATCGCATTCCACAAAAATGCGAATGATAAAAGAAAGTAATTATGAAAATAGCCACGTACAATATTCAGAACCTTTTCCATAGAGATAAGAGCCTTGTGAAACAATCCATAAGCAAATCAATGAGCGATTGGATAACCGAACTTGATACGCTTATGCGAAAACCAACTACTAACGTACCAGAACAAGACCGTATACGAGAATTATCATTCTTGATTGGGTTTGAAAAAACAAGTCAAAGACCATATGCCGTAATGCGAAGAAAAGCAGGATTGCTATATATGAAAGGCATACACCACTCCGTTGAAACCAAAGCCAGTGACCTCACCAACTGGAACGGTTGGATAGCATTACAGACACTACCGATAAAACCATTAGCAACCAAACATAAAGCCCAGGTTATTGCCGATGTAAATGCAGATATTTTGTTATTACACGAAGTGGAAGACCGCTCTTCTCTTGAAGAGTTTAATCAGATAGTGCTACCAGAATTGAAATGCAAGCCTTATGTCCAGTCTTTCGTCATACAAAGCAATGATATGAAAGGATTTGAAACGGCAATTCTACTGCGAGATGGCTATCACCTGCAAAGTGTAAAAACGCATCTGATAGGCGGTTATAGCGATGCCTTTCAACATCTTTTAGAATTTGAAATCACTACACCCAGCGCCCAAAAAATTTGGGTATTAGGCATTTATTTAGCCAAGCAAGATGTTGATGTCAAAACTGCAGATGTTATTAGAAAAAGTCAAGTCAAGAACATTGCTAGTATTTATGAAAAGTTGATTACGGAAGGCAAGAAAAATATCATCATCACCGGAACATTCAATGCCCCATCTTATTGCGATTCGTTGTCACCATTAATCCAACAAACAGATGTAAAAGACATTACGAAGCACCTCTCTTTTGAGGTGGATATAGACAAAGGAGATGATGCTACCTACTTTAGATTGGGGGCGTATCGCTTAGGCGTAAACATAAAGCAAAAAGACTATATGCTGCTATCACCGGCACTTTACAAAAAAATGAAGGACAGTGGTCTTAACCGCAAAGCGGTTTGGCCAGTAAAACGACCGCAATGGACTATTTATAAAAGCATTACTAACAAAACTCTGGCAGCTAGCGAGCATCCCGTGGTTTGGGGGAAGATGGATATTTAGATTATGTAACTGACTAAAATTGTATTACATTTATTTCCGTATTACTGCAATTTGTATAACAAGCTAGGCTTCATAGAATCTTTGGATTCATTGCAGATTCATACAATTATTGTTGTTGTTCTGTCAGAAATTTTTATTAACACGTTTAAAATTAAGAGTATGAAAGAATTAATTTACAAAGTAAGTGTTCATCTTGTGATTTCGTTTTTATTAACTGCACTAGAGAACTTCTTACCACTCATTGGATGGCAGACCATCAATACCGACAGATTCTGTGCAATAAGTGATTGTTTGTTTTTCTCTAAAATATGAAGTCAATAGGGTGGCTAGGTTCGACTCCTTGGTCTGTCACTAAAACCGCAAGAAATTGCGGTTTTCTTTTTTAGATTACTTTATCCAAAACAGTCTCGCAAACCAAATTAGCAGATATTACAGCCTGTATTCCATCGATGTATTTATCGATAGATTTTCTTTTATAGACTAACATATAAGATGGGTGATGAATAGGAACAAATGTTGTTTCTCCTACCTTGTATTCTCTATACGAAAAATCAGAGCCTAATCCTCCTAATTTAATGCCGTACTTTTTTAAAGTAAATTCAGCCACCAATCTTCCAAGTAAGAAAACAATCTTAGGTTGGTAGGTATTGATTTCGGTTTCCAAATTTGGATAACATTTATTCATTTCAATACGCTCGGGATACCTAATCTTTTTTTGATTAAGAGGTAGGCATTTCACTAAATTCGTTTTAAAAAAAGAGATATTCTCATTTGATGCCAATTCCACGTCCTGGATTAATTTTCCGGATTTTGTTGAAGGTGATAGCGGAATTTTATGCTCTTCATTATCATCGATTTGAACAGCAGATAATCCTACCCAGAAAACATCTGCTTGGTTTTTATTATCACTTATCGGGAATTGATTGATGTAAAGTCCGCAAGACCTACACTGGCTTGACTTTTTAGGGTTAATTAATGTTTTGCAGACTTTCAAATAGTTCGGTAGAGTTAAGATTGGTTGTTTTACAAATATAGGAATGTAAAATTTCCAAACCAACTTTTGAGTAATTACCGCTATGAAAATTGTATTGCAGCCTTTGAACTAGTCCAGATAATTTATCATCTGGGACTATGTTAGTAATTTCTTGAGGCCTATGTCCCTCGTGTACAAGAGCATCGAATAAATTTGTTCCGTGATAAGGGCGATACTGAAAAACCGAGGTTCTAAAGTGAGTATTATTTTTCTTGGCGACCTCGGATAATTTAAATGCTAGGTCATAGGTTTTTTCCATATCTATTTCAGTTTCATCAGGAAATCCGTATATAAAATATGCTTTTATAGCTATGCCAGCCTTTAATACATTAGAAAGGTTGTTTAATATAATATCAACATTACTTGTTTTATTGATTGACTTTAAAATTTTTGGAGAACCTGATTCAATACCTATGAAAAGTTCTTTACAACCACTCTCTTTTAACCTTACAATTTCTTCCAGCGGAACTTTTTTAAAAGTTTGTACGTGAGCCATAGAACGCCAAGTGAAATCAAAAGGTTCAAAAACGTCTATTGCATAATCGATATGCCGCTTGGTCTTTAAAAACAAGTCATCCAATACTCTTATCGAATTTACAGCTGGGAAGGTATTTTTTATTTCTTCTAATTCTTTTTGAACAGATTCTACGGAACGCTCTCTAATTCCAAACTCCTTGTTTTGTGAAAAAGCAGCTGCACAAAAAGCGCAATTAAATATGCATCCTCGGCTGGTTACAATATTAGCTTCGTTAAACCCTAAAGGATGTCTGATAGGTTCATTGAAAAAGAAAGTTCTATCAAGGCTCAAGCTGTTAATGCTCTTTACATAATACTCCGAACCAGTATCTACTTGGTAAAATCTCCGATTGCTAGTTGAATCTTTAGGTAATTGGTTAACGCAATTTCTAATTATATCCAATACTATATATTCACCATCTCCAGTAACAATATCGATTTCATTATCAGACTGCCAATTAAAAATATTCTTGTATAGTTCCTTGGTTGACAAGCCACCTATGATTATATGCGTTCTGATGGATAACGACTCTATCAGTTCCTTGACAAGCTCATAATTTGTAGTAAAAATATTGACTCCAATAAAATCCGGTTCTAACCTATTAACATTATCAATAAGTTCCTGAAGTGGTGTCCTATTTGCTATAGTATCTATCAAAGAGACTTTAACATCGTTCTCCTTCAAATGCGTAGCGATGTAACCAAGTCCTAATGGAGGCAATGAATCTTCATCATAACGTAGATTCAAATCTTTAAATAGGGGACTATTTATTAATATGATATGTGGTCTCTTCTTCTTCAATTCTTTTAATGGTAGTAAAACATATTTCTGAAGAAATACGTCTGTTAATTTGCATTAGCTCCTTAATTTTTTTGACGGCGGTTTCTATTGTTATTGCTCGATTATAATGAAGCGCTTCTACTGCCCATAAAGTTCCGTGCACCGAACTCCCCTCAATTATCGCGGCTTTTCTTAATAATTTATCTGCCGTCACCAGCATTACCTCTTTTCTCAGAGCTACTTCTAGAACACTTGCATCGGCATAACTAATACCATTATACTTAGCCTGTAACGCCATAACATCAAGTAAAGTGCCTTTATCTTCTATAGTGATTGAACCTTGATAAACACATTTTTCTAATTCTTCCTTTTGGTGCTTATCTGTAATTTCTGATATAACAGCACTCGTTGTAATAACATCATAATGGAGTGTTAGAAAGGGTGTCAACAGATTCAATTCCATCAAGTCAATTAAGATGCAGGCATCTTTCACTAATATTTGATTACTACTTTTATGCAACTGGCTCTATTCTTTTTATATCTTGGATATTCTCACCAGTTAATACTGCGGCTTTACTTACTGAAATCTGTTCTTCAGATAACGCTCTGTTTATTAATTGCATAAATCGATATGACTTTTCGACGCCAATGTAATTTCCTGGCTCGTTTTTAACACCGTAAGTTTTATTGAGCCATATAGACCATCTTTTATGATAATTCTCTGTGATTATCCCTATTTGCTTTAACCTATAAACTATCGCTCTAATTGATATCCCATAATAGTTTTTAATGGATTCTAACTCAATAATTTTTATGTAGCTCCTTTTTTGCCCGCCAATCATTTCAAGGAGTTTGATTTTAGGCAACAGTAGACAACTTGCAAAATAATGACATAACTTTTCTAATAATTTTGGAGAGTTTTTTATGGCTTCGGTGAACCTTAAAAAGGTATGAGCAAGTTCGTGTAATATGGTAAACCGAATTCTCTCCAATGGCTTATCCGAAACGTTAATTACTACCAATGGGCTTCCATTATCAACTTCAATAGAGACTCCATCAATTTTGTCACTATGTTCAATAACATAAACTTTAATCCCTACTGATTCGAGCATTTCTATCAAATTACTTATCGGCTGCAGTCCTAAATTCCACTCTTCGCGTAAAATATCTGCAGCCTTTTCTACATCATCATAGTCATTAATAATTAGGTCGGAAACTGGATTTACGAATTCGTTTTTCAGTCCAAGGATAGTTTCAACTTCTAAGTAACTTTCGTAATATGCCCTAGCTTTTTCTAAAATTGCCTCCTCTTCTTTTTTTGGCAAATCTTGCTTTTTGCGATATGAAACACTCTTAAACTCAGTAAATGAACTAAATAAGAAAAAATCGATTTTTTGATTCAATGCTTTGGCTAAAGCTTGTAGAACTTTTGGAGTGGGTAACATTTGACCCTTTTCGTATTTACTTAATGATTGTTTGGTAACTTCATTATCTATTTTCTCGGATAGCTCTCGCAATGAAAGCCCAGCAATCATCCTGGCAGACTTTAGTCTAGCTCCAAATATTTCAAGTTGCTCCTGTTTCATTTCATTTGGTTTGGTTGACAAACTTACAAAAAAATATTAATATGTCAACCAATACAAAAATAATTATCTGAAAACAAGCTAAATAGTAATTTATCAAACACCTGTCTTGTGCAGAGTAGTGATTACTGAAATCAATGATTTAATCAACTCTTTCAAACTCTTAATAATTGCTAAAAATATTTCCTTCATAACTCAAAATATTCAATAAGTGATTGCAGAACCACTAAGGCAAGTGCATCCTGCTTATCACTTCGTTCCAAATAATCAGCTTCATCTGTTGCGGATAAAAACCCAAACTCTACCAGAACCGCGGGACAAACCGATTGTGTCTCTCGCAACACTTGAAAATTGGCTTGCTTTATACCTCTTGATTTTAGACCTAATTTCGTCTTTGCTGTTGCTTGGATTTGAAAGGCTAGGTACATCGAACTTCTTTTGTAAATACTATCGTCAAAGACATACACTTCGATTCCTTTCGCGAAAGCGCTATCCGCTTGGTTGCAATGCAGGGAAATAAAAACGTCTGGTTCTAAAATCTTGGCTAACTTGGTTCTATCCCCAAGAGATATCAATGTATCCGTATGTCTAGTATTATATATTTCAAAGCTATTCTCGAAAACCAATGTGTTTAATTGCTGAATCTTCAAATCAATATGCAGCACTATATCCTTTTCCTTGATACTATTACCGCTAACCGCTCCATAGTCTGTTCCGCCGTGTCCAGGGTCAATAATTACGATTGGCTTTCTAGCCAATCTTTGACTCTGAATAGGCATTACTATACCACAAGAAATTAAACATAGTATGGTAAGCAGATGAACTCTCATTTTTTAAATTCTGTTTTACACAAAATGCAATGATTTCCTCCTTTCCATAGGAATCTTCCAAAATTTAACAGCCCGCTACGTTAAATTTTAGGGGATTTTCTACATAACCATCCTCTCATAATAGATTTCGTAAAATTCTAATAATCACGCCGTAAGGCTAAATCGAAATCATTATGAAAAAATCAATTCTTAAGCTATTGGCTTTACTCTTTGTAACGGCTCCTAGCTTCGCGCAAATTGGTGGTATTGAAGACTCCGTAAACGATGTTGGCGATACTATAAGAGCCATCTTCCCGATTCTCTTAGGTGTCATCTTCCTTGTCGGTTTTCTATTTAATGCAGGACATTTCTTTGGCGAGAATGCCGACCTGAAGAAAGGAATTACCAGAGTATTGGTATTTGTGCTTATCGCAGGAGCTGTAGTAGGCATATTCACTTATTTAATAGGCATCGTAGTATAGTGAAGCGATTCGAAGTCTATAAAAATATCAGGAAGCGGGCAATGATTTTTGGATTGCCCGTGTCCCTGTTTGCACTAATGATGGTGGCGGTGATTGCATCGCTTTTAGTCATCATCTTCTCATTCAGCTTCGGTATCATCATTGGCGTACTTGTGTTCAATGCAGGGCTTTATATAGGTCTTACTCGATTTGCTCACAATCCGCAGCTACTTCAATTCGCAAAGGTGTTCCCAAGAATTATCAGTAATAAAAAATCATCTGCCCTGTATTATGAATAAAATAAATCTCGCTGCATATCATCCCATCATTGACATTCAAGACAATGTGGTATTTGCCAACAATGGCAATGTGATACTATGCTATAAAGGCAGTTTACCCGAAATCTATTCCTTATCTGAAAAGGACTTTGAAGATATGCACGGTTCTTGGTTTCAGGCTTTAAAATCGTTACCCACTGGTTGCGTGGTTCATAAGCAAGATGTGTACATAAAACAAAACTATAATGCGGAACAAATACCTAACAAAACCTTTCTTGAAAAAGCAACACACGCACACTTTAAAGGTCGGGAGTATATGGAACATCAATCCTATCTGTTCTTTATTCTCACCAAAAACAATGCATTAAATAACAGCAAATATGTAAATCCGTTTCGCAAAGTTTCTGAAAAAGCAATTCGGGAAATGGATGATAATGTCAACGCCTTTGTTGGGGCTGTGAATGATTCCATATCGTTTATTAATAATAGTCGGAAAATGGAATTCTTGCCCTTAACAGAACAGGAAATCCATACGCTTACCAACAACTACTTCAACGGTTTTAATAATGGTCTGGATACTGACATTATTCTTGATAAAGCCAATGCTAATATCGGTGAGCATTACTTTGATGCCCTTGGCGTAAATAGCGAATTGTGCTTTGGCGAAAGCGTACAAACGAGTAAAACGAATGACAAGTTTACTTCAGACGATTTTGTATTTCATCAAGGATATATTGATGGTTTGGGATTGACTTTAAATGAGAATCATATTGTAAATCAAATCATCTATCTAGATGACAAGCAAAAGTGGCGTAAGCTGCTCGATAAGAAAGTAGAAGAGCTTAATAAGAGCTCCAACTTTGGTTCACAGAATAAAGTCGTTCTTGGAAAAATACAACACATCTTAGACCAGATTAATGCCGATGACCGTGCTCGTGTTATTCGAGGGCATTTGAATATTGTGTACTGGCATACGAATCCAGAACAACTCAACCGTATAGCATCCAAAATCAAAACCGAGTTTAAGGAACTAGATATCATCCCTTATTATCCTCGAGGCGAAGAACGCAAAAACTATTTTTTGAATAGTTACTTCTGCCATTCTTCAAACTTTTCTAATGAGGATGTGTACGTAACCGACTTGAAACACGCCTTATGCTTGTTGATTAACAACAGTAATTATAAGTCGGATAAAACAGGCATCATCTTCAATGACCGTGAACATAATATTCCTGTTCTAAAGGATGTTTGGGACGAGCGCAAGAAACGTATAAAGGCACGAAACTTTGCCATTTTTGCACCAACGGGTGAAGGAAAGTCTTTTTTGGCCAATAACATCCTACGTCAATACTTTGAAAGTGGTGTGCGTCTGGTCATTATTGATTTAGGTGGTTCGTATACCAAGTTTGCCAAACTCTATCCTGAGCAATACACAGTACTTCGCTATGAAAGCGGAAAGAACCTTGGTATCAATCCGTTTTACATCAGCAATCAAAAAGATATCACACCAGAACGATTAGAAGACCTTTCGGTTTTCTTATTCGAGTTATTTGCTTCAGATTTAAAAGTGACCAAAGCGCAATCGGTTTCTGTAAAAAAGATTCTTCGCCATTACTACAAACAAACTGCATTTGGACATTCCCTAAATAACTTTTACGCCTTTATCGAAGCCAATCAAGGACAACTACTGCAGCAGTTGAAAATACACGAGGACTATTTCAACATTACCAACTTCTTGCACATAATGTCTGAGTATGTAGGTGACGGATTATACAGTTTTCTTTTTGAAGTGAGTGAAGACCAGACTTACAAAATTGAAGACAAACGTTTAATCGTTTTTGAGCTAGATGAAGTAAAGGATAACAAGGAAATCCTTTCGGTAATGCTGAAGCTCATTAAGTCTGCCATCCAACGGACCATTTGGAGAAATCGTGCAGAAAAAGGCATTATCCTTTTTGATGAGTTTGCAAAACAACTGAAGTTCGATAATGTACTGGAAAGTGTGGAATTCTACTATCAAGCGATTAGAAAACAGAACGGTGCCATTGGTATCATTTTACAGTCGATTAATCAGTTACCCAATAATTCAACTTCGGCAAGTATACTAGAAAATACGCAAGTCATTTACAGTCTGAATAATGAGAAAGGTTATGACGAATTACAAAAACGTCTCAACCTTTCAAGCCACGATTTAAACCAACTAAAATCCATCAAAAATAACCTCACAGGAACTCGAAAGTACACCGAAATGTTCATCAAGATTGGCAAAGAGAGTAACATATTCCGGCTAGAAGTTCCTAAAAAAGTTTTCGCGGCTTACCTCACAGATGGCGAAGAGAACGAAGAAATAATGCGGCTTTTCGATAAACATAAAGATATGGAGAAAGCCATCACTGAATATTCATCTTAAAATAAAAACACTATGAAACAGAAAATCAAAACAATAGTATTCGGGTTAGCACTTACAATAGCCCTTTTATTGCCTGGCGGTGCTACCGCCCAAGGAATGCCAGTATATGACAACACCAATTTTATAAGCCTCGCTAAGTCGCTTATAGAATCTGCAAAGCAAACTTCACAGTTATTAAAGACTGTTCAGTTTATGAAAGACGCCAAGGAGAGCATCGAGAAAGTGACAAACGTTGTGAGACAGTTAAAAGCTGTACAGGAAATAGCCAACAATCATCAACAGCTGTTCAATGTATTGCAAAACGACCTCAATGATATTTTAAGCTCCCCATACATCAAAGTAGAGGAAGTAAACGCCATTACCAATTCTTTTAATACTATCGTGGAAAGCTCACTGGACACCGTAGATTTTATTGACGAAATTCTATCGAGCGATTATTTAAAAATGACAGATGCTGAGCGTGCCGAAATTCTGAAAGCAAAAGAACGTGAGTCTGCTGAAATGGTTGCCGAAATCAACCAAAAGACAAAACGCTATCAAGACATTATCTCCTTTAGAAAAATGCAGGATAAAATTAATAATCGCGCAACATCATATTAAAGATGACAGCAAATATCTTTTTAGGAATAGGACTAGAGTATATCGATGCTGTTTTTCAAGTGATAAAAAACAGTGACTTCTCGCAGTATACCATTGCAGGAATGAAAACCCTTGCGGTGCTGTTTTTCTTGGTCAATATTCTAAAGAAGTACAATGAAGGTATTGCAAACAAGGATGGTTATACTTGGGGATTGAGTCCAGGGGAACTTGCCAAAAACTTTGCGGTAGTTCTCCTGGTTATCTTCTCCACACAAGTCCTCGGTTTTTTCGATGGCATTTTAGTAGCCATTGAGGGGCAATACCGAAACACGGCTCCTGCGCTCCTTCCACTACAATTACAGGACATTCCTATTGAAGAGGATGTGGGCGCATTGGAAGCCGCCAAAAAGGCAATGGCGCTGCTTTATGATGCTTTGGTCACACCATTGTTCGGTTGGAAAATCATATCGTTCATCATCAGTTTAGGACTATGGATTTTGGACCTTTTCATTTATCCGCTTTTCCTTGCAGAACGCTATTTCTTATTAGGCATAATGCAAGCCTTTTTCCCCTTAGTATTGAGTCTTGCAGTTTTTGAAAAGTTCAGGTCTATGGCCTATAACTTCTTCAAGTTATATGCTGCGGTATATATGCTCGTTCCAGCGTTCTTTTTGGTCAATGTTTTTATCAATGCCATTTATACTGAAATCAATACCTCCTTTTGGGTGGACTTGTTCGGTACTGACGTAGGCAGCAACTTTTTTGCTCCTGTGGTGGAACTTGGGTCTATCATCTTCATTGTGTTCCTAAAATTCAAGCTATACAAACGTGCCACCACCTTCACCTTTAAACTCTTTACTTAAAATGAAAACGTCTTATAAAAACATATATGCTGTATTAAGAATCAATCGCTTTATCGTGTTATCGGTTGTTGTGTGTGCTTTGGGGACAAGTGGGTTTTGTGGGTTTCTAATTCACAAAATCCACACCGAAGCATTGAACAGCTCCTTCGCCATTAATACAGATGGTACAGTCATACCCTTGAAATGGGTGGCGCAAAAGGAAAACTTTCAGGTGGAAGCATTAGCGCATTTGGAGTTATTTCATACGTATTTCTATAATATCGATGCAAGTAATTACGAGAAGAACTTGGAGAAAGCTTTGTGGCTTGGCAACAGCTCAGTTGATAATCTATACCGACAGAAAAAAGCAGATGGGGTTTACAACCGATTACTTCAATATTCCCTAGTACAAAAAGTATTGAGTATTGAAACCCAACTCGACCTGAATGCAGAATCCTTTGCTTTTAGAACCACTACCGTTTTTGAAATTAATCGTGGTACTGTAGTCGATACTTACGAATTGGTCTCCACAGGAAACTTAATCAATGTGAATCGCAACTTTCCGCATAATACGCACGGACTACTTATCACCAACTATTTTGAAAGTAGTTTAAAGAAGATTGAAAACACTAACCCCTAATCATAGGGATTAAAACACTTAATTATGAAAATCGAAAAGAACAAATTAGTCTTTGGAGCTATCATCGGAATCGTAGTGATTTTCTTGATTTCCTACTCATTTATTGCTTTGGGCGATGATGAGTCTGATACCGAAAACCTAAAACAAACCCTTGTACCTGAATTAGAACAAGAGCAGGAAGATTACACTTCAAAATTGGATGCCATTAACGACCTGAAGGAAGTACGCGAAACCAATGCTCCTAGTATTTACGATGAAAGCCTTTTAGACTCCCTTGGTTACTATGACCCAGAAAATGCCATCAAAGAAAAGGAGCGCATTGTAGATAGCATTTACCGACTTGGAAAAATTGATTACAAAGAAAATCGATATCGGGATGCCGCTCCGAAAATCAAAGCAAAACCTATTACTCCCAAAAAGGATAGCATCATTCCCAAGGTTGACCAAACCATTGAAACAAAAGAACTAGGCTTAGAACATCAATTATTTTTTGCTTCCAATCCTCTTAAAAACGAACAATCTACCAATATCAAAACTGACAATCAGATATATGTAGCTGTAGACGGCAATCAGACCGTTAAAGCGGATTTCAGATTACGTATGCGACTTTATAAGGATGCCATAATAAATAACAGGCTCATCCCAAAAAACACACCTGTGTTTGGCTTTATAAGCTTTCAGCCCAATCGTGTTTTAATTGAGATTGAAAATATTCAGAATACATCAGTAAATCTAACGGCATTCGATTATGAGGATGGCAGTGAAGGTATTTATGTAGAAAATAGCTTTCGGGCTGATGCCAGACGTGAAATTGTA
Organism: Ulvibacter sp. 2210JD10-4; assembly: GCF_058148525.1. NCBI lineage: Bacteria > Pseudomonadati > Bacteroidota > Flavobacteriia > Flavobacteriales > Flavobacteriaceae > Ulvibacter > Ulvibacter sp. 2210JD10-4. The sequence goes on from NZ_JBYVJZ010000005.1 coordinate 180,699, forward strand.
GAAGATGTAGTAAACGATATCAATATTGGTGGTGTACCACAAGTTAGTGGCATCAAACAACTATTCCAACGTAGTAATCGTAATGTAAAAGCCACGATTGTAAACAATTACAAACTCATTTTAAAACAAGAATAATCACCCTCTAAGGGTATTAAAATTATACAATATGAAAAAGTTAATCCTATTGAGTGGTCTTTTACTATGTACCGCTTTCGCACCTCGACTATGCTCGGCACAAGCTACAGCGCAAACCGCCAAACACACTACTGAAATTTTAGACACTATTTATGCCAATGATGATATGAACGTAGCCTTGTTTTTCCCTAATCCCATACGCCAGGGAATTACTGGAGCAAATCACTTCATATTTACTTATAACCGTGAAAAAGAACAGCATTTTGGATTGCTTCAAGCCAAGCCTGGAAAGGAAAGTAATTTGCTGATAATCAACAATAATGGTGATATTTTTTCGTATATTGTAAAGTATAAAAACCACTTAAAACGGTACAACTACTTTATACCGCTTTCGACGGCAATTGGCAATGAAAAGCGAAAGAAAGACCTACTAACTAACCTTGATACGTTACCTGCGTCACGCTTTGATAAATCGGCATACTATGAGCGATTTTGCTCATATCTGATAAAGCGAAAACAGCGCATCGGAAGGATAAGAACAAGACAAAGCGGTATCGTTATGACCGTTGAGAATATTGTTTTTGATAAGGAAGAATTGTACTTCGTTGTACAAGTCGATAATAGGTCGTCGTTAGACTATGACCTCAATTTTATAGACTTCTCCATTACCACTCGTAAAAAAGGAAAAAAGAAGTCTTTGCAGAAGCTATATCAAACACCGAGTTATGTTCATAAAAAGCCCACTAAAATAAAGAAAGGCACATCAGCTAGAATGGTCTTTGCACTACCCAAGTTTTCTATTAGTAACGAACGCAGAGTGGTACTAGAATTAAATGAGACCAATGGCGAACGTAATTTGGCACTATTTATAGCAGACTATTTTATAAATCATCCTAATTGATAGTATTATGAAAAAAATAGCATTTTATCTCCTGACCTTGGCTGTGCTTGCTTGCAGTCAAGGTCAATTGTCTCATACCGATACGGCCAAGGTTGTCGTAGAAAGTTTCTACCAAAAGGACAATAGCAAACTAAAGAAACATACCACATCGGAAAGCTATGCTTCCTTTATGTCCATACAAGCTGTGATGGCTCCTGGTGACCCGGCTGAAGGCGCATCAAATTTTAAAGTCTTGCAAGAAACTGTAGATGGTTACATTGCCTGGGTACAATTCTCAACCTCCTATGAAGAAACACCGGAAATCTTCAAGTTAATTAAAGAGGATGGACAATGGAAGGTTACTGAGAAAGGGAGACGTGAAGTAAGTCCTTTTTAAAAAATTTCAGGAAGGCAATAAACACTAATCGCCTAAATTTTATTTACCTTTTCAAAAATCTTAGTCCAAAACGGAATCAAAACATACACCATTGTCGGAACTAATACAATCGTAAGAACAAAGGTTCTTATCAGTATGGGCAATGCATTCAGGTATTCCCCAAAGAGTGATAGAATTATTGTTATTGGTGGATAAATCGCTATCCAAACTATGAATATTGATTTTAACTTTTTCATTTTATTTTTCCTTTAAGAATTGTAATACTCCGGTGTTGAATCTTTCTGGTTCCTCATACATAGGGGAATGCCCACTATTCTCATAGATTACAGTAACACTTTTAGTTATTTGTTTTTTCAATATTTGTATGGTTTCCATTGATACTACAGCATCCTTTTCTCCGTGGATTATCAAAGTTTTTGCTTTTATTTTATCTAAGGAATCTAGCAATAAGTCTTTCTTCTGAATTAAAGATTTTATTATTTGATATACTGTATAGCCATCGTTCCAACTCAACTTCTTTGTCAAACTTTTTCTGAGATTTTCTATTTTCAACAAATCTTCATTTTGATAGTAGATTCGCTTTATATAGTTTACCATATCTTCAACTGTTGTTGGATTGGCAAAGGCATATATTTCGTGGATATCGGCATCATCTGGTAATCCTAATAAAAATGCTGGATCAACCAAAATCAGTTTGTCCAATTTTTCAGGATGCAGTATTGCAAAGAGTGCAGCGACCCAACCTCCCATAGAATTACCTATAAGTGTCGCCTTACTAATTCCTTTTTGAATTATAAACTCATTTAAAAACTCAACTAGAGTTGACCCTTTGTATGGCATTAGAGGTTTGTCCGAATAGCCAAAGCCTATTTGGTCCAAAGCAATTACGTTGTACTCTTTAGATAGTACGTTTATATTTTTTATCCATCTTTCGGAATTACTTCCCAAACCGTGTAATAAAATCAAGGTCTCTCCTTGCCCTTTTTCAATGTATTTTAAGGTTTGTCCAAAAACTTCTATGCTTTGGTAATCAAAACCTCCATTTTTATGCTGAGCTAATGTTGGATGCAACATAAGCCCAGCGATTATTGTTATAAATATCGTTTTCATTATTTCTATTTTTTATTCTTTAACTGATGGAAAGTTCCTGCAAACTCAATCACATTTCCACTCGGGTCTTTTATAAATGCAATACGTCTTTCGTGCGTCGTATGCATAGGTGCTGTAAAAGGCTGGATAAAAATGGTTTGTCCCTTTTCTTCCAGTTGTTTAAAGGCTAAATCTATATCCTCTACCTCAAAAGCTAGATGAACATAACCTTGCTGTGAAAGGTGGTCTCCAAAAGTTTTAGGACCCGAATTTGTGGTTGTTACATTTTTATTGCCTATGATTTCAATTCTATAGTTATCGGTCACTAAATAAGCAAAATTCAAACCGTCAAGTCCGTCAACTTCCCACCGTAACTCTTCTTTAAAACCTAAGATTTCCTTGTACCAAGTAACCGATTCTTCAAAATCCGTTACCCCTATCGCTATGTGGTCTGAACTTAAGGTGGCAAGACCTTTGTCCTTTTTTTCGTTGGATTCTAAGGTTGCGAATCCATAAATTCCTAGTGCCACAAATACTATTGCTGTTATTGTTATTACTTTTTTCATTATTTCTGATTTTTGATATGTTATCGTTTATTTTAAAACTTGATGTTTACATCGTAGGAAGCTAAATTTTCCAATAGATGTTTTTCTGAAGATGTCCCTGGAATTGAAATCACGTTGGGTGCATAATGAAGCAACCAAGCAAGGGAAAGTTGATTGGTAGATATACCCGCTTCTTTTGCTTTGGTGAAAGTGGCATCATCCCAATTGTTGACCGCCACCGGTGTATGTGCCACAAAAGCAATGTTCTCTGCCATTGTTTTTTGTACAACGGCTTCATAACGTCTGTCCTTAAAACTGAAGGCATTTTGAACCGCCTCGATTTTAGCAACGGTTTGCGCTTTTTCCAATTGCTCAACGGTCACATTAGAAATACCGATATGCTTTATTTTACCTTCCTTTTGAAATTGAGCTAAAGCACCTACTGATTCTTCAATCGGAATATTAGAGTCTACACGGTGTAGGAAATACATATCGATGGTTTCTCTTTCCAATCGTTTTAGACTACCCTCTATTGCAGTACGCAAGTAGTAAGGATGTCCGTTTGCGATAATTGCACCTGGCTTATATTTTACTGCACCACCTTTGGTAGCAAGCATCACTTTATCGCCGAAAGGTCTTATGGCTTCCTGAACCAAAAGTTCTGAAGTATACGGACCATAAGAATCCGCTGTGTCAATAAAGTTGACACCGTTTTCAATCGCGGTTCTTATGACCTTAATAGTGTTTTCTTTATTCAGGTTATCACCCCAAATACCAGCTCCGGTTGAAGCTCTCATTGTTCCGAAGCCTATTCTGTTGATTTCGAAATCTCCTAATTTGAATGTATTATCTGTTTTCATTTTATACTGTTTTTTTAATTACAGTACAAATATCAGATGGATAAGAGTGCTTTTTATGGTGAAGAAATCAGAATGACTGGTAAATTTTCCAGTTTTTTAATAAAAATTGGATTTAATTTCGATATTCTGATGGTGAAACACCAGTTTTTAGTTTAAAAAACTTAGTAAAGTTAGAGGCGTCTTGAAATTTTAAGAAGTAGGCTATTTCATTTATGGCCATATCGGTATTATTCAAAAGTGAACGTGCTTCAAGAATAATTCTATCTGAAAGAATTTCCTTTGGGGTCTTGCCTGTTACTTTCTTTAGAACCTCGCCCAAGTAGGTAGCATTTATATTAATTTGTTCAGCGATTTCTGAAATAGTGATTAACCGCTCTACTTTATCCTGAGTGATATTATAAAGATGCTCTTCCACAATTCCCTCAAACTGTTTTACGATATGGTTTTGTTTAGTTTCCTTAACATTTTGATAGCGTAGTTTATAATGTTCTGTACATTGAAGTAAGATAAGTTCTAACAAAGCCTTTGCTTTGTCAAATCTATTTACACTATTTGAGTAGCTAATATCGTATAGGTGTTGAAACATCTGTTCTGTTTCGGCAAGAACTTTTCCCTCTAATGGGACGACTACTTTTGAAGCTATTTTGAAACCTTCAAACTGTGTTACTAATTGTTTTAAGGTAGAGTGATTTTCAAAGAAGCTATCCATAAATACGATTACATAACCTTCCCAGTCAGACAACCTATTGTAATAACGCAAATGTTGTGGTGCTTGAAAATAAATACTGCCATCATTAATATGGTACTCAGATAACCCAATTTTATATTTTGCTTCTCCTTTGGTTAAAAGAATAATAGAATAAGTATCACTTCTAAAAATACTTGTCTCCTTTATCCAAGTATTAGGTGTATCAGAAAATTTATGTATGTGAAAGTTTTCACTTAAAGGCTTTACTGTTTTTAATCCTTTAAGCAATGCATAAATATTCTGATAGTATTTTTGCTTAGACATCCAAAGCCCAATTTACAAAAACCATAGATTTAGGGTTAATTAAAATTAAAAATACCCTTAGCATCCCTATAAATCCGCTCAAAATTTTCATTCTAATCAGCTTCGGTGTAGTCTATAACATCAGATGGTAACTTCTTAAAAATCTTCGGAAGGAAGATGGATAATGGAAGGTAACTGAAAAAGGACGACGTGAGGTTTCGCCTTTTTAGGATTGCTCAACATAAACTGTATGGCTCTTAGACTACATAGATTAAGGCAAAAAACACTCTGCTAGACACTTAGTTAATATTAGATTGAGTTCTCATTTCTGTATCTATTTTCACAATTTTATCAATAAGGTATTGTCCAAATTCAGGAGTAACTCTTAATTTATCTGCTCCTCTCATCAAACTCCCATAACTATTCTTACCACTTGGTGTCACGTCAAAAAGTCTATTTTTTACTACTTCATCTCTTTGGTTTGATATACCGATTTTATAACTACTCCATTCTTGGCCATAAAATGGCGTGAGGTTTTCACCTACAACAAAATAAGGCCATCTATCATTTTTTATTTGAGTAGTTTTCACTTCTGATTTGACACGGTAAATGGACAGAATATTTTTATGACCTACGGCATAGGCAATAAGAATGTCATTGACCTTAACACCTGTTGGTCTTGTCTTCGAAAAATGTAAATTACTATCAATCTCATCGAAAACCTGGTCAAAAGAAATAAAATCTCCACTTACACCTATTGGTTTTAACCAATAATTGACCTTGCCGAGAACTTTAAGTGGATTCGTTTTATAAAGAAGATGTTTAGACAGATTAATATTTATAGGATTTCTTTCTTTAGGTAATGGATTCTTTTTGAGAACCTGTATAAAGTCATCAATTTGTTTCTCAGATAAGGCCTGAAGAACAACCTTATCTAAAACATTAAATTCTAATTGCTCTATCTGAATCTTATCCTTGATTACAGTGCCCCACTCATTATTTAAACGTAGACCATTCTTTGTAAAATTGGCAGAAGTAATTATTGCACTAGTATACTTTTCTTGACTTTTTGAAATATAAATTTTCCCGTGCAAAGAGTTTTCAATTAAAATTTCAAGCTCGATAGAATTTGTTTTACAGAAATCACACAAATATTTAAAAAATGGTACTTTGTTATATTGGTCTAAGCTTTTTGGTTTTAAGGTAGTTACAAGCTTTATCTTTTTCAGGCAAGTAAAATCTTGCCAAGGAAAAAAATTCTCATCCGTAGAAATAAAAGGGCTAATAATTATAATCTCATCTGAAACTTTAAAGTTTTCAATCAGCTTTTTAAAATGGTTTTCTCGGGTAAGGTTATTTATTATTTCAAAATTCATTTATGTTAAATCGAGTTTGTTTTTTTACATTATCTTTTTTCTGTCCAATGTCATTAAAACAATATTTTTTTTAGTCGTCCTACCTAGGTATGGGCTTCCCGAAACCTTGAAACCAAAAGATTTCAATATGTAAAGCATTCGATTTTCATCATTGGACTCCGTAGTAGCAAATACATTTTCTCCAGTCACTTGGCTTAATAGTAAGCGTGTAATATATTTACCAACGCCTAAGCTTCCGTAATCTTTGTTAATAGATTCATTGTCAACAAACAGATAGCCTATTTCGTAGTTGTAGTTGTGCTGTATCTCAGATACACCAGCATATGCAAAAGGTGATTTGTATACCTGCTTTAAAGCACCAATTCCGATAGAGTCCCCGTTTAGTTTTACAAGACATACTTTATAGCATCGCTCCAGTTTTCCTTCAACCTTATCTATCTGTCCTTGCTTATACAACAAGTATTCAAAGTCCTCTTTTTCGGTATCTGAAAACTGCAGGGGAGGTTTCAAAATATATTGAATGGTCATATTCTAAATGTCTTTAAATGGATTTAATTCTCCCGAACCATCGTTAGCGACATTGAACCTAATATCCAAAAACTCTTTTACAGCTTTGAAATTCGGGTATTTAGATGGGTTTGCGAGCCCAAAAGAATCAAGCACTGATATTAAATTATGTTTCAATTGAAATCGAAATACTTCTGAAGTGAAAGCCTCTACAGGAAATTTCACCATCATTTCACTTTCATCCATTTTTCTTAACTGGTTTTGAGTATTTTGAAGTGCTCTATCTTGCTCTTCTTGGCTCTCAAATACTACGCCTCCTAATTTCCTATTCAATTTGTCCGTAATAATAAAATTTGTGATACCAAGAAATATTTGCCAATCTTGCCATCCCTCATCCCTCAAGGAATGTAGTATCGCAATAAAGTCATTGTTTTTAACCAACTCAGAAATGGTTATGTGTGCTATATTTTTCATTTTGGTAAAACGTCCTTCAATATTTTTGATTGATGCTTCTTTATTATATTTTGCACTTATGGAATTCTCCCATTCCATAACCTTATTGGTTTTTGGTAAATCAATGTCATTAAATGGCGGCGCAGGATTAAAACTGTGACGTTGTAGACTGTCAAAATTTGCCTGTCTAAAGGCATATCTATACATTCTCTGATACAATCCTTCAATCTTAGTTTTTTCTGCTAAATCAGACTCTTTGAACAAAGTCCAGAAAAGGGTGTCATATTCTTCGAAAGGAAGAAGGCTTAATCGACTGAGAATCTCCCTTACAACAGTAACACAACTTGCAATATTGAGTACAACCTCTTTACCATCCTGACTGTCCAGGTATCTTATCCAAGCTTTCCATATAATAGTATCATTAGAGGGTTGTTGTTCTGGGGCTTTAAAATTGTCTGAGAGCTCAAGTTCTATGTTTACATTACCTTTTATCAGATGGAAATCATACTTAGAAAGAGCAATCTCAGCAATCGTTATTTGAGCAATTGCACAAAACTCCTCCGCTTGAGGTGCAAATTCATAGGTATTCGGAAACGAAATTTTCCACTCAATTCCCAAAGCATTAAAACGAACCAACCTTGTAGGTCCAAGGTCGTTAAGAGGTAAATCAGTATGCTGTCTTTCTAAAGCAGGTATTAATTTCTGATATGTTGGATGGGTTTCTCCTAACTCAAGTAGAGCGGGTCTAATAAAATCACTACCCAATTCTCCTAAGCTATCAATTTCGTAATCAACCATTACCTGAAGTTCTGGCACCAATTTGGGGCTTAAGTGAAACACCAGAGCTAAATCTGCCATAATCTTAAAGGGCATTTCTTCTTTTTCTGGGTCGAGTGGCGTTCCTTTGAATTCGTTTCTAGCACTCAAGTAATCTTTTGAAGATACTATCGCATTCATCCACGCACCCTGCTTAAAATCAGCATAAAAAATTATTCCAAAAGCATCCGCAATTCTTTTTAATAGTTTTCTATCATCTTTGTGAATACAGGCCCAGGCTGCTCCCATTGCGTAATATTTGGCAGCCAAATTCATTCCAATTCCAGAATATAACTGTGCAATATTGATTTGAGCTAGAACATAACCTTCAAAACTTTCTTCGTTTTTAAATTTAGTCTTTGCCTTATGAAAGCTTTCAAGTGCTTTTAGCGAAAGTCTAGGCACATTACTATGAAGGTATTTAACTCCTTTGTTAAGCTCAACTTTTGCTGACTTGAAACTACCATCTCGCTTTTCAACAAATGGGCTAAGCCTTTCACCATAACCTGATAGAGCGTCTATAATTTCAATATTATCTTCTGCTCCGGATTCTATCATTAGCTCAACAGAATCATCCAATCTCCAGTTTAGTTTGGACACATTGTAGAGTTCTGCTTGGTCAAGTAATCCTAAAATTTGGTTTAGTGGTTCAATTACTTCTTGGACATTTTTATCTTCTTTGTTCCTCCCTGAATTAATAAAAAGATGATAACTAGCGAGATTTTCTAGTAGGTGGCACAGTTTACTAGAGTCAGTCTCTGCACCAATTCTAATTTTTAAAGTTTCTAGCATTTGGTCGAACCAACCCTGAACCTCTTTTCCTTCAAGACTGGTCTTACCCATAAAACCAGCGGCAACAGCAATATTCATAAGACTTTGGGCATCCTCTAATTCTCTAGCAGTCTTAAAATCATCAAAATCCTTGAAATAAAATCGAAAATATTCTTCCTCTCCAGTCAAATCCCCATCTGGAATTTCTCGTTTATCAAGGGGTCGCAAAAGGAGCCATAAATATTCATAAATAGCAACCCTCTTATAGCTATCATCTATATTGTTTATAAATAACTTAAGTAACCCTAGCCAGTGGCTTTTGTGGTTTGTAAGATAACTGGTTACCCTGCAATGTCTGCTCGCGTCTATAAACTCATAAAATTGACCGATACTAAATGTTTCGATTTTTTCAACATCTTTCCATCTTTCATATATATCCCAATACCATTTATCTGCCCTGCCGGATGTGCCTAAAAGAACTTGGGTTAAATCTTCATTAGTAATTTTTTTTCCCTCTATTTCATTGCTGGTAGCCTTGTCCCAAATCAAAGTGTGAAGTTCACCAAATACGGATGGAAGATTGTCTACATTGATTTGGAATGGAAGGTTTAGAATCTTTTGTTCTATGTTTACTCGTAAACCAGCAAATTCTTCATCAGAGCTGATATCTTTGAAAACCCATTTTATCTTTTTGACAAACTCAACCCAATCTGATTCTTGAAGCTCATTAAAAACCTTATATGCCTCTTCAATGAGTCGGTTATCATCTTCTTTATTAAGAGATTCAACCTGTTTCTCTATATATTCAGTAATAATCTGTTTGGTCTTTAAAGCACACTTTTGTACCAATTCATCACTTAAGTTATCCTGCTTACTATTCCATTCTTGTAATAACTTGGCATCATTATTCCCTCGGACACCGGCTACATTTGTGTTCGTTTCAAAAACAAATTCTTTTCCTAGAGAAGCGTGGTCTGTTTTAACATGGAGCATGAAAAAATGAACTAAGCACTTCTGTATTTCTTCGCTGCTAAATGAAAAATTACGCGAGTATAATTTGATTTGCCTAAATTTGGTAGTACCATCTATTTCGTTTTTTTGGAAAATATCTTCTTCGAAATCACAATAAATTTCATCCTCTTTTTCATCGTTGTAGTTATCGATAAGAGTTTCAAGTGTCTTTAACACTTGGTAATGATACCCTCGTAAGGAAGCCGTAGCATCAGTATTTCTTGCAAAAATATGTAGTTTAGAAATGTTCAATCTTGATGAATTTTTGGTGTGTAAATGAAACCTATATATAATATATCAAAATGAACTAGAAAAGTAATACAATAAGACTTTTAATTTTTTACTAACTACTTAAAAATCGACCTCACCTCCCTATAAATCCGTTCAAAATTCTCATTCAAATCAGCTTCAGTATAATCTATACCGTCAGATGGTAATTGCTTCACAATCTTAAGGAGTTTAAACTGTATTTTCTTGTCCTCACCATCGGAAAAAGTTATAAACTCTCCTTGCTTTAATCTAAAAAACACATCAGCCCGCCTTTTAGCAACTTCACGTTCTCCTGTGGTAATTCTAGAATCAAAATTGAGATTGTGTCCGCGACTTATGCTTGTGGTTTCCTTTTTAATGATTTCGAAAAAGCGTTCGTAATATTTGGCAGTGTCAGGGTCGTTTACTTTTCCAAAAAACTGATAAGAAAGATTGCTTAGTATCGCTTTACTTGCCTTGTCACCATACATCATATCGTTCTGGATTTTGTCCTGCATCACATAAATCGTAGCGATGTTGTAACTGCGTAAAGTTGCAGGAATACGATGCATATTCAGTAATCGAATGGTGGGTGCTTCTTCCATCATTAAAAAAGAAGGTGTTGCAGCTCTAATGCTCATTTGCTTGGTAATCGTGTGTATAACGGTTGCAATGATTGGGAAATAGGCGGTTTCAAATTGTGGATTGTTAACTACCGAAACGACCATCGGTCGCTCCTGGCTATTCACATTCAAAGGTGTCTCATCTGCCGAGAGCACCATAAAAATTCGTTTGGTGCTTATCTTTTTGAGCGCATTGGCCAGGGTGCTTTTTACGCCTGCAGTTTGTCGGTCAGAATCTTTCCCGCTAATAAAAGCATCTGCCATCGCTCTAGAGGTCGTGTTAGAACTTAAAAAAGCAATGAGACTATCTGTGTCAAGTAATTGATAAATCGCTATGAGATGCGGTAAGGTGCAGTATTGGGGATAAGAAGTACGCAGTTTCCAAATCATTCCACCGATTAAGCCTTCGGCAGCATCATTAAAGAATTTGCTTGTTCCCGTGCTTCCACTTTCTTTCTGCTCCAAAAGGTTTTCAATCAAAACACGTGCTACTTCGTTTACGCTTTCTTCAGTTTGCATATATCGAGGTGCAATGGGATTCACACGATTAAAAATTCTATCAAACGATACAATCTTAAAATCAACCCCATTTTCTTGAAAGAGTGGGAATGCCATTTCGGTAATTTCAAAATGTTTGTAATCGTGAATGACACCACAAAAAGAATGAGCACTAAAATGAGACAGAAAGGTGTACACTACACTTTCTGTTTTTCCGCTACCAGCTGCACCTATTACGGATGCTCCGCGTTTAATATTATCTACCTTAAATGATGCACCTTTGGTTTTAAAATGCACTTGGAATTTATCTCCTGATTTTGGTTTACTATCCTTAACCAAATACACCAACATAACCGTATTGGTCAACAAAAGTGGACAGCCCAAATACAACACAAAATGAAAGAAGCTCGACAGGAATAACTCATTATGAAATAGGAAGACAAAACTTCCCGCTACTAATATTAGATTTAATGTAAAAGCATAGCGTGTCAGCTTAAACAAGCTGTAAAATACTAAGCTCATCCCCGAATACATCGCTATGCAAAATACCCATCCTTCCATCACTATATCCCAATCGAGCCAGCCTTTATTGCTATATCCACACCTCGTTTCAAATACCGAATCGTCTTTAAGGCGAGTTGTACTTTATTCGTTGGAATACTCGCCATAGGCACACCTGCTTTCCCTAATATTTTAAAGGCAACTGCTTTTTCACTCGCTGGCAATCCAAGTAAGGTTGAGAAGTAGAGCTTCGGATTTTTAATGAAATCCTTTTTCGATTTGTAGGATTCGGCATAGTTACGTTTGTACCCAAATGTTGTGTCAAATGTTTGTTCCGCTTTCGCGAAAAATGAATCCCTATTAAATCCTCGCTTTACCATTTTACCATTCATCATTACTTCCGAAGCTTTGTATTTACTCCCTGGCGATAGACTTACAGAATTAGATATATCCTTTCGACTCACGATAATATGAATATGACTTTGGTTACCCGCTTTTTTCATTCCTTGAACAATACGCTTCCCATCCTGCTGATGTGGTGCTTCTTTTTCTAGTTTGCCAATTTTCAATTTCAATCGTTCAATATTTCCAGTTATTTCTCCCTGTTGAATTTTGCGCACCTCTTGTTTCAACTTTAGGATTTTAGTTGCAAAAGGTTGATTCTCTCGCACCTGTTTATCTGTTCCTTTAAAGGTGCGTTGATGTTCGATTTTGGCGTAATACTTTATGTCATCTACTGTTACTTTTCTACCGTTGATTTCACGATTAAAAGATGCAGCATAGTCTTTCATTATTGCTCTTGTATAGCGTTTTAAATCTTCTCGATTATTCTGCAGTTTTCGCAATTCGTATTTGCTAGGACTTACAGTTATTGAATAAAATTTTGGTTCTTTCTTTTTGAGTTTTGCGGTGTTACTATCAATATCTTTCACCACTTCTGCAGCTCCAATTCCATCACCATATTGATTGAAAAAATGTTCCATTTCTTCTTGTTCCAAACCTTGATTTTCTTTCTCCAGATAAGCAACAAAATCACCTGCACTTTGCGAATAATTAGCACCTATTTTTTGAGCTGTAATTGTGATATACATAGCTGTTTTATTTTACAATTCATTGTCTGTTTCTAGCTTTTCACGAAAGCGTATCGTGTTCTTTTCCTCTGGAATTTCTTTTTCCAAAAGCAGCTTTTTTTGTTCTGGTTTTGCCTGTTGAAATAGCGATTGTATCATCGCAACCGTAGGTTTGGTTTGATTCTTTTCGATGTCCTTCATAATGGCAATCACACCATTAATTCGTTTCTTGATTAAAGATTCTAGTGTCTGCATTTTTGGTCCTACCGACTCGTGTGGTGAGATGCCATTATCCTCAAAAAACTCAATCATTAACAACAAAGTCATCGATTGAGATAGCGACATTTTTTTACAGAATTGCCTAAATTTCTGCGCTACGGAAACCTTAATTCCCAGCTTTTCAAATCGTTCTTTTTCATAACCTCTATCCATTTTTCAGAAAAAATTGCTTGATTTTATTGGGCTGACGGCGTTTTTTCAGAAAAAACCGAGCTTAAAAATCAAAATTCAAAACAAGTAATGGCTCAAAAAGCCCTATTTATAAGGGTTTCGGAGAAAAGGAAAAAATGAAACATCGCGCTAGCGTGTTACCCTCTTGCTATTCCTTTTCGTCCCGCGCGCGGGACAAAAAACAAGTACCATTACATCCAAAAATGTAATGGCTTTTTATCTGCTTAAAAAGAAAGCTCTGTTTTTTAAGAAGTGAAAAATGGTATTTTAAAACAATTTCTAACGGATTGGAAATTTCATTGCGAATTTCAAAATGAAACAAAAAAAGACCCTTGAAATTTCAAAGGTCTGTTAGGTTAAAATAGTGCGTTCTAAATATTAAAAACGAAATTGTAAGAATATAAATTCCGCATCGCTTCCTGTTCCAAAAGTGCATCATAATTAATATGATTTTCTTGAGCATATCGTTTCAATTGATTTCCAAATTTCCTCTTAACATCTTCCTTGGAATCAGACAACAATTTTTGCTGTGTCTCATTATCTAGGTTTGTAAAATTTATATAGACCATAGCACAAAATTTAAAGTCTCCCACTATCGGCAAAGCTGTAATAATCGCCATCAGGTGCAAAGATTAAATGGTCTAATAATCGGATATCAAAAACCGATGCTGCTTTCTTGATTTTTTTAGTCAATTTTATATCCGCTTCACTCGGTTCTAACTTTCCGCTTGGATGGTTATGTGCTAATATCAAACCCACTGAAAGCGATTTTAAAACCGTTGCAAAAAGGATGCGCATATCTACCAAAGTTCCTGCAATTCCGCCTTGCGAAATTTGGCAAATACCCTTCACTTTATTACTATTATTTAAGAGCACAATTTTAAACGTCTCTTGTAATTGCATTGTGCTTTTATCCCAATGTTCAAATAGGACTTCCGCAGCTTGTTCCGAGGTAGATACTTGTACCCAATTTTTGGATTTGATACCACCCTCGTAACTTATTTTTATTTCATTAACTTTGTTCTTCATTGTAATTTTCTTTAAGATTATAAATGAAAAAGAGGGCGCATCTTTCCACAGGAACGCCCTCTTTATCTTTTTAACTACTCGGCATTTTCTTCGCCCTTAATACCTAATAACAAGATTTCGTTTGCTACCACTTCAGTAACATATCGTTTTTCTCCTGCCTCGGTTTCGTAACTTCTTGAAGTTAATTTACCTTCAATAGCTACCTCTTTTCCTTTACCGACATACTTCTCGATAATTTCAGCAATCTTACCCCAAGCCACGATATTATGCCATTGGGTGTTTTGCACTTTCTCCCCGTTAGAATTTTTATAGGTTTCATTGGTAGCCATTGAAAAGTTAGCCACTTTTTTACCACTTTCTAAGGTTTTAACTTCGGGTTCGTTTCCTACGTTTCCGATTAACTGTACTTTGTTTTTTAGCGTACTCATAATAAAAGATTTAAAGATTAATATTTGTTTGAATTATTGATTTACTTATTATATCCAGAGCGTTTTCCTTTTGCTGTTTTTTTAACTTTTGTTCCGCTTCCTTTTTGATGTTTTTGTAAGATTTCATAAGATTCATTTTAGATTTACTTCCCATAGAGCCGTCACTGTTACCTTTTTTTGTTACTTGGTGGCGTTCAATATTCAAGCTTGGTAAGACGTATAAAAAAGAGCGAGGTACGAGCCTGGTTTATGCCGTCGTCCAAGAGTGAATGTTGTTATTTTGCTGTCAAAAAAAGGGATAGCGGTGATGGCTTAGGATGCGGGTCTAAACTTCTTGAGAAATACAAAAGCATCGGAAGTGGAACAAAATACATATGAAATTTTCCTTGGTAAAAGCGGACTTAATTCACAATTTTGGCTCGGGAATGTAGTGTTCCTTCCCAGAGCATCGGAAAGGGTTAACGGAATGGAAAGTCGAAATTGGGGATTGTGTCCAAGACTTATGTCGTGAAGCTCTTTTCCCAGAATGTAGCTTTTCG
Organism: Ulvibacter sp. 2210JD10-4; assembly: GCF_058148525.1. Taxonomy (NCBI): domain Bacteria; kingdom Pseudomonadati; phylum Bacteroidota; class Flavobacteriia; order Flavobacteriales; family Flavobacteriaceae; genus Ulvibacter; species Ulvibacter sp. 2210JD10-4. Next base: position 195,917 of record NZ_JBYVJZ010000005.1, read on the forward strand.
CGGAATGAAAGGGAACGTGCTGAGCGGATTCCACTATTGAATAGTTATTTTAATAGGATTCTACGGGTGAGTAATTAGTTTCCTATTTCCACTATCATCTTTTTGGAATTTACATTCTCAGGTTCTAATTCTAATGACTTTTTATAGCTTATTAAAGCAGCTTCTGTTTGTCCTTTTTTAAATAGAGCATCACCTAAACCACTATGAGATTTTCCTGAAGGAAATTTGGCAACCATAAGCTTATAAACTAGAATGGATTTATCCACTTGATTTTCACTTAAAATTCGAGTCCCTAAAAACTCTAAGACTTCCTCAGATTTTATCGGTAGTTCAGAAATCAAGAGTTTAAGTATTTTCACTGCAGATTTTTCTTGATTTTGTTCAAATAATTTATATGATAAACGGGCCAATTCCCATTGGTCAGAAAAGTTGTAGGTTTCAAAAGAATCCTCTTTTAACTGTTTATAGAGCGTAATTCCTTTATCGACATCGTCATATGTTATTTCTCTAATAGTCATATATACAGACTTTTGTGGAATTTTATAATCTTCGTTTTTTAATATATTAGAAATAGCCCCTCTTATCTCGTCAATCTTCAAGCTTTTACTGTTTGTCATTAAAATAATCATTGTTTTTTCTTGCAGATTGTAATGTACAATTGATTCATAATTTATAGAAGAACCGTGATGCGTATAAATCATCAATTTTCCGTTTTCAAAACCGCTGTTTCCGAGTGCGGATTGACTTTCCTCTGAATACGCTTCAAATAGTTGATTCAATGATTCCTTAGAAATCAATTTATATGACATCAGCGCATTTGACCACTTGGACAAATCATCTATTGAAGGGCAGACAGAGCCTGACATTTTCAATTCTAATTTTTCATCGTTTACATAGTTACTATTGAATGCTCTTACAAAATTTGGATTATCATACTGATGGTCAATCACAGAACTATTCATTTCAAGAGGGCGGAAAATATTTTCCTTCACGAACATATTGAAAGTTTTACCAGTAAGCTTTTCTATAATTCGCTTTTGTAAAAAATTATTATTGTTGCTGTATAAATATCCGTTTCCAGGTTCAAATTCCAATGATTTCAGATTTCTTAAATCTTCAAAGACATCTTTATCACTATGCACATTTTGCCAATCTACCGATGGTAATCCGCTACTATACTTTAAAAGGTGTTTCACACTAACGTCCTCTGACCAATCGGGTAGACCTAAGTCAAATTTAGATAGCTTATCACCTAAATCAAGCAGGCCTTTTTCCTTTAACATCATTATACCTACTGCGCTAAATTCTTTAGATATAGAACCAATGTCAAATATTGAAGCTTTGTTGAGATGATGGGCCTTGCTGCCATCTGTGAAACCTTTTTCGGTACGGTAAATAATAGTATCCCCTTTGACAACCAAAGCATTGCCGTTAAAAATCCCCCTCTTATGACAAATTTCAATTAATGAATCAATTTTGGTAGTATAACTATTTTGAGACGATAGTTGTACGGTAAATAAAATTAAAAGGGCCAGGATAGAATTAAACGCGGTTTTATGCATATAGTATTATGTGTTTATGTTAAGACGAAAGACACTTTGGTTTGTTACATAAAAGAAGCTCTACTTTTATGGGTCTACTTATTTCTTGTTTTGGCTCGGGAATAAAGTGTCCTTTTCCATAACATCGTGAAGGGTTAACGGAATGGAAAGCTAAAATTGGGGATTGCGTTCAAGATTTGTTTTGTGAAGCTCTTTTCCCAAAATGTAGCTTTTCGCGGAATGTAGAGGAATGTGCTGAGTGGGTTATGAAGAAATTCCAAAACATGTCACATATTTGTGACATATTGAAAAAAAGTATTAACTTTGCCCTATATGTTACTAGAAACTAAAGACCGTATTATCAAATCAGCTATTGAAGTTTTCAATCAGGACTTTTCTGCACCGTTACAAAAGGTAGCAGATAATGCCAAGATTACGCGACGAACCTTGCATCGCTATTTTAAGGATAGGGAAGCGCTTGTCACAACCTGTGAGCGTGAGATGGAAGTAAGTTGTAAGAAAGCAATGATAACTGCCATTGAAAGTTCTAACGAGCCATTGATTCAACTGGAAAATATGCTGTACGCTGGTATTGATTGTGGTGCAAAGTATTCGTTTTTCTACAAACTTCATCAGCGAGATGGTCATAACCACAATAAGAATAATAAAGATTGTGCTGACTACGACTTTATATTTAACAGTTTTTCGAACATAGTTAAGAACTTACAGGAAAGCAATGTTATCAATAAACAGATGACGGTTCAGTGGATTCAAAATTTACACGCTGGAATTATTAATAGTACTGTAAACATAAATGAAACCAGAAAATCATCAAAATCCAATATCAAAAATTTTGCTTGGAATTCATTTATTAAAGGTATAGCACCTTAAAAAAATTTAAAACTAAATGTCTCAATTTTGTGACATATTTAAAAATTATGAAACGACAATGATTGAAACTTTAGAAGAAAACGTAAAAAGTTGTTCTATAAATCCAATGGATTTAAAACACTTAAAAATAGAAGTCCTAAATTCCAAATATACCGTGGTACTTACAGATTTAAATGGTAATAGAATTTTAAAAGGTTATGGGGATTCTATCGAAGAAGCCATTAATGATTTACACCATAGCTTAATCTGAAAACAAAATGGGAAACCGAAGAAAATTTATAAAACAAAGCTTATTTACGTCAGCGGTAGTAATGCTACCCTTGCCGCTATCTGCTTTTAAAAAATTTGATATTATGACAAAAGAAACAAAATTTGATGTACTCATTATAGGCGGTAGTTATGCAGGCCTTTCTGCTGCAATGGCTTTAGGAAGGTCACTTAGAAACGTCCTTATCATCGATGCAGGAAATCCTTGCAACGAGCAGACCCCACATTCCCATAACTTTATTACGCAAGATGGCGCTACCCCCGCATCTATTTCAGCTAAAGCAAAAGAACAGGTTTTGGAATATCCAACGGTACAATTTTTAAAGGATTTAGCAGTACAAGGAAAAAAAATAGAAAATGGTTTTGAAATTACAACGCAATCCGGTCAATCTTTTCGGGGTAGAAAACTTGTCTTTGCTACTGGTATAAAGGATATTCTACCCCAAATAGATGGTTTTGCCGAATGCTGGGGAATCACTGCAGTACATTGTCCTTATTGCCACGGCTATGAAGTACGGAAGGTAAAAACAGGTATCCTCTCAAATGGGGACGGTGCTTTTGAAACAGCAAAGTTGATTTCAAACTGGACAGACGAACTGTCCATTTACACCAATGGAAAATCAGAATTGAATAAGGACCAAGTTAATGAACTCAGCAAAAAAAATATCGTTGTAATTGAAAAGCCAATCGCTTCTATTGAGCATACAGAAGGTCATATTGAAAAACTAAAGTTCAAGGATGGCACCGCGGAAAGCCTAAACGCTCTTTATGCACGAGTGCCATTTGAGCAGCATTCTGCTATACCCTCAACATTGGGATGTCAACTCAACGAGCAAGGATATATCGAAGTGGATATGTTCCAAAAAACATCGGTTCCTGGTGTGTTCGCCTGTGGGGACAACACTACTTTGATACGTTCGGTCGCCCAAGCGGTATATGCTGGAAATCTTTCGGGTGGTGTTTCTAATATGGAAATGATACAGGAAGATTGGACAAGTTCTTAACATCTACCTGCCTTGGGAAACTGAATTTAATTATAAAATCTCAAGAATGGAACTAAAACGAAATAATCTAAATATTACTCTTTATTATTTCTCCAATTAGCTTTCCAAGTAATGTATTTAATATTAAGGGATGCTCTAACATCGGGTAGTGGCAAGTACCTGCCATAGTGTGCAATTCATAATTATCACCAAGATGTTTTTTAAGACTTTCTTCGTTGGTAGGTGCATAATTCACGTGAATGGAATATAACCTTAATTCTAGCCCCTTTAAGAGTTCTGCTTCGCGCTTTGGATAACTAAAACCATACTCAAGTAAGGGAATGCCTATTTCGGGATTCATTTCTTTATAATCCGTCAATAATCTTGACACAATTTCTGGGTCCGTTGCTTCGGTTAACAATGCTTGTTTAGCGAATTGCTGGCATGTATTCTCAAAGTCCGCATTCAAGCCTTGTACCAATTGGTCAATGACCACTTGAGGCAATTCCATCCCTACGTTCTTCATATGGTCGATTTCAATCAAACCAATAATATTGGTATCATTCACGGCAACGGTCTCGAGCATTACGTCCGAACCAAAAGAGTGTCCTATGATTATTACATTTTGTAATGCCAACTCTTGAATAAATTTGCCAATGTCGTTTCCAAATCTCGGGCCTGTCCAATCCTCAATATTATGAGTCGATTTTCCGTGACCTGGTAAATCGATTGCTATAACACGGTAGCTTTTTGAGAAATAAGATAATTGCGCGTCCCAATATTCCTTATTAATGAATGCGCCGTGAAGAAATAATAATGTTGTATTTCCTTTCTCATTGTCAAAATACGCTAGGCTTTCGCCATTGATATCAATTTTCTTTGTTTTGTCCATAGTGAAATTATTTTTTTGATGTTCGTGAGTTTTTGATTTTGAAATTTGTGCATAGGATTTTATAAAAATTATGGGGATTATTAGGTTCAGCACGATTATTTTCAATTTTATAATCTATCATTTTATGAATATATATTCATTTTATAGTTAAATTTTTTTATTTCTTAATGGCATTCCAGCATAGAGAGAACGATTCATCAATGGATTTTTCAGTGAGCTGTCCGCTACAATCGTTAACTATATGGGTCGAAAAACTTCTTACAAAGCCGATTATCAATGTAATGAGCATATCGCTGTCAATATCCTTAATCAAATTTTCTGACTTCCCTTGTTCTAATATCTGTTTCAAGTAATTCTTGAACCTAATATCTATTTGTTTATTGGACTCTGATATGTATGGTGAAATGACAAATTGTTCTAAAAAAATTATTCTAAGATTGTTATCAACCAGACGCTCTAGGGCAATTTTCCACATCTTATACAGCTGAATATTTATTGCAAGATGGCTAATATCATTGATAATGGCAGGGGCACTTTCTTTCTGTAACTTGAAACATAAAGCGTTCAGCAGTTCTTCTTTATTTTCAAAATAGATGTAAAGTGTACCAGTAGCTAATGATGCTTCCTTAGCAATATTAGACATTTTCAAACCTGCAATTCCAACTTTTCCAGTAAGTCTAAGGGTTGCATCAAAAATTTGATTCAAACGTTTTGTTTTGGTGTCAGACATAAATCGAATATATGAATAAATATTCATATATTGAAATTTATCTATAAATTCATGTGATTTATCACCAACAAATCGTTGTAAGCAAAACTCAGATTAAGGGTATTGTAGAATGTGAATTTTATAGTTGACCTTGTGTCTGATAGACTACTAACTGGCTGTTGGTACTATAATTATTAAGAGAAGATTTTAATTATTAAAATGGGGCATTCTCATTTACTTTGGATAACAACCATTTGATATCATCTACTAGAATATCATTAATATCAATAAATTTAATTCGCTTGGCGTGTTTACCTTTACCACTAAACTTCAATCTTTCGTGATTAATTTCATCTACGTGATGCACATAAAGCATACAAGATTCATCACTGCCTTCCTGAATTCCACATAACACATTATTCTTTCCATTTCTTGAATAAAGCACCAATTTCACTTTTGCCCCACCTACAATGTTTTCTTCGATATTATTGAAATGGGACTCAATGATGCTCTTTAATTTGATTCCCATTTCTTTGGCTTTAGTACTTTTGAATAGCTGATTGAAATTTTCCATTTTAGTTACTGATTTATTTTTAAATACTTCACAAGGTTCTATATATAGTGTCATAGTTATCTATGGACAGTTTCGCACTGCCCATTTGTTTTGTGATAGTTTTTACATTATTTAAATATATCTATAATTCCTTTTACAAACTTCATTGATTCCTTTTCAATTTGATGAGTTAAGCTTCTTTTGTTCCTAAAATCAGGCTCTTCAACAATTTTTTGGTCTATAATCGATAAACTGTTATCTATTGATCCTGCCAAATGATACTTATTCCAATCACTATCTTTAAAAATCTTCCAATACTTTTTTCGTATGCTTTTGTTCTGGCCTGATAGGCAAATTGAAAAAGACAATTCTTTGTGATTTAAGATAATAACAAATTTCAATTTCTGTTTTTTTAATTCCGCTGTTGTTAAAGAGAAATAAGAAAAATCAGGGTTTCCTTGATAAACGCTCCCTAGTTTAAAATAAGAATCATATTCTTTATCAAAAAATGTTTTTAATTCTTTCATGTAGTTTATCAATTCATGATAGTCCAGGTCGTTTTCGCAGTGTTTAGGTTGTACTTTATGCTCTGAAAAGTTCACAGTATTGATTTTTCCAAGTTTAATGCTTTCTGTTTTTTTTAATGGAATACAAATGTCTATTATGAGTTTTTGTTCGGGATGCGTCTTGTGGTCATTATGATATGCTTCAAAATAATCTCCATGTCTAAATTCATAACCATTTTCAATAACCCAAATGCACATACTTTTCCACGCTTTTGAAATTTCTACTGCTTTTATTTCAAAGCATCCAATAACATAAATACCTTTTCTGATATTTATTTGTCTTATTTCTCCATCTGTATTTATGTTTTTGCTAATCGTAACACAGGTACTGAATCTTAACTTTGAGGTTTGAGTGACATTAGGATTGTCATGATAAATAGTTATTGCTTTGAAATTTGAAGTATCCAATACTTTTTTTTGATGTCCCCATTCCATCAATCTTTGAAACATTTCACCAGCATTATCAACTTCTCCAATATGAGATATACTGGCAAGTCTAATTTCTGGCTGTTCTTTTATCTTGATTTGAGCTTTCATTTCAGTCCATTGTTTAATGTTATCAATGGAACAAAGGTATTTTTCAGATGAAAAAGGTTCTATACCAATCTTGCTAAGTAATTCTTTACCTTCAGATTTGAATTTGGTTGGGCTAATACCATAATATTTCTTAAACGCTCTTGAAAAAGAATTACCACTATTAAAACCGTATTGATACGCTAAGTCTTTTAGATAAGAATTTGGTTTAACCAGTAATATTGAGGCTATTCGTTCAATTCGTTTTCTAGTAACGAATTGGTTTAATCTTTCGTCCACTACTGTTAAAAATACTCTATGGAAGTGATAAGGTGAATAATTGGCTTTCTGAGATAAATATTCGAGTGATAAATCAGTATCCAGATTTTTTTCAATTAAATCTAATACTAAATTTATCAGCTTGAGATATTCTCGCCTTGATTCATTCACTTTATTTCAGTTTTTCAAATGCCACACAACGGTTTGTACATAATCAGTAACGTAAGAGACTAAGATAATAAAAAAGGGTAGACGTAATAGGATGACCATAGATGCCATAGCAAAAATATTGGCCAAAGATTTCGGTAGTGATGTAACTTGCCGATGCGAATAGGAAATGCCCTAAAAAAAATTGCCGAAAGGTATTCGGATGACACTATTGATTTTTAACTTTCCTTTGGGCGCGTTGTCCGCTCAAATAAATACATTATCCAATCCAAAAACTTCGAATGCCAAAACTTATTACTTACAATATAATATTATAGAAATATAAGGAATAGGCTAGATTACTTAATCAAAAACCAAATACTAACATAATCAAAGACATTTTTTATAGGTTCTAAAAATGTGTTATGACTATAAAAATAGTAATATGACTATATTTATAGTCATAAATTCAAAATAAATGATATATTTGCCCTATGAAAGAATTGACAAAAGCCGAAGAACAAGTAATGCAATATGTTTGGAAACTTGAAAAAGCTTTTCTAAAAGATATTGTTGAACAGTTTCCAGAACCCAAACCTGCCTATACAACTATATCAACAGTAGTAAGGGTCTTGGTAAGAAAAGAGTTCTTAAAATATGAGTCCTTTGGTAAGATAAGACAATACCACGCTACTATTTCAAAAGAGGCGTATTTCAAAAAACATATGAAAGAGGTCATAGGAAACTTCTTCAATGGTTCAACAGGTAAATTCGCTTTATTTTTTGCCAATAACGAAGACTTAAACCTTACAGAACTTGAACAAATGAAGGGTATGCTTGAAAACAAAATATCCGAACTAAAAGATAAGAATGACTAATATATTACCATATATCATACAAGTAACGATAGTATTTGCAACGCTATATGCTCTGTATGGTTTGTTCCTGAGTAGGTTGACATTTCATACTATAAATAGAGCTGTTTTGCTCTTAATATTGCCTGTTTCTATACTCATTCCGTTTTCATCGGAATTATTTCCTACTGAGGCATTTAGAATTATTGAGGTTCCTTATTTTGAACCTATCTCATTTGAAATTGTAGGCAATTCAGAACCGAATCTCGAACAATCTTTGTCAAGTTCAACCATAAGTTTTTCGGCGTTTCTATTAACTATTTACTGGTCTATATGTGCTGTGTTTTTACTACGGATTGTAATGACAATGATAAACACATATCGCTTGAAGCAAAGGGCTACATTGCAAAAACTGGATGGACATCAAATTATACTTGCAGATGTTTCCGAAATCTTTTCTTATTTCAAATGGATTTTTATTCCCAAACATAAATTTGAACACCTTGACCAACAAATTTTGGAACACGAAAAAATTCATATTCAATTAAAGCATTCGTGGGATGTACTTCTCACCGAAGTATACATCGCATTCTTTTGGTTTAATCCTTTGGTCTATCCATACAGAAAATCTTTAAAATCTGTACACGAATATCAAGCTGACCAAGGCGTATTACGAAATGGACTAAAAACTTCTGAATATATGCAACTCTTGCTTGAAAGTCTTGCTGTACAAAAACCAAATATCTCATATCATTACTTTAATCAACCTACATTAAAAAAACGAGTTACTATGATGACAAAACCAAAATCGAATAACATTACCAAACTCACATACCTTTTATTACTTCCGCTAAGTGTATTGTTGATTTCCGCATTTAAAGGACCAACCATTCAAGACAGTACTTATCTCAATATAGAAGTTGTTTCGCAGGTTGTAAGTTCGCCACCTTCATTGTTTCCTGTACAGAATACAACAAAGAAAGATATCACGGCATTCTTTGGAAAAAAGGGGAAGCACCCTAAGTTAAATAAAAATGTTCGGCACACAGGAATCGATATTAGAGCAAATTTGGGAACACCAGTAATTGCAACCGCAGATGGTGTCATTACAAAGGCGAACAACGAGGGCGATTGGGGAAATTTAATCATCATTGCACATCCCGATGGCTATGAAACTTGGTATGCGCATTTACAAGGTTTTAATATCGAGAGAAATCGAGAGGTCAAAAGGGGTGAAATCATCGGATATGTAGGCAATACTGGTCGTTCTACCAGACCACATTTACACTATGAAGTCAAACATAATGGGAAGCAAGTGAATCCTCTGGACTATTTAGAATAGTGAATTTCACTTTCGTGAAAGCGAAACCCAAAGTTTAATTTTTAAATATCATCATTTTGTATCCGATATCCTCGGACAGGACTTTCTTTTCTAATTTCTACCTATTTTTTAAATGAAATCAATATGCTTTTTCTTCTTTTTTCTATCGGGCAGTTGCAGTTTGTTTTGTCAAAACATCACAGTTTCAGGAACGATTAAAAATCAAGAACAAGAAGCAGTGCCATACGCCAATGTTATTTTTAAAGCTGTGGAAAATCCCGAGAAAATCTATGGAACCTTGGCGGATGAGAATGGCAATTTTTCCATTGACCTGCCTAAGCAAATCTACCATCTAGAAATATCGATAGTAGGATTGCCACCTACGCGTTCACTATTGGATGTAAGCAATTCTGAAAATCAAAAAAACCTTGGGGACATCATTATTAATAACAATGTATCCCTTGATGAAGTTGTGGTGACCTCTGATGCTTCCAATTATATAATCGAATTGGACAAAAAAGTATATAATGTTTCAAAAGACCTTTCGGTCACTGGTGGAAGTTTAATCGATGTGATGCAAAATGTTCCTTCCGTTCAGGTAGAAGTAGATGGGCAAGTGACCATTAGAGGTAATGGTAGTATCCGTATCTTAATTGATGGACGCATTAGTGGACTTACAGATACCGCATCTTTGCTAAGAACCATTCCAGCAGCATCTATTGAGAAAGTGGAAGTAATAACAAACCCGTCATCAAAGTACAGTGCCGAAGGTTCTGGTGGTATTATCAATATAGTTCTGAAAAAAGGCAAGAAAAAAAGAATGAGTGCCAGCTTCGAAGCTTTTTCGGGTGTACGTATCAACTCAGGGTTGAATATCAATATCAACCGTGCAGATGACAAGTATTCGTGGTATATTAATACTGGAACAGGATATTCAGAACCTAAAGCGACCAGTTCATTAGCCCTGAACAATTTTGAATCTTTTCCTTCGGAAAGCTTTCAGACTTCAGAAAAAATTCTAGAACAATTGTATGTTCTGAACAATATTGGTGGTACGTACAAATTCAATGACAAGCATTCTGTTTCGGCAGACATTACGTATCGCTTCGCCGATTTGAATACTATGCATTTGATTAGGTACGACGACTTTGAGAACAATAACTTAGCTGTATCATCAGAACGTCTGGATTCAGAAGCATTCAAAAACAATTTCTTTCAAGTGACTGGCGAATACAAAATCGCATTAAATGACAAAGGCTCTGAACTTAAGCTGAGTGCACTCACACAATCCTCTATTGAAGATGGAAATTCAGAAATTCTGGATGAGACTATATTTCCTGAACCATCAATTAATGCCAATGATTTTATAAAAAATGACGTCAACGATAAGCGCTTTACTGTCGCTGCGGATTATGTACAAATCTTAAGAAACAAAGTACAACTGGAATTTGGCGGAAGAAGCAGGTTCACGAATATTGATAATGATTATAGTGTTGAGCGATTAGTTGATAATGCGTTAGAGACTATTCCTGAATTTACCGATGACACCAATTACAGCGAAAACATAACCGCATTTTATGCGCAATTTGCCAAAGGGTTTGACAAATTGAAATTTCAGTTGGGTCTGCGAACGGAAATGACCACCATCGATATATTTTCTAATTTTAATACTGAAAAGGTATCACGTAGCTATACCGATATCTTCCCATCTGGATTCATTGACTATCAATTTAATGAGGATAATGGCATCCGATTTTCCCTATCACGCCGAATCCAAAGACCAAACAGAAATGCATTGGTACCCTTTTCCTCTTTCAGCGACGCCAGAAACATATTTGTAGGGAATCCCGAAGTGAATCCCGCCTATGTTATTCTTGCTGAATTGGGCTACGAATCTAAACTGAGTAACAAATTTTCAATGACCCCAGCCCTATTTTTAAGAAGTACTGAGCAGGCGATGGACTTTTTTATCCAAAAAGAAAATATTACCATCAATGGAAATCCAGAGGAAGTCTTTGTGACTAGAACCGTAAATATCGGTACTGACGAAACCATTGGGTTTGAGTTAGGTTTTAGGTACAAACCTTTACAGTGGTTCAGTTTGTACAATGAAGTTATTTTTAGTCACTACAATCAAAGCGGAAGTTATGAGAACACAGTTTTTGATGCCAATGGTTTTGCTTTAAGTGGTCGATTACACTTCGATTTTAAAATTTCGGATTCTTTTAAATTTCAATTTCAAAACAGGTTTAGAGGTGCAGATAATCGAGGTCAGCTATCCAGAAAAGCACTATATCGATTGGATTTTGGAATGAGTAAAAGTTTGTTCAACGATAATGCTTCACTTGCGTTAAATTTTAAGGATATCTTTGATAGCTGGGAATGGAATATAAGGACAAAAGGTGAGAATTTCTCACAGGAAATCGTTTCTCAAGTTCGAGTACCGCAACTAAATATATCGTTTATCTATCGATGGAACCAAAAGCGTTATCAAGGTAAAAAAGGACAGCAATACGATAGACGATGATATTAAAACCAGATAAAATGAAACAGCTTATAACCACACTACTATTTTTAATTTCTATACAATTGTTTAGTCAGTCAAAGGTGAGTTTTACCTTTGACGATGGCGCATTGGGTAACCGCCCCAACTATACCTTTGAAGAGTGGAACGGCATGCTTTTGCAAAAACTTGAAGATGCCAATGTCGAGGCGATGTTTTTTGTAAAAGGACAAGGCAAAACTACCGAAAAAGGAAAACAGCTGCTAAAAAGCTGGGATGATAAAGGCCATAAAATCGCCAATCATACCTGGACACATCCCAATTTTAATAATGAATTGGTAACCTTAGAAGATTTCAAAGAAGAATTAATGAGGACTGATTCCATTATAAAACCCTATTCCAACTATACTAAATTATTTAGATTTCCCTACCTAAAAGAAGGAAATATAGAAGAGAAAATAAATGGCTTCCGTAAATTTTTGGAAAATCAAGAATATAGAAATGGATACGTGACTATTGATGCCTCAGATTGGTACATCGATAGTAGGTTACTAAAAAGGCTACGGAAAAACCCGGATGCAGATATTAGTGATTTTAGAGATTACTACCTACAGCATATTTGGGAACGTGCTCAATTTTATGAGAAGTTATCTTTAGAATTAAATGGTAGAAACATTAGCCATACACTGTTGCTACACCATAATTTAGCAGCAGCCTTATTTATTGATGACCTCATACAGATGTTTGAAAATAAGGGATGGGAAATAGTCCCAGCATCAAAAGCCTATGAAGATACAATCTATAGTCAAGTTCCCACCTATGCAGGTGAGAGCCTAATATATGCACTTGCCAAGGATTCTGGAAAATATGAAAGCATCCTGCGTTATCCAGCAGAAGATAGTCGGTATGAGAAAGAGAAGATGGATATGTTGGGGTTGTAATTTGCTTTTGATTTGATTACCTCATTTATAAGTAACAGAAATACTTAAAAATTAAGTTTATTTTTTATGAGACGTTATTCAAAATTTTGGCTCGAGAATGTAGTAGTCTTCGTAAGAGTATATGTCATGATTTAAAGAATGAAAAGGTGAAATTGGGAATTCTAAAACGGAATCAGCTGCAAACTATTATATTTTTGTTGTATCGAGTTGTTCGTTAATGAATAGCCATTTTGTAATAATCAGATAAGACTTTTTCTACTTCATAAATCAATAAATATCCATTATCGCCATTTGTCATTATAATAATAGCATCTCCCATATTTACAAATGCAGTATAATTTGATTTGAACCCTGCGTTACTTCCACCGTGTTTAAAAATGAGATTATCTCTCGAGCCTATCATTATTGGGCCAAGTCCCCAATAATCATCAGATTCATCTTTAAGGGAAGGTGGTAACGCCTCGTTTAAAGGTACATTATATGGATTGGAAAACATTTCATTCACCATTTCTTTTGAAAAAAGACCGTTTTGCTTACCGTTATATATATTTTGCATTTCGATACAGTATTTGGCTAAATCAATTGGTGTCGTCCAAAGTCCTGCCGCTGCTTTTGACGGAAATACTTGCCATTTCCCTTCAATCATTACGCCATCAACAGCATATCCATTAGAAACATTTTTACGAAATTTTTCTGGCAACGGTTGCTCATAAGTACTCATATTCATACCAAGTGGTATGAAAATTTCTTTTTGCATAAAATTCTCAAAGGATTGGTTTGTTACATCTTCAATAACCTTTTGTGCAATAGTATAACCACCACCTGAGTAACTCCAATTAATGGTCGGCTTATTCTCAACCACAACTTTTTCTATGTTTCCTTTTCCACTTATTAATTCTTCCGTTGTTGGTAATTTATCATCTTCTTGATAGCCTTCAATACCACCAACATTTAACCCAGCAGTATGAGAAAGGATGGCTCTCAATGTTACTTTAGTGTCTTTTGTAAATTTATTTTCAGGTATTTTATAGCCTTTGAGATATTTATTTACATCTTCGTCCAAATCGACCAGGCCTTGGTCAGCCAGTTTTAATATTCCCAAAGCGGCAATTGGCTTACTTATGGAACCTGCTTGGAACAAAGTTAGGGTATCGACCTCTTTTTTGTTTTCTAAATCACAAATTCCATAAGCTTGGTTCCAAACTAATTTTCCGTTTTTGACAACTGATATGTTGATGCCAGGAATTTTGTAATATTCCATTCGTTCGTATAATTTATAATCGCCAAATTTATCGGATATGGGGTTTGATTGAATATACTCTGAGTCGCTTAAATGAGATAACTCAGAAGATTTTTTTGAGTTATTGCACGAAGTTAATCCTAACAGGAAAAGTGATACTAGTAAAAAGATTTGTTTCATATTCTTGGTTGACAAAATCATCTCTGGCTTGTTTTACAATCAGTAAATATAACCTTATCTCAGTACTTAGATTATAAAAATTAAAGGTTATTTTTTTAACTAAGAGAGGTAGTCTCTATGCACAGTTTTTCTAGACAAGGCAGGTAGTAAGCAGGGCTAAAGTGAAGCGTTCCTTCTCACAGCATTCAGAAGTATTAACGAAATGGAAAGCTAAAATTTGGGATTGTGTTCAAGACTTGTGTCATGAAGTTCCTTTCCTGAAATTGGGCTTTTGTGCAATTTAAGGGAATTGGTTGAGTGGGTTATGAAAGCTTAATTTTATAAGAAAGTAATGAATAAATTTCAAATTATATCATTTAGTATTAATTGTCACTAAAAAGAATGTTATAAAGAAAACAATAAGATGTTTGCCCAAGGAATAAAAAAGCCCTCACATTTCTATGAAGGCTTACATTTAGAGGGAACAAGACTCAAGCCAACGACAATCGTGCTAATTGCTTAAGAATATATTTAATACTCAAAAACTTAAGGTTCTGAGGCCAGGTGCGTAATTCGGTGCGTATTAAAATATCATTCTCCATTGACCGCTGTAAACACTTGTTTTTCAAAATTATGGATAGTTCCTCTTTCTCCGCAGCTAAACTCCCCAACACCTTAATTTACAGGTGATTGGGGATTTTTATTTATTATTTGGCCTAAGGACTATTGTTGGAAATTTTCTTAGCCCTCTCCCTAATTTTTTAATAAAGCATATTGTTTCATACCATACTTATGGTTTGCAAACTATTAATAGTATCGTTTACTAACTTATTAAAACATTAAATTATGCCATTTTACACAAAACTAAAAATCAGAAAATGGGACAGTGCGGTCATGAAAGCTAAAAAACTGCGCGTGGCATCAAGAATACAGAAACTTCAAGCTGTTATAAAAAAACACATTGATGAATCCAAAACTAATTCTGATGACCGAAAATCAGTTAGAATTGCTACCTGGAACATTAGAGACTTTGGAGCAGGTAAGTATAGAGGAAGAGGTTTTGAAGCTCTTTATTATATCGCCGAGATCATTTCTCATTTTGATATTGTAGCACTCCAGGAAGTACGGTCCGATCTTAGAGAGTTTTTAAACCTCAAAAAAATACTTGGCCCGGACTGGTCCTATATTGCTACCGATGTAACGGATGGAAATGTCGGTAACGGGGAACGTATGGTGTTTCTTTACAATCGCAGGAAAGTACAGTTTGACCATATTGTGGGAGAATTAACTCTCAAAGAAGAAGGTAAAATTAAAGCTGCGTTTGGAGAACGTATTAAATTGGAACAAGGGATACAGGTGCAACTTCCTGATAGTGCATCAACACTTTCAGGCACCTATAAAGCAAGGTTAAAGACTTCAAAAAACGGCACTAAAAAACTTGCAGCAGACCTTGAGATTCCATTACCGGAAAAAACAAATATTGAACTTCCTGAAGGAGCCAGTCTGGTTGTTGTAAAAAATACTGAGGTAACAAGTCCTGACCGGGGCAAAGCAACGGTGTCTATTCCAAAGACCATTAACGGAGAGAAATACCGCTTACGTTTCCCTGAAAATTCATTTGACGATTCCCTTCGACAGTTTGCCCGGACTCCTTTTCTTATCTCTTTCCAATCCGGATGGCTGAAAATAAATCTTTGTACAGTACATATATATTATGGCGATGCCACTGATAAAAAAAAATTGGAACAGCGACGCAGTGAGATAGAGCAGCTAACAGCTGCATTGGCAGATAAGGCAAAAGGTGAATTTAAAAACGATTCTGAATCTTTTCTGGGAGTTTTGGGTGATTTCAATATCATTGGTAAGGACCATCCTACTATGGAAGCTCTGGAATCCAATGATTTTGTTATTCCTGAAGAACTAAAATCCATTCCTGGTTCGAATGTATCAAGAACCATGGCGTATGACCAGATTGCTTTCTGGGAACCGCCGTCACGAATTACTGAATATGCCTGCCTGGATATCCAAGGTGCCAATATCTTCGACTTCTTTGAACATGTTTTTACACTTGATGATGAAGCGCTATTTAGAAAGGAATCTCCTGGTAACGGTTTAAAACCTACTTCTAAATATAGCACCTGGCGTACCTACAAAATGTCCGATCATTTACCAATGTGGATCGAATTACGGACTGACTTCAGCGATGAATACCTTGAAAAAATTAAATCGACTGATATATCTTAACTTTTACGTATACTCTTGTGGCAAACCACAAGAAAAAAGCCCACTCGAAAGTGGGCTTTGCATTTATATCAATCTAACAACATATGGTTCTTTATTTCTTCAGAAATTTTTTAGAACCTATAACAGTAGTACCATCCATAATACTTAGCTGATAAACACCAGATCTAAATGCAGTAATATCAATTGTATCATTAGCCAGCCTTAAAGCATCCTGCGAAATTGTACGTCCTAACATATCCGTAATTGCTATAGTATAATCAGCCAGATTAAACCCGTCAACCGCAATACTCAATCTATCAGTTGCAGGATTAGGATAGATAGCAAAACTAGTCACATCAAAATCATTTACTCCAAGCGGTGCAGAAGGTAATTCTAATAATGCTCCACCTAAAGGGCTTGCTGCAAACAATCCAAAAGCTGGCCCATTAGAATTTTGAGAAGGATCAAGAAACCCAGAAGCTACAACAACCAACGCAGCGCCATCCAGCGTTAGAGTTGCTAAAGGAGCAGAAAAAGCAGCTACTCCTGTTGCTCCGGTTTCATCCCGTATTTCCAGTACATAGTCATCGGTAGGTAATTCCAAATACCCCTGATATTCTGTATATGAAATATCATCGACAATAGTACCTGCTCCAACACCTGTTTCAACAACATCTACCGTAGGAGCATCTGTTGAACCGTGGTGCACCAATACATCAACATTAGCAGGGTCTAAAGCCGCTTCGCGCCCCATTGCATAGATCTGAAGACCAAGTGGCGGTGCAGGGTCATAGCCTGTCGGACTTACAATACCGTCTGCTATCACAATATAGGTTTCGTTTTCTGTTAATGTAACAGGCACTGTTAATAGTGCATCAGCAACGCTGGTACTATTTCCCGGAGCAATAGACAATTCTATTTCAACACCGGCAGGAAGGTCAAGAAAAGCAGTAGCAGTACGAAAAGCAAAGTTGTCTATTGCATTTGCTGCATCTACATAAACATCTACCTCTGCAGCAGCTGCGTCTGCAGAGTTGTGTATCACTTGTACACGTGCGGTTTGAGAAAAAGCAGTAGCCGAGATTAAAGCTACTGCAAGAATTTGTAATAAGTTTTTCATAATATACTTTTTTAGGTTAACATTCAGCTATGAAACAACTGAAACCTTTGTTTTCCTAAAAACTATTTTTGTTTTAGTATAATTTTAACAATTAAAGCAACGAAAAATATCCCTGCTCTGTCATTGTTTGACAGAGTTTTCTATTCTTGCAATGGGGAGTTCGAAAAGCGTACAGACCTATTACAAATAGATCGTACTACATCATAAAAAGATAAGTTCAGGAAAAAGTATGTAGTTAAGCAACTACGGGAATACCAGCTTCCTTAATAGCCTTAAATCCTCCTGCAATATCAACTACATTATGGATGCCTCGGCTTTTTAAAATTGAGGCTGCAATTACAGAACGATAGCCTCCGGCACAATGTATGAAGAAGGTTTTATCATCAGGGTAATCATCTAAATGATCATTTATAAAGCTGAGTGGTGTGTGTACTGCTTCGGGAATATGAGCTGTTTTAAATTCACCATCGTTACGAACATCAAAAACGGGAGCGTCTTGCCCCACTCTATTCTTTAGCGTTTCAGCAGAAACAGATTCCATTGTATCTATTTCTTTTCCGGAAGCCTTCCATGCTTCAATTCCACCTTCAAGATAGCCCAATGTATTGTCAAAACCTACTCTGGAAAGGCGGGTAACAGCTTCTTCTTCTTTTCCTGTAGGAGCTACCAATAAGATCGGTTGTTGCACATCTGCGATTAATGTACCTACCCAAGGGGCAAAACCGCCTTGTAGTCCAATGAAAATAGAACGGGGAATATGCCCTTTGATAAAATCACTCTGGTGACGTACGTCCAATACAATAGCGCCACTACTATTTGCTAATTGTTCAAACGCTTCGGGAGATAATTTATGAGTTCCTCTTGAAAGTACCTCGTCAATATCGTCATACCCTTCTCTATTCATCTTCACATTTAATGGAAAATATACAGGTGGTGGTAACAATCCCTCGGTAACCTCTTTAATAAATTC
This sequence comes from Ulvibacter sp. 2210JD10-4, assembly GCF_058148525.1. Taxonomy (NCBI): domain Bacteria; kingdom Pseudomonadati; phylum Bacteroidota; class Flavobacteriia; order Flavobacteriales; family Flavobacteriaceae; genus Ulvibacter; species Ulvibacter sp. 2210JD10-4. Next base: position 214,589 of record NZ_JBYVJZ010000005.1, read on the forward strand.
TTCTTTAGACATATCTGCCCGCAGTGCATAATTCATTTTCTTTTGGTTGCCCAAAGTATCTACCGTTTCTTTCATCATATTCTTTCCACAAGCAGAACCGGCTCCGTGAGCAGGATATACAACAACAGTATCTGCTAAAGGCATGATCTTAAGACGAAGACTATCGTATAGAATCCCTGCAAGGTCTTCCTGTGTAACCTCATTGGCCTTTTGAGCTAGATCAGGCCTTCCAACATCTCCCAAAAATAAGGTGTCGCCACTAAAAATAGCGTGGTCATTACCTTGTTCATCTTTCAAGAGATAAGTTGTACTCTCCATAGTATGTCCGGGTGTATGCAATACAACAATTTTTAATTTTCCAATGGTAAACTCTTGTCCATCTTCGGCAATGATAGCTTCAAAAGAAGGGTTTGCATTAGGACCATATATTATAGGAGCTCCGGTTTCTTTGGAGAGTGTTACGTGTCCACTCACAAAGTCCGCATGAAAATGTGTTTCAAAAATATACTTGATGTTTGCCTTGTCACGTTCAGCGCGTTCCAGGTAGGGTTTAGTTTCTCTAAGAGGGTCTATAATTGCAGCCTCTCCTTCACTCTCAATATAATAAGCCCCTTGTGCCAGGCATCCTGTATAAATTTGTTCGATGTTCATAAATTTTGAATTTTGCACAAAGATAGTAATTGTTAGACTTCAAAAAATTAACCTTTTACAAATGTTGCATCATTTTTCACATAATTTTCACATATCCCCTTTGAAGTTCTTGTATATTTAACGAAATCAATTTTCCACATAACTATTCTATTATGAAATATCTACTCGTATCACTTCTAACCGTACTTGCGATTTCGTGTAATTCGGCTCAAAATTCCACATCCAACACTATAACAGAAAATCTAAGTCGTACCGATTATGCGAAAACAATTACTGCTGAAGAATTAAAAACACACTTGTATATATTTGCCGGTGACCCTATGAAAGGCCGTATGACAGGGCAGAAAGGGCAAAAACTTGCGGCAGAATATCTTCGTAACTTTTATATGGATGAAGGTATTCCTTCTCCAATTGAAGAAAAGAACTATTACCAGAATATCCCTGCCAGCTATTTTGAACGAATGAATGATCCAAAAGATTCCGAAAATGTAGTCGCCTATATTAAAGGTTCTGAAAAACCGGATGAAATAATTGTACTTTCTGCACATTACGACCATGTAGGGGTAGATGAAGATGGAAATATCTACAACGGTGCCGATGATGACGGAAGTGGAACCGTTTCATTATTAGAGATTGCTGAAGCTTTTCAACAAGCTGTAAAAGATGGTAACGGACCAAAAAGATCTATTTTATTTTTACACGTTACAGGAGAAGAAATTGGACTTTATGGTTCTAAATATTATACTGAAAATCCAATCTTCCCATTAGAAAATACGGTATGCAATTTAAATACAGATATGATAGGAAGGATAGACCCGGATAAAACGGAAAACCCTAATTACATTTATCTTATTGGCAGTGATAAATTGAGCCAGGAATTGCATGACCTTTCCGAAGAGGTAAATGAAAAGTATATCAATTTGGAATTGGATTACAAGTTTAACGATGAGAATGATCCCAATAGATTTTATTACCGAAGTGATCATTACAACTTTGCAAAAAATAACATCCCGGTAATTTTCTACTTTAACGGAACCCATGAAGATTACCATAAACCAACCGATACTGCAGATAAGATCGAATATGAACTGATGGCAAAAAGGGCACAGCTTATCTTTCAGACTGCCTGGGAAGTTGCTAACAGGGAAGGACGGATCACAGCAGATAAATTATAGGTTTCTGTACACCAATAAAAAAGAGAGGGCTTAAAAAGCCCTCTCTTTGGTTTACTAAAATTTATACTGTAAAAAAACAGAGAAGTTACGACCTGGTTCTGTAATTGGTGTTCTTCCAAAGTCTGCCTGATTGGTAAATGAAAAGTTTAAATGATTATTATATGTTTCATCAAATACATTTAATACTGCTAAACCCACAGTAACATTTTTAATAGGCTTACCTCCCAAACATAAATCTAACGTTTGGTAACCGTCGGTTTTAGTTTCTCCAAAGCTTTTTGAAATATTGTCTTGTTTAGAGGTCACATTATATTGCGCATTAACCCAGAATTTTTCCTTTTCAAAACCTGTTGATAATTTAGTGGTTAAAGGAGGTGTTAACGGTAAGGATTCTGCTAAATCCTTGTTCTTTGCATAAACGTAAGACAAATCGGTTTTGAAGAAATAGTTACTAAGAAAATCAAACCTTGCTGTTGCTTCAAATCCAGTTTTATAGGCTTCATCCAGATTTCTAAAAACTTTAGGGTGTCTGGGTTCGGCCATTGGCATAAACTTTCGGTTTAAACTTTCATCTACAATTCCAACTATATAGTTTTCGAAAAAAGAATAATAAAAAGAGGTTTCGTATGTAAAGGTGTCGAATCCGTTCTCCATCTTTTCACGGCCTTTAAAACCAATTTCAAATTGATTGTTCACTTCAGATTTCAAATTGGGATTACCAATATATTCGTAAGGATCTTGCCCCACTGTAAAATGATTAATGTATCGCTCGACCATATTGGCAGCACGAATACCTCGTCCATAAGCAGCTTCTATTGTAAAACTATCTGAAACTAACTTTTTAACTGAAACAGTTCCACTTACATTATGTTCTGTGCGTTTTTCCAAATCGTACATCTCAGCAAAATCCGCTTCAGGGTCTTTTATATCTGAAGTAACATTATCATAACGCATTCCTGCCGTGAAAATGGTTTTAGGATTTACGCTATATTTTACTTCGGTAAAGATCCCAAAGTCTGAAATGTATGAATCCTGCCAAACCTTATCGTTAAAAGTCATAGGCATTGGTAATGGATTGCCGTTCATGGCTTTTACCAGTCTTATCCTACCACCATCCCGGGCAATATGCATCGCATCAACTCCAGAGAATACATTGAGTTTCTTAACAGGCTTCCATCTTAATTCTAATTTTCCACCAATTGTTGTAGCATCAACAGCAGATGTAGCTTCCACCATCATAAACGAAGGTCTCTTGAAATTAGTCATTAAATGGTCAACATAACTATAATATGCTTTTGCCGTGATTGATTTTGCAATCGTTGAAAGATTATCCAATTTATAACTCAAAGAAATAATACTACTGTTATCATAGTCTGTATCCATTGGCAAGGCAGCGTGTAAAACATCCCGTCCAAAAGACTGTCTCCAATGTGCTTGGAAACGCTGGTCTTCAGTAAAGTTATAACCTACTTTAACGCCATAATCCGTGCTTCTAAAAGAAGAAGGAATTTCAGTACCATTACCATCTTCATAATTACCAAAATCTCTATACCCGGCATTTGCGACAATGTCATATTCTTCTTGTATATACTGAAGTTGAGCCATACTTACCAAGGAGCTTCCATTACTCTCATATCCGGTGGATACTTTTCCATGTAAGCCATGATCTTCGTAATCCGGTTTTTGAGTTACCATATTAATTATACCACTAAACGTGGCTCCGTATCGTACTGTATAGGGTCCTTTGATAATTTCAATTTTTGCAATTTCTTCAGGAATAATATGTGTTGTAATTGGATCCATTCTATTAGGGCAAGCATGCATTACCTTTGTTCCTCCATCATATTGAATATTGAGCTGCTCGTATTGTGAAGCTCTAAACGAGGGGTCAATAGCATAATTTTCCCTTTTAATAACCGAGAATCCATTAATATCGTTAAACAAGTCGGCTACGTTTTTAGGTTGTACTACTTTTTCCACATACTCATTTGAGATAGTAGTTAGTACAGGGTTTGTCCTTACGTTTCCGGTTATTATTACTTCATCCAGTTCAATTTGTTTCATTTCTGTACTGTCCTTTTGGGTTTCGGTTTGATCTTGCCCAAAAGATACAGTTGTAATTAGCGCGCATAAAAGCACACTATATAATGTTTTCATTTATAGAATATTTAATGTTTAAAATAAGTGATTGCTGTAGCTTTATACTACAGATAGAGAGAAGAAGTCTATACTCTTGGAGGGTGAAAGCAATCCCTTATAGTGGAGAATGAATATAAGTTTTGATATTCTTCAAAGAATTGTTTTTCAATGGGGTTTTGATATAAGAGATCAATATCTGCGATCGAATTCAGGTAAACCAGCAATTCTTTAAAATCAACAAGGCGTTCTGGGGTATTTTGCTCTTTGTTTTGAGCGCTAGACACTTTTTTTAATTGACATTTTCCGTTACATTGTAATTCAGGTTGCTCTTTATTTTCACAAAAAGCTTCAATAAATCCTATAGGGTCTATTTTATAATAAGCTAAAGTAATGGGTACTCTCATGCTATTAACAAGTATTAGTGCTGTTAAAAGCATAGAAAATATCCGGGTGCTTATTTTCATATCTGCAAAGATAAAATCACGCAATAGATTTAAAACTGATCTTTATCATATTTATGTGAAATTCACTTTGTATGACATAAAATCTTAAAGCATAAATGAGTTGAAGTTTCCGATGCACAAGTATCTATTGGAAAGTACAGATCAGAGCAGATAAGTTATAGGTTTGAAATACCATATAACTACAAATTCAGTCAAAACTTAATAAAGCAATTAAACTATTTTTTCTATAAAAAAAATATTCATATAAAAAATCACACTTATAAATCAGTTTTTCAGCACGATATTTTTGTATTTCATCGAAAACATTTTTCCAATGTGTCAGGGTACCACCTAGCATCTATTTTTTTATTCAGATGTTGCACATGTTATAAAATTAAAAAGAATTATGAAATTACATTTATTGATGCTATTAAGCCCTATCTTTTTATACAGCCAAGTAGGTATAAATACCATTACCCCCGAAGCGACTCTGGATGTAAATGGCAATTTGGCCGTTCGATCAATTGAGTTAGATCCTTCCAATAATGAAGTCCTTACTGTTGGCACAAATGGGATCATAACAAAAACATTTGTCCCTAACATATATGCCATAAAAGATATGGCAATACCCATTTGTGCATTTATCAGCGAGGGTAGTACCGGTGTCTTTTTTTTAGATGTGCAAGGAACAAGTTATCAAGTCGATTGGATCGTAAACATAAAAAACTCCGGCACCTCTGGTGATGCTACACCCCAAGAAGCACAAAGACTACAAGTAGACTATAAATTTACCCCTTCATTACCATTTACTCCGGATGGAGTATCGTTAATAGCTTACAACAATTCTAATTTCCCGGATACCTTCTCCCTCAATTATGCAGATCTTTCGAGTGATTCGATAACTGTGAACATCACAAGAACAGATTTAAACAGCGAAGGCCCTTTGGGTATTTGCTGGGGAGGTCAATTTTATTTCACTGCCTTATTCATGGGTTTTTAAAAGACTCTTTTGTGATAACACCAAATTTTAAATAACAATTAAAAAAAAAGACTATGAAGTTCCCCCCAATCATAGGAATTACACCTTTTGAAAAGGTTGACAAAAAATTAATAATAGATATATCAAAAACAACGGCTTATCCTGTTTTAGATATTGGTCGTGTAATTGATCAAAATCTTTTTGATTCTATTGACTATCTATCTTCTTACTCATCAAGTCCTTTCGGAATAAGAATTCCACAAGGTGTTTCCATAAACCCTGATCTATTATTAAAAAATAAAGAGAAAATCTCGTCTATCATTTATTCAGACTTAAAGGATGTTCAAAAAGTAGAGGGTATTACTATTTTTTGTGAGGTAATCTCAATGGAAGAAGCCTACAAGGCTGAACAAATGTCTATAGACGCTATAATATTAAAAGGAAGTGAAAGTGGGGGTAGAATTGGAAACACCCCTAGTTTTATTTTTATGCAAAAAGCGTATAACAAATTAAAAATACCTTATTGGATCAAAGGAGGTATGGGACCTCATTCTGCAGCTGCTGCAGTCTACTCAGGAGCTAAAGGTATTGTTTATGACAACCAGCTGGCTTTAATGGGAAAATATTCCAAGGATGAAAAGCTGGTAAAAATATTTGAGAGCTTAAATGGGTCAGAAACAAGTATAGGCGAAGGGTATAGGTTTTTAAAACATGGTTTATTAGGGTCTTTACATGGAATTAAAAACAAAAAAGAACTTTTCAAAAAACTGACTGAGGATGAGAATATTTATTTAGCAGGAGCAGATATTGTATTGGCCTCATTGTTTAAAAAAACCTATAAAGATATTAAGACACTGGTTTTTTTAACCGAAGAAGCAATAATAGGCAATAATGCAATTGCAAGTGAGAATCCTTCTATTGCCAAAAGGTCCATTTTTTGTAAAACGGTTGGAATTGAATATCCAATAATACAAGGCCCTATGACCAGAGTTTCCGATGTGCCTGAATTTGCTTATCAAGTAGCAAAAAATGGTGCATTACCTTCCATTGCCCTGGCAGTTTTGAAACCCGAAACCATCAAATCCATATTGGAAGAAACTACTAAAAAATTAAAGGGTAAGTCTTGGGCTGCCGGAATATTAGGTTTTCTTCCCCCTCAATTGCTCAATGAGCAAATAAAAGCATTGATAGCGTATAATCCGACAGCAGTAGTTATCGCTGGTGGAAGACCAGAACAATTTCACTTCTTCAAAAAGAAAAAGATTAATTCATTTATTCATTGCCCTTCTCCTCAATTATTAGAACAGTTCTTGAAGGATAAAGTTGATAGTTTCATTTTCGAAGGGAGAGAATGTGGAGGACACATAGGGCCATTATCATCAATGACACTTTGGGAGAGCCAAGCAACAATTCTACTTAATGAAGACAATATAAATAGATTAAATTTAGTGTTTGCCGGAGGAATACATGACAGCTTATCATCTTCTATAATTTCAGTATTGACAGCTCAATTATCTAAAAGAGGAGCCAACATAGCTACTATCGTTGGCACCGGATATCTTTTTACAGAAGAAATTGTTGAAAGCGGCGCCATACTACCCAAATATCAAGACTTAACAATAAAATGCAATGAAACTTCAGAAATTGAAACAGGTCCTGGCCATGTAACTCGTTGTGCTAAAACGCCATATGTGGATTTCCTCAATAAGGAAAGAAAACGAATGGAAAAGGAAGGAAAATCCAAGAATGAAATCTTTATGGCACTAGAGCAATTAAACGTAGGACATTTAAGGATTGCATCAAAAGGTCTGAAAAGGGTAGATGGAAAATTAATAGAAGTAAATGAATCTATACAGACGAAAGAAGGTATGTATATGATCGGATCTGTCTCTACACTGCGAGATAAAGTGATAAAAATCAACCAACTACACGAAGATATTATCCGTTTTGAGCCCTTAAATCTTAAAGCATTTAATGATATAAAAGTAAATGTAACAACTTATCGAAATCTCAAAAACACTTCTTGTGATATTGCTATCATAGGAATAGCATCAACTTTTTCTCAATCAGAAAACATAGATGAATATTGGTCGAATATTATTAATGGGAAAGATTTAATTACTGAAGTACCTGAAGACAGATGGTCAAAAGAAATATACTTTGACCCCGACTCAAAAGGAGGAGAAAATCAAAAAACATATTCAAAATGGGGTGGGTTTCTTTCTCCATTTTCTTTCGATCCATTAGAATATGGAATACCTCCAAAGGTTCTAGGTTCTATTGATACCAGCCAGATTGCTGCATTAAAGGTTACTAATGATGCGCTTAAAGATTCCGGTTATCTACACGATAAGAATACTACCAATAAGACATCTGTGATTTTCGGATATGAACCAGGAAGTGATATATCTGGCGCCTATGGATTTAAGATATTAATTAACAGATATTTTCGAGAGAATCCGGTTTTGATAGAAGATTTTAAGAAAAACTTCCCTGAATTAAATGAAGATTCATTTGCAGGAATACTAGGCAATGTTGTATCCGGTAGAGTTACCAATAAATTAGATTTGGGAGGGCAAAATTTTACGATCGATGCTGCATGTGCCTCTTCTTTAGCAGCTGTTGATGCTGCTGTAAAAGAACTTCGCTATGGAGAGAGCGATTTAGTTGTTGCTGGAGGGGTAGATTTTCACAATAGTATACATGATTATATTATGTTTTGTAGTACGTATGCGCTCTCAAAGAAAGGAAAATGCTCCTCATTTGGTGATGATGCAGATGGTATCGCACTTGGAGAAGGAATGGCAGCCGTTGTTTTAAAGCGCTACGAAGATGCTGTTATTGATAATGATACTATTTATGCTGTTATAAAAGGAGTAGCTGGTTCTAGCGATGGAAAGTCTCTTGGATTAACAGCTCCCAGGAAAGTGGGGCAAAAGAAAGCTTTGTTACGAACCTATCAAAGATCCGGTATTTCAGCAAATAATATCGGGATGGTAGAGGCACATGGTACAGGCACAGTGGTTGGCGATAAAACAGAGCTAACCTCTTTGGAAGAAATATACAATTGGTCAGGAACAAATAAAGGGTCAGTTTCTTTGGGTTCTGTAAAATCGCAAATAGGACACACCAAATGTGTTGCAGGGATTGCCGGGCTCATTAAAAGTGCTTTGGCAACAAAGTATGGTATTTTACCTCCTACCCTACACATAAATAAGCCAAACAAATCATATAATATAAATGAAAGCCCTTTCTATTTTAATGATCGGGCAAAACCTTGGCTGAATAATGATAGGAAGGCTGCCATTAGCGCTTTTGGCTTTGGAGGAACCAATTACCATCTTGTTTTAGAAAATCCGAAGAAGAGATCTTTAAAATCATCAAATTTTTGGCCTTTCGAATTATTCCTATTCCGAGGAAATAACTACGATGATGTTATTGCCCAATTAGAAGTATTAAAACAATTTATTTTACAATCTGATGAAAAATTATTCCTTTCCAGATTGTCTTATACCGTTCACAAAAATCAAGACTTAAATAAGCCTGTATTATTAACTATCATTTCTGATAGTGTAAATGATTTATTAGAAAAAATATCTAAAGCTCAAAATAAGAAAGAATCCATAAATGACATATTAATACATGAAAATAGAGAATTGTTTGATTCTGAAAATATTGCTTTTTTATTTTCAGGGCAAGGTTCACAGTTCCCCAATATGGGACTTGAGTTATTTAACTTTTTTCCGGACATCAGAAACTTTGTCAATTATGCGAAAGATTATAGAAATATATGGTTCCCACAAAGAAGTTTTTCAGAAAATGAAGAGAACTTACATCACAAAGCAATAACCCAAACAGAAATTGCTCAACCGATACTTGGGATGTTAAGCTTAGGAGTTACATACATTCTAAATATGCTTGGCATAAAAGCAAATCAGGTTGCGGGTCATAGCTATGGAGAACTAGTTGCACTATACTATGCAGGAGCATTTAAAGAAGAAGAATTACTCCCGTTAAGCGAGAAAAGAGCTAAAGCTATTTTGGATGCTTCTGAAAAGGAAGGAAACATGCTTGCAGTAAACTGTAGTTTAGATGATGCAGAAAAAATTGCCAAAGACTTTGAGTTAATTGATATTGCTAATATCAATTCACAAAATCAAATTGTATTCTCCGGTGATACATTTGAAATTGTCAAGTTAAAAGATTTTGTTATTAACAAAGGTTTTAAGGCCACTATAATAGCTACATCGCATGCATTTCACAGTTATTTAATTAAAGGTGCAAATACTAATTTTAAAAAATCTATTGATTCTATAAACATTAACCCTTTAAAGATAGATACATGGTCAAACTATACGGGTTCCAAATATAAAAATGAAGATGTAGCATCCTTACAGTTAAATCTATCCGAACAGCTTACCTCTCCTGTAAAGTATACCTCAGTTATTGAAGGAATGTATGATTCCGGCGCAAGAGTTTTTATTGAAGTAGGCTCCGGATCGATCCAATCTGGTTTTGTAGAGAATATTCTTCATGAAAAGTCAAAAATCATCGTCCCTACAATTCATAAAAATAAAGGGGCTCTATATTCACTACTTTCATCTATAAGCAAGCTGGCAATTCACGGAATACCAATAAACATTGATTACTTCTTTCAAATTAGAGAATTAGAAGCGTATGATTTAGATTCTCCGTTAAAATATTCTGCCACTACATGGCTTATTGACGGACAATTTTCAAAACCTTTTAAAGGTGATATTCCCAATGGAGGATTTAATCCTGAAAAAGTGAAGTCTGCTAAATTACACTCTCTAGTTAAAGAAGCCTTTGAAAATACAGATAAACCATTGAGCAATATGTATTCACGTGATGCTTTGATAATAAACTATTTGCAAACCATAAATAATTTCGTAGAAAACCAGAAAGAGGTTATGGTTAATTATTTGGAGGGTGGTGTGATCTCCGAATCCTCTCAAAGAAAAAATACACTTCTCTTACCAACAAATGGTACTCATCCAGATTCATCGATTGATAATGATTTATATGAATCGAGAAAAGAAGAGTCTTCAACAACGACAACAGAAACGTCTAAACTAAATGGTACTACAAAAGGCCCTTCGAAAAAGGAAATACAAGATATTCTAATCCAAAGTATTTCAGAAAAAACAGGATATCCTAAAGACATGATCGAACTTAATCTTGATCTGGAAAGTGATTTGGGAATTGATTCCATAAAACGAATGGAATTACTTACCAACGTGAATAATGAATTAGGGATATCTATTAGTACTGATGATATAGATCAGGAAAGTGAAGAAGCCGTAAAACTTCTGCAACAAGTAGCATCACTAAAAACAGTAAATGAAATTGCAGATTGGATGCTCCTAATTATAAATAATGAGAATAAGAAATCTCATACTGAAATTAAGAGCCTTGATTTAAATATACAATCAAAGATTAATAGTCACACTGGTAATTTAATAAACAAATATTCCATCGATTATGAGCAAAATAGTATTTCTGAATATAGTTCCAAAAGCTTAGTTGGACTTAAGTTTTATATAGTGGCTGATAAAATATATGACTTGCTGGAGAACACTATTAAAAATGAAGGAATTATTGTTGAATCGCTAACATTTGAGTTATTTAATTGGGATACGTATTCGGATGCTGATGGTATTATATGTATCACAAATCCTATTGATGAAAATAACAATAGGTATAATGATTTTATTAAAGTCTTCAATTTGGCAAAAACTATTGAGCCGGAAAATTTAAAATATTTTGTCGCTTTGTGTGCCAATGAGATTCCATACATAGTTGAAGACATATATAAAGGCCCTCTTACAGGAAGTGGAGTAAGTGGATGTATGGCAAGTCTTCATTGGGAATGGCCTTTAGTAAAAACAATTTGTATCACCGAACATGATAATAAGAAAGATGTAAGTCAGGAAAATTGGGGCTTTCACATTATTAACGAACTCAAAACTGAAAGGAAAGAACATTTAATGTTTCCTGTTTCATATTATAAAAATGTAAGGCATCAAAGGAATATTAGTAGAATAGAAAATAATCTTGAAAAGAAGAATGAGAAAAGTGATATCCATTTGAATAGTGATTCCGTCTTGTTGATTATAGGAGGAGCAAAAGGAATTACGCAATGGTTAGCTTCAGAATTGGCAAAAAAATATCGTTGCAATTTTGTTGTACTGGGCAGGTCTGAAATATCTAATGAAGTTCCTTCCGAATTAATGGGAATTAATTCTGAAAGCGAATTGAGACAAGTACTTCTCAAAAATAATTCTCAAACATTAACTCCTAAAGAAATAGAACATGAGGTTGCTAAAATTATTAATCAACAAAAATTAGTACAAGGTATAAATGACCTTAAACAATATGCCAAAGAGGTTGAATACCACACTGTAGATGTCTTGGATAAAGATGACCTTACTACTGTTATTGAAAATATATATTCAAAATATAAACATATTGATGGCTGTATCTATGGTGCCGGAGCAATAAAAGATAAATTTATAAAAGACAAAACGCTATCTGATGTTAAAAATATCTATGATGTAAAAGTAGTCGGTTTTTTGAATGTTATTAATTCAATTAAACGCTTCTATACCCCAACATTTATTATAGTATACTCAAGCCTATCGGGTACTATGGGTAACCGTGGGCAAACTGATTATGCAGCGGCAAATAATGCATTAGAAAAATTAGTATTGCAACAACAGGCTGAAACTACACAAACAGAATTTCTTTCAATTGGCTGGGGGCCTTGGGAAGGTGCCGGAATGATAGACCTTGCATTAAAAAAACATCTGGAAGGTCTTGGATTGCATCCTATTGACAAAAAAATGGGAGTAGACTTTTTATTAAAGGAAATCAATACCATTAAAGGAAATCCAACATTAATCATGGCAATTGGTGAGAGCCGTATAGAGGAGAATAACTTTCTATCTAAGGTACTCAACGAAAAAGTCCTATTATAATTCTATTTACATATGAAAAATAAAATAGCCATAATAGGAACCGCTTGTTGTTTTGCTAAATCTCCTTCAAGTGGACAATTTTGGAATAACATAAAAAATAGTGTTGATGGAATAGGTATTCTTCCAACCGAAAGTCGATGGGGAAAAGGAGTATACCTCTCAAATGCAAAACCCTCTTTATTACATTCATATTGTAACAGAGGAGGTGTCATTGATTTTGACATTCCTTTTGATCCCCTGGAGTATTCAATGATCCCAAAAGAACTTTCAGAATTAGATCCAGATCATCTTTTAGCTTTGAACCTGGCAAAACAAGCTTTAAATGATGCCGGAATAAACAGATCCGGGAAAAATTTAAGTGAAATCTCTTGTGGTATTATCATAGGAAAAGTAACCCATGTTGGTCCGATAGCTTTAAAAGCTGTTGATGTAATGAGAACATTGCCTCAAATGATAAATATTCTTAAAAATTCAATACCCGATATAGATGAAAAATCTATTGAAAATTTTAAGAATGCATATATCAAAGAAAAAGGAAACTTTGAGAGTAGCAAGGGTATTGGTCTTATTTCTAATCTTTCTTCTGCCAGAATATCTGATAGATTGAATTTAAATGGTCCCAGCTATGTTTTAGACGCTGCTTGTGCTTCTTCACATATAGCAGTTCAAAATGCCGTAAGAGAGTTACAAACCGGTAATACGGATATTATGATTGCCGGAGGAGTATACTATCCTATTAATTATCCATATTCAATGGGGTTTTCATTTTTAAATGCATTATCACATAAAGGTAGAATAAGTCCTTTTGATAAGTCTGCTGATGGTCTTCTACTAGGTGAAGGAGGAGGAATGATTGTTTTAAAAAGATTAGAAGACGCTGTGCAACATAATGATAGAGTTCTAGCAGTCATAGAATCTATTGAAAGCAATAACGATGGGAAAGGAACCAGTATTCTGGCACCTCTTACCAAAGGGCAAATAAAAGTTATTGAAGCCACTTGGGGAAAATCTGATGTTGATCCGGGTAAGCTAACTTTTTTAGAATGTCATGGTACGGGAATGCCATTGGGAGATACTTCAGAAATTAATGCTTTAAACTCCTTTTTTGGAAGTTATTTGAAGTCCCCTACTCCTATAGGAAGTGTTAAATCAATGATTGGACATACGCTTTCTTCTGCAGGAATCGCCGGAATTATAAAAGCAGTACATGCATTAAATGAACGCCAAATTCCACCTTCTTTAAATTGTAATGATCCTATCGAATTATTAAATGAAGGTCCATTTTATATTCAAAATAAATTAACTCCTTACAAGGATAAAGATGTTATGTACGCTGCTGTTAATGCATTTGGGTTTGGTGGAGTAAACAGTCATATAATTCTCTCATCTGCCTCAAATAATAAAAGGACCGGAATCAATGGTACTCATACTGGAAAAAATTTGAAAGTTGAATCTGAAATAAGGAGTAATACTTTAATTATAGCGAGATCAAGTATAGAAGATCTTAAAACTGCTCTTATTACAAAAGATTATTCCTTTGGGGATAATGGTCCAGTACGATTAGCAATTATTAATCCAACTGACAAAAAAATTCAAGAAGCTTTAAAAATTGTGAATGAAAATAAACCTTCTTATGGGAAGAATGACATATTCTTTCAGACGAATGGTCTCCTGAATGATTCCAAAAATAAAATAGCTGTTATTTTCCCCGGGGTAAGTGTAGTTGGAACAAATAATGGAATTTATAAGAACATAGCTAATAATTACAATATTGACATTTCTAAATGGACAGAGGGTGATACTGGCTCAAATAAAATAGAAAAATTAGGAGTTTATTCTATAATATCATCGCTTATAAACTTTAAAGTTCTTGAAAAAGAGGGTGTTAATATTGATACAGTTGCCGGTTATAGCATAGGTGAATATACTGCACTAATAGCAAGTGGGTTAATTAAGGAAGAAGATATTCAAGACATTTTAAGAAGTATAGATTTACTCAATCAAAAAATTGAATTTCAGCAAAACGATTGCACATTATTAGCTGTAAATAAAAATAAAGAAGCAATTGAAAAGATCATATATGATTTGGAATATACATTTATTGCTATTGAAAACTCAATTAATAACGTCATTGTATCTGTAGGAAATGAAAATAAAAAAGAGCTTACAGACAGGTTAAAAAAAGAGAAGATTTTATTCTTTGATATAGGTATTAATACCAGAAATCATACAATTTTAAATGAACCCTTAATCAACAAATTAAAACCAATAATTGACAACATAAAGATCAACGAGCCATCTTATTCTATTTGGTCTTCAATAACTACTGAAAAATTTAAACAAGATCATAGCACTATAAAAGATGTGATTTACAGAAATTTATTCACACAAGTGAAATTTAAAGAGCTGATTGAAAATTTATACAAAGATGGACATCGCGTTTTTTTAATACCCGGAATAAGTGGTCTTTCCAGTTATATTACAGATACTTTGCACAATAATAAGAAGTCTTTTTTAACCGTCGATATGGTTTCAGCAAAAGATAACTTTCTTACAATTGATCATTCTATATTAAAGTTATTTGTTGAAGGAGCTGCCATTTCGGACATCAAACAGAAATTTTTAAATTACAAAAAGAGTAATTCTCCTATTAATTTTACTATTAATCTAAATATACATGAATCTATAGACACCTCTCTTCATTTTAATACAACTTCTATAGAAAGTGCTGTAAATCAAAAAGTTAATTTCAAAGATGGCTCATTAGATAAAATATTCAAAAATACCTATTTAAGCTTTATAAAGGCACAAGATGATGTTATTAAAAGTTTTGAAAAAATAGAGCATCCCAATGTAGATTCTTTAAAAAATAGAGTTTCAGAAGAAAAAGAGAAATCAGAGCTTTTAGATTTTTTTGAAGAAAAGATAGAAGTAAGTTATAAGGCTTTTCCCGAATTGTTTGATCATGAACTTTATAGACATCCTAAAGAATTATCTGAAAAATATAGATCTGGTGTAGTTCCTTTTACCTTTTTAATTTATAAATCATGTGAATTACTAATAAATAAACTTAAAGACTACAACATACTTGAAGTAAGTAAAATAGGCGCTTTACGCTTTCTAACTGTTGATGAACCGAAACAAATAGACATAACATTTAATAAAATCAATGAAAACCAATTTAAAATTACATGGGGAGATAATTTTTTCTGTACAGTAAGCATAGCACACAAAATCAATAGTTTAGATGCTAATGTCTCTACTTGGATGGATGAGATGATCCATATTAACAACTATAACCCTTATGAAGAGAGAGTTTTTTTCCATGGAAAATCGTATCAAGGTATCGAAAAGGTCAAATCTTATGATTCAAAAAGACTAATTGCCGAAGTAAAGCATGCAGGAGGTTATGGATCTCTTTTAGATGCATGCTTTCAGGCTGCTGGGTGTTGGTATGATCTTACACAAGATGACAATGCATTAATTCTTCCTTTTAGAGTTAATTCGATAGAATTCTTTACTTCATCTGCTACTTTCTTTAACAATATAACAGGCCCATTGTATTGTTATGTATCCATAATAGAATTAAATGATGAGTTTTTTAAATATGATTTTGATTTAATACATAAAAACTCTATCCTGTTAAGACTGAAAGGGTTTACAGGTAAAATCTTTGAAACCAACCCCGAAATAGAAAAAGTATACCGCTACCCGGAAAAGAATACATCAATTTTATCAAAAAAGATAACTGATACTATTTTTATTTTTGAAGCAAACTTTAAAAGTGCCTGGTCATGGGATACTGTACGATCGTTTTATTTAAATAGTTACGATAGAGACAGATTTGACCTAATAAAGAACCCTCTTCAACAACGGGCATTTTTATCTGGCAGGGTTGCGATAAAAGATGGTGTTAAATCTTTGATGCAATCTGAAAAAGATGAATTATTTCACAATGAGATTGAAGTTGCTTATAATAAAAATGGAGCTCCTTTTATTAATATACAAAAGTTAGGTATTACAAATATTCCGGTTTCAATATCTCACAAAGCAAAAATTGGTGTTGCCATTATTGGTAGCAACACACCAGTAGGTATTGATGTAGAATATATAAGTATAGCAGAAAAACTTGATTCAAAACTTGTTTTTACAAGCTCAGAATTAGATCTCATAAAAAAGAATGAAATGTTTGCTCTTATTAAAACCATTATATGGTCTGCAAAAGAGGCCTATTTTAAAAAATATAGTCAGGAAGAAACAGAAGAAAAAGACCGTCTGATTTTTAGCAATGTCAAAGTCAGCAATATTAGGCTTAATGAAGAGAAGGTAGCTAACCCCTTATATAAAAGATATAGTGGCCTCATAAACAACCAAATAGACTTTAAAAGTATTCAATTTAAAGAAGATATAATAATAACCTGGATTACATAAAATAATGGAAAAAATAACAATTGCTCAAGTGATTAGAGACATTAATGAAGCTGTTCTAACTATTGCGGGTCAAGAATATGAAATTGATCTAAAAATAACCGAAAACTCCAAAATGTCTGAAGATCTGGATCTGGATAGTGTTGAGTTTACAAGAGTATTCGAATATATTTTAAATAAATATGACAAGGCTCCCATAGTAGATTGGATATCTGAAATGGAGGTTGACGAAATCCTGGAGATAAAGGTCAAAGATTTTGCCGAATTTATTCAGAAAAGTTACGAATAAAATCATCAATATATATTTTATTCATGGTTCAACAAAAAGTGGTTCTTAACAAAGTTCTTTTTAAAAAAGAAAATGTACCTACTCTGGTTTTTATACATGGAATAGGAGGATCCATTGGTTCTTGGTTTTTTCACTACGCAATACATCTAATTAAAGATTATCAAATCTTAATCTATGATCTAAGGGGTCATGGAAAATCAGATTATCCAAAAAAAGGATACTATTTAAGAGATCATGCCACAGATCTTCATAATATTATAATAGACGAAAAACTAGGTGGTAAAAAATATATTATTGGTTATAGTTATGGAGGGTGTGTGGCCCTACAATATGCAATCACTTTTGGATGTCCTGAAGATGCTTTTGTAATATTAGATGCTCCTGACCCTAAAAACATAAATGATTCCGACATACAACTATTATTTGACTTAAAATCACTTCTATTCAATGAAGAAGTTGCATCAGAAAACCCATTGATTATAGAATTTAAAAGTGAATTAAATTCAAATAATAAGAACAAAAGACAGTATTTATCCTACCGTAATCGTTTAAAAAAATTATCTGAAACAACATTTAGAAATGAAGTGATCTCAGATACAAATTTTACAATTAATGAGTTAAATTCCATTTCTTCTTCCATTACTCTGATTTATGCCACAAAAGGAGGTTGTCTGAATTATGCCAGTGAAATAAAAAAGCATCTTTTAAAATGCTCCCATTTCATACTTGAAGCAGATCACCAGCTTATAAAAACCCACAATCTGGAAATCATCGATATAATTAATTCACAAATAAATACTAAAATATGAACTTAGAGAACAATACCTCTACCAAGATAGCAATATTGTCCCCTCCTTTTTCGGGCCATGCAAAACCCCTATGGCAATTATCGTTTGAACTTATCAAAAATTCAAATATTGAAGTATTGTTCTTTGATTTTTTCTCAAAAAGAATTCCTTTTCAAGGAAATATAAAAACTGTTCACATTCCAAATTCATTTAACGAAAAACTATTTAATGTTTCCAAAGAAGGCTATCAGGAACTCTTATCTCCTTTTGCTGAATTCTATTTAGATATATATCATCCAACTTTATCACAACTAAAAGAATATAAACCAGATCTAATCATTGTTGATCATTTCTTCGGAATAGGAACTATATCATCAAAAGAAATACAGGTTCCTTATATCATAGCATATAGTTCACCGGATATTTTTCTGATTGACAGAAATACTGAAAATTTAAGTTCAAAAATGGAAGTAATGGTTGAAAAGAAAAAGTATAGCGAGTTCTTAAAAGGTATGACTGAAAAAACAAACTTTCCCATACCAAGCTATCCCTTTTCAGAATTAGGAAATATATGCTTTTCTCCTAAAAAAATAACCGAATGGAATACATTAGGCAACCATACAAAAGGTATTATTTCTTTATATGATGGTGTACACTATCCCATGTCTTTTATTGGTGCCGCAACTACAAAAAGTTCCGGTTCAACAGCAGATATCTCATTTAAAAACATTCTAAAAAAAAGTCATAAAAAAAAGATTCTAATCTCTTTTGGAACTATATGGTTAAGACAACTGGGAGGTAAAAAAACAATAGAAAAATTTAAAACATTTCTTAAAAACACTTTAGAAGCTTTGGATGACCCGGAGTATTGTATAGTTTATTCCGGTATTTTGGAAATATTCTATGAAGTATCAAAAGAAGTAGAAACAAAAGCAACAGTCATCGCAGAGGCATTTATCAATCAGCCCTTCTTGTTAGAAGAATTTGATCTAATAATTTTTCATGGAGGATTTAACACCTTTACTGAATGTATAGCAAACGAAGTTCCTATGTTGGTTTTGCCAATTGGTTTTGATCAGGGGAGAATTGCAGATACGGTTATTCGCTATAAAGTAGGGGAAAGATTGCCATTCGCCTTCAACTCGAAAATTACAATTCTTAAAACAATAGAACTTCTTCTAAATGATAATAAATACAAAATAGAATTAAGAAAGCTAAGCCGCTATTTTAAATCTGAATTAGATCTTGGCCCTATTCACAAAATAATCAATGAGATAGGAAATGAGTCTTAAGAATGAATTAATAAAAATATTTATCCTGTATAACATATAATACATTGAAAACTAAACTACCTAAAGATTTATATACGGTTCATAACATCCCAAAATGTCGTATCCCAATTGCTGACATGGGGCTTATTCAATCTAAAAAAAATGCACTCAATTTTTTTATTGAACTAGATGTCACCAAAGTCTTAGAATTTATAGGAGAAAAAAAAGAAAAAGACATAAAAATATCACTTACATCCTTTTTATTGAAAAAATTTGCTGAGGCTATAAAAGATAATCCTTTAGTACAAGCTATGATCAAAAGAAAAAGTAAGTCTATCGTCTTTAAAGAAATTGATGCGTTAATAGTAGTAGAAAAAGAATATCAGAATAGTTCAATAGCCTTAAGTAAGATTATTAAAAATATACAAGACAAGTCGATTGAAGATATCTGGCTTGAAATAGATGAAGCAAAAAAAAAGGTGATTATCAATGAAGGTGATTTTGATCTTTCTCGACGTAGATCTGTAGTACTTATGAATCTTTTTTATTCCATTCCAAGATTTATTCGAATAGGTCTAATAAATAATGTGCGTCGTAACCCTTTTAAACGCAAAACACATTATGGAACCTTTGCTTTTTCCAATTTGGGAAGCATTAGCAAACTTCCGGCTTGGGTGAGTAGTAATATTATGGACAA
Source organism: Ulvibacter sp. 2210JD10-4 (assembly GCF_058148525.1). Lineage (NCBI taxonomy): Bacteria > Pseudomonadati > Bacteroidota > Flavobacteriia > Flavobacteriales > Flavobacteriaceae > Ulvibacter > Ulvibacter sp. 2210JD10-4. Next base: position 234,447 of record NZ_JBYVJZ010000005.1, read on the forward strand.
TCTGGGCATTATAGTTGGCAGCATTGTAAAAAAACCTTGGGTAGTTAATGATAAAATATTGATACGTGATATAATACATATTACAATTTGTATGAATCACGATGTTATTGATGGAGCAGATGCATATCGCTTTATTGAAGTGTTTAAAAAATACGTAGAACAAGATTTTTATGAGTAAAATAAATAAAATATTAGAAAAACGATCTGAAATTATAGTTAGTCAATTTGCAAACTTTGTAAAACCAAATGAAACTTATTTGTCTGTCGGAGATGGAGATGGAGAGGTAAGTCTAAAAGTCAAAAGAAAATACGCTTTAACTGTGAGAGGGCTGGATGTTCAAGTAACCCTTCCTAACAGAGTATTAGAAATTCCTCTTGATTATTATGATGGAAAGACGTTTCCGTATAGAGATAATAGTTTTGATGTGGTAGCAGCAATATTTGTCTTGCATCACTGTGAAAACTTAGAACAAGTTATGTCTGAAATTATAAGAGTAGCTGCCAAAAAAATTATAATCATTGAGGATGTGTATAGAAATTGGTTTGGCAGGCAAATAGTTTGCCTTTTTGACTATGTAGAAAATAGATTAGTATCAAAAGACATGAACATCCCTTTCAACTTTAAAAAGACTATCGAATGGGAGGATTATTTTACCAGTAAAGGTTTGATGATAACAAAAAGCAAAGATTTCAAAATTTTTAAATTCATTCCTGTTCAGCATCGTGTTTTTTGCCTTGAATTAATTAAAAAATAGCCCTAGAGCTTAAATATTACTTATTTGACTCCTCTATGTACTAATATGGTACCCAACAAAAAAGTCGAGATATTATATCTCGACTTTTTCTTTATTTACTATGGGTGGAAGACGGGATTCGAACCCGCGACCCTCGGTACCACAAACCGATGCTCTAACCAACTGAGCTACAACCACCATGTCACAGTTTTTAGACCTGTGCCCTCCGTAGCTAAGCAACGCTTTACATAGGAGGATGCAAATATAAAGTATTTACTACGTATGCACAATAGCATACTTCAAGATTTTTTAGATCAAATGAAATAATGAATCTACAGCTATATAACGCTCTGCCGTAAACCCTTCTCCATGAGCAACACCAATCAAACGCCCCATGTCCTGGGCTCTGTAGCTAATACTGTCTCTAAAATTAGTGGATGAAATAGGAGTTTCAGGTTCATCTACATCTTCTTTATGAAACTGGCTCTCATAGGCAAAAACAGCCTCTAATTTCTTATCCAAAAATCCGGAAACATCTACAACCACATCCGGTTCTATATTTTTCCATTGGATGTAATGATACACCTGTTTTGGACGCCAGGGTTTTTGAAAGTTTTCTTCGTACTTGGTCTCGATCTTTCGCAAACCACTTAAAAAACATGCATCACTGGCAAGCTTACTACCTTTACCATGATCAATATGCCTGTCATCAACTGCGTTACAGAGAACTATATCCGGCTGGTATTTTCTAATTATTTTGATGATCTCCAATTGAGAGGCTTTATCATTCAAAAAGAACCCATCTGCAAGTTTCAGATTAAGACGTACAGAAACGCCCAATATTTTGGCAGCATTAGCTGCTTCCTTATCTCGAATCTCAGCATTTCCCCTTGTTCCTAATTCTCCTCTGGTAAGATCGAGGATTCCTACTTTTTTACCGTTATTTATTTCTTTAGAAATAGTAGCACCGCAACCTAATTCAACATCGTCGGGATGTGCGCCAATAGCAAGTATATCTAACTTCATATGTGTTTTCCGTAAGGACGGATATCTTTTAAATTGAACGTAAAATTATCTATATTTTTTCAAAATGTTCTGCTGAGACCTTTTCAAATGCCTGTTCAAAATCAGCTATCAGGTCCTGTTTGTCTTCTATTCCCACCGAAAGCCGTAATAAACCATCTGAAATTCCCTGACGTGCTCTTTCGTCCGGGCTCAATAAAGCATGTGACGTTTTTTTGGGTGATAATATAGTAGATTCAACACCTGCCAAACTCATAGATTGTTTCACTAATTTGAGTGCTTCCATAAATTTTTCGGCATCTGTATTTTCAATTAATTCAAAAGAAACAACACCTGTAAAAGCCTTCATTTGTTTTTTTGCCAATTGATGATCCGGATGAGTCTTTAATCCGGGATAATGAACTTTGGCAACCAAAGGATGTTTATTCAACCATTTTGCCATTTTCTTGGCATTCCTGTTTTGTGCTTTTACACGAATTGCCATTGTTTTCATACTGCGTTCCAATAGCCAAACTGTAAAATCGCTTAAATTACCTCCCAGGTTTTTGGCTTTGTTCCAAATACGTTGAATGTGTTCTTCACTTGCTGCTACTGCACCTGCAGAAATATCACTGTGCCCTCCCATATATTTTGTAGCACTGTGAATACTTATATCAATACCTAGGTCAATAGGTGTCTGATTAATAGGGGTTGCAAAAGTATTGTCTATCATTGTTATAATACCTTGCTCTTTTCCAATACGGGAGATCATTTCAATATCAGTGATTAGCATTAGCGGATTAGAAGGTGTTTCTATGAAGATCACTTTGGTATTTTCCTTAATAGCCGAAATAAAATCGGTTTCAGAAAATCCTTCAGTAAAAGTATACTCAATCCCAAAGGTGTTTAGCTCTTCCGAAACAAAATTGAACGTCCCGCCATATAATGTTTTTTGTAAAACAACATGATCACCCTGCTTTAAAAAAGCAAGCATCGTTGTACTTACAGCAGCCATTCCACTTCCAAATAGCAGAGCTGCATCCGCATGCTCCAGCATCGCTACCTTTTTACATAAAGCCTCCTGATTGGGTGTGTTAAAATAACGTGGATATCGCTTAACATCCACATTTTCATAAGCATACGAACTTGCCATATACAAAGGTGAGATTGCGCCTTTAAACTCCTTGTCTTCTACCCCTCCAACATGTGTGCAAATAGTATTTACCCCCGGTTTATTCGATTTCATTTAAAAGATATTTTTTAAAGCTCTAAGTTATAAATTCATTTTCAGGTTTGCTATCTTTAGCCGATGAAAGTTTTGTTAATAAATATTAAAGAACTGCTTCAGGTTAGGGAAGATTCACCGGCAAAAATTAGTGGTGCGGCCATGAAAGAGCTGCCAACTATTAAAAATGCCTGGTTGCTAATGGAAGATGGCCATATTACAGACTTCGGAAAGATGGAAATCTTAAAACAACTCCAGGTTTCCGAAACTATAGATTGTACAGGAAAGATCGTTCTTCCGGCCTGGTGTGACTCTCATACACATCTGGTTTACGCAGGAAACAGAGAACAGGAATTTGTGGATAGGATCAATGGGCTGAGCTATCAGGAAATTGCTGAAAAAGGCGGCGGAATTTTGAACAGTGCAAAAAAATTGCAAAATACTTCGGAAGAAGAATTATACCGCCAATCGGCTGTTCGATTAGAAGAAGTAATGCGTTTAGGTACGGGAGCTATTGAAATAAAAAGCGGTTACGGACTTACCACCGAAGCCGAATTAAAAATGCTAAGGGTAGCAAAAAAACTAGGAAAAAATTATCCAATTACAATTAAAACTACATTTCTGGGAGCACATGCACTACCCATTGAATTCAAACAAAATAAAAAAGGGTATTTAGATATACTTTGCAATGAGATGCTTCCGAAAGTGGCCAAAGATAAGCTTGCCGAATATGTAGATGTCTTTTGTGAAGAAGGTTATTTTTCTGTGGAAGATACCGACCGCATTCTTTCCGAAGCAAAGAAATACAACCTCATCCCAAAAATTCATGTGAATCAGTTTACCGCCCTCGGAGGTATTGCTATGGGTGTAAAACACCAGGCATTAAGTGTTGATCACTTGGAAGTTCTGACAGATGATGATGTAAAAGCTTTGCAAGACTCTGATACTATGCCGGTAGCACTTCCCTCCTGCTCCTATTTTTTGAGTATTCCATATACTCCGGGGCGAAAATTAATAGCTGCCGGACTACCTTTAGCACTTGCAACCGATTACAATCCGGGTTCTACACCAAGTGGAAATATGAATTTTGTGGTTGCCACAGCTTGTATAAAAATGAAACTCACCCCAGAGGAGGCCATCAATGCAGCTACTATAAATGGAGCCTATGCAATGGGATTGAACAAGACACATGGAAGTATTACCAAAGGGAAAAAAGCAAATGTAATTATCACCAAAGAGATTCCTTCCTATGGTTATTTACCTTATGCTTTTGGAAGTAATTTAGTTGATAAGGTATTACTTAACGGTAAAGTGATTTAAACCCAATTCTTTTTTAAAAATGATTCCGTCCAAATAAAAAAACATACCTAAATTTGGGCTTCAAAACAGAGATCATGCAGAAACAACTTATAGAATGTGTGCCAAACATTAGTGAAGGCCGTGATAATCTAAAAATACAAGCCATTGCCAGTGTCGTGGAAACGGTGGAAGGTGTAAAACTACTGGATGTGGATCCCGGAAAAGCTACTAACAGAACCGTTATTACTTTTGTTGGAGCACCGGAACCCGTAATAGAAGCTGCTTTCAGGCTTATTAAAAAAGCTTCGCAATTAATTGATATGAGTAAACATAGTGGTGAGCATCCTCGTTTTGGCGCTACAGATGTTTGTCCTTTAGTACCTATCTCAAATATTAGTCTTGAAGAAACCGCCAAGTATGCTCATAAATTAGGTGAACGCGTAGGCAAAGAACTAGGAATCCCTGGATATTTTTATGAAAAAGCTGCGAAAGAAGAGAAACGTGAAAATTTAGCCAATTGCCGATCGGGAGAGTACGAAGGTTTACCGAAAAAGTTATCGGACTTGGACTGGAAGCCGGATTTTGGCCCTTCAGAATTTAATGAAGATTTAGCAAGAACCGGTGCAACTGCTATTTCGGCACGTGATTTCTTAATAGCATACAATGTCAATCTAAATACAACATCCACCCGGAGGGCCAATGCAATTGCATTCGATATTAGAGAAGCCGGACGTGTAAAACGGGAAGGAAATCCCATTACAGGAAAGAAAGTTTTGGATGCCAATGGAGAGCCGGTTCGTATTCCCGGAAAATTAAAAGCAGTTAAAGGTATTGGATGGTATATCGATGAATATGGGATTGCTCAAATTTCGTACAACCTTACGAATATTTCAATCACTTCAATGCATGTTGCTTTTGACGAAACCTGTAAAGCTGCTGAAAAAAGAGGTTTACGGGTTACAGGGTCTGAATTGATCGGCCTGATACCTTTACAGGCTATGCTTGATGCTGCCGACTATTTTTTGATCAAACAAGAGCGTTCGCTGGGAATTGCTGAAAGTGAAAAAATTAAAATTGCAATAAAATCCCTTGGACTGGATGACCTGAAACCTTTTAACCCACAGGAAAAAATTATTGAGTATATGCTCGATGATGGAGAAAAAAAGTTAATAGATTTCAAATTAGATGATTTCGCAGATGAAACCGCAGGAGAATCTATGGCTCCGGGAGGAGGTTCTATCGCAGCTTATGTAGGTACTCTGGGAGTCTCTTTAGGGACTATGGTAGCCAACCTGTCTGCTCATAAAGCCGGTTGGGATGACAAATGGGAATTCTACTCACAGTGGGCAGAAAAAGGGCAAACATATAAGAATAAGTTACTTTTTTTAGTTGATGAGGACACCAATGCCTTCAATAAAATAATTGATGGTTTCAGAATGCCACAAGGTACAGATTCAGAAAAGGAGGTCAGAAAAACAGCTATTGAAGAAGCAACCAAATATGCAACGGAGATTCCGTTTCAGGTTATGGAAACTGCCTACCAATCTATGGAGGTGATGCAGGCTATGGTAAAAGAAGGACTACAAAGCTCGCTCTCAGACGCAGGTGTAGGTATCCTTTGTGCCAGAACTGCAGTAGTAGGAGCCTATTTCAATGTGCGTATCAATGCAAAAGATATAAAAGACCGTGAGTTTGCGGATGCTATTCTTTCCAAAGCAGCCGATATTTACAAAGCAACTATCGCAATAGAGGAAGAAACTATGGCATACATCGATTCCAAAATGTAAATTGATTTCTTTGTAAAAGATAAAAATTTCAAAAAAAACTATCAGAATTTTGTTGATTCCGATTTCTTTTATATTTTTACATAAGCGCTTATATAAATACTTATATGGATACATTACAAGCACTCGGAGAAATAGGTCTGGGGTCCAGACTCAAAAGGCTCAGTGAAAGTCTAATGAAAGAGATCCAATTGGTGTATAATGATCAGAATATCGATTTTGACCCTTATCTCTTTCCTGCTTTTTATAAAATCGCATCCTGCGAAAAAATTACCAATACAACCTTACGGGAATCACTTTTAACATCTCAGCCTGCCGTTACTCAAACTATTAACAAGCTTTTAAAAAAAGGCCTGGTACTTCTGGAAGAAGATGCTATGGATAAACGGAAGAAGCAAATTACACTTTCAGAAAAAGGAATTTCCCTTCTTTCGAAAATAAAACCGTTATGGAAGATCATGGATGAAACTGTAAAAGAATATACAGGTAGTCCGGCCAATACTCTAATAGAGCATATTGCCATGTTCGAGCAGAGTTTACATTCCGGAAGATTTATGGAAACGCTGAAAGAAAAGATTGAAAAACAAAAGACGATCCGGATCACTTCTTTTAAAAAGAAATATGCGCAAGCTTTTTATGACCTTAATATTGAATGGGTTGAAACCTATTTTTATGTAGAAGATCTGGATAGAGAGGTTTTAAGTAATCCCAATCAATATATTCTTGAACCCGGAGGGCATATTTTCTTCGCAGTCGAAGATGATGATGCTCTTGGTACGGTAGCTTTAATGAAAATGGAAGAAGGTGTCTACGAACTCACAAAAATGGCTGTATCGCCTGACCAGCGTGGTAAAAAAATTGGGCAAAAATTAATGCAATATTGTATTGATTTTGCAAAACAAAACAATCTTGAAAAACTTGTCCTTTATTCAAATACTAAACTGGAAAACGCTATCTATATTTATCGTAAATACGGTTTTATAGAAATTCCTGTAGAACCTGACAGGCCTTACAAACGGAGTAATATAAAAATGGAATTGGTGTTTTAAACCTATTATTTATACTTCTCTAACCAAGCCAAAGTATGTGCTACTTTGGTTATTAAGTTACTGGGGCGCGATGCAATACCATGGGAAGCTTCGGGTATCTCTACCAATACCGTTTCTATCTTTCTCAATTTTAAAGCATGGTATAATTGTTTGGCTTCACTTGGTGGAGTGCGTAGGTCGTTCATCCCTACCATAACCATTGTAGGCGTCTCTACATTCCCTACTAATGAGATAGGAGAGAATTTCCAATAGTTCTCAAAGTTTTCCCAGGGCTGTCCCGGGTAACGCGAGTTGGCATAACCATAATAATTATCTGCCACCAGGGTCTTGCTGATCCAGTTCATTACCGGCTTTGCCACAACAGCAGCTTTAAATCGGTTGTTTTTCCCAATGATCCACGCGGTCATGATTCCTCCGGCACTTCCTCCGGTAACATACAATTGATCTTCATTAGCAATGCCTTTTTTGATCAATTCGTCTACTCCATCCATCACATCATTATAATCTTCACCGGGATAATTATTGAACAATAGATTACCAAATTCTTCTCCATAACTGGTGCTTCCTCTTGGATTAGGGTAAAAAACTACATAACCTGCTGCTGCATATAGTTGAATTTCAGCTGAAAAATGAGGTCCGTAATTTAAAATCGGTCCTCCATGGTTTTCAATTAATAAAGGTGCTTTGGATCCTTTTTCGTAGTTTGGCGGATACACTACCCATCCCTGTATGTCTCTTCCATCTACCAAAGATTTATACCATATCTCCTCTACCGCTCCCATATTCCGGTAGTTAATAAGGTCATCATTCACACCTGTCAAAACTTTAGAGCTGGAACCCTTTTCTACTATAGCAATATCAGCAGGCCTGTCCGTACGTGAAATGGTATAGGCGATCTTTCCCTGGTTAGAAACACTAAAACTACCACTGGAATAAGGTCTTCCCAGTGTTGTCCCACCTACATTGTTCACAATATCAGTTACCCTGCCTTTTAAATCGATATACCCGATCTTGGTAACACCCAGGTCATTGTACATGAAATAAAGTCCCTTACTATCCTTTGCCCAGGTAATATTGTTTATGCTTCGGTCAAGACCGGAAGAGAGCGTCCGTTTATTAGTTCCGTTTGCATCCATCAACTGCAGTTGTGTGATTTGATAAGCTTGCACCTTATCCTCAAATCCCAGGTAAGCAATATGTTTACCGTTAGGAGAAACCTTAGGCGAACGATCTGGCCCATTACGGTCGGTATGGGTATTTATAAGCCCTGTATTTGTATCTACCGAATAGACCTCAGAATTCCTGAAATCGTATTCCCAATCTTCATTCCTATTTGCCGAAAAATAAATGAGTTGTCCGTTTGGCGACCACGACAAACTACCTCCATGGTTAAAATTTCCACTGGTCAGTTGCCGGGGTGTCCCTCCTTCCGAAGGAATCACAAAAACATGTGTAAACCCGGGTTTTAAATACCCTGTACCATCTGCTTCATGCTTGAGTCTGTCTGTAATTCTGGGAGATTCTGCCCATTTTGCATCCTTAGGCTTAGGAGGCATTTTAGCGATTACTGGAGGCTTTTCATTTACTTTCATCGTAAATGCAATCTTAGTTCCGTCCGGGGACCATGTTATTGCCGATGGGCTGTTTTCAAGCTGCGATAGTTTAGCTATGGCTCCGGTAGAGGTCCAATATAAATAGATTTCGCTTCCTTCATCGGTACTGCTCACAAAGGCAATTCGATCGCCTGAAGGTGACCACCGCGCATTACTCTCACTTCCTTCACGAGCCGATAATTTATGATGGATCTTTCGGTCATCGGTACTTAGTATCCAAAGATTTCCTTTACTACGGTCCTTCATAATATCAAACCCTGTACGGCGATATACAATATAATCTCCGTTAGGTGATATTTGTGGGTCTCCGGTGTATTCTAGCTGAAATACATCTAAAGGTTCAAATTTTTTCTGAAGTTGAGCCGAAAGCTGAAAATTAAAAAGTAAGAATATAATAATGAAGATGTAAAGGCGAAAATTGGTTTGCATATCTGGAAATTTAGGAAGCTAAAGATACTCCTTTTAAGAAGTTTTTCAAATTAGGTTTTGTTATACTATCTTTGGATAAAATGCAATGCTATGAAAAACAATACCCTAAGACTGCTTTTTTATATTTCAATACTAGTCATAACCGGTCTATTACTTTTTTCTGAAAAAGAATCAACTACTACTGGAAATGAGCCGTTAATTGGCGAATATCCGCACGAATGGATGTACAACCAACGTGCATATCCCAACAACTATATTAACCGTAAAGCTATTAAGGATGCGACGATTCAGGCAAAGAATATTCTTTCTGCTCGCCCTGAATCTAACGGAAGTGACTGGGAGTTAATTGGTCCATTCAATACAGGAGGAAGAGTTACCGATGTTGCTATCTCTCCGGATGACGACGATATTTTTTATGTGACAACAGCAGTTGGTGGGGTTTTTAAAACTACCAATACAGGAGTTAGCTGGACACCCATTTTCGACGAAATAGGGAAGCCTTCTATTGGAAATATTGCCATTGCACCTTCCAATTCACAAAGAATCTATGTGGGGACCGGAGAAGCTAACGGAAGTGCAACATCCGGTGCTTTTTACGGTGATGGTATTTATCGGTCTGATGATGCCGGTGTCAGCTGGAATAATATTGGTTTGAATGACAGTGACCATATTGGGCGTATCGTAGTTGATCCTACAGACCCGGATAGGGTTTTTGCGGCAGCTACGGGGAAATTATATGGTTACAATCAGGAAAGAGGAGTATACAGGACTACCAATGGTGGTACCAGCTGGGAACAGGTACTCTTTGTAACAGACTCTACATCGGCTATTGATGTAGCAATGAATCCCCAAAACACCAACATTGTTTTTGCTGCTATGTGGGAACGTACCCGTAAGCCGTGGCAGCGTGATTATGGTGGTGTCACTTCTGTTATTCATCGTTCTGTTGATGGTGGTACGACTTGGGAAGAATTAGGTGCCGCAAACGGCCTGCCGGCTCCCGATGCTCAAACCGGAAGAATTGGCCTGGCAATCTCTGAGTCCAATCCATCTACAATCTATGCGCGATTTACTACCAATGAAATTACAAATGAATTTAACGGACTGTATAGATCTGATGACAACGGAGCTAATTGGACACTGGTCACATTAGCTGATCTAAATGGTATCGATGCCTCTTTTGGCTGGTATTTTGGAAATATTAGGGTCAATCCTACCGATCCGGATGAAGTCTATGTATTGGGACAGCTAATGTCTAAAACTACTGATGGTGGTAATAACTGGCAACAGGTAAACGGAATGCATGTGGATCATCACGCATTGGAATTTTCCCAAAGTAATAACGATCGTATTTTAGCCGGTAATGACGGTGGAGTTTATCTTTCTCAAAATGGAGGGAGTTCATGGGCTAAGTTTACGAATCTTGCAATTACACAATTCTATAACATTGAAGTAGACTACACCCAGCCAGAAAGATTATATGGAGGAACACAAGACAACAATACGATAAGAACATTAACTGCAGGCACAAATGACTGGGCTGCAATTATAGGCGGAGATGGTTTTCATGTAAATGTAGACCCTAATGACAATAGCTATGTATATGGTGAGTCTCAATGGGGTAACCTGCGCAGGTCAACAAATGGAGGAAGTAACTTTACAAATGCAACAGATGGAATAAGCGGCTCCGATAGAACCAATTGGAATACTCCTGTGGTTTTATCTCCTTTCAATTCTGAAAAAGCTTTCTACGGAAGTAACAGGTTATACATTTCTGATAGAGCTGTACTTTGGTCGGCTATAAGTCCGGACCTAACCAACGGACAGCATCCCAGCGGTTCATTATCCTATGGAACGCTTACTGCTATAGCTCCTTCTTATAATAATCTGGATGCTATTTACACCGGAAGTGATGATGGAAACGTGAATGTAACTTTTGACGGAGGTACCACCTGGACTAATATAAGTGGAGCCTTACCAGATAGATATGTCACTTCTATAGCTATTTCACCAAGCGATGACCAAACAGCTTATGTTACTTTTTCCGGTTACGGTTTATTAGACTACGATCCTCATGTCTTTAAAACAACAGATGGAGGACAAAATTGGATCGACATCTCTTCTAACCTGCCAAGTATTCCCGTAAATGATATTATTATTAATTCAGCTGAAAATCTTTTAATAGTTGCTACAGACCTTAACGTTTGGTATTCACAAAATGACGGGGCAAATTGGGATATTCTAGGTAATGACCTTCCGTTGACCATTATACGGGACCTAAAACTACATGAACCTACTAGTACCTTATATGCAGGTACTTTTGGGCGGTCCATGCATAGTTACGATCTGTCTAATATCGTGTTAGGCATAGATGATAATTTGATTGCTGCAGAGGAGATTGCTCTCTATCCAAATCCGGCAGCAACTCAATTTACGATTCAACATAACATAACTTCCAAAGGGAATATTGTCTTATATGATATTACCGGAAAGAAAATAAAAACCCTTTTTGAAGGAAATTTTGAATCAGCACAACAAATGACCTTCTCAACTTCAGGTTTAACATCAGGTATCTACTTCGTAAAATTACAAAGCGGAAATCAGTTTGTCACTAAGAAGTTAGGAGTTCAATAAAGCAATTTGCCAAAAGGTTAGAGTAATTCCAACATTTCGGTAGCGGCAGATAATTGTCGATAATTGCTATGTGTAACAGGCTCCTGAACAACTTCATGTATCCATGTTGTATGGAATGGTATATGGAAAGCATGACCGCCTATATTCAATACCGGCAGAATATCACTTTTCACCGAATTACCAACCATTAAAAATTCTTCGTTGGAAACATCTAAGTGATTTACCAGTTTCTGATAGTGCTTTTCGGTTTTATCTGAAACAATTTCGATATGGTGAAAATAAGGTTCTAAGCCGGATTTTATGAGCTTCCTTTCCTGATCCAGCAGATCTCCTTTAGTAGCCATAACCAATTTGTATCTTTTGGATAATTGAGCAAGCGTATCTTCTATACCACTCAATAATTCAACAGGAGCTTCAAGCATTTTTTTACCTCTGCGAATTAATTCGCTTATAGCACTCATATGAATATCTCCATCCGAAAAACGTATGGCTGCTTCAATTAAAGATAGTGTAAAAGGTTTGATCCCATAACCATACAATGGAAGGTTTTGCATTTCAACTTCAAAAAGTAACTGATTGCACTTCTCTTCAGGTAGGTAATCCTTCATTAATTCACAAAATTCCTTTTCAGCATTCCTAAAAAGGGTTTCATTCGCCCAAAGGGTGTCATCGGCATCAAATGCAATGGCCTTTATTTTGGAAAGAGGCATTAGCGTATTAATTTCTTATATTTAATGCGTTTTGGAAGTAGGTCGCCCCCCAAACGTTTCTTCTTATTCTCTTCATAGTCACTAAAGCTTCCTTCAAAGAAATACACTTGGCTTTCGCCTTCAAAAGCAAGAATGTGTGTGCAAATCCTATCTAAAAACCAACGGTCGTGCGAGATTACTACTGCACAGCCTGCAAAGTTTTCCAAACCTTCTTCCAAAGCTCGTAATGTGTTTACATCCAGGTCATTGGTAGGTTCATCCAATAATAATACGTTTCCTTCTTCCTTTAAGGTCATTGCCAGATGCAAACGGTTGCGTTCACCTCCCGAGAGCATAGCAACTTTTTTATTTTGCTCACTTCCGCTAAAATTGAATCTACTTAAATAGGCTCGGGAATTTACTTGTTTCCCTCCCATCATAACAAGTTCCTGCCCGCCACTAAAATTTTCCCAGATACTTTTATTTTGATCTATATTGGAATGTGCCTGATCCACATATGCGATCTTTGCAGATTCTCCCACTACAAATTCACCTTTATCCGGAGTCTCTTCTCCCATGATCATTCTAAATATAGTAGTTTTACCAGCACCATTGGGTCCAATAATACCAACTATTCCAGCTTGTGGTAATTTGAAGTTAAGGTCTTCATATAACAACTTGTCCTCATATCCCTTAGCAACCCCTTTCGCTTCTATCACATTTGTTCCCAAACGTGGTCCGTTAGGGATATAGATCTCCAGTTTCTCATCCAACTGTTTTTGATCCTGACTCATTAATTTATCGTAATTACTCAAACGGGCTTTCTGTTTTGCCTGTCTTCCTTTAGGAGCCATACGAACCCATTCCAATTCTCGCTCCAAGGTTTTTTGACGCTTACTGGCTTGTTTCTGCTCTTGCGTCAAACGTTTTGACTTTTGGTCCAGCCATGAAGAGTAATTTCCTTTCCAGGGAATTCCTTCTCCTCTGTCCAATTCCAGAATCCACCCGGCAACATTATCTAAAAAATAACGGTCGTGCGTTACTGCAATTACGGTTCCTTTGTATTGAGATAAGTGATGTTCCAACCAGTGTACACTTTCGGCATCTAAATGGTTAGTAGGTTCATCCAGCAACAATACATCCGGCTCTTGCAATAATAATCTACACAAAGCAACACGGCGACGTTCTCCTCCGGAAAGTACACTAATAGGCTTATCCGGTTCTGGTGTACGCAAGGCATCCATGGCAATTTCCAACTTGGTATCCAGTTCCCAGGCATTTGTCGCATCAATTTTGTCTTGTAAAGTTGCTTGTTTGTCCATAAGTTCCTGCATTTTATCAGGATTCTCATACACTTCCGGTAGCCCAAACATATCATTGATCTTATTGTATTCATCTAATACCTCAACTACATCCTTTACTCCTTCTTTTACAATTTCAATAACGGTCTTAGATTCATCCAGCTGCGGTTCTTGTTCCAGATAACCCACAGTATAACCCGGAGCAAAAACGACATCACCCTGGTAATTTTTCTCTACCCCGGCTATAATTTTGAGCAATGTAGATTTACCGCTACCATTAAGTCCTAAGATCCCAATTTTGGCACCATAGAAAAAACTTAAATATATATTTTTGAGAACCGGAGTTTGTGCGTTTTGAAACGTTTTTGTCACTCCGGACATCGAGAAGATTACTTTCTTATCGTCAGACATTTTTCAGAAAAATTTATTGTTAATTACTAAACGCGTCCTTTTAAAGCATTAAAAACCCAGGCAATGGCAAAGAAACCAATTCCAACAGAAGCAAATCCCCAACCGGCCACATCATCATATTTAAAAGCACCTAGTGAAATGAGCCCAACACCTACAATGATCATTATAAATGTAGCCCAACCCAATACTGTATTTTTATTCATCATATATTTAATTTTACTACCCATCGTGCTAAAGCAATAATGGGCGAACGCAAATATCGGTAATAAAATAGATTTTTCAGTATTCATAATACCATACTTTTGTATTTTTGAGCAAATCACGCAATAGAATGGACATTAACTTCAATAAAAACGAAGACCACAATAAACTATTAGTTTCCGAATTACGTAAAAGACTTGCCAAAGTAAAATTAGGTGGTGGTCAAAAACGAATCGAAAAGCATCATTCAAAAGGAAAGATGACAGCTCGAGAACGTATAGACTACTTATTGGATGCAAAAAAACCCTCTATTGAAATAGGTGCTTTTGCCGGTGATGGAATGTATGAAGAACACGGAGGTGCTCCAAGTGGTGGAGTTGTTGTTAAAATAGGATACGTAAAAGGAAAACAATGCATTGTGGTTGCAAATGATGCAACTGTAAAAGCCGGTGCGTGGTTTCCTATAACTGCAAAGAAAAACTTACGGGCACAAGAGATATCCATAGAAAACAGATTACCAATTATTTATTTAGTAGATAGTGCCGGGGTATATTTACCTATGCAGGATGAGATCTTTCCGGATAAAGAACACTTTGGGCGTATTTTCCGAAACAATGCTGTAATGAGTAGTATGGGAATTACACAGATTGCTGCTGTAATGGGCAGCTGTGTTGCCGGTGGCGCATATTTACCAATTATGAGTGACGAGGCTTTGATCGTAGATAAAACCGGAAGTATTTTTCTTGCCGGAAGCTATCTTGTAAAAGCAGCTATTGGGGAAAGTATTGATAATGAAACCTTAGGCGGGGCTACCACACATTGTGAGATTAGTGGTGTGACTGATTACAAAGCAAAAGACGATAAAAATGCTCTGGATACTATAAAAGGAATCGTTGCAAAAATTGGAGATTATGACAAAGCCGGGTTTAATAGAGAAAAATCTGAACAACCCCTGCTTAATGCTGAAGATATTTATGGTTTGTTGCCAAAATCCAGAGCCGACCAGTATGACATGCGTGAAATTATAGACCGTCTTGTTGACAATGGTGATTTCACTGAATACAAAGAAGGGTATGGAAAAACCATCCTTACCGGGTATGCACGTATTGATGGTTGGGCAGTTGGTATTGTTGCCAACCAAAGGAAATTAGTAAAAACCAAAAAAGGTGAAATGCAATTTGGTGGGGTAATCTATAGTGACAGTGCTGACAAAGCCACACGATTTATTGCCAATTGCAATCAGAAAAAAATTCCGTTGGTGTTTTTACAGGATGTAACTGGTTTTATGGTAGGAAGCAAGAGTGAACACGGAGGAATTATAAAAGACGGAGCTAAAATGGTGAATGCTGTAAGTAACAGTGTAGTTCCCAAATTTACAGTTGTTATAGGAAACTCATACGGTGCAGGGAATTACGCGATGTGTGGTAAAGCCTATGATCCAAGACTAATTGTTGCCTGGCCTAGTGCTGAATTGGCTGTTATGAGTGGCAATAGTGCTGCAAAGGTATTATTGCAAATTGAAACCGCTTCCCTGAAAAAGAAAGGAGAGACCATTACTCCCGAAGTTGAAAAAGAACTGTACAATGAAATTAAAGCACGTTACGACAATCAAATCTCACCTTATTATGCTGCTTCAAGAATCTGGACAGATGCAGTAATAGACCCATTAGATACCCGCAAATGGATCTCTATGGGAATTGAGGCCGCTAATCACGCTCCTGTTGAAAAGCCCTTTAATTTAGGTGTAATTCAAGTTTAATGGTCGCTCAAAAATCCAAACAACCCATTTATGTAATTCTATTGCTCATTTTAGCCGGAGAAGCTGTTTTTATTTTACCTTTTGTTCTGGCTCGGGTATTTCGGCCCACTTTTCTCGATGTTTTTAACCTCAACAATCTGGAGCTGGGTACGTGCTTTTCAATTTATGGTATTGTAGCTTTTATTTCGTATCTCTTTGGAGGTACTTTGGCAGATAAATTCAAACCAAAGATCCTTATTGCATCAGCTTTGTTTTTGACAGCTGCAGGAGGTATCGTTTTGGCTACATTTCCGTCCTATGCTACTTTAAAAATTCTCTATGGTTATTGGGGGTTTACCACTATTTTCCTGTTTTGGGCAGCAATGATAAAAGCTACCCGTGTTTGGGGAGGCGTTAAAAGTCAGGGGCGTGCCTTTGGGTTTTTGGATGGAGGCCGTGGATTGGTAGCTGCCGGATTTGGATCACTGGGAGTATTGATCTTTTCTATATTTATCACTACTCAAATTACTGAAGCTGCCTTCAGTGAACGCAAAGAGGCCTTTCGGTATGTAATTCTTATTTCTTCTGCTATTATAGGAGGTATCGGGCTATTGGTTCTTTTATTTCTGAAGAATAATCCTTCCAGAGAAACGATCGTAACCCGAAAGTCCTGGATAGAAATACTTTCAAACTTCAGTATTGTTATAAAAATTCCAACGGTTTGGCTTCTCATGATCATTATCCTTTGTGCGTATGTTGGTTATAAAATCACTGATGTATTTTCATTATATGCCAAAGAAGTGATGTTATACGATGAAATTAAATCGGCTAAAGTGGGTACCTATTTATTATACATTCGACCGGTCGTTGGTATTGCTATAGGTTTTCTGGCAGATAGGACCAAAACTTCACTTATGATGATCCTTGGTTTTATAACAATGCTTATTGGAGCTTTGATTTTTGCTTCTGGTGTGATAGAGCCTTCTATGGGTATTTTCTTTTTAATATCCTTGCTTATCACTGCGACAGGTGTTTATGCCTTTAGAACCCTTTATTTTGCAGCTATGCAGGAAGGGCTTATCCCTCTTGCAGTTACCGGAACAGCAGTTGGGCTTATTTCTCTTATAGGTTATACTCCGGATATTTTTATGGGTCCTGCCATGGGGTATCTTCTGGACAATTCTCCTGGAGAACCTGGACACCAACATGTATTTATAATGCTTTCGGTCTTTGCTTTTATAGGGTTATTGGCCTCAGTATTTTTTTACAAAATTTCAAAAAAGAAAACCAAAAAAGTTCAATAAAATTTCTTAACTTTCTGTGATACATTAACATAGAAATACGGAAGCTTATGAATTCAATTGATTTTAACAACAAGACTTTTTCACTCGTTGAAAATTCTGATAAGGGAAAAGTAAACTCGGACACTGTTTTCAAATACAAACAAGATGGAGATCTTGTCACTGCAGATTATTATGGAGGGCCAATAAAATATGGGAAAATTATAGCAAAACTTCGAGGTACTCAACTCGATATGTTATATGAGTGTATAACCGATAACGATGAGTTAAAAGCAGGAAAAGCTGTTTCGAACATAAGTTTTACGGAAAACGGTAAAATGAAAATGCAGCTATATTGGAAGTGGTTGAATGATGGAAATGGCAAAGGAGTTTCACAGTTCGTTGAAAACTAAATTTACTTCAAACTATTTACCATTTCGCTAAAAATGAGTACCTTATGATTGTCTAACTTCAATCTTTCAATCATGGGAACAATAAAATCTTTAAATAAATGGGCAAATGCTCATACGTATTATCCCTTAGATCTACTACGAATAGCTTTGGGTGCCTTTCTCTTTATTAAAGGAATAGATTTTATGGGAAATAGCGAAATGCTCATGGAACTTATAAAACCTATTCAAAGCCTGGTAGGCGGAATGGTTACTATTCACTATGTGGCTCCGGCACATTTTATTGGTGGACTTTTGATTGCTTTTGGGTTATTGACCCGCTGGGCAGTGATTGCACAACTTCCAATTATGATCGGTGCGGTCCTGATAAACTTTTTAGGAGAAATGAATACCACCAATCTGCTTTTATCAATTCTTGTCCTCCTGCTTTGTATTTTCTTTTTGTTCTATGGATCTGGGAAACATTCTGTTGATTATTATTTAAAAATGCAGAAGTAAAGAATTTGTAGGCAGATTGCAGCATTTAATCATTATTTACGGTACTTTTTAAGTACCTGAAGTATATCCTTTCTTTTTATTTTCCCGGTTGGAGTATAGGAAAATTTTGAAATTGTATATACCTTTTTAGGGCGCTCGTATTTTTCCAAAACTGAAAAGGCCTGAGAATAATTAGGAATATCTGCATCTCTGTCGTTCTGGAATACCAATATGACGCGTTCGCCTAATTCCTCATCTTTTTCTGAAGCAATAATAAAAGGGCGGTCAATATACTCCGATAGTTTTTTTTCCACACTTTCAGGAAAAATCTTAATACCACCGGAATTGATCATGTTATCGAAACGTCCTAACCATTGAAAGGAAGTTGGAGTGATCAGATCGACCAGATCATTAGTTACAAGAGGTTCTCCAAGAATCTCCGGAGCATTAATAACTAAACGTGCCTGGCCATCAACAGAAAATTTTACATTAGGCAAAGCAGAAAACACATTGGACCGTGCCGGGCCATTAAGTCTTTTAATTGCCACATGTGTACTTGTTTCAGTCATTCCGTAGGTAGCAAATACTTCTGTAGGGACCTCTTGTAATTTTTCCTCAAGTTCCATAGAAACGGGGCCACCGCCAACGATCAGCTTTTTAACTTTTGGCAATGCCTCTAACGAATGAAACACCTGATACGGAACCATTGCGACAAAATCATAATCGTTGTCGTATTGCGTAAGTGCATCCTTCTCCGGAGCAACTACGTGTAAATCCCATCCCATAACCATCGCTCTTACAAGCATCATTTTTCCGGCAATATGATCTGGTGACAAACATAATAAAGCAGCAGTTCCAGCTCCAACTTTAAAAAAAGCCCCTGTAGCTTTGGCACTATTTACCATGTGTTCCTTACGTAATACAATCTTCTTTTCCTTTCCGGTTGACCCGGAAGTATTGACATGTACTTCTTCATCAAAATTGAGCCATTCCTCAATGAACCTGGCCATTTGTATTTCATGTACATCTCCCTGTCGCAATAATCCATCTGCGAAATTCAGCAATTCTTCTGCCGATTCGTATGCGAGACCATTAAGCTTAAAAGCTGGATGAAGTATTTGTGAGGTTGGTTTCAAAATTGTTCTTTTAAACTATTTCTTCCTGAGAAATTTCCGAAGGTACCGTTACTTTTCCAAAAAGTTTTTCACCCCAGCCTCGCCATTTATATCGCCACGCCATAATTCCTAAAAATATTGGGTACAATATAAAAACAGGACCTAAAACATCTATCCCAGCAGAAGGTTCAGAAATGTCTTTTAGAATAGAATTTGTTTGAAATACCGTCCAGTCGGCAGTTACCAACAATGCCGCAACAAGATTATTCCCGGCATGAAAACCCAGTGCCAGTTCCATTCCCTCATCCATCAATGTCATAATGCCTAAAAAGAAGCCAGTGCCTATGTAGTACACCATAATTATGTTCCCGATCTTATCTACTTCGGGATTAAAAAAGTGTAAGCCTCCAAAAACAACTGAGGTCACTATCAATGGCATCCATCGGTTTTTTGCAGCCACGCCTATACCCTGCATTAGGTATCCGCGAAATAAATACTCTTCAAAACTGGTCTGCAATGGCACCATAACAATAGCTATCACTGCCAAAATTAAAAAAGGAACCATTTCAAATTGTAGTTCATAATCCTGTGGATTACTGTAATAATCTAGGCCTGTAAGACCTATTGTGGTTACAGCGATCAGCCCGAAACCAAACCATACCCTTCCCCAATCTGTTTTTTTACGTGAAGTAGTTACCGCTCTAAGAGGTTGTTTATGAAAATACTTCACCACTAAATACAAAACGCCTAGTCCTATAGCAAAACTTAACAGCATTAAGAATAAGGTCAGGTTAGAGTCTAAAATGGTCATAAAGGTATTTGGATCTTCCAGTAGTTCCAGACTTTTCCCTTCTGAAATCAGTTTTAAAGTAGCCAATCCTACTAACGGGAAAGCTCCCAATTGTGATGCTAAAAAAATAATGATCCCGCCTACGACATATCTCCACCAGTCGTGTAAATAATTAAAAGCTTGTGCTATATACATAAAATAATTTATTGGATGTTAGACCCTCAAAAGTCTAAATTGTTACATTTAAAATCCCAAGGTTCCAGCTGGTATTAGGGCTATAATGTATTTCTCCTTCTTTGACTTCAAGCGGAGAAGGAATGTTATTAGTATACAAACTGCCTGTTCCCAAACCTTGTGGCAATTTACTATTTTTTGTGAAGGTGTATTGTGAAATTGCGTTTAATCCTACATTACTTTCTAATGCCGAAGTAATCCACCAGCCTACATCATTTTCGTTTGCCAGGGAGATCCAATGATCGCTCCCCAAAAAGCCTCCAATAAGGCTAGGTTTTAAAATAATATATTGTGGTTTAATCGTTTGTAAAAGGTCTTGCCTTTTTTTAGATGTGAAAACACCTATAAGTTCTTCATCTAACGCTATTGGTAATGGAGTTAGCTCACATAGTTGAGCCATTTCCTGCCATTGTCCTTGTTTTATGGGTTGTTCAATGGAATGTAATTGCAAATCTGAAAGAACTTTTAATTTCTCTAATGCTTCGGGAGCAGAAAAAGCGCCATTAGCGTCTACCCGAAGTTCTATTTCTTCAGCAGAAAATTCATTGCGAATCGTCTTGATCAAATCGATCTCAGTAGCAAAATCAATTGCACCTATCTTCATTTTAATACAACGGAAGCCTTCTTTTAGTTTATTTGCTATTTGTTGCTTCATAAACGCCTTATCTCCCATCCAAATGAGTCCGTTAATAGGAATCGCCTTTTTACCGGCGGTAAATTCTGAAGGGAATATTTCAAAAGGCAATTCAGCAGAGAATGACCTAAAAGCAGTTTCGATCCCAAATTGAATAGATGGAAATTCTGTTAAGGCTTCATATAAAGAAAATACTCCCAGTTGAATATTATCACAGGCCCATTTTAATTTTGTTTCAAAATCCGGGCGATCATCAATGGAAAGTCCTCTTAAGATTCCGCATTCCCCAACTCCCCAATTGCTACCTTCTTTCAGAACAATGAACCAGGTCTCTTTGGTTTTTAAAACGCCACGCGAAGTACCACTTGGCATTTTAAAATTTAGTAGATGCTTAAAATATTCGGCTTTCATTTAAAGTTCGATCGAGGCTCCTATTTCCAAAAGCATTAAGTCCTTTCCTGCATCGTAAAACTTTTTCTTTGCCTCTTCGTGGTCAATTTCAATATAACCAAAAGTATCGTAATGTACTCCTAAAACCTTGTCGCATTCCACAAAATCACTGGCAAGGATTGCATCGTCAATGCCCATTGTAAAATTATCGCCTATCGGCAGGATAGCGAGGTCTAGTTTAGTACTCATTGGAATCAGTTTCATATCCATGGTAAGTGCAGTATCTCCTGCTATATAAATGTTTTTATGCTCTCCTTCAATTACAAATCCTCCGGGTTGCCCTCCGTAAGTACCATCCGGAAATGAACTGGTATGTATGGCATTTACGTATTTCACATTCCCAAAATCGAACTTCCAGTTTCCGCCATGGTTCATGGGATGTACTTTAAAGCCCTTATTTTGATAGTACATTGCAATTTCATAATTGCTCACGATTGTTGCATCTGTTCTTTCTGCAATGGCTTCTGCATCCAGAATATGGTCCTGGTGTGCATGTGTTAATAAAATATAATCTGCCTGTAGCGTACTAATATCAACTTTATCTTTTGATAGTGGATTTCCTGAAATAAAAGGGTCTACTACAATATGCTTTCCTGAAACTTCAATTGCCAAACTATTTTGACCGTAAAATGTAATCTTCATGGTTTCTATTTTTCCTTAAAGATAAATCTAAAAGAAATTTGAAGCAAAAAACAATATTGAAAATAAAAAGGTACTTAACGCTACCTTTTTTAATTCGGGGTCCAAAAGTGCCGGAGATTCGTTCTTAAAAACTTTTACAACGTTTAAAAACAGAGGGATAAAAGCAATTAGCGGCAAATAATCCAAATGGTTTTCAGCTTTTAAAAAGAAGTAAATGAGGGCGCTTAAAAAAGCGATACCTATTAACAAAGCGTGATACAGTTTTACGGTTTTTCCGCCTAATACCACTGCTAATGTATTTTTATTCGCTTTCGCATCAGCAAGACGATCCCGCATATTATTAAGGTTTAAAACTGCAGCACTTAGCAGTCCAATGGTAATTGCCGGCAGGAGTATATAATTGTTAAGGCTTTGTTCGTATAAAAAATAACACCCTGCAACACCAACAATTCCGAAAAAGATAAAAACAAAAACATCACCCAGTGCTCTGTAGCCATAAGCCTTTTTACCTACCGTATAAGTAACTGCAGCGATAAGTGCTGCAATTCCAAGATTAAAGAACACAACCGATAGAATAAAGTTTTCGTTCCCAAAAGCTACAAATATCAGCATACTGGCAAGTAGCAAAGTAATTGCCACAGTAATTATCATCCCGTATTTTAATTCCTTTGCGGTTAATAAACCACTTTGCATAGCACGTGCCGGACCTACCCTGTCTTTATTATCCGTACCCTTTATCCCGTCGCCATAATCATTGGCAAAATTGGAGAGTATCTGAAAACCCAATGTAGTGGCTAAGGCAAGGATAAAAATCAAAACAGTATACGAGCCTGTTTTCATTGCAGCGGCACTTGCTGTGACTATTCCCGAAATAGATAATGGTAGTGTGCGTAACCTCGCAGCAGAAATCCAGGATCGTACTTTTGTCATAAAAGATCGTTTAAGTTGTAAAAATACGTTTAAAATAAAAATTTAGCCTAAATTTTAGAACAGGCTTTTTAACTATGCTTTTATGTGCTCCTTCGGAAATAACTAATCAAATATTTTAACAAGAAGTTCTTTTAAGAGGTCTCCCTGGGGTAAGTTAGCAGCACCCACTCCTTTACTTTTCATATCTATCTCACGGATTGCAGCTATAATGGTGCTTACTTTTTTCATAGGGTAATTACGAGCTGCCAATTGGTAGTCTTTTATGAAATACGGATTTACACCTAATACTTTTGGAGCATCTGCTTTGTTTGTAAGCGCATGGTACTTTAACAGCTTTGAAAAAAAGCTATATAACAAAGCCATGGTCATTACCAAAGGGTGGTTCTTAGGGTTTTGAGCAAAATGCTGAATGATCCTGAACGCTTTTTTTATATCCTTTTCCCCAATAGCGTTTTGTAGCTCAAAATTATTGAAATCTTTACTAATTCCAATATTCTCCTCCACCAATTGCGGAGTTATCTGTTCACCGGGCTGAATGATCAACTGTAGTTTTTCCAGTTCGTTATTAACTTTACTTAAGTCATTCCCTAAAAATTCTACCAGCATTTGCGATGCCTTGGGAGTAATTGTGTAACCACGTCCTGCAAGTACACGCCGAATCCAATCCGGTACTTGATTTTCATATAGCTTTTTTCCTTCAAACAGGACACCTGTTTTACCTATTATCTTTGCCAGTTTTTTTCGTTTATCCAGCGTTTTGTATTTATAGCAAACCACCAGAACAGTTGTGGGTTGAGGGTTTTCGGCATAAGAAACTAAATTCTCTATAGTACGTGACAAATCTTGAGCTTCTTTCACGATCACTACCTGCCGTTCGGCCATCATAGGGTACCTTTTGGCGCTGCTTACAATGTCTTCTATCGAAACATCACGCCCGTATAAAACCATCTGGTTAAAGCCTTTTTCTTCTTCGGTAAGTACAGTGTCTTCAATATATCTTGCAATTCCGTCAATATAATATGCTTCTTCGCCCATTAAAAAATAAATAGGTTTTACATCTCCTGATTTAATTCCGCTAATTATACTTTTGGCTTTGTCTAAAGGCACGAGGTTTTCTGGTTTTATACTGAAAATTTCTTCGGAAATTCTTATTTTGGCATGTGCTGAAACTCAATTTTCCCGATTATTCATTTCGTTTCAAAAGTAACGAAAACAAATCATTGATTTTTGATGAAATTCGAAAAAAATTTATCATTCTCACACCCGAAGAATGGGTACGGCAACATGTAATCCAATTTCTTCTTTCTGAAAAAAAGCACCCGGCTTCTCACATCAATGTAGAAAAACAATTAAAGCTTCATAACACCATAAAAAGATATGATGTCTTAGTGTACAACAGCGACGGCAGTATTCGTCTCATTGTGGAGTGCAAAGCTCCTTCCATAAAAATAACACAGGACACTTTCGACCAGATCGCTCGCTATAACCTTGTGGTTGAAGCTACTTATTTGATGGTCACTAACGGAATGGAACATTACTATTGCCAAATGGATTTTGAAAATGAACGATATATATTTTTAAAAGAGATTCCTTCCTATGGTAACAAATAAACTATTTTTGCAAGAGTGAATATCGCAGTAGTTATACTTAATTGGAATGGAAAGCAATTACTGGAGCAGTTTTTGCCTTCAGTGGTAGCATATTCAAAAGAAGCAACGGTATATGTTGCAGATAACGCCTCTGAAGATGATTCAATACTCTTTGTTTCCGAAAATTTTCCTTCTGTGAAAATAATTAGGAATACCACGAACGGTGGCTACGCAAAAGGTTATAATGATGCGCTCATAAATCTTTCCGAAGATCTTTTTGTATTGCTTAACAGTGATGTGGAAGTTACTAAGGACTGGCTCTCCCCTATTGTTTCAGAATTTAAGAAAGACAGTACTCTTGTTGCAGCTCAACCTAAGATCCTTGATTTTAAGAATAAAGATTATTTTGAATATGCCGGTGCTGCAGGAGGCTATATTGATGCCTTGGGATACCCCTATTGCCGGGGGCGTATCTTCAATAGTTTAGAAAAGGATAACGGACAATACAATGATACGGCAACTATTTTCTGGGCTACCGGAGCCTGTTTGTTTTTAAGAAAAGAAGCATTTAGGAATATTGGAGGTTTCGATGAGGACTTTTTTTCACACCAGGAAGAAATTGACCTTTGCTGGCGACTGCAAACCAAAGAAGGGACTATAAAGTATTTTGGAGAATCAAAAGTATACCATGTTGGTGGTGCTACATTGTCTTCGGCCAATCCTCAAAAAACATTTTACAATTTCAGAAACACCCTTTTACTTTTGGTGAAAAATGTAAAGGGGACTAAAATTCTGGGGCTGGTATTTATACGATTGGTATTGGATGGTCTGGCCGCAATTCAGCTTTTATTTCAAGGAAAAATCTCACACACATATGCTATACTTAGAGCGCATTTAAGTTTTTATGGGTTACTTTCTAAATTCCTTAAGAAGAGAAGGATGCAAGCCTCTAAAATCAACTATTTTTCAACAAAATCAATCGTTTGGCGTTATTTTATTTTAAAAAAACGTAACTTTAAGGAAGGCTACTAAACTTTACTTAAAGTATTGTTAATCCCTATTGCGGATGCTGGCTGTTTAATAATTTTGAAAAACATTTAACACTTAAAACTTACAAACAATTATGAAAAAACTTTTGATATTAGTTGTATGCTCTAGTTTAGCACTTACTTCCTGTGTTTCAAAAAAGAAGTATGCAGAATTAGAAACTAAGCAAAAAAATACGCAAGATTTATTAAATACTGCAACGGTGAAATTAAATAGTTGTTTAACAGACAAGGCCGCTGCAGAAGCAAGAGCTACCTCTCTTGAGGAAAGATTGGCAGAAATGCGTAAAACAAATCAAGACTTGATTCAAAGTTCTAAAGACCTGACCATGTTAACTCAACAAGGTGCTACAAACCTCGAAAAATCTTTAGAGAGTTTAAAAGAAAAAGACCTGAAAATCTCACGCTTACAAGATGCCCTTAACAAAAAAGACAGTGTAACACTGGCATTGGTTACCAGCTTGAAACGTGAAGTAGGACTTAACGACCCAGATATTGAAATAAATGTAGAGAAAGGAGTTGTTTATATCTCTCTTTCTGATAAAGTATTATTTAAAAGCGGAAGCTATAACGTAACCTCAAGAGCCAAAGAGATCTTAGGCAAAGTAGCAACCGTTATCAATAGCAAGCCAGATTTTGAAGCTATGGTGGAAGGGCATACAGACAATGTACCATACAAGAGTGGGGTTCTTTTAGACAACTGGGATCTAAGTGTAAAACGCTCTACTTCTATTATCAGAGAGCTACAAGGTCTGGGTGTAAATCCGGCTCAGCTAATTGCTGCCGGACGTGCAGATTATATACCATTGGTTTCTAATGATACTGCAGAAAATCGTTCTATCAATAGACGTACACGCATACTCGTATTGCCAAAAATAGATCAGTTCTACGCAATGATCGAGCAGGAACTGGAAACGCTTTCAAGTGAAGAAGGAAACTAGAGATTATTGCCATAAAGTATTAAAACCCAGCTTATAGCTGGGTTTTTTTTGGCTTGTTTCATTGTAAATTCAGTGCGAACACACTACACACTTACTAAAATCCTACTAAAATTTCATGCTAAGGATTGTCCAAATTTTAATTTGTTTTACGTCTTAGTAGTATAAATCAAGGAACAAACAATTAAATATTAGATTCTCATGAAAAAAATTATTCTACCCATCCTAATGTTGGCATTGGTTAGCTTTACAGTTTCCGATGCTAAACTTACAAAAGCCGAAAGAGCGTTTGCTATTACTGAAATGACCAAAACCCATGATCACTTACTAAGTACCATTGATGGACTAAGTGAAGCCCAGCTTAATTTTAAAAGTACTCCGGAATCCTGGTCGATTAAAGAATGTGTTGAACATATTGCCCTTTCAGAAAATATAATTTTTGGAATGCAACAAGGAACATTAGAAGTTGTTGCTGATCCCACAAAACGTTCTGAAATAAAGATGACCGATGAGCAAATTTTAGCTATGATCACAGATAGAAGTAACAAAGTGAAAACTAAAACACCCTTTGAACCTACAGGAAAATTTGGCTCTCATGAAAATACGGTGAAAGAGTTTACAAGCAAAAGAGCAGAACATATTTTGTATGTGAAAAATACAGAAGATGACCTTAGAAATCATTATGCGGAATTCCCGTTTGGTACCCTTGATGCATATCAGACATTGCTTTTTCTTTCCGGGCATACAGAGCGTCACATATTGCAAATTGAAGAAGTAAAAGCAAACAAGAATTTTCCAAAAGAATAGTGCAACCATATAAATCACTGTATTTACAACCCGGCTTTTAGCCGGGTTTTTTAATGTCTTGCAATTAATGTGTACATTGTATCATCCTAAATCTCCTTATAATGGAAACCAGAGATATTGTTGAAAATTTCTATCGTGCTTTTAACGAATTAGATGCAGAACAAATGGTAAGTTACTACCACAAGGACATTACTTTTAAAGACCCCGCTTTTGGAGTTTTAAAAGGTGAAAGAGCTAAAAACATGTGGCGTATGCTTTGCCAATCACAAAAGGGAAACAATAACTTTAAAATAGAGGTCTCAAATATTGAATGTGATCCTGAAAAAGGAAAAGCACGGTGGGATGCTCATTATAGCTTCAGTAAAACAGGTAGAAAAGTTCATAACATTATACATGCTGAGTTTCAGTTTAAAGATGGTAAGATCATCGATCATGTAGACCGCTTTGATCTGTACAGATGGTCAAAACAAGCCCTAGGATTTAAAGGGTTTTTAATGGGGTGGACCGGTTTTTTTAAGAAAAAGCTGTATCAGCAAAGCAACCGACTGCTGTCAAAATTTGAAAAAAACAACTCTTAATTTTAAACCTCCAAAGCGCCCTTCCCTTCTCGTATCAAAGCAGGTTCATCGCCGGTAAGGTCGATCACTGTTGATGGGATATTTCCTCCGTAACCTCCATCTACAACTACATCTACCAGATTCTTCCATTTTTCAAAAATGAGTTCGGGGTCTGTAGTATATTCAATTACTTCATCTTCATCTTTTATAGAGGTAGCGATAATGGGGTTTCCTAGTTCATGTACCATTGCCAGAACAATTGAGTTATCTGGTATCCTGATACCAACTTCTTTTTTCTTTTTAAATACCGTAGGAAGGTTATTATTTCCAGGAAGAATAAAAGTATAAGGACCAGGTAATGCCCGTTTTAAAATTTTAAATGTTACTGTGTTTATTTGACGTATATAATCAGAAAGATTACTTAAATTTTCACATACAAAAGAGAAATTGGCCTTTTCCAGTTTCACTCCCTTGATCTGAGCCACTTTTTCGAGAGCTCTGTTGTTAGTAATATCACAACCCAAGGCATAAACGGTATCGCTTGGATAGATAACCAATCCTCCATCCCGAATAATATCCACAACTCTTTTTATGTCTTTTGGGTTAGGGTTTTCTTCATATATCTTAATGAGTTCGGCCATACATTGAGAAGGGTTTTAAATGATATCTTAAAGATAACCATAAACCATCATACAATCAACAAATAATTTTAAAACCGAATGAACAACTTAAAAGATTTTTTTGCGTTTATTGAAAAGAAGTGTTCTATATGAAAAAGACCCCTTTCATCATTTTATTTTTTATCTCGCTACAATTTTTATTTCTTTCCTGTTCCTCCGAAAGTAATAAAGACGATACTCTGAATGACGATTCACAACAGTTGGTTGCAGAAACGTTGTTAGATGTTTCTTACGGTGAAAATGAGCAGCAAGTATATGATTTGTATTTGCCTGCCGGTAGAACTGTAAATAAAACGAAGGTGATCATTCTTATTCATGGAGGTGGATGGACCGGTGGGGATAAAGCAGATATGACAAATTTTATTTCACTTATACAGCAGAACCACCCGGATCATGCCATTGTAAATATGAATTACGTTCTCGCTACTACTACCATCCCTGCATTCCCTAACCAATTCCTCGATGTGGAACGTGTTATCAATAAACTTGTAAACGAAGCTGAAGACCTGCAAATTCTACCTGAATTTGGGTTTATAGGGACTAGTGCAGGCGCACATATTTCATTGCAGTACGACTATGTTTACGATACCAACGACCGTGTAAAGATGGTTTGCGATATTGTAGGTCCCACAGATTTTACAGACCCTTTTTATGCAGATGACCCATCCTTCCCAATTGCTTTGAGCTTATTAGTGGACGAAAGTGCATATCCGGCAGGTACAAACTATGCCGAGGCCGTGAGTCCGGCATTACAGGTAAACAGTAATAGCAGCCCCTCCATCCTTTTTTATGGAGACACAGACCCCTTAGTCCCACTAACCAATGGCCGGCAATTACAAACTTCTTTAAGTAATTCACAGATTACACACAGTTTTACTGTTTACGAAGGAGGGCATGGAACTGATTGGGGTATTTCGAGTACTACAGACCTACAAGAACAACTATCTGCGTTTATAGATACCCACTTACCTATTCTGTAGTTATTGGTCTAACACATTTAATTTGGCGAACCGAAGTAATAATTTTTTAAGCCCGCCATTTTCAAACTGAATTTCAGCTTTCGTATCAGCTCCAACTCCTTCAATCTTTAAGATCTTCCCTTTTCCGAAACGTACATGCTCCACCATAGTTTCTACTTCAAGATTAGCATCTTTTGCATTAAAATTCTTGTCGGCACTGCTGGTCACAGGTTTTAATCTGCGCAGTTTTCGTAGTTGGTCCTTGGAAGGGCCTTTTGGAGGTGTCCCTGCAGTTGGCTTTCGTAACCTCAGTTTATTTTTATCGATATCGTCAAAAATATCCGCATCCAATAAGGGTTTGTAGCGATGTTCGGTAACAGGAGTTAGATATTCAAGGTAATCACCTTCAATCTCTTCAATAAACCTGCTGGGTTCAGCATCGATCAACTTTCCCCAACGATATCGCGATTGGGTATACGTAAGATACGCTTGCTTTTCGGCACGGGTTATGGCAACATAGAATAAGCGACGCTCTTCTTCCAATTCACTACGTGTATTCATACTCATGGCGCTGGGGAAAAGGTCTTCTTCCATCCCCACGATATACACGTAGGGGAATTCTAATCCCTTTGCTAAGTGTACCGTCATCAAAGCAACACGATTTTCATCTCCTTTATCATTATCCATATCTGTAGCTAGTGCCACATCCTCAAGAAACTCTGCCAATGCGCCTGTAGTATCGGCAAGTTCTTTTTGTTCTTCCACAAAATCCCGCATACCATTTAGTAGTTCTTCAATATTTTCAATGCGGGCAATTCCTTCAGGAGTACCGTCTTTCTTTAATTCCTGAAGCAATCCTGTCTTTTTGGTAACGTGCTCGGCTATTTGAAAAGCGTCGTAATTCTTGTTCAACACCTGGAAACTCTTGATCATTGTAACAAAATCCTGAAGCTTTGCTTTTGTTCCGCTATTGATCTTTAATTCGATCTTTTCAATATTTTCCATTACTTCAAATACCGAACGGTCATAATGGCTGGCGGCAACGATCAAACGTTCTATTGTTGTTTGTCCTATTCCACGTGCCGGGTAATTGATCACACGCTTTAAGGCTTCCTCATCTTTTGGATTCAGAATAAGGCGTAAATAAGCAATGACATCTTTAATTTCCTTCCGCTGATAAAAACTCAATCCGCCATAGATTCTATACGGAATGTCTTTCTTCCGAAGTGCATCTTCCATTGCCCGTGACTGTGCATTGGTTCGGTATAAAATAGCGAAATCACCATTGCTTAATTGGTGGTTCATTTTATTTTCAAAAATAGAACTGGCGACAAAACGGCCTTCATCTCCATCAGTCATGGTACGGTTCACTAAGATCTTAGCACCTTCATCATTTGCTGTCCAAACTACTTTTTCAAGCCTTGTCTTATTTTTTTCAATAATACTATTGGCAGCATTTACAATATTCTTGGTAGAACGGTAATTCTGCTCCAAACGATAAACCTTCACATCGTCATAATCCTTCTGAAAGTTGAGAATATTATTGATATTCGCTCCGCGAAAGGCATAGATACTCTGCGCATCGTCCCCTACTACACATATGTTTTGAAAACGGTCACTCAGTGCGCGAACTATCAGGTACTGACTATGATTAGTATCCTGATACTCGTCTACTAAAATATATCGAAACCTATTTTGATATTTCGCCAATACATCCGGGAAACGAGTTAATAACTCATTGGTTTTCAGCAATAGGTCATCAAAATCCATCGCACCGGCCTTAAAGCATTTATCAACATAAGCCTTATATACATCCCCCAATCGTGGAATTTTTGCCATAGCATCGGCCTCCATCAGCTCGGGATTATTGAAATAGGCTTTTACAGTAATCAAACTATTCTTATAAGAAGAAATCCTTGAATACACCTGCTTGTATTTGTAGATATCTTTATCCAGTTGCATTTCCTTTATAATGGAACGGATCACACTTTGTGAATCCTGTGTGTCGTAAATGGTAAAATTGGATGGATAGCCCAATTTATCAGCTTCAAACCGAAGAATCTTAGCAAAAATACTATGGAAAGTTCCCATCCATAAATTCTTTGCCTCACTGTTCCCAACAATTTGGGCAATACGCTTTTTCATCTCACGTGCTGCTTTGTTTGTAAAGGTCAGTGCTAAAATATTGAAAGGGTCAACGCCTTGCGACATCAGGTAAGCAATACGATACGTCAATACTCGCGTTTTCCCGGAACCTGCTCCGGCGATCACGATCATGGCACCATCTTTCTGAAGGACAGGAGCGCGTTGTGCATCATTTAATTGTTCGAGGTAATTTTGCAATTTTTAAATTTATTTCTGAAGAAATATAAAAGTGAAAAATACAGAAAATAGCACGAATGGTTGTATGGTTTCTTCAGAATTTATAAACATCTGTTTCAATTTTTGATTTCCTGAAAATTAAATATCTTTAGCTGAAATATTTCAGGAAAAATGAAACACTACAAACTATTACTTCTCCTTACTTTTTGTTCGACTGCCTTGTTTGCCCAAATGGATAAAAAACTTCTAAAAGATATTGAAGCAATCGAACAACAGGTAATTGACTGGCGACGCTATTTCCATAAAAACCCGGAGCTTTCCAATAGAGAATTTAAAACTGCTGAAGCAATTGCAAAACACTTACGTTCCCTTGGCATCCAGGTACAGACCGGTATCGCTAAAACCGGTGTCGTTGGTATCTTAAAAGGTGATAAGCCCGGAAAAGTAGTGGCTTTACGTGCCGATATAGACGCGCTTCCGGTGACCGAACGAAACGACCTTCCGTTCAAAAGTGAGGTCAAAGACACTTTTTTAGGTACAGAAACCGGTGTGATGCATGCCTGTGGTCATGATACACACATTTCCATTTTAATGGGAGTTGCCGAAGTACTTTCAAAAAATAAAAATCTTATTAACGGTACTGTAAAGTTCATATTTCAACCAGCCGAAGAAGGCCCACCACCCGGTGAAGAAGGAGGTGCAAAACTAATGATCAAAGAAGGGGTTTTAAAAAACCCGGATGTGGATGCTATTTTTGGATTACATATCAATTCGGGCACACCAACAGGGGTGATTCGTTATAAGCCCGGCGGAACTATGGCGGCGGTAGAACGGTTTGTAGTAAATGTAAAAGGAAAACAAACACATGGTTCAGCTCCGTGGAGTGGCGTGGATCCTATCCTGATATCAGCAAAAATAATCGATGGCTTTCAAACCATTATAAGCAGGGAATCCAATTTAGTGCAGGAAGCTGCTGTGATCACTGTTGGAAAGATAACGAGTGGTGTACGTTTTAATATTATTCCCGAAAGCGCCGAAATGATCGGGACCGTACGCACGCTCGATCCGGATATGCGTGATATGATCATTCGAAGAATGACCGAAATGGCTCAGGATATTGCTAAGGCATATGGCGGAAGTGCTACCATCGAATGGCAAAACAATACCGTTGTTACCTATAATGATCCTGACCTAACAGCCAAGATGCTGCCAACACTTCAAAATTTGGCAGGCGGAGAGAATGTACAATTAATGAAAGCTACAACAGGAGGAGAAGATTTCTCTTATTTTCAGGAAATCGTTCCCGGATTTTATTTCTTTTTAGGAGGAATGACACCGGGTAATACAACTCCTTATCCGCACCACACACCCGATTTCATTATTGATGATTCAGGCTTATTATTAGGTGTAAAAACAATGTCACAATTATCTATTGACTACTTAAACGCACAATAAATGCAAGGAGTTATTGATTTCTTTTTAGAAGTTCCATGGTGGGCCTGGATTACTATTTTCCTGATTATCGTTGCTATCCGCGATGTTTTTTTCAATAAAAAACATACCATCTTACACAATTTCCCTGTTGTTGGACATTTTAGGTACTGGCTGGAGGGTATCGGGCCGGAGTTACGGCAATACATTGTCGCAAATAATCGTGAGGAACTTCCTTTTAATCGTATAGAACGAAGTTGGATCTATGCTTCGGCTAAAAATGAAAACAATTACGAAGGTTTTGGTACAGACCGCGATATCTATAAAGCCAATTATATTTTTATCAATAATGCAATGCTTCCATATAAACTGGAAGATAAACATCCCAATAAAAAAGACCCTTATTTTCTCCCCTGTGCAAAAGTTATGGGAGAAAACAAGCGGCGCAGGCCCTATCGTCCGGCATCTGTGATCAATGTTTC
The DNA here is from genome assembly GCF_058148525.1 of Ulvibacter sp. 2210JD10-4. Classification (NCBI taxonomy): domain Bacteria; kingdom Pseudomonadati; phylum Bacteroidota; class Flavobacteriia; order Flavobacteriales; family Flavobacteriaceae; genus Ulvibacter; species Ulvibacter sp. 2210JD10-4. The sequence goes on from NZ_JBYVJZ010000005.1 coordinate 268,329, forward strand.
AGCGATGAGTTTTGGCTCCCTTTCAGCAAGAGCCATTGAATCATTAAACAGAGGTTGTGCAATGGCAAACACTTATCACAATACAGGTGAAGGTGGATTGTCTCCCTATCATAAAACAGGAAGTGATGTCGTATTTCACTTTGGAACAGGTTATTTTGGTGTTCGTGATGAGGATGGAAATTTCTCTATGTCGAGATTAGTGCAACTGGTAAAAGATAATCCTCAAGTACGTGCTATTGAAGTAAAACTATCTCAAGGTGCCAAGCCCGGAAAAGGAGGTGTTTTACCGGCTTCAAAGATCACAAAAGAAATTGCCGGGATTAGACATGTTCCTGTTGGGAAAGATGTTCTCTCTCCTCCTACGCATTCGGCGTTTCAAGGTGTGAATGGCTTGGTTCAGTTTGTAGAGGACATTGCTGAAGCCACCGGATTACCTGTAGGTATTAAATCGGCTGTGGGAAAACTAGACGACTGGAAACAGTTGGCAGAATTAATGGCGACAACCGGTAAAGGTCCTGATTTTATTACCATTGACGGTGGTGAAGGTGGAACCGGAGCCGCTCCGCCCAGTTTTGCAGATCATGTGGCATTGCCCTGGGTTTTTGGGTTTAGTGATGTCTATAAAATTTTTAAGGAACACAATTTATGTAAACGGATCGTGTTTATAGGTAGTGGAAAATTAGGCTTTCCTGCTAAAGCGGCTATGGCATTTTCTATGGGTGCAGATTGTATCAATGTGGCTCGGGAAGCTATGATGTCCATTGGTTGTATACAAGCTCAGATATGTCATAATAACCATTGCCCGAGTGGTGTGGCAACACAGAACAAGTGGCGGCAAAGTGGGATCAATATTCAAGATAAATCCGTTAGAGCCCATTTTTATTTTAAGAATTTCAGAAAAGAATTACTGGAAATAACCCATGCTTGTGGTTATGAGCATCCAAGTCAGTTTACAATGGAAGATGTAGAATTTAGTTTAGGCGACCGGAATTTGATAAAAACGCTAAAGGATTCCTTTGGATATACTAAAACTCCCGTAGCGTTTGAAAGCGTCCAAGATTGCATGGAATGTCTGCATTTAGGAGGAAATTACCAACTGAAGGAAGCAAAAAAAGAAGTAAAGAAATTAAAGAAAAAAGATAAAGTAAGATATTAAAATTATGGAAGAAGCAACTCAGATTATCAGTTATGTAGCCTACTTACTCCCTGCTATCGTTGTAGGGGTTATTGCATATTATTTTTTTAAGGGGCATACCGCTAATGAGGAGGGCCGCAGGCGTTATCTCATTCAAAAAGAAGCGCAAAATAAAATATTACCGATGCGTTTACAGGCCTATGAACGTATCACGCTTTTCCTGGAACGTATTGATCCCAATAAACTATTGATACGCGTAAAACCATTTGCCGATGAAGTTGATAAATACGAAATGCTCCTTATTAAGAATATTGAGCAGGAATTTGACCATAACCTCACACAACAGATCTACTTAACGCCAGAATGCTGGAATTTGGTTAATGCAGCAAAAAATGCCACCATACATGTGATACGACAAGCTGCCATGCATGAAAAAGGTAATACTGCAGACCATATGCGAGAATGGCTTTTACGGAATTTCATGGAAGAGAACACTCCTTCACAAAAAGCATTGTTATATGTTAAGAAAGAAGTGAGTGAATTGTATTAACTGTCCTGTGTTTTTATTTCATTGAGTTCGGTATTCTTTTGCATGGCGTATTTAAAGCCACTTTCCCACCAACCTGCCATCATTTTTTTATCAAAGATCAATGAGTTAGTAGTAAGCACTGTAGGGGTATAGTATAGATTGATCACCGCATCTTTATTTCCGGCAACAAATTTCCCAATACGAATGTTTTGTTTTTCAACACGGTCGAGCATATACGCATGCATATTGGTAAGTAACGAAAATACATTCTTTGAAGGCAACCTGTTGTAGTAAGTGATCTCAGTTTCAAGAATAATAACATCCACCGTAGTAGCTCCTCTGTTAATTGCCTCTTCAATTGGCACCATACTACCAAAACCGCCATCTGCATACTCACAACCCTCTTTTTTTACCAGACTCATAAAAGGGATATAATTACACGAAATCCAAATCCAATCCAAAAAATCTTCATACTCAAAATCGTTGATAGATTTATATTCTACCTGATTTAGTGAAAGGTTCGAAACAGTGACAACCACTTCTTTGGGTCCGGATTTTAATGTAATGAATTCATCTTCGGTGAAGGTTTCTTTTATTAGCTTGCGGAGGTTATGGCTTTCACCAAAGGTTTTACTCCCGCGAAAAAAATTACGCAATACCCTTAGATGGGCAATACTTATCTGCTTACCTCCATATTTATCTTTTTTTATTAAGAATGGACGATGACTAAAGATACTGCTTTGATTCACAGAAGTATACACTTCTTTGATCTTTTCCACTTTATGTAATGCCAAATGTGGTATCAGCAAACTCCCTGTAGAAGTACCTACAAACAGATCGTAATTGTGATGTAGCTCTTCTATTAAATATTGAGCAACACCGCCTGCAAATGCACCTTTGCTTCCTCCTCCCGATATCACCAATGCTCTCATTCTTTTTCCATATTACGCAATACATAATCTCGTTCTTTTACTGAAAAAGAATCCATCATGCTCAAGATCATTGCTTTATAGTCTGAATTCTTTAAAGCCTCTTTCAATAAAGCTCTGGCATAATTTCTAAAACGCCAACTATGGTGAACACATGCATTTACCAAATTTCCAAAAACTGAAGCTTCATACAATTGTAGCTCATTTACATAGCCAAAAGCACGTTCCCGTATTTCAAAACTGTAATTGGGAGAGGTAAAATTTTTCAATTCTTCTAAAAATTTAGTCTTATCAGCCTGCCGATAATTATTTGTAACTACAGCCAGCACCAACCATAACTGCCGTATATTTTTATCCTGAAAACCAATGACATTTTCCATTCTGTCAAGATAGGCTTGCTGGTTTTCCGGAAAAGCAGCCCATAAATTATACAGCGCTGCTTCTTTGGTAACATAGGAAGGGTCATCGAGTAATGACTCATATTGAGCTTGTAATTCTTTTGGAATGGTTTGCAAAGTAAGCGCAATTGCCTGCCTAACGTATAGATTATTACTCTCGAGTCCTTTTTTGTACAAGGCGGTTGTTTCAGAAATAGGTTCACCTTCTAACTGATAAATTGCTTCCTGTCCAATAAAATCATTAGGAAATGTAAGTGCGGTTTTAAGCTGAATCGTTTTATCATTTAAAGAAACATTTCGAAGTGCAGACATTTCAAAAAAGCGTTGTATGAACTTTGACTTCATTAAATACTCATAGGCCTGCTCTGCTTTAAATGCACTTTGTTGTAACCAATCTGCTTCCCATGTTGAGATATCTTTTTCGGAAACAGCTCTTATTTCATTTAAAAAATCTGAAGTCGTCACATTCTTAAACTGATGCTTTAATAGATAATTATTAACAGCCCTATTAAATACTTCTTCCCCTATATATTCTTTCAAAATATGTAATGCCCATGCCCCTTTTTCGTAAAAAGTCAGCGAACTGGCTTTAGGGTTGAGCAATGATTCTCCTTTCCCTTCATCACTCAATTCTTTGAGTTGTTCGGCAGAATTATACAACTTCCAGTAATAGTATTCTTCTCCAAAGATTTCCCTTTCGGCCAGCAATGCATAGTAAGTCGCAAAGCCTTCATGTAACCAGTGATGCGTTCCTTCGGTTTCCGTAACCAAATTTCCAAACCACTGATGGGCTAATTCATGTGCATTCACATTTACATAATTGCGATCATTAAAACCCAGAGAATCAACCACAAAAGCTTCAGAAAAAATTGTAGCTGTTGTATTTTCCATTCCTGCATACAAAAAATCACGAACCGGTACCTGCTTGTAATTCTGCCAAGGGTAAAATACCCCGACCTCAGCCTCCAGAAAATCGAATATTTCTTTAGTATATCGATAAGTAGGTTCAGCTTTTAGAGAATCTTTTTGATCGTAGTAAAGTTCAATTGGAATTCCGGATTTGGATGATAAGACGAGCTTTTTAAAGTCTCCTACTGCAAAAGCTAAAAGGTAACTCGACATAGGCTGCTGCATATCCCATTTCCAATAGGTTGTATCTTCTTTTTGAAGTGCTGATACTAGTTTACCATTAGCAATTACTGTATTTTCAGAAGGTGCAATTACAGTAAGATCAAACTCAATCTTATCATTCATATCATCTATACTGGGTAGCCAATGCGAGGTATATTTACCCTGTCCCTGCGTCCATATCTGACCTCCTGTAAAATAGAGTGTTTGCTTCGGACTTGCTTCATACGTAAAGAAAGCATTGTATTCCCTCCCTTCTTCAAAATTGCCTAACAACCAGATCTTATCTTCTGTTGCTGAAACCTGTACTCCTTCCAAAGCAACTTTTGTAATAGTCATATGGATTGCGTCCAAATAAATAGAATCTGTTTTTTGGAGTGCTTTAAACGAATAGCTTACCGTCCCTTTTATTTTTTTGTCTGAAGTAACAGGTTTCACAATTGCATCGACTTTTAAAAAATCAACAACAGCTCCCTGTTGCGCAAAGCCATTAAAACTAAAAATTAGAAGAAAAAAAGCTACTATTTTCATGAATGAATCTATTGTAAAATCAAGAATAGTTAAAGGTATTCAATATTAACAAAAAAAGCAGGTATTCTAAGAATTACCTGCTTTCAAAAACGTTGAATATAATTTGTTATTCTGTTACTATCGGAGCATCAATAGGCGTATTACTTTTTACCACAACAAAATTAGAAATTGCATAATAAGCATTACTGGTACCTCCACTATTACTTACCCAATCTTCCAGATCGTACTCAAATGTAAAAGTTTCACCTGCCATAGAAGTAGCAAACTCATCAATTCTGTTTGGCACTGCCATTCCGGGACACCACCCGGCTCTGTTTGGACTCCAGTTCCCTGCTTGTGGTGATACCGGGTTAGCTGAGCATCCTATAGGCCCCATATAATGTTCAAATCCCTGAGTACCGTTAATTAAAACATTATGCCTTCTAAAACACCACTCAGCGCAAGGCCTTCCACCTGGGTCGTTTGGTGTCGCATGACCCCATCCTGTTATGATAGTTCGTAGATTGGTAACTTCTGCATTTTCAGGAATGGTAACTGTTTTATCTAGATCAAAATCATTAGGAACACCGTATGGAATTCCATCTAAAGAGTGTTTGTTATATTGTAAAATTTCAGAAATTGCATAATACGGATATGCTATCTCTCCTCCGGTAGTTACATCAAAATCAACAGATACATTCCAACCGTCAGAACCCCAAACTTCAACAAAAGACTTTAATTCTACAGAACCTGTTAGAAGTGATTTAAAGTCGGTAACATCAATTTCAAAACCTCTTTCCAATTGGTGATTGTCCACTCCATAAGGGGTGATATACCTTCCAATTTCCATCCAGGTTGAAGTTGTTTTATTCATAACAGCAATATTTGCATACACATCCCAGGCGTTACATCCACCTGTCGGGCAGACCAATTTTACAAACATACTGATCTTGGAAATTTGCGTCATGTCTTCAGGAAAATCAAAAGTACCTGTCTGACTTTGTGAAAGTCCGCTTCCAAATGCATGGTGGGAGTCCTGGAAAGTAACTACATTTATAACTTCTTGCTGGGCTAAAACACTATTTCCTGTCAAGCTTACTGTTTGTGTTGCGGTCCCGGCACTACTAAGTGTCAATGAACCTTCTATAGTACCTACATTTTGATTTTTAGGACCGAAGCGTACATATATTGTTTTTTGTTCGGAATTTATATTCGCAGCAGTAAAAGAAATGACATTTGTATATGTATTACCATCTCGGGAAATTTCAAATTGTTCTTCTGAAGAGCTAACAATTAACTCATTTGTTAAGTGAGAAGCATCTATAACAATAGGCTGCCTTTCTGAAATCTCGTTCAACACAATATCATTAAAATCAAGTGCTGAAACATCGGTAGAGAATTCCGCAATTAGTACCTGTTGATTACCAGAATCATCATTTGCACAACCAATTAGGAATAAAATTGCTGAAAAAAAGAGTACATAGGAAACCGCTTTTTGAGCGAAGTATATTTTCATTGTAAATAGTATTTATATTAGAGTTGTCGAAAATACTAAAAATAAGCACATTTTAATCGCATTTTACACACAAGCTTAGAAAATCTTCTGAAGGCTACTTCACTTAATAGGGATTTGTTAAATTCGTTTTATGAATGTCAATTTCCTGCAAACTCCTATTGATTATTTAAAAGGCGTAGGTCCCAACCGGGCTGATTTGCTTAAAAAGGAGCTTGGAATACATACATTTCAAGATCTATTGAACCTATTCCCTAATAGGTACCTCGATCGTACTCAATATTATAAGATCGGACAATTACAGAAAACCAATGCCGAAGTACAGGTCACTGGTAAGATCACACATCTTAAAACTGTACAACAAAAACGTGGAAAACGATTGGTAGCAACTTTTACCGATGAAACAGGAAAAATGGAGCTGGTATGGTTCAGAGGACATAAATGGATCAAGGAAAATTTAAAGATCAATGTTCCTTATGTGATATTTGGAAAGACAAATTGGTATAATGGTGTCTTTTCAATGCCACATCCCGAAATGGAATTGCTCGAGACCCATGAAAAAAGTATTCGTTCCGCTATGCAACCGGTGTATCCTTCCACTGAAAAATTATCCAATAGCGGGATCACAAACAGGGTCGTAAATGGGTTAATGCAACAACTGTTTTTGGAAGCAAAAAATGGCTTTGCTGAGAGCCTCTCAAAACCGTTTTTGGAACAGTTAAAATTGCTCTCTAAAAATGAAGCGCTTTTTAATATCCATTTTCCAAAAAATCAGGCTCTTTTAGCAAGGGCTCAATACCGTCTGAAATTTGAAGAATTATTTTTTATTCAGTTACAATTGATTCGAAAAAATTTAATTCATAAAGCAAAAATAAAGGGGTATCCATTCGAGAAAGTAGGGGCGTATTTTAACACCTTTTATAAAGAACATTTACCCTTCCAATTGACCAATGCACAGAAACGTGTGATCAAAGAAATTAGAAACGATCTGGGTAGTAAAGCTCAGATGAACCGTTTATTGCAGGGAGATGTAGGTTCCGGTAAGACGATAGTGGCGTTACTATCAATGTTAATAGCACTTGACAACGGTTTTCAGACCTGTTTAATGGCTCCGACTGAAATTTTGTCAGTCCAACACTATAATGGATTAGTTAAACTATGTAATGAATTGAATACCAGCATAGAAATACTTACAGGTTCAACTAAAACTTCAAAAAGGAGAGAAATTCACGAAAACCTCGAAAACGGGGCTTTAGACATCTTAATTGGCACTCATGCATTGCTCGAAGACAAGGTGAAATTTAAAAATTTAGGGCTTGCAATTATTGATGAACAGCATCGATTTGGAGTTGCTCAACGAAGTAAATTATGGCACAAAAATGAGTACCCGCCACATGTACTTGTGATGACTGCTACACCTATCCCCCGCACCCTTGCAATGAGTGTTTACGGTGACCTTGATATTAGTGTAATTGATGAATTGCCTCCGGGTCGAAAAGACATCAAAACCGTACACCGTTTTGACACAAACAGATTGAAGGTTTTCCGGTTTTTAAAAGATGAAATTTCAAAGGGCAGACAAGTCTATATTGTATATCCTTTAATACAGGAAAGTGAAGTGTTGGATTACAAAGATCTGATGGATGGTTATGAGAGTATTGTTCGTGAGTTTCCCTTACCAAAATATCAGGTATCCATTGTCCATGGAAAAATGAAACCAGCCGATAAAGATTTTGAAATGAACCGTTTTGCAAAAGGCGAAACTCAGATCATGGTAGCGACAACTGTTATTGAAGTAGGTGTAGATGTTCCAAACGCCAGTGTTATGGTAATTGAGAGTGCAGAACGTTTCGGATTATCACAACTACATCAATTACGTGGACGTGTGGGCCGTGGTGCAGAACAAAGCTACTGTATACTAATGACAAGCTATAAGCTCTCCACCGATGCCCGTACGCGTCTGGAAACAATGGTTCGGACGAATGATGGTTTTGAAATAAGCGAAGTTGACCTGAAGCTTCGCGGTCCCGGAGACATCATGGGTACCCAACAAAGTGGTGTGCTCAACCTACGCATTGCAGATATTGTAAAAGATACGGAGATCCTAAAAATAGCTCGTAGTTATGCAACACAACTGCTAAAAAGTGATCCTACACTCTCAAAAGCAGAAAATCTTCCCATTAAAAATACTTTCACCCAATTAGCCAAGTATAAAAATATATGGAATTATATTTCATAGTAGAATGAAAATCTATTTGCCCCATAAGGATTTAACACTTTTTTCGTTATATAGAGTATGTTAATGTCTATTGTATAGAAAATTAGAGCACTAAACTAACCATTTATGAAACCTCTATACGTCCTTACTTTGCTATTTGTTTTTTTGTCTCAGCCTTTTTTAGCACAAGGTGGTTTAGATGGTACGCATGAAGGGTGGGAATATGCCCTGGAAGGCACCGGAGATGTTTTGCAAATTGGAATACCACTTACAGCAGGAATTGTAAGTCTATTGGAAAAAGACTATGAAGGCACAAAACAATTGGCACTATCCTATGGTACTACTCTGGCGATCACTTATTCCTTAAAACATTTAATCAAAAGTAAAAGGCCTGAAGGTCGTAATCGTTATGATTCTTTCCCAAGCGGACATACTTCATCTGCTTTTTCCGGGGCTTCATTCATACAAAAAAGATATGGATGGAAATATGGATGGATTGCCTATACCCTGGCAGGTATCGTTGGTGTTAGCCGAATGGAAGGCCCGGATGGATTTCATGATATTTGGGATGTTTTGGGTGGAGCCGTAATTGGCATAGGAAGTACATATCTATACACCACGCCTTATCAGGAAGGGCACATAGATATTGGATTTGCATCCGGAGAAAAAAACTATTTACTCATTTTTAAGTATCATTTTTAGAGCTATGGTGCTTTTCTTGAGTTTTTGTAATTTAATTTGTAAAAAAAGAGCCTTACATTTAGAAAGGCTCTTAGTATATGATCGTTAAATTTAATTTCCTTAGTTTATATCCTCTTTTTTCTTTAATTTTTCAATATTTGCAGCCACCCGACCTTTACTTGCCCCATTAGGTGCATTTGCATGTGCTTTTTCCAAATGTTTTAACGCCTTCTTATAATCCCCTTTCGCAGAATAAGCACGAGCAAGTCCATAATGTACCGGCCAAGTATCTTTATTTTTGTTAGCATTGTACTCAAAAATTTCCATGGCTTTGTCCTTCAGCCCCATAGTGATTAACTGACGTCCATATTGATGTACTTCAAAAATACTACCTAAATCTAAATTTTCATCCATTAAGGTGAGTGCTTCATTTTGTTTTTCCATTTTGGCAAGTATCGCAGACTTGATCATCAAGTTTGCAAATGTTTTTTTACTAAAGAAATTTCCGGCAATAGCAGTATCAATCCAACTTAGCGCTTCATCCAAATCACCTCCATTATTAAGTGCAAAGTTTGCTGCTTGCTGCCAGGTCTGAATGTTAAACCCCGGCTGATCCCGTAGACTATTACGTATATCTGCCATAACCAATTCTGTTACCGGAACCTCTACTGTAAAAGGGAATCCTCGTTTTTCCCAAGATAATAGTATACGTGCTTTATCTGTAGATACTTCATCAAAGTTAAAGGTCAATAGCTCGGTATCGGGAACCGCAATAGTCTCTACGTCTATTCTTAGTGCATCTTCTGCATCATCATAGAAAAAACTGCCCCAAGAGGTAGTGTTTTTAGAAAATATGATCGTTGCCGTATTGTCTTCTTGCACTGCTATATGAAGGCCATATGTTCCTGCTTTAATTTCTCTTCCATTTACCTTCATGTCATGAGAAAGTGTGATCTTAGTATTTTCATTGGCACCCGCTCTCCAGGGTGCAGCAGTTGATGTTCCAAAACCTAAGTTCTGGTATCCATAATGGACAATGGGTGTCCCGTAGATCTCTCTTCCCTGAACACTGGGCCGAGAATACTCGATGGATATTGTTGAAATTCCAATAGTTTGAGAAACAGTAGCCATCTGACTGGCCCGAGGGGCATTTATTTGCGAATTTGCCGAAAAAGTAGTCGTGAAGATCGCTCCTATAACGAGCACCATATATGTAAAAAAATTTGCCATGATACTTTTGAGTTTAGATTATTCCCTTAAAAGTATAGACAAATAAAAGTGGCCTGTGTTATTAGGCTGTTAAATTAAAGGCCTGAACTGTTAATTTATTCTTCTTCAGTAAGTTTCAGGGCAAATTGTTCAAATTCTGTAACAAATTCCCTGTATTTTTCACCTGTTGCCGGACCATTAAATCCAGTATGTATTTTACGAACTGTACCTGTTTTGTCAATAAAGATACTCGTTGGGTAGGATAACACATGGTTGAGCATTGGTAGCTTTTCATTTGCTTTTTGTTTACTACTGGACCCAACTTGTGCCAGCAGAATAGGATATGGAACTTCAACCGATCTTTTCAATTTATTAATGGCTTCAATTGCCTTTTCTTCGGTTTTAGCATATTCAAAGGCAAGTGCTACGATTTCCAGATCTTCATTTTTGTTTTCATTATAATATTTTGTGTAATATTTGGTTTCATCCAAACAATTAGGGCACCATGTTCCCATAATCTGTACGATCACTACTTTATTTTGAAAACGTTTGTCTTCCAATGAAACCATATTCCCATTGGTATCCGGAAAAGAAAATTCAATTTTTTTATATCCTTCTTTTAAAAAGGTAAGTGAGTCGGCCTTAGGTAATTCATAAGCTTCATTTCGCTTTGCCGTAAAAGGTTCTTTCCAATGGTTCCCACTGTAAAAGAAACCATTCATTATGCTATCATTCACTTCAGCTTCAAATAAAAAAGCATGTGCACCGTCAAATGTTGAGAGCTTTAAGGAATCGCCATCCACTACTCCATCCAAATAGCGGTAATCCCCTGTAGTAGTACGAAAGGTTCCGGTAACCTTATCTCCAATTTGTTTAAAAATACCTTTAGCAATGTAACGGTCTTCTTCAATATTCGGACTAAAGACAGTTTCCCAATTTCCGGTTACCTCTTGATTTGCTTCTTCTTTTGCATCAAAACGTATAGATTCTCCATATTTCATTTTAAATGGAACCACCCTGTTTAAACTTGGTTTTATATAATCTCCATAGATCATATCTTCTGTAAAAACTCCTTTTAAAACACCCTCAAAAACAGGATGTTTTATGGTAATGGAATCCTTATTTAATGTCACATCCCTAATTTCAATTTGTTCCTCTGCGTTGAAGATAACAATACTGTTGTCTTCATTGTAATGCATTAAAAAAGGAAGTTCTTTTCCTTTACCCAAATCTAAAATCACTTGCCACGTACCAGCATTAGGAGTTTTGACTTCTTTATTACAGGCAACAAACAAGATTGTTAGTAGAAAATATAACAGGTGCTTTTTTTTGAAGATTTGCATAAACTTGGTAATTAATAAGGTAAAAATATGGCAAAAAAATAGGCGCTATATAATTAACGCCTATTAATTATTTCTTGTTAACTATTTAGTTTTGGTCGTACATACTACTAAGTTCTTGCTTTTGCATTGCCGTTTTTTCTTTTGCCTTGTTTATTGTAGCTTCTAATTTTGCAATATTTGCTTCTACTCGTGCAATTTTTTCTTCCTTGTTCTTTATTTCTTCATCTGAAAGAGAGTTATCCGCCTTCGCAGCTTCAAGCTTTTCTTTAGCAGCGGTAACTCTTTTTCGTGCACTGCTGATGCGATCTTGGTGAGTTGCCAGTTCTGATGCCTTTTTATCGATTTTGGCCTTGGCATCCGCAGCTCTGGCTTTTCCAAACTCTTTGCCACTAAGTTTTCCTTTTTCCTTTCCATAAGCATTACTCTTCTGCTTCTTAGCCTTCTCCATTTTTTCTTTTTCTTCTTCAGCTCTCATTTTTTTCGTTTCTGCGTCTTTTAATTTTTTTGCAGACTCTTCCCGCCCCTCTTTATTTACAGAAGAAGCTTTTTTATTAGCATCGCTTATTGTTTGCTTTTTTTTGTTTTCACGTTTCTTTTTCTCCTTTTCTTTATCTTTATTTATAACCTTTTCACCCTTATCTTTCTGCTTCTGAAGTTGCTCTTGTTTCTCTTTCATGTCGGCATCAACTTTACCCGATTTATCCTGTGCAAAAGTGGTGTAGCTTCCTGCACTAACTAATATTGCAATTGCTAGTAAAATGTATTTCATGTTTTTCATAATATGTGTGGTTTATATGCTATCTAATTCTTTTAATGATTCTTCAAGTTCTTCTACTTCTGTATCAATTTTTTCTGAAATCTCTTCGGCTTCAGCTTCAACTGCTTCAATTTTTTCTATAACAGCATTCGTTTCAGCCTCTTCTTCTTTATTTGTATCCCGACAAGAAGAAGTAAATGCCAATATAAATATTATGGTACAAAATTTAATTACATTTTTCATAAAATAAACGTTTTAATAAATAGAATTTTAAATCTACGAATTATGATTCAATATTTGAATGGTATGTGCAATATTTTATCTTTGTACCCATAAATTATTATCTGAATGAAGATTTCATACAACTGGCTGAAACAATTTATTAACCTTGACTGGAACGCAGAAAAAACAGGTGAATTATTAACTAATTTAGGTTTGGAGATTGAAGGGATCGAAAGTTTTACTTCTGTTCCGGGTGGATTACAAGGGGTTGTTGTTGGAAAGGTCCTCGAATGTGAACAACATCCAAATGCGGACCGATTGAAGGTCACTTCAGTAGATATTGGAACGGGTGACCCAGTAAAAATTGTTTGTGGTGCTCCCAATGTTGCAAAAGGGCAAAAAGTGCCTGTAGCGACAATTGGAACTACATTATATGATGCCGAAGGAAAACCGTGGAAAATAAAAAAGGGGAAGATTCGTGGTGAAGTAAGTGAAGGTATGATCTGTGCCGAAGATGAATTAGGCTTAGGTAAAAGTCATGATGGAATTATGGTGCTGGATAGTAAACTAAAGACCGGGACATTAGCTTCTGAAATTTTCGATATTGAGAACGACCAGATTTTTGAGATAGGCCTCACTCCAAACCGTGCAGATGCCATGAGCCATTGGGGTGTTGCAAGAGACCTGAGGGCCGGATTGTTACAACAAGAAGTCTTATTAGAACTTATTACTCCTTCTACCAGTAGCTTTCAAGTTGAAAATCGCACCCTTAAAATAGATGTAAACGTTGCTGATTCTGAATTGGCTCCCCGCTATTGCGGTTTAACAATAGCCGGTTTGGAAGTAAAAGAATCTCCTGGCTGGTTACAAAACAGATTAAAAGCTATTGGCCTGGTGCCTATCAATAACATTGTAGACGCAACCAATTATGTTTTACACGAATTGGGACAACCTCTGCATGCCTTTGATGCTGCAAAAATCAATGGAAGCGAAGTTAATGTAAGAACATTGCCTACCGGCACAAAATTTATCACCCTTGATGGCGTAGAGCGTGAATTACATGAAGAAGACCTAATGATATGTGATTCAGCAAAGCCAATGTGTATTGCCGGAGTTTTTGGTGGAATCAATAGTGGAGTAACTGAAACCACGACCAGTATCTTTTTGGAAAGTGCCTATTTTAATCCTGTAAATATCCGGAAGACTGCAAAACGGCACGGATTAAATACCGATGCTTCTTTCCGGTTTGAAAGGGGGATTGATCCTAATATAACTGAATATGCCTTAATGCGTGCAGCCATTTTGATCACTGAAATTGCCGGTGGAGAAATTACAAGTGATATTACAGATATTTATCCAAAAAAAATCGAAGATCATCAGGTGGTGCTGAACTTTGACAACGCTACCAAACTAATAGGAGAAGAAATTCCCCGAGAAACCATAAAGAGTATTCTTACTTCTTTGGAGATCAAAGTAAATAACGTTACCGAAAGTGGTATTGGAATGACTATTCCTGCCTACCGGAACGATGTAACAAGGGAAGTTGACGTTATTGAAGAAATTCTTCGTGTTTATGGTTACAACAAAATTAATTTTACCGAAAAATTAAATGCATCAATAGCTGCTACGCTTCCCATAGAAGATTATCAAATTCAAAATAAAATAGCGGGACAGCTTATTGCCTTGGGGTTCCATGAAATGCTATGCAACTCTTTGACATCACCTAAATACAATGATTTAATTGATTTACTGAAGGAAGAGCACAATATTGAAATGTTAAATCCCTTAAGTCAGGATCTATCTGTGTTGCGGCAATCTATGTTATTTGGTGCTATGGAGGCATTAATATACAACAACAATAGAAAGCTTAACAATATCAAGTTGTTTGAATTTGGAAAGACCTATCATAATTACCCGGATGGCCGATCTGAAAAAAAGCACTTAGCTATTATTATTGCCGGTGATAAATTAGGAGAAACTTGGACCAGACTTCCCGAGAAAAGTAATTTCTTTTATTTAAAAGGGATCATTACTTCAATTCTCGAACGCTTAGGAATTTCAGAGTATAGTGAAAAAACTGTAAAAAGCGATATTTTTCTAGAAGGGCTTTCTTTTTCTAAAAAGAAGAAAACACTTGTAGATTTTGGTGTTGTAAAGAAAAAGATCGCGAAAGCTTTTGATGTTGAAAGTGAAGCACTGTATGCAGATTTTAATTGGGATGTTATACTGGAAGAAATCCCATCGTATAATTTTAGAGTACAGCCCATACCAAAATTTCCTCAGGTAAAACGTGATTTCGCCTTATTGTTAGATGATTCGGTAACGTTTGACAGCTTGAGAGATGCTGCCATACAAACAGAACGCCACCTATTGAAAGAAGTTACATTATTTGATGTGTATACCGGAAAAAAACTTCCTAAAGGGAAAAAATCATATGCCTTAAGTTTTACACTTCAGGATGAGAAAAAAACACTTACTGATAAGCAAATAGATAAGATCATGAACAAACTGCAGCAGCGATTTGAAAAAGATTTTGGAGCTAGCTTGCGATAGAAAAGTAAATTTCACAAAAAAACAGCCGCTTTTAAAAGCGGCTGTTTTTTTGTTGAAGGCTTGAAATGAAGAGTTAGAAGTATCATTCAGAGCGTAGCGAAGAATCTTTTTGTGGAGGGATTCCTCATTTCATTCGGAATGACATGTTTTAAAACTTCATCCCTACACCAACTCCAATTACTAATGGATTAATGTCTACATCTGCACCAACAGTCGCTCCAAGGGCTGTAGTCGCATTTACAGTAGCATCTGTTTGTAAAAATAATTTCTTTACATCTATATTCACAAACCAGATATCGTTTATGGCATAATCTGCTCCTGCCTGTACTGCAAATCCAAAAGCATTATCATATTCAACATCATCTGCTGTAGGTCCTTCATCTACACCATAGAAAAAAGTATAATTTACACCTGCACCAATATAAGGTTTAAAATCACCTCCGGTAAAATGGTATTGAGTTGTTAGTGTAGGTGGTA
This sequence comes from Ulvibacter sp. 2210JD10-4, assembly GCF_058148525.1. Lineage (NCBI taxonomy): Bacteria > Pseudomonadati > Bacteroidota > Flavobacteriia > Flavobacteriales > Flavobacteriaceae > Ulvibacter > Ulvibacter sp. 2210JD10-4. The sequence continues at coordinate 283,931 of NZ_JBYVJZ010000005.1, forward strand.
ATAACCAAACATGACCTAAGTCTATATCACCTGCAGCAGTTTTTACGGCTTCTACATCATGCTTTGTGGTACCAAGAATCAATTCTGCTGCCCAATTCTCAGTAAAAAAGTATGTAAAATCTAATTCCGGTACAACCGAAGTAGAGATACTTACATCACCACCTATAGCTTCAATGGTAGCGCTTTCATCAGGGATTACCGTAATAACACGCAATCTGGCTTGCCATTTACTATCTTTATTGGTATCTGCATTTTCTTGCGCTGATAACTGAAACATTCCAAAGAGTAAAAATACTCCTAACATTAATTTTCTCATATTACTATTTATTTAAAATGACAGCGCAAATTTAAGCGTCGAAATATCTAGTTATTATGACCAAGATCATTGTTCGGAATGGGGATGCGATTTTAACTTTTTATAAATTCAAGCTAAATACAAAGTGCTTATTTTCAATAAGTTGAAAAGACGTAATTTACCCTGTTAAGAAAAAAAAGTTATATTTTTTATATAATTTTTTAGTTTGAAGAAGAAAAAACAAGCCCGTCCACCATATGAACGAATCCGTTTTTGTGATAAAAGTCTACAGCAGAAATAGTAGCAGTATTATTTTCTGCATCAAATATAATTAACTGCCCATTTACTTCTTTGATATTCAATTTTTCTCCCTGTAATGTTTTGAATTGGGCTATTCCTCCATTCTTTTCAATGGTTTTTTTAAGAGAATAACTATCTAAACGACCTTGAATGATATGATATTTTAAAACATTCTGTAATTGAAATTTGTTTGCAAGTAACGCTTCTCTGGATTTTTCCGGTAAATCGTTAAAAGCATCATTGGAAGGCAAAAACACTGTATACATTTTAGACCCATCTAATATACTTTCAAATAGTTCCGGTTTAACTTTGTTAGCAGTCAAATAACTAAACTGACTTGCATTTTGTATATTCTCATCAAGGGTTTTAGTAGAAGTAAATGTAGTCCCATTGTACTTTTTAGATACCTCAACATCTTTTGAATTGGTATATTTTTGAGCCGAGACAGAGGTCACTAAAAGCGAAAATACAAGTAGAAAAAAAGTAGTTTTAAGTCGCATATCTTTTTATTTATAGCTTAAAAGTAAGCAAATACGATACCTAAACGTGAAAAGTGTTCAAATATTTAAAAGATTTTTCAAATTAGAATTAAAATAAATGATTACACCCCTACCGAATACATTTTTTCACGTAGTTCTTTTACTTTTTTGTCATTCATATATTCATCAAAGGTCATATAACGGTCAATTACACCATTTGGAGTTATTTCAATTACACGATTCCCAACTGTCTGCGCAAACTCGTGGTCATGTGTAGTCAATAATACAGTACCCTTAAAATTCTTAAGTGAATTGTTAAATGCTGTAATAGACTCCAAATCCAGGTGGTTTGTTGGCTCATCGAGCATTACCACATTGGCACGTATCATCATCATCCGGCTTAGCATACAGCGTACTTTTTCACCTCCTGAAAGAACATTGGATTTTTTTAAAGCTTCTTCACCACTAAATAACATTTTCCCTAAAAATCCGCGAATAAAAACTTCTTCACGCTCTTCCTCGGTTTTAGCCCATTGACGCAGCCAATCTACCAGTGACATTGTATTCTCAAAAAAGGAACTGTTATCCAGGGGTAAATAACTTTGATTTGTAGTAACTCCCCATTGATAGTTTCCAGAAGTTGCCTTATCCTTGCCATTAATAATTTCATAAAAAGCCGTTGTAGCTCTGGAATCCTTTGAATAAAGAACAACTTTATCTCCTTTTGCAAGATTGACATCTATATTTTTAAATAGAGTTTCCCCTTCTAATGATGCAGAAAGGTTTTCAATATTCAGGATCTGGTCTCCCGCTTCACGTTCGCGCTCAAAAATTATTGCAGGATAACGTCTGCTTGAGGGTTTAATATCTGAAACATTAAGCTTGTCGATCATTTTCTTTCTACTGGTGGCCTGTTTGGATTTAGCAACATTTGCAGAAAATCTTCTAATGAACTCCTCAAGTTCTTTTTTCTTGTCTTCTGCTTTCTTGTTCTGCTGTGCACGTTGACGGGCAGCTAATTGACTGCTCTCATACCAGAATGTATAGTTTCCGCTATAGTGATTTATTTTACCAAAATCAATGTCACTAATGTGTGTACAAACTGCATCCAGAAAGTGACGGTCATGCGAAACAACTATGACACAATTATCATAATTTGCTAAAAAATTCTCTAACCAGTTGATGGTTTCGTAATCCAGATCGTTAGTAGGCTCATCCATAATTAATACATCCGGATTTCCAAACAAAGCTTGTGCCAATAGTACACGAACTTTTTGTTTTCCATCCAAATCACTCATTATGCTATAATGCAGGCTTTCATTGATCCCCAAATTGGAAAGTAAAGCAGCTGCATCACTATCAGCATTCCAACCATTCATTTCTTCAAAAATAACCTGTAGTTCACCAATCTTTTCGGCATTTGCATCGGTATAATCTTCATAAAGTTTATCTATTTCAGACTTGATGGCAAACAATTCTTTGTTACCGCGTATTACAGTTTCCAAAACCGTATGTACATCATATGCGTTATGATCCTGTTCTAAAACAGACATGCGTTTACCGGTCTCCAAATGTACCTGACCAGAAGTTGGATCTTGCTTCCCTGAGAGTATTTTTAAAAAAGTTGATTTTCCGGCACCATTAGCACCTATAATTCCGTAGCAATTGCCTTGAACAAACTTTGTATTTACTTCGTCAAATAATACACGTTTACCAAATTGAACCGAAAGATTAGAAACTGATAGCATTTTCTTTGTATTACATTTTTAAATTCGCCGCAAAAGTAGCTAATAAACTGCTACCGAAGAAACATTAACGTTTTAAAATTCCTTTTAACGCAGAATTAACAAAATGACCTGAAACAGTGGGTTATTTTTGTTAAACTTCAAATATTACTGTTTTTTGTTTAGAAAACTTCTTTTTCTGATTTGTTTACTGGTAATCGTATCTTGTAATAGCAACGATTCTCAAAACTCTGATACTGTCTGGATCGGAGGTGAAATTGTTAATCCAAAAACAGATTTTGTAATTATCTCAAAAGACAATTGCATTATGGATACTGTGAAATTAGATCGTAATAATTTCTTTTTATACGAGTCTAAAAATATGCCTACCGGACTTTATTCATTTCAGCATTTCGAATATCAGATTTTCTTTGTTGAACCCGGGGATAGTTTAATGCTTCGTGTAAATACTGTTGATTTTGACGAATCCTTATCGTATACAGGGAAGGGGGCTGAAAACAACAATTTTTTAATGGAGTTGTTTTTGCTTAACGAAGCTGAAGAAAAAGCTTTTATGCCACGTATCTATTATGCACGACCGGAGGTATTTGAAAAGAAGTTAGACTCTTTAGCAGATATAAGAAGAAAGATTTATGATGAATTTGTATTTGATAACAAACCATCTGAAGACTTCAAAAAAATTGTTCAGGCATCCATAGATTATAATTTTTATCTCAAAAAAGAATTATATATTTCTGCAAACGAGCTTAGGAGAGAATCTGGTGAATCGTATGAGATTCCTCAAGAATTTTATGCTTTTCGGGAAAATGTAGATTACGGTAATGTACAGCTACGTTCTTACTATCCGTATTATCGTTTCTTGAGGTATCATTTTGATAATCTGGCATATCAACAATACAAGGGTACAGAAGAATTTGGGCGAAGTTCGTATCATCACAATTATCACAAAATTAAAATGATAGACAGTCTGGTAACTTGCGATTCTCTTAAAAACAGCTTACTCAAAACTGCTACGGTACGTTACCTGTTGTACAGTAAGGATATGGAAAAGGATAAAAAGATTATATCTTTATTTGAAAAAGGAAGCACCAATAAAGCACACCATAAGGAAATTTTAAAATTATCTTCGGCAACAGCTAAGCTTAAACCCGGAAATCCGATTCCCAATGTCTTTTTATTGTCGACAGATAATACTGTAAAAGATCTTAGGTCTGTTATAAACCGCCCTACTGTACTTTATTTTTGGTCTTCACAATCTATAAAACATTATAAAGATATTCATTCTAAAGCTTCAGAACTAAAAGCAAAATACCCCGAGTACGATTTTATAGGTATTAATACAGATACACATTTTAAAAAGTGGTTGCATACTGTTAAAAATTCAGGATACAGCCATCAGCATGAATTTCAGTTTGAAGATATTGATAAGGCTGAAAAGGTACTTGTTATCAACTCGATGAACAAATCGATCATTTTGGATGAAAATGGAATTATTCTGGAAAGCAACACCAATCTTTTTAGTAAGTCCTTAGAAAAAATGTTACTTGGTTATTTAAATTAATTTCCCTTTTTGTAATCTGCCAAAAACTTTTCCAGACCGATATCGGTTAAAGGGTGTTTCAATAATCCTTCTATAGAAGATAAAGGCCCTGTCATTACATCTGACCCGATCTTTGCACATTCCAAAACATGCATTGTATGACGTACCGAAGCAGCAAGAATCTGTGTGTCATAGCCGTAATTATCATAGATCAAGCGGATTTCTGCAATAAGGTTCAGGCCATCTGTAGATATATCATCCAACCTCCCAATAAAAGGTGAAACATAGGTAGCTCCTGCTTTTGCAGCTAATAAAGCCTGTCCGGCTGAGAAAACCAATGTACAATTAGTACGAATTCCATGATCCGTAAAATATTTGATCGCCTTTATCCCTTCTTTAATCATAGGTACTTTTACAACAATCTGTTCATGCAATTCGGCAAGTTCTTCACCTTCTTTAATAATACCTTCAAAATCAGTAGCAATCACTTCAGCGGAAACATCTCCATCTACAATGTTACAGATGTCCACGTAATGCTTCAAAATATTGTTACGCCCGGTAATCCCTTCTTTCGCCATTAATGAAGGATTTGTAGTTACACCGTCCAGCACACCTAAGTTCTGTGCTTCACGTATTTGATCTAAGTTTGCGGTATCAATAAAGAATTTCATACAATGAGGTTTTCGTTTTTTGTTTTGGCAAAAGTACGTAAGATTGAATCTCTTTGAAACCTTTGTTTGAAAAAGTTTCCAAATAAAAGCTGTTAATAACCTACTTTAATTTGTAGTGATTCATAAGCATTCTTTCATATGCCTTATCCGGCAAGACTCTTTTTAGAACAATCGATATTTTTTGCAGAAACGCCCCCACCTTATAGTAAATGCGTGGGTTTTTTGTTTTAATGATCCGGTATACAACTTTTGCCATTTTTTTTGGGTCTTCGCCATGATCTACATGGTCATTCATCATAGCAAGTGTATTACCATATGCATCTTTATAAGGCGAATCTTCCAACACAGGTGCATGGTAACGCCCGGCAGCAATATTGGTGGCAAAATCACCCGGAGCTATGTTGGTCATTTGTATACCAAATTGAAGAGTTTCCATTCTAAAAGCCTCGGTAATGATACCTAAAGCAGCTTTCGTCGCACTATAGACCCCACGATAAGGTAATCCCATATAACCGGCAATGGAGGTTATATTTAAAATATGGCCACCTCCTTGCTCCCGCATGTATGGCAATACAGTTTTCATTACATTGATAGGGCCGTATAGGTTAGTATCAAAAGCTTTTTTAATTTCAGGATTGGGCGTTTCTTCAATTGGGCCTGTAATTCCGACGCCAGCATTGTTTATGACCACATCTATTCTACCTTCTTTTGTAATGATCTCCGAAACAGCTTCAGCAACAGATTCAGGTAGGATCACATCCATTTTCAGTAAAGAAAACTTACAGGTGTCCATATGTCTTTCGGGATAGCGACTGGTTCCGTAGACCACCAGGCCTTTTTCAGTAAGGTATTCACCAATGGCTTTTCCAATCCCTGAAGACCCTCCTGTAATTAAGACAACTTTAGACATAGTTTTTGATTGCGATAGACAAAGATGCGGTTACGGTATTACTTTTCCAAATTGTGATAAGAAAATGATAGTAAAACCAGAATTTAGTGCACAAAAAATGGCAAGCTACCTACATCACACCGCTACGACCGTATACCCTTGCTGCGTTCCCGCCCTGGGGGATTCAACAGGAGCTGGTTGTGTAGGACTTGCCGATGCAAATATACGGCAATTTGTAGATTTCACAATGATTTTTAGTTCTAGATTATAATAAATATCTTGCCGGAAATTTGAAAAGAATCCATGAAAATTTATAACATAGTAATAGTTACTGCATTAGTCCTTTTTGTTGCCGGTTGCGGAAGTAATACCGAAAGCCATAAAGACCTTTTTTCCATAGATATTAAGAATGGAAAAAAAGTATATAACAATTCCGAATCTATACTGGTTTCAATCAAAAACAAGAAGAATAAAAATATTGAATCTGTCTCCTATGCGATCGATGATGAAAATATAACTGTTGATAACGAAAACAAAGAGACATCTATAAACCTTTCAAACAAAAAGGTTGGAAAAAGAAAGCTAACAGCTTCAATTATGGCTGACGGCACTACCTATTCTATTTCGAAAGAGCTTACTCTTGTCGCTTCCGTAAAGCCAAAATTATACACTTATAAGATACTCGAGACGTATCCGCACGATATAGAAGCATATACACAAGGACTGGAATTTGCAAACGATACTTTATATGAAAGCACCGGGCAATACAAATCATCATCTTTACGCAAGACCAATTATACAAACGGAGAGGTTCTGCAAAAAATCCCTTTAGCCGATCAATATTTTGGAGAAGGGCTTACCATTTTTAACAATAAGATCTATCAGCTTACCTGGAAAGAGAAAACCGGGTTTATTTACGACCTCAACTCGCTTGAGAGAAAAGGAACCTTTGTCTACGGAAAAAGCCTGGAAGGTTGGGGACTGTGTAACAATGGCAATGTAATTTACAAAAGTGATGGAACCGAAAAGATATGGACACTCAATGCCCAAACACTTGCCGAAGAAAACTATATAGAGATCTATACCAATACCAGTAAAATTAAAAGTGTCAACGAGTTGGAATGGGTAGAAGGGAAAATCTATGCCAACATTTACGAAAGAGATGCTGTTGCGATTGTAGACCCTGCCACAGGTGCCGTGGAAGGGGTGATAAATTTTAAAGGGTTAAAAGATGAGGTAACTCAGCATGAAAAGTTGAACGTATTGAACGGTATTGCCTACAAGGGAGAAGAAAACATCATTTACGTTACCGGAAAGAACTGGGACAAACTCTTTAAAGTTGAAATAGTAGAAAAATAGTCTGATCTTTAAAATGCATTAACCTTTTTCTTCTTCTAATGATTCTCTCACTTTTTTAGGCAATTTGGAAACGATCAAAGAATAGGATTTTTCAATATGGATTGTCCATTCTTTTTCGGTCAATCTATTGATGTCATCAATATGAACCCACTTATACCTTCCTAAATAAGGAGCCGGTTTAAAGCCGTTTTGAGAAGTTAAAAAGGCAAAATCCTTATCGCTGGCTTTAAACGATGCTGTTGTTGGGATATTTTCAAGAGATACTACGAAAAACATCTTACCCCCTATGCTAAAACATAAATCATCCTCCCACTTTATATCACTTGTAACAGTTTTTAAATTGTTGCAGATATTTGTTATAACTTCTATGTTCATATCAGCACCTATTTTTTTGTAGGCTTTGGTTTTAATGAAGAAACATAATCAAAACTTTTGTGCAAGTATTCCGAGAGTTGTTTTGTATCTTTTAATAAGTCATCCGGAACCACAACATATCTTTCATTAACCGACCATGTTGCTCCATTAATTGGCTGTTAAAGTTTTCAATAAAAGTGCTTCTATCACTTTCCGAGAGTCTTAATCCCATGATTCCGGTTTTCGATAGAAAAGTAAACATATGTCCATTTACAGAAGTATAAGGAGTAGTTTTCCCTTTTCTTTCAATTTCAGAATTTTCTGCAATTAATTTATCGTACAAACCCAACGTCTCCTGCGCTATTACAGTTTTACTCATAATGTTTTCTTTATCACTAAATTAGTGATAATCCATTAAACACTTCAAGATAATTAGCATTAGTTATTGTTTTAAACTGGAGAATGAATAAGTTAATTATACTCCCTAATAAAAACTTCTTGTGTTAACAATAATATGCTTCATAAAAAGTTATATTTTTACCAAAAATTTACCTGAATGAAGTATTTATATGGATTGGCACTAGTAGCGTGTCTTGTTTTTTGGAGTTCCTGTCGAAACGATTTTGAAAGTGTCCCCAGTACCGGAAATCTCGAATTCTCAAGAGATACTGTCTATTTGGATACCATATTTACCAATATTGGCTCCAGCACCTATAATTTAAAGGTTTATAACCGAAGCGATGAAGACGTTAATATTCCAACGGTACGTTTAGGAGATGGTGAAGATTCAAATTACCGGCTTAACGTAGACGGAATTCCGGGAAAGACTTTTGAGAATATTCAGGTTTTAGCTAAGGACAGCATCTTCATCTTTGTAGAAACTACCTTAGACATCACTAATTCTCCAAATCCGGACAACGCCTTCTTATATACCGACCAGATCCTTTTTGACAGTGGAGGCAATGAACAAAAAGTAGAATTGGTTACTCTTGTAAAAGATGCGGTATTCCTGTTTCCTGAAGATTTGGGTAACGGTATTTTTGAAACACTTAGTATTGGTATAGATGAAAATGGCGATGAAATCTTAATTGAAGGTTTTATTCTCGATGATACCGAATTGACCTTTACAAATGAAAAGCCTTATGTAATATATGGTTATGCTGCCGTTGATGCAGGTAAAACCCTTACTGTAGAACCCGGTGCAAGAGTACATTTTCATGCTAATAGCGGTATTCTGGTAAGAGATACCGGCTCTATAAAAGCAAATGGCTTGCCAAGTACGGACCCTGATCTGTTGGAAAATGAAATTATTTTTGAAGGCGACCGCTTAGAGCCAAGCTTCTCTGAAGTTCCCGGTCAATGGGGTACTATCTGGCTCAGAGCTGGAAGTACCAATAATGAGTTTAGTTATACTACCATCAAAAATAATGTTGCTGGTATCTTAATGGACAGTAATGACGGTGACCGTACCCTTACCTTAAAAAATGTACAAATCTACAATAGTTCAAATGTTGGATTATTGGCCCGAAATGGTAATATATATGGTGAAAATGTTGTAATTAGTAATGCCGGGCAATCTGCTATTGCATGTTCTATAGGAGGAACTTACACTTTTAATCACTGCACATTTGCTAATTACTGGACGAATAGCTTCCGTTCATTCTCATCAGTACAGATAGATAATCTTTTAAGTGAAACGGAAGGGGTAGACTTAAATGCATCTTTTAACAATTGTATTATTTATGGAAATGAACAACGGGAGTTAGGGCTTTTCGAATCACCTGATACATCCGCTCAATTTAATTTTAATTTCACAAACTGTTTGATTCGTTTTGAAGACCCCAATAATGACTTTGTAGATGACCCTAATTACGATTTTAGCAATACGAGCCTGTATACTACTATATCCCGAAATATGGACCCGGTTTTCCAGGATACTGCATTAAATAATTTCAATATTGAAAGTGGTTCTTCCGCAGCAGAAAATTTAGGAATAACACCTACAACTCCTCCGGTCCCAATAGACCTGAATGGAACGAACCGAGGAAACCCATCCGATGCAGGAGCATATGAAAGTACTGTCTTCCCGGATGACAAGGGTTAAAACATACCTTTTTTAAATAAAAAAAGCCCATCTTACGATGGGCTTTTTGTTTCAAAAGTGAAAGAAAATTATATTATAGTACTCTTACGTTTACTGCGTTTAATCCTTTTTTACCTTCTTTAAGTTCAAATTCTACTTTGTCGTCTTCACGAATCTCATCGATCAATCCGGAAATGTGTACAAAATGTTCTTTGTTTGTGTCATCTTCAGTTATAAAACCAAATCCTTTGGAATCATTGAAGAATTTTACTGTGCCTGTTTGCATTGTATAAAATTAAATAATTAAGGTGCAAAGGTACTCTTATTTCTTTCCCCGCAGTGGTTTTTTCAATTTATATTTTAAAAATGGCATATAATAGCCTAATTCTAAAGGTTCTATTACAATAAAAAACATCAAGGATTAATGATCAGATTTTGGGATAGCATCCATTCTTGATAATACAAGTTTAATTTTTGCCTCTATATCTCTCAATATTTGTTCCAGTTTTCTGGGAGTGATTGTTTCCCCTTTGCTTAATGGCATGGAAACACTTGGTTGATTGAACCAGCCCGGGTATTCTTTTCGGATTGATTCAAGCTCACCTCTATTTGCATAGATACAGATTTTTGCTCTCCCTATGAGTTTTTTTGCCGAGTTATATTCCGCTAATGTATACGATTCCGGATTTGCTTCCATTGTCTTTATTTGTGCTTCGGTTTCTGCTATGATATTTTTACAGTCGTCTATCTGGTCTAATAGGGTTATAACCCTTTCCTGGCTGGGGAATTGATAATTTTGTGTATATGCTTGATTCGTAGTAAAGAAGCATAAAAATACAATAGCCACACTTATATAGTTAAATCTTAGAGTCTTCATAATGATTACGTTTAAAAAAAGAAAGAGGTTTTAGCCCCTTTCTTCTTAGTTTATTTTTTTAATACAAATTCTACTCTTCGGTTCTTAGCTTTGGCTTCTTCTGTGTTACCCATAGCAATGGGCTTTTCTTCACCATAACCGGCACTGGTTAATCTACTCTCTTCAACTCCTTTGTTTGTTAGATATTTCATCACAGATCTGGCTCTGTTCTCTGAAAGTGTCTGATTGAAACTATTGGAGCCATCAGAATCGGTATGTCCATGTATAACAAGTGTTACTTCCGGATGCTCTGTAAGCATGGTTACTAACTGATCCAAAACAGCATAAGAATTAGGCGCAAGTGTATAAGAATTCACTTCAAAATTAATATTGTGCATGATCAACCGGCCTTCATTTATTAGGCGGTCATACAAAGTATGCCCCTTTCCTCCTATGGCAAAATAGGTAATCATCTGTTTAAGAGGCGGAGTACTTGTTATTGATGGTGAAAGAATATTCACCTCTAAATGCGTAAATGATTTCTTCTCAACACCCGATCTACTTATATCTGGATCGTTCACAAGCATTACCCCATCCAAATATCCTTTCAGATACCCATTATTGAAAGAAATTTGAAGTGTATGCCAGCCAGGCTGAGGATTTCCTCCCGGCATTCGTGAAAGATTATCAGAACCACTCCACATAATACCACCGCTAATTCTAATACTATGAGCTCCATGAACAACATTTGAATTTTTAAGATTTACATAATAGGCTTCATTTCCTTTCTCATGAAAATATACTTGCATTTCAACCTTAAAGGAGTTCCCTAAATAATTATCTCCTATAATGGAAGGTTTTAGGTCGGTTGATCCGGAAATGGTTTGTATCACTCCGTCTTTTTCACCTCCTACAATAATCTGGTTGGTTTCAAGTGCGCCCTTTATTTGTGTCCATTTAGAAGGAAATTCAGTTGGCCTTTCGGTATTGAAATCGTCTACAAAAATTGCAGTTCCCGGATCAATGAAATTAGCAATAGGAGCATTATTTCCAGTTGCATCACGGGATACTACTACAACTTCCCCATAGGGTCCATCTCCAATTACATCAGGATTTTTTCCTTCAATTACATCCAATCCCTGATCTACAGTTTTTTCTATTTGCTTTTTGGCTCTTTTTTTAACTTTACGTTTTATGATTCCGCCAACGTCTTGCCCATAACTCATGGATACAAGAAACATCATGCAAAATGCCGTAAATAACTTGAATAGTTTAGTTGTTTTCATTTGTGAGATATTTATAGATTAATATGTCCAAATATCTGACAAACAGCCACTTCGGTCAATCGCTTATATGGGGTATTTAGAAAAAATAAAAAGTAGGAATTAGATTAATTTTTGCTTCAGTGCCTTATATATTGCTTCTGCTCTATTGTTTACATGAAGTTTGGAATAGATATTTTTGATGTGTGTTTTTACAGTATGCGGACTTAAGAAAATTTCTTCGGCAACTTCTTTATAGTTCATTCCTTTGCTTAGCATTTTTAGTACTTCGGTCTCACGTTCTGAAAGGGGATTTTCAATGATACGAAACGAGTTGATAATTCTACGTGCTATTTGACTGCTCATAGGTGAGCCTCCTTTGTAAACTTCCCTAATATGAACCAATAAATCTGCCGGGTTCGTGTCTTTCAGAAGGTAACCGGAAGCCCCTACACATAGGGATTCAAAGATGGAGTCGTCATCACTTTGTACCGTAAGCATTATAAAGTCAAGATCCGGACATTTCTTTTTTAATTCGCGGGTAACTTCAATTCCGGATTTTCCAGGAAGGTCAATATCCATTAAAACAACATCTATTGGCAGCTTAGTTATGGATGCAATGGCAGACTCTCCATCAGGGAAAGCATATTTACAAGAGAATCCCTGTGACCCGTCAATAATCAATGTTAATGTTTGGCGAATCTCTTCATCATCTTCTACAATAGCAATATGGATATTGTCCCGGTTCATTTATAATTTTGTTACATAGCTTCCAAGTGGTAATCATCACCCGAATGGGGTATTCGCTTCAATACAATGCTGGTTCCTAACTGTGAGGATGTTATATCTATCTCTGCTCCTATTTTCTTGGCGCGGTCTGACATATTCTTTAGCCCTCTTCCTTTTGACTTTTCTACAACATTAAACCCTTTTCCATCGTCCTTCAGCATGATATTTGAGTATTGCTCATTAGCTGTTATATTTAAAATTACCGTATTGCAATCTGCATATTTTAAACAATTATTCATAGCCTCTTTAAAGATCATCACTATTTGTTTTTTAGTTTGTGGGTCCAGCAGTAGTTGCATCTGACTTACTTCATATCCGGCAGTTCTAAAATCTACTTCTGTTTGATTAAAGAGATCTTCTCCAAAATCTTTCAGTCGAAGGAACGCATCACTTAAGCTATCCTTTTGTGGATCTATCACCCATAACAAGTCCCGGAATCCTCCTGAAAGGTCCTTAATATTATTTCGGATCTTAGCAAACCATTCCGAAGGGTCTTTCCGTTCTTTTAAACTTCGTTCTGCCAAGGTTAAGAACAAAGATATTTTAGTCACCTTAGAGCCTAACTCATCATGAAAGTCTGCTGTGTTCTCCTTTCGAAGCTCTTCTCTTTCCTGTATCAGGGCTTTTTCAAGTTTTGCTTCCTGTTTCAATTCACGTTCACGCTTGCGTATTCTGGTCATATAGAAAAAACGTAAAAGAAATCCACCCAAAATAAAATATAGTAAGAATGCCAGATTGGATTTCCAGAAAGGAGGTTTAATGATCACTTTCAATCGAATGGGGTCTTGAGCCCATATTCCCTGATTATTACTTCCATCCAAAATGAGTTCATACTCTCCGGGAGAAAGGTTGTAATAGGTGAGCTCTGAAGTACTTCCTGTTTCTATCCAGTCTTCGTTTACCGGCAAGAATTTATGGCGATAACGGTTATAAACAGGATCTGTAAAATCTAATGCCGCATAGCTCAGTTTAATTGAATTTTCATGATGTGATAATTTGATCGTATTATCCTTAATAGCATTGTTTACCGAAACAAAACCCTGTCGTTGTTTCTGTGTGCTTTCAACAGTAGTCAGCGATAATCTAAATGCCCGGGCCTCTATAGTCGTTTCAGACGGGCCTAAAATGCTTAAAGCGTTAGCACTACCAACAAATATAGTATCGTCATCATCTATATACAAAGCCCTCAAATTGCTAATATTATCTGCCAGGCCGTCTCTCATTGTATAATATTCAATATGAACAAATGTTTGCATTGAGTCGTTATAAACAGCTTTCATAAGCCCTCTGGTAGTTGCTACCCAAAGGTTCCCGGAAGAATCTTCCTCTATCCCCAAAATATATTCGGACGGTAACCCTTCTTCTCTGCCTAATTGCAGAAAACTATTGGTATCTTCCATAAACAGGTTCAACCCGGTTTGGGTTCCAATCCATAGTCGTCCTTTACTATCCTTAAATATTTTTTTGATGGCATTATTACTCAATTGGTCGTACTGTCCAAAAACACTGGTATAATTAGTAAAAGTGCCTTCTCCTTCTTCCGAATTCAATTTACTCAACCCTGAGAACGTCCCGATCCATATCGCTCCGTTTTTATCGGCTTCAATGTCCAGAGTATACGAATTGACCAAAGCATCATCTCGCTCATTATTAGAATTATATGTTGAGATCTCAGGACGTAAATGATCCCCGTTCGGAAAGGTTATTTTCACCAAACGAATATAATTACCCACCCAAAAAGTGTTTTCGTCAGCTTGGTGTACACTATTAGACCATTTATGAGGTAAGCCATTGGCATCTGTGAGATGAAAAAATTCACCCGGATTGTAATTAGCATCTAACTGACTGATACTGATCCCTTCAGGACCACTGATCCATAGACGATTTTCTGTATCTACCATAATGTCCCGTGCACGTTGAAAATGTATATTTTTAATTCGAAGGGGTGCCGTAGGGCAATCTCTGGTTAAAAGATCTTCCTTTTTAAAGCGATACAAATCTCTGGGAGTGGTGATCCAAAGATATCCTCCTTTATCTTCCGCTATTCCGTAAATACTGTAAAGGTCTTCAAAGCAATTTTCTATATGACTTGGTGGAAAAGTAAATATCTTCCCTTTGTTTTCACTTAGTTTATAGAGGCCGTTAGAATTAGATATCCAAATATTTTTTTGTGAATCTTCATAAACGTTACGAGCATGTCCGGACATATTCAAAAGCCCGTTTCTGCTAATGACTTCCTGTTCTATAAGAGACCCTTCAACAATGCGATATTTCTTAAAACGATTCTTCCAGGTAGCCGTCCAGATATTTTGATCACTGTCTACAATAGCCCCATAGGTATAATCTCCGGCTGCTTCCGAGCCTTTTTCGGTATGGAATCTGGCTACAGAAAGAGTAGAATCGTTATCATAAGAAGCCTTTAATAAACCAATACCCGAAGATATTATTACAATAGAGTCATTATACTCCATATATTTAAGGGGATTGATGTCCTTATCTTTGATCGAATTGGCCAAGTGGAAAGAAAGTTCCTTAAAGCGATACGTACCTTTTTCAATAAGCAATGGAGGTTTTCCGGATCTGCAGGCCCAGATTCTACCTTTGCTGTCTTCAGTAACACTCCAAAAAGTATTGTCCTTAACATCAGTATTTTCTTTTTCTGAAAAATTTAAAATATGACCCGTTTCACTTTCGACAACAAAAAGGCCATCATACGTACTTACCCAGATATTCTTGATACTATCCTCAAATAGGCCTACAACATGGTTCTTACTATTGGATAAGTTGTCGGTTAGTTTAACATATTTGATCACATCATTCTCCAATACATGAAGGCCTTTTGGAGTAGCAATCCATACAGTACCATTAGAAGCTGCCAAAACAGTATTGATCTTATTGTCTCTAAGTCCCGCAGTATCTTTTAAAGAAGCATAATAAGGCCTAAATTTCTGTCCATCAAATTTGTAAAGTCCATTATTACCAGCTACCCATAAGAAGCCCATGGAATCTTGAGATACACCCCTAACAATTCTCGAGGGTAAGCCATTATCATCCGCATAGCGAGAAACTTCATAATATTGTGAATAACCTGTTCCTGCCATAAGGAACAGGAGAAGCCATATCAAAATTGATAACTTTATTTTGTCTGTACGCCTCAAAAAAATGAACAAGGTTGTTTAACAACCTTAAAAATAAGGATTTAAAGAGGAACAGGAAATACATAATATGGGGTATTCTGGTGCCTATTCAACAAAAAAAGGCTTAATCATCTTTTAAAAGGCGGAAATACTTGGTCCATGGCCCTACATCACCCCGATAGTGCTTTGCCATCACCCTTGTTATTTGGTTAAGGTGGCTTAAGTCATGAACAACCCAGGTTGCCAGATGCTGTTTGACGGTGATCGCTCCAAATTCAGGGTGAATACCAGTTTTAGACAAATCGGTTTCAGAAAGGTTCCATGAGATAAGTTCCTTCAGATTTTGACTTCGAAGCTCAGTGAATTTGTCTACCAATTGTTCCATCGTCTTCCCTTTGCAGATCTCTAAATGACCTTGCATATCAAAAGGAATGAATGCCTTATCTATCGAATCACTAAGCATGATCCTTGTCCTTGGAATCCAATCGGTTTGCTCTCCAAGGATTAAATGCCCCATAATTTCGTGCGGATTCCAACTCTCTTCTCCTTCGTCAACATAGGCCCAATCTTCAGGAAGGTTATATAGTAACGCTTTATAGGTTTCCGGAGCTCTCTCTAAAATAGCAATGGATTTATCAAGCTTAAAATTCATAATTGATATGTGATTACGGTAAGGGCCACTCTCTTTGGTGACGATCTCTGCTGATTTCAAATTAATAAATTATTACTCTTTTAGTGGTATTATTTTCAAAAGTAAAGTAATATATTCCTTTGGAATAGGCTGAAATATCAATGTGTTCTGAAAGCGTCTTTATTTTTTTTGAGAAAAGTGTTCTCCCTTGAATATCCAGCACGCGTACAGATGTCTGAAGCAATTTCTGTGGAACCTTAAGCTGAAGTATTTCCTGAGCCGGATTTGGAAATACTAGTATAGCATCTTCAGATAAAGGTTCTTCTTCTACAGCCAGCACATTGCTTCCTTCCACAATGGCTCCCTGAACATTAATTGCCGGATTATTGATAATATCTACAATTCCACTTAACCAGGTTACTTTTATATAGTCTATGGAAGTAGCTGAACCAATTCCAAAGAACTCATAACCCGAATTCTGAGCTATATACCCTTCTCCGCATAATGTATAATTATATTGTTTTTGTCCGTTTACCGAAATTTCGATCCAAGAGCCAATTCCTTGCCGATTACTAACATCTCCCTGCAACTTGACCTTGATCCAATTGTTATTTTGTGGGCTCTCATTGTGCCATAGATAAATATCATCCGGTTGAAAGTTCAAAACACACATATCGGGGTAGCCATCATTCGTTATATCACCAATAGCATTAGCATAACTTCTTCCTACATCATCAGCAAAACCGGCATCTGCAGGAATAGAATACATTCCGGAACCATTATTCTCATAAAAGGCTGAAGTTAAATATTCTGTCTGACCATCAGTTAACATACTACTTACATACAAATCAAGGTCTGCATCATTCTCAGCATCTAAAAAAACAGCTCCCCAGGCATAGGATTCCATAAAGGTGCCATTGGTTTGTGCTATATCAGTAAAGGTACCGTCACCATTATTCTTTAAAAAGACATTCCCTTCAGGGGTATTGGTAATGTAAATGTCCAGCCAGCCATCCTTATTATAATCACCTATAGCATTGGACATGGCCGATACACCAATATCGGACCCGGAAACAGCACTTACATCCGAAAAAGTACCATCTCCATTATTTTTATATAAAATATTTAAATTCCATGGGCGGTCGTTCGCCATGTATATATCCTGCCAGCCATCATTGTTATAATCAAAGAACACCGAACAAAAAGTAGTGAAGTCATCCGTGGATATCCCTGCACTTATTGTAATATCCGTAAAAGTTTGATCTCCATTATTTTGATAGAGCCGGTTGTGAATATTATTGTTATTATTATCCCTGGAACTTATAAAGAGATCTAACCAACCATCATTATTATAATCACCCCAGGAGCCACCCCAGGCATTGTAATCGGGTATTGCTAATCCGGCCGCAGGACTAATGTCGGTAAACTGCATATTGCCATCGTTCTCATACAAACGATATGCATGTGTATTACTTACTGAAAATAAATCGTAGTCACCATCATTATCAAAATCAACCCATTGTACTGTTTTGGTTTCTCCTAATTGATCTGTAAAATTAAAGGTAATTGGTAAAAAAGTACCGTGGTCATTCCTGAAGAAACGTATGGGTTCTCCAAACTCTGATGAAACCGTGATATCATCCCAGCCGTCGGCATCAAAGTCAAAAAAAGAAATTCCACCTCCTAAAGTACCCACTCCATAGGATGAATTGCTACAACCTAAAAGAGCTGACTGGTCACTAAACTGAATTTGCCCAATTAACAAATTTGATGTGCTAATGAACAGGAATACTATCCTACAAATATGCAACATACTACAATAAATTATATAAGAATTTGCCCTAAAACTATTACTTATAAATATATAAAAAAATTAGGATTTGGTTGAAAAAAGTAATAATTCCTCAGGGTCGCCTTTAAAAGTATAGGTTCCCGATTGCTTCAGCCCCAGTTTTTCCAAAAGCTTTATAGAAGCTGTATTGTACGAAACCGTAAAACCCAGGATCGTAGTTAGGTTTAGTGTATCTTTTGCATACTTTATAACAGCCTGTGCAGACTCAAAGCCATACCCTTTATGCATGTATTCATCTAAAAAAGCAAACCCTACATCCGGGTGTTCCAGATCTTTTCGTTTGTACAACCCACAAGAACCAATAGGAGTTCCGGTTTCTTTTAATTCAACAATAAAGGCTCCATAGCCAGGGTCTTTATAACACGGCAAATATGATTTCTCAATGTATGCTTCGGCATCTTTGACCGTATGTATCTTTCGGTCACCTATATATTTCAACCAGCCTTCACTATTCATTAGCTCGTAGATAAAGGGAGCGTCCTGAAGGGTGTATTCCCTGAGTTGAAGTCTTTCGGTCTCAATAAGAATCATGTACTATTTTTTAAAAAGAGGCTTATCTGCCATCATTCCATATACCTTTTCTGAAATTGCTTCCAGTCTGGCATCATCTTCAAAATTAGCGATCACCTCATCCATCAATGCTACGATCTGAAGCATATGGTCTTCCGTTAAGCCTCGCGTGGTAACAGCAGCAGTTCCTACTCTGATTCCGCTGGTAACAAAAGGTGACTTATCATCAAATGGCACCATATTCTTATTAACTGTAATATCTGCCTTTCCAAGGGCTTCTTCAGCTTGCTTACCGGTAATATTCTTATTACGAAGGTCTATCAGCATCATATGATTGTCTGTCCCTCCGGAGATAACTTTATATCCTTTATCCATAAAAGCTTGTGCCATCACAGCGGCATTTTTCTTCACCTGGATCATATAATGTAAAAATTCATCTGTTAAAGCTTCTCCAAATGCGATTGCCTTTGCTGCAATAATATGTTCTAAAGGGCCACCTTGATTTCCAGGAAAGATTCCGCTATCCAATAACGAGGACATTTTACGCAGATTTCCATTTTTAAGTGTTATCCCAAAAGGATTGTCAAAATCTTTTCCCATCAAGATCATTCCACCTCGAGGGCCACGCAACGTTTTATGTGTAGTGGTCGTGACTACATGGCAATGTGGAATTGGGTCCGAAATAATCCCTTTGGCAATTAATCCTGCCGGATGTGCAATATCTGCCATTAAAATTGCGCCTACCTTATCTGCTATTTCTCTAAATCGTTTATAATCTATTTCTCTGGAATAAGCAGAAGCTCCGGCAATGATCATTTTTGGTTGCTCACGAACTGCTATTTCTTCGATCATATCATAATTTAACATTCCGGTGCTCTCTTCTACGCCATAGAATACCGGAGTATATAATTTTCCGGAAAAATTCACGGGAGATCCATGTGTTAAATGCCCTCCATGTGCCAGATCAAAGCCTAAAAACTTGTCTCCAGGTTGCAAACAGGCAGCAAATACAGCTGTATTCGCTTGCGAACCACTATGAGGTTGAACATTTGCATATTCTGCACCGAAAAGTGTTTTAGCCCTATCAATAGCTATTTGTTCAACTTCATCCACTATTTCACAGCCTCCATAGTAGCGTTTTCCGGGATAGCCTTCTGCATATTTATTGGTGAGTACAGACCCGGCTGCTTCCATTACCTGGTCACTTACAAAATTTTCGGAAGCTATTAATTCCAAGCCATTTAACTGGCGTTGTCTTTCAGCTTCAATTAATTCAAAAATCTGTTGGTCGCGTTGCATATTTTTTCAGAAAAAGTTATTAGGAATCAAAAGTAATAAAAGCTTGTGGTTACTTCCGAAGAAATTATATATTTGATTAACAATTTACGAACAACAAATAAACTGTTATGCCATTAACTGCCAACGACCCTTCAAGAAAAACGTGGCTGGATACGCCTCCAAATACAGATTTTCCTATTCAAAATATTCCATTTGGTGTGTTTTTAACCCGAGATGATATTATTACCATTGGAACTCGCATTGGGGATTATGCTATTGACCTGGGTGCTTTGCACCAATTAGGGTATTTCAAGGGAATTGAATTGACCGATGATATTTTCCTGCAAGATTCTCTTAACGATTTCATTGCCGACGGCCGAAAAACCTGGCGTTTGGTGCGAAATAGAATTTCAGATATTTTTCTGGAAGGAAATAATGAACTTAAGGACAATGCTGAACATTGTAACCATATCCTCTTCACTTTAGACGAAATTGAAATGCAATTACCTGTGGATGTGGGAGATTATACAGATTTTTATGCAAGTAAAGAACATGCCACCAATGTAGGGTCCTTATTCCGTGATCCTGAAAATGCATTGTTACCCAATTGGTTGCGAATTCCTATTGGGTATCACGGGAGAAGTTCTTCAATTATAACTTCCGGAACACCTATTCGAAGACCCATTGGGCAAACCAAACCGGGAGATGATGGAGTACCCGGCTTTGGACCTTCAAAATTATTGGATTTTGAATTGGAAATGGCTTTTATAACTACAGATAGTAATGATCTGGGGAAGCGTGTTTCAATTTCAGAAGCTGAAGATTATATTTTTGGATTAGTTCAATTTAATGATTGGAGTGCCCGAGATATTCAGGCATGGGAATATGTTCCTTTAGGACCTTTTTTGGGTAAGAACTTTGCTTCTACCATTTCCCCCTGGATCGTAACTTTAGATGCTTTGGAGTCTTTCAGGACCGAAGGCCCTATACAAGATCCCGCTCCTCTTCCCTATTTACAGCATGGAGAGAACAAAAACTTTGACATAAAATTACAAGCGGCTATCCAGCCCGAAGGAGGAGAAGAAACGGTAGTTGCTAATTCCAATTTTAAATATATGTATTGGTCTATGGCACAACAGCTAACACACCATACAGTAAATGGCTGCAATGTTAGAAGTGGTGATATGATGGGTAGCGGAACGATCTCCGGCCCTACAAAAGATTCCTTTGGTTCTATGCTTGAATTGACCTGGCGTGGTCAAAATCCAATCACTTTAAAAGACGGATCTCAACGTAAGTTCATTAACGATAATGACACGGTGATCATGCGTGCATATTGTGAAAAAGACGGCCTCCGGATTGGCTTTGGAGAGTGTAGCGGGAAGGTACTTCCGGCAAAGCTGTAACAAGTTTGGCATTACAATTGTAATTTACCCTCCATAACCAAAACAATTTCGTTATGAGACACATTATTACTTTATTCAGTATGGCACTATTGCTCGTAGCGTGTAATAGTGTAAAAAGGAACCAAAAGCTTCTGGCAAAAGGCAACTATAACCAGGCCATTTCATTGGCAGTAAAGAAGCTCCAGAAAAATAAAGGTTCCGAAAAGAACGATGCGCATATTATCCTACTTGAAGAAGCTTATAAGAAAGCTGCTGAGGAAGATATCCGCCGTATTACATTTCTAAAGAAAGAAAATGATCCTGCTACTACAAGAGAAGTCTATCACCTTTACAGCAATTTAAATGAAAGGCAGAACCTAATACGCCCTTTATTACCTCTTTACAGTAGGTCATTGGATAGAAATGCCAAATTTAAACTCGTAAATTATACTGACGACCTCATTGCTTCCAAAAAAGCCTTTTTGGAATACCTGTACCATGAAGCTTCGCTGTATATGAACAGACAATCCATTGCCGATTATCGTACAGCTTACAATATTTATTGTGAGATAGATGAGTTACAATCCAATTACCGCGATGTAGGTGCTTTAAAAAAAGATGCTCATTTTTATGGTACCGATTTTATATTTGTAACACTCAATAACCGAAGTGGTCAAATCGTTCCATTTCGTTTAGAACGTGAATTGTTAGATTTCAACACCTATGGTCTGGATGATTTCTGGACCGAATATCACAATGAACGCCAACAGAACATAGACTATAATTTTGGAATTGCACTTAATTTCAGAGAGATTGCCATTTCACCTGAGCGTATTTCAGAAAAAGAAATTATCCGTAAAAAACGAATTAAAGATGGTTGGGAATACAAAAAGGATCGCAACGGTGAGATTATACGTGATAGTCTGGGGAATGCAATTAAAATAGACAAATATGCAAATATAACTGCCCGGTTAACTGTTACCGAGCAGACCAAATCTGTCCTGGTTGGTGGAAATGTAATTTACAGAGATCTGATAGCAAGACGCGACCTCAATAATTTTCCACTTTCCAGCGAATTTATCTTTGAAAATGTTTTTGCAACATATCGCGGAGATAAACGCGCTTTGCTCGATGAAGACTGGGATCTGATCAATAATAGGTTTGTTCACTTTCCAAGTAACGAGCAAATGGTATTTGATGCCGGAGAGGATATAAAGATTAGACTCAAGGATATTTTGAAAAATAATTCGATACGATAATAAAAAGCTCCCTATTTGGGAGCTTTTTATTTTGCTTATTTCTTCTTTCTGGGGTAAAACTCCCAAAAAACATTAATGATCTGCCATTCATTATTTATTTTTACCAAGTGAATGTTCTCTTCCCATCTCATATTTGGATATCCGGTGATTAAAGTCGCTTTTGCCATATTTCCGAAAATAGCAACATCCTTAACTTTATTACTTTGTTTTTCTAATGGAAGTGGAGGTTTTTGAGACATTAGCTCTTTTAACTTTGAAGGAGGAAAATCATCACTTAGACTTCCATCAGGGTTCAAGCCTCTTTTAGCAAGCCGTGGATGAAGTGACTTATTCATTTCTTTAAAATTATTTTCAAAGAAATTTTCAATATAATTTAAGATGGAGCTTTCGATTGCCTGCGAATCAGTAGAAGTTTCCTGGGCATTTACTCCAAATGTAGTTAGAGTAATCACCAAAAATAGTAGTATAACTTTGTTTTTCATTTTGGAGATTTTATAATTTAAAAAATTAAAGATAGCCAAACCTAAGGAATGGGTGAAGCAATCTGTGTTAACGAATGTTAAGATGATAAAATCATGCAATTAAAGCACTCAAATGAGAAGCTTGAATATTGTGGTGAGATGCATGATGCACAGTATTCCCGTTTTTGATCACAATCAATTGCGGGCTTTGGTGCATCACCTGAAACTTATAGCCTACTTCATCCGAAACATCACGAAAGCTCAATAGGTCCAGGTAATACAATTTTAACTTATCCGGGTCAATATCGTAACTGCTTTCAAACTGGTTTAAAACCATTTGACTAATCCCACAGCGTGTAGAGTGCTTAAAAATTGCCACCGGTATTGTTTTCGACTCCTCTGTAATAGTATTTAGTTGTTCTAACGAACTGAGACGGTGCCAGGGGACTTCTTTTATTTCTCTTTTTTCATTGCTGTTGTCCGATTTAAATAATCCGAATAAACCCATAAAATTTAATTTATACAAAGATAGTATTACTGTTTTCTTTTTTCTGAATAAAACAAGCTATTCTGAAAACTCATCAGTCAAAATGTCGCTCAATTCCTTACAAAATCGGTCATTTTGTCTCAAAATCAATATGGCGTATCTTTTGAAATAAGTATTCAGGAATTAAAGATCTAAATAACTTCTGAAGCAGTATTCTTCAGAATAAAATATATAAAAGCTATGAATTTTAACAACTTTACTATAAAATCGCAAGAAGCTATACAGCAGGCACAACTGCTGGCGCAGAGCTTCGGGCATCAGCAAATTGAAAATGAGCATATTTTAAAAGCTATTTTTGAAGTGGATGAGAATGTAACGCCATTCTTACTTAAAAAATTAAATGTGAATCCGGAAATGTTGCAACAGATACTGGATAAACAGTTGGAGAGCTATCCAAAAGTCTCTGGAGGAGATATTATGCTATCCCGTGAAGCTGGAAAAACCGTAAATGAAGCTAGTATTATTGCAAAAAAAATGAACGATGAATACGTTTCTATTGAACATTTATTGCTCGCTATTTTTGCTTCAAAAAGTAGTATTGCACAAACACTAAAGGATCAAGGTGTTTCAGAAAAAGGGCTAAAAGCTGCAATCTCCGAATTACGCAAAGGAGACACGGTAACTTCGCAAAGTGCAGAAGAAACTTATAATTCATTGAATAAATACGCTCGCAACCTCAACCAATTGGCTCGCGATGGGAAATTGGATCCGGTGATAGGTCGTGATGAAGAAATACGTCGTATTCTTCAGATTCTATCACGCCGTACCAAAAACAATCCTATGCTGGTAGGTGAACCCGGTACAGGTAAAACGGCTATTGCCGAGGGTTTAGCACATCGTATAGTGGATGGCGATGTTCCCGAAAATTTAAAATCAAAAGAAGTGTACTCTCTGGATATGGGCGCATTAATTGCCGGTGCTAAATACAAAGGTGAATTTGAAGAGCGGTTAAAAGCCGTCATCAAAGAGGTGACCTCCAGTGATGGAGATATTGTACTCTTCATTGATGAGATCCATACTTTAGTAGGAGCTGGTGGCGGACAAGGAGCAATGGATGCTGCAAATATTCTTAAACCTGCTTTGGCACGTGGTGAACTTCGCGCAATCGGTGCGACTACTCTGGATGAATACCAGAAGTATTTTGAAAAAGACAAAGCTTTGGAGCGGCGTTTTCAGAAAGTAATGGTAGATGAACCGGATACTGAAAGTGCTATTTCTATTCTTCGCGGAATCAAAGAAAAATACGAAACACATCACAAAGTACGAATCAAGGATGAAGCGATCATCGCTGCTGTAGAACTATCACAGCGCTATATCACCAACCGTTTTCTACCGGATAAGGCCATCGACCTGATGGACGAAGCGGCATCAAAACTAAGAATGGAGATCAATAGCAAGCCGGAAGAGCTGGATGTACTGGATCGAAAGATCATGCAACTGGAAATTGAAATTGAAGCTATTAAACGTGAAAAGGACGAGTCTAAATTGAAATTGCTGCGATCTGACCTTGCGAATCTAAAAGAAGAGCGAAACGAATTGAATGCGAAATGGAAGAGTGAAAAAGAAGTAGTGGATAACGTTCAGCAGGTCAAGACCGAAATTGAAGAGTACAAACTGGAAGCTGAAAAAGCAGAACGTGAAGGTGATTTTGGTAAAGTAGCCGAATTACGCTATGGAAAGATAAAAGAAGCTCAGGAAATACTTTCAGGGCTAGAAACACAGTTGGCCGAAAATCAAGAAGGAAGCTCGCTTATCAAAGAGGAGGTGACTAATGAAGATATCGCCGAAGTAGTTGCAAAATGGACAGGAATTCCAGTTACCAAAATGTTGCAAAGTGATCGTGAAAAACTCCTGAAATTGGAAGACGAATTGCACAAACGTGTTGTAGGTCAAGAAGAAGCTATTGTAGCTGTAAGTGATGCTATTCGTAGAAGTCGAGCAGGTTTACAGGATGCTAAGCGCCCTATCGGGTCCTTCTTGTTTCTGGGGACAACCGGAGTAGGTAAAACAGAACTGGCAAAGACATTAGCATCGTATCTGTTTGATGATGAAAGTGCAATGACACGTATTGATATGAGTGAATATCAGGAACGCCATAGTGTGAGTAGATTGGTAGGTGCTCCTCCCGGATATGTTGGCTACGATGAAGGAGGGCAATTAACTGAAGCTGTTCGAAGAAAACCATATTCTGTAGTCCTGTTGGATGAAATTGAAAAAGCACACCCGGATACCTTTAATATCCTATTACAGGTATTGGATGAGGGTCGCTTAACAGATAATAAAGGGCGTGTGGCAGATTTTAAAAACACGATTATTATTATGACGAGTAATATAGGAAGCCACATCATTCAGGAGAAATTTGACAGCGTAAAGGATATTGATACCGCAATGGAAGGGGCAAAACTGGAAGTGCTTGGGCTATTGAAACAAACTGTAAGGCCTGAATTTTTAAACCGAATTGATGACATCATCATGTTTACTCCTTTGACGAGAACTGATATCCATAAGATCGTTGGATTACAATTAAAAGGGGTAGCCAAAATGTTGTCGAAACAACATATCACATTGGACGCAACGGAGGAAGCAGTCAAATACCTGTCTGAAAAAGGATTTGATCCACAGTATGGTGCGCGCCCGGTTAAACGAGTTATTCAAAAAGATGTCCTGAATACACTTTCGAAAGAGATTCTTTCCGGAAAAGTAAGCACAGATAGTATCATCTTACTGGATAGCTTTAATGACGAGTTGGTATTTAGAAACCAGAGTGATCTGGTGAACAGTAAAGGTTAGAGTTCCTCAAAAACTTCGTTTTATAATTAATAGGTTAGTAGAAAAAACACCTGTCGAATTCTGACAGGTGTTTTTTTGAATAAAAATATACCGTTTGGTATTTTTTTATTAAATTAGCTCTTTCAGAAATTAAAGAATGCTCACAAAAGCCGAACAAACCACAAAATATATTATTGAGAAGGTAGCTCCTATTTTCAATAAAAAAGGTTATGCAGCAACTTCAATCGCAGACATTACAGAAGTGACCGGCCTAACAAAAGGAGCTTTGTATGGCAACTTCGAAAACAAAGAAGCCATAGCTATTGCCGCATTTAACAAGAACATTAATGACCTCTTAAAAAAGGTATCCCTGCATCAGGAAAAAAGTAGTTCTCCTTTACAGAAACTCTTTTTGATCACAGATTTCTATCGCAACTATTACGAATACAGTACAGAACTTGGAGGTTGTCCTATCTTAAATATTGGAGTAGATGCCAAACATCAAAACACAAAGCTATTAGCACAGGTTCAGTATGTGATCAACAAAACTCAAAACAATATTATCAAGTTAGTACAATGGGGTATTGAGGCGCAAGAGATCAAAAATGATGTAAACCCGGAACGATTCGCCAAATATTTATATTCCCGAATTCAGGGTGCTATTTTTATGAGCCAGACCATGCAGGATAAATCATACCTGATTGATGCAACAGATGAAATAGACATAATTGTACAAAAAAACCTTAAAAACTAATTTTTTTATCTAATAATATACCAATTGGTATAAAACTAATATTTATGAAAGACTTACCTAAAGTACTGGAAACAAAAACGCTCATTCGTTTTCAACATTGCGATCCCTTCAACCATCTTAACAATGCAGAATACCTTAACTATATGGTAAATGCAAGAGAAGATCAACTAATCTCATATTACGACATTGATATCTATAAAATGGCTCGCAAAGAAGGTAAGAGTTGGGTGGTGGGTACCAATCAAATTGCCTACATCCGCCCTGCTTTTACTATGGAAAACATTGTCATCGAATCACAAATGTTTAGTTATAGTGATACAACCATAAACGTAGAGATGAGAATGTATAATGCAGACAAAACCGAATTAAAAGCTGTTATGTGGAGTACGTATGTACATTTTAACCTTTTAAAGCAAAAAAGAGAAACACATTCTGAAGGTTTTATGGAACTATTCAAAGCAGTCCTGAACCCAATTGAAGAAACCTCTTTTGAAAAGCGAATTTTAGCTGTCAAAACACAAAAGGTGTAAGCTTTTTAGTACTTTCGCAAAAAACATTTCTGTGCCCAAAATCGCTTTCTATATAGTCTTAGCACTTACCCTTATTGCATGCAATAAGCCTAAAGCCATCACGGACAGTCGCACAAATGACTATGCTTTATATGATGAATCCGGAGGATTTCACCGACTGTCTTATTATAACGACAGTAAGGCAATAGTCCTTTGGGTGCAAGGGAATGGTTGTCCTATTGTTAGAAATGCACTAACAGATTTTCATGAAATTGTTTCGGAATATAAAGAAAAGGGCTTCATTTTCTTTATGCTCAACAGTAACATTCAGGATGAAAGGGAAAATATTAAAGAAGAAGCTTCAGAATTTAATTTCCTGGTCCCGGTACTGGATGATGCCGCTCAACTTATTGCCGATGAATTAGACATCACTATCACTGCCGAAGCGATCGTACTCCATCCTGTTAGCCGGGGAATTCTATACCGCGGCCCTATCAATAATCGTCTGGATTACGAAGTACAAAAAAACATTGCTACGGATAACTATTTAAGAGATGCATTGGACGCTGTTTTGAAAGGAAAAGTACCCTCGCAAAAACAAGAGATGACAAGAGGTTGCACGGTAACCCGGCTTTCAAAGATCCATAAAGAAGATACGCTTACATATACGAAGGACATTGCACCTATTCTTGAGCAAAAATGTGCAAAATGCCATATTGAAGGCGGTATTGCTCCCTGGTCCATGACAGATTATAATAAGATCGTAGGCTGGTCCGCTATGATGAAGCAGGTATTGCTAAGTAAGCGTATGCCTCCATGGAAAGCAGACCCGTATATTGGAGAGTTTTCCAACTCTCTGGCTTTGGAAGATTCCAGCGCGCGAAAGATTGTTGCCTGGATCGATAATGGAATGCTTAAGGGCGAAGGAGAAGATATACTTACCACAATTCCGCCATTAACTAAATTATGGCAAAACGGAGATCCGGATGAGATCTATAAGATGGAAACAGAAACAATTCCGCCTACGGGGCGCCTCCGCTATCGCTATCAAAAGATCCCTCTAAAAAATTCTGAAGATAAGTGGTTAAAAGGGATTGAAATACAACCCGGAAATCCCAAAGTAGTACATCACGTTGTTATTACTAATACCGAAAGAGACATAAGAAGTCCTATCACCAATCGCGAACAGAGAAAATGGACTGATAATTTTATTGCACTTGGAGGTTCCGGCATACAGTCTACCCTGTTTCCTGAAGCGTCCGGAATATTTCTTCCAAAGAACACAGAACTAACCATACAAATGCATTATACAGTAACAGGTAAAGAAGAAACTGACCAGACAATTCTTGGTTTGTACTATCACGATACGATTCCAAAAAAAGAATTTTATCCCCTGTCTCCCTCAAATACCGAATTTGTAATCCCTCCTTTCGGAAAGAATATAAAACTCATTGCAGAAGATTCTATCCAAAGAGATATCAAGCTACACTACATAATGCCACACATGCATTATCGTGGAAAGAGTATTACTTTTTCGGTGATATATCCTGACGGAAGAAAAGAAATAATCGTTTCGGTGCCCGATTTCAACTTTAACTGGCAACGGCTGTATTGTTTAAAGGAGCCTAAGTCTATTCCAAAAGGGTCAAAAATTATAGTGGAAGGTATTTACGATAATACCTATCAAAATCCTTTTAATCCCGATCCCGAACAAGAACTCACTTTCGGGATACAAAGTACGGACGAAATGTTGATCGGTTTTTTCAACTATACTCTAGATGACTAATTTTTAGTTAATTACAACTTATTTTTTCAGAATTACTTCACGATAGTTGTAACAAAATATGCGTTTCGCTCGTCTATCTAATACATCAATCATAAATAATTAACAAAATGAAAACACAAGTGATTCCTTCAGAAAAAAAGCGCAACAAGAAAAAATATAACAATATCTTAGGTATTTATATTGCTTTTATCACAACGATCACCATAACCTATTCGGTAATAATTATTTTTCAGAATTTGTAATGAGACCCCCTCCCTAGAATCTGAAAGGCTTCTCTTTGTAATGTGCTGCTTTAGATAGCTGAAACAGTTAGATTTGGTTTTTAGATTTTGTACATTTAATCACTAAAACCGAAAACTGTGCGAAACCTTTTTATTTTACTAGCCCTTTCCATAGCCTTTATTTCCTGTAATTCCGCTGAAGAAAAAAAGACTGTTGAAACCACTCCTGAAAAAATTGTCATTACCACCTATTATCTTATACGCCATGCGGAAAAAGACCGTAGCGACCCTACTAACAGGAACCCGGAACTTACTGAAGCCGGCTTGCAACGGGCTGAAAACTGGGCAGCCCTTTTTAAAAAAACAGCTTTCGACCAGATCTATTCCACCAATTACAATCGTACCATGCAAACTGCCATGGCAACGGCCAATGATCAAAATATCGCAATAGAAAATTACGATCCCGGAGATATGTATAACGAAGATTTTAAAACTCAGACCTCTGGAAAGACTGTTTTAATTGTTGGGCATAGTAATACAACACCAAAATTTGTAAATGCCATCATAGGTAAAGACATCTATACCGATATGGACGATACTGATAATGGAAGTTTATATATAGTTACAATTGCCGGAAACGAAAAAAATGTACAGATCTTAACTGTAAATTAATTCTTTGAAATCAGTTCTACACCCACTGCTTCTGTTTCAATTTTAGAAAGCAATTTCAGTTCGTTTGCTTCAAATAATGCATCCAGTTCGGTTAGAGGAATGGTCAGGGTCTCGGGTTTATAGTTATTGTAATCCACAAATCTTATACCTTCTATCACACGAGGGTTATAGGCTTCACGAAATCGAATTCCGCCACCATCTACAGCATAGCTATATGCCAGATAATCTACGGTATAATCTTCTTTATGTACCCAATAAACAAAAGCATCTTCAAAGTCGGTTCCACCACCTTCTTCAGTAAAAGTGACACCAATTTCATAGTATGGTTCTCCTTTAATAGTAGCTTCTCCCAATAATTCTTTCTGTACTGCCGCAGCATTGAGTCCAAAAGGCAGTTGTACAAAATAATGTACCGAATTTACACTATTGGAATACCTTGTCGCCATAGAATCTACGACTGCAATAAGGGTATCATTCTTATAACGCATGAAACCATCATTTGTAAGAATATCGTGAGTAACACCAGTAGAACCTGAAGTAATACGCTCCAATTGATATGCACCTCCATTACGTCTGTTGATATAACAGCGGTCTCTGAAAGTAAAATCGATAACTACATGACCACAATTGCCATTACAAGAATTTTCAATTGCTTTATCGATGATAGATTGAGCAGTTACAGTCTCCTTTTTTTTATTACAGGAAATAAAGAATAGAACGGTAAAAACAATAACCAGATACTTCATAGGTTTATTTGTATGTAAAATACATAAATGCTTACATGATAAACGAAGTTTTATGATAGAGATTCTATGAATCTTTCTATTTTTGCTCCGTAATGGTAATTCAGAAAGACGTAAAAATAAAAAACCGAAAGGCCCGATTCGAATACGAGATCCTTGATACGTATACGGCCGGGATTGTATTGGCCGGCACCGAAATTAAAGCTATTCGGGAAGGTAAAGCGTCTATTGCCGAAAGTTTCTGTGAGTTCAATGATCAACATGAGTTATTTGTTATCAATATGACCGTACAGGAATACTCGCACGCTACGCATTTTAATCACAACCCTAAGAGTGAACGGAAACTATTATTGAACCGTAGCGAACTCAAAAAATTGGAGAAAGAAGTAAAGAATTCAGGTTTAACAATCATTCCATTGTTGCTTTTTACCAACGAAAAGGGTCTGGCCAAACTACAAATAGCATTGGCGCGGGGTAAAAAACAATACGATAAACGCGAATCTATAAAAGAGCGTGATACCAAACGTGACCTCAGCCGGATCAAAAAGGCTTTTAATAACTAAAGTTAATTCTTTATAATATTACTGTTCCTCTAAAACATGATCATAAATGTCATTCCTGCCTATTGTCAAAAGGTCCAATTTCCCGGAAAGATATTGACGAGAAGGCCGACCATTTAAAGTAACATAAGAATCTACTGTAATACTAACATCTTTATATCCACTTTCATTGTATTTTTTTTCCAAAAACCGGGCGTACTGCCAGATCATATCGGGTTGAAAGCTCATTTGTTTTTCCTGAATCACTGTTAAGTGGTTCTTGGGATATTCGGTCCAGCGTTTTCCTGTTTCTTTATCTTCAACATAAAAAATGGAGTAGCCATTCTTTTCTATAAGCATTACATTCCAGCTAAACCGAAAATTACGTTCTGTCCAAAGTATATTTTCGTTATATAAAAAATGGCGAAGTGGTAAAAATACTTGTACAGTAAAAAATATTACTAAAACAATTAGTTTAAGATTTGAAAGTTTTAAATACTGTTCTTTTGCGGTCAGAGAAAAGTTTACGGGAGTTTTTTTTAATAGTTTTTTCCAATCTTCAGCAGTTACAAAAATTACGGATCCCGCAATCATTATCCAGGGAAATAGTCCAATATTGAATAGCATTGCAGTCAACGAATGGAATATAACAACCGCAATGAATGCATAAGGTCTGGTTCTTTTATTCCATAAAAGAAAAGGAATTGAAAGGTCATAGAATACTCCAAAATAACTAAATACGTAAGCAGTTGTTTCATATTGAAATAATTCACCTATTAAAGGCAAATCTGTTTTTGCTTTAAGCCATATTTTTAACGGCATAGCTTCTAACAACCAGTCTGGTTTCAATTTGGCAATTCCTGCAAAAAAATATACAATACTAATTTGAAGTTTTAAAATAAATGTAGCCCATGCACCAACACTATTAGACCTTAATCCTCTTATCCATTTGGAATCCAGAGAATATCCTTTATGGGCAGGTATAAGGCATAACAAAAAGGCAATGATCGAAACAAAATAATAGTGGTTTAAATACCAGGATTTTTCAATAAGTTCGAGATAAGTAAAAGAAAAAAAGAAAACGATTGTGGCTATTCTGTAAAACAATCCTAATCCAATACAAAGAGCTGCTAAGGCACAAATAGTAACAAAACCGTACATAACTGTAGCATTATTAAAAGGCTGTACCCAATCAAAAAACTGATATGTAAAATGAAAATTCGGTTCCAGATAACAGGTCTCCACCCAACCATTAGCTATAAAACGTATCAGAGAGAAGCACATCAAAAAGCCAAATGCAACCCTATATACCGCTAAAGGAAAAATATGAGTAGAGGAATATAGATACTTTTTAAAAAACACTAATCTCCGTCATTATCATTGAACGTAATGGTAGAACCAATAAAGCTTGCCATATCTACCTTGATCAATACTAAAAGTTCATTACAGGCATTCTTGAGTTTTAAGACTTTTTCAGGATTGGTTTGCAGTGTACTGTTCAAACCTTGATCGAAAGCAGCTATGTGGTTTTCAACAGCATTAAAAGCTGCTTTTATGGTATCCCGTAATTGTGTATTGTCAAGATTAATCAGGTAATCATCAAAGCCAATTCTACGTGTATTTTCTTTATAGCTTCCATTAAATGCCCTTCGTAATTCTTCGATATTATTTCGTATCATTTCTAAAGAAATATCGCTTCGGAAGGCTTCAAACTCTTCTATATTCGTAAATCCTCCATTGGTATCTCCCAGGGCCTTTCCTAACTTACTTATTATAACCTCTTCCAATAAAGTCACCATTGCATTTACAGTCTGGTTTTGTCCTCCGTCCAGATCACTTTGTACTGCTTCAGTGAAGACAGGGCCATAAGTAGTCCACAAATCTTTTATTTCTTCTGAAGTAATTTTAAGATCTTCAGAAAGTGCCGCCAGATAGTCAATTCTTCGTAAATTAGATTGCAATTCACTAAGAGTCGTAGTAGCATCTTCATTAAAAAGAAGGTACTCCATTGCTGCGATCCCCTTTGAAGAAGACCCGACAGAATTTATGAAGTTGAGGTTTATAGGATCCGAGCCTTCTATAAGACTTTCAATAGTATTGGTGTTTGTTGGCCAGGTATTGATTCGGGTATGTATAAAACTATCATTAACATCCCCTATGTCATATACTTCACAACGCTTCCACCAGTTCGCTGTAATTTTCCACTTTTCCCGAAGTGTTAAAAGGTTCTCTAAAGAAGTGTCATTGGAAAATGTTTTTGTTGCCAGGAATAATGCTTCCGTTTGTAGTACAAACTCTTCATGCAATGGAAGAATTCCATTAGTGAAAAGATTCCTCAACTGGTCTCTGCGGTTATATTCAATTTGTGCCTGGTCTTCAGAGATTCCATCATTCTCACAACTGGTTACTATAAGAAAGAATAGTATTACAAATAAGGGAACAGTACTAAATACAATATTTTTTTTCATTATAATGAATTAAGAAAGAGAAGTAATTTTTCACGGTCTGCAGCAGATAGGTTTACAAAATCATTTTTCGAACTTTCCGCCTCACCCCCATGCCATAGAATAGCTTCTTCAAGGTTTCGGGCTCTTCCGTCGTGTAATAAAAAAGTATGCCCGTTTACGGTTTCAATAAGTCCAATTCCCCAAAGTGGTGGAGTTCGCCATTCGTTAGCTGTTGCCAGAAAGTCCTGGCTCCCGTCTGCTAAATCGGGACCCATATCATGCAATAAGAGATCAGTATAAGGCCGTATAGTTTGATTTGAAAGGGCGTTTATTGACGGATGTGTTCCTGTAGTGATCTTAGGGGTATGGCAGCCAGTACAGTTTATTTGCTCAAAGATTGATTTTCCTTCTAAAACATCCTGATCTTCCCAATCTCTTCTTCCGGGTACTGCCAAAGTACTCGCATAAAGTGCCATTTTTTTAAGATTTTCATCTCCAATTTCCGGTGTTCCTCCATTGGGAATAGTTGAACAATCTACAGTTGGCGGACAGTTTTCATCCGGAAATAAAGAACTTGTAATCCCCAAATCGCCTGAAAAAGCACCTGCTGATTGTTGTAAGACAGAGGGTTGATTTGCTTTCCATCCAAACCTACCCATCTTAATGCTGCCTGACGCAACATCCCAAACATAATTTGGTCTTCCGCTGATTCCGTCATTATTGCTATCATTTTCATCTGCAAGTGAAAGCAATACAGTTTCATCTATAGCCTCCAGTAAACCCATTCCACTCATATGGTTGGCCACACGCGGTGAAATATTTGTCGCTAACAAGTCTCCTTGCGTGAGGTTTGTAATTGTATAAGTAGGTTTTCTTAAAGAATAGGAAGTTCCGTCCGGATATTTCCCCGGTATTTCAACATAGGTGATTTCGAAGCCAGCTTCAGTATCTATACCTTCTATAGATTGATCTTGCAATTGCCCGCCATAGTTAGGATCTGGTAAGGGCACTCCGAAATCACCATTGCCAATGCTTAATCTCAATAATAGTCCATGACTTATTTCTCCATTGAATTCCGGAGGCCTTCCTCTTCCATCTTTAAAATGGCAACCGGAACAAGCCCTCGAATTAAATAAAGGGCCTAAGCCATCTCTAGCTGTAGTGGAAGCGGGAGCCGTTACCCAATTCTGATTGAACAGAGAGTTCCCAACAAAAAAATCCAGGCTTTCTTCATCATTTAAATTTGGAGCTTGAAAACCAAATGCATTTGGAGATATATCAAAAATCGTGGTTTGCCCACCTGAAAATTCTTCCCCGTCTTCCGGTAATAATCCAATATATCCGGAGTTATCATCATTTGTACACCCTGTAAAGAGTACAATAATAAAAGCCGGTAACAACAGAAACTTTTTAATTTTTTGCATGATTCTAATAAAAAGCAAACTGGCGAAGACCATAAGTCAACGCCATTTTGCAATGGTTGGCAATTCAAATAATCATTTTTTCTTACTCAGGCACTACGGTTATTCCCAATGCTGCACCAGCCAGTACAAACTGGTCTCCCAGATCCTGTAGTGCATTAACCGCCTGTAATACTTTAGCACCTTCTACACTTGTACTCCCTTCAATGATAGCAAGATCAAATGGAGTTCCGGTATTGTCTACATCGGTGCTTGCTGTATTTAATTGACCGGTAACTTCTGCTCCTCTTGTCTCATCAGCCTGATTTACAAGGTCTCTTATAGATGCCCCGGATATCGTCCCATACGTACCATTGTAAACATTACGTATCCCATCAAAGTTCAAACGAATATCTCTATGGGTATTATCACTGAAACAAGAGTGTTCATCTTCCTGATCCTGATTACTTAAAGCAACAAACATGCGCTCTCCTGCCAATTCAGATTTAGACAAGGTTGCAATTCCGGTAAGCATATTCTTTATAGCTGTATCTTCATCTAAAGCTAAAAAGGTAGTATAGTAGGAACCTCCTGTAGCCCATTCATCCAACATGAGTTGTAAGTGGTCCAATAACAGTTCTGCACAAATAGAAACATACTGTCTTCTTCTATCCTGATTTTCGGCAGTACCTCCGTCAACAAAATCTGTATAAGGTCTTAAACCTGCCTGATTATCACTTGGTGAGGTATTGTCCTGTCCCCAAAGCAAAAATTCAATAGCATGATATCCAATACTAATATTAGCCTCACCTCCAAGTTCATTCAATGACTCCAGTAATTCTTTGGTTAAACTAGGGTAGTTAGTAAGGTCATTAATAATGCCTGTATCTGGCACCCCTTCTACATAGTCAATATAATTTTCATCTAAAGGCCATGCATTTAACAAACCTTCCGGTCCATCTTCATCATCTATAGGCCCCGAGGCAAAACGAAATGCTTCAGTAGGACCGTAGGATTCTCTTGCTGTTTTCCAGGCTTGTTTTGCTGCATTATGATTTGCTTCCGTAGGATCGGCTATAAATGTGTTAAGACTTGTTTGAAGAGCTACAGCATCATTGTAGGCATCCTGATAATTTTTGAGTACAATAGCAGCATAATTTGCTATTACTTCTTGCTTTGTAACTAAATTTGGGTTAGGAGTTCCGCTGTCATCATCACTGGAACACCCCGTTAGTGCTACAAAAAATACTGCGATTAGTGTTGTAAATATAAATTTTTTCATTTGTTATTTTTATTTAGAATGAATAAGAATAGTGCGAAAGTATATTAGGATTTTTTAATACGCAAGTATTATTAAGAATAATTTTAAATAATAATATTAACAATACAAACGTATTAAGCTCAACCTTTTCATTGCCAGAAATTTGAGTAAATTATCAATAGAAAAGTTATTAAAACAAAGTACAATGTAAGTTGTATAAGGAATATCCCAGATTCTTCATTGTATTTGAATGACACTTCTATGTGATTTCGAAGGAGAGAAACAACCGGAGGAATCTCAATAAATTCTTCGCTGCGCTCTGAATGGCAATTCCCGCTTCACACTCCCAGCTTCTAAGACTTTTTCCTAAATTTTTATTAAACAGACAACCTTTTTAAATATATCTTCGTCTTTTTGAATAGATATTAACACGCATGAAGAGACTTCTATTTTTAGCTTTTTTTCTTTTAGCATTTTTTACACAAGCCCAGATCGTAGGTAAGGTTACCGATACCAAAGGAGAACCTCTCCCCTTTGTAAATATCTATCTGGAAAACAGCTATGCCGGAACCACTACCAATAACGATGGCAATTATGTACTAAGTGTAGAAAAAGCTTCCGAGTACAAGATCATTTTTCAGTTTTTAGGGTTTAAGACCATTACCAAAGAAATTTCAATTGCCTCCTTTCCGCATATTCTCCATATAACGATGGAAGAAGAATCTACTAGTCTAAAAGAAGTGGTGATTTCTTCCAAAGAGGATCCTGCTTATCGTATCATTCGTGAAACCATCGCACAGCGAAAATTGAATCTTGACAGAATTTCAGCATTTAAAGCCGATTTTTATTCACGTGGAATCTGGCGTGTAGATAGTATTCCCGAAAGGATTCTCGGACAAGAAGTGGGTGACCTCGACGGAACTTTAGATTCAACAAGGACAGGAGTGATCTATCTTTCTGAGACCATTAGTGAAATAGCCTACCAGAAACCGGATGATTTTAAAGAAAGGATCATTGCCAGCAAGGTTAGCGGAAATGATAATGGTTTCAGTTTTAATAGTGCGCAAGATGCTAATTTTTCATTTTATGAAAATACGATCGATATCAATGCAGCCATTGTTTCTCCTATTGCCAACAATGCTTTCAGCTATTACAAGTATAAGCTGGACGGGGTATTTTATGAAAGTAATAAACTCATCAATAAAATCATAGTGACTCCTCGTCGTCCTAAAGATAGAGTATGGCAGGGCATTATTTATATTGTGGAAGACGACTGGCAATTGTATGGTGTGGAGCTTACTACTACCGGGCAGGCGATACAGGTGCCTTTTATTTCTGAATTGATCTTTAAACAGAATTTTAAGTTTGACTCTAAATACAATTTCTGGGTGAAGATCTCGCAAACCATTGACTTTGGTTTTGGTTTTTTTGGTTTTAACGGTGACGGAAGATTTATCGCCGTATATAGTAATTATGATTTCAATCCGCAGTTTGAAAAAAGGTCCTTTACAAATGAAGTATTGCTTTTTGAACCTGAGGCCAATAAAAAGGACAGTCTGTTCTGGAAAGGTACACGCCCTGTTCCGCTTACCAATGAAGAACTGAATGATTATATCCGGAAAGACAGTATTCAAACACTGCGGAAATCACAAAAATATCTGGATTCTATCGACCGGGAGAATAATAAGTTCAAGTGGCACAGCCCCGTTACAGGCTATACGTATGAAAACAGCTATAAGAACTGGGACCTCAACTACGAAGGGCCTTTTCCAAAGGTTAATTTCAATACCATACAAGGTTGGAATGGCGGTGTGGGCCTTAATTATTTTAAAAGTTATGATGAAAACAGCACCAAATGGCTTTCTGTCTATACACGTGCTACTTATGGAGTTTCGGATAAAAGGATTCGTATTACCGGAGGCATTGCAAAAAGATTTAACAGGGTCAACAGATTGCAGTTATCACTTTCCGGCGGAAGTGAAGTTGTACAATTTAATTCTTCAGAACCTATTCTTCCCTTTATAAACTCGGTTGCTTCACTCTTTTTTGAACGCAATTATATGAAGGTGTATGAACTAAATTATGGGAGCTTCGGCTACAGTCAGGAATTATTTAATGGACTCAGAATAAGAACAAGTATTGGCTACGAACAACGAAAACCACTCTTTAATACCACGGATTATGTCACTTTACCTGCAGATAATGCGACCTATACGTCCAACAACCCATTAGACCCTGTTAATGTTACCACTGCTGCTATTGATCAACACGATATCATTAAAAGTAGTATTACTGCCAATATTACTTTTGGACAAAAATATATGACATATCCGGATGGTAAATACAATCTTAGGAATGAAAAATTCCCTGAGCTATCCATTACTTTTGAAAACGGCCTGGGAGCTTCTAATGATGACTATAATTTCAGTCAGTTGCGTGCCAGTATCTTTCAGAATCTGAGTCTTGGAAATAAAGGAGAGTTTGCATATCGTTTAAAAGGAGGGGCCTTTTTTAACGGGGATGATATTTCTTTTGTAGACTACCAACATTTTAATGGTAACCAAACCTGGGTAGGAACTTCCTCTACTTACACTAATGTTTTTAATCTCTTGCCCTATTACAGCTTAAGTACTAATAAAGGTTATTTTGAAGGACATTTGGAGCATGATTTCAGAGGCTGGATCTTAGGGAAGATTCCCGGGATCAATCAGCTTAATTTTAATCTGGTCGCCGGGGCGCATCTGCTTAGTATTGAAAACAGCAAACCTTACACTGAGCTCTCTGTTGGTATTGACAATCTGGGCTTTGGAAAGTATCGCTTATTACGTCTGGACTATGTACGCTCCTATTTTAATGGAGGCAGTGACGGGGCTTTTATTTTTGGCTTAAAGATACTTGGATTGTTTCAGTAATGTTGGGGTGCGAAGGCCAAAGCTAGGCGTTGGGTGTTTGGTGTTTGGTGTTTGGTGTTTGGTGTTTGGTGTTTGGTGTTTGGTGTTTGGTGTTTGGTGTTTGGTGTTTGGTGTAAAATACTAATTTCAAACTTCGGGCTCCCCACTTCCACCTTCATACCTCCTGCTTCTATATTCCAACTATATGTCATTCCGAACAACGTAAGGAACCTCTAAAGATTCTTCGCTACGCTCTGAATGACAATCTATCTCCCTGCTTCCAAATTCATTTTTCAAACCCCTAACAAAATTTTCTTATCTTTGAGTTTCTCTCCCTAGGTTACCCAAACCTCAATTTAAGTGACCTCTTTAATTTTTTTAACCTTGACAATTATACCCTATTTATAAAGGGGTTAATGCTTTTTGTATTGATGTAAACGAATTAATACAATATAATAATTAAAAAATTACAATCATGTGTACTTCATTTTTAGCATTTCAGTCAGGAACATTTGCCATTACCGGCAGGTCACTGGATTATGATCAAAATTTAAATTATGTTACAAATCAGATTGTGGCAGGAACCGTATTTAATTCAGTTTTAAATAATGGAGTCAGTTGGAGGTCTATATTCGATATTTTCACTATTGACTCAGTTGGTGATCCTTACAACATTTCTTTTGAGGGTATAAACTCTGCAGGACTTTCAATAAGCGGGAATCTGGCAAATGCAAGTTATCCTCAAAACTACCCGGGCGTTACTATTTCATCAGACGATATTGTTAACTGGGTTCTTTCTCAGGCTGGAAGTATTGAAGAAGCTGCTACTTTATTAACCACAATTAATATTAATAGTACTTGGCACTATCACTATATTGTATTTGACAAAGATGGAAACAGTGTTGTTGTTGAATATGAAAATCAAAAAGGGATTACATACTTTAACGAAACCAAGGTCTTAACAAATAACCCCAATTTAAACTATCATTTGGAAAACCAAAATAACTATGCCAATATAAGAAATTGGAGTCCTAACGCTCTGCTCCCAGATTCAGGAGATCAATTCCATGGACAGGGAATGCTCGGTATTCCAGGAGATTGGATGTCCACTTCAAGATTTACTAAAGTAAATACTATGCTAAATTTTTCACTTAATTATACCAATGGAAATACGGATGCAATTTATCTAAGTAAAAGAATATTGGATTCAGCTAGTTTAATTAAGGGTATTGATGTTGGAAATAGCGCAAACGGAAGCCCTATTTACACTCAAGTTCAAATAGTTAAGGACCTGATAAACAGTGTTGTCTATTGGAGAATTTATGATGCTGAAGCATGGACAATAGTAGATATTCAATGGAAATAATAATTTTCTTGACAATGTTTGGAAAACTAAGCAACACTTATTTGTAGATTAAAAATAATATACATCACAACTGTTCTTTCTTGAAAACTTACAATTACCGTTGTTCAACCCAAATTCAATAAAATAAACAATCCAATTTCTAAAATTTCATTAAAAAATTTGTGTAACCGAATGATTACATATATATTTGTAACCAATCAGTTACGTAATGATATGAGAAGAGATGTTTTTCAGGCAATAGCAGATCCCGTTCGAAGAGATATCATAGAGCTTCTCGCAAACAAAGCTCTTACGGTAAATACCGTAGCCGAAAAATTTGATGTAAGTCGGCCCGCAGTCTCAAAACATTTAAAGATCTTAAAAGAGTGTGGTATTATAACCATTAACAAACAAGGCAGGGAACGACTTTGCCAGATCCAACCCAGAAACCTAATTCCAGCTTTCTTATGGATAGATCAATATCGAGGCTTATGGGAGGAAAAACTGGACTCATTCGAAAAGTATTTAAACAAATTACAATCTAAAAACAATGAAGATGAAAGAACAAAATGAGATTGCCAATAGGACGCTTACCTTAAAAAGGACCTTTAATGCCCCTGTAGAATTGGTTTGGGAAGCCTGGACCCAATCTGAGCATATTGCCTTATGGTGGGGGCCAAAAGGAATGAAAGTCAATGTAGTTAAACATGATTTTAGAGTTGGAGGAGAATGGAAATATACAATGGAAATGCCAAATGGCAGTGAATTTATCTCAGACGGGGTGTATTCGGTAATTGTAGCACTTGAAAAAATATACTCATCTGCTAACTTCAAACCCATGACCGAAGGTGTGGAGATACAAGCTATTTTTGAAGAAAGCGGAGACAAGACCAATTTCACTTTTAACTGTGTTCACTCAACAGAAGAATATTGCAGACAACAAGAGAAAATGGGCTTTTATAATGGCTGGGGTTCAGTCTTTGAAGGATTGGAAAATTATGTAAGTTCTCTGGCAAAATAACACATATTGAAGAAAGCGCAAGCTGCTATGGCTTGCGCTTTTTTTTTGTATTTTTATGTTAGGTAACTCCTGCAAATGAATGTAAAACCACTAACAGAGCATTTTTTCAGAAATGAATATGGAAAGATCGTATCTGTTATTACTCGGTATATTGGTGTCAATAATGTAGAAACAGCCGAAGACATTGTACAGGAAACGCTCATGAAAGCTGTTGACCACTGGCAACAAAATGGTATCCCTGAAAACCCTGAGGCATGGTTGTATACAACCGCAAAGAATATCACGCTGAATATTTTGAAGCGCAAAAAGCACCAAAAAAAATACGAAACTCAATATAAAGTAGAGACCAGCACCATAGCATTGGAAAAACTACAGATCTCCAATGAAATAATCCTGGATGAGCAATTAAAGATGATGTTCGTATGTTGCCACCCTTCTATTTCAGAGAATTCCCAGATCGCATTGATCTTAAAGATATTATGTGGTTTTAGTATCACCGAAATTGCCAATGCCTTCTTCTCAACCAATGAGACTATTAACAAGCGATTGGTAAGAGGACGAAAAAAATTACAACAAAACAACATATCGTTCGAAATCCCTAAAGAGATTGATTCGAATCTCGCGATAGTTCTGAAGACCATTTACCTACTTTTCAATGAAGGTTATAGCCCTACTCAAAAAAATGAGCTTATTCGTTTCGACCTCTGCCTGGAAGCGATACGGCTTACCGAAATACTTATCGCCAGCAAAGCGTTCTCAGAAAAAACAGATTGTTATGCCCTTTTGGCATTGATGTATTTGAATGCTTCCCGATTTAAGGCAAGAATGAATGATGATAATGCTATCATAGAAATGAGTAAGCAGGATCGTAGCCAGTGGGATCAGAGCCTTATTCAGCGTGGAATCCAATTTCTGGATCTGGCAATGAAAGGCAACTGCGTTTCTATCTATCTCATCCTGGCAACTATTTCTGCAAATCATTGTATCGCTAAAAGATTTGAAGACACCAATTGGAAAGAAATTCTCTCCCTTTATGACGACCTTATTGCCCTTGAAGATTCTCCTACCATCCGCTTGAACAGAAGTGTTGCATTAGCAAAGGTAAAAGGAAATAAAAAGGCCATTGAAGAATTACAAAGGGTCGAAGTGGGTTCAGACATAGGAAACCACTATCTTTTTCATGCTACCATGGCAGAGTTGTTCAGAGAAGAAAATGAAATGCCAAAGGCGATAGAACATCTGGAAAGCGCCATTCAACTATCGGAAAATGAAAGAGACCGAAAATTATTTCAAAAAAAATTAATTGAAATTGTCCCTATTGTCTAAACTCAATTGTAATAAGGATATATATTAATTTAAAAAACATCATTATGAATGAATTCATGCTTTTCATTAGAAGTGAAGAAGAACCAAAAGCCAATTTATCTCCTGAACAATTGCAGCAACATATTGCAAAAGTGGGTAGTTTTATTAAACGACTCACCGATGAAGGAAGGATGAAGTCAGCACAGCCATTAGAAATGAAAGGAAGAATCCTTTCATACCAAAACGGAAAGATCGTTGACGGTCCTTATAACGAAACAAAAGAAATTATCTCCGGCTATTACCACCTTTTAGCCAAAGACCTGGACGAAGCTATTGAGATCACTAAAGGGGATCCCAGATTTGAAGAAGGTATCTGGAGAGTTGAAGTAAGGCCCATTATGAAGGTAGAAGGTATAAATCAATAATCGTAGTATACATTTTAGAAGCAAAGGCGGTTTGAATGAAAATTCAGATCGCTTTTGCTTTTAATTAAATAAATTACAGTAGCTAAACTCCAAGCTTACTCCTTTCTTCTTTCTTCTTACTTCTTACTTCTTACTTATCTCTCTAACAAAACCTTATCTTTATCTAAAGAATTATACACTTTGCTTAAAGAAACTTACATAACGCTTATTCTCC
Organism: Ulvibacter sp. 2210JD10-4; assembly: GCF_058148525.1. NCBI lineage: Bacteria > Pseudomonadati > Bacteroidota > Flavobacteriia > Flavobacteriales > Flavobacteriaceae > Ulvibacter > Ulvibacter sp. 2210JD10-4. The sequence continues at coordinate 327,915 of NZ_JBYVJZ010000005.1, forward strand.
AGTATACTAAAGATACAACACATGTAGAAAACCTGTGGCATGAAATAACAACACACTACACCCATAAAAAGAGGTACTACCACACCTTAACACATCTTGAAAACGTATTAAAGGAATTGGTAGGTGTAAAAGACGACATCAACCATTGGAATACCATATTGTTTAGCCTTTTCTATCACGATATTATTTACAACCCTTTAAAGCAAGACAACGAAGAAAAAAGTGCAGCCCTTGCCGATAAAAGAATGAAAAGTATAGGTGTGCCAAAAGAAATGATAATACGCTGCAAAGCACAGATCATCGCTACAAAGTATCACAAGCAAAACTCCGATAATGACACCAATTACTTCACGGATGCAGATCTTTCCATTTTAGGCCAGGATTGGAACACCTATCTGGAATATTCCAAAAACGTACGAAAAGAATATGCAGTTTATCCGGATGTTATTTATAAACCCGGCAGAAAAAAAGTACTGTATCATTTTTTACAGATGGAACGAATCTTTAAAAGAGATCATTTTTTTCAGAAATTCGAGAAGCAAGCCAAAGAAAATCTGCAAAAAGAATTGGCCGCTTTGTAAATAATAAATTCTATTGGTATCTTCATACAAGTAAAGTACATACGAAATGAATCAAACATATTACATAGAGCAACTTAGTAAGAATAAAGGTGTATTCAAGGCATTTTTATCCAGTATTTCCGAAGAAGAATCGCGCTGGAAACCACAGCCTGATAAATGGTGCTTGCTCGAGATCCTATGCCATTTATATGATGAAGAACGGGAAGATTTCAGAACACGTGTAAAAAGTGTATTGGAAGATCCTTTAGTTCCGTTGCCTCCCATTGATCCTCCTGCCTGGGTCACGGAAAGAAATTATATAGGGCAAAATTATAATGAAATGCTCAATAAATTTCTGCAGGAAAGGGAGCAATCCGTTGTTTGGCTGGAATCTCTAAGTTCACCGCAATGGGATAACAGTTATATACATCCTAAGTTAGGCCCCATGACGGCAAATTTATTTTTAACGAACTGGGTAGCACATGACTATTTGCACTTTCGACAAATACTAAAAACCAAATATCAATACCTAGAAAGGACTACTGCCGAACCATTAGACTATGCAGGTGGGTGGTAATACTACTCCTTATCCCCCAGCAGTGGCACAAAGCGATATTCACCGTATTCCTTTTTTTCAAACTCAGTTTCAGAAGTACGTGTAAAGACCGTCATAATTTGTACAGCTTTCCCAACAGGAATAACAAGCCTCCCTCCTATTTTTAACTGTGACAATAAAGGCTTCGGCACAAAAGGTGCTCCGGCTGTAACAATAATACCATCATAAGGTGCAGCCTCTTCATACCCCTTATAACCATCTCCAAAAATGAGTTTTTTAGGTCGGTAGCCTAACTTGGGGAGAAACAATTTTGTCTTTTTGAACAATTCATTTTGACGTTCTATGGAATATACATTGGCTCCCATCTCTATAAGTACAGCGGTTTGGTAGCCACTTCCAGTGCCTATTTCAAGAATTGTATCTCCCTTTTTTGCTTCAAGAAGTTCTGTTTGGCGGGCAACCGTATAAGGTTGTGAAATGGTTTGGTCTGCTGCAATAGGAAAGGCTTTATCCACATAAGCATGGTCTACAAAACCTGAATCCATGAACAAATGCCTTGGAATATTATTGATGGCCTGCAACACTCCTTCATCAGCAATTCCCTTTTTTATAAGGGTTTCCACCAATCGTTTTCGCATTCCTTTATGGGTAAACGTATCTTTCATTCTTACAAAGATGAAAAGAAAGCATCAAATTACAAGCGTCAAATTTCAAAAAAAAGAAAAATGTAAATTGGAGATCCTGCTTCGTAAATTCTAATGAAACACGTACATTTGTGGAAAACTAATACCCATGCTAAAAGCAGGAGTTCTGGGTGCTGGCCACCTCGGAAAAATTCATTTAAAATTGCTCCATCAATCCTCCAAATATGAATTGGTAGGATTTTTTGATGCAGATACGGAAGCTTCTTCAAAAATTGAATCTGAATTCGGTTACAAAAGCTTCCCGACCATGGAAGCACTTATTGATGCTTGTGAGGTAATTGATGTAGTCACCCCTACCATTTATCACTTTGATTGTGCAAAAAAAGTGGTGGAAGCCGGGAAACACCTCTTTATTGAAAAACCTATTACACAAACTGTTGCTGAAGCCAATACCTTGCTTCAGTTAGCCGAAAAACATGGTGTACAGGGACAGGTTGGACATGTAGAACGGTTCAACCCCGCATTTATGGCAGTGAGTCATAAAATAGAGAATCCTATGTTTATTGAAGCGCATCGGTTGGCGGAATTCAATCCGCGTGGGACCGATGTTTCGGTAGTGCTGGACCTTATGATCCACGATATCGATGCTATTTTAAGTGCAGTGGACAGTAAAGTAAAACATATTAATGCCAGTGGCGTTTCAGTGATTAGTGAAACTCCGGATATCGCCAATGCACGTATTGAGTTTGAGAACGGATGTGTAGCCAACCTCACAGCGAGTCGTATTTCATTGAAGAGAATGCGAAAAGCACGTTTCTTCCAAAGAGATGCATACATCTCGGTTGATTTTCTGGAAAAGAAATGTGAAGTAGTAAAAATGAAGGATGCTCCTGAACAACCGGACGATTTTGCAATGATCTTAACGAATGCCGAAGGTATTAAAAAACAGATCTATTTTGACAATCCGGAAATTGATGAGAACAATGCAATTCTGGACGAATTGGAAACCTTTGCAGATGCCATCAACAATAATACAACCCCTATTGTTTCCTTACAACAAGGAACTGAAGCATTGCGCGTAGCCATGCAAATCATTGAAAATTTTAAAAAAATATGAAAAACGTAGCAGTAATAGGAGCTGGAACTATGGGCAACGGAATTGCACATACTTTTGCTCAATTTGATTATAAAGTACAATTAATTGATATTTCGCAAGCATCTTTGGACAAAGGGATGGCGACCATTACCAAGAATCTGGACAGAATGGTAGCTAAAGAAAAGATCTCTGAAGAAGACAAGCAACGTACACTAAATAATATTACTACTTATACAAACCTGGAAGAAGGCGTCGAATATGCAAGTCTGGTAGTAGAAGCCGCTACCGAAAATATTGATCTAAAGTTGAATATTTTCAGAGACCTCGATAAGTTTTGTCCGGAAGACACTATTTTGGCAAGTAATACATCCTCTATTTCAATTACGGAGATTGCAGCGGTTACTTCCCGTCCAGACATGGTCATAGGTATGCACTTTATGAATCCGGCACCTATCATGAAACTGGTTGAGATCATTAAAGGGTATAGTACCAGTAATGAAACTTACACAACGGTAAAAGAAATCTCGGAAAAATTGCTAAAAGTTCCTGTAGAAGTAAACGATTATCCGGGTTTTGTGGCCAATCGTATACTAATGCCCATGATCAACGAAGCTATTGAAACACTGTACAATGGAGTTGCAGGTGTGGAAGAAATTGATACTGTAATGAAACTGGGGATGGCACATCCCATGGGGCCCTTACAATTAGCAGATTTTATTGGACTGGATGTCTGCCTGTCTATCTTAAAAGTGATGTACGACGGTTTTAAAAATCCTAAATACGCCCCCTGCCCCTTATTGGTAAATATGGTAATGGCTGGAAAATTAGGAGTGAAAAGTGGTGAAGGGTTTTATGATTATAGCGAAAGTCGTAGAGCAGAGAAAATTTCTTCGCAATTCTCAAAGTAAGTTGGAATTAGTTAGCACTACTCAGAATTCAATGTTCAGTGCTTAGTGTTCAGTAACTAGGATTTAAAAAGAATAATGAAATTTCAAGAATTACTTGCGTACCAAAAATCTGTCGACTTAGCTATGAAGATATTTGAAATCTCAAAGTCATTTCCAAAAGAAGAAACTTATTCATTAACAGACCAAATAAGAAGATCATCAAGAAGTATCTCTGCCAATATCTCTGAAGCTTATAGAAAAAGGACTTATCCAAAACATTTTAAGAGTAAATTGACAGATAGTGATGCTGAAAATTCTGAAAAGCAGACTTGGCTTGAGTTCTCTTACAAATGTAATTACATATCAGAAAGTATGTACTCAGAACTATTCTCTATTAGCGAAGAGGTAGGTAAACTTATAAATTATATGATATTGAATCCTGAAAAATTTGGAGCAAAGAATTCCCCTAATCATTGATCACTGGTTACTGATCACTGGTTACTAATCACTCAATACCTAACACCTGATAGAAAAATGGCAAAAATAATTCCTTTTAGAGCTGTACGTCCAACACGAGATAAGGTAAGCCTGATCGCATCAAGATCGTATGAAAGTTATACTCCTGCCGAAAGGGAAGCGCGATTACGAGACAATCCTTTTTCATTTTTGCATATTGTTAACCCGGGGTATCGTTACCACAAAGAGACTTTGGGTAAAGAGCGTTATAATCTGGTTAGGAACCGGTATCAGGAATTCAAAGAAGATGTAAACTTTATACAAGATAAGAACCCTTCTTTTTATATCTATAAGATCGTAAACAGAGATGGGCTGGAATTCAATGGGATTATTGCAGCTGCCAGTGCACAGGATTATGAAGACAATGTGATCAAAAAACATGAAGATACACTGGAATATAAGGAACTCCTTTTTGAAAAATATTTAAAAACCGTTGGATTTAATGCCGAGCCTGTACTTCTCACCTACCCGGATAATGATGTACTGGCCTCTATTATAGAAATGGTTATGCAGAACAGGGCCGAATATGAATTTACTACCACCTACAGGGATACCCATTATCTGTGGAACGTTGATAATAAGGAAATCATCCGGGAAATTACAGAACAGTTCGCGATTATGGAATCTTTGTACATTGCTGATGGCCACCATCGTTCTGCCTCTTCCTATTTACTGGCAAAAGATCTGGGGTCTGAAAATAAGAATCATACCGGAGAAGAAGCCTATAATTTTTTTATGAGTTACCTTATTCCGGAAAGTGACTTAAAGATTTACGAATTCAATCGTTTGGTAAAAGACCTCAATGGATTGAGTAAAGAGTCTTTTCTTATACAATTGGATAGCATGTTCCGTATTGAAAATAGAGGACTAGAGTATTATAAACCTTCCAAGAAACATCATTTTAGCATGTATCTGGATGGTGAATTCTATTCGCTATACCTTCGGAAGAATAACTATACTATTGCCAATGCTTTAGATGCTTTGGACACACAGATTCTCTTTGCAACTATTTTGAATCCTATTTTAGGTATTGAAGATGTACGCAATGACCAACGTATTTCGTATACACATGGTAAAAATGACTTGGCCTATGTAAAAATGTTGGTGGATAATTCTGACTTCACTGTAGGTTTTGGGTTGTTACCGGTAACTACCGATGAGATGAAACAAATTGCAGATGAAGGCTTAATAATGCCCCCTAAAAGCACCTATATTGAACCAAAACTCCGTAGCGGAGTTACTATTTATGAGTTTTAAGATGTCTATTTCAGAAAATATAAAAAAAATAAAAAGCACACTTCCGGAAGATGTAACCCTTATCGCTGTTTCCAAGACAAAGCCTGTAAGTGATCTGATGCAAGCCTATGAAGCAGGGCAGCATGTATTTGGCGAAAATAAAATTCAGGAGATGGAAGCCAAGTGGAAAGAGATGCCTAAAGATGTAAAGTGGCATATGATAGGACATGTACAACGCAATAAAGTGAAATATATAGCGCCATTCGTGAGCCTAATACATGCAGTGGATAGTTTAAGATTGTTGAGGGAAATTAATAGACAGGCTGAAAAAAACGATCGGGTGATCGACTGCCTGCTTCAAATAAAAATCGCCCGGGAAGATACTAAGTTTGGAATGACCGAAACAGATGCTTTAGCCTTATTGACTTCAGAAGAAATAAAGAGTTTTCAGCATATAAGAATAGTTGGACTTATGGGAATGTCAAGCTTTACAGATAATGAAGATCAGGTAGTTTCCGAGTTTCAGAAACTAAAGACTTACTACGATTCTCTTCAACAAAAATATAGTTTTACAATTCTTTCTATGGGAATGAGTGGAGACTATCTGTTGGCTGTAGAACACGGGAGTAATATGGTTCGGGTAGGTAGTGCTATTTTTGGTGCTCGTAATTATTCGTAACTTGACAAAAAAAATTGAACCCCAGTTTATAGATGTACGCAATTCTAGATATAGAAACTACAGGAGGAAAATACAATGAAGAAGGAATTACCGAAATTGCCATTTATCGTTTCGACGGGCATAAAATCGTTGATCAATTCTGTAGTTTGATCAATCCGGAACGTAGAATTCAACCGTTCGTTGTAAATCTTACCGGAATCACTACTGAAATGCTTCGAAATGCTCCTAAGTTCTATGAAGTTGCAAAACGTATTATCGAAATTACAAATGGCTGTACCTTAGTTGCACATAATGCCCAATTTGATAACCGGATTTTAACAACAGAGTTTGACAGGTTAGGATATCCTTTCGAAATGAATACGCTTTGTACCGTAGAGCTTTCCAAAAAATTAATGCCGGACCTTCCTTCCTATAGCCTGGGTAAATTAGTCCGTTTTCTCGGAATTCCATTAAGTGACCGCCACCGTGCTCAAGGAGATGCAAAGGCTACAGTTGCTTTATTTAAAATGTTATTGGCTAAGGACACCGCCAAAGAGATTATTACTAAACACGTTAGAAAAGACCCTAAACGGCAATTAGAGCCTAAATTATTAGATATTCTTGAAACAGCCCCCTCTTCTACAGGTGTTTATTATATGCACAAGGCAGATGGGACAATTATCTACATTGGCAAAAGCAAAAACATTAAGAAGCGGTTAACACAACATTTTACCAATGATAATAGAAAGTCGAAGAAAATTCAATTGGAAGTTGCAGCAGTTAGTTATGAAGAAACCGGAAACGACCTGATCGCCCAATTAAAAGAAAGTGAAGAAATAAAACGAAACAAACCTGTTTTTAACCGTGCTTTACGTAGAACCTTATTTAATTACCAACTATCTTCTTTTCTAGATGATAAGGGTTACATCAATTTAAAAATTGAAAAAGCAGACACTCGAAAAAAATCGATCACGACATTTACCAATTATCAGCAGGCAAAATCTATCTTATACAAAATTACAGAAGAGAATCAATTGTGTCAGAAACTAACCGGTTTATACCAAACAGAACACGGTTGCTTCTCCTATAGTATTAAAGAATGCTATGGCGCTTGTATAGAAGAAGAACCTGTTGAAGAATACAATGGCCGCGTACAGGTTTTTTTAGAGAAAAACAGTTACGAGAATAGCCATATGCTTATTATAGACAAAGGAAGAGAGGTTGATGAACGTTCCGTAATTTTAATTGAAAACGGGATCTATAGAGGGTTTGGGTTTTACAATCTAAACTACCAGATCAATAATCCAGAAATTTTAAAATCCATTATCAGCCCAATGGAAAACAATCGGGATTCGCAACATATAATTCAGAGTTACCTAAGAAAAAATAAGGTCTTAAAGATTGTAAATCTACCGCAAGAAGCAACTATGTAAATAAAGTTGTTTAATTTTATGGAACTTTAAAAAATAAACCTTCTTGGAACCAACTAAAAAAAGTACCTGGCGACAAAAGTTACACGTCATTATCCATGAGGCAGATACTCCATTAGGAAAACTGTTTGATGTTGTTTTGCTCATATTGATCTTATTGAGTGTTGTATTTGTAATGATGGAGAGCGTAAAAACTATAGATGAGAAATTTCATGAAGTATTATATATAGGCGAATGGGTCATCACTATTTTTTTTACTTTCGAATACATCGCTCGTATCATTACTATCAAAAAGCCGGCAAATTATATTTTTAGTTTCTACGGAATTATTGATTTTCTGTCGACCATTCCTCTCTATCTTTCCTTTATTTTAGCTGGAAGTAGTTATCTCCTCACAGTAAGAGCTTTCCGTTTACTGCGGGTATTTAGAATTTTAAAAATAACCCGTTATGTTGGCGAGTCAAACAAACTGGTAAAAGCACTAAAAGACAGTAGGGCGAAAATATTTATTTTCTTATTTGCTGTTTTAATAATTTCAATAATTTCCGGGACACTCATGTATCTCATCGAAGGTGAAGAAAGTGGTTTTGTAAGTATTCCACAAAGTGTCTATTGGTGTATTGTAACCCTTACTACTGTAGGTTATGGTGATATCTCACCTGTAACACCGTTTGGCCAGTTTGTAGCCAGTATTATTATGATCTTAGGATATGGGATCATTGCCGTGCCTACCGGTATTGTTAGTGCAGAATATGTGAAAAGTAGTGATTATGTGCATGTAAATACATTTTCATGTAATAATTGTGGAGCCACAAAACACAGAGACGATGCAGAGTTTTGTCATAAATGTGGTGAACTATTACATCCCGAAGAAAATGAATTTTAATGGCACCTCAAAAACCATTACTTATTTGTATTGTAGGCTCGACTGCTATAGGTAAAACCTCTCTTGCTATTAAAATTGCACAGGCCTTTACTGCTGAAATAATTTCTGCAGATTCACGTCAATTTTTTAAAGAAATGTCCATTGGTACCGCAGTTCCTTCTACTGAAGAGCTTGCTGCTGTACCACATCACTTCATTCAGAATAAAAGTATTTTTGAGCCTTACAGCGTAGGAGATTTTGAGAAAGAGGCCCTTCGGAAACTTGATGAATTATTTGAGAAGAATCCTATTGTAGTGATGGTTGGTGGCTCCGGGTTGTATATAGATGCTGTAGTCAACGGATTGGATGAATTTCCTGAGGTTCCGGCAGAGGTCAGAACACAATTAAATGCCGAATTTGAAACGAATGGCATTGAACCTTTACAAAAAGAACTCGCCGAAGTAGACCCGGAATATTTTAAAAAAGTTGATGTACACAATGCACATAGGCTTATTCGTGCATTAGAAATATACAGGGGATCCGGAAAACCGTACTCTTCTTTTCTGAAAAAAGGCACGTCAACCCGATATTTTGAAACACTATATATTGGCTTAACAGCTGAAAGAGAGATCATATATAATCGTATCAATCAACGTGTAGACCAAATGATCTCCAAAGGTTTGATAGAAGAAGCTAAACGCCTGTTTCAATACAAAACTTTGAATGCTCTACAAACAGTAGGCTATAAAGAACTCTTTCAATATCTTGACGGTAATATCTCCAAGGAAAAAGCCATTGAAGAAATCAAGAAAAACACACGGCGTTTCGCCAAAAGGCAAATTACGTGGTTTGGTAAAAATGAAGCAATTCACTGGTTTGATTATCTTACAAATGCTTCAGAAATCATTGCTTACATAAAAGGGGAAAAAGCTCTTTAACAAGGGTTTTTTACACTTATTATATACTCAAATTATTGATCTACTTCATCTTTCACTACCAAACGAAATCCTTCTCCGTGGATATTAATTATTTCCACACCATCATCTTTGCTTAAATACTTACGAAGTTTAGCTATATATACATCCATACTACGAGAGGTAAAATAATTATCATCCCTCCATATTTTTGTCAATGCTAATTCACGAGGCATTAGATCATTCTTATGTAATGCAAGCAGGCGCAGTAATTCATTCTCTTTTGGTGAAAGTTTGGATGGACTTTCTTTTTTATAGGTAAGGAAACGTAATTTAGAGTTCAAATGGAAATTACCTACATTAAATTCAAATTGTTTGCTATCTGCAATAGAATCTGTTGCCTTACGCTGTATGATGGCTTTGATTTTCATTAAAAGCACTTCACTGTCAAAAGGCTTATTAAGGTAATCATCTGCTCCTACTTTGTATCCTTTCAAAACATCTTCCTTCATTGCTTTTGCAGTTAGAAAAATGATGGGTACGTCTTCATTCTTTTCACGAATTTCCTTTGCGAGGGTGAAACCATCTTTATAAGGCATCATTACATCCAGGATACAAAGGTCAAAATCATCTTTTTTGAATTTTTCAAAGCCTTCCATTCCATTCTTGGCGTGTGTTACCTGATAGTCGTTCATTGCAAGATAATCTTTAAGTACCGTTCCAAAGTTTGGATCGTCTTCTACTAGAAGAATCTTTTTGTTTTCAGTTTCCATAATTTAAGATATTAAGTGTAATTTTATAATAAATGTGCTCCCCTTCCCTTTTTCACTTTCTACATAAATCTCTCCGTCATGATCATCAAGTATACGCTTTACGTATGCAAGTCCGAGGCCGTGTCCTTTAACATTATGAATATCCCCGGTCGATTCTCTATAGAACTTTTCGAATATTCTTTTTTGAACTGCCTTACTCATCCCCATCCCCTGATCGCGTATTTTTAAAATAATATTATCTTTTACATTTTCCGTATAAATGTCAATTTTTGGACTTTCTTCAGAATATTTAATAGCATTATCCAAAATATTTACAATCACATTGGTTAAATGTGATTCGTTAGCGAGAACAGAAGATTTTAAGGCACCCAAATGTGTTTCTATATAGCCTCCGCGATCTTCCACCATAAGCCCAACGTGCGAAATAGATGTCTCCAGAATATCATGTAATTTTAATCTTTCTTTTGGTAGATCAAGTTCGTTCTTCTCTAATTTCGAAATACGCAGGACATTTTCTACTTGGGCATGCATTCTCCTGTTTTCATCCCGTATCATTCCCAGATAACGGCCTAAGAATTCTTTATCGTCCTTTACCTTTGGATTCTTTAAAGCGTCCAGAGCCAGGTTTATAGTTGCAATTGGAGTTTTAAACTCGTGTGTCATGTTATTGATAAAATCAGATTTTATCTGTGAAATTTGTCGTTGCCTGAATAATTGAGATAAAGCACTGGAATATGCAAGTATAATCACGCTTGTAAAAATCAATGAAAGCATCGCCATTCCCAAAATGGAATTGAGAACCTCTTTTTCTTTTCCCAGAAAATTTACATATAACGTATAATTTGTCTTCAATTCTTCATTTGTAAATAAGGGGACCTCATAAGTGGTATCACCCTTTAGTTCAAAGTTTTTAGACTTTATTTTTGTAGCCAGGTTATTGCTGTAAACGGCATATTCAAATTTTGAAGCAACCCCTCTTCCTCTTAACTCTTTAGTAAGTTCTTTCTCAATCTCAGCACCACTCACCCGTTTGTGAATTGGTGTTTTGGTAGAAATATTCTTGAAAGCTTCTTCAAATTGGTTGCGCTCATAATCTTTCAACCTGCTAAATGATTCTATTTTAGTTTCGGATGTGATACCACTACCATCTACACCTGTAACAACTTTTGTAGTGCTTTTTTTATTTGTTATTTTTTTAAATCGGATAGAATCTATTTCGGTATCCAAAAAATTAGAAGACAGCTTATAATCTTCTTCCAAAATACCATCAGAAAATATATAGGTCTCATTATTTCTATCGTTGCTGGTGGTATAAATTAATTCGCTAAAATTCACATTATCCGGAACATCAATACTATCCACATAGCCACTGTAAATGTTGTAATAGTCTTCAATCTCACGCATCTGTATCTTTTTAGATACAGACAAAAGTGTTTGCTGGACATTAAATGTAAACTGATCCTCTTTTGTTTGATACGAATTGGTAATCCAATATCCCTGAACAAAAATAATACCCAATAATGATAACGTCATTAAGGCTATAAGGATTGCAAATAGCTTTTTGTTCATATTTCAAAAGTAAGATTTTAACATTTAGATGGCTTTCCATTTAACCAAATGTTAACAAAATGAATTTGTCGCGATTCTATCACTCTTTAATTAGAAAAGAATGTATCTTTTTAACCTGTTTTCGTGTAGTTGCCAAACTAGTATTCCTTATGATAACATCTGCCAATTTTTCTTTTTCTTCATCCTCCCATTGATTGGCCATTCTCTCTTCTATTGCTCCTTTTGTTGTTTTATCCCGTAACATAACCCTTTTGATCCGTTCTTCTTTAGGTGCTGTTACCAGTATGGTCAGGTCACAATTTTTATACCCTCCATTCTCAAATAAAATAGCTGCCTCCTTAATACAATATGCTCCCTCTTGTTTTTTGAGCCATCTTTGAAAATGTTGCGCAACTTTTGGGTGGATTATTCCATTCACCTTTTGCAGCAAATCTGAATCCTTAAATATTTTATTGGCAACAAACTTTCTATTTAATACTTCTTTTGTATATGCCTTTTTGCCTAATAACGAAATAAGTTTCTTTTTAATTATTTTAGACTTATTAGTAAGCTTTTTTGCTTCATCATCTGCAATATAGACCGGAACACCCAGTTCTTTAAAGAGCATTGCCACAGTAGTTTTACCACTTCCTATCCCCCCTGTAAGTCCAACAATTTTCAAAAGCTATAATTTTAAAACACAATGTTTATTTAAAAATAAGGTAGTCTATCTTTTTATCACTAAGCTCAATATTAAGTACACTCTTCGGTTTTTTCAAAAATTTAGGTACCATAAAATTTTCTTCCGTATTACGAGCAGTATAATCACAAATGAGCTTGAAATCATCTTGAGTAATTGTTTTAAAATCATTTACAGATATACTAAAAACAACCTTTATCATTTCCGGAATCAGTTTTATTGTGATATTCTCCGGAAGGTTAATTACCTCTACAGGTAATAACATTTCCTTTTGTGAAAACTCTACAACTTCAAGTTGCAATTGTACCTCTTGAGGTGTAAATGAAACTTTTTTATTCATAGATAACGCCAACGGTGCAATTATATTAATAGTCTCGTCTGTATTTTCCAGACTCACCGGTGTGGTCTCGGCATAATTTATTTCTTTTACATCTGAAGCCGGCCCAGAAACAGAAACCGAATCCGGTGTGATCTTTAAGCTGTCTAAAGAATTGAACCCTTCTTTAAAAGTAACACTTGTATTTGCGCGTACAGGAATCATTTTTGAAACAATTTCATTTAATGCTACAGTAAGCTCATTGATCGATACATTCTTAACTGAAATATTTTTTTTAAGTTGATTCGTTATTAATTTCACTAAATCAGTTTTTGAAATATTTGCCTGTTTTACTTCTTCATTATAAAATGAATTTACATCAATCTTTACAGAGGGTTCTTTTAGTTTATACATCAAAAATTCGAAACCATTGGCAGTTACATCAAAAGAAACCTCTTTTAGGTTCTCTTCATCCAAAATTGTATTCTTTGGAATATTATTATAATGAACCGAAGCATTTATGGTGGCCGTATATTCTCTGGAAAATTTTGTAAGTGCCCAAAACAAAATTGCTAGCAGAAGGAAGAGAAGAAAAGATTTTACTTTGGAACTCTTATATTTTTTTTTTGATAGCATTTGTTATAAGTATTCAATAAAATTACTTAAAAAATAAGTTTGGAAACTGCTTTTCAGGATCTCTTTTTAAAAACTGAATATAAAAACTCGATATAAGGAATGCTGAGCCATATCCAAAAAACTGTACAAAAAAAGCGATTACAGATAGTACGCCTATAACCATACTTCTATTTTTATAACTTGAATCAACAAACAATACAACAACATACAAAATTATTGGAAGCAATACCGTCCAATTAATGAATATCGCAGCTATGACCGAAACTATAGTATATAGCACAAATAAAGAAGGTAACCAATAAGTGAGTTTTGAAGATTTAGGGTGCCATAAGTTTAATATGGGGCGAACCAACCCGAATTTTTTAACCTGTACATAAAACTTTTTCCAGGAAATTCGCCTTTTATGATATACATAAGCATTCGGCAGGAAAGTGGTTGAGTAACCTGTTTCCAGTATTCTATGCGATAGGTCCGGGTCTTCTCCCGGATGAATTTTTGAAAAGCCGCCGGTATCCAGAAAGGCCTTTTTTGAAATTCCCATATTAAAACTTCTTGGCTCAAAACGGCTAACGCTTTTCTCACTGCCACGTATTCCCCCCGTAGTAAGAAATGAGGTCATTACATAATTAATAGCTTTCTGAAGTTTTGTGAAACTGCTGTGCGCAGCATCTGCACCACCATAACAGTCGTGATAATTTTTAGTTAGAAAATCTGCTACCGTTGTAAGGTAGTGTGGAGGTAACAGACAATCTGAATCTAAAATAATGAAGTAGTTCCCTTTTGCTTTTTGCATTCCAAAATTTCTGGAGTCTCCAGGGCCTGAATTTTTCTTAAAATAATAGGAAATTTCTAGCTGGTCCCAAAACCGAGCGACCATATCCTCTGATGTGTTTGTGGATCCGTCCTCTACGATCACAATCTCATAAGGATTCCCATAATTCAGCTTTGTAAAACTCTCTAAAAGTTCCTTTATTTCCTCAGGACGGTTGTATACCGGGATGATAAAAGAGAAGTGAAGATTCATCCGGCAAAGTTAATCAAAAAAAAAGCCACCCCGATAGTAATCGGAGTGGCTTTAAAATAAATATGAAAAAAATTACTTCTTAATGATATGGTATGATCCTACCTGACCATTCACTGTAACTTGCATGATATAAGTTCCAGTTGCCAAGTTAGCAACATTTACCTGAGAAGTTGCAGCATCAATAGCCTGGTCAATCATTTTTTGACCTAACATATTATATACTACTACTTTTTCAATAGTATCTGCAGCACTTAAGCTGATAGTCTCATCAGCAGGGTTTGGATAATAGCTAAACCCTTCAATGATATTATCATCTATACCAAGTAGATCACAAGTGATTTCAATATCTGTAATTCCTCCTGTGTTCACCACAAAGATATAGTAAGCCTGTCCAGCCACAACAGGTATCGTTGTAGAGGTTGCAGGTCCACACTGGTTGTTCCACCAGTCTACTAAAACAAGGTCTGTTTCAACAGCATTCTCATTTGGTGCAGTAAAGAAATTCACAAAACTTGCTCCGGCAGGAGTAGTTATAGTTGCAGTAATTTCTCCATCTGCATCCGGAGTGATATTATACCATACTCCATTAGCTCCGTCTATATTACAATCTGTTGGATTACCACCTTCTGTAGTTGCAGCAGGCATAGGCACAGCTGGATCTGTGAAAGGACATCCAATCTCGTCTACATCAATAGAGTTTGCAATATCGTCATTTGGTGGAGGTACCGGGATACAAGTCATGTCTAAATCGAAATCTCCTGTCTGGCCTCCAAATCCGTGAACTAAAATCAGGTATGTAGAGTTACCATCACTTTGGAAAGATACTTCAGAAACAAGTCCTCCAGTTCCACAAGCATCATCATTTCCGTCTACACACGTTAATGGTGGCGTATTACAATCTCCTGTAAATACAGAAAGCTTAGTGTCAAAAGCTGTAGAGCCATTACACAAACTAACTGTAATATCTGTAACTAATCCGGTAGTATCTTCATATACATACCAAACTCCAGGAGTGGTTACTGTAGCAGTACCACAATCAGGAGCTAGATAAGCATCGTCTGTTGCATTGATAGTAGTTCCCGAAACAGTCTCTCCACAACTAATTGGAAGCGCATCCTGACAGATATCATTAATCAATGGCACGTCACAAGTGATAGCCAGGCTAAATGCACCGGCATCCGGAGTATCAAATCCTTCCACTGCGATATAATAGGTCGTAGAACCATCTGACACAAATTTCAATTCAGATTGTACACCACAGAAATCATCATTTTCGGTAATCACTAATCCGCCACAAGAATTATAAACTGTTAATCTGGAATCATAAGCTGTCCCTCCGTCACAAAGTGAAACGGTAACTAACTCTGAAGTACCCGAACCGGTAAAACTGAACCATGCATCTGGAGAAGCATTAGCACCTCCCTGGTCCGTATTGGTAGTAGTATCTCCTAATATAGTAGATCCACAGAAAACAGGTCTGGCATCTTCACAGGCATCATTAACTAAAGCAGGAGCAGGAAGAACAACCCAAGCATACTGTGTAAGTGAGCCCGGTTCCATTTGTCCTATTAAAGTAGTTGCTCCGGTAGCAGGATCAACGGTACGTAACTCCGAGTCAAAAATACCATTGTTAAACGCTGTCATATAGATCGTATCGGTATTACCGTCCCAAGCCATACCCTGGCCAAATGCAGCATCAAAACCAACTGGTCCAACAACAGTTGCTGCCCCCGTACTTAGGTCAATGCTGTAAAAATTATCGTCAGTAATATCATAAGAGTATCCATTTCCATCACCATCTATGGCAAGCGCAATAGCTACCGTCATACCTGTACTTCCTACTAGTGTAGCAGTTACAGATCCAGGGTTGATTGTATAAAGTTCTGTTAGTGTAACTCCATATAAAAGACCGTTATCAGGGCTGAATTCTAAACCTGTAAAATCTAAAACACCTACGTTCCCAAGAGAGGTATAAACACCTGAAGCTAGATCCAGGCTAAAGAAATCTCCGTTGTTAACAACCACATATGCTGTAGTTGGGTCATATGGATCAACAGCTCCTGCTCCTTCAAAATCAGGCCCAACCGGTATTGAAGCAGCTATAGGAGTAAATGTTGCCGGTGTATCCGTCATAAAAGTTCCATTCATAGAAGTTGCATTTTCAACTGCATAAGCAAGAGAAGGACCAGTTACAACTGGAGTTCCTTCGATAGCGGCAATACCTATTTCAGCACAATCGGCATTCACTGTACCTAAAGTAGTAGCTGTTCCGGTTGTAGTATCTACAGATGCCCAGAAATTAACACCTCCACCAATATAAGCTCCCATATATAAAGTTCCTGTGTCAGGGTCAAAATCTGCATCCTGAGCAAAAGAAATATCTATTCCAAGAGGCCCTACAAGTGTTCCGGCTCCAGTGGTTAGATCAATTGAATAAAGATTATCATCTCCAATATCCGCCATGAAAGCATTTCCTGCCGGATCAATTGCCAACCAAATTCCTAATGTATTACCAGTATCTCCAATAACGGTACAAGTTCCAGTTGTTAGATCTATCGTATAGATGGTACTAACTGCTCCATCTGTACTGGCAGCATACATAGTACCGTTAGCTTCATTCCAGGCCAAACCACTAGGAGTACCTACCATATTAGTTAGTGGACCTACAGTTGTTTCGGCACCAGTAACTTGATCTATAGTAACCAGTGATAAAATATCAAAGTTTACACCATATAAAACTCCGTTGCCGTCAAATTCTCCTGCGAAAATTCCTGAAGCATTTACAACAATAGGATTAATTGTATATGGTCCTCCCAAAGGAAAAGTACCAAACTCCTGGCCACATGCTGCTCTTACATTAAGAACCCAAACATCTCCCGGAGCTCTCATGGCACCATTAGACGGATAGGCATTTGAATAATATTCTTGTAAAAGGCCTCTTTCATAATCATTAAATAGATTTTGCGGCTCTACCAAAGCAGAATTTCCGGCAGCTTCCAATCTATCCAACAATTCAGCTACTTGAGGGGAAGGAATTGGTAATTCCTGATTGTTAAAATGATCACTCAGCATTTGTTGTTCTGAGGTAGTAAAATAGTCAGAAACATTTCCTGTTTTATCCCCAAGCTGGGAATATCGGTTTAATAAATCATCCATCGTTGATGATGTCTGACGTTGAGCACTCATTGTCAAAGCAAAGCAAAACAATAAGCACCCTAGAAAAGTAAGTTTTTTCATAATTTAAAAAGAGATTAGTTAATATTCGTCTAAATGTATCCAAAAAATGCGGTATCACCAAAAATATTTCGATAAGCTTGCTGCTTTTTTCGATGAAGGCGTGTAAGTTTTTTTTAGAACATAAAAACCTGCCTCTAAGCAAGTCAGAAAGCAGGTTTTAATGTGTTTTTTAAAACGGGAAGTTATTCTTTTTCCATAAAAGATTCCATTACTTCATTACTCACTCCCATATTAGAAAATCCACCGTCATTATATAGATTTTGTAAGGTTACTCTTTTGGTGAGGTCACTAAATAGAGTCACCGTATAATTTGCACAATCCAGAGCAGTTGCATTTCCAAGTGGAGACATCTTTTCGGCATACGCTATAAATCCATCA
Source organism: Ulvibacter sp. 2210JD10-4 (assembly GCF_058148525.1). Taxonomy (NCBI): domain Bacteria; kingdom Pseudomonadati; phylum Bacteroidota; class Flavobacteriia; order Flavobacteriales; family Flavobacteriaceae; genus Ulvibacter; species Ulvibacter sp. 2210JD10-4. The sequence continues at coordinate 345,889 of NZ_JBYVJZ010000005.1, forward strand.
AAGCCTTTTACTCCCTGTCCGGCTGTAGTTGGTGTTGGTGACTGTGAAATAGTATTTACGCGTACCTTTTTATCCTTTCCAAAGAAATAACCAAAACTTCTTGCAATAGACTCTAAGTAAGCTTTGTTATCTGCCATATCGTTATAATCCGGGAACACACGCTGCGCAGCCATATATGTTAAGGCCACAACACTTCCCCATTCATTCATGGCATCTTTCTTATACAAAACGTTCATGGTTTTATGAAAAGAAACTGCCGAAACATCCCACCCTTTATGGGTCCAATCATAGTTTTGATCTGTGTAATGCTTCCCTTTTCTAACATTTACAGACATTCCAATAGAATGCAATACAAAATCGAGTTTTCCTCCCAATATTTCTGTCGCTTTTTCTACGAGGTTTTCTAAATCTTCAAGACTGGTTGCATCTGCAGGAATAATTTCCGATCCTGTTTTTTCAGCTAAAGTGTTTATTTGCCCCATTCTCATAGCAATAGGTGCATTGGTAAGAACAAATTTACCACCTTCTTCGTGAACTCTTTCAGCAGTTTTCCACGCTATGGAGTTCTCATCCAACGCTCCAAAAATAATCCCTCTTTTTCCTTTCAATAAATTATATGCCATTTATAAAGTGCTTAGATTAGTATGTATTTAGAGTGCAAAGATACACTTAATTCAATAATTCTTTTGCGTGTGCAATGGCAGAATCTGTCATTTTGTTTCCACCTATCATTTGTGCTATTTCAACAATGCGTTCGTCATCATTCAATATTTTTAATCGCGTGGCCGTAACAGCTCCACTGTCTTCTTTGTAAACTTTTATATGATGTGCGCCTTTGGCAGCTATCTGCGGTAAATGTGTAATACTGAATAATTGTGTGGAACTACTCATGGTATTTAAAATCGTTGCCATTTTGTGTGCAATCTCTCCCGAAACTCCCGTGTCAATTTCATCAAAAATAATGGTTGGAAGTTTCTTATACTTTGCCAGGACTGCCTTTATTGCCAGCATGATTCTACTTAGCTCTCCTCCTGAAGCAATCTTCTTTAAAGAGCCAAATGGCAAGCCTTTATTAGCTGTAAAAAGCAATTCTAAAGTATCTGTTCCAGTTTTTCTGAAAGATTCTGAAAGCGTTAATTCAAACTTGAATTTCGCATTGGGCAATCCTAATTCGCCTAAAAAGGCCTCTAGTTTTTCTTTTAATTGCGGAATAGTCTTTTTTCGTTTCTCATATAATTGATTTGCAGTTTGCAAAGCGATTTCTTTACTATCCAATAGCTGCTTTTCCAGCAATGCTATTCGTTCATCCTGGTGCAACGTTTTATCAATTTTTGTTTCCAGATCTTTCTGTATTGCCAATAATTCTTCCACAGTATTCATGGAATGTTTCTTTTGGAGCTTATACAGCATCTGTAATTTATCGTTGGTCTCTAATAATTTTTGAGGGTCTGCTTCAACTTTTAAAATTGTATCTTCAATTGATTCCTGAATGTCTTCCAATTCAATGATCACACTATTCAAACGATCCCAAAGCATATCAAATTCTGAAGAAAACGTACGTAGTTTTCCTAACGTGATTCTGGTTTCCTTCGCTGTATCTAAGGTTCCTATTTGTTCTTCAGAAAATAATTGAATGATCTTTGAAAGCGATTCCTGTATTTCTTCAGTATTGTTAAGTCTCTCATAGATTTCTTCCAACTCATCTTGGTTCAGAGTTTCTAATTTAGCTTCCTTTAATTCGGTGTATAAAAAAGTATTATAGTCTAATTCACGCGTAGCGTTCTCCTTTGTATTCTTTGCTTCCAAAAGTGTCCGTGAAAGGTCATTATAAGTTTCTAATTGCTGTTTATAAGTCCTAAGCAAACTAGAGTTATCAGCAAGAGTATCAATAACTTCCATCTGAAATGTTTCAGAAAACAATGCTAAGGTTTCATGCTGACTATGAATATCTACCAAATGAGGAGCTAAGGCCTGAAGTTGCCCCAAAGTAACCGGAGTATCATTTACAAAAGCCCTGGATTTTCCACTGGGAAGGATTTCACGACGCAAAATAGTATGCGGTTCATAATCCAGATCATTTTCACTGAAAATTGGTTGTAAATAATAATGGTCAATGGTAAACTCAGCTTCAATAATGCATTTTTTTGTAGCATCTTTCACACTACCAATATCCGCACGCTTTCCTAAAACCAATGCCAATGCACCTAATAAAATAGATTTACCTGCACCCGTCTCTCCTGTAATAATGGTCAACCCCGTGCTAAAATCCACACGAATATCATCAATTAAGGCATAGTTTTTTATGGCAAGAGTTGTAATCACAAATAAAATTTAGTCGTACAAAATACTTTAGTTATTGTAGCTTCTAAAGTATAAGAGTTTTGCAACTCCTGCAAGAAAAAAAGATGTGTTATTTAAAACTTGATCTCGGTCCAGCTACCCCGCTTGGTAGGAGCCATTCTATTGAGGTTATCAATTAGAGAAGCAATATCTACTTTAGGTCCTCCACTAAAAATAGCCTGGATTTCATCACTCTTAGCGTCAAAAAAGGTGCGCAATAAGAATGAATTAGGTCTGCGGTCATTAATCCCCTTGAGCCTGGTAATAGCATCTATGATTTTAAGTTTTGCTTCTCTTTGGTTTTGACTCATTAGATCCAAGCCCTGGCGGTGATAATCATACAAAGCAGTATGAAATTCTTTATATACAGAAGACAACATTGCATCATTATAACGGTAACGTGATTGTGCTCCATCTGCCGGCCTCCACCCCTTAAAATTACTGGATGCTGCTGTATTTACAATTTGTTTGGCGACTTCAAAATACGCTTTACCTCCATCAGGTTCGTAGGTATCGGCATCCAAAGCAATAATGGTATATACATGGTATGCAATTACCGAAATTAAGTTAGAATCGAAAGAATTGATATTAAAATTCAGAGGTTGAAATTCAGTATACTTAAAATTGAATTGTCTGTCATTGTAATTATACACCGGACTGTCATAAGTAGAATCAAAAATAGTTCTGGAAGACTGAATCTGAAGTGTTGCCGAAAAAGAATCTCCACTATATTCACTTATAATAATGGACATATTACAATCTATGCGTTCTTGATTCTTATACACCCCATCGGTCCATTTCGTATTGTTTATAAACTCTGTGAGTTGTTGTTCTAAGGTTCTAAATACTTGTTGGTTAGGCTGCCCTGTTTGCTCTGCGTCAATAGTTAAGGTACAGTTAAGCTCTTGTGCGTCTACAGAATATACTGCTACTAAAAATGAAAAAATAAGAAATAATCTACGCATGGAGTTGTTGTATAATATGTTTTAAAATATCGTTTGCTACCTCTGTCTTGGGTTTAACCGAAAAAGGTATCACTTTATTGTCTTTAGTAATCAAAGTTATTTTATTAGTGTCGGTTTTAAAGCCGGCACCTTTATCATTAAGCGAATTTAATACAATTAAATCTAAATTCTTTTTTTTGAGTTTTGTTTTTGCATTTTCCAACTCATTTTCGGTCTCTAATGCAAAACCCACCAACAATTGTTCTTGTTTGATATCTCCCAGTGAGGCTAAAATATCATCGGTTTTTTCCAGTTGAAGTGTTAACGAGCCTTCTTTCTTTTTTATTTTCTGATCGGCTACCTGTTTAGGGCGATAGTCGGCAACTGCTGCACTTAATATAGCCACATCACAATCTTTAAATTTTTTATGAGTAGCATCGTACATTTCTTTTGCAGAGGTCACTCGAATTACCTCAACATAATTATGTAATATTTGTAAATTGGACGGCCCGGAAATAAGTAATACTTCGGCTCCCAGATTCGCAGAAGCTTCTGCAAGTGCATACCCCATTTTTCCACTGGAATGATTACCAATAAAACGCACCGGATCAATTGCTTCATAAGTAGGGCCTGCCGTGATCATGATTTTTTTTCCACGTAGTGGTAACGATCTTAGTATATCTTTTTCTAAAAATGTAATAATGTCTTCGGGTTCAGCCATTCTGCCCTGACCAACCAAACCACTTGCCAATTCTCCATAAGCAGCGGGAATTTGAATATTTCCGAAACCTTCCAAAGCGTCAAAAGTCTGTTGTGTAGTGGGGTGTTTATACATATCCAGATCCATTGCAGGAGCATAGTACACAGGGCATTTAGCAGAAAGGTAACACGCCAAAAGCAAGTTGTCACTGGTGCCACTTGCCATCTTGGATAAGGTATTGGCCGTGGCGGGAGCGATCAAAAACAAATCAGCCCAAAGGGCTAACTCAACATGGTTATTCCATTGGGCATTTTCATTTTCTTCATTGGTAAAGGAAGAAAAGACTTCATTTTTTGAAAGAGTGGAAAGCGTTAAAGGAGTTACAAACTCTTTGGCGGAAGGTGTCATTACAACCTTAACCTTTGCGCCCTCCTTTACCAGCAACCGAACTAAAAAAGCCGACTTATAAGCGGCAATACCGGCAGTTACGCCCAGTAATATTTTTTTACCGCTTAGCACAGACATTTTATTACTTTTCGATTTCTTCGTCTTGGGTATTACGATAGTAGATCTTGTTCTCTAACCATTCCTGTATTGCCAACGCATGTGGTTTTGGTAATTTTTCATAAAACTTAGAAACTTCGATCTGTTCTTTGTTTTCAAAAATTTCCTCCAAACTATCGTTGTAAGTAGCAAACTCATCTAATTTTTCAAGCAATTCTTTTTTGATATCACCATTTATCTGTATTGCTCTTTTGGAAACAATAGAGATAGCCTCATAGATATTATCAGTAGGTGCATCAATCAAATTTTTATCAATAGTTGTAGTATTGATAGGTGCTTCAGAATTTTTAATATCGCTCATAATCCTATTTTAAACTTGTAGTTTCTTTATTTGTGTTCAACCGTTCCTGAATGTCTTCGGAAATCTTATCAGCATCTGCTTTAAGGTCGGTTTCTTTATAATATTTTGCAAAACTATTATAATATCCTTGTGCCGTAACCAAACGTTCTTCTACTTTAGACGGAACACTATTAATAGCTAATTGATAGGCTGCATCCAATCTTCCAAAGAAAGCCTCTTTTCTAAATTGTGACCCTGGATTATCTGCAATAAAATTATCAAATGCTGCAATGGCTGCCTTATAATCTGAAATACGAAGGTACTGTTTAGCAACTTCATACTCTTTATTTTCTTTTTTGTAACGTAATTCGGAAACCAATTCATTGACTCCTATACGATATTCAGAATTTGGGTATTTGTTTATAAAACCCTGTAGTTTCTCTAATGCCGTATCGGTATCGTTTTGGTCTAATGAATAACGTGGTGATAACTCATAATAGCTCTTTGCCGAACGGTAGGATGCAATTTCTACACTATCACTTTTTGGGTACGAAGTTTCGAAACGTTCAAATTGATAGCCTGCCAAATAATAGTCTTCCATATTGTAGAATGTATTGGCATACATGAACATTAGCTTCTCAGCTTGAGGCTTCCCACGATAAGCAGGAACAATTTGCTCCATAAGCTGTAACGCTTTCTTATGTTTTCCAAGTTCGTATAAAGAATCTGCCATAGAAAATTTACGTGCAGTATCATCACCGCGTAATACCTGTTGGTATTCACTGCAGGAGATAAAAGACAAACTTACAAATAGAATTAAAAGGCTCGTTCTCATATATTTAAAAAACATCGTGCAAAAGTAGTGAATAAAACGTGATTATAAAAACTTATTATACCGCTAAAATATTGCAATAAGTATGTGTAATTACTATTGTTTTGAAAAATTTAACTGATAAATTTCTTTTCTGAATTAAAAATTATCCACAAATGTGTCAATTTTTGTTCTTAAAGCATCACTGGCTTCAACCAAAGGAAGACGAACAGTAGCTCCGCAGATCCCAAATTTATTGAAAACAGCTTTGATTCCAGCGGGATTTCCTTCCTCAAAAATATAATCAATCGCTGGCGATATCCTGTAGTGTAGTTGGTACGCTTCTTCTACTTTTTTATCTAATCCTAAGCGTATCATTTCAGAAAATTCCTTTGGAAACCCTTCTCCAATGACCGAAATAACACCGGCACCACCCGCCAAAACCATTGGTAATGCAATCATATCATCTCCCGAGATCACCAAAAAGTCATCAGGACAACCTTCAATCAAACGCATTGCCTGTACTATATCCCCTGCAGCTTCTTTGATAGCTACAATACGTTCAAAATCATTTGCTAAGCGAATCACTGTTTTGGGAAGTATATTGGACGCGGTCCGTCCGGGAACATTGTACAGAATAATTGGCTTTGGAGTTGCTTTCGCTATTGCTGCAAAGTGTTGGTAAATCCCTTCCTGTGTAGGCTTGTTATACATTGGGGAAACAGATAAAATTGCAGTAAAAGGAGAAAGATCACGGGCTTCCAGTTCATCAATAACAGATTGAGTGTTATTACCTCCAATACCAAGAACTAAAGGTAATCTTCCTGCATTTATCTCTACAATTGTATCTATGATCAGTTGCTTTTCGGGCTTGGTCAGGGTTGCACTTTCAGCAGTAGTACCCAATAGCACTAAATAGTCGATCCCATTATCTATATTGAAATTAAAAACTCTTTTCAACCCTTCCACATCTACTTCAAAATTTTCAGTAAATGGAGTGACCAATGCTACACCCGTTCCAACCAATTCCTTCATGCTATTTTATTTAAGATCTTTAAATACTTTTTTAATTCTGCTTTAAACTCGGTTACTTTATCTGGTTGTATTTCAATAATTAAATCATACAATCGCGGATCTGCCTTTTTTACACCTACTTTAAATTTTGCTTTACTGGCAGAAACCATTAAATCCAAAAATTCATTCGCTCCTTTATAATATCCTATTAAAACATCAAATGGAACATCCAGAAATTCCTGCGCATTTTGATTATGAATTTCACCTTTCCAGGTAAAATCTTTGTTGTGTATTTGGTTTTGGCGCAATGATGGCAATTTCTTCTTGGACTCTAAAAAGGAGAATACCTTCACATCTTTGCGTTGTATACCTAACGTTGCAGAAAAATCATATAATTCTTCAAACTCCTGGAACTCACTTTCGTCCACTAAAAACCCAAGTCGCGTTAATGGTTCATTTACTTGTGATAAATCACGTTGCCGAATATTTTTTTCGGTGAGTTTTTGAAGTGATTTCTGTTTTATTTTTTTGAACATGGCCCCCAAGCAACTTGTTTCACAAAATACGTATTTCGAGTATTTTTTTGTTGAAGTTCACAAAATCATTTGTAAAAATTCATCCTCTGTAATAATAGGAACTCCAAGCCCTTCTGCTTTTGTTTTTTTACTCGGCCCCATATTCTCTCCCGCAACAACATAACTTGTTTTACCTGAGATAGATCCGGAAACTTTTCCTCCATTATCCTCGATAAGTTTCTTTAATTCGGTACGGGAAACTTTTGAAAAAACGCCCGAAACCACGAAGGTATTTCCCTGCAATATATCGGTTTGATTGGCTAGTTTTTCTGCCGAAATTTCCAATTGGACACCGTAGTTTTTCAATCGTTCGATAATTTCCCTGTTTTTTTCTTCGGAAAAGAATACAACCACACTTTTGGCTATTCTATCACCTATTTCGTCAACTGTGATCAATTGTTCTTCTGAAGCTTCCGCCAGAGCATCGATCGTTTTGTAATGCTTTGCCAGTTTTTTTGCAACGGTCTCCCCTACATAACGAATTCCCAGTGCAAATAATACACGCTCAAACGGAATTTCTTTTGAAGCTTCTACTCCGGCAACTAAATTCTCAGCACTCTTCTCTGCCATACGTTCTAACGGAATCAACTGTGCTTCAGTTAGTTTGTAAAGGTCTGCATAATTATATATCAATTGGTTATTGACCAAAAGTGCTACTGTCTCGCCACCCAAGCCTTCAATATCCATAGCTTTCCGAGAAATAAAATGCTGAATACGCCCTATGATCTGTGGCGGGCATCCTTCCACATTGGGACAATAATGCTGTGCTTCTCCTTCTTTTCTGATTAATTTAGTAGAGCACTCAGGGCAATTTTCAATATACTGTGTAGGCTTCGAATCCCTTCCTCTCTGCATAAAATCTACTGCAATGATCTTCGGAATAATTTCACCTCCTTTTTCCACAAATACGGTATCCCCTTCTCTAATATCCAACTTTACGATCTGGTCTGCATTATGTAATGATGCACGCTTTACAATAGTTCCTGCAAGTTCTACCGGTTCTAAATTTGCCACAGGTGTAATGGCTCCAGTACGTCCTACCTGGTACGTAATCTCATTGAGAACAGTAGCTACCTGCTCTGCTTTAAACTTATAGGCCATTGCCCAACGAGGGGCTTTTGCCGTATACCCCAGTTCTTCCTGTTGTTGTAAATCATTCACTTTTACAACCACACCATCCGTTTCGTAAGGTAGTTTATGACGCTCTACATCCCAATAATTGATAAACTCCAATACCTCATCAATATTTTTGGCCAGCTTGGCCTCTTTTGGAACTTTGAAACCCCATTGCCGTGCTTTTTCAAGATTTTCAAACTGGGTTTTTATAGGCAATCGTTCCCCTTTGATGCTGTATAACAAGCATTCCAGTGGACGCTTTGCTACTTCGCTACTATCCTGTAATTTTAAACTTCCGGAGGCAGTATTCCTTGGATTTCGGTAGGGTTCTTCACCAATGTCAATTCTTTCGGCGTTCATTTTCTCGAAACCGGCAAAAGGTAAGATGATTTCGCCCCTTATTTCAAAATGTGATGGATAATCACCTTTGAGCTGTAGTGGTACAGATTTGATCGTTTTTACATTGGTGGTTACATCATCTCCCTGAAACCCATCGCCACGTGTCACGGCTCTTAGCAGTTTTCCATTTTCGTATGTAAGACTCATGGAAGCGCCATCATATTTAAGCTCACAAGTATAGGTTACATCTCCATCTACCAATTTTTTAATACGCTTCTCCCAATCTTCCAGATCTTCTTTAGAATATGAATTATCGAGGGAATACATTCGATAGGTATGGGCTACCGTTTCAAAATTCTTGGTCACTTCCCCTCCTACCCGAAGTGTAGGTGAATTGGCATCATAGAACTCCGGGTGAGCGGTTTCCAGGGCTTGAAGTTCTTTTAGTTTTATATCGAATTCGTAATCAGATATGGTAGGATTATCCAATACGTAATAATTATAATTATGTTCTCGAAGCGCTTCGCGGAGTTGGTTGATCTGCTGTTCAATGTTCATACAACAAATATAAAATTCCTAGCGAAAACCTAAGGGCTTTAAAGAACAGTTTATAAACAAAAAAGGCCTCATAACTGAAGCCTTTTAACTAATATATTTATTAAAACTAGTCGTCCAAAAAGATCTTTCGTACTGCCGCAGCAAAGAGTCCGCCTGCAATAGGTGCTACTATAAATAACCACAATTGGTCCAATGCCATTCCTCCCGCAAATAAAGCCGGTCCCAAACTACGTGCAGGATTTACAGAAGTCCCTGTAATAGGGATCACTACTAAATGAATCAATACCAAAGTGATACCAATAGCCAATCCGGCCATTGCAGGAGATGCATTTTTTGCAGTGGTTCCAAAAATGACCATTAAGAATAAAAAGGTAAACACAAATTCTGCAATAAGAGCCGATTTCATGTCATAAGCCCCTAAATAACCTTCTCCCCATCCATTGCTGCCTAAGCCCCATTCGGGCATTACAAAACCTGTTGTTCCGGTAACCAATACGTATAGAACACCAGCTGCTGCAATGGCTCCTATACATTGTGCAATTATATAGCCCAGAGTATCTTTTCCGGATAGTTTTCCGGCTGCAAGCATGGCAATAGAGATCGCCGGATTAATATGGCATCCGGAGATAGGTCCAATGGTATATGCCATGGCAACTACTGCGAGCCCAAAAGCCAGGGCGATTCCCAATAAACCAATTCCGGCAGGGCCGGTACCGGACACTCCGGCAATTGTGGCTGCCCCACAACCAAATAAAACCAATGCGAAGGTGCCAAGCCCTTCAGCTAAATACTTCTTTGTTGAATTCATACATTATAAGTTAATTGTTAATGACTTAAATGTACCTAAATATGTAGTTTGGGTTTAAGTTTTGTTAAAAAAAGAGCAGAAATAGTTGATAACTTGAATATCAAGTTCTCTCTTTTGTAAGCCAATGAGGGATATTGGGCGCTTTGAAGGTTTCCATTTTTTGAAGTAGTCCTTCAACTGTTGAATCGATCAAAAGTAGTTCATAATTTTCCATAGTAACAAAGCCCTTACGTACCATTGTTTCTAAAAGCTGCAAGAGATCGTCATAAAAACCATTACAGTTTAATAGCCCTATAGGTTTTGTATGCAGGCCCAATTGCAACCAGGTAAGTATCTCAAACAATTCTTCCAATGTACCTATACCACCCGGTAAAGCTATAAATCCATCACTTAGTTCATGCATTTTCAACTTACGCTCGTGCATATTTTCTGTAGTGACCAACTGTGTAAGTCCCAGGTGTACTACCTCTTTCTTCTTAAGAAATCCGGGGATAATACCAATGACCTTTCCATTAGTTTCTAAAACCGTTTTAGCTAAAGTCCCCATTACGCCAATTTTGGCAGCACCATAGACCAATGTTATATTTTGTTTTGCAAAAGTCTGCCCCAACTCTTTTGCAACATCTGTGATTCCCTGATCATTTCCATCGCTACTTCCACAGAACACACATATGGTACCGAGTTTATGCATTTTTTTTAGCTTTAATCATTCTGTTTTTTCCAAATATATCTTTCCTGATCTCTATCGACATGAATCCTTCTGCCCTAAGCATTTCCTGCATTTCCTTACTAAGATACTCATTAATCTCGAAGTACAGCCATCCGTTAGGGGTTAAGCCTTTTTTTGCCAGTACTATAATTTTACGATAAAAAATAAGCGGATCGTCGTTACTTACATATAGTGCCAAAGAAGGTTCGTACTTTAAAACGTTATCTAACATCGCTTCCTTTTCCAGTTCTCGGACATATGGCGGATTAGAAACAATAATGTCATATTGCCGGGAAAGAACTTCGGTTTTGAGGATATCTTGCTGAAAGAAATTTATTGCTACTTGATTTAAACGTGCATTTTGAGAAGCTGTTTTTAAAGCCTTTTTTGAAATATCTAAGGCAGAAACATTAATATCCGGAAGGTTTTTGGCCAGAGAAATTGCAATACAACCGGAACCGGAACCTATATCCAGTAGTGTCCCGGTTTTTAGACCTTGTGCTTCAATATCCTTGAGTATCCAGTCAACCAATTCTTCGGTTTCAGGGCGAGGAACAAGTACGTGTTTATTTACTTTAAAAGGTAAGCCATAAAATTCTGTCTCACCTATAATATGTTGAACAGGTTCAAACTGCTTCAGCCTTTGAATAGCTTCAACAAATTTTGAATACTCTTCTTCAGAAATATCTTTTTCAGATTGCAAGACAGTTTCTAATCTCGTAAGTTCAAGAATGGTTTCAGAAAAAATTGTAAAAAAAGATTGTACTTCTTCCTCGGGGTACAGTTTTGAAAGTGCTTTGGTAAACTCTTTTTTTAATACGGAAAGCTTCAAAATTATAATTCTTTTATCATATGTACCCCACAGGCGTAATGTCCTGTATCACCCATAGGTCCGTCTAAATACTGAAAGCCGTATCGTTTGTATAATTTTTGGGCGGCCTTCATGTAGGACATGGTTTCCAAATAGCATTTTTCATATCCCAAATTACGGGCTTCATCTAAACACGCATCTATCATTTTCGTACCCAGACCTCTTCCTCTAGCCTGTGGCAGAAAATACATTTTCTGTAATTCACAAACATTACCGTCATAATTGTCCAATTGTGCCACACCACCACCGCCTATTACCATTCCATTCTCTTCCAGTATATAATATGTGGCTCTGTTATTATAAGTTTCATACATAGCATCCAAAGCTTTATCTGCATAAGCCGTACCCTCTTTAGGAACTCCAAAATCGTCTAAAACACTTCTAATGATACTGGCAATCTGAGGATTATCTTTTTTTTGAATAGGACGAATTATAGGTGCACTCATCTAACTAATTACTTGTATTTTTACAGTGTGAAGATAAGCCAAAAATATATGTCTCGCTGTATCCAATTAGCAAAAATTGGCTTGGGAAACACCTATCCAAACCCTTTGGTTGGGAGTGTAATTGTTCATAACGATACCATTATCGGAGAAGGTTGGCATTATAAGGCCGGATTGCCACATGCTGAAGTAAATGCTATCTCTGGTGTACAGAATATGGGCCTTTTAAAAGATGCTACCATCTATGTCTCTTTGGAACCTTGCAGCCATTTTGGTAAAACTCCGCCTTGTGCAGATCTTATTATCTCTAAGGGAATTAAAAAAGTTGTGATAGGCAGTAAGGATCCCAATCCAAAAGTTGCGGGAAGCGGAATCCAAAAATTGAAAGATGCCGGGTGTGAAGTTGAAGTTGGAGTTCTGAAAAAAGAGTGCGATGATTTGAACAGGCGTTTTTTTACTTTTTATCAAAAAAAACGCCCGTATGTTATTTTGAAATGGGCACAGACTTCCAATGGGTTTATTGCTCCTTCCGAAACTCTTAGAAATTCCGAAAAGAAACCTGTTTGGATCACCAATACCTATTCGCGCCAATGGGTTCATAAAATGCGTGCCGAAGAACAGGCCATTTTGGTGGGAACTACCACAGTATTAACTGACAATCCAAGTTTAACAGCCCGTGAATGGGAAGGAAGTTCACCTATAAGAATTGTTATTGACAGGTCCTTAAAAACACCTGAGAATGCTTCAGTATTTAATAATGAGGCTAAGACGATCGTTATTACCGAAAAGAAGACCAAAAACACAGAAAATATTTTATTTGAAGTAATAGATTTTTCCGAAGATATTGCCCAACAAATTTGTGATATATTATATAGTTATAAAATTCAATCTGTGATCGTGGAAGGGGGTACAAAAACATTACAAACATTTACCAATGCAAATCTTTGGGATGAAGCATTTGTATTTACAGGTTCCATCAAGTTTAAAGAAGGTATAAAAGCTCCGGTGATCTTAAATCAGTTGATTTCTGAAGAAATAATAAAAGGAGATATATTGAAACGTTATAAAAACCCGAACCTTTGATATATTTAATACTTAGCGTAGCATCTTCAGTCATTATTTTTGTGACTTTCAAATTATTCGGCAGGTTTAAGATCAATACGCTTCAGGCAATCGTTGTTAACTATATTGTAGCATGCATTAGTGGACTAATTGCTTATGATGCTCCTGTCTCTTTTTCGGAAATAACCTCACACGGGTGGTTTTACTTCACATTAGGGCTTGGTGCTTTATTTATTGTTGTTTTCAATTTAATGGCACTCACTACACAACGCAGTGGGTTGTCCGTGGTATCTGTAGCGACCAAGATGAGTGTGGTGATCCCCATTATTTTTGGTTTGATATATTATAAGGAGAGCTTAGGTATATTAAAACTAATAGGTATTCTACTGGCTTTGATCGCTGTATACCTGGCATCAATAAAATCCAACAGAAGTCTGACCATTAGAAGTAAAGACCTTATTTTCCCACTATTGGTTTTTATAGGTAGCGGAATTATAGATACCAGTATTAAGTTTTTAGAAGATGCCTTTGTTGCCAAGAACGATGTTGCATTGTTCTCAGCAACCATATTTGGTGCAGCAGCAATGGTAGGTGTCTTTGTCCTTATCTATTTGGCATCACGTAGCAAGCTTACAATTGAGTTTAAAAACATATTAGGCGGAATTGCACTGGGAATCCCTAATTATTTTTCGATCTATTTTTTGGTAAAAGCGCTGCGCAGTGGAATTCTGGACAGCTCCGGTATCTTCACTGTTAATAATGTTGCCATAGTTATGGTTTCAACACTAATGGGAATTATTTTATTCAGAGAAAAATTATTGCCAAAAAATTGGCTGGGGATTTTACTGGCAGTAATAAGTATCTTTTTGGTAACCCTGTCAGGAATGTAATGGAAGACCAAAAAGATACATATAAGACAATTACAAAAATTTCTTCCGAAGTACTCTATAAAGACCGTGGCAGTAAGTTCTTTGGTAATGCATTTCCTGTTAGAACTGAGGATGAAATAAAACAACATATTGAAAAATTAAAGAAAGAACATTACAATGCAAGGCATTGGTGCTATGCATGGCAACTTGGTAAAAATTATGAGAGCTACCGTGCAAACGATGACGGAGAGCCTTCCAATAGTGCAGGAATGCCTATTTATGGACAGTTACAATCATTTGATGTTACGAATGTTCTAGTGGTAGTGGTTCGTTATTTTGGAGGAACTAAACTAGGTGTTGGAGGATTGATACAAGCATATAAGACTGCTGCACAAATGGCTTTAGAAAACTCAACCATTGTAGAGAAAACTATTGACGAATCCTTTTTTCTGAAATTTGACTATCCGGAAATGAATACGGTTATGAGAATTCTGAAAGATGAAAACCTTTCCATTGCCAATCAAAAAATGGAATTGAATTGCGAAATGGAAATCTTGGTGCGAAAAAAAGATGCAGAACGAATTTTTAAACTTTTTGAAGCTACTTATAAAGTGAATATAAAAAAGTCAAAATGCTAGTTTCATTATTCTTTGAGTTTATTTAACAAATAATCAGGTGCTTTCATCAACTTTTTTGTGGTACGATTTACAAAGGCCAATGCAGTGGTGGCAGTAACTAAAAGTTGACCTGCTTCATTATGAATTTCATAATAGAACTCAATTTTAAAAGTAGGAATTTTCCTTAACACTGTGGTAACAAGCAAAATATCATCATAATAGGCTGGAGATTTGTAATCTATTGACATATTTACAACAGGTAAATGTATATTGTTTTCTTCCATCCATTTGTACGAAAAGCCCAATTCACGCAGCCATTCAGTTCTTCCCTGCTCTAAATATTCTGCATAATTCCCATAGTACACAATACCCATTTGGTCTGTCTCTCCATAACGAACTCTTATTTTTGTAAGATTTTTTTTCAAAGTTTATATGCTGAAAAAGGAACTTTTTTTTGTAGATTTGAATTAGTTACAGTATGCGAAAAAAAAACTACAAATTCAATACCCTTTCTATTTTTTTTTTCATTTTTTTGTTCACATATTTGTAGTGTTAATAAATTGTTAGGGAAAACACTTTTTCTCTTTTTTTATCGACATTATTTAACTAACTAAAACTTCAAATTAAACTATGAGCAAAACTGCGGAATCGGTTTGGAAAAATTGTTTGTCCTTTATTGAAGATAATATAACTTCACAAGCATACAAAACCTGGTTCGAACCTATAAAGGCAGTGAAACTCACAGACAACGCTCTTAGCATTCAAGTACCTAGCAAGTTTTTTTATGAATGGCTGGAAGAACATTACGTTAAATTATTAAAGGTTGCCCTTACTAAAGAATTGGGTACAAGTGCCAAATTGGTGTATGTTATTAAAATGGAGAACACCTATGGAAACAAACAACCTTTTACCGAGAAGATTCCAAGTTCAAATAGAAGTCAGGTGCAGTCGCAAGATGTAGATGTACCTTTAAAGAATAAAAGTCCTGAACTTAAGAACCCTTTTGTAATTCCGGGAATTCGAAATGTAAAAATTGAATCACAGCTTAATCCTAATTATAACTTCGATAACTTTTTGGAAGGTGAATCCAATCGTTTAGCGCGATCTGCAGGAATGGCTGTAGCCAACAAACCCGGAGGTACTTCTTTTAATCCGTTATTGGTCTTTGGAGGAGTTGGTTTAGGAAAAACACATTTGGCACATGCCATTGGAGTTGAAATAAAAGACAAATATCCTGAAAAAACTGTCTTATACATTTCAGCCGAAAAGTTCACACAACAGTATATAGAGTCTGTAAAAAAGAATAACAGAAATGATTTTATTCACTTCTACCAGATCATAGATGTATTGATCGTAGATGATATTCAATTACTTTCCGGGAAAGCAGGAACTCAGGATGTATTCTTTCATATATTCAACCACTTGCACCAAAACGGAAAACAAGTTATTTTGACAAGTGATAAGGCTCCGGTAGACATGATCGATATTGAGCAGCGTTTGTTATCTCGTTTCAAATGGGGGCTTTCAGCAGAATTGAATCATCCGGATTACGACACTCGTGTTGCTATCATAAAAAATAAATTGTACAGGGACGGTGTGGAAATGCCGGAAGACATTATAGAGTTCCTGGCAAATAATATAAAGACCAATATCCGTGAATTGGAAGGTGCCATCATTTCATTGATCGCACATTCTTCATTCAACAAGCGGGAAATTACCATTGATCTTGCCAAGAAAATTGTAGACAACTACGTTAAGCATACCAAGCGTGAAGTATCTATTGATTATATTCAAAAAGTAGTAAGCGAATATTTCCAAATGGATGTGGATACGCTTCAATCTAAAACCAGAAAACGTCACATTGTTCAGGCAAGACAACTCGCTATGTTCTTTGCTAAAAAGTTTACAAAAGCTTCTTTGGCTTCCATTGGTTCGCAAATTGGACAACGAGACCATGCTACAGTTTTACACGCTTGTAAGACCGTAGATAATTTGTCCAGTACCGATAAGCAATTTAGAAAGTACGTAGAAGACCTCAATAAAAAGCTTACCTTATAATAATCATCCGGTGCTTCACCGGTTCTTTATAATTACCAATATGAAAATTAAAATTCTCATGGTCTGCCTTGGAAACATCTGCCGTTCTCCTTTAGCAGAAGGTATTTTAAAATCTAAAGTTGATCCTTCGGAAATATCTGTAGATTCAGCAGGGACTGGAGGTTGGCATGTTGGAGAGTTGCCGGACAAAAGAAGCATTGCTGTAGCTGAAAAGTATGGTTTGGACATCACAGACCAGCGAGCTAAGAAATTTTCACCATACGACTTTGAAACTTACGATCATATTTTTGTAATGGATAACTCCAATTATCGTGATGTAGTTCAACTTGCTAAAAGTGAAACAGAAATTGAAAAGGTAAAACTCATCCTTAACGAAATCTTCCCAAATGAAAATATGGATGTTCCGGACCCATATTACGGAGGAGATAAAGGCTTCGAAAATGTATTCCAAATGTTGAATGAAGCCTGTGAAAAAATTGTACAAAGATTATAACTTTTATTATTGAAGGGTTTTCATTACTTTAGAAAAAAAAAATATTATGAAAAAGTATGTCCCTTATCTATTCTTTTTCCTGTGCTTGAGTTTTTTAAAAGCTCAAACTGTGGAAATCTCATTATTTGCAAACGGGTTTAGTAGCCCAATAGACCTTCAAAATGCCGGTGATAGTCGCCTTTTCGTTGTAGAGCAAGGAGGCCGGATCAAAATTTTGAATTCGGATGGCACCACAAATCCTACTCCTTTTTTAAATATTTCCAGCCTGGTGTCAAATGGAAGTGAACAAGGTCTTTTAGGCTTAGCATTTCACCCTGATTATAGTACAAATGGCTATTTCTTTGTAAACTATACTAAGACAAATGGAGATACACGCATCTCCAGATTTTCTGTAGATCCGGGAAATCCCGATATCGCCCTTCCCGGTTCCGAATTAACAATTATAGAATACATACAGCCGTTTCCAAATCATAACGGTGGTGGTATTGCTTTTGGTCCTGACGGGTACTTATATATTGCTGCCGGAGATGGTGGAAGTGGCGGTGATCCCGGAAATCGCGCACAGAATACTACTATACTTTTAGGAAAATTGCTGCGTCTTGATATTGACAATCCCGGAGGCGGAAACAATTACGGTATCCCCACTGACAATCCTTTTGCAGGAAGCACTGTAAATGCTCAAGAAATATGGGCTTATGGATTACGAAACCCATGGAGGTTTTCTTTTGACAGTGCAAACGGTGACATTTGGATAGGTGATGTAGGTCAGGAAAATGTTGAGGAAATTGATCGAGCAGGAGCTACAGAGGCCGGCCTTAATTATGGATGGCGTTGTTATGAAGGTTCCGATCCGTATAACACATCAGGATGTCCCAACCCAAGCGAACTTACCTTCCCTATTGCAGAATATTCATCTAGCACCGGAAGTGGTAATTGTTCTATTACAGGAGGTTATGTGTACAGAGGTAGTGATTACCCCAGCTTAAATGGTCTTTATTTTTACGCTGATGTTTGTAGTGGAAGAATAGGTACAGTGACCAGTGGTGGTACTCTGGTAGACCACGGTACTTATGGAGGTTCCTGGACCTCTTTTGGCGTTGACGTAGACAACGAACTATACATTGTTGATCACGGAGGGCGTATTTATGAAATTACCAGTACTTTAGGAACGACCGATTTTAATACTGCTCAAATTTCCATGATCCCGAACCCTGCTTCGGAAAATGTGACTTTTAGTTCTGAAAACCAAAATATAGCAACTATTACCATTGTAGACCTAAAAGGAAGTACACTTATTTCTGAAGAAAATATTTTTCAAACCAGCAAGAATATATCTGTGGCCGGTTTAAGTCGGGGAATTTATCTGGTTAAAGTATTTTCTGAAACCGGTTCCTTTAGTATTAAAAAATTAGTGGTCAAATAATATGTATTGATGCCTCCCCACAAAGGAAATCTATATTTAATACCATGTACTCTGGGGGAGACTCCTCCCCTGGAGGTACTACCCCTTTTGGTAAAGAAGGCCGTGGAACATATTGACCATTATATTGTGGAACACGAGAAAAGTGCCCGCCATTTCATTAGAAGTATTGTCCCCCGAAAATCACAACCCGACCTTCATTTTCAACTCATCAATAAATTCACTAGCGAGATTGAAATTCCTGAAATGCTGGCTCCTTGTTTTGAAGGTTTTGATGTAGGTGTAATTTCAGATGCCGGTTGCCCCGGAATTGCTGACCCCGGAGCTGCAGTAGTAGAACAGGCACATATAAAAGGTATTAGAGTTGTACCTTTAGTAGGCCCCTCCTCAATATTGATGGCGATGATGGCCAGTGGCTTTAACGGTCAGAATTTTGCATTTAATGGCTATCTTCCCATTGACAAACGTGAACGAAAAACAGAAATTAAGCGTTTAGAACGCCTTTCCAAAGAACAAGGCCAGTCACAGTTGTTCATTGAAACACCCTATCGAAATAATCAAATGATGGAAAGCTTATTAAGCACATTACATAAGGACACGCAATTATGTGTTGCTTGTGATATAACTCTTCCTTCAGAATATATTAAAACCACATCAGCAGAAGAGTGGAAAAAAATAAAGGTGGATCTCAGTAAAAGACCCACCCTATTTATTATTCAAAAATAATGCTCTTCTTATAAAACCCTTGCTTTCTTATCTGCTACGATAAAAGAAGTATCGTAACCTGAAAATTTCTTAAGGTAATATCTGATTGAAGTTCCATTGGCATCTGCAAAACCTATTTCACCACCACTTCTCAGGTATTTTTTTACATTTCCTGCACCGGCTAAATGTGCTGCAGCTAAAATTCCGGATTCGGTAACTTTAACACCATTCATATATCTACCACTATATCTTTTAATGTCTCTGCGCAAGATCCATTTATTTCTTGATGTATAAGCTTCAAAAGCCTTTTCTTGTAAATAGGTATCTTCTAAAAAACCCTCGGCATTCTTAACTCCAATCATTCTTAAAGTTGCTTTTGCAAACTGATATTTTCCCAGATAACCATATTGATTAATTATGGCATAATCACCTCTGGATTCTTTAAAGCCTAGAGCTTCCTTAAATCCAACATATGTCTTACCTAGAAATAAGCTATAAACAGCAGATGCTTCTTTAGTATCTACGAGATCAAACTCGTTAGGAACATGGTAGCAAACCTCAACATTCTCATCCACTTTATAATGAGAAAGGTCAACACGTTTGCCAAACGAAAAACCTGAAGTAACTAATATGGTTACTAAAAGTAATGCAACGACTTGTAAGTGACTCTGTTTCATTTTTTTAAAAAATTCAGGTGAAATTTCTTACACCTATCATTTCAGCGTGCAAAAGTACGATTTATTTCAATATTTTTCTATGATACTTGTTAAAAATTGTTAAATCGACAATAAAATGGGGTGATATTACCTTTTTTTTAACAATTCTTTAATGCAAGATAGCTTTTAAAGCAATTGAAATCCGAAGAAAGTATTTCTTTAATTAACATATTTCTTCACATTTTTAGAGATGCAAAGCTCTGGTGAGTTATCGATTTACCCTATTTGCATTTACCCAACGTACATATTCGGCTTTATTGCGATTGTGTTGCCTTAAGGTCTTAGCAAACTTATGATAGCCAAAATTAGTAACATCGGCTACAAAAAAGATATAATCGTGCTTCTCATAATTCAACACAGCATCTATTGAAGAAATATCAGGCATAGTGATAGGTCCTGGCGGAACACCGGTATATTTATAGGTATTGTATGGAGAATCCAGCTCAAGGTCACGGTACAACACCCGTTTAATGACCTGGTCAAAATCATTTTCAGCCTTCTTTTTGGCATAAATTATAGTTGGGTCTGCCTGTAATGGCATTCCTTTTTTAATTCGGTTTACATAAACTCCTGCAACACGAGGACGTTCGTCTGTTTTAGCAGTTTCCTTTTGTACGATAGCTGCCAAGGACATTACCTGTTCTTTGGTTAATTCCAAATTTTTTGCTTTTTGAGTGCGGTCCTCATTCCAAAAACGCTTGTATTCAGCAAGCATACGTTTGCAAAATTCTTCCGAAGAGGTGTTCCAATACAATTCATACGTATTAGGAACATACATACCTAAAGCTTCATCTATACTGAGTTTAGCGTCTGCTAAAAAATTGTTATCTCTCATAGCGTTCAATAATGAAAGACTGTCTATTTCAATTTGATTTGCTATATGGCCGGCAAGGTTTTCCAGTCGCTCCTGATTGTTGAACTTAATTTTAACAGGGACATTATTGCTGCGAATGGTATTAACAATATCGTTATTGTTCATCCCCTTCTTAATAATATAATGCCCTGGTTTAATATTGGTCGGGTATCCTTTTCTATTGGCAACAGCTTCAAAGGCAACCACATCCTCCAAAAGGGGTTGTAATTCATCTAACACATCACTAAAACTCGCTCCGGTGGAAATGTAAATATGTGCTTCCTCATTATTAAATGCAGTATTTGAAACAAACACACTATTATATACATAGTAGGCAAAAGCTCCCATCGCCACCAAACCAATTAACAATACAATTACTAATATCTTTTTAATGTACATGGCCAAATAACTGATATAAATATTCGTTCTTATAATTCCCTTCCGAAAAGATCCAGTCTTTCTTCACTCCTGCCTTACTAAAGCCCAGCTTTTCAAATAATTGTATACTCCTTTTATTATCTTCAGTAATATTGGCATAGACCTGATGCGCTTGGAGGTGCTTGAATACATAATCACACACCAATTGAAGTGATTGTAAAGCAAAACCTTTCCCTCTGTCTTCTTCCTTAAAAATAACAATTCCAACTCCTACTCTTTTGTGTTTTGGGTCAAAATCAAAAAGGTCAATAAAACCTATCGGATTTTTATCTTTACCGGAACAGATCACCAAACGCAATTGCTTAACATCATAGATATCACGATGTGCGCTGTCCAGATACTGTTTCAATACAAACTTAGAGTAAGGAGTAGTTGTATTACTAACTTCCCAAACTGTTTCGTCATTTTCCAAAGCATATAGAAAATCCAGATCCGAAGGTTCTAAAGCACGCAATTGTATGTCCTTTCCAGTTAAAGTCTTCATTTCCAAATTCCTTTAAAAACCTGTACCGCAGGCCCTGTTAGGTAAATATTTTCATACCCCGAATCTGTCTTTGTAAAAGCTACCGTAAGTAGTCCTCCGGGGGTTTGTAGTTTAACAGTATTTGCTTGTGTATTACCGGTTTCAAACATTGCCAGAGCCACTGCTGTTACACCTGTTCCACAAGATAGTGTCTCATCTTCTACTCCTCTTTCATAGGTTCTTACTGAAAAAATGTCATTTCCAATAGCTTCCACAAAATTAACGTTGGAACCTTCTTTTCCGTATATGGTATTCCGAATTGTTTTTCCTTCGGAATACACATCAAATGTTTCTAAATTTGAAACCAACTCCACATGATGTGGCGATCCAGTGTCCAGAAATACATGACTGTCTGAAACTTTTACAAATATTACATCATTCATTTTAAGTGAAATTATATCATCTTTAATGGTAGCTTCGTGCATTCCATCGACTGCTTCAAAGGTTGCTTTGTCATCAATGATCCCTAAGAACTTTGAAAAATGAGTAATGCACCTTCCACCATTACCACACATCGAGCTTAAATTTCCATCTGCATTATAATAGACCATGGAAAAATTGGCAGAAGGATGCTCTTCCAGTAAGATCAACCCGTCTGCACCTATGCCAAATTTTCGGTCGCATAGCTGTGCCACCAATTTGGTATTGTTTTTGGGGAATTTTTTTGGACGATTATCAATCATCACAAAGTCATTGCCAGTTCCTTGATATTTGTAGAATTCAAATTCCATTTGTGCAAAGGTATAAAAAGCCATCTCTAGTTGGACCTTTTTAGGCTTGTTAAATGGAAGTTAAAAATGAAACCTTTGAGAAATATTTTCGTCATTTAATAGTTAATTTTAATGTATAAATGTAATAGAATATGAAACAAACACTTCGATTATTTATGGTAGCGCTCGTTGCAGGCGCACTAACGTTAGGTGGATATAAGGCTTTTGTTGAAACCGATCCTGTTTCAATAATTTCTGAAAACGAAACACCTTCTTTTATTCCGACTAATTTTTCAGCTACAGCAGCAGAAATGAACACAGATTTTACTCAAGCTGCTGAAAAGACTGTAAACTCCGTAGTTCACGTTAAGAATAGAACCATATCTTCACAACCAAGAAGTATTATGGATTATTTTAGTGGTAGCGGGACAACCCGAGAAATGATTGGTTCCGGAAGTGGTGTTATTATTTCTGCAGATGGTTACATCATTACCAACAATCATGTTATTGCCAATGCATCAGAACTATCTGTCACGCTTAATAACAACAAAACCTACAATGCAGAACTTGTTGGTACAGATCCTAAAACCGATATTGCACTGATCAAATTAGACAGCGATGAAAACTTTCCTTACGTTCCTTTTGGAGACTCTAATGAGGTAAAAATTGGAGAATGGGTGCTCGCCGTTGGAAATCCATTTAATTTAACTTCGACTGTAACTGCCGGAATTGTAAGCGCAAAAGCCAGAGACCTGAATGAGTTTGATGGTAATCCGCAATCATTTATACAAACGGATGCAGCTGTAAACCGTGGTAATAGTGGTGGAGCACTGGTAAACACCCGTGGAGAACTAATTGGGATCAATACTGCGATAACTTCCGAAACCGGGTCTTATGTGGGGTATGCATTTGCAGTACCCTCCAACAATGCCCGCAAAGTAATTGAAGACATCATGGAATTTGGTAATGTACAACGTGGAATTTTAGGAATTACCGGAGGCACATTAAATTCTAGGATAGCCAATGAGATTGGAACCGATGAAACCGAAGGTGTTTATGTAAGCAGTGTTGAAAAAGGCAGCGGTGCGGAAAAAAGTGGAATATATGAAGGAGATATCATTAAACAACTGGACGGTTATAAGGTTGGGAAATTTTCGGACCTGGTAGGATATTTAGGATCTAAACGACCCAATGATGTGGTAGAAGTAACTGTACTTCGTAATGGAAGAGAAAAGAGAATTCCCGTTACACTTATAAAACTAGAAACCTTTGAAATTACAGATATCGGTCTGGAGGTTAAAAATGCCAGTGCTTCAGACTTAAAAGAACGAGGAGTTAATAACGGTGTTTTAGTGACCCGTGCGCTAACAAGAGATATGGCGCAGTACAATCTTACCGGTATTTTGATCACAAAGATCAATGACCAAAAAATAACAGATATTGATGACGTAAAACGTATTATGAACCGCAGAGACTACAATACACCTATTAAGATGACCTTTGTAGATCAACGTGGCGAATTAAACTCGTTCATCTTCAGGTAGTTTGTTTCTTTCTGAAGAAGGTACCCCTCTTAAAGTTATTTTTTTTAGAGGGGTATTTATTTTTACTAATATGCTTCACTAAAACGTTTGAAATATCTACTTTTGCAAAAATTTTAAACCCTAAAACAACACAACTATGAGTTTTGATGACGTTTATGAAAAAGAACTGTCTTTTCAAACCGACCGCAGAAAAGCAACCGTAGAATTTATTAAGATCGTTAGTGACCTATGGTATGACAAATCTATTGAATTGGTACTTTTCAGAAATCAATTAATAGACAGAAACGTAAGTGAGATCTTAAATCTTCACGAATATGCCGGAGAATTTGTACAAAAACCTATTTCTATTTTTGATTCCGTAGAAATTGCACAAGCTATCAAAACTCTTGATCTGCCTCCTGCAAAACTGGATATTGGTAAATTAACTTTTGAGTACCACTTGGAAGACAACCAATATAAGGACGCCATTGCATTTGTTGTTGATAAATTAAAAGATGCCAAAGAAACAAACAATATCTCTCCCAAAGATGTTGTTTTATATGGCTTTGGAAGAATTGGACGTTTGTTGGCCAGAGAATTAATGACACGTACCGGACAAGGGAGTCAGATGCGTTTACGTGCTATTGTTACCCGTGGAGCCATTAATGAAACCGTTCTCGAAAAGAGAGCGTCATTACTTCAGTATGATTCGGTACACGGAGATTTCCCCGGAACAGTTCGTGCAGATATTGAAAATAAAGCACTGATCATTAACGGGACTACCGTATATATCATTTCAGCAAATGCTCCCGAAGAGATCGACTATACCCAATATGGTATTGACGATGCTTTGATTATTGACAACACCGGTGCATTCCGTGATGAAGAAGCATTAGGAAGGCACTTAAAAGCCAAAGGCGCGTCTAAAGTATTACTTACAGCTCCCGGAAAAGGAGTTCCAAACATAGTACACGGTGTAAATCACGAAGAGAACGACCCCAGCAAAATAGATATATTTTCAGCAGCTTCCTGTACAACCAATGCCATCACACCTATATTAAAGGCTGTGGAAGATTCCTTCGGTGTGGTACAAGGGCATTTGGAAACCATCCACGCTTATACCAATGATCAGAATCTGGTAGACAATATGCATAAAAAATATCGTCGTGGCCGTGCTGCTGCTTTAAATATGGTGATCACAGAGACCGGTGCCGGGAGTGCTGTTTCAAAAGCACTACCTTCTTTTGAAGGAAAACTAACTTCTAATGCGATCCGTGTTCCTGTTCCTAATGGATCTCTTGCGATATTGAAACTGGAATTGGAAACCGAAACTTCTAAAGATGGTATGAATGCCGTAATGAAGAAATATGCTTTGGAAGGAGATCTGGTAGAGCAGATCAAATACTCCTTGAACAATGAGTTGGTATCCAGTGATATTGTAGGGTCTTCGGCTCCTTCAATTTTCGATAGCAATGCAACTATCGTAGCAAATGACGGTAAGAATTGTGTATTGTATGTTTGGTACGATAATGAGTACGGATATAGCCACCAGGTGATCAGATTGGCAAAACATATTGCTAAAGTGAGAAGATTTACCTACTATTAACAGGTATTAAAATAATTTCTGAAAAGCCCGTTGAGAGATCAATGGGCTTTTCTTTTTAGAAAAGCTGTAATTTTAAAACATGAAAATAATCCAAGCTACACAGGAAAACCTCGATCAGTTAGTTCCTCTTTTTGACGGATATCGGGTATTCTACAAAAAAGCTTCCAATCCCGAAGCGGCCCATAAGTTCTTAAGTGAACGATTTGAGAAAAACGACTCTGTTATATTTTTGGCGTTAGATGAAAATGGAAAAGGTCTGGGTTTTACACAGTTGTATCCAAGTTTTTCTTCGGTAGCCCTACAGCGTACCTATATTTTAAATGACCTTTTTGTTTCAGCCGAAGCCAGAGGAAAAGGAGTTGGTGAAGCAATTATGAACGAAGCAAAAGTATTTGCCATTAAAGTAGGAAGCTGTGGCCTTACTCTTGAAACCGATTTCGACAATCCGGCACAAAAACTATATGAACGTTTAGGATGGAAAAAGGACACCAAAGTTTTTCATTATACCTGGGAGATATAATCTAACCTAATTCTTGTATTTTTACAGTCTAAATTTTACACTATGGATCACCTTACCAAACTAGAAGAATTATTGGATCAGGCCAATTCCGATATTAAGAACGGGCATTATGACGAAGCAACCAACAAACTGGAAAAAATAATTGATATGGACCCCAACTTCGGAAAGGCATACAACCACTTGGGTTATTTATACGAAGTAAAATTTAAAGAATACGAAAAAGGAGAAACCTTGTATAAGCTATGTCTGGAAAAATCCCCAATGTATCCGGCAGTATATTACAACTACTCAATATTACTTTCTACTTTGGGTAAATATGATGCGCTAAAAGAGCTATTGGACAGGGCCATGAATATTCCCGGTATTACAAAATCTACCATCTATAATGAGTACGCTATAATGTATGAGCAGCAAGGGAAACTGGAAGAAGCCATAGAACACTACAAGAAAGCAGCTTTACAGACCTTAGATAAAAATGTACTGGATCGCGCTAAAGGTTCTATTGATCGCTGTAAACAAAAACAAGAACTTCTGTAGCAATGCGGATCGATATTATTACCGTTTTACCGGAACTGTTAAAAAGTCCTTTTGAAGCCTCTATTTTAAAGCGAGCCATTGAAAAAGGGATTGTAGAAGTGCACACACATAATTTAAGGGAGTATTCCACCAATAATTACAAACAGATAGATGATTATCAATTTGGGGGAGGCGCCGGAATGGTAATGATGATAGAACCCATTGATAAATGTATCTCTCAATTGAAAGCCGAAAGAGATTACGATGAGATCATCTATATGACTCCGGATGGAACAACCCTCGATCAGGGTATTGCAAACGAACTCTCCATTAAAAAAAATATTATCATACTCTGTGGTCATTACAAAGGAGTGGATCAGCGTGTTCGGGATCATTTTATCACCCGGGAACTATCAGTAGGTGATTTCGTGTTGAGCGGAGGCGAATTAGCAGCTGCAGTGGTTTGTGATGCTATCATACGGTTAATTCCGGGAGTATTGGGTAATGAAACAAGTGCTTTGACCGATAGCTTTCAGGATAATTTATTGGCTCCGCCTATTTATACACGACCTGCTGACTATAAAGGCTGGAAGGTCCCAGAAATTCTTACAAGTGGAAATACGGTCAAAATCGAAGAATGGCGTGAAGAACAAGCTATAAAACGTACCGAAGAGCGAAGGCCGGATCTATTAGAGTAAAAAATAGCCACAAAGTATTGTAACATAGTATAATTTGCTTATTTTTGCACGCAATTTGATTCAACCTCTGGCGAGAAACGTGAATGTTGTTTTAAATAAACCATTATCAAAGAAACAAAATGGAAGAGTTAATAAAATTTGTACAAGACGAGTTTGTAACTAAGAAAGATTTCCCAAAGTTCAGTGCCGGTGATACAATTACTGTTTACTATGAAATTCGTGAAGGAGAAAAAACAAGAACACAGTTCTTTAGAGGAGTAGTAATTCAGGTAAAAGGAACTGGATCATCACAAACATTTACTATCAGAAAGATGTCCGGAACTATTGGTGTTGAGCGTATTTTCCCGATCAATTTACCAACCCTTCAAAAAATTGAAGTCAATAAAACAGGTAGTGTTCGTAGAAAGAGAATCTACTACTTTAGAGGGCTTACCGGTAAGAAAGCTAGAATTAAAGAGAAAAGAGTTTAATTTTCTCTTATCCATAAGTATAAAAAAGCGGCCTTTGAAAGGTCGCTTTTTTTATGAACAAATGTTAATAACCCAAGTTTATAAATGGTTAATATTTAATACGTTATAAAACTTGTTTTTTAAATTTTCTGTTTTACATTAGCAGTATCAAAATGGTGTTACAGCCGGATTGAAAATAAAGTAACGTTCTTTATATATTTTTTTTAATTGTTTGAGATGCTAACTGTCTTCGTGATCGTTAGGGTTGAGATTAAAAAAAGTTTGAGACTGTTTTTTTGGGACATAGGGTAGCTTTTAGTTACTGGTTCAATCAAAACAAACCTCATTGAAACAAATCACAACTGCAAGGGTATAATAAACTTGCCTCGAATTGTAAAGATTAGTTGGTAACGATCTGTTTCACAAGAAGCCATAGCAATGTAGCAATACAGTGTTATGGCTTTTCTTGTTTTTGAAAGCACTTCAAAAATAGCCCGGTTGCTCTTTTAAAACCCTTCCCAAATCGCTATATTTGCAGTTCTTTAAAAGCAAAAGCTCTTTTTAATAACCACTGAAAAACCAACTCATTCAATGTCAGAAACTGCTAAAATTATTTATACAAAAACCGATGAGGCTCCCTACTTAGCAACACATTCTCTACTTCCAATTATTAAATCATTTACTGCTCCCTCCGGAATAGTAATTGAAACAAGAGACATTTCATTAGCAGGTAGAATTTTAGCAAACTTTCCAGAATACCTTACAGAAGAACAAAGAATAAATGATGCTTTAACACAATTAGGAGAACTTGCAAAACAACCGGATGCCAATATCATAAAGCTCCCAAATATTAGTGCTTCCATCCCACAGTTGACTGAAGCCATCACCGAATTGCAAGCTAAAGGTTATAAACTGCCGGATTATCCCGAAGAGCCTCTAACCGAAGAAGAAAAGAAGGTCAAAACAAAATACGATAAGATTAAAGGAAGTGCTGTAAATCCGGTTCTCCGTGAAGGTAACAGTGACCGCCGTGCTCCTAAAGCAGTAAAGAATTACGCAAAAAAGAACCCCCATAGCATGGGTCCCTGGAGCAATGATTCAAAAACACATGTTTCTACTATGGATTATGGTGATTTTAGGCATAATGAAAAGTCTGTAACAATTGCCAATGCAGGAAATGTGAAAATCATTCATACAGATACTTCAGGAACTCAAACCATTTTAAAAAAGAATATTCCCATACTCGAAGGTGAGATCATAGATGCCACGGTTCTTTATAAAAAAGCATTGATTACTTTTTTAAATGAGCAAATAAAAGACGCAAAGGATAAAGGCCTCCTTTTTTCTTTACATATGAAAGCAACGATGATGAAGGTTAGTGACCCAATTATTTTTGGCCATGTAGTACGTGTCTATTTTTCAGAATTATTTGAAAAGTATGCTGATCTATTTGATGAATTGGGGGTTGATGTTAATAATGGTTTTGGTGATCTGGTGAACAAATTAGAAGAGCTCCCTTCTTCAGAAAAAAATACCATTATAGCAGATATACAAAAAATCATGGATAAAAATCCGGATCTGGCAATGGTAAATAGTGATAAAGGGATTACCAACTTGCATGTGCCAAGTGATGTGATAATCGATGCATCTATGCCGGCTATGATCCGTAATTCTGGACAAATGTGGGACCAAAACGGGGATACCAGAGATACCAAAGCTGTAATTCCTGATAGTAGCTATGCAGACCTATACCAGGTTACGATCGATTTTTGTAAGCAACACGGTGCTTTTGACCCTACAACCATGGGAACAGTCCCCAATGTGGGTTTAATGGCGCAAAAAGCCGAAGAATATGGCTCTCACGATAAAACTTTTGAAATTGAAACCAATGGAACTGTTAGTGTTGTGGATAACGACAGAACAGTATTAATAGAACATGAAGTTTCAAAAGGAGATATTTGGAGAATGTGTCAAGTTAAGGACCTGCCTATCCAGGATTGGGTGAAATTAGCAGTAGCCCGGGCTAGAGCCACAGGAAGTCCTGCAATATTTTGGCTCGATGAAAAAAGAGCTCACGATGCAGAATTGATCAAAAAAGTAAATGCATACCTCCCGGATCATAATACAGAAGGGCTTGAAATTAAAATACTTTCTCCAAAAAAAGCAACCAAATATACTTTAGAGCGTGTTAAAGAAGGAAAAGATACCATATCTGTGACCGGAAACGTATTGCGGGATTATTTAACAGATCTCTTCCCTATTTTAGAATTGGGGACCAGTGCCAAGATGTTATCAATTGTCCCATTGATGAATGGCGGAGGACTATTTGAAACCGGTGCCGGAGGTTCTGCTCCAAAGCACGTTCAACAGTTTGTAAAAGAAGGACATTTACGATGGGATTCTCTGGGAGAGTTTTTAGCAATCGCTGTTTCCCTAGAGCATTTAGGAGAGAAATACAATAACTCCAAGGCAGTTTTACTCTCTGAAACATTAGATGATGCAACTGAAAAACTACTTGAAAATAAAAAAGGCCCATCCCGTAAAGTAAATGAATTAGATAATCGTGGAAGCCATTTTTATTTAGCTATGTATTGGGCACAGCAATTGGCAACTCAAAATAAAGATGCAATATTAAAAAATCGCTTTACAACTATTGCACAAAAATTGACAGAGCATGAAAGTATTATTTTAGATGAACTAAATGCAGCTCAAGGAAATCCAGTAGACATTGCAGGATACTATTGGCCGGATGAAGAACTTGTCTACCAACAAATGAGACCCAGTAAAACATTTAATAATATACTCTCGGAAATAAAATAAAAATCTGTAAAAGAGAAGGGTGTTTTAGAATTTCAAACCCTCCTCATCTTATACAATTGAACAACAAACTTATGCGAGTTCACCGAAGAATTGTAATTTTGTAGTATGAGCTTTACTAAAACTACCGAAGCAGATTCCAATTACGACGATTTGGAGAAAATGGACATTGCTGATTTGCTTCAAAATATTAATACTGAAGACAAAACAGTTCCCGCTGCAGTTGAAAGATCACTTCCGCAGATCATTGCCTTAACCAAAATGGTAGCTACAAAACTTAAGGCAGGTGGGCGTTTATTTTACATTGGAGCCGGTACCAGTGGCCGTTTGGGAATTGTTGATGCAAGTGAGTGTCCACCCACTTTTGGTGTACCGCATGAGTTAGTGATTGGCTTAATTGCCGGTGGCGATACTGCTATTAGAAAAGCTGTGGAATTTGCCGAAGATTCTCATTCTCAAGGATGGAAAGACCTTCAAGAATACCATGTGTCAGAAAAAGACATTGTGATTGGAATTGCAGCTTCAGGTACTACTCCATATGTAATTGGTGCTCTTCAAAAATGTAATGAAAAAAATATCCTTACAGGTTCAATTACTTGTAATAACAAAAGCCCTTTAGCCGCTATAGCAAAATATCCTATTGTTGTGGTTGTAGGTCCTGAATTTGTGACTGGTAGTTCACGTATGAAAGCCGGAACAGCCCAAAAGCTGGTTTTAAATATGATCTCTACTGCAGCAATGATCCAATTGGGGAGAGTGAAAGGAAATAAAATGGTTGATATGCAATTGAGTAATAATAAATTAGTGGATCGCGGTACTAAAATGATCATGAATGAGCTTCAAATTTCAGAAACTGAAGCGCAAAAATTATTAGACACTCATCAAAGTGTTCGTAAAGCAATTAATGTCTATAAAAATGAAGCACACTGATAAACAATTGTTGGTCAAAGGAATAAAAAAAATGGCACTTGCCCTGCCCCTACTTTTCTTAAGCCCCTATCTATTGACCCTTTCCTTTATGAACAAGGAAAATTTTGTATTCTATATTGCTTTGATTTTAGGGCTTATTGCTGGTATAGCAGCAGTATATTTATGTTTTAAAGGTATTAATACCATTATCAAATCTATGTTTGGCAACTAGGTATTTTATTTCTGAAGAATATTCCAAAACTTTTATAACCAAAAAAACCTTCATCTTACAAGATGAAGGTTTTAAAAAGAAGGCGGCGACCTACTCTTCCACAAGTGTAG
>NZ_JBYVJZ010000006.1:0-168467 GCF_058148525.1 Ulvibacter sp. 2210JD10-4
TGGAATTAGAATTTTATCAAATCAAAAATGTGGCATAGGTCTTAGAAAATTTGTCCGACTTTTTGTTGCAAGTCCAGAATTACACACATTCCGGTTTTGGAATTATGAAATCTTCTGAAGGAATATATTATTATACACAACTTTTCTATAGATAGTAATTTTATTTATTTACTAAATATGCTTTAGAAAGATTGTAAAATAAGAGATCGTAACATATATCTGCTCATAAGAGTACTGAAATTAGGACCTTGAAACTATACGCGTATTACTGCCTACCGGATTCTCAATCCAATTCCGCATAATCAATCACAATTCTTTGATAAAAACCTAAATATTTTATTTTCTAACCCATTAGTGCTCAATCTCCACAATATTTGTTTATTTTTACGTTTTGGCTATCAGAAAAGAAGGATGTACTACAAAAAACAGATTGGTAAAAACGTAATAACATTATTGCTCTTTGCAGTTTTGATGTTACCTACTGCCATTCAGTTTTTTGATATGTTCGAAGATCACGAACATATTACTTGTACTGAAAAGACCACACACATTCATAAATCCATTGACAAATGTGATGTATGTGATTTTCATTTGATATCTTTCAACTATGATATAGCCAAATATCCTGACTTACTATTACCAAAAATCCCTGTAAAGGTAGATGCAACATCTGCTTCCCTTCAGTTCCATTCCTTTAAAATAACAAATACACAGCTACGCGCACCCCCTATTTTTTCTTAATAAACAAATAGTTATTTATTATGTTAATTAAGAATTTATATGCGCACCTATGCACTATTGATACTGCTATTGTGCAGTATTGTATCTATATCACAAAATTGTGGCAACACACTTTCTGGTACGGTAACAGACCTTCACGATGGCTCATTACTTATCGGAGCAACTCTTATTGTTGCAGGTACTGAACAAGCTGTACAGACAGATCTTGATGGAAAATTTATCATTTCAAGCTTATGCAATGACACCTATTCTATACAGGTATCACATCCATATTGTTTGACTAAAGGTTTTACTGTCAAAATATTGGGTAACACTACTAAAAACTTCAAACTGGAGCATCATTTGGAGGAACTTAATCAAGTAACTATTGAAGGCAAAGCCTATAGCGACAAATCCAAAACAATACTTGAAAATACCATCTCGAAAGTTGAATTGGAACGTTACAGTAGTGGCTCTCTTGGTGATGCATTAAAAAGTTTGAGTGGTGTTTCTTCCCTAAGCACAGGTAACACTGTTATAAAACCATTGATTAATGGTCTTCATAGTAGTCGTGTTGTCATTATAAATAATGGTGTTCGAATGGAAGACCAGGAATGGGGAGCGGAGCATGCCCCAAATGTCGATATTAATTCGATTGGCAACCTTACATTAATAAAAGGTGCTGGTGCCTTGCAATATAGTGGCGATGCTGTAGGTGGTGTAATTGTAGCCGAGGCTTCAAAAGTTCCTGTAAAAGACAGCCTCTACGGTAAGACTTTACTTACAGCAGCAACGAATGGACGTGGTTCTTCCTTCAGTTCTCAATTAACCAAAAGTTATCAGAGTGGATGGTATGCAACTGTTCAGGGAACATTAAAATATTTTGGTGATTTTGAAGCACCGGATTATGTCTTGAGCAATACAGGTATTTTTGAACGTAATGCTTCCTTACAAGTAGGCCTTAACCGCTTTAACTACGGTATAGAAGCGTATTATTCACTTTTTAAGAATGAAATAGGAATATTAAGAGCTTCTCACTTGGGAGGTGCTGAAGATCAGATTCGAGCTATAAATAGTGACAGACCATTAATTATCAACGATTTTACATATCAAATCAATGCGCCCAAACAGGATGTAACACATCATTTGGCAAGGTTAAAAGGGTTTAAAAAGTTTGATGATTTTGGAAAATTGAGCTTGCAATATGATTTTCAAAGGAACAATCGTTTGGAATTTGATATCAGACGCGGTACAGACAGAGACAACGCTTCGTTGGATTTACAACTGGACACCCATACCCTTTTGCTGGATTTGGACTCACACTTAACCGACGCAATACACTTTAAAACAGGTGTAATGTCAAGGTATCAAAACAACTTTGCAGACCCAAATACCGGAGTGCGCAGATTGATCCCGGACTATGACAAATACGACTTGGGAATATACGCCTTAGCAGATTACCAATTGAATGACCAATTGCTTCTTGAAGCTGGAGGCCGTTTTGATTATACCTATATGGACGTA
The DNA here is from genome assembly GCF_058148525.1 of Ulvibacter sp. 2210JD10-4. NCBI lineage: Bacteria > Pseudomonadati > Bacteroidota > Flavobacteriia > Flavobacteriales > Flavobacteriaceae > Ulvibacter > Ulvibacter sp. 2210JD10-4. Next base: position 2,245 of record NZ_JBYVJZ010000006.1, read on the forward strand.
TTTAAGTTTTACAGGACCTCTTTTTGGGAATCGCGTAATTATGACGAACTGTTTCCGGAAATAGTGGTCGAAGAACTGGACAATCAGATTTTAACCAATCCACAACTAAGTTTCTATAATACTTCGGCAACTTTAGGTGCTACATATTCCTTTAACGATGATTATAAACTGTTTTTCAACTATTCAATGGCTTCGCGTGCGCCAAACCCTTCTGAACTTTTCAGTGAAGGTTTGCACCATTCGGCTTCCCGAATAGAACTAGGTGATTTGCGTTTCAATTCGGAAGTCGGACATAAGTTTTCAGTAACATTTCAACGGGATAATGATACCTTCAGTTTTTCCGTAAATCCTTATGTGAATATAATTTCTGACTTTATTGTTATTGAACCTACAGAGATTCAGCAAACCGTAAGAGGTAATTTTCAAGTTTGGGAATACCGACAAACCAATGCACAATTGTTGGGTATAGATGTGGACGCATCATATAATCTTGCGAAAAATATACACTTTAACCATCAGTTTTCTTTGGTCAAGGGATATGACAACACCAGAGATGAGCCATTGATAAATATACCGCCTGTAAATACCAAGAATGAAATTGTTTATCAAAATCCGGAATTCAATAATATCCGCTTGTCATTGCAGAGCGAGTATAACTTCCGACAAAACGAATTTCCCAATAACAATTTTGAAGTATTCATTCCAGAAACAGAAACAATGGAAGTTGTGGACATAAGTACGCCACCCGATGCATACCATTTGTTCAATTTCAATTCCAGTATCGATTTTAAAGCCACTAAAAAAGCAACCCTTACAATAGGTTTTGGAATCACAAACGTATTGAACACTTCCTATCGAAATTACCTAAACCGTTTGCGTTATTATGCGGATGATTTGGGCAGAAACTTTTCAATAAATCTCAAAATCAATTATTAATTTTTAAAACAAAACAAAATGAAAAAAGTAAAATTTTTAAGTGCCATATTACTTGTAAATTTAATATTTACAGCTTGTTCAAATGATGATGACAACCCAACACCCGTTAACGAAGAAGAAGTAATCACTACTTTGACGGTAACTCTTACACCAGACAGTGGTGTAACGCCTATTATAACCCTACAGACCCGTGATTTGGACGGTGATGGTCCAAATGCACCTGTTGTTACAGTTTCAGGAAAATTAGCAGCTGGAGTTACCTATAATGGTACCATCGTTCTGCTTAACGAAACCGAAAGCCCTGCCGAAAACATTACCGAAGAAGTGGAAGAGGAAGATGACGAACACCAGTTTTTCTATACTATTGGCGGTGGATTGGATGTAACTACGGACTATGCAAATTTTGATGGTGATGGTAATCCATTGGGTACCGAATTTACCCTGACCGCAGGAACGGCAAGCTCTGGAACACTAACATTCACTTTACGTCACGAACCTACTAAACCAAATACAGGTCTTGGTGATGCAGGTGGTGAGACCGATATTGCAGCCACATTTAATGTTACAGTAGAATAGAGTTAGCCATTATGCTTTGTTCTTAAATGATGCTCTTTGGAGCAATTGCCCTGAAGAGCATCTATTCTAAGTTTTTAATTTATATGTCTAGATTAGATTGGAAATATATCATCTCTTTCTTTTTCCTGATAAGTTTTGTCTTACTCAGGATCATAAACTTGCATGTCATTTCCCATTTAAGCTCCAATATAGATTTCCAACACTGTGAAAAGTGTATATTGATAACTCAAGTCAATCAGGCCGTACCTTTAAATTCTGGTACATCAACACCCGATTTTTCTTCTGAAAATCGGTTAGATTTTAAAAGCAGGTTAAATACACTTCTTTATACATCCCCCTACAAAAAAACATTTCTTTCAGACTATTTTTTCAATAAGCCTCCACCTCTTTTATAATGATAGTAAACTCTTTTTACAATGTTATTTCCAACGTAGTTGGAATATATAATCAATATCCTAAAAGATAGTTGTTTTGAAGTGATTCTAATCCACTATCTGGACTTCAAAAAAACAAAACTTAATGTACGCAAAATGATAACAACAAATAATCTAACCAAGACTTATGGTGACTTTACAGCATTGAACAATTTTACCTTAACGATAAAGGAAGGCGCAATTTATTGCCTCCTTGGTGCCAATGGAGCCGGAAAAACCACAACAATTAATCTATTGCTCAATTTTATATCCCCAACTTCTGGTACGGCTAGTATCAATGGGTTGAATGTTGTAAAAAATCCCATAAAAACCAAAGCTTTTTTGACCTATATACCTGAGAATCTGATGCTCTATCCCAGTTTGACAGCAGTCGAGAACCTCGATTATTTCTCAGGAATTGCTGGAAAAAAACTATCGCCTTCCGTTTTAAAAGAGTTTTTAGAAGAAGCGGGGTTACAAACAAATGCCTTTGACAAACGCATTGGTGCATTTTCAAAGGGGATGCGCCAAAAGGTGGGAATTGCCATCGCACTGGCAAAAGACACCAAAGTCCTGCTACTGGACGAACCCACCTCTGGTCTTGATCCTAAGGCGAGTAATGAGTTTGGGTTGTTGTTATATAAATTAAAAGAAAAGGGTGTAGCTACATTGATGGCCACACATGATCTCTTTCGTGCCAAGGAAGTAGCCACACATATAGGTATTATGAAAGATGGAGAACTACGGCAACAATTTGTGACCGATAACATATCCCTTTCTAAATTGGAAAAGGAGTATCTAAATACAATGGACTATAAAGAATTAGCATTATGATCTTAAGAACATTTATTAAAGAATCCAAAGAAATGTTGCGTGATGGTCGCGTACGCATAGCTTTCATTATTGTTCTTCTTTTATTAAGCGCTGCGGTGTGGATTAGCATACGGCAATATCAAAATGTGAATGCCCAGTATGAAGCTGCTAATACTGCCGAACGTGAGGTTTGGAATAATCAAGGCAGAAAGAATCCACATTCCGCCGCGCATTATGGCACTTACGCCTTTAAACCCAAGCAACCCCTTTCGTTAATTGACCAAGGTGTAGATAAATATACGGGTTCTTCAATTTTTTTGGAGGCCCATAATCGCAACGAAGCGCAGTTTAGTGCAGCAGCTGATCAAACTGGTCTCGCACGTTTTGGGGATTTGACACCAGATTTTATCCTGCTTTTTATAATTCCATTACTTATCATTCTTTTGGGTTACAACACTTTTACTAAAGAACGTGAAATGGGGACCTTGACGTTACTCAAAAGCCAAGGCATTTCCCAAAGGAAATGGATATGGGGAAAATGGGCGGCACTTTTCTTCCCAATTTTATTGATTACAGCACTTTTGTTTTTGGTAGCGGGTGGTCTGTTATCTAACCTTCAAGATTTTGGGGTGTTCAAATGGGAATCGCTGTTTGTATTGTTTGCTATATATATAGTCTATTATATCATAATTATTAACTTGGTGCTGTTGATTTCTACCAAGACAAAAAAATCAGGCATTTCGCTCGTAGTATCACTTTGTGTATGGATCATTGCCTGTTTAGCAGCTCCAAAAGCGGCCTCCAACCTTGCCGAATACCAACATCCTTTTCCCACAAAACAAGAATTTGCAGCCAATGTATCGAAGGATAAAAAAGCCGGACTCGACGGTCATAATCCTTGGAACAAGGAAGCCAAACTTCTAAAAGAAAAAGTGTTGAAGGAATATGGTGTGGACAGTCTGCACCAGCTACCCTTTAACTTTGATGCCTACAGAATGCAAAAAGGTGAAGAGCACGAGGCCGAAATCTATTTTAAACACTACAATCACCTCAAGGATCAATATGTGCAGCAGTCGGGTGTGTACAGAAATTTGGCGTTTCTGTCTCCCTATCTACCCACCCGCTTTTTGAGTATGGCCATTGCCCAAACCGACTATAACACACATTGGGATTTTGCTGATGCTGCGGAAGACTATCGCATTGCAACCCAAAAGTTTTTGAATGACAATTTCGCTAATAACTCTGAATACGGTAATTGGGCCTATCAAGCAGATGCAGAGTTTTATAAACAATTGCCCTCTTTTAAATATAATCCGCCGGAGCTTAATGTGATTTTGAATCGAAATAGTTCAAACCTTATGGTTATGGGTTTTTGGTTATTGGGGTCTTTCGGATTGCTCTTCTTTATTCCTAAAAACTTATAAATATGTTCAGTTACAATTTTAAATATGAATTAAAGCTGTTGCTCCGAAGTCGGTGGATACAGCTCTTGAGTTTAATTTTATTGCTTTTCTTTGGTTTTTCGTCCTTTAACGGAAAACAAAAAGTAGAAAAACGTAAAAGTGCCATAACAATGGCACACAAAGAAGTACGGGAAAGTGATACCGAAATGTTAAAACTTCTCGACTCTTTACAGCGTGGGATGGAAGTAAGCGCTTCTCGCTGGACTCTCCCAACAAGCCCAATGGCCGTAGGAAACTATCATCCCAGAGTGGCTGCTATGGAACCTCAGCCAATGGCATTTGTGTCAACAGGCCAGGCAGACCTTTTTGCTCATTTTGTGAAACCAACGGTAACAGGCGATGATTTTGCCATGAATTTTACTGAAATGACAAGTCCTGTGCAATTGTTATTCGGTAGCTTTGACTTAGCATTCGTTATCGTTTACTTATTGCCGCTGTTGATCATTGCTTTTTCCTACAATGTGCTTTCTGCCGAGAAAGAGAGCGGAACGCTCCGATTGCTAGCCGCACAACCCATTAGTATTCCCAATTGGGTTTTGCAAAAACTGGGATTGCGTTTCTTCTGGATGGCGGTTTTGGTTATTACAGCTTTGACTCTTGTATTACTTGTCATCGGCATAGATATCCTAGTGCAAATGAAACTCTTTTTAGAGTTAGTTGCTTTGGTGTTAGGATATATGCTTTTTTGGTTTGCTCTAGCCTTTTTGATTAACCTTTGGGTAGGCAGTTCGGCTAAAAATGCGGTGGCTATGCTCGGGCTTTGGGTCCTGTTTGTGCTGATGGCTCCTTCTGTATTGAACCAATTGGGAAATACCATTTATCCTATGCCGTCGCGTACCCTTATGATCAATGAAATGCGTGAACTAAAAGCAGAAGTTACTAAAAAACAGGACGAAATCCTTGACAATTACCTACGTGACCATCCAGAGTATGCCATTAACGATACCACCCAGAGACGCTCTTTTTGGCACAGGTACATAGCATCTCAGCAGTTAGTCAAACAAGAACTGGAACCCGTTGTAAGCACTTTCGAAACCCAATTGCAAAAACAACAAGATTGGATGGATAAGTTCAAGTGGATATCTCCGGCGATCACCATGCAGGAGTCATTGAACCACTTTGCGAGCACTTCTACCGAAGACTACGAAAGTTACCGAAAGCAGGTCGTTGTCTTTGCAGGAAATTGGCGAGAATACTTTATACCCCTTCTTTACAACAATAAAGAGTTTGCGCAAAAAGACTATACTGCGTTACCAAAATTTCAATATAGGCCAGCATCATACACATTAGCTCCAGTGGCTTTGACACTCTATCTAATCTCCGCAGTTCTTTTTGGTTTTGGATTTTATATCTCGAAACATCTAAAAACAAAAAATATGTTGAATTAAGGGTATTCGGATACCAGACTTGAGAAGAAGTTTTAGCTGAGCGAGAAAATGACATTTTTGTTATAACCCTTGACCCTCAAGATCTAAAACAATATACATAAAGATTTCATACCATTCTCTATGGCAATCAACTTGGTATTCAGAATTTCAATTAGAAATGAATCATCAAAATTAGCAACACAAGCTCTTTTATTTTTGTCCAGTTTTTTATTGTACACAAAAAAGCCGGTTCTTTCGAATCGGCTTTTACTTTGCTTACTAAGTAGCGGGAGCTGGACTCGAACCAGCGACCTTCGGGTTATGAGCCCGACGAGCTACCTACTGCTCTATCCCGCGATATGGACGGCAAAGATACAAAGGATTTGTTGTATCCACAAAGTCTTTTATAAAAATATTATTGTTCAATACTATTAGCCATAAAAGCCACCAGTACTCTGTTTTCAAATAAAGGGGCAACCTCTATAGGATTGCAACAAACTTCACAATCTTCTATATAGGTTTGCCGGGCTATTGAAACATCCAATAGCATTGATATTTCCTCCCAACAATACGGACATTGAAAAGAATGTTCAAACATTTTTATGATACTAACTCTATTTCCAGCGTAATAGCCTCCCAATCTTCCATCAATTTTTCCATATCTGTCTTCTTTTTTTGATAATCATCAAAAAAATTGGGAGCCGCAATAGTTGCATCATAATTGATTGAAAGTTCGACATCTATCGCTTTAATTTCTCTTTCCAGTTTATTTATGGCAGCTTCTATTTTGCTAAGTTTATTGGTAAGCGATTTTATCTTTTTTTGATTTTCGTACGATTGCTTTCCGTTAGCCTCTTTTTGTTTTGTTTCTGAAACTTCTATAGTACGTTTCTCCGCTTCTCTCAAATTCTGAAGGTTGCGTTGCTCCAGGAAATAATCAATGTCTCCTAAGTATTCTTTGATCTTATGATCCTTAAACTCATACACCTTATTACTCAATCCTTGTAAAAAATCACGGTCGTGTGATACTAATATCAAAGTTCCCTCAAACTTCTTCAAGGCTTCCTTTAATACATTTTTAGACTTTATGTCCAAATGATTGGTAGGTTCATCCATTACTAAAACATTGAACGGCTGCAGTAGTAATTTAGCAAGTGCTAAACGATTGCGTTCTCCTCCACTTAAAACCCTTACATACTTTTCAACATCTTCTCCACGGAATAAAAAAGCACCTAAAATATCCCGTACCTTACTTCGGTTTTTTTCATTAGCAGCATCGATCATCGTATCCAGAACGGTTTTGCTACCATCCAGATATTCAGTTTGGTCTTGTGCAAAATATCCTATTTGTACATTATGTCCTAATTTTAGGCTTCCGCTATGTTCAATCTCTCCGACAATAATTTTAGCTAAAGTTGATTTCCCTTGTCCGTTTTGGCCTACAAATGAAAGTTTACTGTTGCGCTCTACCAAAAGATCTATGTGTTGAAGCACTTTCTTCTCATCATAATTTTTCGAAACGTTTTCAGCTTCAATCACTACTTTTCCAGGGTTTACAGAAATTGGAAAGTGTAAAGACATCACACTATTATCATCTTCGTCTACCTCTATGCGGTCGATCCTGTCTAGTTTTTTAATAAGTGATTGCGCCATTGTAGCTTTACTGGCCTTAGCTCTAAACTTTTCAATAAGTTTCTCCGTTTGCTCAATCTTCTTTTGTTGATTCTTTTGAGAAGCCAACTGCTGCTCTCTTAATTCACGCCTTTGTATTAAATATTTTGAATATGGCTTATTGTAATCATATATTTTTCCAAGGGAAATCTCAATTGTACGATTGGTAATGGTATCGAGAAACATTTTATCATGAGAAACAACCACAACAACACCGGCATAATTCTTTAAAAAGTCCTCCAGCCATAAAATAGATTCAATATCCAAATGATTGGTAGGTTCATCAAGGAGTAATATATCATTATTCTGAAGTAAGAGTTTTGCCAACTCGATTCGCATCCGCCATCCACCTGAAAATGTTTCCGTAGGTTTATTGAAATCTTCACGTTGAAAACCCAACCCTTGCAAAATACGCTCCGTTTCTCCTTGATAATTATATCCTCCGTGAATCTCATATTGATGCTGAATTTCATTTAAATCCACCATTAATTGATGATAACTTTCACTTTCATAATCGGTACGTTCTGCCAATTGGAAATTAATATCCTCTAATTGTTTTTCCAGTTTTTTTATTTCAATAAATGCCTCATAGGACTCTTCCAATACAGTTCTCCCTTTGGTAAAATCTATATCTTGTTTTAAGAAACCTATGGAAATCTCTTTATCGGTCGCAATTTGTCCCTCATCATATTCCTGCTCATTGGCAATAATACGTAATAAAGTAGATTTTCCCGCACCGTTCTTACCTACCAGACCTACACGGTCACCCGGTGTAAGCTGAAATGTAATTTTCTCAAACAAATAGTCTCCTTGAAAAGAAACAGAAAGATTATGAATGTTTAGCATTTGTATAACATTTGTAACGAAATGTTTTGCAAAGATGCTTAATTTTGTACTGCAAAAAAAATGATATGAAAGGTTCAAAGATTTATAGTATTTTAAGTAGTACATGCCCTGTTTGCCATACTGGAAAAATGTATAAAAAAAGAAATCCTTATCTCCTCTCCGAAACACTTAAGATGCATGAACGCTGTCCACATTGTGACACTAAATTTAAAATTGAACCCTCCTTTTTCTATGGAGCCATGTATGTAAGCTATGCCTTAGGAGTTGCAATAGCGATTGCTGCTTTTGTTATAACTTATCTTTTTATTGGATTGGACAGGCTCAATACCTTCTTTGTAATTGTTGCAACTATGGTGTTATTGCTGCCCGTTATACTTCGTATATCGCGCAATATTTGGATCAATTTCTTTTTTAAGTACGATAGAAAAAAGGCTGCTATTAAGTAAATCTCCCAATATTAACTTCTTTAGGGAGCTCCCTACCTTCTTCTAAGTGCTCATATAACATTTTTGATAAGAATGGCGCCATGATAATGCCTCGTGTTCCAAAACCATTTAAAAAGGCTTTATTTGGGTTTTTAGGCAAAACCCCTAATAAAGGCCTTCTATCCTTTGTAGTGGGGCGTATTCCTGCGATCTGATCCACAATAGTAAATTCACAAAGAATCATTTGCTTCAGCTTTGCAACAATTTGGTTCTTTGCTGCTGGCGTTGGATTTTCAGAAAAGTCATTACGGCTGTAGGTAGCTCCAACTTTATAGAGGTGATTCCCTAAGGGGATTACAAACAAAGGCCCTTTAAGTATTTCTTTCAGTTTTAATTCTTGCGCTTCGATAATCAAATATTCTCCCTTATTACCTATTAGAGGCCCTTTTGGAAACAATGGATTATGTACGGCACCTGCACCTTCAGCAAAGACTATTTTTTTTGCCGAAACTTTGTCATAACAAACATGGCTCTCTTTTTGCTGAAGTTTTGTATGATCAAATCTTTCAGAAACCAGACGGCCTTCTTGTTGAAGCTGTTCCCGATAGGTTTGAAGTAACTGAGAAGGTGAAATTCTTCCGGAAACGGCAACTTTTCCAAAACCAAAAGCTGCATTGATGTTTGGATTTTTATTTTTGATTAGTTCTGAAGTAAGAAAACGCTCTAACCCTTTTTTATCACTCGCAATGGCCCAATTATTTTGTTCTTCGCTATTTTTTAAAATTCTGAATATGGGTATGGTTTCTAAAACCGGGATTTGTAATTTTTCTGAAAGTGCCTGATAAAATGGTAGTGCATACTCCAAATGTTGTTGTGCATTCCAGCTTGCTGTAAAACGTTTTAGTACCACAGGATTAAAAACCCCTCCCGAAACAACAGTGGATGCATTCTTTCCGTAATCAAAAACTTTAAAGCTTTTGTTGTGTTTCCGTAGCTGTTCACAAAATGAAAGTCCTGCAATTCCCAAACCTACAACTATATAATCTACGTTTTGCATTCTACAAAATTAAAAAACCCTCTTAAGTATAAAACTCAGGAGGGTTTACATTTATCTTAACTTTCGAAAAACTAGTAGTTCCACATATCAATTTCTATATTTCTGATCTGTTCTTTAATTCTGTCAGACTCCAAAAGTTGCATCAAAGCATTGTCACTAATATAATCTGCAACTCCTCTATCTCCCTGTACGTTATCTTCTTTGTAAATAACCCCGTGGAAACGTCTTGAGTTCAACAAGTGATCGAAAGTAACAGGTTGCGATGTGTTCTTACGGTTAAAAGCCTTCGCTTCATGTAGCACTTTACGGGCTCCCGGGAACCATACCCAGAACAATTCAACTTTTGAATCCAAACCATCATCTTGAAAAGCTTTGGAACGTGCTTCATTAGCTACTGGACAAATCCCTAACATGCGATACTTCAATTCACCTTGACGTTTGTCAAGATACCAGTAACCGCGTACTCTCCATTCTTCTATATCACCTGCATCCAATGTAAATTTACGAATGTATTGAGGATCTACCGGCTCTCCGGCATTAGCTTGATCAATACCGGCATCTGTAGTATCTGTATATACTAACGAAGCGCCAAGATCTTCCAAGGTACGTTTTTCAGTAAAATAAGAATCGGCATATACATGTTCAATACTGCCATTCTTTATTCCTTTTATAAGAACGTCATACAAAGAGCGTCTTTCAGAACCGATGTTGTTGGTATCAATTGGGTAGTACAATGGGAAATTGACACGTTCGTCAAGATCGATTATTTCCCAAGTTGTCCTGGACCACAGCACATCACGTTCATCTGTGTAACCATAAGGTAATGGTTCATCATTATCATAGGCAATTTGTGCTTCGGTTTTTTTGCCTATCTCCTCAGGTGTTTTAGCATTAAGGATATTCAACTGTGCAGAAGCACTGTATCCTACCATTAAAACAAAAACACTTAAAACAACATTTTTAAAAGTCATAAAAAACAGATTTTATACTAGTTTGTTAACTCAATGAACACAGGAGATATTTTCTTTAAAATGTATCCTGAATTTCCTGATATTTTAGCATTAATATCAAATATTTGTACTGCTTCACCACGCTTTGCTCTACGTAAAGCACTTTTAGCAGCTCCGTCTAATTTTGTCCCGTTCACTCTTACCGTAGGTTGTCCGGATACTTTAAAGCTAAATCCGGTAACATTTAATTTAAGGTCGAAATCGAAATCGGGCAATGCAGCACCTACACTTGAAATTTCAAGTCCTTGACGTTGCATACGAACAGGTCCTCCATTTCCATCTTCTCCACGAATAGTTCCTGTAGGTCTTGGAATGTCTTTAATACGGAACTCAGATGAAGTATTTACTGCCTGGCCATCAGGCAAAGTACCTCTGGCAGTAATCGTTACTGTTCTTCCAGTCCCTGGGCTCATATTGTATTTACTACCGGAAGCTTTTGTAAGACCTGCTCCCGAAGCAGTTACTTTATTATCCGGAATTCCAGGAATAGATATGGTCATTGGGTTTACAACTCCACGATATACAACATTCATCTTATCCGCAGCAATTACAGCAGCATTTGGCTTAGAGATAGTTGCAAAACCTGTTTCAACTGGAACTTCAGTTTCGTCACCTTCTTCTCCATAGAAAAGAGATCCTTCAATTTTATGGTCTCCGGGGCTTCCGGCTCCTACACTTAATACAATTCTACCTCCGTTAATAGTATAATCTTGATCTCGAACCAATTTACGCCCGTCAAGAGTTAATTCTTCTCTCTTTGGAACTGTGTTTGGATCTACACGACCTAAGATAATAGAACCGTCAAATGTTTCACCCGGATAAAAGGCTGTCTTTTTCACGGTCATAAAAGATTCATAGTTCTTTAGAGCCAGTGCATCAGCCTGCTGACCTGCCAACATTTTGCTTAAAAGCTCGTTCTTGGTAGTCTTAATATCTCCTTGAATTTGAGTAAGCTTTGTTTTTGAAGCTATCAGGGGGAAACCTTCATAGTTATAATTGATCCAGTCTCTTTTTTTACCGTCACGGTTTGTAACCGGCTCTGTAGAAAAATTAGATTCAATAGAACTCCTAATGTCCGGATAATCACTTCCTAAAACATTAAGCATGTCTGTTCTATACTTATTGATTTTGTCCAAAAACTCCTGTCCTTCAGGTTTTAACTTATCTCCTTTGAAAAAGCGCTGATCTAAAAAGTCAGGTTTGTCCTGAACTTCATAATCGTCAACATCTTCTGCTTTAAGGGTAGCCATCATTTCAGATTTCAATCCTTGCAGATACGTATCAAGTTCTTCAGAAATAGTATTTACTTCATCTGCTTTATTTTTTAAAGCAGCATATTGTTCTGGTTGATCTGAAGCCTTTGTTGCCAAACTTTCCATGAAAGCAGTATTACGCTGGGCCGTAGCAACGTTTGCATCAGTTATTTTTTTATCTAATAATCCAAAAGCAGATAATACCTCTTTGGACATATTTAGAGCCAACATAGCGATGAATACCAGATACATCAGGTTAATCATCTTCTGCCTTGGGGATAAACTTCCTTTAGCCATATTCTTTTAGTTTTTTGTTGTTAATAAAAGTTTGTCTATAGGAAATTTAATTTCTTGTAGTCATTGCAGATAACATACCTCCGTATACTCCATTAAGAGAGGATAAGTTAGTAGCCAAATGCTCCATTTGTTGTTTCAATTGTTCAGCATTTTCAGCAACACGTTCGTTTACTTCTGCCTGACGGCTTGTAGACTCTACCTGTACTTTATATAAGCTGTTCAATGATTCCATCTGTGCAGCAGCCAGTGCCATTTCTTCACTATACTTCTTGGTAGAACTCATAGCTTCGGCAGTTGGGGTCATACCTTTTGCAGCACCTTCGAAAGAACGAATACTATCACTTAAACTATTCATTAATTCCGAATCTATTTTAGCACCTTTCAACATCTCGTCTAATTTTTTAGACAAAAGACCTTGTGCATCTTCAGGTTTTTTCTTGTCCTTAGTCATTCCTCCTGCCAATTCAGGATATACTAAAGACCAGTCTAAATCATCTTCTACCGGTTCAAAAGCAGAGATAGCAAAAATAATTGCTTCGGTAATTAAACCAATAGCTAAAAGAAGACCTCCGTTAAGGGGACCTAGTTCCCAGTGAAGAATTTTGAATAAAGCCCCTAAAATTACAATGGATGCTCCAAGGCCATAGGCCATATTAAATAATTTCTTAGATGATCTTGATTGTGCCATAATACAATTGTTTTTAGTTAAGTTAAGTTAAGATTTTAGTTTTTAAATATTTTTAGAGATTCCCTATCGTGCGTCTCCAAGTTTTTCGTTTAATACAACATCGGTACCCATATAATCTTGTACCGTTCTAAAGCCTATATAGCTTCTTGCAGAATCTGCATACTCATAATCGCGGGTACTTACCTGAAGAAAATAGGCAACATCTTTCCACGAACCTCCACGAACTACTTTACGAGCATTCTCCTCGTCATTAACATTAGGGTTCATAGTTGATGTATATTCGTATGATGCAGCATCATAAGACGATGCTACCCATTCACTTACATTACCTGCCATATTATACAAGTTGTAATCGTTTGGTTCGTAAGCATCTGCTTCTACCGTATATAATGCCTGATCTGCAGCATAATCACCTCGTAACGGCTTAAAATTGGCTAAGAAACAGCCTCTATCATTTTTAGCATAAGGTCCACCCCATGGGAAAGTTGCAGATTCCAACCCTCCACGAGCAGCATATTCCCATTCTGCTTCACCTGGAAGGCGGAATGAGTTTACATGGTTTCGGTTTCTGGATTTTTGATATGAATTCTTATACAGAGTTCTCCAGGCGCAGAAAGCCTTAGCTTGCTTCCAGTTAACACCTACTACCGGATAATCTCCATAAGCCTCATGCCAGAAATAATCATTATGCATAGGTTCATTGTATGAATAGTTAAAGTCTTTTATCCAAACTGTTGTGTCTGGATAAATACTTACTTCTTCTTTCTTGATGAAATCTTTTCTTCGCTTACTTTTATCTCTTGCAGCTGCCTGAATATCCATATAGGTATACTGAAACTTCAATTTTTCAACATCAACGGTGCGTTGACCATTATAAGCTTCTTCAGCAGGAATATACATAGTATCCATTACCTCAGAATAATATTCATCCGGATATTCTCCGGTATCCCAGATTAAATCAATATCGTTATTAATTTTTCTTCCGGCGTAAAAATCCTCTCCCATACCGTAATAATTATCATACATATATTGTTCGTATGGAGTCATTTCTTCATTTTCCTGATCTACAAATGCAAATTCACCAATACCTCCATCTCCTGGAGTTGCTCCTACTTCATCTGCAAGAATAGCCAGCTTTAGTCGAACTGTGGAGTCACGTACCCAGTTTACAAATTGTCTGTATTCTGAATTTGTAATTTCAGTTTCGTCCATATAGAAGGAACGAACTGTTACTGTTTTTGTTGGGGCATCATTTACCGCAACAAAATCATCGTCTGCTTTACCCATGATGAAAGAACCACCAGGGATTAGAGTCATTCCATAAGGTTTTTGTGGATACCATTTTTTGCCTTTTGTTCCTACTAGTTCACCTCTATCTCCAGAGTTACAACTAAACAAAAAGGCTACGATCGCAGTTAATGCAATAAACTTCTTCATAGGTATTTAGGTTAAATTTTCGAGATTTAAGGGGGTAAACCTATTTATAAAATTTTTAAAAAACAACAATTTTCTTAAAAAACCCTTAAACCTACTTTTACTTAGTTCGTTTGGTTATACTTCATTTTTCCGGCGGGCCTTATACCACCGCTCAGGAATTTCCTGATTTGTTGCACCCAAATATTCGCCATAAGTGCAAGGTAATAACGTTTTACTTTTTAATTTATTATTAACATTTGAAATAAATGGTAATTCTATCCACCAACGACCCGTTTTATTGCTTTTCTTAAAAACCAAAACTTCATCGTTGACAGGCACTTTATATGTTGTATAAAGTTTATCGTTACTAAAATCTTCATCTGCAATTCTAAAATTAACTCCTTCTACAAAATACCATACTATCTGTGCCACTAACATTGCCGCACTTTCTGCATCTTTGTAATCCTTTAATTCATAAATTCCAAATGATGTTGCTCTATTACTTATTCCTGCATAACGAGCAATGGCACAAATTTCCCGGCCATCAAAACCATTGGGGCTTGCACTATTTTTATAACTTAATTCTGCGCTTTTTATTGCAGTAACATCCAAAGCAATAATATCTGTACTACGCATAATGGGCTCTACAAGTGTAATATCTGTTGTCACTTCACCTAGCCTGTATGCATCAAAATACAATTTATCCATCAGGGAGATCTCTTGGGGTGGATTAAAAAAGGATTGATATCCAAGGGTGCTGTAATTAAATAAATTATAAGGTTTGTCTACAATAATTTTACCAACATAAGATTTGTTAGAGATAGGTTTCTCTGCATCTCCCAGATCAAAATTGCTGTCTACGTTAACCAGATTGACCATTTTCCCGACGGTATCGTATGCTCTGTATTGTGCATATAACAGATCTTGACTTCCTCCCAATATAAGAGGAATAATATTTTTTTTCAGTAACGCTTCAACCACGGTTCGCATAGCGAAATAGGTATCATTTACTGTTTCTCCTTTTTCAATATCCCCGATATCAATAATCTTATGGGTCCAGTTTCCGGGATATAATGAGTAGAATGCTTTTCTGAAAGCATCAAAAGAAATTTCTTCTCCTATATAATTAACATCATTTCGATTCTCTTTAACACCCAGCAAAGCAAATTTGACGTTGTTTAGAGCTGGAAGGTCACCAGTTGTATGGTATACTTCAATTTGCTTTCCCAATACTCCGGCAGGTGAGATCTCTCTATGTGCCAGTACCGATTTTGAAACAGGATTAAGAAATTCAATCATTATTTTTTCTTGGCAGTTGTTTTCTTTTTAGTTGTTTTCTTCTTAGGAGCTTTTTTTTCTATAAGTGCCTGTGCTTCTTCCAAAGTAATCTTTTCAGCCTTCGTAGATTTTGGCAGTTCTACTTTTATTTTTCCTTTTATAAGATTAAAGCGTCCCCAACGGGCTTTTTCAATTCTAATACCTTCCTCCGGCCATTCATTGATCAATTTATCAATTTCTTTTTGCTTCTTGTCTTCAATAAGTTGTTCTATGTCTGCTGCAGAAAGATTATCAAAATCATATTTCTTGTTCACATTGATAAACATATTGTTCCACTTAATAAAAGGCCCAAACCTTCCTGTTCCTTTCTGAACCGGCAAACCTTCATATTCATATATTGGTGCATCGGCTTTTTCCTTTTCCAGGATCAAATCTTTTGCCATTGCCATATCGACATCTAACGGATCTACACCTCTTGGTATTGAAATAAACTTTTTACCCAAGCGAATATAGGGCCCAAAACGTCCATTATTTACCTCAACTTCTTCATTATTATAGACTCCCAATGTTTTTGGAAGCTTAAACAAATCCATCACTTCTTCAAACGTAACTAAGTGTAATTGCTGATCCGGCCGTAAACTTGCAAATTTCTTTTCATCATCATCCGGAGATCCAATTTGTGCCATAGGGCCAAATTTCCCCAGACGGACCAAGACCGTTTTTCCTGTTTCAGGGTCATGCCCTAAAATACGTTCTCCACTTTCACGTTCTGCATTTTCCTGAACATCTTCAACACGAGGATGAAATTTTCCGTAGAAATCTTTCATCATTTGTTTCCATTCCTCTTTTCCATCTGCTATATCATCAAAATCCTGTTCCACTTTTGCCGTGAAATTATAATCAAGGATATTCTCAAAATGGTCTACCAAAAAGTCATTTACGATCAGCCCGATATCTGTTGGAACCAATTTACCTTTATCACTTCCAATAGTTTCAGTTAAGTTCTTGTCTTTTATAATACCTTCTTGTAAGGTAAGTTGAAGATATCTACGTTCTGTACCTTCTATTGTTCCCTTTTCAATATAATTACGACTAATGATGGTAGAAATAGTTGGAGCATATGTAGAAGGTCGACCAATTCCCAATTCTTCCAATTGCTTTACAAGAGAAGCTTCGGTAAAACGGTACGGCGGTCGTGTAAATCGTTGTGTCGCTGTAATGTATTTATTATCCAACGCATCTCCTTTAACCAGATTTGGCAACATTCCGTCTTGTTCTTCTTCTTCAAAATCGGTTCCTTCCAAATATACTTTCAAAAAGCCGTCAAATTTTATCATTTCACCGTTTGCAGTAAAATGTTCTGTAATCTTTTCCGAAGCATTTATTTCGATCTTTACATTGGTACGTTCCAATTGTGCATCACTCATTTGTGAAGCAAGTGTACGCTTCCAAATTAAGTCGTACAATCTTGCCTGATCGTAATCTCCTTCAACAGTACGTCGCGACATATCTGTCGGGCGGATGGCTTCGTGAGCTTCTTGTGCCCCTTTCGCTTTGCCCTTAAAATTACGAGGATTGCTATATTGACTCCCATAAGAAGATTCAATTTCTTTTTGCGCTGCATTTTTAGCCTCATTTGACAAGTTTACACTATCGGTACGCATATAAGTAATCAATCCGGCTTCGTAGAGGCGTTGTGCTATTGTCATTGTTTTTCCTACTGAAAAATATAATTTTCTCGATGCTTCCTGCTGAAGCGTAGAAGTTGTAAACGGGGGTGCCGGAGATTTTTTAGCTGGCTTTTTTACCAGATCTGAAACTTTATAGGAAGCTTCTAAGTTTTTTTGAAGAAATTCACGAGCTTCTACTTCGGTTTCAAAATTCTTGGGAAGTTTTGCTTTAAATTTATTTCCTTCAGAAGTAATAAACTCGGCATCAATCCTATAAGAGGCTACCGGATTAAAAGCTTCAATATTCCGTTCACGCTCTACAATCAAACGTACAGCAACAGACTGTACACGTCCGGCAGACAAGCCTCCTTTTACTTTTTTCCATAATACAGGAGACAGCTCATATCCTACTAAACGATCTAAGACACGACGTGCTTGTTGTGCATTTACCAGATTGTAATCTATTTTTCTTGGGTTCTCTATAGCTTTTAAAATTGCCGACTTTGTGATCTCATGAAAAACAATACGCTTTGTTTTATCATCGTTTAAATCTAATGTTTCTGCCAGGTGCCATGCAATTGCTTCTCCTTCTCGGTCTTCATCACTAGCCAACCAAACTGTTTCGGCTTTTTTAGCTAACCCCTTCAATTCTCTCACCAAACTTTTTTTATCACTCGACACTATATATTTAGGTGTAAAATCGCCATCAACATCAACACCTAACTCTTTGGAAGGCAGATCGGCTATGTGCCCAAAACTGGACGCTACCTTAAAATCCTTTCCGAGAAATTTTTCAATGGTTTTTGCTTTTGCAGGTGACTCAACAATCACTAAATTCTTTGCCATATTCATTTTGTTTGGGGTACAAAAGTATCTTTTTTTTTTGATACAAGGTTTGAGTCCCAAAATTTTAGGATTCAGTTAACACCATAAATTTAGTGGTTTCAGGAAGAAGTATGTTCTGTATTTTCTCTAGAAACAGGATCAAAACCTATTGTATCTTTATAAATATAATACATAGGAATATGCACAAAATAAGCAGTAAAGAACACTCCTACAAAACAAAGTAAGATCCCTAATTGTGCTATCATGGATGAAATTATTACCAATCCAAAAATGGTAAGCCAAAATTTGTTTCCTAGTTTAAAACTTGCCTTTACAATATCCGAAACAGAAAGCTCCGGGTGAAAAGCATAAAAGGCCACCAATAATTGCAAAGGCACCATTACATAAAAAATTGGTAAATAACAGGCCAGGGTTGCCAACAAAGCAATTCCAAAAGAAGCCAGAGATAATCCTAATAACTTTTTATAATTTCCTTTTATCAAATCAAAATAACCTCCAATATCTTCCGTGGTTCCCATATCTTCTTTTTTCAAAACTTTGAAAAAATGTGCGGTAATTCCAAAAACAATGGCCTGTACAATAAAAATTAGTACAAAAACAACTAATATGTAAATAATCAGGAGCGGAATATAAACAGCCATATCCGGTTGGCTGTAATAACTATCATAATAGCCATAACTGTCATAATAGTCATAACTATTGTATCCGGTCATGCTAAATACAAACAGGATATATGGGATGTAAATAATAAATATCATAGGAATTACCACTGCCATACTTATAAGTACGTGATACAGGGCCTGTTCCCAGACTTTCTTAAATAGCTCAAAGCTCTTTGAAAGTATATTACCAAAATCTGGCTTATTAGCATTTTCTATCTTCTGAAAAATTGGATGTTCCATTTAATTTTGCTGTTAGTTTTGCTATAAAATTACAAAAAAGAAATCTGCCACTTTGTCACAAAAACCAATTTAATTGTATCTTTGCACATTAATTGACACTACAAAAATAATTGGTTACCGATTGTAATTTATGGAAGAGAAGGTTATAGACGAAACAAAGCAGGGACAATCCTTAACACTTGAAGCAAGGAAAGGCAATACACGCAAACTTTTTATTGAAAGTTATGGTTGCCAAATGAATTTTAGTGACAGTGAGATTGTGGCGTCTATTCTAGTAAATGAAGGCTTCAATACTACTACCCAATTGGAAGAAGCAGACCTGGTATTGGTCAATACCTGTTCTATTCGTGACAAAGCAGAACAAACAGTCCGTAAACGTTTGGAAAAATATAATGCCGTAAAACGAATTAATCCAGGAATGAAAGTAGGTGTTTTGGGTTGTATGGCAGAACGCCTTAAAGAAAAATTCCTTGATGAAGAAAAAATAGTGGATATGGTCGTAGGGCCAGATGCTTATAAAGACCTCCCTAACTTATTAAAAGAAGTTGATGAGGGGCGTGATGCCGTAAACGTAATCCTTTCCAAAGACGAAACCTATGGAGATGTTTCTCCGGTGCGTTTAGGGACCAATGGTATTAATGCCCTTGTAAGTATCACTCGAGGCTGTGACAATATGTGTACCTTTTGTGTAGTCCCTTTTACCCGTGGACGGGAACGTAGCCGTGATCCGTTAAGTATTTTGAATGAAATTGCAGATTTGGCAAAAAAAGGCTTCAGAGAAGTTACCCTTCTGGGACAAAATGTTGATAGTTATCTATGGTACGGCGGTGGACTCAAAAAGGATTTTAAAAAAGCTTCCGAAATGGAAAAAGCTACGGCTACTTCTTTTTCGCAACTATTGGCTATGGTTGCAGAAGCGCATCCCAAAATGCGGATTCGCTTTTCTACCTCCAACCCACAGGACATGACCGAAGATGTATTACACACTGTAGCAAAGCATGACAACATTTGTAACTCTATCCACCTTCCTTTTCAAAGCGGAAGTACTCGTATCTTAAAAGAAATGAATCGCCAACATACACGTGAGGAATACATACAATTAATCGATAAAATCAATGAAATTATTCCGGATTGTGGGCTCTCACAAGATATCATTACCGGTTTTCCAACCGAGACCGAAGAAGATCATCAAGATACTTTGAGCTTGATGGAATATGTAAAGTTCAATTTTGGATTTATGTTCAAATATTCCGAAAGGCCTGGAACTATGGCTGCCCGTAAGCTGGAAGATGATATCCCTGAAGAAACTAAAAAACGCCGACTCACAGAAATTGTAGATGCCCAGCAACGCCATAGTGCCTATCATACAAACAGATCATTAGGAAAGACCGTAGAGGTATTGATTGAAAGAGAATCTAAAAAAAGTGATGCACATTGGAGTGGCAGAAATCCTCAAAGTCTCGTTGTAGTATTTCCAAAAGAACATTATAAGCCCGGAGATTTTGTGATGGTTAAAGTAACAGATTGTACAAGTGCAACACTTATAGGTAAAGCTGTAGGATATAGCGAGAATAATTAATTTATGGAAAACGTTCAAGCAGTAAAACAACGTTTTGGAATTATAGGGAATGACCCTAAACTTAACCGTGCCGTAGAAAAAGCCGTACAGGTTGCCCCTACCGATATTTCGGTTCTGGTTACCGGAGAAAGCGGTGTTGGTAAAGAAAGTATTCCCAAAATTATACATTCCCTTTCACATCGTAAACACGGTAAATACATTGCTGTGAACTGTGGCGCGATACCGGAAGGAACTATAGACAGTGAGCTTTTTGGACATGAAAAGGGAGCTTTTACCGGAGCGACAGCAACTCGTAGTGGTTATTTTGAAGTGGCCGATGGAGGTACTATTTTTCTAGATGAAGTTGGAGAACTCCCACTCCCTACTCAGGTACGTTTGTTACGTGTATTGGAAAACGGAGAATTTTTAAAAGTGGGATCATCCAAAGCTCAAAAAACGGATGTTCGTATCGTTGCAGCGACCAATGTGAATATGGGCGACGCTATTGACAAAGGAAAGTTTCGGGAAGACTTGTATTATCGGTTAAGTACTGTGGAAATTAACCTTCCACCATTGCGAAAACGAAGTGAGGATATCCATTTATTGTTTCGGAAATTTGCTTCAGATTTTGCACAGAAATATAAAATGCCAACCATCCGCCTTGAAGAAGATGCCATTGGTTTGCTGTTACAATATCGCTGGGGTGGAAACATTCGTCAGTTGCGCAATGTAGCCGAGCAAATTTCGGTACTGGAACAAAACCGGAGCATTTCTTACACCACTTTAAAACATTATTTACCGGATGTAGGTGGCAACCTTCCTGCAGTAATAAATCCAAAAAAAGAAAAAAGTGATTTTAGCAGTGAACGAGAGATTTTATACAAAGTCCTCTTCGATATGCAACGGGATGTGAACGACCTTAAAAAGTTAACATTGGAGCTAATGAAAACAGGAAATGTTGCCGATGTAAAGGAGGAACAATCTTCACTGATTAATAAAATATATTCTGAAGAAAAAAGCAACGAACAGCAACTGGCTGCTATCGTTGACGAAGATGAGGTTAACTCACAAGATGTGGAAGTTTTAAGTATTTCCGAAGCAACACCCGAAGTAAAAACCGGAAACTATGATTTTGCTGAAGAAATTGAAGAAGAAGAGAACCTCTCCCTTCAGGAAAAGGAACTGGAACTCATTAAAAAATCTTTAGAAAAATACAACGGAAAACGAAAAGATGCCGCGGACGAATTAGGAATATCCGAGCGTACGCTTTACCGAAAGATTAAACAATACAACCTGTAAATGAAGCATCTAAAATACATTTTTACAGTACTGCTCACCTGTTTATTATTGCAGGGCTGCAAGTTTTATTCGTTTACGGGAGCAGATATTGATTATTCACAGATCAAGACATTTCAGGTAAGTTATTTTCAAAACAACGCTGCTATTGTAGAGCCGGGTATTGCACGGGATCTTACACAAGAATTACAGGATCTGCTGCTAAACCAGACAAATTTAGATCTGGTAACCACTAATGGGAATTTGGTTTATGAAGGTGAAATAACCGAATATTATATTGCCCCAATAACAGCTACTTCCCAAAGTACCGCTGCACAAAACAGGTTGACCATTAGTGTTAATGTACGCTTTTACAATACCAAGGACGAAGAAAAAGATTTTGAGCAACGTTTTTCATTTTACTATGATTATGCCGGTGGAACGCAACTTACCGGTTCAGCATTAGATGATGCCGTAGCAATAATTTTTGAACGCATTACACAAGATATTTTTAACAAATCACTTGCAAACTGGTAGCTTTTGAACACTTCAAAATATACATATCTGTTGGCCCATCCACAAAAACTCAATAGTGAAGACCTTTCCGGTTTGGTTTCTGTGATAGAAAAATATCCTTATTTTCAAAGTGCACGGGCGCTTCAGTTAAAAGGATTAAAAAATCAGAATAGTTTTTTATATAATGATGCTTTAAAAGTAACTGCTGCCTATACAACAGATCGTGACATCCTGTTTGAGTATATTACTTCAGAAAGTTTTGTTCAGAATGAAATATCACAAGTGATACAGCAACATGATGCTTCTGTATACGAACTGGAAGTAGTGACCGAAAATGTTTCCGAACAAGTAAGTGTTGAGTTGGATACACAAATGAAAACAGAATTAAAAAAGGCTGAAGCAATCTTAAATCCAGATTTGTTTCAACGTAAGGTCGCATCTGTTGAAGAGATTGTTTCAACACCCAAAACCCCTGTAGAGCCTCAGGAAAAAGAAGTCCCGGTAAAGACCGAAGAGATACTGGAAGTTGACAAACCTTTAGATTTTACAAAAGAAGACACTCATTCTTTCAGCGAATGGCTAAAGCTTACTTCAGCAACACCTATTTGCAGAAATCCGGAAGAGTTTGATCAAAAAGAAGAGACTACGGAGCAGGAACGTAAGTTTCAATTGATAGAAAATTTTATTCAGAAAAAACCTAAACTGAAACCCAAGCAAATTGCTATCACAAATAAAGATCTGGCAGAGTCTTACACACAACCGTCAGATGCATTGATGACAGAGACCTTAGCAAAGGTATATGTGCAACAAAAGAACTATACCAAAGCAATACAAGCATATAAAATTTTAATTTTGAAATATCCCGAAAAAAGTGGTTTCTTTGCAGACCAAATTCGGGCAATAAAGAATTTGATAAATACAGAGAAACAATGAGTACATTTACAATATTTTTGGTCTTAATTATTTTCGTGGCATTCTTACTGGTAATAGTAGTAATGGTACAAAACCCAAAAGGTGGTGGTTTGTCTTCTTCATTTGGAGGCAGTGGGACACAGCAATTGGGTGGTGTTAAAAAGACAACCGACTTTCTCGATAAAAGTACCTGGACACTGGCTACTTTGTTATTGGCATTGATTTTACTATCAAATATTCCTATTATGGGGAATACTACTACAATTGACACCTTTGATGAAGGGGCTATTGAAAATACTATTCCTGTAGATCCCAATGCTGGTGGCACAACAGAGGATAACAATTAATAATTGTATTTATTACAGAATTATTAATGCCGGCTTATGACAAGCTGGCATTTTTTGTTTTAAAATGTCAGCTTTTGAGCACTGGCATAATTTCTGTCTAATAAAAAAACATAAAACTAAAAATTAACAACTAAAAATTATATTGAAAATGGCGTTAAAGATTCAACCACTTTCAGACAGAGTTTTAGTACAGCCACAAGAGGCAGAGACTAAAACCGCTTCCGGATTATATATCCCGGATTCTGCAAAAGAAAAACCACAACAAGGTAAAGTTGTAGCTGTAGGTAAAGGCAAAAAAGATCACGACATGACTGTAAAAGTTGGTGATATTGTATTATATGGCAAATATTCCGGAAGTGAATTAAAATTGGACGGGAAAGATTACCTCATGATGCGTGAGGATGATATCCTGGCTATTATTTAATTAGAATTAATAACTAACAAAATTTAAAAACATGGCAAAAGATATAAAATTTGATGTAGAAGCACGTGATGCTATAAAACGAGGTGTGGATGCATTGGCAAATGCAGTAAAAGTGACATTAGGCCCCAAGGGACGAAATGTTATTATTAGTAAATCATTTGGTGCACCACAAGTAACCAAAGACGGGGTTACCGTTGCTAAAGAAATTGAGTTAGAAGATGCTCTTGAAAATATGGGAGCACAAATGGTAAAAGAGGTAGCTTCAAAAACTAACGACCTAGCCGGTGATGGAACAACCACTGCAACTGTTCTGGCACAGGCAATTGTAAAAGAAGGATTAAAAAATGTTGCAGCAGGAGCAAATCCAATGGATCTAAAACGTGGTATCGATAAAGCGGTAGAAGCCATTGTTAAAGATTTGGATAAGCAATCGACCAAAGTTGGAAACTCTTCTGAAATGATCAAGCAAGTAGCAGCTATTTCCTCAAATAATGACGAGCAAATAGGCGACCTAATTGCACAGGCTTTTGAAAAAGTAGGTAAAGAAGGTGTCATCACCGTTGAAGAAGCAAAAGGAACTGAAACATACGTTGATGTTGTAGAAGGAATGCAGTTTGACCGTGGTTACTTATCTCCATACTTTGTTACAGACAGTGATAAAATGCAAACGGAATTAGAGAGCCCTATGATTCTTCTATATGACAAGAAGATATCTTCAATGAAAGATCTGCTTCCCGTTTTGGAACCGGTTGCGCAACAAGGAAAATCATTGTTGATCATTGCTGAGGATGTGGACGGCGAAGCTTTAGCTACTTTGGTAGTAAACAAATTGCGTGGTTCGTTAAAAATTGCAGCTGTAAAAGCTCCCGGTTTTGGCGACCGTAGAAAGGCAATGTTAGAAGATATCGCAGTATTGACAGGAGGAACCGTTGTTAGTGAAGAACGTGGATTCACTCTTGAAAATACTACTATTGATATGCTTGGCTCTGCTGAAACGATTACTATCGATAAAGACAATACCACTATTGTAAATGGAGCTGGAAGTAAAAGTGGTATCAAAGCACGTGTGGGCCAAATCAAGTCTCAAATTGAAACGACCACAAGCGATTATGACAAGGAAAAACTACAGGAACGTCTGGCAAAACTAGCCGGTGGGGTAGCAGTATTATATGTAGGTGCTGCTTCTGAAGTTGAAATGAAAGAGAAGAAAGATCGCGTAGATGATGCTCTTCATGCAACTCGTGCAGCTGTGGAAGAAGGTATTGTTGCCGGAGGTGGCGTTGCTTTGGTAAGAGCCATTAAAGTTTTAGAGAAATTAACTACTGACACTTTAGACGAATCGACCGGTATTCAAATTGTTGCCCGGGCTATTGAATCTCCATTACGTACAATTGTTGAAAATGCAGGAGGTGAAGGTTCTGTTGTCATCAACAAAGTATTGGAAGGAAAGAAAAACTTTGGGTACGATGCAAAATCAGAAAACTATGTTGATATGCTGAAAGCTGGTATTATCGACCCTAAAAAAGTGACACGTATTGCGTTGGAGAATGCAGCATCTGTTGCAGGAATGATCCTTACTACAGAGTGTGCTTTAGTAGATATTAAAGAAGAAACTCCTGCTGCAATGCCTCCTATGGGTGGCGGTATGCCGGGAATGATGTAGTGAAAAGATCACAAAATAACTTTTGAATGTAAGTTAACTCAATAAAAAAACCTCAGCAAAATGCTGAGGTTTTTTTATTTATAACAAGATCATTTCTTTTTAAAAAGCTGGTATAAAGATAGTGCTACCAGGGTAATCACTAAAGGATATAACACAAACAAATCTACTCGTATTACAGCTCCTCCTCCTTCAGGCTGAAAAGCTTCCCATTGTTGTACATAGTATTCCCAAACAATTGAAAATATAATTACAACAACTGTAATAGAAAACAGAAGTATTTTCTTGACTTTATTCATAAAAAGAATTTATGAGCCTTTATCTCCTTTATTTTTGTGATCGTCTATAATTTCTTCATCTCTATATTTACAGCAGTCATGAACACTATTATAGGCTTCTTCGGTGGCCTTAATATTCTCGGTATCGTGCCCGACTGAAGCAATGTTTGCCTGGATGGTTTCCAAATTGGTTTTGCGCTCATCGTAAATAAGGCTTAACACATGTGTTTCGACATTCCATACAGCAGATTTAACACCTTTAGTATTTAAAGAGGCTCTCTCAATACGTTGTTTACACATACCACATATTCCATCTACTTCAATTGTAGATTTGGCATTTTTATTTTGTGAAAAAGTAGTTGCCGTACTCAGCACTACCACTAAAAGAATCATTATTTTTTTCATATTATTTGATTTTAAATCGTAAGCCCGCATAATACATGCTTCCAAAAATTGGCCCATATACAAAAGTAGTATCAAAATTTGGTCCAAAAGGGTTTTCAGCGCTTACAATAGGATTATTTTGTTTTACATTGGTTATATTTTCTCCTCCCAAATATACTTCAAAAGTATTTGAAAACACCTTAGTAACCTGAGCATTTAGCGTTCCTACAGTTGGTGAATACTCCGATAATTGATAAGGTATAGGA
The DNA here is from genome assembly GCF_058148525.1 of Ulvibacter sp. 2210JD10-4. Lineage (NCBI taxonomy): Bacteria > Pseudomonadati > Bacteroidota > Flavobacteriia > Flavobacteriales > Flavobacteriaceae > Ulvibacter > Ulvibacter sp. 2210JD10-4. The sequence goes on from NZ_JBYVJZ010000006.1 coordinate 28,792, forward strand.
TTATCACTGGTCTTTGGGAACCGTTGTTCACTCAACCAGTTATATGTTGCATCTAACTTCCAATTAGCTCCCTTTTCATTTTTCTGTGTTTCATAAGACGCATTTGCAAAAAAACGACGGTCAGGTGTCAATGGCTTTTCTAATTTACCAGATAAATAGCTAGTTTCTACATTGTAATATTTATAGGCCAATCGTATATCAAAACGTTCTAAAGCATTGTAATTGAATTCAGCTTGAAAATTATTGGCATAACTATCACCTTGCAAATTATAAAACCTAACCTCTTTACGATTCTCCCAATCCACTACTACTTGATTTTGAAAATCGGTTCTGTAGAAATCGAATATTATGTCTGCTTTTCTCCCAAAGAGATTAAATCCTTGTAAGTATGAAACTCCGTAATTCCAAGCTATCTCCGGATCTAAACCATAAATTTCTCCTTCAGAATTTAAAATATTAATACTTCGTGAGGTTGAAAATAGGCTTTGGTTTTCAGTAAAAATATTAGCACTTCTTTTTCCTCTCCCTATTGAGGCTCGAAAAGCAGCTTTTCTCCAAGGAGTATAACGAGCATGTAAACGCGGCGTTAAAAAAGTCCCTAATAAATTATGATGATCAATTCTTACTCCTGCTGTTAGGTTAAGGGTTCCCAGATTGTCGTAAGCGTATTCGAAAAATGCTCCGACAGAGTTCTCTTCTCTTGTGTAATTGGTTGTGTTAACCAACTCATCATAGTCATCATATGTATAGCTCACTCCTGTCTTTACCTTATGACGTGAATCGCTTATGATCGAATTGTAAATTGCATTAGCATAAATACTCTTATGCGTTATATTGTACTCATTAAGTCCAAAATAAGATTCCTGCTCATGGTTACTGAATGCAATTTGAACACCAACACTTTTATAGGGAACCTCGGGATTTACATAGCCCAATTTTCCGGAAATATCAAAACGACGTGTGTCAATCTCACTTCCCCATGCATTAGTTGTAAACTTATCGATCTTAGGGTCAAAATTGATTTGCCCGGTTTGTTTTTCGTCATTTAAAAATCTCAGGTTAAAAAAACTAACGAACCCTTTTTCCGTATCAGTGTATTGCCAGCGGTTCAATACATTTATTTGTTGAGCAAGTGGCATATCGAGAAAGGTATCATCATTTTCATCAAACTTTGTATCCCTAATGTTTCCATGCAAATAAAGCCCTGTACTCCACTTATTACTTACCTCGGTATTGATATGAGTATTTAACTCTAAACGCCCGTTAAGTGAGCCATATGCATTCACAAAAAGTTTATCGTCGGTTGTAGGCTTCTGCAACTCTGCATTTATCTGTCCTGTAATACTTTCGAAACCGTTCACGACACTACCTGCTCCTTTGGTTATTTGAATACTTTCTACCCAGGTTCCCGGTATAAAACTAAGCCCGTAGGTTTGTGAAGCTCCACGTATTGAAGGAATATTTTCGGTAGTGATCAGAATATAAGGGCTCGTTAGGCCCAGCATTTTTATCTGTCGGGTTCCTGTGACCGCATCAGCAAAATTGACATCAATAGAAGGATTCGTTTCAAAGCTTTCCGAAAGATTACAACAAGCAGCCTTTAATAATTCAGCGCTGCTCACATTTATCACATTTTCTGCTGTCAAATATGAAAGTGCACTGGATTTTTTTCTGGTTTTTACTACGACTTCCTCCAGGTTGTTCTTAGGCTGTAATACGTGATGGATCATTTTTGGATCGTTCACCAATAACGTATCTGTTTTATAGCCTACATAGCTTACAATTAATTTGGAATATTCTCTTTTATACGGAATCGTAAAATTTCCATCCATATTGGTCGTGGTACCCACCGTAGTATTCAACCAGTGCACATTTGCACCCGGAAGGCCTATATGTTCGCTCTTTTCATTCACTTCCATGATCATACCTTTTAGCTGTGTTTGTGCACATACCAGAGCAGGAAGTAGTAAAATTATATATATAATATGTTTCATTTTTATTTTTCTAATCAATGTTAATGGTTCGTAAACGCAACGCGTTTGTAATTACAGAAACCGAACTAAAACTCATAGCCAACGCTGCTATCATAGGAGACAATAAAATTCCGAAGAACGGAAACAGTACCCCTGCAGCAACTGGAACTCCAATCGTGTTATATATAAGTGCGAAAAATAAATTCTGCTTAATGTTTTTCATCACCTTCACACTCAGGTTCCGGGCTTTTACAATGCCGTGCAAATCTCCTTTTACAAGTGTTATAGCAGCACTTTCAATAGCCACATCTGTACCTGTTCCCATAGCAATTCCTACATCACTTTTTGCTAATGCGGGTGCATCATTGATGCCGTCTCCCGCCATTGCCACTTTACGACCTTCGATCTGTAGACGTTCTACTTCCTTAAGTTTATCCTGTGGTAGCATTTCCGCTTTAAAATGCTTCAAATTTAATTCGGAAGCAACCGCTTTAGCTGTATCATGATTATCCCCGGTAAGCATAATAACATCAATTCCTTTTTGTTTTAAGTTATTGATAGCTTCTTTACTGGTCTCCTTTATTTTATCACCAATAACGAAATATCCTACTACTAATCTATCAATGGACACGTATGAGACTGTCTTCCCTTTTTGTTGTTCCTGTGAAATTTCATTCTGAAATATTTCAGGGATAGCAACACCAACTTCCTGCATCATTTTTTCATTCCCAATCGCTACTTTCTCCTCTCCTATAACTCCGGTCACACCTTTTCCGGTAATCGAATTAAAATGAGTTACTTCTTTAATATCCACATTTTGTTCTTTTCCGTATTTCACTGTAGCTTCAGCAAGAGGGTGTTCACTCAATCGATTTAAAGAAATCACACGTTGAAGTGTTTCTTTTTCTGAAAACGAATCACTAATTGTTCTTACTTTTTCAACCGAAGGCCTTCCTTCGGTAATAGTGCCTGTTTTATCAATAATAAGTGTATCGATCTTATCCATTCTTTCAATAGCTTCTGCATTTTTAATCAAAACTCCTGACTGAGCGCCTTTACCCACTCCTACCATCACAGACATTGGAGTTGCCAGCCCCAACGCGCATGGACATGCTATGATCAAAACAGCGATTGCATTTACTAAAGCATATACATATGTAGGTTCAGGGCCATACACTGCCCAAATAACAAAAGTGATCATGGAAATTAATACCACGACAGGTACAAAGTAACCTGAGATCTTATCTGCCAGTTTCTGAATAGGAGCTTGACTGCGACTTGCTTTATTTACCATTTCAATGATCTGGGAAAGCAATGTATTGCTGCCAATTTTTTCGGCTTTAACAACAAATGACTGCTTTCCGTTTATGGTGCCGGAACTCACTTTGTCACCTTCCTTCTTAAGTACGGGAGTAGGTTCTCCTGTGATCATGGATTCATCAACAAAACTTTCTCCTTCGGTGATGGTTCCATCTACAGGTATTTTATTTCCCGGTTTTACACGTAATAGGTCTCCAATATTAATTTTATCGATAGCTATGACTTCTTCCCGTCCGTTGACAATTCTAACAGCTTTGTTAGGAGAAAGTCTTAACAGTTCTTTGACTGCATTATTAGTTTTGCTATGTGCTCTGGCTTCTAAAACCTGTCCTAGCAGCACCAAGGTCAATATCACGGTTGCCGCTTCAAAATACACATGAACTGTTCCTGCTTCGGTTTTAAATTGTGACGGAAAAACATCTGGAAAGAGCATTCCAACTACACTGAACAACCAGGCAACTCCAGCACCAATCCCAATAAGAGTGAACATATTAAGATTCCAGTTCTTGATCGATCGATAGGCTCGCTCAAAGAACATCCACGTTGCATAAAATACTACAGGTAATGACAATCCAAACTGGATCCAATTCCAATACTTCATTTCTAATAAGCTGTATAATGGATTATTTGGAATCATTTCTGACATCGCAATTAAAAAAACAGGAAATGTAAACCCAACTGCTATCCAAAATTTCTTTAGCAACTGCCTGTATTTCTTTTCTTCTGCCAAGGTATTAGCTTCCATAGGAATCAAGTCCATTCCGCAAACCGGGCAATCCCCTGGCTCATCTTTTATGATTTCGGGATGCATTGGACAGCTAAATTTAATTGCTCTTTGAGTAAAACTAACTTCTTCCACCAGGTCCATTCCACAAACCGGGCAATCTCCTTCCCGGGGATACGTTTTCTCTCCTTCACAATGCATAGGACAATAAAATATTCCTGTTCCTGCTCCTCTGGGTTTCTCTTTCTTAGTTAAAGTGTTTTCATGGTCATTTTCTTCAATAGCACTTTCCCCTGGCAGAACAATACCATAATTTCCTCCCGCTGTTTTAAATGCTTCCTGAAATGTTTTCAAAGGTATTAACTGCTCCATAAGGATTATGGCTTCGCCTCTTTCCAGATTTACAATAACACTAGAAACACCTTCCACATTAGCAATCATATTTTCAACATGAGAACGGCATCCATTGCAGGTCATTCCGGATATGGAATATATGTGTTTCATATTACTTTTTTGGCAATTTTAAAGTCATGTTCGCTCCCAAAAAAATGTAGTCTACATGTCCTGCAAGATTTACATCTAAAGATTTAAAGTGCATGTGAGTATCTTCTCCATAGTGGGTAAAAACTCCCCTGTGTGCTTTCGAATAAAACCCTAAAATTTCTACATCTCCATTCGCCAGAACACCATTTAGACCAGATTTCATATGATCTTGTTGAGAATGGTTAGTATTGCTCTCATCCCAATCTACTACGTGCCAATTCAGTTTTGCAATATTTCCTGTTAGCATGAAAGGATATGGCTTTTCAGTATCTAATTTTGATTTTTTTGCTTCTTGTTGAACAAAAATTTCAAACTGCCCTTTGCTTTTCACCATAGAAGGAACCGGGATTTCCTGCCATTCTTCTACTGTTGTGTATACCAATAAAGCTGCCGAGCTATTAAATGTATTGTCAACGACAACCATTTCATCTGTTTTAGTGCTTACTGCAGATTCTCCATCGAAAATCTGAATTTCTCCTTTTAGATTTTCTACTGCTCCCAAAGCATATAAATGTGGTATATTTTCTACTTCTTTTAATGAAATTGCAGCCTCTGTTTTACCGGTCATAATATCATGTAGAGATCCTGAGTGATTTACTCCATCAGCAATGGTTACACCTTTTTTACATCCCTGTAAAACAAACAGGCTTAAAACTAAAAGTATAAGTATGTTTTTCATCATTTTATATTTAATCATTATGGTTGTATTCTTCTTTAATGTTGCTAACTTCAGTTAGTCTTTTAATTATTACAATATTTGTATACCACCATATTGGTAAGTGATTCCTTTAATGGAAGCACCTAATGTGGATACGCTTTTCTAATGTAATTGCTAAAATGGCCGGAAGCCAAGTTTTTGTATTCATATAATTTTGATTTTCAATAATACAAGTTCAGGTCATTCCGAAATAATTTCAGAATAACAAATTCCAGTTAAATTAAAATCAAATTAAGAAAGTCTCGTACAAAACCTGAAGATCTTGTTCAAGAGGTGGCGGATGAGACTCCGCAAAGAAGTTAACATTTATATTATAATTGTCTTGTTGCTGTATTAAAAATACCGAAACGAAAGTAGCAACAAAACCTGTATGGAAGTCAAAATCAAAGGAAGCTTTAGCAAATGAGTCGTCTGTGTTCACTTTAGTATAATGATTATCACAACAACCGTGATCTTCCATTTCACCATTTTCACAACCGGAAACGTCCATTACCATTCCACAAGAAAGGTGTTTTTCTCCCAAAGTAATTTCCGAAAGCATTTCATACTCCCCACAAAAATGTTGCGCATATGCAATACCACTACTGCTAGCCAGCAATAATATTGAAAGGAATATGGATATAACTTTTCTCATCAGGGCAATAAAATTACATCAAAAAGCACATAGTAAATTATAAAATCTGTTAAAATTCTATTTAATCTCAGCATCAATACGCCCGCATTTCAGCATTTTATCCCCGAAATAGGGATTGTAAATGTCTTTGCTGTTGCTTAACCAATAGGCCCCGGTATTACCAAATGCCATAGGGCAATATTGTTTGTAAATAGTTCCGGAACTTAGTGCATCTTCCAACATCCCTTCTACTTTGGCGGTAATCTTAAAAAAAGCTGTGCGTTGTACTTCCACATCTTTACTTTCTGCTATTGTTTTTGCTTCTTGTAAAGTTGCTTCATCCATTTCAATATTTGCAAATAAAGTCATTAAACTGAAAGCTTCAGACGCTGCTTTTTCAGCATTGGTATTCACTAAGGCTGTCTTTAAATTGATGTATTGTTTATAGACTTTGGCAATTTCTGGATTATTGAATTCTGCTTCCATCTTTGAAGCAGTGTATTCTTTTTTCTCTTTTTTGGTTTCAACTTTAATCACTTCCGGTTCGGTTTTCTTTTTATCTTCTCCACAAGAGATAAAAACAAAGGAAATAATTGCGATTGTAAGGGCTGTGATTTTTTTCATTTTCTAAATTTTTAGAAAAGCAAATATACCAAATTCCTGATTATCTTTTTTGCTGAAAATAAAATGCCGGTAATAAAATGAGTAAGAATAATGGTTGGATTAAAAACCGGCGTATATAGAATAAAGTCATATGTTGTCCGGCTTCGGAAGATTGCAATAAAAAACACAGTACTACAAACAAAATGACAAACAGCAATGCATATAGAAATGCCGAAAGTTTTAAAATTCCTTTATCCCGGAAAATCACCCAGAGTATCATTACAGAGATAGCAGTATTCATTAAAAACCTTAAAACAATATTTCCTAATAGTTTCAAAGAATCAAAATCCGGTAGCGGTTGTGTACTGTGATCTGTTTTAAAAAAATCGAGAAGGGGATCATAAAACAGTGTATCTTCAAACATACGAATGAGCACTAAAATTAGTACGAAAAAGATAACTGTCGCTATTTTAATACCCCTTTTCATTTAGTAGTATGTGATTTTAACTTACGAACCCAAATCATCCATAAAAGGAACACCATTCCGTAGATCAATCCCGGGAAAACCACCCCATGTAAAATGTTCTTATGTTCCGGAAAGTGATATAATGAAATTGCCAAAACAACAATTCGCAAGATATTTACAGCATAGATTAAGACTGCTCCGGCAAACAAAAAAAGAATTGTTCTTTTAAATTTTTGTGCAAAAGAAACTACAAATGCTATAAAAAGGATAATGATGCTTATAGCATTACACCCTTCAATAATTCGAGCCATATACTTTCCATTGACATATAATTTCATCGTCGGCTCAATTTCGTTAGGAACAACAGCAGCTTCATACCCAAGCCCTGAAATAACCGCACTACTTTGCTTAGATACCAAATGTGTTACAAAATCCGGGTAGTAATTTCCTCCTGTCGAAGCTTGAAGGTATATTGAATATAAAACACTTAGCACCAAATACGATCCCAAAAACAGAACGACAAAGCGAACAACCGTTTTATATTTTGTAAACAATGCTTTCAAATTCTGTATCCTATTTTTAACAAAAATATAGAAATAGTTCTTGGCGTATGTGTGTGTTTTGAAATACTTTTACTAAAAATTATTGTAATGCCATTTGATCGCCTTCAACCAAAAATAAAAACAATTCTTTCAAACAACAGTGAAACTGTTGAACAACGCCTCACCGAAGTCTGTGAATTATTGCAAACCTCAATTGAATATTACGATTGGGTAGGATTCTATTTTGCTAATGAAGCCAAAAGGACATTACACTTAAAAGCATTTGCCGGAGAGCCAACGGACCATACGGTAATTCCTTTCGGAAAAGGAATTTGCGGACAGGTAGCAGAATCCAATAAAAATTTTGTTGTATCCGATGTAAAGGCACAAAATAACTATATCGCCTGTAGTATCTATGTAAAGGCAGAAATTGTAGTCCCTCTTTTTAAAGACGGGAAGAATATTGGTCAGATCGATATAGATTCAAATACGATAGATCCTTTTTCTTCTGAAGATGAGCGATTTTTAGAATGGGTAAATAGCCAGGTAGCTAAGATTCTCTAGGATTACATGCCTGTTCTAATAGCTTCTACCGGATCTAGTCTGGATGCAGAAATAGCTGGAAGTATTCCTGAAATTAATCCAATTGCTGCAGAAATAGCAGTACCAATAAACATATTCCATGGAGAAAGTACAAACTCAAAATCTCCGGTGAATTGTGAGGCGACAAGAGATACTACAAAAACCAAAACCAAGCCTATAAGCCCTCCGATAATAGCAAGTATCACTGCTTCAAACAAAAACTGAAGCATAATAAATCGGTTTTTTGCACCTAAAGATTTTTGAATTCCAATTAGGTTGGTACGTTCTTTCACACTTACAAACATAATATTGGCAATGCCAAAGCCTCCAACCAATAATGAGAACCCACTAATAAGCCAGCCAATCATGTTCATGGTACCGGTAATATTGTTTATGGCATCCGTAAAACCTTGTAACTGGTTTACGAAGAAATTATCAATCTCGTCCGGTTTAAGGCCTCTTCGTGACCGCATTTTCTGTGTAAGCATGGCAATAAATTCGGCATCATCAATACCGGATTCCGGTTTAATAATAATAAATGGAAACAATACCTTATTGTTGGCACCAAACAGACGCCGTATAATATTAACCGGTATGAATACAGCAGTGTCCTTAGAATCACCAAAGGCAAAGCCTTCCTTTTCAAGTACCCCTATCACAGTGAATTTACGGCCATACAACCGCACTTTTTTACCCATAGCCTGTTGGGAGGAAGCAAACAATGAATTGGCAATCTCATCTCCTAATATAATCACATTACTTCCATTGTTGGATTCGGATTCATTAAAGAAGCGTCCTTCGGCCAGTTTCAAGTTTTCAATTTCGTAATATTCTTCGGTAATAGCGCCAATCCCAACATTGTCTACCGACTTATCTTCAAATTTCACAATTTCATTAGGAACGTTTAACGTGTAAGAAATTGCCTGTACATTAGGCATATATCTCTTCAAATACTGATATTCATCCCAATTTGTTGTTGGGAACTGTTCACGTTTCCAGATAGGTACATCGGTAGGCCCAAATGAGAAATGACCCAAATAAATAGTACTATTATCCAATCCGCTAATAGTACTTTCAATTTCCTTTTTGAGTGAATCCACTGCAGCCAGGACTGCAATAATCGAAAAGATACCGATGGTAACTCCAACTAACGATAAAAAAGTACGCAACTTATTATTTTTAAGCGCATTGACCGCAAAATTGAGGCTTTCTTTTAGAACACGAAGGTAGATAAGCATCGGTTGGTTTTTAAGAAATTAAATTTAGATTAAAGATAAGACGTTTTCTACTAATTTATGTTACAAAATTCTTGCGTAATTGTGTACTTTTGCGCTTTAAAATTCTACCATGAGCAATACAAAAAAGATCACTTCAGCACTAATTTCGGTATTTCATAAAGACGGACTGGCTCCTATTGTAAGAAAATTGAGCGAACAAGGAGTAACAATATATTCTACAGGTGGTACTCAAAAGTTCATTAATGACCTTGGGATTGATGTCATTGCCGTGGAAGATGTAACAGATTATCCATCTATTTTAGGTGGTCGTGTTAAGACACTGCACCCTAAAGTTTTTGGCGGAATCTTAAATCGCCAGGATACTGAAAGTGATGTTGAAGAAATGAATCAATTTAAAATTCCGCAGTTGGATCTTGTCATTGTGGATTTATACCCTTTTGAAAAAACAGTAGCTTCAGGTGCAGGAGAACAGGATATTATTGAAAAAATAGATATTGGTGGAATTTCACTGATAAGAGCAGCTGCTAAAAATTTCAAGGATACTCTTTGTGTTTCTTCTATGGAAGATTACAATGAATTCTTGGAAATACTTTCTGAAACCAATGGAAATATCTCACTTTCTGATAGAAAGAAATTTGCTGCCAAAGCATTTAATGTCTCTTCACATTATGATACGGCAATTTTCAATTATTTTAATAGCGACCACAGCATTGCGGTCTTAAAAATTAGCGAAACAAACGGAAAAGTACTTCGCTATGGTGAAAACCCACATCAAAAAGGGTTTTTCTTTGGAGATTTTGACACAATGTTCGATAAGCTGCATGGAAAAGAATTGAGCTACAATAATCTTTTGGATGTTGATGCCGCAGTAAATTTAATGAGTGAATTTATAGGAGATGCTCCTACATTTGCTATTTTAAAGCACAATAATGCCTGTGGTATTGCACAGCGCGATACGGTTCATCAAGCATACGTAGATGCTTTAGCCGGTGATCCTGTTTCGGCATTTGGAGGTATTTTAATTTGCAACACTGAAATTGACGCTCCTACTGCCGAAGAAATTCATAAACTATTCTGTGAAGTGGTCATTGCCCCTTCTTTTTCAGAAAAAGGAAAAGAAATTCTAAAAGGAAAAAAGAATAGAATTTTATTAGTTCAAAAGAAAGCTGTACTGCCAGAAACTACGGTTAGAACTTGCTTGAATGGAGCATTGGTCCAGGATAAAGACAATATTACAGATAGCCTGGAAAATTTAACATACGCTACAAATACTAAACCTTCTTCAAATGAGTTAGAAGATTTGTTGTTTGCTTCCAAAATCTGTAAGCACACAAAATCCAACACCATTGTTTTGGCAAAAGGAAGGCAATTGTGTGCAAGCGGAACCGGACAAACCTCTCGTGTAGATGCTTTACGGCAAGCGATTGAAAAAGCAAACTCGTTTAATTTTGACCTCAATGGTGCCGTTATGGCCAGTGATGCATTTTTCCCGTTTCCGGATTGTGTTGAAATTGCAGATAAAGCAGGAATTACAGCTGTAATCCAGCCCGGAGGCTCTATAAAGGATGAATTAAGCATTAATTATTGCAACGAACACAAAATGGCAATGGTATTTACAGGTACACGTCATTTTAAACACTAAAATTATTACATTTGTGAAGAGTTGAAACTCAACACGTTTAATTTCAATACTACCAAAATAATATATGGGATTTTTTGACTTCCTAACCGAAGAAATAGCCATTGACCTGGGAACTGCTAATACGCTTATTATTCATAATGACAAAGTAGTAGTTGACGCCCCTTCTATTGTTGCCCGTGACCGTACTACCGGCAAAATCATCGCAGTAGGTCGTGAAGCAGCAATGATGCAAGGAAAAACGCATGAGAACATTAAAACGATCAGGCCACTGAAAGATGGAGTGATAGCAGATTTTGATGCCAGTGAAAAAATGATCAATATGTTCATTAAAGACATCCCAGCCTTAAAAAAGAAATGGTTGACCCCTTCGTTAAGAATGGTAATATGTATTCCCAGTGGTATTACTGAAGTAGAAATGCGGGCTGTAAAAGAAAGCGCCGAACGTGTAAACGGTAAAGAAGTCTATCTTATTCATGAACCTATGGCAGCTGCTATTGGTATTGGTGTGGATATTATGCAGCCTAAAGGGAATATGGTAGTTGATATAGGAGGTGGTACTACCGAAATTGCCGTAATTGCACTTGGTGGAATTGTTTGTGACAAATCGGTAAAGATCGCCGGTGATGTTTTTACGAATGATATTGTTTATTATATGCGTACACAGCATAATCTATATGTAGGAGAACGTACCGCCGAAAAGATCAAGATCCAGATTGGAGCTGCTACCGAAGACCTTGAACTCCCTCCCGAAGAAATGGCCGTACAGGGACGCGACCTTTTAACAGGAAAACCAAAACAAGTTCAAACCTCTTACCGTGAAATTGCCAAGGCATTAGATAAATCTATTTTACGAATTGAAGATGCAGTCATGGAAACTTTATCACAAACCCCTCCGGAACTGGCAGCTGATATTTACAATACTGGTATTTATCTTGCAGGGGGTGGTTCTATGCTTCGTGGATTGGACAAGCGTTTATCTCAAAAAACCGATTTACCGGTCTACATTGCCGAAGATCCTTTACGTGCAGTTGTTCGGGGAACAGGAATCTGCTTAAAGAACCTCAATAAATACAAAAGCGTATTGATAAAATAGGAACTAACACGCTATGCAACAGATTATATTTTTCTTTATACGGAATAAAAATTTCCTGTTGTTCGGCCTTTTGTTCCTCATTGCAATTACACTTACCATTAGAACACATTCTTTTCACAAAAGTAAGTTTGTAAGTTCTTCAAATGCTGTTAGCGGAACCATCTATTCCATTAAAAGTGACATCACTACTTATTTTGGTCTTAAAAAAGAAAATCAAAAACTGGTGGATGAGAACAAAAGGCTCAGAAGTCTTCTGGAAGGCTATAAGGCAAATTCTGTCAATTTTACTAATAGCGACAGCATACTGCCTTCAAAATATAATTTTTTAGCAGCCAGAGTAATAAACAATAACTATTCAAAAACTAAAAATAACCTTACTATAGATAAAGGGGCAAAAGACAGCCTGCAAATTGATATGGGTGTTATAACCACAAAAGGTGTTGTTGGTATTATCAATAGTGTGTCTTCTAATTATGCAACTGTTCAGTCTATTTTAAACACAAAAAGCCAGATCAATGCGAAGCTTAAAAATTCCAAGCATTTTGGAACACTCATTTGGGATACAAAAAATCCAAATGTTGTGCAATTAATTGAAGTCCCCAGGCTGGCTGTTGTTGCTATAGGAGATACCATTATCACAGGAGGAAAATCTACTATTTTTCCAAAAGGTATACTAATTGGCTCTATTAAAGATGTGATCCTGAAAGAGGGTGAAAATTATTATGATTTGGATATTCAATTATTCAATGATATGACCAATCTGGAAAATGTGTACATTATAGAAAATCAAGATGCCGAAGAAATTTTAGCGTTGGAAAAAGAAGTGGAAGATGCAGAACAGTGAAATTTTTATGAATGCCCTACGATTTGTAGTATTGGTATTATTACAAGTGCTTATATTAAATCACATTAACTTTTTTGGATTTGTAAATCCTTTTGTATATATCTTTTTTATTTTAATTTTTCCGCTTAACGGAAACCAATCACTACTTATCTTACTAAGTTTCTTATTAGGGCTAACTATCGATATTTTTGGAGATTCCGGAGGAGTTCATGCTGCAGCTTGTGTTTTTATTGCGTACCTGCGCCCGCTAATATTAAAATTTTCTTTTGGAATTAGTTACGAGTACAACACGGTTAAAATAAGTAAAGTTTCTCTTACTGAAAGATTAGTGTATGTATCCCTGATGGTCCTCTTACATCATTTGGTATTATTTGGATTAGAAATATTTAGCGTTTCACATATATTATTAATCCTAAAATCTACGTTATTTTCAGGAGTATTCAGTATACTATTAATTCTATGTACGTTATTACTGTTTAGCCGAAAGTCATAATGAGAAAACTATTACTTCTTTCTATTGTGTTAATTACCGGAGTAGTATTTGCCGGACGGTTGTTCTATCTTCAAATTTATGATACATCGTTTCAGAAATTGTCTGAAAATAATGCTATTAAAGTAATTTACGATTATCCACAGCGTGGTTATATTTTTGATCGCAACGGAAAATTATTGGTTTCTAACCAGCCTTCCTATGATGTAATGGTGATTCCAAGGGATGTAAAACCTCTGGATACATTGGAATTTTGTGACATTTTAAAGATCTCCAAAGAAGACTTTAAATCTATCTTAAAGAAAGCCCGGATATATTCACCCAGATTACCTTCGGTGGTAATTCCACAATTAACTAAGGAAGAATACGCATATCTTTCAGAAAAGATGCACAAATACCAAGGGTTTTATATTCAGAAAAGATCTTTAAGAGATTATCAGGTAAAAAATTCGGCAAACGTCTTAGGCTATATTGCTGAAGTTAACAATCGAATCATCGAAAAGAATCCTTATTATCAGATGGGGGACCTAATTGGAATGCAAGGTGTAGAAAGCCATTATGAAGAGGTACTACGTGGTGTAAAAGGAGTAAAATATATTCAAAAAGATCGCTTTAACAGGGATATTGGCCCCTACAAAGAGGGTGTTTTTGATACACTCCCTCAACGTGGAAAAGATATTACACTTACTATTGATGCCAAACTTCAAGAATATGGAGAACAATTAATGGCCAATAAACGTGGTGGAATTGTTGCAATCGAACCTGCTACTGGTGAGATACTTACTCTAATTACTGCTCCCTATTACGATCCCGGATTATTAGTTGGGAGAGAACGTTCCAAAAATTTTACCAAACTATATTATGACACCATAGCAAAGCCTCTTTTTGATCGTGGATTACAAGGTGAATATCCGCCGGGGTCTCCCTTTAAAGCACTTACCGCACTCATTGGTTTACAGGAAGAAGTTATTACTACAGAAGAAAAAATTTACTGTCGAAATGGCTACACATACGGAAGAGGAAAAAAGTTAGGCTGCCATCATCATACAACCCCACTCGATATGGTAGGCGGTATAGCAAATTCATGTAATGCCTATTTTTGTACAGTTTACAGACGTACCATAGAAAAATACCCGTCACCTCAAGATGGAATAGATAATTGGAAAAAACATTTAGAAAGTTTCGGTTTAGGAAATTATATGGGGTATGACCTTCCCAGTGGGCGGCCAGGAAAAATACCAGATGCCAATTATTATAATCGGGTATACAGGTATCCTGACTATAAATGGTATGCAACAGCTACTATTTCTAATGCTATTGGACAGGGAGAAGTATTACTTACCCCTATGCAGATGGTAAATCTTACGGCAACGATTGCAAACAGGGGCTGGTACTATAAGCCACACATTATAAAGAACATTAATACCGTAGATACAATTCCGCAGATCTATACTAAAAAAAATATCACTACTATAAACCCAAGGTATTTCGAGCCTGTAATAGAAGGAATGTTCGATGTATACAATAAAGGAACTGCCTCACATATACAAATTCCCGGTATTGAAATATGTGGTAAAACTGGAACTGCCGAAAATTATATTCGTATAGATGGAAAGCGTATGCAATTGACAGATCATTCTATTTTTGTTGCATTTGCTCCAAAGGACAACCCAAAAATTGCAATCGCAGTATTTGTAGAGAACGGTTATTGGGGCTCAAGGTGGGCAGGACGAATAGCCGGATTGATGATTGAAAAGTATATAAAAGGAGAAATTACGCGTACCGACATGGAAACCTTTATTCTTAATGGAAGTCTTGAAGAAGAATATGCAAAACCTTATAGTAATGAGCCTTTTAAAATTAATATCTAATGGCAAACGGGAAGGGAATTCTGAAGTTTGATTGGTTTACCATTTTTCTATATATAGCTTTAGTAGGAATTGGATGGATAAATATTTATTCAGCTTCTTTAAGTGATAGTTCTTCGGGATTTTTTGATTTAAGCCAGATTTATACCAGGCAATTATTTTTCATTTTCTTAAGCATCATCCTTATTATTTTTATTCTGGCAATAGAAGCTAAATTTTATGAACGCTTTTCAAGTATTATTTATATCGTTTCTTTATTGTCATTGCTTGGCCTGTTTGTTTTTGGAAAGAACATAAATGGTGCTACTTCCTGGTATGTTTTTGGAAGTTTTGGCCTTCAGCCTAGTGAATTTGCAAAAGCAGCAACCGCTTTGGCGTTGGCAAAATATGTGAGTGACATACAAACCAACGTAAAAGAATTTAAACATCAATTACGGACTTTTATAATTATAGCCTTGCCGGCAATTTTAATCATCCTGCAGCCAGACCCTGGGAGTGCATTAATATATATAGCCTTTATATTTCCTCTCTATCGAGAAGGACTTCATTTTGTATATCTATTATTGGGTTTCTTTGCAGCTGCCCTGTTTGTTAGTACATTAATATTTGGAGTAGTTTGGATAACTTTAGGGGTATTGTTAATTGCCGGATTTATTTTTTTCAAAAACAGAAAGAAACGGCCTGGTATCTTTAAATACATTATTATCACTACGGCCTGTATTGGTTTTGCTTTTTCAGTAAATTATATTTTCAACAATGTATTTGAACAGCGACATCGTGACCGGTTCAATATTGTATTAGGCAAAGAAATCGACTCAAAAGGAATTGGTTATAACACGAACCAAAGTGAAATAGCCATTGGAAGTGGAGGGTGGACAGGAAAAGGCTGGACTCAAGGGACACAAACCAAAGGAAATTTTGTGCCAGAACAACATACAGATTATATATTTAGTACCGTAGGTGAAGAATGGGGCTTTCTAGGCAGTATGGTTGTTGTTGTATTGTTTATAGTGCTTATTGTACGTATTCTTCAATTGGCAGAACGACAAAAAAATCAATTTGGCAGAGTGTACGGGTATAGTGTCGCTGCTATACTATTTCTACACTTTTTTGTGAACATAGGAATGGTGACAGGCCTTTTCCCAACGGTAGGTATTCCACTTCCTTTCTTTAGTTATGGGGGCTCCGGATTATGGGGTTTTACTATTTTACTATTTATTTTTGTGCGATTGGATGCTTCAAATTACTATTACACCTAATGTCTTCCCCAGGATTTTAGTTCTATTTTTGCTTCTATTTCACTTTCAATTTTACCTGAAAGCTTCGGAAAGAAATCGATTCCTGTTTGTGATTCGATCTCATCAATAGTAGTTACGTATTCATAAAAGGACTTATTGGTTGGCTCATTCGGAATTAAAAAAGCAATTGCCTTATATTCTCCTTCAGAAATATCCATTATAATTTTGAAAAATGCTTCGGGTACTGAAACTCCTTCCGAACCTATCTTTTTTAACCCATTTTTTAAGACACCTCCTGTGACCACATACACACCATCGTACTTTTTTGCCCAGTAGCGTGTTTTTTGTTCCAGTTTATTCCATATACCACTATTGAAGCCATTGTTTTGCGGACTTATATTGCTGGTTAAAAAAGTTTCATGATAAGCATCAAAAGAAAACCTGCGATCTCCAGCGGGGCACAAATGCCCCCGGTCATATCCCGAACCTTTATAACTTCTCCAATGCGCCGATTTGGATTTTACCTCTCTGTCTTCCACAAAATCCGGGCGTTCAAAATCATTTTGAGATAAATGCTTTTTGGAAAGCTCATACGCTACCCATTCTGCTTGTTCGTGGTCTTCGGCATAGGAAAGTGTAAAATAGGTATGCTCTATCACAACACCGGTAGTAGATGTGGGTAAAAAAGAATCGTTAAACTCTGTAGCTAAATATTCTCCTTTTGATTTTGTTGTATCGGGGTAATTTTCGTTCCGGGTATCCACATATTTTTCAGCATAATACAATCCAACAATAATAAGTACAGTAAGTAAAGGATAGAGGTATTTTCGGTTCATATAAAGCAATCTATTGTATTTAAAAAATTATGGATGAGTGTTAATAATCAACTTCTCACATCCAGAGCATCTCGTAACGCATTTCCTATTAACATAAAAGCAGTGACCAAACTCATTATAGCCAACCCGGGAATAATCGCCAGATATGGTTTCCCTAAAATAATATAGGCATAATGGTCTTTAATGATCCCACCCCAGCTTGGCATAGGGGGTTGAGCACCAATTCCTAAAAAGCTCAATCCACTTTCAATAAGTATTGCTCCGGCAAAATTAGCTGCAGAAATGATAATTACCGGTGCCATGGCATTTGGTAAAATATGGCGTACAATGATCCTTAGGTCGTTAAAACCCAAAGCTCTAGCTGCCGTAACGTATTGCATTTCTTTTACGCCCAGTACCTGCCCTCTCACCACACGGGCTACTTCTACCCACATAGTGAGCCCGACAGCAATAAAAACCTGCCAAAATCCTTTTCCAAGTGCTAATGTTATAGCAATAACCAACAGGAGTGTAGGAATGGACCAGGTCACATTAATAACCCACATAATTGCAGCATCAACTTTACCACCAAAGTAGCCTGCTACTGCCCCCATTGTAATTCCAATGACCAAAGAAATAAATACTGCTACAAAACCAATAGCCAGTGAAATACGGATACCTATCAACATACGGCTCAATAGGTCTCGGCCATACTTATCTGTCCCTAAAATGAATTTTTTTTCTGAAATGTAATGCTTTGGTACATCCTCTAAATTTCCTGCATCAGGAAATAGTGAAAAAGCATATTCTTTTTGAAGCCCTTCGGTACCGTCTAAGGTATATTCTGTTACTTGTAATGAATTTTCTTTTAGGGTATAACTGGAAATTGGAATTTCAGCATCTGCGTTCTTCTTTCCGAAGAAAAAAACTGAAAAGGCATTTTGCTCTTCAACTTTGGCAGGAATAGTTAGCATTTGCACAGAAAACCCAGGTGATTTGGAATGAATAGACAAATGCATTTGGTTGGCATTTTGAGAATTATCCGGCGCCAATGCATATGCAAAAATGGCCACCAGCACACAAACAACTAAAAAGCTAAAACTAAAAACGCCCCAAAAGTTTCTTTTAAACTTTTGGAGCGCAACTTTTGT
Organism: Ulvibacter sp. 2210JD10-4; assembly: GCF_058148525.1. Classification (NCBI taxonomy): domain Bacteria; kingdom Pseudomonadati; phylum Bacteroidota; class Flavobacteriia; order Flavobacteriales; family Flavobacteriaceae; genus Ulvibacter; species Ulvibacter sp. 2210JD10-4. The sequence continues at coordinate 47,255 of NZ_JBYVJZ010000006.1, forward strand.
TAAAGAGGTCGATTTATTCATTAAAAAATCAATTTTTAATGTTCGCCATTTTACCTTTTCTTATGTTACTTAATTTTAAATCCTCCAGTACGTTAACTGCTTCTTCTACATAAATATCTTTTGCAAGGTTCTTGTGCCATCGCTTTCTTTTTTCACGTAATGTAGTATCCTGACGCATCATTGCAATTTCATTAGGCAATGAACGGTAACTTAGCTTATTGTCGTATTCATCGATCAAATCAAACCTTTTACTTTCTTTTTTACGCTTAGCTATTTCGGCGCTGTAGGTGTCAAAATTTAAATTCACATTCATCTCATCGCGCTTAACTTTTACCCATCGTGCATTTTGGTCGATTAAAGCTAACTGCTCACTTTTTTCCATACGTTCTTTACTTTTTTTGATGGTTTCATCAAAATCAATATAGCCATCCCAAACTTCGTATTTGGCAGGTTCAATTTTATCGTATGGCAAAGGATTATCATAATCACGTTCTCCAACATCAATATAACTATAGCGGTCTGGCATTACAACATCACTTTTCACTCCTTCTAACTGTGTAGAACCTCCATTAACCCTATAGAATTTTTGGGTTGTTAGCTTTAAAGCTCCCATATCTCCCATATCATTTTTACGTAACCACTGGTTTAAATCAATTAAATTCTGAACAGTCCCTTTTCCATAGGTTTGTTTACTACCCAGAATTATTGCACGTTTATAATCCTGCATGGCAGCGGCCAGTATTTCTGAAGCTGATGCAGATAGTTCATTCACTAAAATAACTAACGGGCCATCCCAGACCAACTCATCATTTTCATCTTTCAGAACTTCTTTTCTACTTCCTCCGGAAGCAACCTGAACGATTGGCCCTTCTTTTATGAATAATCCTCCAATATCTACAGCCGTTTTTAAGGATCCTCCTCCGTTATCACGTAAGTCCAACACCAACCCTTCCATTCCTTCTTCTTTAAGTCGTTCAATTTCTTTCTTGACATCGCTTGCAGCATTTCGCTTCTTATAGTCGTCCATATCAAAATAGAATTGTGGAAGATTAATTAGTCCAAACTTTTTATCTTCTTTTTCTATGACAGTAGATTTTGCATAGGTCTCTTCCAATTCAACTACATCTCGAGTAATTACTTCTTCTTCAATAGTACCGTCTACACGCTTTATTGTAAGAGTTACCTGAGTTCCCTTTGGCCCCTTGATAAGCTTCACTGCATCATCAAGGCGCATCCCCACGATGCTTACGGCTTCATCTTCATCGGCTTGTTTTACTTTTAAGATTATATCGCCTACTTCAACATGTTCTCCACTCCACGCAGGGCCTCCGCTTATCACTTCAACAATATTGATATAATCATTTCTCTTTTGAAGTCGAGCACCAATACCCTCTAATTTCCCGGACATACGTAAATCGAAACGATCTCTGTCCGGCGGAGCAAAGTAGTTGGTATGTGGGTCAAATTCTTCAACAATGGTAGTCAGGAAAACAGCAAAATAATCTTTGCGTTCCAGATCATCTGCAAAATCAAAGTATTCCTTTAAAGAGGTTTCTGTTGTCCCTCTGGCCTTTTCTTCTACTTCGGCCAATGATTTTCGAGTATATTCTTCTTCCGTTTCAAGTTTTGTTTTTTCTTCTTCCACTAAATCATAATAAGAAGAAATAGTAGAAAATTTTAATTGCCACCTCCAACGTTCTTTCAATTCTTTTTTGGAACTGGCGTAGGCCAACTCGTCATAATCTACATTAATAACTTCATTTTTAGAATAATCAAAAGGTGTTTTTAGCACTTCTACATATATATCTTTTGCCTCTTCCATTCGTTGTTTAAAACGTTCATGTACCAAATTGAAAAAAATTAACTCTTTGTTTTTAATTTGATCATCAATTTCATGTTTGTATGCACTAAATTCTACAATATCTGAAGCTAAAAAATATCTTTTAATAGGGTCTAAACCATCTATGAAATCTTCAAAAACGCCTTCAGAAAAAGTATCATCTATATCTGCCGGGTCATAATGCCCCTTTTGTAAAACATAGGTTATTAAATCTATAAGGAGTTTATCTTTATCGGGATCATCAAACTTCTTTGTTGTAAAGCTGCAAGAAGCTGCTGCTACAAATACAGCAATGAATAATACTTTAAAGTTCTTTTTCATAATGCGCATATCAATCATCTTAAATTAGAGTCTTCTAAATTATATAAAAAACCGTGCCAATAACCCATAATGATACTAATTTTTTGTTAAACAAACTAATTATAACAACGGCTATAAAATGTGTATTTTAGCTTTTTAAAAAACAATAGGCATGCCAGATAAAAAACCTCTCATATTGGTCACCAACGACGATGGTATCACTGCACCGGGTATTCGCGCCCTTATTGAGGTCATGAATACACTTGGAGACGTATATGTTGTCGCTCCGGACTCCCCTCAAAGTGGGATGGGTCATGCTATTACTATTAACGATACTTTGTACTGTGATAGTATTAAAATTAATAAGGAACAACCCCAAAAAGAGTTTAGCTGTAGTGGTACACCTGTAGATTGTGTGAAATTGGCAGTAAATGAAATCTTAAGGCGTAAACCCGATCTATGTGTAAGCGGGGTGAATCACGGAAGTAATTCATCTATCAATGTAATTTATAGCGGTACTATGAGTGCTGCCGTAGAGGCCGGTACACTAGGTATTCCTTCCATTGGGTTTTCATTACTGGACTATTCTATGGAAGCCAACTTTGAACCTGTAAAAAAATATATAAAAACCATTGCTGTACAGTGCCTGAATAACGGATTACCAAAAGGGGTAGTATTGAATGTAAATATTCCTAAGCTTGATAAAAATGAGATCAAAGGGATTAAAGTTTGTAGACAAGCCAATGCACATTGGATTGAGACCTTCGACAAGCGTGTAAATCCGTTAGGACGTGAATACTATTGGCTTACAGGGGAATTTGTTAATGAGGATAAGGGAGAAGATACAGATGAATGGGCATTACACAATGGATACGTTTCTGTGGTTCCTGTACAGTTTGATCTTACAGCACATCATGCAATTAAGGATATTAATACCTGGGAGCTGAAATGAAAAGAAATATAGCAAAAGAAATATGCATTGGATTACTAATAGGGTTATTGTCAAATTTGACAGGGAGTTATCTTTATGTTTTCTTTTTATCGAAAGTTAAAAAATTAAGTATTGAAAGCACATTAGACGTAGCTTTAGAACAAGGGTTAACAGGAAACATCATTGCACTTGGAGCATTATTGAATCTGGCAGCTTTTTTTGTCATTTTGAAAAAAAAACAATATTATCGAGCTCGTGGCGTGGTTTTAGCTACTTTGATCGCTGCAATTATAATTCTGATTTCAAAGTTTTACTAAATGAAGTATTACCTCATAGCAGGAGAGGCCTCCGGAGACTTACACGGAGCTAACTTAATGAAGGCACTTAAAAGGCAAGATACTGAAGCATCTTTTAAGTACTGGGGAGGTGATTTAATGCAACAAACCGAAGGGGAATTAGTAAAACACTATCGAGACTTAGCCTTTATGGGATTTGTAGAAGTGCTTTTTAACTTAAGAACAATTCTTAAGAATATTAAACTTTGTAAAAAAGATATTGAAGACTTCAATCCCGATGTAATTATATTCATTGATTATCCTGGTTTCAATCTACGTATTGCCAAATGGGCAAAGAAAAAAGGTTTCAAAACACATTATTATATTTCCCCACAAATTTGGGCTTGGAAAGAAGGTCGGATCAAAAGCATAAAACGTGATGTAGATGCGATGTATGTAATTCTGCCATTTGAAAAAGATTTCTACGAAAAGAAACACCATTTTCCGGTACATTTTGTTGGACACCCGTTAATTGATGCTATTTCCAACAGAGAGCAGGTAGATCCTATTACATTCAAAAAAGAATATGGTTGGGATGACCGCCCTATTATTGCTTTGCTACCCGGAAGCAGAAAGCAGGAAATTTCCAAAATGTTGAAGATCATGTTGTCTGTTGTTGAAGATTTTAAAGACTATCAGTTTGTAATTGCGGGAGCACCCAGCCAGGAAGAGGGGTTTTATGCCCCTTTTATCAAAAAACAAAATGTCCATCTACTGCTAAATAAAACGTACGATCTGTTAAGTATTTCTGATGCTGCATTGGTCACTTCGGGAACCGCTACACTCGAAACTGCTTTATTTAAGATTCCACAAGTGGTCTGCTATAAGGGAAATCGCATTTCCTACGAAATTGCCAAAAGAGTAATTAAGCTTAAGTATATTTCATTGGTGAATTTAATTCTTGATAAAGAAGTGGTTACCGAGCTGATCCAAACTGAACTCAATACCAAGAATCTGAAAAAAGAACTATCAAATATCCTTGATCCATATAAGCGGGCTACCTTGTTTTTAGATTATTATGATCTGGAAAAAAAACTGGGTGGAAAAGGCGCCAGTGAAAAAACTGCCAGGTTAATTTTTAAAGCGGTTTCCAATACTTAAAAAAAATTCATAGTTTTATGCTTCAAGAATTGGAATTTTGCCCTACATGAAAAAACTATTCCTACTTGCCCTGTTATCTCTGTTTATAGCCTCTTGCGGTAGTTCTAAGACGACCTCCAAAACCAAAGTTTACAAAGCTGAAAGAATCTCCAAAAATTCCAACAAAGGAAAACTGGAGAATATTGTAGATTATGCAAAAACCTTTCAAGGTACTCGCTATAAGTTTGGAGGTACAACAAAATCAGGAATGGATTGTTCAGGATTGGTCTATACTGCCTTTAAGAAAGAAAGCGTTGTATTGCCACGTGTCTCACGTGATATGGCAACCAAAGGTAAACGTATTAAATTATCACAAACTACCTTAGGTGATCTGGTGTTCTTTCAAACAAATAAAAACCGAAGAGTCATTAATCACGTAGGGCTAGTTGTCGAGACTAAAGGCGGAGATATTAGATTTATACACTCTACAACTTCCAGTGGAGTTATTATCTCTTCTCTTGAAGAACGTTATTGGAAGTCTGCTTTTATTGAAGTTCGCAGAGTTATTTAGAAAATTGCTATCTTAGGCACACTTCCCAGTTTATTTTAAACATTGTTTTAAAATACTGGGATGAAATTTATCAATTTTACAATCGTAAAATTTTCTGTTTTCCTTGCGTTGGGTATTCTTACAGCGCATTTTTTCAAAAACAATCCTATTTTCTTTTTACCTCTTGTTTTAGGCCTCTTTGTTCTTTTGTTAATCATTTGGCGGGTTGGGTTAAAGCAGTTACTGCCTTCTGCTTCTTTCGGAATTATAGCTTACCTATGCTTTTTCTGTATTGGGTATTTTAACTACCAACTGCGTCTTCCCAACTTTTGTCCAAATCACTATTCACATTGTGTGGAAGCTAGAACTCCTGTAACACTTCAGCTAAAAATAAAAGAAACTTTAAAACCAGATAATTATAATGTAAAATACATTGTTGAAACTGAAGCAGTACAAGGAATTACCACTTCCGGAAAAATGCTTCTCAATATTCAAAAAGAAGATAGCCAAAAAGAATATGCTATTGATGATGTCCTGCTGGTCTATACTTCATACATAGAAATCCCGAAGCCTTTAAATCCATATCAATTTAAATATGCCGAGTATATGGAAACACTGGGAGCCTATCATCAACTACGAATTTCAAGCCGGCATATTTTGAAAGAATCGAAAGGGACAATAACGCTTAGAGGTATTGCCGAAAAGCTTCGGAATTATTGTATCAAAAAATTACAAAATACCCTAATTGAAACACCAGAGCGCAGCATTATTCAGGCATTGGTATTAGGGCAACGAAAAGACATTAATACTAAAATCTATAATGATTATGCAGCGGCAGGAGCTATACATATTTTGGCTGTTTCGGGGCTACATGTAGGGATTCTTTTTTTACTCTTATCCGGGTTGTTGAAACCTCTGGAATACCTTCCTAAAGGAATGTTTATTAAATCCATACTCATCATATTGTTCCTTTGGTGTTTTGCTTTGATTGCCGGATTATCGCCTTCAGTAGTGCGAGCCGTGACTATGTTTTCATTTTTCTCTTTTACGTAATACAGCAACCGCACGACCAATTCTATTAATACATTATTCCTTTCATTCTTTGTTTTGCTGCTTTTTAATCCACAATGGTTATTTCATATTGGATTTCAATTAAGTTATCTGGCTGTATTGTTTATACTTTGGATACAACCAGGATTGTTTCGGCTCTATATTCCAAAAAACTTTTTCCTTAAAAAGATCTGGGGAATTGTTACTGTTACCATTGCAGCACAATTAGGTATTGTACCATTGAGTTTGTATTATTTTCATCAGTTTCCGGGCTTATTCATGGTTACCAATATTATAATCCTTCCGTTTTTGGGGATTCTTCTGGTAGGAGGAATTTTTATTATAATCTTAACTGTTCTAAATATGCTTCCCGATACTTTAGCATTGGTTTACAATTACCTTATTGAACTGCTAAATAGTTTTATAAACTGGGTTGCAAAACAAGATGATTTCTTATTTCTGGATATCCCATTTTCCAAAACAAAGGTAATAGCAAGTTATTTGGTCATTATATCTCTTGTACTTCTTTGGAAAAAGATAAACTATAACAGAGTTGTATTCAGCCTTATCAGTTTAATTTTATTCATTGGAGTTTTTATATGGAATATATATACGTTTTCAGACCATCAATTAATCATTTTCCACAAAAGCAAACACACGCTTATTGGTTATAAAAATGCAGCAGATCTATTATTGTTCCGAAGTGATTCGAGCCAGAATTATAAAAATAAATTTCCTGTCAAAGAATATCGTGTCGCACAAAACATTTCAACGTATTCCGAAGAAAAAATACCTCCTGTATTTCTATATGGCAGCAAGCAAGTTTTGATTTTGGATAGCCTGGGAATCTATCCTGAAATTTCGAACACAGATGTCGTGGTTCTTACACATAACCCAAAAGTGAATCTTGAAAGGCTTATTGACAGCCTTCAACCTAAATATATTGTGGCAGATGGGAGTAATTATATTTCTTATGTTAATCGTTGGCGTTACACCTGTAAAATAAGGAAGCTCCCTTTCCACCATACAGGCAAAAAGGGAGCTTTCATTATAGAGTAGTGAAATACTTAACTTAAAAGCTACTCTTAAAAAGTTCCTTTAAAATTATTCTGATATTCTTTCCATGCCTCAACTGTCGTTAATTTTGCATAGTCATCATTAGCGATCATTTTTAAGTAGATCTCTAATTGTTGTGGCGTTTTATACCCTGCTACTGCCTGAATTAAATCACCATTTTCCTTAAAAAAGACCAAGCTCGGATAACCTCTCAATTTTAATGCATCTGCAAAAAAGTGAGTTGCATTTCTGCCTTTTCTGCCTTCTTGATAATTGGGATTTGTATACGTGAAATCCTGATACGTGATCTCTTCTGTTCCTTCGGCGTTAAATTTCACAGCATAGTAATTCTCATTGATGAAGTCAATCACATTTTTATCACCAAATGTATTTTTATCTAACAACTTACATGGGCCACACCAAGTAGTATAAACATCCATAAAAATCTTCTTTGGTTGTTCTTTTTGAGCAACCAACGCTTCATTTAAAGTCATCCAATTGATCTTTTGGGCGGATATGGTACCAACTGCCAGTAGGGCGACAAAAAGTAATATCTTTTTCATTTGTAATGGTTTTTTTGTCAATATAGTGCAACAAAAAACGTTCCACAAATTGGGAACGTTTTTTTATATGATCTATTGTATCTACCTAACGCCGTGCATGAGCTTTTTAAGCACCGGATTCAGTAAAATTGAAAGCACTCCTACTCCTATAGGTATCAATGTGAATATTAAGAAGAACGTCCCTAATGAATATTGTTCTGAAATTTTGTCGATCATTCCTCCCATTGTTCCGGCAGCTTTTTGGCCTACGGCAATAGCCAGGTACCAAACCCCGAACATAAAACCTATCATACGTGCAGGGACCAATTTACTTAAATAGGATAACCCTACCGGAGACAGGCATAATTCACCCATAGTGTGAAGTAAATAAGCCAGAATTAAAAATATCATACTTACTGAAGCTGTTTTCGCCCCAGATGGAATATCGGATGCCCCATAAGATAATATAGCAAAACCAAGGCCCAATAGTATTAATCCCAGTCCATATTTCATTGCCGCGCTTGGGTTGTATTTACTTTCCCACCACTTTGAAAATAGCGGTGCTAAAGTGATAATGAAGAATGAATTTAAGATTCCAAACCAGGTAGCATCAATTTGGTTTCCTTCTTGCGAAAATTTGTCAATTAACCTAAAAATCACCAAAACCCACACACCAATAAATGCGATTGCTAATACAACATTGGACAATCCTATTCTGGAAAATGTCTTTTTAGATAAAAGAAATAACACCCAGGTGATTATTATGAGAGGCACAGTAGTTAATAATGCATCCACTACCTTAAATATCATTGCAGAATCTCCAACTAAATCCCTATCTGTATAATCTCTTGCGAACAAGGTCATAGATCCCAAAGATTGTTCAAAAAAAGCAAAGAAAAATACTGTAAATAAACCAAATATGGATACAGCAATAATTCTATCGCGTACTATTGGGATATATCTTGCTATTCTTGTGACCAGTAAGATCAAAAACAATACTAATGCACATAGTACAACAAAATTAGATCCGCTTAATCCTCCCACTTCAAAAGGGACCAGACTTGTTCCTTCAATTTTTTCTAAAGGATCATTAAACAAATACAATAATCCTCCCACAGATGCTAAGACAACTAAGATCTTATCGAACATTGTAAATGGATTCAGTTTCTCATTTACTTTTGCATCTTCTTGTTCAACAGGGTTTTCTTCATTTATATTTTGAGGTAACTCTACTTCATATTTTTTAGAAGGCTTCGCGCCAATGCTACCAAACAGGTTCTTTGCCAACCAAAATTGAAGCATTCCCAACATCATAAAGATTCCAGCTAATCCAAAGCCCCACGACCATCCATAATTTTCAGCCAAATAACCACAAAGCATCATTCCAAAAAAGGCTCCTGCATTTACACCCATATAGAAAATGGTATAAGCTCCATCTTTTTTGGATTCTTTGCCTTTATACATTTCGGAAATGATAGATGTAATATTAGGCTTAAAAAACCCGGTTCCTATTACCAGTAAAGCAAGACCTAAGTAAAATGACATTGTAGTCTCCAATGCCATAGAAGCATGGCCCAATGTCATAATTAAACAACCCAGGACTACTGCCATTCTATAACCGGTGATCTTATCTGCGATCCACCCTCCAATAATAGGTGTTAGATATAATAAAGACGCATAGGTACCTATCAAAGCCAAGGCATGTTCCCTAGGCCATTCCCATCCGGGATTATCACTTAAAATAGGAGCTGTTAAAAATAGCACCAAAAGAATACGCATTCCATAGAAGGAAAATCGTTCCCACATTTCGGTAAAAAATAATACGAAAAGTCCCGCAGGGTGTCCTAATACTTTGTCTTTAAATAGATTTTCAATGTCTGTGTTCATAAAAAAGAATTTAGATGATGCATATAAAAACAACAAAGCCTTATCAATTAAGAAAAGGCTTTGTTATTATATTATTTTAATTGTCTGCTAACTCGAAGCCTTCGGCTTCTTCATATTTCATATCCCTTTCATTATCTTCAGCTCCGTGAGTTAACGATTCTAATTTCTTTCTAAATACCATTACCAGAAGTCCAAAAACAACACAGAATACCGCTATACCGGTAAAGATGGTATATTCTCCAAGACTCTCAGAAGCTTCTCCCAATAATCCGGCAAGTTTATTTCCTAAACCGGTCATTGCAAAATAAACTCCCATCATTAATGAAGCATATTTTAGTGGCGCTAGTTTTGTAATATATGATAGTGCCACAGGTGAAATACATAATTCACCTACTGTATGGAACAAATACGCTAATACTAACCAATACATTGCGGAAGCACCGTCACTTTCATATTGTCCTGCGGCAGCAGTCATAAAAAAGAATCCGGCACCCATAATAATAAGACCAATGATCATTTTAAACAATGAAGTAGACATTTTCCCTTTTAATTTTCTTTTTGCCCAATATGCAGCAACTGTAGTTCCTAAAAATATAATGAACATTGCATTTAGCGATTGAAACCACGAAGCCGGAACTTCCCACCCCATTAACATTCTGTTTGTTTTTTCCGAAGCATAAATATTCATTAATCCTCCGGCTTGCTCAAAAGCTCCCCAGAAAACTATTACTAATAAAAAGGATATGAATAATACAATGACCCTGTCTTTTTCAATCTTGGTTAAAGGCTTTTTCATTGCTTCCTTTTCTATTTTATTCTCAGAAGTTCCCAAAAAATTCCCTACAAGTTTTAAATGCTTTTGGCCAATCAAATATTGAATAAGACCTAAAGCCATACCAATCCCCGCTAATCCAAAGCCATAATGCCATCCATGTACTTCGCCTACATATCCAACAATTAAACTGGATAAGAAAGCTCCAATATTGATTCCTATATAAAAAATAGTAAATCCTTTATCACGTCTTATATCACCTTGTTGATACAAACCTCCTACCATAGTAGAAATATTTGGCTTTAGCAATCCAACACCGGCAATGATCAATCCTAAACCTGAATAGAATGCCCACATCTGCTCAATAGCCAATATACTATGTCCTGCCACCAATAAGATTCCTCCAAATAAAACAGATTTTTTCTGTCCCAAAAATTTATCTGCAATCCATCCACCGGGAATTGAAGCTACATATACCAGCATGGTATACCATCCATAAAGGGCTAAAGCTTCACCATTGGTCCAACCTAAACCAGCGTTAGCATCATTAGTAGCACCCACTAAGTATAAAACCAAAATGGCTCGCATCCCATAATAAGAAAAACGTTCCCACATTTCAGTGAAAAAGAGAACATATAATCCTGCCGGATGTCCAAATAGTTGTTTTTGATTTTGGAGAGTTGTTGACATATTTTTAAGTATTAGTTAATATTTAGTTGTTGATTAGTTCTTGATCTGTATCATTTTTTCTTTAGGTTCTCCTAAAGTTTTATGAATAAACCTGGTCATTTTTTTGAATAAATGCAAGCGTGTATTTCCACCATAAATGCCATGGTTTTTATCAGGGTAGATCGCCCATTCAAAATCTTTATCGGCCTGAATTAAAGCTTCTACCAATCGGGTAGTATTCTGTACATGTACATTATCATCTGCGCTACCGTGAACTAAGAGAAAGTCTCCTTCCAATTTATTTACGTGAGAAATTGGAGAATTTTCATCATATCCGGAAGCATTTTCTTGTGGTGTCTGCATATATCTTTCGGTGTAAATAGTATCGTAGAAACGCCAGCTGGATACGGGTGCTACAGCAATTGCCATTGAGAAGGTATCTGCCCCCTGAAAGAGACTGTTAGAAGACATAAACCCGCCATAGCTCCAGCCCCAAATACCTATTCGCTCTTTATCTATATACGGTAAGTCTCCTAATTTTTTGGCTGCAGCAATTTGATCTTCTACTTCATATTTACCTAATTCTTTTTGTGTCATTTTTTTGAAATCCCGTCCTTTTAATCCGGTTCCTCTTCCATCTACACAAACTATAATATATCCCTGTTGTGCCAACATCTGATGCCAATAATCGTTTGACCCATTCCATCTATTAGCCACCTGTTGTGAGCCCGGGCCCGAATATTGGTACATGAACAAAGGGTATTTTTTATTAGGGTCAAAATCCTTTGGTTTGATCGTATACATATTCAATTCATGACCATTTATTTGAATGGTCGAAAACTCTTTTGGTGAGGTCTTATATCCGGACACCATGGTTTTAAGCGCCTTGTTGTTCTTTATTTCACGAAGTACCTTTCCGGTCTTTGCTTCATTTAAAGTAAAAACATGAGGAGTTTCCGTATCTGAGAAGGTATTGATATAATAGGTGTAATCTGCACTAAACGCAGCACTGTTGGTTCCTGTTTTATCGCTCAAACGTACTTTATTCTTTCCAGAACGTAAAACAGAATATACATCCCTGTTAATACTACCATTCTCAGTACTTTGATAATAGATACGCCCTGTATTTTGGTCAAACCCGTAGTAATTAGTGACTTCCCAGCCACCATCTGTTACTTGATTGATAAGCTTACCTGTTTTGTCATAGTGGTAAATATGATTCCACCCACTTTTTTCACTCGTCCATATAAAACTATTATCATTTAAAAAAGTGAGGTCATCTGTTACATCTACATAAGCATCATCTTTTTCCTGATGTACCAGTGTCGAGGTATTATTAGCAGCATCTACAAACACCAGGTCCAAAGTGTTCTGGTGTCGATTTGTCAATTGTGTGCTTAGTACATTTGCGTCATTGGTCCATTTAATTCGTGGGATATAATAGTTGTTATACTTAGAAAGGTCAACTTTCGAAGTTTTTCCTGTCTTAAGGTCGTACAAATGCAATGAAACCAGTGCATTTGCTTCCCCGGCTTTTGGATATTTAAACACTTGCTGTGTTTGGTATAGATCTTCTCCATAAACATCCATCGAAAACTCGGGTACATTGGTCTCATCAAAACGAATGAAAGCAATCTTATCACCTGTTTTATTCCAGTCGAAAGCTCTTACGAAAGCAAATTCTTCTTCGTAAACCCAATCTGTAATACCATTAATAATACTATTTTTCTTTCCGTCTGTAGTAATTTGTCTAACAGCCGCGGTAGAAAGGTCCTTTACATACAAGTTATTATTGTATCCATAAGCAATTTTACTTCCGTCATTATTAAAGGTAGGTTCCTGTATTTTGTCTTCTGAAACTAAGGTCAATGATTTTGACTTCAGGTCATATACATAATATGTTCCCAATGCCGAACGTCTATAAATCTGTTCAAGTTGAGTAGCAAGCAATAGCTTAGATTCGTCACTGCTAAACTCATACGAAATGATATATTCAATTCCGTCCAGATCATTAGTATTCACCAGTGTTCTTACTTTTTTACCGCTTTTATAATCAAAAACGTCTACGGTAGAAGCTTTTTGGTCACGGTCATAATTTAAAACCGAATACTCCTTCCCATTCTTTAAAGAATGCAGAACATCCAACCGTTCTGTCCGGAAAGCCCCACCCCAAATGTCTTCTAATGAAATCTCTTTTTGTTGTGCTATACTTGTAGAAATGACTGCTATAAATAGCAAAAGCACCTTAACTGGAAATAATCTTCTCAAACTGTTAAAATTTTGTTATGCCAAGTTTACTAAATTTTAACGAAAATATGGCAGTTTTTATGTTAAATACTGACCATTTGTTAGTAAATACCTACTTAAAAGGTTCAGTATAAATAGTATCTTTGTGTTTTTAATTTCAGATAGTATGCCGAAACCCATTTCAGGATTTTCAAAAAAAACGAAAGAAGAAAAAATACAGTGGTTAGCCGAAACTTATCTCGCCAATGAGCCAGCTGCAGTGGCTATCCTCAGAAAATACTGGAATAATGATATTACACTTCAGAAATTACACGACGACTTTATAGAAAATACACTTACTAATTACTATTTACCTTTTGGAATTGCTCCTAATTTTTTAATAAACAATTCGCTTTATGCACTTCCTATGGTGATAGAAGAAAGCTCTGTAGTAGCTGCTGCCAGTAATGCTGCAAAGTTCTGGTTAGAGCGCGGTGGCTTCAAGGCCAAAGTCCTTTCTACTCAAAAAAATGGACAGATTCATATTAATTTCTTCGGAAAAAGAAGCGATCTGGAACAATTTTTTTCTGAAGTAAAATCAAAACTGATAGCCAGTATTGAAACCATTCAATCTAATATGAAAAAACGCGGAGGCGGATTGATAGACATAGAGCTTATCGACGCAACCGAAACACTGGAAGGCTATTATCAACTTCATGTCACTTTTGAAACATTGGATGCTATGGGCGCCAATTTCATTAATAGTTGTCTTGAAGAAATTGCCAATACATTCGAAACCGAAACAAAACAATTTGCACCCTTTTCTGAAGACAACGTATACCCTGAAGTTGTATTGAGTATTCTTTCCAACTACGTCCCGGAATGCCTGGTGCGTGCTACTGTAAGTTGCCCGTTGGAGGAGTTGAATAACGAAACTATTGACGGAAAGACCTTTGCCGATAAGTTTGTACGTGCTGTTGCTATTGCCAAAGCTGAAGAACGTCGTGCCGTAACGCACAATAAAGGAATTATGAATGGTATTGACGCTTTGGTCCTTGCTACCGGAAATGATTTCAGGGCCGTAGAAGCCGGAGCTCATGCATATGCTGCTAAAGACGGTAATTATACCAGCCTCACACATGCAAAAGTAGAAAACGGTATTTTTACTTTTTGGATTGAAATTCCATTGGCATTAGGTACTGTAGGAGGATTAACATCTTTGCATCCTATGGTAAAACTGGCTTTTGATATACTTCAGAAACCGAATGCTTCCCAACTTATGGAAATTGTTGCTGTTGCCGGGTTGGCTCAAAATTTTGCTGCCATTCGTTCATTGATCACCACGGGTATACAAAAAGGGCACATGAAAATGCATTTAATGAATATTTTGAATCAGTTAAGTGCTTCAGAAACTGAAAAACAAAAGGCAATTACTTATTTTAAAGAAAACACTGTTTCCCACAGTGCAGTTATAGATTTTGTTGAAACCCTTCGAAATTAATTTTGAAACAGAAATTTTACAGCAACGGTAAGTTACTACTCACTGGAGAGTATTTGGTATTAGACGGTGCTATGGCATTAGCCATTCCTACTAAGTATGGTCAATCTTTAGAGGTCTCCTCTTCAGAAAAAGAAGGAATTCAATGGCAGAGTCTGGATGAAAAAGGAGCTGTCTGGTTTCATGTTCACTTCAAAAAAGACCATAATACTATTGGTAAACCGGATAGAAATGACAACATTACTGTAACACTTCTCAAAATTCTTAAAAAAGCCAAACAGCTTAACCCTTCTTTTTTAAATGAAAGTGTTGGTTGGGAAGTAGCTACCCGTCTGGATTTTTCGCAGAATTGGGGTTTAGGGACCTCTTCTACCCTAATCAACAATATTGCTCAGTGGGCACGTGTGAATGCCTTTGACCTATTACATGAGGGTTTTGGCGGAAGTGGTTATGATATTGCTGCGGCACAAAATGATACTCCTGTTTTATATCAACTTCAAAACAAAATAGCAGTAGTTGAACCTATCAGCCTTACATGGAATTTTACGTCTAGTCTGTTTTTTGTAAACCTCAACAAAAAACAGGATAGTAAAGATGGAATAGCCCGATATAAAGAAGCTTCCGTTACAAGTGGGCAAATCGATACCATCACTTCTATCAGTAATGATATATTGCAATGTAGTTCACTTTCAGTATTTGAAAAATTACTTAAAGAACACGAAGAGGTTATTTCAGGGATTATACAACTACCTACCATTAAAGAGCAGTTTTTTAACGATTACCCAAACACTATTAAAAGCCTGGGAGCCTGGGGTGGAGATTTTGTTTTGGTAACAGGGACTGAAATGGATAAAGAATACTTCAGGAAAAAAGGATTTTGTACCATCATAGATTTTGAAGAAATGCTAAAATAAAAAGCCTTGCAATTGCAAGGCTTTTTATTTTTATATACCTATTGCTAATTAATATATACTAGCTCTGTTATCTTCTATTTCGGCGGCATTCTTAAGCGCATTGTAGACACTTGTATTAATTCCCGGGATCACTTTTGCATTTAATTGATTTGCAAAAGACGCATAATTATCCAGATCCGGAGCTTTATTTACTTCCACTACACGTACTTTAAACACTCCTGTTTCACCATCTATAAGATCTGTGACCTCTCCGGCATTCTTACCAAAAGCCGCGCCTACAACTTCAGGTTCTGTTCCGGCTCCGGCAATCGTTGGATTTGCCATAGTGATTGCTGTTGCATTTTTAACTGTTTCATTTTGGCTACTTGCAATCTCCTGTAGAGTAGTACCGGTTATAGACTCACGTATTTTTTTTGCTTTTTTCTCATTGCGAAGAATAGGTGTAACTTCTGCGGAAGCTTCGGCTACACTTAAAAGGCCTTTAGGAGTTTTACGTGTAAGCTGAACGATTACATATCCTTGTGGAACGTTAAACCTCTTTACATCACCAACATTTGTATCTTCATTGAATGCCCATGTAACAATGGAACGGTTGCTTCCTAGTCCCGGAATATTAGAATCCAGTTCTCCAATCTTATTTACAGGTTTCACGGCAGCCTCTTGTTCGTTAGCAATTTCAGTGAAATCTCTATCCTGAGCAGCGACCTCATAACTTGTTGCTTTAGAGAAGATATCGTTGATGGTATTTTCAGAAGGTTCAACTTCTTTAGTTACCGTAGCTGTTTTGACTACTTTTTGGAAATTTTTCTGTTCTTCGATCTCAATAATATGGTATCCAAATTGAGTTTTTACTACTCCAATATCTCCTTCATTATTTTCAAAAGTGAAATCTCTGAACTCATCCACCATTGCGGTATATACAAAGTTTTCGTAAAGTCCTCCTTTTTCAACACTTCCCTTATCCGATGAAAAAGCAGTAACCAGTTCTTCAAATTTTGAGCGATCTGCTTTTACGACTCTCATAATACTGTCTGCAGTTGCTTTCGCCTCTTCGTCAGTCCTTGTTTTATTATCGGTTGGGTTCAATCCGGAAGGAATTAGTATGTGTCTTGCCGAAACGGTATCCGGTAATTGGCGTACTCCAATTAACTTTGTAAGGCTAAGTGTATTATTAATTTCATAAGGGCCGTAGACATCATCTATGCTCATAGCAAAGACCGTATCTCTTATAAGTTCCGGAAGTTCTCTTTTAAAATACCAGGAATCTGAATAAGTGTTGTCTGAATTTGCATTTACAAATTCTTCATAATCATTCGTTCTTGCTAAACCTGGGATCGTATCGTTTGCTTTTGTGACCGTATTATATTCCACTTTGTCTTCTAACAACAAAGCAACTTCGGCTTTTGCAGCATCAATATCTTCTTGAGAAGGCTCTTCTACATAAGAAACATATTGAATATCTACCATTGGGTCTACTTCAAAATCTTTTGGATGTGATTTGATATATGTTGCAATCTCATCATCACTTACAGCAACATCTTCATCCGGTATTTTGGTATAAGGAACTTGTACAAATTCAATATTAATTTTATCATTTTCAAAACGGTATTCCTTTTCACCTTCGGCCAAAGTAGCGATCATACCACCTTTTACCATATTCAGGTACGTATTTTCAAGTGCCGTTATCTTAGTATTTTTCACATACTCCAACCATTGATCATAAGCCGGTGGGTTATTTGCTTTTACATCTGCAACATATTCCAACATTTTAGCTTCGCTGAACAATCCGGATTCATCCTGAAAAACAGGATTTGAAGCAAGATAGGTGCTTAGTGCCTTATTGGTCAATTCTGTTTCAGCTATGAGTCCGATCTCTTCATATTGTTCCTGCATTAAAACGCGGCGTAATTCACGTTCCCATACAATATTCATTGCCTGGCCTGAAGGAGCATTAGGTCCTAAGCTACGTTGTGCTGTTTCTACCTGCTCCATAAATTCCTGTCGGGGAATATCCACTCCATTTACGGTAGCCACTGTAGTTTGTCCTTTATCTGTTGAAAAACCTCCATTTCGTATCACATCTGCTAGCACAAATGAGAATAACGCCATTGCTATAATAACTATAAGGAATACACCTCTTTTTCTAATACTGTTTAAAACTGCCATCTGTCAATCAAATTTATAGGGGGCGAAAATACCATTTTCCCATCATTTATAAAAGGTTCCTTTTGAAAAAAAGTGAAGAAATCCATAAAAACTAGTCTTCAGGAGTACGTTTAAGTGTAACCAACTCGATTTTGGTATTAGATACTTCCAGGATTTCGATAGTATAGTCTTCAATTTCAACGGTTTCGTCTTGCTGCGGAATATCTTCAGTAAAGTTAACGATCATCCCTCCCAGTGTTTCGTAATTCTCACTTTCGGGTAAATTGAGCTTATACGTTTCGTTTAAATAATCAACCTCCAGTCTGGCAGAAAATTTATAGTGATTCTCCTGCAATTTTTCTTCGGTTAATTCTACAGAATCATGTTCATCTTCGATCTCGCCAAACAGTTCTTCTATAATATCCTCTACCGTCATGATACCAGATGTCCCTCCGTATTCATCTATAACCACAGCAATACTCTTGTGTTTTTTACTTAATATGTTCAATACATCTTTAGCCAACATGGTTTCCGGTACAAAAACTACCGGCATCAAAACTTTTTTAAGATTTGACGGCTTTTTAAACAGTTCAAAAGAATGTACATATCCTAAGATATCGTCAATGTTTTCCTTATAGATCAAAATTTTGGAGAGTCCGGTTTCGGTAAATATGGTACTTATTTCTTTTGGAGTTGTATCAATATCGACAGCAACAACTTCAGTTCTGGGAATCATTACTTCACGGGATTTCACTTCCGAAAAATCCAATGCGTTTTGAAATATCTGTATTTCAGTATCTATTTCCTGAGAAGCTTCAGAGGTTTCTATTTGTTCGCTGATATAATTCCCCAGTTCTATTTTACTAAAACTTAGCTGTACCGTATCGCCTTCAGTTTTAAAGAACACTTTGAGTACCATATCGGATATCCAAATAACAAATTCAGATATCACAGAAAACAATACATAGAATATATAGGCAGGGACAGCAAATATTTTTACAAGTCTGTTGGCATAAATTTGAAAAAACACCTTAGGCAAGAACTCTGCTGTCATTAAAATGACCAGTGTTGAGATAATCGTTTGCACCAAAAGCCCCGAAAATCCTTCCAGTGGAATATACTGCATGAGCAGGTCGCCCATATAAAAACCATAAACAACCAATGCTATATTATTGCCAACAAGCATGGTAGCAATAAATTTGGAAGGTCGTTTTGTTATTTTTTTCAGGACTCCTGCCAGAAAGTTGTTTTGCTTTTTTTCAATTTCAATATGAATCTTATTGGAAGATACATAAGCAATCTCCATCCCCGAAAAAAATGCGGAGAGGATCAACATAATAACAATAATAAGAAGGTATTCCATTAACGTTTCCGGTTGCGTTCTTCCATTTTCTTCCTAAACCTGCGTTTAAAGAAAAACATAAAGATAGCAACTACGATAAAGAAAATAAACAAATAAGCCCGGTTTCTATTGTCGTTCCAGTTCACATAAGCCACATAAGCAGCAAAAATGGCCATTACTATATAAGCGTATTCAAAAAGTCTGTAAATTTTAGTTCCCATCGGTCTTGTTTTGATCTATAATTTGAACTCCCTGGTTTTTTCGGGATAAAAAGTTAGTAAAATCTTCACTGGAATCAAACCGTGCCCCATCATTATAAGAGCCATCTTTAAATTTAATTTGATACGGTTGATCTGTAAAAACTCTTTTTGCTTTCTGATCCCAATATAATTGTTCGGCCTTTAACACTAGGCTGTCACTTGTTACCAGAACCACATTATTCCGCAAATCTACAATATTGGTTTGATCATACCGAATCGCATAATCTGAAGTTACTGTACTTTTTTCATTCTTTTCATTCCAGAAGAGTACTTCAATACCTTCCGGAAACTCCTGGTAAGGAAACTTAAAGTTTGAATAGTCGTGTAATAGAGGTGCAATTAGGTTGGTCACCACCCTTCCGGAATCTGTATATTTTAAGTTGATGTTCTTCCCTTCGGCAATAGGCGCTCCATCAGTCAAGTTAAGCTGTTGAATATTCTTGTAATTTCCTTCACATGCAAAAAGCGTGACGGTACATAGCAGTACTATCACGCTTTTAAACATATGTTTAGTGTTTTTCATTTCATGCCGGGATTAACCCGGGTATCTTATAGATTAGGCACTCTCACACTACCGCCAACCCAACAGTTAAAGCTTACGGTCTTTCCGGCCATTCCTTCAGAAAAGATATCACTTTTAGAAGGAGCACGTTGTCTGTAACTACTTGCTGCAGCTCTTGCATTTGAAGCAATAGAGGCATCTAAACGTGCTGCTTTATCTGCATATTCTGCTGCTTTCCAGTTTACAGCTCTTTTCTCAAAGACCGAACTTCCACAACTGTTAGAACTTTTAGCGATCATTTGAGCGATCTTCAGGTATGCAATTCCTGCAGATGGTTTTGCAGCCAACATTTTATTGTAATAGGACCTCGCCTGTCCATAGCTTCCTTTCTTACGGAAGTTTTCAGCAATGCTATAATATACTTTCGCCTTATCGCTTGCATTCGTTTC
This sequence comes from Ulvibacter sp. 2210JD10-4, assembly GCF_058148525.1. NCBI lineage: Bacteria > Pseudomonadati > Bacteroidota > Flavobacteriia > Flavobacteriales > Flavobacteriaceae > Ulvibacter > Ulvibacter sp. 2210JD10-4. Next base: position 67,603 of record NZ_JBYVJZ010000006.1, read on the forward strand.
CAATTCTGCCGCTTGATTAAAATACTCTAAAGCTGTACTTCCCTTACCATCTTTTTCAGCTAATTTCCCTAAATAATAAGCCGATTTTGCTGAAGGCTCCAGAGAATGTAACTGCTGTACTAATTTAAAGAACAACGGATCGTCACAATCTTTAGCATTTAAACGCCCGGCAGCACGTCTAATCCAGGTGATGTCACCTTTATTACTTTCAAAATCTTTATTATATAATGGTATCAGGTTTTCACAATCTGCAATGGTACCCAACTTCCCATCAACACTTCCTTTTACCTGTCCGTAAGCAACAAGGTTTTTTTCGTATACTTTAACGCGCTTAGCTTCTTTTGAAGAAAGAGCTGAACCTGATTCTTGCTTATTGATCAATTGTGTAAGTTTTGAAGCTAAGTTGCTTTCTTCACTTTCAATTTTAGCATAGACAATGTCATATAGATCGAATACATCCTGAAGATCCTTTTCTCCTGATTCGTAGAGGTCTTTAGCTAATGAGAAATACGTATACAAACTTTTAGGGCTGGTAAAGTTTTTTGCGTCCTTTTTATAGGCCAGATCAAAAGCATTGAACTTTTCCATTTTAGATCCTATATCATTATCATATTTTACCTGAGCAATTTTAGATAATATCTCACCTTCTTTCGTTTTAGCAGGGAAGTTTTGTAATCTTAAGTTATATACCTCAATTAGATTGGTAATTTTACTTTTATCTCCCTCTTTTATAAAATGCTTAAACATTCTTTCTGCAAGTTGATAGGTAGCTAAGCTAAACTTCGGGCATTCTTTTATTACTTTTTCGTAGTGAGGTAATGCTCCATCATAATTCTTTGCTTTGGCCGGTTCGGCAAAAAGCGACATGGTTACATTGCAATCATTAGGAGCCTGAGCGAAAACCGATCCCCCAAAAGTTAGCGATAACGTTGCTAAAAATAAAATTGCTTTCGTTTTCATAATGTTGGTATTTATTGTATTAATCATAATATCTTTTTTCAAACCATCTGTCATTAAGTGACAGACTTAAAATTGTGTTGAAGAAGTTTTCCTGTATGAGTCCAAAACCCTTCGTTCCGCGTCTTCCAATTTCAAAACCAAGGTTCACATTAGAGAATAATCTTCCAACTGGTAACCCAACTCCAAAAGATATGCCAAACTCATTTATATCCTGACCGTTTACATTGACCCCGGTTTCTTCAAAACGGAATCCTGCACGATAAACTACTCTGTTCCAGTAATTTCCTAACGAATTATAGTTAGGTATATAAAAACCTCCTATACGATACTTTGAAGCATCTGTAAAAACTACATTTTCAATATCAAAGGTACGATTCGTAAAATTACTCGTTTTTTGGTTAGTATATTCCAGGCCCACAAACCAGTTTTTGGATGCCCCGAGACCGGCTCCTATGGTATATTGAGACGGAAAAGTAAAATCTGTGTCTGCAACGTCAACCTCTTCTTCTTCAACAATACCCAATGATCCCGTACTTGTTATCAATACCGAAGCAATTTGTCTGGTATTTTCTGAAGTGAAATTAGTTTCAGGTGTATAAGTAATTGAAGTATAGAACTCCAGATTTTCAGAAACCATTGTTTTGTAAGAAGCTCCAAAATTGTAGCTGAACCCTAACAGGTCAGATTTATTGATCTCTCGTGTTGCATATTGAACTCCCGTATCATTAAGTGTGGTATTTTCAATGTTCCCAAAGTTATAATTTACCTCAGCACCAATATTTAGGTTTGGTGTAATTTTATAGCCTAATGTGAAGAATGCTTTATTCAATCCTCCGGAACCTGTATAATCTGTAGTGGTTTCCCCGTTGATAGTCCGTAAACTATAACCAACTGATGTATATGGTATCAGTCCAAAGCTTGTCGCAAATTTTCCCATAGGAATTCCTACTGCCAGATAATCCAGAGAAGTGGTAGATGCATTTCTCTTTTCATCGGCGGTATTTTGGTTTGCGTAGCTGTGGCTTGCCCCTAGCGAGTAATTCACCAGACGTAAATCTGCTATTCCCGCAGGGTTTTGAATATTTAAATGGATACTATCCAAGTAGGTGCTTATTCCACCCATGGAACGGCTTTCTGCAGTACCTTTAAATTTTAATGTCCCAATACCATAAAAAGAATACGGTGATGTTGTTCCATCCTGAGCTAATGTAGCTCCTGTTATAAGTATAAAAACTGCAATGATTATTCGCTTCAACATTAATCCTTATTAAGTTCTAAAATGTAATTTAAGCCCTCCAATAAAAAATTTGAGTTGGCAAAGATGTCATTTTTTAAGCTATCTCGCAAAAAATGAGCGTCTCCTCCTGTTAAAATAATTGTTAAATCTGCATATTTTTCAGAATATGTGTCGATAAAACCATCTATTTCATACAAAAGCCCAAATACAACTCCGGAGTGCATAGAAGTTGCTGTAGTATCACCCAACAGTTTTTTGGGAGTATCCGCATCCAATAACGGTAGTTTTTCCGTAAACGTATGCATAGCATTATAACGCATCACTATTCCCGGTGAAATAGCGCCTCCCAGGTATTCATTTTTTTCTGAAAGAAAATCGTAAGTAATGCAACTCCCGGCATCAATTACCAACACATTTTGCCCCGGATACTGTTTGGCTGCGGCACTTACCAGAGCCATACGGTCCACACCCAATGTTTTAGGAGTACCGTAAAGATTAGTAAAAGGGAGTTTTGTTGTATGAGAAAGTTCAAAAACTGAAAATTGCTGTTGTAGTTTTTGCAGATGCAATGCTGTTAACTTACCTACCGAAGAAACCATACAATGTGTAATATCCGGAAAGTGTTCCGAAACCTCTGCGAGGGTATCCAAAAAGTCCTCATTTAAACACTTTTTTTTAAGCTCCAGTACTTTATTATTAAAGACAGCAAGCTTTAGTAAAGTATTCCCTACATCTATTACTAAATTCATTGAGTTGTTTGTGGCGTTAAAAATACAATTTGAAATGAGACGGGATTGTTAATTGTCTATTAAATTGAAAATGAATTGTAAATTATTTTTTTCAATTTATGTTTTGCAATAGGTAAAATAGATTTATATTTGCACCCTCCTACGCACTACCTGTGTAGTGCTTCGGAGGGCACAGCCCTTAAAAGCTGTAAGGTACCTTAGCTCAGTTGGTAGAGCAACGGACTGAAAATCCGTGTGTCCCTGGTTCGATTCCTGGAGGTACCACATCACTCACAAACCCCGAAACAAATGTTTCGGGGTTTTTTTGATTTATAGAAATAATATATTTAAGTAAAGGCCTGAGCATTAAAATGATTTGCTAAAATAACTAACACTCTTATTCTACAGTTTCAATTTCCTTTTTCTAAACAAAACAACAGACAACCAAATAAAGACAGCTAAAGTTATGACCCCTAAAAAAGGCCCTAAATCAATTAAACCTACATCTTCTGGTGGGTTAGGAAAAGCTATCAAATTTATCACCAATAAACCAGATGAAAGCAAGCAGGTTATTCCTCCTAATATTTTTCTGGATATAGAATATCTCCCGATATTAACTCCAAATAAGAACCACGAAATGGTTATAAAAATATCAAAGGCTATATCCATACCCAATTGAACTCGATTCGCACCATAAAATGTTGAAATAAGTAAAGATTTTGCTTCTTTAGTTTTGGCGGAAACCATTTCTGCATCATGCCAAATAAAATTTGATTGCTGCACCACAATAAAAATTAAAGCAATTGCCGCTCCGATAATACCGAATACATATGCTATTTCAAGTGATGGTGTATGAAATTCATTTCTTAAAAAATTATAGAGTCCCATAGTAGCAATAATTAATAGTAAAGGAAAAGCAAAGCCTAAGATTCGACTGACAACGTCAGGAAGAAATGACAATACAGCAGCACCATAATAACAGAAGACTGATAGTATACCTGAAATCGCTGCAATGCTTTCTAATTTACAAAAGTTACTTTTTTCTTGTGTCATAATACTAGTTTTATTTACTGGAAAAATTGTTGCTATTCGGATTCTCTCTTCGTTTAGATGTTAATGGAGCTGTCGGCACTTCTATTACACTTTTTTTATTAGTCAAGGCTGCATCCTCAATTTCAATTAATTTCTTTTTCAATTTTGAACTCTCGGGACACTGTAAGTGTTGTTGAATTATTTTACACAAAATGAGCAAATAAACTCTAGCTCCAATATTATCTACTTTTTATTTTTTGAGTGTTAAATTTTACTCAACAAATGAATTAAAAACCAATATTAAATTTGCTCTTTTGGTTTGCTTTGTGGGGAAAATGTAAATTTTAGGTGTGAATTTACAAGAGTTTTATAATGCGGTCAGCATATTTTGATGATACTGGGATTTCATCTTGGTACTTATTTAACTCTAGTATAATAATTCTGCTCGTTTTCTTTTTTAATTTAAAGTATTCTATATTGATAAGATAACTTCTATGACACCGATAGATAGGAGTTAGGGAATTTACAATTTGATTTTCAATATTTTTTAAGCTTGATCTAAATACTATCTTTTCTCGAATTCTTTTTTTGACAATATGAATGTCAACATAATTGTTATCACTCACAATGTATAGGATCTCTTTAGGGTTTAAACTTATAGTCTGCTCATTTGGTGATGAGATATTAAAATTTTGATTGGAAGACAAAAACGAAAGTTGTTTACGGTTGAGATAGTTGGAAATTCCCAAAACAAAAAAAGAGACAATAGTTACAAGCCCTAAAACTCTACCAAAAAAAATTACAAATTCTTGAAGGTTAAAATCTATAAACCCTCCTAAATAGCTTTTATATATAAACATGGTTCCACTTACAAAAAGTGCCACCCATATATACCACATAATAGCTTTAGCCAAGGTCCATTTTTGGAAAAGTTTAGGCAGTAAACCAGGAATAATAAATTCCATTAAACAAATAGATATGAAAAAAACTAAGCCTATACTGCTCAACAAAACATAATAGAGTATTCCAACCGTATTGTTTTGAATATTGTAGGGCTTGAATACAAAAATAAAAAGAGTACATCCAAAGGCTATTAAAAATATTTTTAGAATATTTCTAAAAGATTTCTTTGGTCTTGGAAATGGAACAGATAAAATTGACATTTTTTAAAAAAGCAATTTATAGCAAATGAAAAAACTTTCAAACAAAACAGCAATAATTCAGCTAAACATTATTTGGACATATCACACTGTGGAGATTAATGCTTAATAGAGTATCAATTAATAACCTATAATAGGCAATTATGAACCTACCTAAAATCTGGATCATGATTCTTAATCTTTCAGTAAATCTGACGATTTAATAACATTATAAAACTGAGATTCATTTGCAAATTGATTTAAGAGTTTAGAATGTCCGGATCCATAAATAACTAAAATCCGATCATTTGGCGATTCAGTTATCCTAATGATATTAACCAATATTTTCATATTTCTACCGTACCACCAAGAGAGATAATTTGCACCTACATATTTGTCTTCCCACCCAATTCTCATAATTGTGTAATACCCAAGATGACTTTTTTCAATATTTTGTTTATCATTCAATTTTCTTATTCTATCAATAATACTTAATTCGAGTAATTTTTTATTGGCTTCTTTGTGTTTTTTACCTGCTGATTTTTTCCATTGTTTTACATATTCGTCTAATTCTGGGATTGTTTTAGCAAAGTTTTCATACCAATACAATTTGTCCTCAGGAAAGATTCCCCAATCTACAGGATAAATTTTATCATGACCTAATTGTTTTGCCAGTCTAAAACCGATTTGATGTACTTCATTTCTCGTAAGCTCAAAATTACCTTTTAAATATTTATGGTATCTATCCATCACTATTGAAGAATCTGCTATATCTCTCTCTACAACTATTTTTGTTGGGTTAAATTCTTTCAGCTTATCAAGCAGAACCTGTACCTCTTTTTGCCTTTCAGATGATAATATATCATCATAACTTCCTTTAAATACATTGTTTCCCTGACTCCCCATATGATAAGTCCCAATAAAAGCAATGGTTGGTTTGTTCTTCGCGTTTTGGTCAACTATTCCAACTTGACTATGAATAATACTGTATACTAAACACTGTACTGCAACACTTAAAATTAATTTACATCTCATAATAATTATTTTTTATGGTTGTTAATCAATAGACAATATTAATTTATTAGTGTTACAGTAAATCTCACTATTTAGGTTTTAAGAAAGTTCCAAAATGGCTTTTGGGACTATTTCTTATAATCTATATTTTGTTTGTCTAATAGGTCTTTGGAATACCCAGAGCCAAATATCAATATGCTTTTATTATCAAAAATTTAGTATTTTGACAGTTATAGCACTTTATCCTATACAATGATGGCCAAATTACTTTAAAGACACCCCACCAAAAAGAAAAATGGACTGCAAGAGGCCCGGTTCTTCGCCCCTGGGGTTCACATTATCTGTATCTTAGGGACCCGAACGGCTTACAAATTATTATATATCAGGAAAAGACAAAGTAGCATACTATAAATTTGTATAAATAAAAAAATTGAAGAATGCAATATGAAGCAAACACACCGGACGATTATTTGAACTTACTGGAGAAAGACTGGAGAAAAGAAAAGATCGAAGAACTTAGAAAATTAATTAAAAATCTTGGTCCCGAACTAAAAGAAGGTATAGAATATAAAATGCTTTCTTACGGATATAATAACAAAAACATATTCCACTTAAATGCTCAAAAAGCATATGTTAGTCTGTACGTTGGAAACATTGATAAGATCAAAAATTCTGAAGAATTATTAAGTGGTTTTAACAGAGGCAAAGGCTGTATTCGTATTAAGAAGAAGGTCAACCTTTCAGAAACAAGAATTGATGAGTTTATTGAAAAGACCATAAGTATTTGGCGAGAAGGTGGAAACACGGATTGTTAATTAGAAGCTAATTATTTTTTAAATAAAGCTATATAGAATAATCTATCGTTTAATTGCTTTTAAAATTCTTTCTTCGCTGATAACAACATCTCTAAATAATAATTTATGAGGGAATATATCATGTTTGCTATTCTCTCTGAAGCCTAACAAAATTTGATAGAGTGTGTCAGCTCCAATTAAAGAAAGGTTAAGATCATATTCCAACTCGCACTCACTAATAAAATCGTCTGTAAACTCTGGCCCTATCAATAGTGATTTTACAACGGAATAGTTATTTCTATTAATCAACTTATAATAAGATTGTAATTGCCGTGATACTTGACTAAAATTATTATACCCTTTATCTTTTTTAGTCTTACACTCTACTAATATGAGTTCTGAATTTCCTAAATTTAGGATAATATCAACTTTATCTCTTTTAGTATTTAGAGACGCTTTTAGTTCTTCATCTATTAGGAACCCTAACTCTTTAAAAATTTCTTTTGTGACTTCTTCAAACTTCAATCCAATTATAGGTTCACTAATTTCAATTCCATTTTCTTTTAAAGCATTAAAATCTCTAAAAGCTAGATTTGAATAATTTTCAATTAATAAATTGTCTAAGTCTTTATAAGAATCAAGAATATTTAATATCTCATCACCTCGTGTAGATACTTTGAAATCTTTGCAAAACTTTTGAACTTCATTCTCTTTCAATAGTTCTAAAACATCTCTTGGTTTTATATTATAATCTAGTAGATAATCTGAAATACAAACATTTTCCTCTTGAAGTTGAAATTCTTTTTTTAATAAAGAATTCAATTTTGGAAAAGTCTTTTTTAAATCAATAATTAACTTTTCATAGCCCTCTTTTGAAATCCCAACTTTTTCATCTTCTTCTACTTCCTCAAAATACCTAACTAGACTATCAATTTTTTCATCTAAAGTACTCCCCTTTAATCGTGGTGTTATATTTAACCCTTTATCACATATTTCATTTAAATATAGCTTTCGATCAGTAAGACTAACATCATTCTTAAATATGTCTTCTGAAAGAATCGATCGAATACGTATACCTTCATTAATTATCGAATTAATTTTTTCAGAAAAACTTTGTTTCCAATTTATATTATGTTTCCTACAAGCAACATTTAATAATGGCTCTCTTATTAATCTTAACACACGTCTATAATACTTATCAGCAACTTCTTTATTTCTAACTTTCCTAAGAAGTCTTACCATCTCATCAGCAACAAAAATTGTATTGATCTTCTTAGAATAAAAAATCACGCCTATATTTTTCAAGTATTCAATTATATCAAGGAGTCCTAATTTTTTAAGAGGCAATATTGTATAATTAATGAGTTTTATTTCTTCTTGGGATAGATTTAACGAATTTGACAAAGTTTGCAAAATACTTAATTCATCTTCCGTAATTTTAGACTCTCTATTGCTTATAATATCATTATGGTATGCTGTCTCAAGGCATTGTTTGTATATTAAATAATCTCTTTCTCGATTAAAATCAAAAGTATGTTTTTGTAGCCCTTTGTTAAATTCAGATACTTTCTTCTTTATTTTTTTGATTTCTTCATCATATAGCCTTGAAAGCCAGTCAGTTTTCATTATACAATTTCCATCTTTTATCAAAATATCAATTATGACATCTAATTGATTCATTGCATCAGAAAACTCAAATTCAATTTTACCTCTGAACTCATTCTTAACTAAATCAAAAATTTGTGATACTACTTCACTATCCGCTTTCTTTAATTCAGTATCTCCAAGATTTAAAAGTGAGTTTATTTGCTTCTTGTTCTCCGGTTCCTCATGAATTATATTGTCTATAATTTTAATAAAAGAATTCTTCTCTAAAGAGCCTAATTTCTCCAAAATCGAAACTAACTTCATAAGCAAAGTCTATATTTAAAATAATAAGATAATAGTTGCAACTTTAATAATGGGGAGAGTATTTTATTAAAGTCGAATTGTATTCAGTCATAAATATATGCAAATATTGAGAATTATAGCTCTCCCACATACTTTTAATATTTCCCTCTTTTCCCTATTTTTATCCTACCAACTAACCAAAATCATGAGATATATAATACTTGTCCTTATTTTATGCTTTTCCCTCTCCTCCACTGCACAGATCCTTAATGCCGAATCCCTCCGGAAAGTAACCGATACCTCCGGCTGGTCCGGTTCTGTAAGTTTAAATTTTGCATTAAAACGTAACACTAAAGACTTTCTTACCATCTCCAATCATATTCACCTGCAATATAAAATGAACAAACATTTAGTGTTATTCAAGAACGATATTGCTTTTCAGAAAATAGAAGGGGACAAATTTGAAAACAGCGGTATCTCCCACCTGCGTTACAACTATCGCTTTCACCCCCGTATCGCCTGGGAAGTATTTACGCAGGGACAATACAATAAAATATCTCTGATCGACTTTCGGGGACTGTTAGGAACGGGGCCGCGTTTTAAACTTACCTCTTCCGAAAACTATAAATTTTACCTGGGAACACTAGTGATGTACGAACACGAAGAGATCGCAGACGGGGTCACCCCAATTCAAAGAGACGTTAGAGGCAGTACCTACCTATCCTTTAGCCTCTATCCTACCGAGACCATAAGCATTATAAGCACTACCTATTACCAGCCCAAATTCTCCCAGTTTAGTGATTATAGAATATCAAATCAGTCATCATTATTGATCGATCTCTTTAAAAATTTTGCCTTTAAAACGTCTTATACATTTATCTATGATGCTTTTCCGGCGGTAGGAATTCCAAACTCTCAATATAACTTCACGACCGGGGTAGCCTATTCATTCGACTAATAATTTTAAAACTTCTGTAAGTTTTTTTCTTTAGTAAGACTACTTGTTTATATTTACGAAATACTAAATCCGGTTTAACAATATTTCGCACTTATAACACATACAATTATGGCGGTAAATAACTATTACGATCCTGCAGACCTACGCAAATTTGGAAATATCACCGAATGGAGTGAAGAACTGGGCACTAAGTTCTTTGACTACTACGGAAAGGTTTTTGAAGAAGGCGCATTAACTGCAAGAGAAAAATCGTTGATCGCACTGGCAGTAGCCCATACAGAGCAATGCCCTTATTGTATAGATGCCTACACCAAAGACGGTTTGCAACGCGGTATCACCAAGGAAGAAATGATGGAGGCCGTACATGTAGGTGCCGCTATAAGAAGTGGTGCTACTTTGGTACATGGTGTTATGATGATGAATAAAGTAAATAAACTTGACGGATAGGTCAACCCCATTTTATGTCGAAATTAAAGACCCAATCACTACATAAACGCGAAAGTGAACTCGCCGAAGCGAACAGGCAACTGGAAATATTATCTAATGGTATTTTCCAGGGAGAAGAACTACCCACTTTTGCAAAAAAGATACAGGAAACCGGGCAGTTTCCATTACGTCCTAAAAAACTGGAGATCCTTCAGATCAATGTAGGCTATATGTGTAACCAGGTGTGTGAACACTGTCACGTAGATGCCGGGCCAGACCGTAAGGAGATCATGACAAAGGAGACCATGAAGCAATGTCTGGAAGTGATCCGAAATACGGGAGCTCATACTTTAGACCTGACCGGAGGTGCACCGGAAATGAATCCTAACTTCCGATGGTTTGTTGATGAAGCCAGTAAAGCCGGAATTCAGGACTTTATCGTGCGAAGCAATCTTACCATTATCCGGGCAAATAAAAAATACTACGACCTTCCTCAATTCTTTAAAGATCATAACGTACATGTAGTAAGCTCTATGCCACACTGGACACGTGGCAAAACAGACAAACAACGTGGAGACGGTGTTTTTGATAAGTCTATCAAAGCTTTGCAAGATCTAAATGCGATTGGCTATGGAATGCCGGACAGTGGACTGCGTCTGGATCTGGTATATAACCCAACAGGAGCCTTTTTGCCGGGCAATCAGGCAAGCCTTGAAAAGGATTTTAAAAAAGCATTACTGGAAGACTTTGGGATTCGGTTTCACAATTTGTTCGCTATTACGAACCTCCCTATTTCACGGTTTTTGGACTACCTGATCGCTTCAGATAATTACGAGGATTATATGTATCAATTAGTGGATGCATATAACCCTGCTGCCGTTGCCAATGTAATGTGTACCAATACTATTTCCATAAGTTGGGATGGTTACCTGTACGACTGTGATTTCAATCAGATGCTAGGCCTAAAGGTTGCTAGTAAGGTAAAACACATAAAAGACTACAACGAAGAGATTCTTACTAACAGAAATATAGTTATCTCCCAACATTGTTATGGCTGTACCGCAGGAGCAGGAAGCAGTTGTCAGGGAGCGGTAGCAGAATAAATCCTTCGGAGATCTTATTGTATGAAAGAGCTACTCTACATATTTATTTTTTTACTTGCACTTCCGCTTACGGCTCAGGAATCCATTAACAACCTGTTAAAAACCTTCAATTCCCATAGTATACCATATATTTCGGTAGATGAATTGCGCAGGCTTCAGACAAATGATACGGTGCTTATTCTGGATGCCCGCGAAAGAAAAGAATACAATGTTAGTCATATCGATCAGGCAAAATATATAGGTGTCTCCGAATTCTCTTCGGAAAAAATTTCGGAAGAGATCACCAATAAGAATACTCCAATTGTTGTATACTGTTCTTTAGGAGTTCGTTCTGAAAATATTGGAGAAAAACTGAAAAAAGCAGGTTTTACAAATATTAAGAATCTCTATGGAGGTATCTTTAAATGGAAGAACAAAGGATATCCGGTAATTGACGCCACAGGAAATAAAACTGAAAAAGTACATGTGCTGTCAAGACTGTGGGGAAAATGGTTAACCAGTGGAATTAAAGTATATGAATAAAGACTTACTAATTATATTCACACGAAATCCGGAGTTAGGAAAAGTAAAGACCCGTCTGGCTGCTACTGTAGGAGATGCTTCGGCACTGAATATTTATACTTTTTTATTGGAACATACAGTTGCGATCACTAAAAGACTGGCGGTTGAAAAGCAGGTACATTACTCTGTGAAGGTGAGAGAGAATGACTTATGGAACAAAACGATCTTCGACAAAAAACAACAATATGGCAATGATCTGGGTGCCAGAATGTTATATGCTTTTCAGCAGGGCTTTAAAGCGGGTTACCGGAACATTATCATCATTGGCAGTGATATGCTCGACCTGGATCAAACGGATCTGGAAAAAGCTTTTTCGGAATTAGAGACTAATGATTTTGTTATTGGACCGGCAAAAGACGGCGGGTACTACTTACTGGGAATGAAGCAATTAAAACCGGAACTTTTCAGTAATAAAAAATGGGGAACCAAAACTGTTCTGGAGGAGACTTTAGAGGATCTAAAAAGCGAACAGGTATATAGGCTACCTCTTAAAAACGATGTAGATTTGTACGAAGATATTAAAGATATTGAGGCGTTTCAGCCGTTTTTAAAAACAAAGAAAAAAACAGCATAGCAGTTTGAATTTATGAACAGATATATAGAGCAAACAGCAGAATATTTACAGCAAAAAGGATTTGAATCTCCGGAAATCGGGATTATACTTGGCACCGGACTAGGACAGATCTTAGAAAAAGTAACGATAGAAAGTGAAGTGAGTTATAATCACATTCCTAACTTTCCAACCGCTACAGTAGAGTTTCACAAAGGAAAATTAATTTACGGAACCCTTGCCGGAAAGAAGGTAATCGTCATGCAGGGACGTTTTCATTTATACGAAGGTTATTCGTTATATGATATTACATTTCCAGTACGGGTGATGCATCAATTGGGTATCAAAAGATTATTGGTTAGTAATGCCAGTGGTGCTATTAATTTAAATTTCAAAAAAGGGGAGATCATGTTGATCGACGACCATATCAATCTGCAGGGAGATTCTCCACTAGCTTTTAAAGGTGTTGAAAAAATGGGAGAGCGATTTGTAGATATGAGTGCCCCCTACGATCCCGAAATGAATCAAAAACTTGAAAAAATTGCAAAAGAGAATAACATCAACTTACATAAAGGTGTATATGCAAGTGTTGTAGGGCCTCAATTGGAAACCCGTGCCGAATATCGTTATTTAAAGATCATAGGAGCCGATGCCGTAGGAATGAGTACCGTACCCGAAGTTATTGTTGCAAATCATTTGGGGCTGGCCGTGTCAGCTTTATCGGTTTTAACCGACGAATGTGATCCGGATCATTTGGAACCGTTAGATATTGCCGAGATCATAGCTATGGCAGGTAAGGCAGAACCACAAATGATAACTCTTTTTACTGAATTGGTTAAACAGATATAATTGGACTATGAGCTATTTAGATACTACACATGACGTTTATAAAGAAGCAGCACTCAACCCGGATGTGGGCCTTTGTTGTACTACAAACCCTATATGGGAGCTGCCCGGTTTAAAGATTCCAAAGATCATGCAGGAGATGAATTACGGCTGCGGAAGTACCGTACACGCCCGTGATCTCATTAATAATCCGCGTACGTTGTATGTAGGCGTAGGAGGTGGAATGGAATTATTGCAATTCGCATATTTTAACCGCCAGAAAGGAGGAGTTATTGGTGTGGATGTAGTAGATGAAATGCTGGAAGCTTCCCGAAAGAACTTCAAAAAGGCCGAAGAATTAAATCCCTGGTTTAAGAGTGAATTTGTGGAGCTGAAAAAAGGGAGTGCCATGCAACTTCCCGTAGAAGATAATTCTATTGACGTAGCAGCTCAAAATTGCCTGTTCAATATCTTTAAAGCTGAAGAGTTAAAACAAGCCATTGAAGAAATGTACCGGGTCCTGAAACCTCACGGACGTTTAGTAATGAGTGACCCTACCTGTGAACAACCTATGAATGATACTCTTAGAAATGATGCTCGCCTTCGTGCCTTATGCCTAAGTGGTAGTTTACCTATTTCCGAATATGTAAAGGCATTGACCGATGTTGGTTTTGGCACCATAGAGATCAGGGCACGTAAGCCCTATCGCATCCTCGATCCAAAAAACTACCCGACAGATAAATTGATCTTCATCGAATCTATTGAAGTAGCTGCTATTAAAGACCCTATGCCGGAAGACGGCCCTTGTGTTTTTACCGGAAAAGCTGCAATTTACTATGGCGAGGAAGAATATCTGGACGATAAAAAAGGACATATCTTATTGAAAAATCAACCTATCGCTATTTGTGATAAAACAGCTGGAGCCTTACAAGATCTGGGAAGAGATGATATTTATATTAGTGAATCCACTTTCCATTATGATGGAGGAGGCTGTTGTTGATCTGAAAAAAAAAAGCGACTTTCATCAGTAAGATGAAAAGCCGCCTTTAATGGTTGGTATATTCAGTTTTTATCCCTTCCTCATATAAATATTTCCTGAAATAGTTTCCAGTTCAACCCAATCACTGCCATTGTTAACGGTACCTTTTACCCTGTTGCTCCCTGAAGATCTCTTCTTAGAGCCATCTGTGCTGATATCCAGGTCTGAATAAATGGTCCCCGTAAGGGTTTTGGCATCAATCTTAGCTTTGTTCATTGTAATGTCCAGATCCCCGCTAATGGTTTTAAGGCGAAGCTCTCCCGAATACTTTTTAATCTCAACATCGCCCGATATAAGATCTGTTACCAAAGAACCCGAAAATGAATCTAAAAAAAGATCGCCGGAGATACTTTTTACTTTAAGTTCGGATTTCTTGGGAACATACACTACATAGTCAATATCTGTAGTAGTATTACAATCATTCCAATTTTTGTTTTTATGCTTTTTCTTGAAGTAATCTCCAAAGTCTGAAGAGATTTTCACTTCACCACCTATTCTTTCTGTTTTTAAGCTGTAAGCTTCATTTCCTTCCCCATCATCAATTAGAACTGTCGCTTTTACGGAAACTTCTTTTTTATCCCATTGAAGTACTTTGATTTCATCGGCAAATTTAAAATCCAGTGCAATTCTATCATTTGCAGCAACATTCTCAGATTTTTCTACATTCCGCTGTGCGTATATGCTAATACTTGCAAAGATTAGAATAAGGATTGTGAATATATTTTTCATGGTTGTTGTTTTTAAAATGTTATTGTTTTTTTCTGAGGTAGATATTTCCTGTGGAAGCTTTAAGAGAGATATTAACTCCTCCATTGTTCAGCTTGCCTTTTATTTTACGATTGGCACCAACTACTTTTAAACCGTCTTCTCTTGGAGCTTCCAGGTCAAAATTGCTATATACGGAACCCATCGTAGATTTAAGTTCTACATTTGCTTTTGTATTGGCCGGAAGACTAACATCAATGGCTCCTACCGAAGAACTGATGGAAATAGGGGCGCTTTGATTTACCGAAGCGAATACCACATCAACATCACCTGTACTGGTATGTACCGTAACTGGTCCTGTGACATCTTTAAGCGTGATATTACCCACATTGGTATTTACTTCGATCTCTGAAGAAAGTCCGGTGATCTTAGCACTACCTAAATTACCACAGTCCAAACTCAAATCCATGCCGGCAGGTATGGTTAAAGTAAATCCATGACGTTGTATAAACGATTTCAGGTCCTTAACACGCAACAGGTCCCCATCACGCTCTATTTGTAAACCAAAGCCGGTATTGTCCTCTCCGGCTGCATAGATGGCTTTTAGCCCTTTTGCACGATCCTTTTTGTCTTTTTTATCGTCATCCGAAAAATTGTGCTCATCGTGATACTCATGATCTTTGTCACAATTGTCACAATGGCCGCAATTATCACATTTTGGGTCAATGATCAGTTCATTGGTGGTTCCGGTCTTTACATAGACTGAGGTATCTGTGTCAAATTGAATCTTTTTGATTCCGTTTAAGGATTCTTTGTATGATTCCTGTGCAAAAACGATTGTTATGTTGCACAAAAGAATCAGTAAAATAATTGTTGTTCGTTTCATAGTTTATGATGTTTGATTGATTTACAATAGTTGTTTTACTCCTTCATCCAGTTGTCTTTTTACAAAAAGCGGGACTTCGGGTTCTTCTAATAGTTGTTGCATAGGTGCTAATGCCCTTTTATCCTGCGCCTGCACCAAAAACTGGATCAGTGCAATCTGGATATCAGGATTTTTTTCATTGCTCAATGCATTTATAAAGGCTTCCCTTACAAGGTTGTTTTCTGAAAATCGGGACAAAGCTTCTGCAGCAGACAAGCGAACATTTACATTCACATCATATTGCATACGTTCTATAATAGCCTCCAGTATTTTAGTGTCCGGTTGTGCCATTTCTTCCGAATAGTTGACCGCCTGTATCCTTTTGCTTACAGAACGGTTGTCCATAAGAGCCAATGTCATTTCCGTTTTTAGTTCATCGGATTGCTTCTGAAGCATCACTATTTGAGAATTGGACTTACTGCTGGAAAGGTAATCTCCTGCTATGTAACCCGTTAACAATAATAATAATGAAGCTGCAATTTGAAATGCTGTTTTCCAGGAAAGAGGGATCACTTTTGTATCATTTGCTTTTGACAATTTTTGTTTTTCTTTTTCCAGCATTTCAGTAAAAGCCAAACGTACATGTTCCTTGGGCTTTTCCAACTCAACACCGGAGATAGTTGTAAGAAGTGTTTTAGTTTCATTTAAGGCCTTTGTGCAACTATCGCATGAGGCAATATGGAACTCAAATTGCTGTGCTTCTTCTTTTGATAGATTACCATCCAGATAATCTATGGTCTTAGTTTCTGTTTCTTTACAATTCATATTTCAATAGATTCAAAATAGAGTGATTTTAATTTTTTAATTGCACGATGTGTTTTTGTCTTTACCGCTATTTCAGTACTTCCAATAACTTCGGCAATTTGTTTGTATTTCATGCCCTGAAACCTACTCATCACTAATAATTCCCGGTCTTTAACAGGTAATTTCTTCAGTACATGTTTTAACCTTTGTATGTCTTCGTTGTTGTCTTCATCAGCTGCTTCACTTATTTCTGTAACCTTTTCCAAACCCACATCACTATGAAGCCTTTCTTTCTTTAATTGCTTATAATAATCTGAACCCGTATTTCTGGCAATCTGAAAGATCCAGGAAGCAAACTTCCCACCTTTGTATGAATTTCTGTAACGGATCGCCTTGTAAAAGGTATTTTGTATCAGATCTTCACAAACAGACTGGTTCTGTATCATTTGAAAGAAAAAATTATAGATCCATTGATGGTATCTTTCAAAAAGGATGGTCATAGAATCTAAGTTTCCTTCAGAGACTTCCTGCATTAATGCTTCGTCGGTTGGTTTTTCCAATGTTGCTATGGTTATTTTCTGTTATTGTAGACCTTTGTAAAGCAAAAAGGTTACATTTTATTTGTTCATGTTATGAAATTAATGAAAATAGTATTCGACAAAGCATCAATAGTATAGAATTAATGAGATCGATTATACCGTTTTTTAGCTTTTTAATGATTGCTTTTGTATTGCAAAGTTGCAGCCTGTTTTCTGCAGCAGGTTTAACAAGTCAGGGACAGCCTATCAAAGAGGTGAAGGGCAATCTTGTTTCAACTACAACAAATTCTACTGTAAATGTAGATCATTCGCAATGGGACCAACTATTAAAAAAGTATGTAGATGAGGAAGGTTTGGTCAATTATAAAGGATTTCTAAAAGATCGTGAAGCATTAAACCGGTATTTGTTACATCTGTCAAGCCAAAAACCAACAGACAATTGGAGTGTCCAGGAGTTATTGGCATATTACATAAACACTTATAACGCGTATACGGTTGATCTAATTTTGGACCATTATCCTTTAAAAAGTATTAAAGATATTAATGGTGCCTGGACCAAAGGAATTGTCCCTATTGGAGGTAACAAACTTTCATTGGGGGGTATTGAAAACGGTATCCTGAGGAAAATGGGTGAGCCACGTATCCACTTTGCCATCAACTGTGCGTCTTTCTCCTGCCCAAAATTATTCAACGAAGCTTTTACTGCCACTAAAATCAATGAACAATTGGATAAGGTTACATATGATTTTATCAATAGTGATAAAAATGATATCTCTGCAAAAACTCCAAAATTGTCTTCTATTTTTGATTGGTACAAAAAGGATTATTTAGTTGATGGCAAACAA
Source organism: Ulvibacter sp. 2210JD10-4 (assembly GCF_058148525.1). Lineage (NCBI taxonomy): Bacteria > Pseudomonadati > Bacteroidota > Flavobacteriia > Flavobacteriales > Flavobacteriaceae > Ulvibacter > Ulvibacter sp. 2210JD10-4. The sequence goes on from NZ_JBYVJZ010000006.1 coordinate 85,617, forward strand.
GATGTGATCAAATATGTTAATCAATACAGTAAAACGAAAATAGCTTCGGATGCTACTCTGGACTATTTAGAGTATGATTGGAACCTCAACGAACAAAAATAATACTCAGATATGTTATCTAACCTCAAAAGTATTAGAATCCTGTGAGGGTTTTATTTTGTAAGTTTATCTAATGATCAGCATCATAATCCCTGTATTCAATGAAGCCGAAACTATTGAAAGTTTGTTGTCTTGTCTTTCTGTAAACTGTTCATTAAAAAATATTTCCGAAATACTGTTGGTAGATGGTGGCAGTACAGATGGCACTCAGGATATGGTTGTTGATTTTTCTGAAAATTCCAGATTGAAAATTCAACTGATTTCTTCAGAAAAAGGAAGGTCCAAACAAATGAATAATGGTGTTCGTAATGCTACAGGAAGTGTTCTTTATTTTTTGCATGCAGATTCTTTTCCTCCTAAAGGCTTTGACACTTCAATTCTCAACGAAGTAGAAAAAGGAAATGTTTCCGGCTGTTTTCGGATGAAATTTGACAGCAATCACCCTCTTTTAAAATTTTCACAATGGTTTACCCAATTTAATTTTAAATTTTGCCGGGGAGGTGATCAATCTCTATTTGTAAAAAAAGATGTGTTCGAAAAATTAAACGGCTTTAACGAGAGATATATAATTTATGAAGATTGTGAATTTATAAATCGGTTATATGACACCGTCAATTTCACAATTATTCCTAATTATGTAATTACTTCTTCCCGTAAATATTCTCAAATTGGTACTTGGAAATTACAATACCACTTTACTATAATTCATTTAAAAAAATGGATGGGAGTTTCTCCGGAAAAACTTCACGAATATTATTCCAGGAACATTAAAGCATAGCATTACTTACTTGCTTTATATTTTTCTCTTATAACCGCTTCTGCGGGTTTGTTTTGTGGTGTAAATCTTGCATTATCAAGGCCTCCGGATTCTTCATGATCTATATACCATTTCCAGAGAAAGCCTCCGGCAAACCATTCTTGGTTCCAAACCTCTTCAAATAAAACCCGGGTTAAATTTGTTTGGGCTTCAATGTTAACTTCTGTCATACTTCTGTCACTTCTCCAAGGTTCTTTTCCTGCAAAATCAACACTTCGGTAACCGTACTCGGCAAATACTATTCTCTTGTTGTGTGTTGTCGCCACCGACTGCAGTTCTTCCTTCCATTTTAACCATCCGCTTCGTATTTCTTCAACTGTAGGGGTTTTACTTTCAGAAACAGGAAAATATGCATCTACTCCTATATAATCAAGTTCTTTCCAAAAAGGAACACGTTTGTATTCGTCCCAATTGGCAGCATAGGTTAGCTTTCCTTTATAGATATTTTTAATTTCGACAATAAGCGCTTTCCAGTATTCCGGGCGGTTTGTAATAAATTGTTCCAACTCTGTCCCAATACAAAATATGGACACTTTCATATCTTCTGCTAATTGCGCAAATTCAAGAATAAAATTTCTGTAAGACTCTTCAAGGGCTTTCCAGTCTTTTTCGGTACTCATTTTTAAATAGCCCGTAAACTCTCCACGCCATATCCATATTTGAGGCTTCAGCATTACATTGATATTATTTTCATGTAATTTATTAATATACTGTTGTGCTCCATCTTTGGTTTCTCCATACCATTGGCGTTCAATATTAAAAACAATTTCAGGGTTGTCTAAACTTCTTATAAATCCAAAGGGCATTACGGAAGCGTAATTTGCGTGTATGTTTAAAACCGGCACTACATTTTCTTGTTGAACTTCGTGAGGAGAGGCCACAAAACTCACCCCATTGATCTTTGGGTCATCAGGGCTCATTTGAGCACAATTGCTTAAAACAATCACAAAAAAAAGTAATAAAGAAAGTTGAAGTTTATGCATTGCTGTTTGTTATTCCTACGGAAAAATACAACAAATTATACTATGTTGTGCTTCCACGGCCTGAAGTGTTTGAGGAATACACCACAGGCGGGAAGACTTAACTATTTACTATTTAAATGCCAATCATAATATGAAAGTTTTGCGTTTATCGATATTTTTTGTTTTCGGTATTTGTTGAGGAAATCAATTTTGGTGTGGCCGTCTTTTACATCTCCATCGTTTACCTTTATAAAAGAGGGATCATTTACGGTCTTGATGGTTTGTTATTGTAATTGTGATCGCAGTTTTCCATTAGAAGTATATTTTCCTGCTAATGTATTCACTTCATCAAAAAATGCTTGAGGAGTTTGTGAAAAGATAGTTGTTATACTTGCAGTAAGTAGTAACATTATCAATAAAAAAAGTCTTTTCATGTTATTAGGTTGAATAGAATCTCTGTCGAAAGGACATTAAAATAACTTACAGAACAGACATATATTTCACATTAAGAAAATTTTATCATTTAAAGGAGGTTCATGACTATATTTCTGGCGGTAAAGTCAAAATAATTTTGAAAAAACAGGGAGGTATTTCAACACTATTTACTCTATAGGTTCAAGAGTAGTCGATAAGTAATTCAATAAGGGTTTTTGAAACAAAACTTCTGCCTGAGCTAAGGCTTTAATATAAGACTGATACATTTGTTGTTGCGCTCTTAATGCTTCGATCTTCTTCTTATGTTGTAATATTTTCAGCTTTAGCAATAACAATGGTGATACTCCCTCCATCCCCTTATATGTTTCCAGCAATGAAGCGATACTACTTTCATCTATCTGTTTTTTAAGGCTTTGATAGTTTGCTACTGCCTTTTTAAATTCGTTTTGGGTTAATTTTTGGTCGGCATTAATCTTATCTAATGTTTCATTCAATTTACTTTCTTTCCTTAGTTTTTCGAAATAATAATCTCCTTTGTTTTTTCTGGAATTTCCTAAGAAAGGCAAGTTGATCCCTAGCCCTAGTGAAAATTCTTCCTCAAAGATATCGGTATTCCTCCCACCATACTTCGCTTGAAAATAATCAAATATTTGATTGGATCTTGCCGTACTAAGACGCATTTCCCTCTCTAATGTCCTTAATTTTAATTTCTGAAGTGATACTTCTAAATTTTCTGTCTTTAATGAAGAAATTGATACTTCGGTAACTTGTTCCGGCTCAATGAGGTCATTAGAATTAACTTCTATAGACTCGTCTTCTCCTTGATTTAAAAAAAGTTGAAGCAACAATTTTTTATTGGTCTTTTCTTCATTCAGGTCATTTAGTTTTGAATTAACTGAAAACAAAGATTCTTCAGTATCGATCAAGTCTTTTACATCAAAGTCTGTATCGTATATCTTTTGGCCTAACAAATGCAATTTATCTTTTAACTGAAGTTGATTTTCAGTATACAACTCAATTAGTTTGTCTATAAAAATATAATCAACCAGTAATAAATACCTGTTTTCTAATTCTCCATTAAAATTAATTTGATTTTCAATTTTAACTTCTTCAATTTTATTTTGATATACCCTTTTTTGATTAGAAATAGCGCTTAGACTGTTTGGTTTAACTCTCAAAGTATACTCTTGCCTGTTTAAAAAGAAGTCTCTTGTTTCGGTCCTTAATTGAATATCTCTTAGTAAGGGCAGGCTATAATTATAATCTTCTAAAAAGGATAGATTTGCCGAATCTGATTCTACCTGACGAGATTCTTGAGCGGCACTTAAAAAAGATGTTGTAGTAATTACATTTTGCGCATAAAGTGAGGGCACAAAAAAGGTGATCGCCCATAAGGTTAGTGAGAGTGTTATATTGCTAAACAGTTTTGAAGGTGGTATTAGCATAAAACTTCCTTAAAGTTAACTTTTTAAATTTAGGATCACTTTTTCTTTTTGAAGAAATGGATTGTCCGGTGGGATCTCTATTATAATTTCTCTTCCAAAAGTTTTAAGTTCTTTTATTTTACGTAGCCTGGGAGGTATTTCAACAATTCGGGACCCCAGTGTTTTTACAACCCCCATATTTTGAATCTCGGGACGAGAGCTGGAAGAGATATCTATGGTATCATTGATATTTACTTTTAACAGTAGGTCTTCATGAATATAACCTACAACCAGTGTCGGGCTTTCTTCATAAAATGTTATTAATGTGGAAAAAGAGGATATTATTTCATCTTCTTTGCAATGAATATTACCTATCAGACCATCCGTAGGAGCTATTATGGTTTGTTTCTCCTTTTTTTGCTGGTAATATTCCAACTCTCCCTCAAGTCCCTTTATTCTTGACAAAAGGGGATTGTTACTTGCAAAACGCTCACTTTTTAAATTATTGATCTCGGTAGTGATAATATTTCTTGTAAAAGCCAATTCCTTTTTTAAGGCTTCTATTTTTAAAAATATCGGGTTCTTAATTTCCCCTTGCTGAGTATTTTCTGTAGTTATACTCTGTATATTTTCTGCCAGTTTTTTATTTCTTTCTATTTCTGCATTATATTCATCTATTTGAGATTGGATCTTGGTGGTTTTTTCGTTTAATTCGATATTATATTGACTTATTCTCCAATCCAAATCTGTCTTCCATAGTTGGTATTTGGTTTGTAACTCTTCAATACTGTATTGAGTATTACTAATTTTTACCGGTAAACTAGCTGATAAAACATCTAACAATACGGTTCCCTTCCTAACCTTTTGACCTGTAGTAACATAGATCTTCTTAATTTCAATAGGGTTTTCCATGTTGATTTCTGTTTCTTTATTTTCGGCAAAGCCGTAAAATGTCACGGAAGTATCTATTTTCACAACAAGAGAGAAAGCTAGTAATACAATGACCGCAAATGCAGCTACGTAAACAAGATTAAATTTTTTCATAATCGTTTCTAAAATTCAATTTTACATTTAATAACCCTAATTGTTTCGTTAGTGCATTTACCAATGTAGTAGCTTTATTCCTGTCTATTGTATGAATTCTATATTCAAAAACAACAACTTCTAGTATCTCTTCTTCTCTTTTTTTATGATTAACATTGTATCTGACCATCTCTACCTCTTTGCAGTGATCATTTAATAGCGAGTCAATTTTATCTCTTAAACCTGTACCTATGACTTCCTTGTTAGGTATTTCAAACTGTAAATTACTAATGATGCCTTTATTTTTATTGATGGGAGAAAAATGTATTAGTATTACTACTAAACAAAACCCCACAGTTCCCACTACCGAAATAGATATTCCATACACTCCTGTGGCAATTCCCACAGCAATAGAGGTAAACATGAACACCATATTCCTGGGGTTTCTTAAAGTAGTTCTAAACCTAATAATGGCCAATGCACCCAGCATTCCAAGGCCTCGGGCCAAACTATCTCCAATAGCCTGCATAACAGTAGCAACAGGAATTGAGATTAAAATTAAAGATTGAATAAAGTATCGGGGCCTTTCGATTCCTTTCGATGTCTTATCGTAAGTTAGTGCAATCAAAGAAGATAATCCAAAAGACAGTAGTGCAATTACAATAACATTAAAAACACTGGAGCCCTCCAGGTTATTGTTAAAAGTAGAAAAGTCAAACATATGGTGTATTTAATACCTAATTAGCAAAATTGTTTAAAACCTTAAGAGTGTCGAAATAAACAGCTCTAATCAAACTCTTATTATTCAACAATAATCTTTTTTGAAATGTTATAGCTCTCACTTATAAGCCTCACAAGATAAATTCCTGAATTAAGTTTTGAAACATCGATATCTACTTGAGACTGTGTGTTTTTGAGATTGTAGATCTCTCTTCCCAAAATATCGTTAATTACAATATTTGATGCAACTTTGTCAGCAAAATCTATTTTTAAGTTTGTATTCGCAGGATTAGGATATATGCTTATCCCGGCAATAGAGTTTTCACCAATGCCTAGTACAGTAGCATTTTCTGCGCTAAAAGTAACATTCACAATTGCAAAATCCCCCGTTCCATTTGGTACTCTGGATAAACTTTGGTTTTCGGTTTGTTCGTCTGTATAACTCACACTGTCTATTATAGTACCGTCTAAATATGATAGAATAATTTCATCGCCATCCTTATCCAAATTGAATTTTGTATGAAGGCCGTCTTGCTGTGGATCTTTGTCTGCCCATACAATCAAATAACCATTGGCAGGAATAGTGACATCCGGAAATTCCCATTTATGGATAAAGCTTTCACTGTCACTTAAGAAATAGTTGTTTAAGCTTATAGGGTTGTTCGTATTATTATACAACTCGATCCAGTCATCGTTTTCGTTATCCTGATCTACCCACTGACTTCCCGGAGCATTACTGGCCATAAATTCATTGATAACAATATCCTGAAAACCAACGGGAAGATCCAAAGGAGTGCAGGTATGGTTTTGGTTAGCAATATCGCCAACAATAACAGGAGTCCTATCTTCAATAAATTTTTTAAACCCTTGAACTGGCCCATTATTTATAGGCTGTCCGTTCCAGGTATCCCCGTTTATCGATGCTTGAACATCACTTAAAGTGAAAAAATTGTTAGTCGCAGTTTCCCAATCATCATCTATGAGATACAGTTGTGCATCCAGTTTTGGATTTAATCTACCTTCAGTAAAATTAACAGCCATAATTTCACACATATAATTTAAATACCTTACCCTGAATTCCGGTACTTGAAAAATGCGGTGAATCAATACCTTACTGGCATTATTCAAAATAATACTAAAATCCCCAAAACCATTTTGTCGCCTGTCAAAAGCAAAATTGTAGTCCCAGGGCAACCAATGTATCTTATCTGTTTTGGGTTCATGATATAAATACCAATTTCTTCCGTGTTCGATATATGAGTCCCAATTGTTTGTCAAAAGGTCTATTGCTAATATCCTCAGGTATTCATCAAGGTCAAATATGCTTTCAATATCATCTTTAAATTCAGTGTTCGTAGAATTATTGATAAAGTCCAGAAACTCTATAAATTTTGTCCAATCATCGCCATCTTCATTAGTTTGCAGTTCAAAAGGATAACTATTTGGGTTAGTACCCAGCCAGTTTAAATCCGAATTTCCTTTATTCTTCCATAAATTACCATCATTATCTGCAAAATTTCGCTTTAAGTATCTCTTATCTATTTGCTCAATGATAGCATAAATGCCCCAGTATTCATTTTGTATATAAACTTTTACATGTGAAACTCTGGGAGAAGGAATACCATGTTGCCTAAACATATCATAGACTATTTTATCTTTTATAACAGCCGGGTCACCCTGGCCATTAGCAAGATTTATTTTCCGAACTCCATCATATTCCTGTTCATCAACAAATTTTCCAAAATTAATTTTGAGTGGTTTCTTTGTAGTATTTGTGAAAAAATTCGATGAAAAACCCTTTTGGCGTATTCCAACATCTTCTATAATATTACCATCTACTTCAACAGTAACGGAATGATATGGAATTTCTGTACCGTTATTCAGAAAATCTTGAAATTCATTATCTAATATCTGCCAAAAATTATTTTCGGTAGATGTAATTTTTATTTCATGTAGATAGCTGTCATCAAATAAAGAATAACCTCCCTGTGCCTGTACTTGAACACCTATCAGCAAAAGAGTCAATAAAAAGAATTGTTTCATAAAATAGTATTAAATAATATTGTTAACAAAAACCTCCTTCAATAATAATCTACTCGACAATAAGCTTTTGAGCATGCAAAGTAATTCCCTCGTCGTTAGTGATTTTTATAATGTATAATCCCGAAGTAAGATTTCCTCTTTGCAGTTCAAATTTATTTGAGTCTGTTTCCATCGTTTCTATCTCTCTCCCCAGTAGATCATAGACTGCCAACTTTAAAGGAGCGGTATTGTTGGAAATTAGTATTGTTGCTGTTGTTTTCATAGGATTTGGAAACACAGATATACTGGTATTATCAAAATCGTTTACCCCAAGTGAACAATCGTTATTAGCAGCTCCCGGTGTACCATGTTCTGATCCCGTTACCGCACATGCATTCCAACTGGAAGCCAAAGCATTGTCCAGTCCCGGATCAATAAGCTCTAAGGTTGGGCCGTTCCCATCTGCAGCAGTTGGCCAAGGTGCTTCATCATCATATTCTACAGAATCTACAAGCACCCCGTTATCATCAAACAAACGAATTAATTCTCCACCTCCACTAAGTCCGAAAGTAAAATCTCCCAGGATAGGGCTCACAGCCGGGAAAAGCACCTGAAAATCTGTTAAAGACTGAGCTAAAACCAGATAAGAACCGGGTTGCATTGTTGTTCCGTTAGGAATCACAAATTCGTGTAAGTCGTCGTCATCCTTGAATACCCAGTTAGAAATATTTACAGCATTACTTCCATTATTGTATAATTCTATCCAGTCTTTTACTTCAAAATCTGCTGAGTCTTTATAATTTATTTCATTAATAACAATCCCTGTTCCTCCGCTTGCAGCGAAAACTGCTTTTATATTATCACTTTGCGTAAGAAGTAAAGAGATGTCTATTGCATTTGGATCAGGAATAACATGATTATCTATTTCCCAGTGATCAAATATATAGTTTGAGTTACTTTGTACTGCTTCCACAAGCATTTCAATACCACCGTGATAGGATCCGGTCCAAGGGTAATCCCCATAATCAATTGTTATGGAATTAAATTTTATTTGACCTGCATTGGCTGGTTCAACCTCCAGAGTAACAGCATAGGGTCCGGTTAAAGTATAACAGCTATTTAATCCATCAGGAAGATAATCAATTCTATCGCTTATGAAATCCTTAATTTTCTGGACATTCCCCTGCCACTCGTTCATATTTCCTCCCCAACGATTAAAATGCTGAGGCATCTCGGGCGTAATAGAATTTTCTATTCCTTCCAAAACACTAAGCATTTCATTTTCTTGAAAAGCGGTATTCATTAAATCCATATATCTTGTTACGTAATATTGTCTAAACCCATCATTTTCCAAAAGTTTATTCAATAATACAATATGTTCTTCAGGGTCTGCTGTTATCCCTTCAGGGTAGCAAGGCTCTGCATCCGCGTTTTCATTTGGAACACCAGTATAGTTTATATAATGATTGAATGTAGCATCTTCATCCCACAATACATACCCCCATTTTAAATGGCTTCCGGCCGGGTCCAAACCTCGCCACCAGGAAGTATTCCAGTTAATCCAATCGGTACAAACTACAAAGGAGTTTATCAAAATATAATCTACCAGACTGGTAACATCAATTTCATCTGCTACCTGTTGATAATTTGCCTCAATCGATAAGTCATTGGTAATAGCAAAAGTATGTATAGCTTCCCAGTCATCAAATGCAGCCTGTCCACCATATTGTGCCCATGTATTGCCCCAATTCATTAAATATTGTACATTATATTTATCCTGATCATAGTAGAAGTTTGTATAATCAGCATCACTTACTTTTTCTCTTATTGAATAGACGCCCCAATACTGGCCATTGGCATAAACTACACAACGTTCACCTCTACGCATGTCTACATTCAATTTGTTTTTATTGGCCAATTTTTGAATGAATACATCTCTTGTATGAGCACTTGAGTCTATACCCGGATAGTTATCATCCCCCGAAGCTCTTATAATTATTCTCTGAAATCCCTCTCTTTCGGATAAACTCAATAATTTTTCATTGATGGCATCATGATATCCCATTTCATCTCTGGCTATATAATCAAAGCTTCTTTGATTGAACTGCCACGAATCCTGTCCATGTTTGTTGTATTCTCCATAACCAAAATCTTTTCTCTCCCCATCGGCATCAAAATACTCAATAGTACCATGTGGCCTTAGAGTCTGGTTTCCATTAAGAAGAGTTGTTAGTTGGCTTGCCGAAGTAGATAAGACCGGCAATGAATGGTTTTCATTGATAAAATACGTGTTAAACGTAATAAAACTAGGTAAAATGTCAGGAGCATTAGATAGTACAATAGCTTTTACGATCTGAGTATTTGCAATGGTCAAAGCTCCGGTATATTGTGTAGACCCACTAGTAGGTAGGTTTCCGTTTATGGTGTAATGTATCGTAGAATTTGGTTCGGCCGTAGTTATTACTAAATTCTGATTACCACTATAAAACCCTGCATCTATACTCATCTCCGGCCCTTGCGCATAAGCGGTATAACTTGTACCTGTGTTGGCTACCCCTCTGGTAGGGTTTGTAAAAACCTTCCATGTAGAAGAACCATTAGGGCTTCTCCCCATTGAGTGTTCTAATTGTGTCTTCTGTATTTCAAAATCATTGATGACGGTACCATTTGTATCTGAAAAAATAACATGTTCCGGATCGTTCTTTGTTTGCTTCAGTTTAAAGCTGGTATGGTAATTACCTCCCGAAGCTTCATCTCGTCCGGAACACCAGAATACCAGATACCCATTAGCAGGAATAACAGTCCCTGTAGGAATTGCCCATTTTGTGGGATTAGCAGGATTATCACTTAAATGGTATCCTGCCAAATCAACGCTCGATCCGCCCGTATTATGAAGCTCGATCCAGTCTTCGGTTTTTCCATAGTTATCTAAATACCCTGTTAAATTGGCAACAGAATATTCATTAATTATTACTTGCCCGGAGACAGGTATTAAGAACAAAGAGAGTACGAAAAGGAGGAAATATTTTTTCATTTTGTTAGCATTTTAATTAGTTTTTTATCACTACTACTTGACAATTAGTCTTTGAACCTGTAAAACAGATTCATTGTCAGTAGCTATTTTCAATATATATACTCCCGTATTCAAATTTTCTTTTTCAAGAATAAATGTATTGGAGTTAGTTTTCATCATTTTAATTTCTCTTCCAAGCATATCGTAAATAGTTAAGCTTAAAGGAGAAGTATTATTAGAGACTGCTATAGTCGTCTTGGCAACCATAGGATTAGGATAGACAGAAACAACACTTTCATTAAAATCATCTATACCCAGTACAGCTGTACTATTAATATCTCCAGGAGTTCCGTGTTCTCCATCAGGTAAAATAGAAGCCTTCCAACTGGAAGCTAAAGCATTGTCTAAATTTGGATTGGTAAGCTCTAAAGTAGGCCCGTTTCCATCCGGTTCAGTAGGCCATGGTGCTTCATCATCATATTCTACAGAATCTACCAATACATTATTATTATTGAACAAACGTATCAATTCTCCTCCTCCACTAAGTCCAAAGGTGAAGTCTCCCAAAACCGGGGATACTCCGGGATATAGTGCTTGAAAATCTGCTAAGGTTTGTACCAAGACTAAGTAAGTACCTGCCGCCATGGTAGTACCGTTTGGGATTATAAATTCATGAAGGTCATCGTCATCTTTAAAAACCCAGTTAGAGATATCAACAGTATTCGCCCCATTATTATAAAGTTCTATCCAATCTTTAGTTTCAAAACCTATTGCATCCTTATAATTAATTTCATTAATAACAATTTGTCCATTTATAGTGAGACCTGACAAACAGAAGCAAAGAAGAAGTAAAAAATGTTTCATAATGATATTTTTGAAGTTTTAGTTAATATGAAAAAACGTAAATCTAAGATAAATATATCTAAACTCTAATGAATTGGCGTCAAATCACTTATGTGATTATAACAATTATCTTTCAAAAAACCCTACCCTAAATTTAACAATAATATAACATTGTTCTAACATTGGCCTAACGCTTTGTTAACTTTAAAACAAGTGTTTTTTTTAACAGGTAAAGAAATAGTTAAGTTTTTATCGTTATTTACGACATATACCACAATATGTAAATATTTATGGAAAACATCGTCATTATTGGTAACGGAATTTCTGGTGTTACAGCTGCCAGACACATTCGCAAGCTTTCAGATAAGAAAATTACTATTATATCTTCAGAAACAGACCACTTTTTTTCCCGGACTGCTCTTATGTATATCTATATGGGACATATGAAATATGAGCACACCAAACCTTATGAAGATTACTTTTGGAAGAAAAACCGGATCGAGCTAAAACGAGGTTTTGTAAAAACCGTTGATCCAGAGAGAAAAGAATTGCAATTAGCAGACGATGACCGTATAAGATACGATAAATTGATAATTGCTGTTGGTTCAAAATCCAACAAATTTGGATGGCCGGGACAAGACTTAGATGGTGTTCAAGGGTTATATTCATTTCAGGATTTGGAAACTCTGGAAAAAAATGCTCCCAATAATAAGATATGTAAACGCGCTGTAATTGTTGGAGGTGGACTTATTGGTATTGAACTGGCAGAAATGCTTAGCACACGAAATATTTCTGTTACTTTTTTAGTACGTGAAAATAGTTTTTGGAATGGAGTACTACCCGAAGGAGAGAGTCAAATGCTGAATCGGCACATCAAAAATCATCATATCGATCTGCGATTAGGAATGAACTTAAAAGAAATTCTTGCTGATAAAAACGGTCGTGCCCGTGCGGTTGTAATTGCTGAAACCGGAGAGGAGATCGCTTGTAATGTTGTTGGCCTTACCGCCGGAGTTTCTCCAAATATAGATTTTCTGAAAGACAGTGGGATTGAACTGGGAAGAGGTGTTAAAGTTAATCGCTTCTTAGAAACCAATTATGAAGATGTATATGCTGTTGGCGATTGTGCCGAACAACATGAGGCCATTGGAGATCGTCGCCCAATTGAAGCCGTTTGGTATACCGGACGTATGATGGGGGAAACTGTAGCTCAAACCATTTGTGGTAATAAATTGGAATACAAACCCGGGCATTGGTTTAACAGTGCCAAATTCTTCGATATAGAATACCAAACCTATGGATGGGTCTTCGCAAATAAAAAAGAGTATGAGGCACATTTTCACTGGAAACATGAAGATGACACTAAATGCATTACCATAGCATATCATAAGGAAACAGAAGCATTTTTGGGTATCAATACTTTTGGAATACGAATGAAACATGAAGTATTTGATCGCTGGTTAAACGAGAAACGTGATATTAACTATGTTGTCAAAAATTTAAAACTAGCCAATTTCGATGCGGAGTTTTATACTCATTTCGAAAAAGAGATTCTTTCAGCCTATACTAACCAATACAAACATACAATTGCCTAATAATATGAGTACTTTACAAAGAAGCATATCCCTTACAGGCGAGCCGCCCAAAACAATTAATACACAACAAAAAATTGCAACCCTTATTGGGATGACAGGTTTGATTATACTGGTCTTGGCTGCATTTAATTTGGATTTTCCAAATAAGAGTTTCTGGCTCACAATTTCATTGACTTCTATTTTTCTGGGAGTTATCTGGTTTACAAAAGCTGCTTATCAAAACAAGTTGGAAGGTATAAAAAACGATGGGATTTGGTTTAAATCTATTTCCAGTCGTGGGTATTTGGGATGGATTGCAGGAATTGCCCTAACGGGATTCTATGTTTTACTATATTTTTTTCCACAATACCTGGGATTACAACAAGGTAGTGATAATAGAGGTCTTGTTGCATTGTTTGACCCACTAAGCAAATTATTGAATGGGAATCCCGCCAGTCAATGGTTTGTGTATGGAACGCTTTATACTATTGCAATTCTCTCCTTTGGAATAAAATTTATATGGAAATATCGCCACAATCGCTATGAGAAGATACGAACAATTAGCGTGATGTTTTTTCAAACCGCTTTTGCTTTTTTAATACCGGAATTTATGGCGCGTTTAAATAGCGACACATTTTCTCTTCCGTATTATGACCTAAAGAATATATGGCCTCTTAATTACTATAATTTTGAACAATACCGGATCGATAGTTTTATCTCTGCAGGAGATATAGGACTGGGGTTACTTATTTTTGGACTCGTTTCTATTTTTGTTATTACTCCAATTTTAACTTACAAATTTGGCAAACGATGGTATTGTAGTTGGGTCTGTGGCTGTGGAGGTTTAGCTGAAACCGCCGGAGATTCTTTTCGCCAGTTAAGTGACAAAAGTATGAATGCCTGGAAGATTGAACGTTGGGTGGTACATAGTGTATTGGTATTTGTTGTTGTAATGACTACAGCTGTGGTACATTCATATTTGGGGGAAGATGCCTCAAAGTATTGGTTGACCAAAGATATATTTCTATTGGGCGTAGGTGTTTTCCTCACATTACTGTTTGCAGGAATTTGGTTCTTTAAACGTGATCAATTAAAAAAAGATGCTCGTTACGGAGCTATTGGTTATTTCATTATTTTACTGGTGTTAATAGGAATGCATTTTACTTCGGGTAAAACATTGTTCCTGTTTGAAGCAGAAACACTTCGAAAATCCTATGGTTTTTTGATTGGCGCTATCTTTAGTGGTGTGATTGGAACCGGTTTCTATCCAATATTTGGAAGCAGGGTCTGGTGCCGTTTTGGTTGCCCTATGGCAGCTATTCTTGGTTTACAACAACGCTTATTCTCAAAATTCAGAATTACAACCAACGGAGGCCAATGTATTTCATGTGGAAATTGTTCTACCTATTGTGAAATGGGAATAGATGTTCGTGCTTATGCCCAGAAAGGTGAAAATATTGTACGAGCCAGTTGTGTGGGTTGTGGTATCTGTTCTGCAGTTTGTCCACGCGGAGTCTTAAAATTGGAAAACGGACCTTTGGAAAATAGAATTGAAAGCAATGAGATCTTGCTGGGCAATGATGTTAATTTAATGAATTATGTAAACAAGCAATAATTAGGGTTAGTTACATAATTTACTTACGTCTAAGCAAAAAATATTACTATGATGCTTCATAAAGTGTTCCTTCTTATCATTTTAACTTCCATATGTTTTAAAACAGAAGCACAAAAGATATATCATAAAGAATACTATTTAGACGGCACCCTTAAGGCAGAAGGTTGGAAAAACGATCTGCAGAAGGAAGGGTACTGGAAATTTTATTTTTCGAACGGAATTCTTCAAAAACAAGGACATATTTTAAATGATAAACCCGTAAAATACTGGTATTTTTATCGCGAAAATGGAACTATTAAAAGTGAAGGGCATTTTGTAAAGGGCTTTAAAAGTAAATGGTGGCTTTTCTATGATACTATGGAAAAGGTCTCACATAAATGTCAATTAAAAAATAACAAAAAGAATGGATATTGTTTACGGTATGTCAAAGAAGAACTTATTAAAGCGGAAAAATACTTAAATGGAAAAAAAATTAAAGAATGGACAGATTTTAGTTCCTTCAAAAAAGAAAATAAACTCTCTGATCTAAAATGACTTCCATTAAAGTTATCATTCCCGCTTATAACGAGTCAGCCTCTATCGCCAAAGTGATTGGTGATATTCCAAAGATAGTTTCTGAAGTAATTGTAGTAAATAACAACTCTACCGATACTACTTATGAAGCTGCTAAAAATGCCGGAGCTACAGTTATTACTGAAAATGCCCGTGGTTATGGGCATGCATGTTTAAAGGGAATGAGCTATATTTCTCAACAAGACACTATGCCGGATATCATTGTTTTTTTAGATGGTGATTATAGCGATTATCCGGAAGAACTAATAAAAATTACAGCTCCAATTATTGAGCATGATATTGATTTTGTAGTTGGCAAACGTGTTAAAAGACTCCGTGAAGATGGCTCAATGACTTTTCCTCAACGCTTTGGGAATTGGCTCGCAACAACATTAATGAAGCTTTTTTTTAATTCAAGGTTTACAGATCTAGGACCCTTTCGAGCTATTAAATATCAAAAATTACTTGCATTAGAAATGGAAGACAAAACCTATGGATGGACCGTTGAGATGCAATTAAAAGCACTTAAACGAAAATATACATACACAGAGGTTCCTGTGAAATATAGAAACCGAATAGGCGTCTCAAAAGTTTCGGGAACCATAAAAGGTGCTATCTTTGCAGGCATAAAAATTCTAAGTTGGATTTTTAAATACAGTTTAAAAAAATGATCCTGGAAACCGTAGTTATTGCCATTTATTCTATTGCGCTCATACTTATTTTTATGTATGCATTGGCACAGCTCAACTTGCTTTTTAACTACTTAAGTGCCCGCAGAAATTGTGAAAAAATCTGTGAGAAATTTGATTTTTCTAAACCTGAAGAAATTCCTACGGTAACCATTCAACTACCAGTATATAATGAGCTGTATGTTATGGAACGTTTGCTGGAAAATATCGCTGAACTGGACTACCCAAAAAATAAGCTTCACATACAGGTATTGGATGATTCTACAGATGAATCCTTTAATACAACTGCATTACAAATTAAGAAGCTACAAACTACAGGGTTAGATATAGAACATGTAACACGTGAAAATAGAGTGGGTTTTAAAGCCGGTGCCTTAAAGGAAGGATTAAAAACCGCAAAAGGTGAATTTATTGCGATTTTTGATGCGGATTTCCTTCCAAAGCCTAGTTGGTTAAAAAGAACCATTCCTTATTTTAAAGATACTGAAATTGGTGTAGTACAAACTCGCTGGGGACACTTAAACAGAGATTATTCCATACTTACACGGGTACAGGCTTTTGCTTTGGATGCTCATTTTACATTAGAGCAGGTTGGAAGAAACAGCAAAGGTCATTTTATCAACTTTAACGGTACCGCAGGGGTATGGCGCCGTGAATGTATCATTGATGCCGGAAATTGGGAAGGTGACACACTAACCGAGGACCTTGACCTAAGTTACCGGGCACAATTAAAAAACTGGAAGTTTAAATACCTGGAAGAAGTTGAAACGCCGGCTGAGTTACCAGTAGTAATTAGTGCTGCACGCTCACAACAATTTAGATGGAATAAAGGAGGTGCCGAAAACTTTAAAAAAATGGCATGGCGTGTTTTAAAAAGCGACGATATTCCTTTTAAAACCAAAATACATAGTTTATTGCACCTGTTAAACAGTACCATGTTTTTAAACATATTGATTGTTGCTATTTTAAGCATCCCAATGTTGTACATTAAAAACGAATATGAGCACTTGAAGGTGTACTTTTTTGTGATGAGTTTCTTTGTGATCAGTACAATTATTTTCTTTCTCTGCTATTGGTTTACATATAAAAATATTTATGGAGGTGGCATTAAAAACTTCCTGAAATATACCGGAATGTTCTTTACCTTTTTTTCCATTGCTATGGGATTTTCATTACATAACTCCATCGCTGTTTTGGAGGGGCATTTAGGTAAAAAAAGTGAATTTATACGAACCCCAAAATTTAATATCAGTAACTTAAAAGATAGCTGGAAAGGCAACAAATATTTAAGAAAAAATATATCTCCAAACGTAATTATCGAAGGATTGTTAATGCTCTACTTTGCCTTTGGAATGTATTCTGCTTTTATTGTTGGCGACCAAGGAGGAGACTTTGGTCTCTTCCCTTTTCATCTAATGCTTTTTATAGGTTTCGGGTATGTCTTCTTTAAAAGTTTAACGAGTAGAGCATAAATAATTTATTATCTTCAAAAATAAAACTACATTTTTGTAAATTGAAAAGTGTAAATACTCTAACTAACTAACATACTTTATTTGTGAGACCATTTTTACTTTGGTTGTTTATTATTGTCTATTCTTCCGGGAGTATATGTCAAAATAACGAAAACACATCTGACCCCAAATCATTTTTCAGCAACCAAATTGAACTGCGCCACGATAACGATTTTTTGATATTCACAGACCGTTATTACACTACCGGGAGTTATATTGAATATAGATACCTGCCTGAAAATGGGCTATTTAAAGATCGAAAAGAACAAATTGTAGTGAGTCTTGAACATTTGTACTATACCCCAACTAATATCATTTCAAATAACATAGAAGATTTTGATCGTCCCTATGCCGGATATTTAGGTGTTACTGCAGGAAGTTTCATGGTAAAAAAGCTCCATGCAACAAATTTTTCTATTGCTATTGGTGTTACTGGACCAATTTCGATGGCAGAAGGGTTTCAAAATCTGTTTCACAGTTCGGGAGGGATTTCAACACCTCCCTGGGTAGCACAAATAAAAAACAACTTTCATTTTAATTTTTATGCAGGCTATATAAAGGAATGGATGCTAATCCCTAAGCCATTTAGTGTTTATGCAGCTCTAAGTCCAAATATTGCATTTGGCACAAAGGATGTTTTTGTAAATCATGAATTTAAATTTTTCTTTGGTAAAAGGAATACCCTTTCAAATAGTTTAGCTTATAACCAGCTTGGAGAGGCAAAAAAAGAATTTTTCTTTTCCATAAATTTTACCTACAGATATGTTTTACACAATGCGCTACTTGAAGGACACCTTGTTGGTGATACCTCCGAATTTTTAGTAACTCCTAATCACGAATTGTTTTTGTATGGAATCATAGGGTATTACAGCACAAACAGAAATGATTTTAAATTAGGTTACCAGTATATTTCAAAGGAAACCAATAAAACCAGACAGCATTTATATTTTACTGTTTCGGTTGCAAGAAGATTCTAAATTATTGAAAAAGGACATCTTTTTCAATTAATTCTCCTTCTCTATTTACTGTTACCAAAGTTGTTTGCCCTTTTTCAAACATGGAGAGTGTTTTCATATAGCTCATCATATCGGTAACATCGTGTTCTCCCATTTTAACAACAATATCTCCCTTTAACAGCCCTGCTTTGTGAGCCGTCTTGCCTTCACTTATTCCATCAATACGCATCCCTTTTCCTGTGAAAAGATAGTCTGGAACAACTCCCAAAGTAACTTTAAAATCAGGTACTACTTCGCTTTCATTTTTAGTTTTTCGGAAAGCCAGTTTCCCGTTATCATTTAAATCTGTTATAATCGCAAAAATATAATCAGACACTTTTTGCATTCCTTCGTAGTTCAACTTTTCTGCATCATCGCTCGGTTTATGATAATCACTATGCTGCCCGGTAAAAAAATGCAACACCGGAATATCCGCCAAATAAAAGGAAGTATGATCACTGGGGCCAATTCCACTTTCGTGTTCGGCGATGGTTAATCCTTCATTATTAGCAAATAAAGTCTGTTTAAAAATAGGTGAAGTGCCAACACCATGCACAGCTAAAGTATTCTCTTTATTTAAACGTCCCACCATATCTATATTGATCATATAGGTAACTTTTTTCAAATCGATAGTTGGGTTTTTTACAAAATAATTAGACCCCAACAGTCCCATTTCTTCTCCGGAAAAAGCTATAAACAAGTAGTTATTATTCCTATTTGTTTCGGAAAGTTTTTCAGCAATATTCAATAAAACAGCTACTCCACTTGCATTATCATCCGCACCATTATGTATAGCTGCACCTTCCCTATATAGAGATCCTTCTCCACCCATGCCCAAATGATCGTAATGAGCACCTATGACCACTGTAGTTTCAGCATTATGATCTATATAACCTATAACGTTCATCCCTTTTGCTAAGCTATCCTCTGCCGATTCTACAATTATTGCTTGCTCGTGGGGGTTATTACTTCGTTTAAAGGAAAATGATTGGTAGAATCCTGAAGTTCCTTTAGGGAGTAATTTTAAACCGTTAAACCGTTTCACTATATATTCGGCAGCCTGTTGTTCACCTAAAGTTCCTGTTTCTCTTCCGTTAAAAGCATCTGCAGCTAAAATAGTTACGTCTTCTTTCATAGAAACCGATTCAACAACTGCTTCTTTACATGAAAACAGAAAGGCTACAAAAAATACTATATAAAATGAGCGCATATCGTTACTTTTACACAAAAGTAACGTATAAAATGAAAAATATTCTACTTATTACCTTTCTAGTTCTATTGATTTCCTGTAAAAATGAAGAGAAACAGATTACAGAAGTTTCAGAAAACACTGAAACAATATCTGCAAGAGTAACAGACACTTTAATATACCCAGAAGAAAAACATTTTAAATCTATCCGTCAAATTACTTTTGGTGGAGATAATGCTGAAGCCTATTGGAGTTTTGATGACAAACAGCTGGTGTTTCAATCCAACTACAAAGGTTGGGGAATGGAATGCGATCAAATGTTCTTAATGAATGCAGGTGATTCATTCAAAGACGACAAGCCACCTATGATAAGTACCGGAAAAGGGCGGACTACCTGTGCCTATTTTATGCCGGACAATCAACATTTTGTGTATGCTTCCACACATCTGACCGATGAAAATTGCCCTGAGGTTCCTCTTCGGAAAAACGGAAAATATGTTTGGCCTGTCTATGACTCGTTCGACATTTTTGTTGCAGATCTGGAAGGAAATATCACGGCACAACTTACCCATGAACCCGGTTATGATGCCGAAGCAACTATTTCGCCAAAAGGAGATAAAATTGTATTTACCTCAACCCGAAGTGGAGACCTGGAATTATATACCATGAATTTAGATGGTAGTGACGTACAACAAATTACAAATGAATTGGGCTATGATGGTGGTGCATTCTTTTCTCCGGATGGAACTAAATTGATATTTCGTTCTTCACGACCTAAAACCGAAGCTGAAAAAACCGAATATAAAGCTATGCTGGCTCAGGGCTTGGTACAACCTACGGAGATGGAGTTGTATATTTGTAATGCAGACGGAAGTGACCTGCGCCAACTCACCAATTTAGGAAATGCAAACTGGAGTCCCTTTTTTCATCCAAGCGGAGAAAAAATATTATTCTCCAGTAATTTTGAAGCTGAAAAAGGATTTCCCTTTAATTTATATATGATCGATCTGGATGGAAAAAATCTGGAGCGTGTTACTCATGGTGAAACTTTTGATGCTTTTCCTGTATTTTCAAACGACGGAAAATACTTGGTTTTCTCTTCTAACAGAAATAATGGCGGAGGCCGGGATACTAATCTCTTTATTGCTGAATGGCAGGACTAAATTTAGATGTTTGACTTCATAAAATCACAACGGTTTACTTACTTTCTTGCGCTTATTAGTGTTATATTTTATGTGAGTTTTGGATATGATCTGGATCGTAGTGATTTTATAAAACTTAGTTTATTATATGCGGGATTATTTTTTCTGGCATATAAAATCATTCAAATTTCCAAAGGCCACTTTTGGTTACTGGCCGGATTTGGAATAGTATTTCGTTTGTTGTTTATTGGGAGTATTCCTAATCTATCCCAAGATTTTTATCGGTTCTTATGGGATGGAAGATTATTGCTACAAGGTATTAATCCATACCTGCTAACTCCAGAATCTTATATACAATCCGGTAATGAAGTTGTTCCTCAAGCATTAGAATTATATAAAGGGATGGGAACTTTAAATGCAAGCCATTATAGTAATTACCCTCCTGTTAATCAATTATTTTTTGCAATTGCCGCCCTCTTTGCAGGTAAAAGCATATTAGGCTCTGTGATCATATTGCGTATCACTATACTTTTAGCCGATATAGGTATTTTATATTTTGGAAGAAAATTGATAAAAAAGCTTGATCTGGATCCACAAAATATCTTCTGGTATTTTCTAAATCCGTTTATTATTATAGAATTTACCGGGAACCTTCATTTTGAAGGTGTTATGTTGTTCTTTTTAGTTTGGTCTTTGTATGTATTACACAACAAGAAGTGGTTTTGGGCAGCAGTTTTTACAGGAGTTTCGGTTTCAGTGAAATTAATTCCCTTACTGTTTTTGCCTTTATTCTATCAATGGTTTGTAACAAAGGGTCTATTTAGTAGGGGGTTTTGGAGCTTAAAAAAGTTCTATTGGGTAGTATTAGCAACTACTGCAATAACATTCGCTCCATTTCTTTCTTCTGAATTTATCGCAAATTTTACAGCAACCATAGGTTTATGGTTTCAGAATTTTGAGTTTAATGCCAGCGTACATTATATTCTTAGATGGATCGGTTTTCAAACAGTAGGATGGAATTTAATTGAAACCACAGGGAAGATATTACCTCTTATTGTAGTTCTATTTATCCTGTTACTTACTTTTTTCAGAAAAAACAGAACAAGCCAGCAGCTAATCACTGCAATGCTTTTTGCTATCTCATTTTATTTTCTACTATCCACTACAGTGCATCCCTGGTATATAGCCACGCCATTATTGCTTTCTGTTTTCACAAAATATAGGTTCCCTATTGTTTGGAGTCTGGTCATAGTGATTAGTTATTCGGCTTATGGGGCCGAAGGTTTTCATGAGAATCTTTGGTTAGTAGCCTTTGAATATTTAGTTGTGATTGGATTCTTTATCTGGGAACTATTTCAGAAAAAAACAGATAAAACAACATTGTAATATTGCATTTTTACAATGTTATGCTATTTCACAACATCCCAAACAGTTCTATTTCAGACTTCGTAAGATGCTTCCATTTACCTCGAGGCAGGTCTTTCTTGGTAAGATGCGCTATAGTAACACAATCCACCCTAACTACATTGTATCCTAAATGTTCAAAAATGGAGCGAATCACACTATTACCCATATGTTTTATCTTCAATCCAATTTCTCTTTTGGGTGCGTTTGTTACGTAACTCGCTTCTTCAACTATAACTTCTTTCCCTTCTATTTTCAATCCTTCGTTTATTTTCTGAAGGTCTCCCACCTTCAGGTTTTTGTCGAGTTCAACATGAAAAAGCCGGGTCATTCCCTTTTTACTCAATTTTTCTTTAAGTTGATCGTCATTTGTAAATAACAATAAGCCTGTAGCATTACGCCCTAACCTACCTATGGGCGTAATACGTGCAGATGTAGCGTTTGCGATCAGATTCATTACCGTTTGCCCTTTACTATCACTAGTAGTGGTTGCAAAACCTTTTGGTTTATTTAGCAGTACATATGTATTTGGTTCAGGGTTGATTCTACGGCCGTCAAATCGTACATCATCCTCCAATTTTACTCTATAGCCCATTTCGTTAATAACTTTACCATTTACGGTAACTAATCCGGTAGCTATATATGTATCTGCTTCTCTTCTGGAACAAATACCACTGTTAGAAATATATTTGTTTAGGCGAATTCCGTCCGTTTTTTTGGCAGATTTACCTCCTGTATTCTGCCTTTCGGATTGTTTATGAGTTGTTTTTTCTTTTTTGAAAGGAGCATTTCCTCTTGTCTTACTTCTCTTTCGGTTATTATCATCTCCTCTGTCAGAAGCTTTTCCTTTTTCTCTACTATCTTGTCTGCCCATTGTTTGAAATTTTTGCAAAGATACATGAAGAAGTTGAAAGCAGTAAGCTGAAACTTAAAAGTTTATTGCTATTATTATTCCTCAAATCCAATAGTGGATTGCCGTTCTCTATTGACGATCAATTTGGTAACATCTGGCCTTGAGTAATGCCCTACCGGATCAAAATTTTGGCGTTCTTCAAGTACTCGGTTGAAATCCAAGGTATAATAAATGTTCCCTTCTTTATTCAGCACCGGTTTTACAAGCCATTCACCATCTGGCCCTGCTATACAACTTCCGCCATTGGCAAGTATTTTAGGAGATTTTTCAAATATTTTTTCCAGATGGGGTGTATCCTGTGGGAAGTCTTCAATTTTCATTAATGATGAAACTGAAATAACAAAACTTCTGGATTCTCGGGCTATAAAACGCGTAATGTCTTTAGTATTGTGTTTGCTGCCGGGCCATACGGCCACGTGCAGGTCTTCGCCCTGCGCGTAGAGCGAAGCTCTTGGCAGCGGCATCCAGTTCTCCCAGCAATTTAATCCTCCTACAGTGAATTGTTTTATTGGATGTGTTTTAAGTCCGTTACCATCTCCAGGCGACCAGGTCAACCGTTCGTCATATGTGGGTTGTAATTTTCGATGTACCGAGCCTATTTTTCCTTTAGGGTCAATATACACAAGTGAAGCATAAATACTATGTCCCCCACGGTCCAAAGGGCGTTCAATGATTCCTAAATAAATTGCAATTTTGTGCTTTTTTGCTAGTGCACAAATAGAATCCAAATCACCATTTTCTATAGTAACCGCGTTTCTAACATAATGTGCATGCAATTCTTTATTAATTTTAGTATTCCATTCGGCACCATCAGTTAATGCTAACCAAAATGGATAGCCGGGTAGTAGTCCTTCGCCGAATATAATAAGTTCAACTTCCTTTTTTGCTGCTTTATTAACTTGTTTTTCTATTTTCCGAAGTGTTTTGCTTTTATTGAGCCATACCGGAGCTATTTGAGCTAATGCTACCTTAAGAAGATGATTGTCTTTCATAATTTATTCATAAAATGCGATTCAGTAATACATCCACATCGATCAATACAATGCTAAAAACACCTATAACAATAATAAATTTAAGGATATTGTGTAATACAATGTAATGCATCTTCTTTACAGACAACCAAAGGATAATCAAAAAGACACCCAATGCCAGTACGCTGCCATAAAAATAAAGGTACATATACCCGATCTCAAATTTAGTGACCAGTAATATGATTGGAATTAGCGTTAAAAAACTTAAAATGGTAAGCATTCGTTTGGACACCTTTTCACCATACAATACCGGAATAGTGCGATAGTTCTGTGCCAGGTCTCCTTTGATGTTTTCCAGGTCTTTTACTAATTCCCGCATAGATATAACGAGAAAAAGGAAGGTAGCATGTACAAAAATGACAAGGTCAAAATTTCCATAGTATATAAATACAGCAAAAAATGGAACGACTGCTAAAATTGCTGCTGTGATGTTTCCAATAAAAGGATACTTTTTAAGTTTATGAGAATAGAACCAAATTCCAAAAATATAAATAGAAAAGAATACTACCGCCTTAAACGAAACATAACTGGCAAATACTACGGATAAGAAATTGAATATAAAATAGGAAGAGAGCTTGGTACGTTGACTCACCAGCTTATCTAACATTGTTTTTCGAGGGCGGTTAATTAGATCTTTTTCACTGTCATAAAAACTATTAATAATGTAACCTCCTGCTATGGCTGAAGCTGAAGCAAGTACCAGCATCAATAAATTAAGGTCAAAAAGTACTTTTTTTAAGGGAAGCTCCGGAGCTAAAATATAGATGGAAGTAAGATATTGAGCAATAACTATTATTAAAATATTGTACCCACGAATGATAGAAAACAAACTGAAAAACTTTAGTAAAAAGTGTTTTTGTTTTCTGGTTAACATCCCTTAAAGAATTTTAGAATGGGAGATCTTTCATCATTTAGAAGTTATAAACCACTTCCAGCTTGTAATCTTTTAAAGCTACACGAGCCTTATCAATATCTTCAGTAAATCCTAGCATATAGCCACCTCCGCCTGAGCCACACAATTTTAAATAATAGGCATTGGTTTCGATTCCTTTCTTCCAAAGGGTATGAAACTCCTTAGGAATCATGGGCTTAAAATTGTCCAGCACCACTTTTGAAAGCTGTTTGATATTACCAAAAAGTGATTTTACATCGCCTTGTAAAAAATCTTCCACACACGCGTCGGTATGTTTTACAAATTGATCTTTTAGCATATTTCTAAAACCTTCCTGCTTCATGTTTTCCATAAAAATATGAACCATAGGTGCAGTTTCGCCAGTGGTACCACTGTCCAATAAAAAAACGGCTCCTTTACTGTTCTCGGTTTGTGAAGGTATTCCCGCAGGCTCAATATTATCTTGAGAGTTAATTAAAATAGGTAAGCTTAAATAACTGTTCAAAGGATCTAATCCTGAAGATTTTCCGTGGAAAAAAGATTCCATTTCAGCAAAAACACCTTTTAATTGAAGTAGCTTATCCCTAGTTAAATTCTCAAGTACCGTAATCTTATCTGAAGCGTATTTATCATAAATAGCAGCTACCAAAGCACCGCTGCTACCTACTCCATAGCCTTGAGGTATACTGGAATCAAAATATAATCCTTTTTCAATATCAGTTCTTAAAGCTTCATTATCAAAAGAAACCAATTCAGGTTGTTCTTTCTGTAATACAGATAAATATTCTGAAAAGCGTTTTAAGCACTCATTAGATTTATGAGTACCTACCGTTTTATGAGTATCAATCTTCAAGGCTCCTTTATAAAAATTATAAGGAATAGATAATCCTTTGGAATCCTTAATAATACCATACTCGCCAAACAATAAAATTTTTGAATAAAAAAGGGGTCCGCGCATAAGTTTATTAGCTATGGTTTGTTAAAAATACTGTTTTTAGCCATTAAAACGAAATTCAGTACAAATATATGTCTTCCAAAGATGATTTTTAAAAAAAGTATGAAAAACTTAATAAGCAGATAGTTAGTTTTTTAAAATTTATACCGTAGCTCAAAAATTATGGCATATTACAACTATAAAGCGGTAGGTCCCAGACCGGTATAATCTTCAATAAATTCGCCTCCTTTACAGAATTGCATTAACTCTTTTTTAATAAAGCCAAGAACGGCTTCTTTTTCTGTTTCGGGGTACAAAACATGCACATTGGCTCCTGCATCTAAAGTGAAGCAAATCTTACTACCTGTCTTTTTCCTGTAGTTCCAGATACGATTAATGATCTCCAGAGTATCAGGTTTCATTAAAATAAAGTATGGTGTTGATGTTAACATCATGGCATGCAATGATAATGCTTCACTTTCAACAATTTCAATAAAAGTTGAAAGATCTCCATTTTCTAAGACAGGAATCAATCTGGAAAGATTATCTGTAGCTTGACCAAAACGTTGTTTTGCGAAAGGGTGGCCATGCATTAAATCATGCCCCAGAGTACTACTCACCTGTTTTTCCCCTTTGTCAACCAACAAAATAGTATCCTGATAGTTTTTAAAATTTTTGTGTACGGTATACGGAAATTTAATCCCAAAAAGGTTAGAACTCCCTTTAATTTCCGAATGCTCTCCCCAAACTACTAATGGTCCTTCTATACTTCTACAAGCACTCCCTGATCCCAAACGTGCTAAAAAAGAAGCCTTCTCATTAAAATATTCTTCTGCTATTTTCGGCTGCATTTCCCTTTCCATGCTTAACAAACACAATGCTATGGCACTCATTCCACTTGCAGAAGAAGCAATTCCGCTACTGTGCGGAAAACTATTTGTCGTTTCGATCCTAAATCTGTAGTCATATAAAAAAGGAAGGTACCTTTTTATTCTCTCAAAGAATTTGAGAATTTTAGGCTCAAAGCTTTCTTCTCTTTTACTGTCGAGATAAAGTTCAATTTCATATTCTGAAACTTTAGTTACAAAAGAAGTATCTTTCTTCTCAAACCATAAGGTCGTTTTTGTATAACAGTTACTTAGTGTAAAACTTACAGATGCGTTTTTAGGTAATTGTTCTCCATATTTCCCCCAGTATTTCACCAAAGCAATATTGCTTGGAGACTGCCAGGTGACACTTCCCTTATCGAGTCTTTTTGAATAAGGTTCCGGAATAAAGCTGGTTTCCGTCATAGATGATTTTTCAAAACAAAGATAATGAAATCATATAACGCGTAATTCATATTTTTCAGGTTAGTTGGTTTATAACAATTACTTTTTTATAAGCCTGTTTATGTTTTTATTTTCACCTTGTTTTGTGACCAAGAGATACATTCCTGAAGACAGTGCAGTAACGTCTATTTTGTTATTCTCATCTCTAAACACTCCTTCCCGAAGCACTCTACCCTGCAGATCGTATAAATTAAAGCAATAACTATAGTGAATAGTTTTCTTTTCATGACTTATAGTATTTTTACAAGGTTATACATATTATAAAAATACTGTCTCTAAAATATCATGTGTATCAATTAATAATTTGCACTTTTTTTATACCTGGGATTTAAGAATAAACTAATTTCATAATGAATTTCAACATATAAAATAGCCTAATTCTCTTAGGAGCCATTCAAAGAATTATCTTTAAAGACATTGTCCTGTTTTCAGAAAAAAACAAAGGCATTACTCCTTCCTTTGTTTAAAAAAGAATATCCAAATTAGTCCTGATTATTGATATATGTCAATATCTGGCACGTCTTAACTTTTCATCCTCCTTACATTTAAGTACCAAATCTTCATTCTGAACAACTATCTACTTTGCTATTAATCTAAACAGTTATGAAAAAATTAATATTACCTCTTTCACTTGCCTTTGTGGGTATCGCATTATTTGGATTAAGTTTCCTTAATTCAAAAAAAGTTTCCGGAGATCTGGACATCTCTATTGTTAAAGCAAGTTCTATTATGCCGGCTGCACATAACGTATATGCCAATGAAGAAGTTCTGGACGGAAAATATTATTTATTTAAAGCAAAAATAACCAATGCCACAGACCAAACACTTGAAGACGTTACTGTACGATATCAAATCCCAGGGTATATCGATTGGACAGAGTTGGATGTCATTGGAGAAATGTTTCAGGGGCAAACTGCGTCTGTACGTTGTTATCCTAAATTTAAAGATGAGATTTCTGAAAAGATGACAGAATCCACCGAAAAGGTAGAAATAGAGATCTCATGGGATGGAGCCGACGAAGATGATATTATCGAAGAAGAATTCAGTTTTAGAATTTCAGATAGAAACGAATATTTATTTACAAATATTCCTGCTGAAGAAATTGTTGGCTGGGGAGATGTTTACAACAATGATGCTTTGTTGGCCTGTTTTGTAACTCCAAATGACCCTATCGTAAAATACTATACTCAAAACATTCAGGAAAAAATTTTGATGGGAGAAGCGGCTTCTGTTACTAAAGACCCTAACGAAGCAATACGTTTCTTAGGAGGAATCTACAATGCTACTTTGTTATCACATATGGTATACAGCGGAACTAAAGGAATCCCTGAATCACTTCAGGATGTTTCTAAATTTTCGCAACATAACAGACTTCCCCGAGAAGTAATAACAGGAAACACCGGATTGTGCCTGGAACTAAGTATCCTATATGCAAGTGTGCTATCCAATGCAGGATTAGACCCGATTATCTTCTTAGTTCCCGGACATGCGTATCCCGGATTTAAGTTGAATAATCAATATTTTGCCATTGAGGCTACCGGAATTGGAGGCGAAGGTTTAGGAAGTATCATGAGTGCCGAACAAGCTTTTCAGAAAGGAACAGAGCAACTTAATGAGTTCATTCAAAAAGCACAAAATGGGGATCCACGATATACCCTTGTAGACATTCATGCAGTAAATCAAGAAGGTGTAACTCCTATGGTTCTAAAAGATGATGATTTTTTACGTAAAAAAGTTGATGACATTGTGTCTTCCTGGGGTAGTACGAAAACTATTAATAAAGCAACCAATAATTCTCGCGTAGCGAGTAACACTAGTTCCACAAATAATACTTCTGGCGGTGGTGGAAGGAGTGGTAATGCATTATCATTTTCTATTCCCGGAGGTTGGCAAACTTATATGCGACCCGTCCCCGAAATACCCATTATCACAGCTCAGGTATTAGCTCCCGATCAAGAAACTACCGTAACTGTGTTTGATGTTCCTGCATCTAGCGGCCAGGAAGCTTTAGGAGTGATAAACCAATATTTTCAAAACTTTGGAATGTCCATGCAATATCAGGTCAATGGAAATCAAGTAGTGGGGCAAACATTTTCAGAGATGGGGACATTTAACTGGGTGGGTAAAACCTTGAGAAGAAATGGCGGTATTCGTTTAGTTGCTGTTGGAGCACCGGACTACCTTTATAATCAAAGCTCCGGGTATATAAATCAGGTATTTAATAGCATTCGTTAAATTAAAAATTCAAGAAGATGAAAAATATAAAAAGACTTCCATTGCTGTTACTTCTAGTTATAACTACGATAGTTTATAGCCAGACACAACAAAAAATTGATATGAAGATTGACGCCATTGGTAACGCACAAATTAACTTATCTATGACCATGAATGCTCAAGAGTGGCAAAATTGGTTAGCAACTTTGGGAAATAATCCGGCAGCTTTAAAACGTGAAATTGAGCGTGGTATGCCCTCATATTTCTTAGATGATTTTAAATTGGAAAAAGATGAAATGAACCGTTCTTTTAATTTAAGCCTAAATGCTTATGGGGTCTGTGAGATAAATAAAAGAGGTGTTTGGACCGTAGATACCGACCAAAAAAATGCCAACTTAACCGAATTGACAGAGCATAAGTACATGCTTGTAAGCAGTCCGCCGGAATTAGGAGGAACCGTTCAGCAAACCTTTACCATTGAATTTCCGGAAGAGGCACAAAACATTAAAATAGACAAAGATGCTTTTGGCAATTCTATCTTCAAGTTTGATATGGAAAATTCCACTTCAAATTTTAATATCATGAGATGGGCAGGGCTGTTTTTAATTGTTGTTGGAGGAGGGTGGTCCGGCGTGAAATTATTTTCAAAATCAAGTTAAAATAATATACTAAGCAGTAAAACTCTTGTTATGAATTATTTAAAAATAATATTTTTTTTAATTGCTATCCATTGCTTCTCAATTGTAACAATAGCTCAAGGCATTCCTCCCAGGGAAGAAACAAATTTGGATGAAGTCTATTCCCAATACAGCCTTTCCGGTGAGAATGTTCTGGTCATTCTTATAGATCGTGGAATTGATTATAGTCACCCGGATTTTTTAGACTCGAACGGAAACACAAGAATTGCTTATATCTATGATATGATCGATCAAACAGGTGCTAACGACCCGAACAACCTTTATGGAGTAGGAACTATTTTTGATCAAGGAGCAATTGATACAGCTATAGATAATAGTGATCCTCCACTCTCTACAGACAGATATGGTCATGGTACGGCTACGACAGGAATCTCTTGTGGTAATGGCAGTGGGACAGGTTCTCTGGAGTTTCAGGGAGTTGCACCAAATGCAACGATCATAAGTATTAAAGTAACCCATGACCCTTTTCCTCCTTTTGGTTCCGAACCCGGGCAAGCCGGTTTTTTTGACCCTGCTTACATTCCCATTGCCCTTGAGTTTGCAAACGACAAAATAAACGAGCTAAATCTCCCTTCTGTAACTTTGATAAATCTAGGCTCTATTGGTGGACCTACAGATGGTACCAGCTTAATTTGCCAGGAAATGGATGCATTTGTAGCGGCAGGGAACACACTTGTATGTGGGGTTGGTGATGATGGTGGAGCAGAAAATCATGCTTCTGGAACGATTACTGCAAACCAAACCATTGAAATTGAAATTGACAAAGCTGAAACAGGAAACCTCCGCTTTGATCTCTGGTATAGTGAAGACGATCGTTTTACGGTTAGCATTGAACGCCCCAATGGAGTTATTGAAGGACCTTTTGCTGCCCCAGGCAGCCCTAATGATAATGCGGATCAGTCTTTAGGAGATATTTTTATAGGGCATCGTGGGGCTAATGTTGAATTTTTTGGAGCTACTTCTAATCGACGTGAATTATTGATAGATCTTTCAGGCGCTACAGGAATTTATAAAGTAATTCTTGAAGGAACACAGGTCAACCAAGGGGTATTTAATGCTACGCTCAATCCATCAACATACTACAATAACAATAAGTTTCTTACATACGTAACACCAGGTCATAGTATTAATGATTATGCCAGTGCAGCTTCAATAATTACACCCACAGATTATGTTGTAAAAAATGATTGGGTAGATATTAATGGGGTGCCAAGAGATATCACGGGGCAAGGGGAAGATGGAGAAATATGGATTGGATCCAGCTCAAGCCCTACACAAGATGGTAGGTTAGGTGTTGATTTTGCTGCACCGGGTGAAGTATGTTATGCAGCCTACAGCCCCAATACCTATTACGAAAGTTTTGCATTTAATGTCTTACAAAATAGCAACGGATTATACGGCATTCAAAATGCGGTAAGTGCTGCTGCACCTCTTTCTGTAGGTATTATTGCTTTGATGTTGGAAGCAAGGCCAACTCTTACTCCTGCTCAGGTCAAATATCTTTTACAGCAATCCTGTACAGCAGATTCTGACACAGGAGTTGTACCAAATGATACTTGGGGATATGGAAAAATTAATGCCCTTGCAGCAATTGAAAACACCTTGAATATAGAAGAAAACAAGTTTTTGAATGCCACAATACACCCAAATCCTTTCGATGAAAAATTATATATAGATTCTAAAAGTACTATTATAACCCTTTCATTTAAAGATATTCTCGGCAGAAGTATTTTTGAAATTAATTCTACAAAAGACATTGATGAAATAGATGTATCATCCATTTCCAAAGGAATGTATTTTTTGACGCTAACTTCTGATAACAATGAATCAATGACCATAAAATTGATCAAGAAATAGCCATTTCTAAAAGTTTTGCCATTGTTCGATAGTTCCGGGTGGTGACAGTAACTTTTAGTTTCTTCTCAAAAAAATTATTGCTCATTTTTGCCTTATGGTAACTTATTGAACAATACAAATAAACGCAATTCCCGGAAATCTCAAATTCTTCTCCCGGATATGATATGGTCTTTGTAATTTCTATATCTTCTTTGGAAGGGTTTTCCTTTAATAAAACGAAGAAGCTTTTTTCTCGTTTTTCTTCAAAAAATGGACATTTTGATACAATTTCGGCTATTTCTGAAGCTTTTTTAACCAAAACAGGGACTATAAAGCCATATTTCAACTCTATAGCTTTACTGATTTTTCTTTCTAAAACCCCTTCTTTTTCAGAAGCACAAAACACCACATTTCCACTTTGTATATAGGTACGCACTCTTGTAAACCCTAAGGATTCAAAAATAGTTTTCAAGTCAGCCATCAGGACCTTTTTATGCCCGCCCACATTGATGCCACGTAATAATGCTATATACGTTTTCATTATGAATCTTCTTCTTGTTCAGCAATGGCCTTTGCTACCATATACCCCCCGGTCCAGGCATTCTGAAAATTAAACCCGCCCGTAATTGCATCTATATTTAATATTTCTCCGGCAAAATACATGTTTTTATGAAGTTTGCTTTCGAAGGTTTTAAAATTCACTTCGTTTAAAACGATCCCTCCTGCAGTGACAAATTCTTCTTTAAAAGTGCTTTTTCCTTCTACTTGAAAAACAGCTTCAGTGAGCTGTGTCGATAATTGTTGAAGTTGCATTTTGGTTAGTTCTGCCCAGATACAGTTTTGGGGAATATGAGATGCTTTAACCAAGCTTTGCCATAATCGCTTTGGTAAATCGAACTGTGCATATTTGGTTATAGATTTTTTGTTCAATTCAGCTTTTAAATTTTTTAAGTCAGCGATAACTTCTTCAGAAGAGACATCCACCAGCCAATTTACTTTAATTTTAAAATGGTATCCCGTAGGATGGAGTAATCTTGCCCCCCAGGCAGAAAGCTTTAAAATTGCAGGCCCGCTCATTCCCCAATGGGTTATTAATAAAGGCCCCTCACTCTCCAATATAGATTTCCCGTTTACGCCTAAAACTGCAACTGAAGCATGAGTTGCAACCCCTGGCAATTCATTAATTCGCTCATCATTACTATTAAAAGTGAATAATGAAGGTACAGGATCTATAATAGAATGACCTAAATTTTGTAGCACTTTCCATATTTTAGGATTGCTTCCGGAAGCAATTACGACTTTTTCAGAAATGAAATCTCCTTCATTGGTTCTTATACTCCAGCCATTTTCAATTTTTTTGATACTCTTGACCGAATGATTTTTTAACACTTCAATGCCAAGTTTTTCTATTTCAGAAAGAAAGCAATCTATAATAGTTTGGGAAGAATCACTTACCGGAAACACCCTCCCGTCTTCTTCGATTTTTAGTTCAACACCTCTTTGTGAGAACCATTCAATAGTATCACCTGTCATGAAATTGTGAAAAGGGCCTAACAGCTCTTTTTCACCTCTCGGATAGTTTTGGGACAGTTCTTTGGGTAAAAATTCGGCATGAGTAACATTACATCTTCCACCTCCGGAAACCTTTACTTTGGTAAGTACCTCTTTTCCTCTTTCAAGTATTGTAATGCGTAATTTTGGATTTTTTTGGGCAGCATTTATTGCTGTAAAGAAACCTGCTGCTCCCCCTCCAATGACTAGTATGTCTATGCTTTCACTCAAAATGGTTTTTTGGTTTCTGCAAACTCTTCACAAAGTGAAAGTGTCTCCTTTACATCATCTAATGTAGTTCTGGGGTTAATTAAACACATACGCAATACGATTTGTTTATTTAACACCGTTGTCACCAACAATGCTTTTTGTGAAGCAACGACTTTTTTAGAAATATGCTGATTGAGTGCATCCAGTTTCTTTTCGGTCAATTGATTCCTAATGGGATTATATCTAAAATTAATGACCGCCAGCGTTGCTGGTGAAATAACCTGCCAATTACTACTTTTTCGTAAAAAAGATTCTGTTTCTTCAGCTAACTTTAGATTATATGTAATTGCTTTTCTAAAGGTTCTTAAACCAAATGTCTTAATGGACATATAAAATTTTAAAGCTCTGAATCTTCTTGTAAGCTCTATCCCATGGTCATAAAAATTAATTTCAGAAGTATTTCCTTCAATATCTCTTAAGTACTCCGGTTTTTCGGTAAAGGTTCCTTTAAGCCATTTATGATTTCGTACCAGGAGGCAACCTATCTCATAAGGTTGAAAAAACCACTTGTGAGGGTCTACAGTTATAGAATCTGCTTTTTCAATACCTTTTAATAATTGTTTTCCATTCTCTGCCAGAATAGCTGCACCGCCATAAGCACCATCTATATGAAACCAGACATTCTCTTTTTTGCAAATAGCCGCGATTTCAGATAATTGATCAATTGTTCCGGTATTGGTGGTTCCCGCAGTAGCGATTAGACATAAGGGTTGTAGCCCTTCTAAAGTGTCTTTGGCAATAGCGTTCTTTAATTTATTGAGTGAGAATTTGAATTCAGAATCTGTTGGAATGATCCTAATCTGTTCTTTTATAAATCCGGCAGCTCGTATCGCCTTAATATTTGAAGAATGTGCCTGGTCTGAAAGGTAAATCACCGTTTTTGAAAAATCATCTCCACATTTTACTCTTCTGGCAGTAATGATTGCTGTAAGATTTGCCATAGAACCACCGCTTGTAAATATTCCTCCTCCTCTCTTTACCGGAAATCCAAAGATCTTGAGTAACCAATTCATAGTTACAATTTCCAATTCTGCAGCTGCTGGAGATGCTGCCCATCCTCCGGAGAATATATTAAATCCTGAGGCCAAAGAATCTGCCATTGCGCTAATATAATTACTTGGCCCGGGAACAAAAGAATATGATTTTGGGTGAGATATAATATTGCTTTGGGTCATGACTTCGTCCAAAACAAAATCCAGTACTTTTTGAGGGTCCATTGGTTTTTCAGGGCTATCCTCTAAAAATATTTTGTCCATTTCTTTTCTGGAAGCCATCGCTACCGGAAGTTTCTCCCTTTGAGAATCAAAATGTTCTACTATGGCATCTACAACTTTATATCCATAGGTTTTCATAGCTGTTTTTGAGAGCTCTAAGGTAGCATCGTTCTTTATCATAAAACATCTGTTTTTCTATAGTACAAAAATACCTCTTTAATCATAATTTAAAGGAAATAGTTCCTATTAATCACAGAAATAATCTATAGAATCTCATGTTTCGGTTTACATCTTAATTTGTACTAAAATTCCTAATGAGAAATGTTTTGTAACTTTCTGATTACTAATCACTAAAAAAATAAATTATGTTTTCAAAAGCTAACATTATCAGCACTCTTATTGCCGCCGTTTGGGGGTATTTGGGAGGCTGGGTTATTTGGGGAATGATTTTCAACCCAATTTTAGCTGACCATGCAGGTGCAGCAACAGGAGTTATGAGAGAAATGCCGGATATGTTATATCTCATTCTGGGATGCATTATTGTAGGGTTTGTTTTCTCTTCTATTTACAGTAAATGGGCAGCAGAAAATTATAGTGTTTCAAGTGGGATAACCTATGGTATCTGGATAGCATTATTAATAGGCTTGGGAGTTGGCATGATAAATTTGGGAGTTATGGATATATTGGATATTACCGGCACCTTGATAAATGCAGTCGCCTTTATACTATTTTATGCTATTATGGGACTCTTAGTTGGTCTAGTATATAGTAAAACAAACTAAGTCGGTTTTATAAAAATGCTGAGAAGCTTCGGTGTGAACCGGAGCTTTTTTATTTAGGGTAAAGAGAGGAACGTACTATTAAATTTGAAACAAGATTCTTTTCCTTTTCTTCCCTGCAATTTTATACATTAGCAGTTAATGGTCTTCTTTAAAAAAATAAGGGCGTCTGCTTTACAATTTGCAATTTTGGTTTCCACTATTGTAGCAATACTTCTTGCTTCATTCCTGGCACTTACCCAGACTCATCGCTTTTTCAAAACTCAATCTCAATTTGTTTTTTCTGTGGTTGAAGGTGCTAATAATGGTATAACCTATAGCCTTCAGCCTCAAAACAGTTTTAAGGATTCTATTGTTCTGGAGAATGATACTTTAAAAACTACCGTCAAAAAAAATAGTTGGGGAGGTTTCGAAAAAATAACAGCTACCGCATCTATAAAAACTAAAACATTTTCTAAAACAGCGATCATTGGCAGTAAGATTTCGGCCCCATTTACAAGTATTTATGTCGCAGACGAAACATTACCCCTCGTAGTAGTTGGAGATACTAAGATTGAAGGAACCGCTTATATTTCACGTAAAGGTGTAAAGCCCGGTGTAATAGCCGGCCACTATTTTAATGGGAAAAACCTAATCGATGGAAACATCAAAATAAGTGATGGGAAACTTCCAAAACTTAACCCACAGTGGGTCCGGGATACAAGATCGCTTTTAAACTACATCCCTTCTAATCAAGACATTGTTATTGATGAAGAACAGCTAAATACCAATTCTTTTTTTGATAGAACACAATTTGTTTACAGGGATAAAGAACTAATCTTAACCGGAAGCTTTATTGGTAATATTATCATTAAAAGTGAAGATAGTGTAATTGTATCTGCAAATGCCAAACTGGCCGATGTAACGGTAGTCGCTCCAAAAATTACCATAGAGAGTGGGTTTAAGGGGAATGCAAATTTTATAGCAACGGAAAATATCAAATTAGAAAGTGAAGTTCACCTGTCATATCCTTCTGCACTCGTAATTATTGACAATGAAATTGACCCTGAAAAGAATATTCCTTTAGGAGAAGAGCCTATATATATATCGGATAATTCCTTTGTGAAAGGGGTTATTATATATCTTCCTAAAAGGGTTCCTGAAGCGAAACAAAAGACACATGTCCACCTGACAGTAGAACCTCTGGCAACTATAGAAGGAGCCCTGTATTGTGATGGGAATACAGAACTGTATGGAACTGTTCTAGGTGCTGTTTATACACAACGGTTTATTACCAATAAGTTTGGATCCAAATATATAAACCATATCTATAACGGAAAGATTCTGGGGAACGATATCTCTCCGGAATTTTGTGGACTTCCGTTTGATACTACTCAAAAAGGAGTTGTTAAGTGGTTGTATTAAAGAATATTTTTCCAGTTAGATTTTATAAAAATCAGTTCGCACAAAATATTAAAAAAGAAAAAACCGAAGATGATTCTTTGGCTTTTTTATTGGTGCGGGTGGGGAGACTCGAACTTCCACTTTATATACAAAAACATTTTCGCGAATTAAATAAGCTTCAGCAGGGCCTAAATCTTTCTCTACCAATAAATTATCTGTTGCATAACCTTTACTAGTTATCTGAAATGCTACTTCTGTTATTTTGCCTTTAGTAACTAGAGGTATCTCAATCTTTAGTAGCATAGCAAACAAATAAGTTATTTGCACATGATGTTCATAGGTAGCCCCGCCACTTCTCATTGAAAATATACTTCCAGTTAATGATAGTTATTTGTTTTTAGTCTTGTTCTAAACGCCCCGGACATTAATTCTATCTCCGAATTTTTAATACCTATTTTCTTTGCAACTATTTTCCAATCTTTGACCACGGTTAAAACTT
The DNA here is from genome assembly GCF_058148525.1 of Ulvibacter sp. 2210JD10-4. Classification (NCBI taxonomy): domain Bacteria; kingdom Pseudomonadati; phylum Bacteroidota; class Flavobacteriia; order Flavobacteriales; family Flavobacteriaceae; genus Ulvibacter; species Ulvibacter sp. 2210JD10-4. The sequence goes on from NZ_JBYVJZ010000006.1 coordinate 123,191, forward strand.
CCTCGATAATAGTTTCCATTTCGCTTTCACTTAAACGGAAAAATTCTCCTACGCTTTTTACAAGATCAAAGTTGAGCGCATTATCATCCATATCAATATTGAGTGCAAGTCCATCCTTTTCTATTGATGGATTAAGGTCGTAGGCTGGCGAAAGCTCCCAACCTTTTTCATTTAATATAAGACCATGATTGCGCAAGTGATCGTCCGTATTTGATACAGCAATATTAAACACAATTCTCCGCCATAACTGCTGCAGGTTTTCATCTACATTTGTACCATAAGTCTCTATAACATCTACTATATCCAGATAACTGGGTGTTATAGTCTTAAGCGTTTCTTCAGTATTGCCTGTCATCGTCATTGCAGAAGCAAAATGGATACGATTACCGTCTTCTCGGTCAAATCGTTTGGTCAAGAACGTATGGTAAACTCCAGAAATTCGTTCAATTTTAGATTCTGCCATTTCAATATCACAGGCAGTAGCCAATTTATAGGTAAGATATTCCCAAGCTGCCTTGTCGATAGTATCTGTTTTTGAAGGGAATTTAGCAATCCATAAATCTTTATTCTTGCCCAATATATTGGCTTTGGGTCTGGCACCACCAAGAGAAGAACCAGGTGCAATAAGAACGGCTATCCATTGCCGTATAGCATCACTCTCAGTATCATTTTCAAGATGATTTACCGCTTCCTGTAAATCGCCAAGGGATGACCAGGGTGGAGTTGGGCTTTTATCATCATTATCTAGAAATGGACCATCTGAATTTGTCTTGAAACGAAGCGCACCCATACGGCTCTCGTCATACACACCCAATAAATAATCTATTTCATAAAGAGTTTTTGCCTTCTCGTCACGAGCTCTTGCGTCTTGAGCTTCACGACGCTTCATCAAGGTCTTCCCCCAAGTATCTGGCATACTATCCAAAAAAATTCCGAAATTCTCTTTATCTGTAGGATATTGTGGTCCAGAATAAAAGCCGATGTCTGGGTCTAGTAGCTGGTATAAGCCTTTCTCTAACCATTCTTTATTATATTCAAAACTGAATGCTTTTTTCGCTTTTGCGAAATGCGCTGAGAGTATTCCTATTTGTATAGGACCACCCAAGCCTTTCCAATCTGCATACACGTAAATATCAAATTTTCCTCCTGCCATAGCTTATAGTAAATCAAGATCCTGTAGTTTACGACCGAATTCATCATCTATCGCAATTTTTGAAAAGTCGTTTTCGAGATTGAGTACTTTCAGCACGTTAAAATAAAGGCCGATTGCAACAGTTGGATCGCCTTTCTCAACACGGTGTAAAGTAGCACGATGAATACCAGCACGTTCTGCAACCTGCTCAGTAGTCAGCTTTCTACGCTTTCGCGCAAGCTTGATATTTTCACCTATTCTATCAAATATCTTTTGATACTTAGGAAGGAGTATTGCTTTTTTAGAATTCATAATGTCGCTTATTAACGACAAATATACTCTTTTTGTTGTTAATAAGCGACATTCATGTTAAATAATACATTTTTACGTTTTGAAAGTGCGCTTAAAATATTTTCTTTTTTATCGGAATTCAGTATACTAAAAGAATCTCTAAAAGAGATAATAATAAACTCCTCTTACGAATTAGTAGTGTTGTGATTTGATAAAATTTATTATTTCATCTGTCAATTCATATATATTAAATTGAAATAAAAGCATTTGGTATTAATATAAATGTTGTCTTAAAAAGACTAAAATGTTATACCTATGTTGTACCCAAACAAAAAACCTCTCATTTCTGAGAGGTTTTATGACTGCTAATTTTCAGTTGAAAAAGTGCGGGCGGGGAGACTCGAACTCCCACACCTTGCGGCACTAGATCCTAAGTCTAGCGTGTCTACCAATTCCACCACGCCCGCTAAAGGACTGCAAATATAAATAATCCTAGTGAATCCAAAAGCAGTTCTATTATTTTTTTAAAAAATCATTGACCCTTCGTTTTTAGTTCAGATCGGAACTGCTCTAATAATCTTCTGGAAGCTTCTGTATCCAGATGTTCCAAAGCTTCAATCATTTTAAGTTTTGTTTCATCCGTATACTCAACTGGCTTATGCTCTTCTTCAAAATCATAACCTATTTCTTTAAATAATTCATCAGACCATGTATTTCTTTTACAATCCATCACCAAATGAATACGGTCTGTATCGCCGCAATTTTCCACTTTATGCGGTAGGTTAAAATTCCCATACCAACAGCTGCCAACTTCCATATCTACTCTTTTATCCTGAATGTAAAAATATACCTGATTATTCGTTAAGATCGGAACATGAATTCTAAAAAGACCGTCTTCATAGGAAAGATTATAGTCACTATGCTCATTGATCTTGCTATGCGGAGTTAACTTAAGCAATCGGATCGACTCTTTCTCACATTGAAATGAATCGATAATCTCTTTAAAATAATAGCAATCATTCATTAATATAGTGTCCTTGTAGTCTTCAGTACCTGCAGCATGTGCAAGAATGTTATTCAGTTCCCCAGAAGGGGACCGCAATGAGATAGAAGTCCAGTCTCCATCATAATCTGCCTTATTGAAGTGAGGAATATATTTGTGTTGATCACAAATCTGAAGATCAGATACAAGTAATTTTTCTGAAAAAGTAAATGGTAATTTAAAAAATGTATTCTTCATATAAACAACAGAAATTGGCCCTCTAATTTAGCCCAATTTTAGTACTTTTAAGCAAAATTTATTTCTGTTCCATGAAAAGCGCAAAACCATACATAGAAAAACATAAAGAACGTTTCTTGAACGAATTGATAGAATTACTTAAAATTCCTTCGATCAGTGCAGATTCTGCCTATAAAAATGATGTCATAAAAACTGCTGAAGCTGTTAAAGAAAGCCTTTTAAAAGCCGGTTGTGATACTGTTGAGATCTGTGAAACACCTAGATATCCAATTGTTTACGGAGAAAAACTCATAGATCCTTCTTTACCGACTATTCTGGTGTATGGTCATTATGATGTACAGCCACCGGATCCTTTGGATTTATGGGACAGCCCTCCTTTCGAGCCTGTTATTAAGACTACCGAATTACATCCTGAAGGAGCTATTTTCGCTCGGGGAAGTTGTGATGATAAAGGCCAAATGTATATGCATGTAAAGGCATTGGAATATATGACACAGACCGGGCAGCTTCCTTGTAACGTAAAGTTTATGATCGAAGGAGAAGAAGAGGTTGGCAGTGAAAGCTTAGGATGGTTTGTAGAACGAAATCGTGAGAAACTTGCGAATGATGTCATTCTAATTAGTGATACAGGGATGATAGCACCGGATGTACCATCCATTACTACGGGATTACGTGGACTAAGCTATGTGGAAGTAGAAGTTACCGGACCTAACCGGGATCTACATAGTGGTTTATACGGTGGTGCTGTTGCAAACCCGATCAATGTTTTAACCAAAATGATCGCTTCTTTGCATGATGAGAATAATCATATTACCATTCCCGGCTTCTATGATGATGTAGAAGAGCTATCACCAGAAGAAAGAGCCAAAATGGCGGAAGCTCCATTTAGCAAGGAAGCCTATAAAAAAGCACTGGATATTGATGATGTATATGGTGAATCCGGCTTTACAACGAACGAACGAAATTCTATTCGCCCAACTTTGGATGTCAACGGAATCTGGGGAGGTTATATAGGAGAAGGTGCCAAAACAGTAATTGCAAGTAAAGCGTTTGCTAAGATCAGTATGCGTTTGGTGCCGGATCAGGATTGGGAAAAGATTACTCAATTATTCGCTTCTCATTTTGAAAGCATCGCTTCGACAGGAACTCGCGTAAAAGTAACACCTCATCATGGAGGACATGCTTATGTAACACCTATTGATAGTCTTGGATATCGCGCTGCCGAAAAAGCCTATGAAACTACTTTTGGCAAAACACCTATTCCGCAGCGAAGTGGAGGAAGTATCCCCATTGTAGCCTTGTTTGAAAAAGAACTAAAAAGCAAAACCATTCTTATGGGCTTTGGCCTTGACAGTGATGCGATACATTCTCCAAATGAGCACTATGGAATCTGGAACTATTTAAAGGGAATTGAAACCATTCCCCAATTTTATCATCATTTCACGGAGATGAGTAAATAATAAAGATTGGCTTGTTTTAAAAACTAGAGTTTCTTCACATATTTAGTGATGATCACGATCTGCTGTCCGTCTACTTTTCCCTCAATATATTCGGCATTTTCATGATCTAAAGAAATTCTGCGTACAGCCGTTCCTTGTTTTGCTACCATACTGGAGCCTTTCACTTTTAGGTCTTTTATGAGTACAACACTATCTCCCGCCTGCAAGACAGCACCATTACTATCTTTATGTACCAATGTATCACTTGTATCCACCCCGTCTCCTTCAGCAGCAGCCCATTCTTGCATTTCTTCATCCAGATACATCATATCCAACAGGTCCTGTGGCCAGCCTTCAGTTTTTAAACGTTGCAGCATTCGCCAAGCCATAACTTGTACAGCAGGAACAGTACTCCACATACTATCATTCAAACAGCGCCAATGATTAGGGTCCCTGGTATCTGCATCTTCAATCTGGCTATAACAGGTATTACAAACTAATATACTTGCTTCAGCTCCGGATCTTGGAGAAGACGGAACTTCATATACTTTCAAGTTTTCTTCACTACAACATAATTCACACTTAGAATCACTTCGCTGCCGGAGTGTACGCTCTATACTCATGGACAATAAATTTTGCCGTAAAGGTAATTTAATCTGAAGCAAAGTCAAACGATTTCAAATTTTCTGAAAAAAATTCACTCTACATTTGTAGAATTAAAATTTTTATTCTATGTTTGTAGAGCAAAATTTGAATACTGCCATGAAATTATCTAAAACCGAAGAAGAACTAATGAATCATCTCTGGAAGTTAAAGAAAGCTTTTATGAAAGATCTCATTGATACCTATCCTGAGCCAAAGCCTGCAACTACAACCATCGCAACACTTTTAAAACGGATGCAAGATAAAAAGTTTGTGGATTATCAGCAGTCCGGACGTTCCAGGGAATATTTTCCGTTGGTGAAAAAGAAGGATTATTTTTCAAAACATGTAAATGGACTCATCAAGAATTTCTTTAATGACAGTGCTTCTCAATTTGCTTCTTTCTTTACACAGGAAACCAATTTGACCAAAGAAGAATTGGAAAATTTAAAAGCTATTATCGATAGCGAAATTAAAAAGAAATAGTGATGGAAGTCTATATTTTAAAATCCGGGACCTGTCTGGTTATTTTTTTCCTCTTTTACAAACTTTTTTTGGAAAAGACCACAATGCATGGCTTCAAAAGATTTTATTTAATAGGGGCTTTATTAGCCGGATTAGGAATCCCGTTAATAACTTTCACCACATATGTAGAGGCTTCAGAAACAGTCAATGCTATCATTACCTCAAGTGCTTCAGAAATGATCGTTTCCGAAACAAACAAGTTTTCAGAATACCTCCCTGTAATCTTATGGAGTATTTATAGTATTGGAGTTCTATTTTTCAGTTTGAGGTTTGGGAGAAATCTTATTGGGCTATTATCAAAGATCAAACGAAATCAGAAGTTAAAACTTTATACTTTTATCAATGTTCTGCTAAAAGACTCTATAAGTCCTCATACTTTTTTCAATTATATTTTTCTGAACAAGCAAAAATTCGAGAGTCAGCAAATACCCCGGGAAATACTACTTCATGAACAAGCTCATGCAAGACAAAAACACAGCATTGATGTTTTGTTTATTGAAATACTTCAAATTGTATTTTGGTTTAACCCGTTTATATACCTTATCAAGCATTCCATAAAATTAAATCACGAATTTCTGGCAGACAGAGCAGTCATAAATAAAGGAGTTGCTACTGCCAATTATCAAAACCTGTTACTGGCATTCTCATCAAATGCCCACGAAAACAATCTGGCAAACGCCATTAATTATTCATTCATCAAAAAACGATTTACAGTTATGAAAACACAAACATCTAAAAAGGCCATTTGGCTGCGAAGTCTATTATTATTGCCTTTACTGGCCTTTCTGCTTTTCAGTTTTAGTACAACCCAACAAATTGAAATTGAGAGTTCAGCCACAGAAAAAGTACAAACAAGTGCATCACGAGAAGAAATGGCCGAGTATAACAAGCTGGCAAAAAAGTACAATGCACAAGAAGACGGAAATAGATTCATTAAGGAAAAAGAGGTGGAACGCCTCAAATTCATCTATAAAAAAATGTCTTCAAAGCAACGTGCAAATGCAGAACCGTTTCCATATTTTCCGGACCCACCACCGCCTCCAACTCCTATTGTCGATCTACTAGAAGTAGAAGTACCGGAAGAGGTAGTTGTGGAAGAAATTCCCACAGAAGTAGTGGTTGATAAAATTTCCGTTAAAGAAGTAGATCCTTTAAGAGTTCCAAATAAGTTAAGGGTTCCGTATGAAACCGATGCGCCAAAAGTAATTAAGGGAATAAATGATATGGATAGCAATATCCCGACACCTCCTCCGCCTCCTGTGCCGGAAGACCCCATAGATCACATTATTAGTATGGCTAAAAAGAATGCTATTTTTTACTATGAAAATGAGAAGATATCTTCTGATAAAGCGATCTATATTATCAAAAAAAATAAAAATTTAAATATTCAGACAAAAATGTATAAAACAAAAACTCCAGTAGTAAAATTATCCAAAGAAGGTATAGAGCTTAGTAACTAAATGACATAAAAATGAAAAGTGCTCTTAAAAGATACTCTTTTTAGTACACATACCATATTTAACGAACAATCCTACTTATAACCAGGCTAAAATTAGAAACATCACATGAACTACCTGTTGAATTATTGGCACGGGTATACGCCATTCGTATCTTCCCTCCGTTCGTATCGAATGTTCCCAGTTGAAACAATAAAATTGTTTCACTGACCCTGGTTTCGTAGCCATTACCACGCAAGAGCGGTATGGACTTCTGATAAATAATTATCCCCGGGTTACCCGGGGTACTGTCAATATCGATCTGAATTTCTATTACCCCATTATTATTACTGGGAAGAGCAGTAAATTGCAACCTTGCAATTATAACATCTCCAATTTCTATTGGTGTTAATACTCCATTCGTACTATCATAAAAATCTTCAGCCGTATAACCATCGGGTGCATAGCTGCTTATCATTGAATCTGAAGGATCATCTGTAAAATCTAAATCGATACTGGTAAAATTTGTATAATCATTTAGATCCGGTGAATCAACAAACGGTAATGTATAACTTGTATTAGCATCGTTCAATGAAATCCATCCCCGTTTTCTCCTACCGGTTTCTTTTGTCGATACCCATTCAGTTCCATCCCAGACATAAAATCCGGGTTTTACATCGTTTTCCGGTTCTATATTGGAGCTTGTGTTTGTATTATATACAAGAAGGCCTTCCTGGCTGGCGCCCAAGGACGTTATAGTAGTTGTATCATCTGCTCCCGTGAGAGAAACCCGGTTTATCAAAACACCGGTATCTCCACCTTCTATTTGAAGAGAAGCACCATCCAGAATAGTAGTAGTACCAATTCCTACTTGCGCAGTAGCCATAAAAGATATTAATAAACAAATAGGGATAATAGATTTGTAAGGTTTCATATAATTGAAAATTTTAAATAATTTACTTGATATAATGTTTGAAATTTGGATACATACAAACTGTATGTAATCACTTTCAAGGGGAGATATTATACTGCGAAAATAACGATTAAAAACAAATTTTATGGTTTAATGGTTATTAATTTTATTATTTATGGTTCTTCATTTGATTCTTAATGTTTTACATATTAATTATTTCTATTTGAATACAACATTCCTATAAAACTTTACGTTTTATGGTTCATCAATCAAAATAAGTCTTTCATGTTACAACGCTTTTTTATTTTCTGTTCCGGAGCTGATACCGATATTTTAGAGGACTGCTCTGCAGGAGAACGTACTAAATATGCAGGAATCGGGGCTACCGTATTTTTTACGGCTGTAATGGCAACCATAGCTTCTGCCTATGCTCTTTACACTGTTTTCGACAACTATGCAACTGCTATTTTTTTCGGACTTATTTGGGGTATGCTCATTTTTAACCTGGATCGTTTTATAGTATCTACCATCAAAAAAAGAGATAATTTTTTCGATGAACTTTTGCAAGCTACTCCACGAATTGCCTTAGCTATAATAATTGCTATAGTAATTGCCAAGCCTCTGGAATTAAAGATCTTTGAGAAAGAAATCAATCAGGTTCTACTTGAGGAAAAAAACGAAATGACACTTGCCAATAAAGACCAACTGGCATTGCAATATACCCCAACTGTTGAAGCTTTGACTTCGGATATCGAATCTCTGAAAAAAGAAATAAGCGATAAGGAAACTGAAGTTAACACACTTTATGAAACTTATATTGCCGAAGCGGAAGGTCGAAAAGGAACAGAGATCATTGGCAAGGGACCTGTATATCAGGAAAAAAGAGACAAGCATGATGCAGAACTGGCAGCATTACAGGAATTGCGAACCGCTAATAATGAGAGAATCGCAGCTATTGAAACTCAAATAACAACTCTCGCTACCGAATATCAGGCAAAAATTGCCGAAACCCAACCTGTTATTGATGGTTTCGACGGATTGATGGCACGGGTAAATGCATTAAATAAGTTGCCCTGGCTTCCCTCATTCTTTATTTTTCTGTTGTTTCTTGCTATTGAAACATCACCGATCATTGCAAAATTACTGTCTCCAAAAGGAGCATATGACCTTAAACTGGAAGAGCAGGAAAGTGCTGTTTCATCATGGGTTGTACAACAAAAAGGGCAACGCGAAATCTTAGTAACTACAGATCGTGATGTGAACAACCGCGTGTATGCAGATATAGCAGAAGAACAGGAATTATATGACTATAAGCGCAAGAAAGCCCGTGAGCTAATGCAAATGCAGGCAGATGCCTTTTATAAAAAGCAGAAAAGTATTTTATAGATAGTTCAAACTAGCTTTTTTTACTAATATTGTTAGCCTATTAGTACAACTTCAATGGCTGGCAATACTACTTTGGAAAAGGTTTCGGAAATAGTTTTCACGTTATTTAATATCGAAGCATTTGTATCACAACTCCCCGGTGATACAGATGAAAATTTCATGCTGAAAACCATAAGTGGAGAAAAATATGTTTTGAAAATTTCTCAACCTGAAGAAGACGTCGGTTATCTGGATTTTCAGACTGAAATTCTAAAACACATTACTGCTAAAAAAACAGACCTGTCCCTACCTAGTATTTTGCCTAATACCAAAGGTGAGTTTTTAAGTACTATTACTTCAAAAGAAGGAGAAAAAAGAAAAGTACGCTTATTAAGTTGGGTAGATGGCAGGTTATGGGCAAAAGTGAACCCTAAAAACGAAGCACTTCGAATTAGTTTGGGAGAGCAATGTGGAAAACTGACCTCAGCATTACAAGATTTTGATCACTCCAAAGCACATCGCGAATTTGATTGGAATTTGGCAAATGCTCACTGGACCTTTCAGCATTTAGATCGCTTCAACGGAAAACAAAAAGAAATCATCGCTTATTTTCAACAGCGGTTTTCAGAAATTAAAAACAGCTATCAAGAGCTTCCAAAAAGTATTATTCACAATGATATAAACGATTACAATATACTTGTTTCTGAGGATTTACAATACCCGGAAGTGATAGGTATTATTGATTTTGGCGATGCTACCTACACTCAAACCATAAATGATCTTGCTATCGTTCTGGCATATGCCGTTATGGATATCCCGGATGTAATTCAAGCTGCCTCAGAAATAATAAAAGGATACAATAGTAATTTTACTTTTTCCGACAAGGAGCTTAAATGTTTGTACACCTTGGTGGGAATGCGCTTGGTAACTTCGGTTACCAAATCTTCCATTCGCAATGGAGAAGATCCTACGAATGAATATCATATAATTAGCGAAAAACCCGCTTGGAATTTATTAGAAAAGTGGTTCGCTATCAATGAAGAATTTGCGTATTACAGTTTTAGAAACGCATGTGGATATGACGCCTACCCCAATGAGGAAAAATTCAAAAGCTGGGTTGAGCAACAAAAACTCAATTTCTCAGATTTATTCCCAACAGAAAAAAAAGAGGAAATCCAATTACTTGACCTGAAAGTCTCCAGCACATGGATGGGTAGTCAAACAGAGTTTAACGACCTGGAATTATTTCAGTTTAAAACTGATCAGCTTCAAAAAGAATATCCAAAAAAAATGATCGCCGGAGGATATTGTGAACCGCGCCCTCTGTACACTTCAACTGCTTATGAAAGGGAAGGGAATAATGGCCCGGAAAGCCGGACGATCCATTTGGGTATTGATTTCTGGCTACCTGCAGGAACTCCCGTACATGCTTTATTTGATGGTGAAATATACATAGCTGTCAATGATGCCGGATATAAAGAATATGGAGGGCTTGTCATTTTGAAACACCATGAGGGCAATATCATTTTTTATACCCTTCACGGACACCTTTCCGTAGAAAGTGTAGCTAAATTTAACGTGGGTAATTCCATAAAAAAGGGAGATTGTATTGGTTATCTAGGGACCCCGAAAGAAAATGGTGAATGGGCGCCACACTTACATTTTCAGGTTATGTTGTCGATGTTAGATTATACAAAGGATTTTCCTGGAGTTGCTTATGTAAATGAATTACCTGTTTGGAGAAGTATATGTCCGGACCCCAACTTGCTTTTCAAAAATAAAAACTTGGTTACACAGTATTCAAAGGCCAAAGAGGAACTTCTTACTTTCAGAAAAAAACACTTGGGGAAAAGTATGAGTTTGTCATACGGTTCTCCATTGCATATTGTTCGAGGTAAAGGAGCTTATCTAATTGATGCATCTGGACAAAAATATCTGGATACGGTAAACAACGTTGCGCATGTAGGCCATGAGCATCCTAAGGTAGTTGCTGCCGGACAGCAACAAATGGCATTACTCAACACAAACACACGCTATCTACATGAAGAGATTATCTCCTATACAGAGGCTATACTGAAAAAACTTCCCAAAGAGCTTTCTGTGTTGCATATAGTAAATTCCGGAAGTGAAGCTAATGAACTTGCTATTAGAATGGCCAAGGCTTTTACAGGTGAGAAAGATATGCTTGCTATTGAGGTGGGGTATCATGGAAATACAAATACAGTTATTGATGTAAGTTCTTATAAGTTTGATGGAAAAGGAGGTAAAGGAAAACCTGAGACCACACACATCTTACCCTTACCTGATCCTTTCCGGGGAAAATACCAAGGAGATGCTTGTGGAACTAAGTATGCTGAACATGCTAAAGAATTAATTGATACAATCAAAGCAAAAGGGAAAAATATAGCTGGATTCATTGGCGAAATGATGATAAGTTGTGGTGGCCAGATCGTACCGCCAACCAACTATTTTAAAGAGGTATATAAACACATTAGAAATTCCGGAGGTGTATGTATTGCCGATGAAGTACAAACCGGTTTCGGGCGTATGGGAAAATCCTTTTGGGCATTTGAATTATTTGATGTTACTCCAGACATAGTTACTATGGGAAAACCTGCCGGAAATGGACATCCTATCGCCCTGGTAGCCTGTACTCCGAAGATTGCCGAAAAATTTGCTAACGGAATGGAATTCTTCAACACCTTTGGTGGAAATCCGGTTTCCTGTGCCATTGGACGTACTGTTTTAGAGATTATAGAAGAAGAAAAACTGCAACAGAATGCCCGGGAAGTTGGAAGTTTTTTGAAAACTGAACTGGAAGGACTTCAAAGAACATTTCCAATTATTGGTGATGTCCGTGGAGAAGGATTGTTTTTAGGGTTTGAATTGACCAATATTGAAAAAAAACCATTAGCGGAACACGCTACTTATCTTGCCAATCGGATGAAAGTTTTCAAGATCCTAATGAGTACCGACGGACCTGATCATAATGTATTAAAAATTAAGCCTCCAATGGTTTTTAGTATGGAGAATGCAAAAGAACTTATCTTTAGATTGAAAATGGTCTTTGCCGAAGACTTTATGAAACACTATTAGTTATGAAAAAAATACTATTATTATTCTGCCTGATCCTATCAATAGCTTGTCTGGCACAAACTACAGAAACTGAAGATAAAGAAGCCATTCTTTCTGTAATGAAAGTACAGGAAGAAGCCTGGTCTAATAATGATCTGGAGGGTTTTATGCAAGGCTACTGGAAAAGTGATTCTTTAAAATTTTATGGTAGAAACGGGCTTACTAAAGGCTGGCAGCAAACTTTAGACAACTATAAAAAAGGCTACCCTACAAAAGAGCATTCCGGTACATTGATATTTAAAATTAATGATATTTCTGAAATAAATGATGGCAGTTATTGGGTGATGGGTGAATATTTTTTAAAACGAAGTGTCGGTGATGCCAATGGTGTATTTCTAATTATCTTTAAAAAGATCAATGGCGAATGGAAGATCGTAGCAGATATGTCCTGCTAATATACTGTATTAAAAAGGCATGGAATATATAGTTAGAAAAGCTAAGTTAGAAGATCTGCAGACTCTACTAAAATTTGAGCAAGGGTTAATAGAAGCAGAACGTCCAATGGATCCAACCATAAAAGACGGAAAGATAAGCTATTATGATATTTCCATCTTGATCAAAGAAGAAAATTCTGAGGTTTTCGTAGTGGAAATGGAAGGTGAAATTGTTGCTTCGGGTTATGCAAAAATAAAGAGTGACAGAGCTTATTTAAAACACAAAAAGCAAGGGTATCTTGGATTTATGTTCGTTCCTGTAGCACACAGGGGAAAGGGACTTAATAAGCTAGTGCTGGATGCATTATTAAAATGGTGCAAAGCCAAGGGGATTTTTGAAATAAGACTCGATGTTTATGATGTGAATGCCCCGGCAATAAACGCCTATCGTAAAGCCGGTTTTGAAAGGCATATGATCAATATGCGTTTAAATATAGAAGATCTTGACCTTTAGCAGCTAGAATTTTCTATCAGGATGAAAAAGCCTGAGATCCAGAGATCGTTTTTTATCTGAAATTATTTCTGAAACTAATTTACCCGTAGCCGGTCCTAAACTCCACCCCATCATAGCATGTCCGGTAGCAATGGTTAAATTCTTATACTTTTTGGTTTTACCAATGTACGGCAGTCCATCCGGAGAACAAGGCCTTAAGCCACAAGCAGCAGTATCAATTTCCTTTTGCTCAACTCTAAACCCATTATAATAATTTGAAGCTGCTTTTGCAATAGCTTTTACTCTCACCGGGTCTATTTCATGATTAATACCTCCTATTTCCATAGTTCCCGCAAACCGTGTAAATCCGTTCATAGGTGTGACTGCTACTTTTGCTTCTACCAAAATGGCCGGTGTTTGTATTCCCGTATGCCGGGCAACATTTATGCTATACCCCTTCCCAGCTTGAATTGCTATTTTAACTCCTAATTTTCTGGTGAGTAATGGGCTCCAGGAACCGGCAGCCATAACAATTTCATCTGCACTTAATGTTTGGTTTGAGGTTTTGATTTTGGTAATCTTTCCTTCTGAAACCAATATATCATCTACAGACTCATTTGTATAAAATATAACCCCTTTCGACCTTAAATAGGAAAGCATTTCTGTCATAAACTCTCTTGGAGTCATATGTGCATCACTGTCATAATAAACCGCTCCTTTGATATTCAAATCCATAGTGGGCTCATACGGTTTCACTTCATCTTTGGTAAGATGTTTTACATCTAATCCCTCAGCAATAGCACGTTGCCCTACTTTCCATTCTTCTTCCCCTGCTTTTTCAGTTTTATAGAACATCAATAATCCATTCCGTTCAAGATGAAAATGAAATTCATTAGAAGCTTTTATTTCCTGATATAATTCTCTTCCTAAAAGATTGATATCTATTATGGCCGGAATCACTTTGTCCACTTTTGAAGCCTTTGCCGATTTTTTAAACGCCCAGGACCATTCTAAAAACTCTTTATTTAATCTGGGTTTTATATAAAAGGGACTTGCCGGATTAAACATCCATTTAAGTCCTTTGGTGATCATTCCGGGGGCAGCCAGAGGAATAAAATGACTTGGAGTGATATATCCTGCATTTATAAAGGAAGCCCCTCGGGAGATATCAGACTTATCAATAACTGTTACCTGATGTCCTTCTTTCTGAAGATAATATGCAGTACATAAACCTATGATCCCTCCACCAATAATGATTACTTCTTTACTCATATCACATTACTTGAAATCCATGCGCATAGGGATCATCTTCATCATCAATTATAATGGTGTTATATCCGTAGACTTTTGCCCAGCCTTGTATACTTGGTATGATAGCTGTTTTACCGTCTAATGTTGTTTCTTCTTCAATACAACCAATAAATTTGCTTCCAATAAAACTTTCATGTACAAATTCTTCTCCTTTTTTTAGTTTTCCCTGAGCAAATAATTGTGCCATTCTAGCCGATGTCCCGGTTCCACAAGGGCTTCTGTCTATAGCCTTATCTCCATAGAATACCGCATTGCGCCCTGACGATTTCGGGTCGATGGGTTCTCCGGTCCAAAGCATATGTGTAACGTCTCTAATGGTAGTATTTTCAGGGTGAATAAATAGCTCAGGATATTTTTTGTTAATTCGGTCTCTAACCTCCTGCGAATATTGAATGATCTTACTTGCTGTAAAATTATGTACCCCTGAAAAGTTTTGCTGTGGGTCCACAATGGCATAGTAGTTCCCTCCGTAGGCAACATCAAAAGTTAGTACACCTAATTCCGGGCAATCAATTGTTAAGCCTTCAGCAGCCAAATAACTTTTCACATTGGTTAGCTTCACCCAATCTACTTTTTTCGCTGTTTGTTGATATTCAATATGTACCAAGCCTGCAGGAGTTTCCATTTTGATCTTTCCGGGGGTTTTTGGAGTCACCAGTCCTTCTTCAATTGCAATAGTTATGGTACCAATGGCACCATGGCCACACATTGGTAAACAGCCTGAAGTTTCAATAAATAAAACAGCAAAATCATTTTTAGGGTCATGTGGAGGAAACAGAATACTTCCACTCATCATGTCATGCCCACGAGGTTCAAACATCAATCCTTTTCTAATCCAATCATATTCCTTTAAAAAATGTTGACGCTTTTCACTCATGGTTGCCCCCTTTAAAGTTGGAGCTCCCTCTTTAATAACTCTAACAGGGTTTCCACAGGTATGTGCATCTATACATTTAAAGATAGTTTTACTCATTTTTACATTTTTCAATAAAACTATGCATACAGTTTTTATATTTTGGCTGTTGTTTGAACATTATTCACCAATCTTGAGATTCCCAAAGGGTTTTCGTTTTTAAGTTCATCAGGCAATAGGCTGTCTAGCCAATCCTGATAAGAAAAAGGACGTACCCAACGTTTTATGGAATGTATCCCAACCGCCGTAAAGCGACTGTCTGTCGATGAGGGGTAAGGTCCGCCATGCAACATAGCCGGACATACCTCAACGCCTGTTGGAACTCCATTGTAAATAATACGTCCTACACGGTTTTGCAAAGCATTTATGATATTTTTATTATCAGCTGCTTCTCCATTATCGGCAATTAAAGTCCCTGTTAATTGTCCTTCCAGTTTTGAAATTATAGTTTCCAGTTGTTTTACATCTTTACATTGAACCACCATAGAAAAAGGTCCAAAAACTTCTTGATGTAAGGTTGTATTCTCCAAAAAGGTTTCCCCTTCGACCGTAGTAATGGCCTGCCTCGCATGGTTTGTTCTAACATCAGAATCATAATCTGCCAAAACAGTTAAACCGTCCTGAGAGATCGCCTTTTGTTTGTTGTCCTCGTAAGCTCCTATAATATTTGGGTGTAACATACAGGAGGGTTCAATTGTTAGTATCTCATTAGATAATACTTCAATGAAATGCGTAAAAGCTTCTCCTTTGATCCCTAATAACAGTCCCGGGTTGGTACAAAATTGACCTGTTCCCAACGTAATAGAACCGGCATACGTCTTTGCAATACTTTCTCCTCTGTTTTTTAGTGCCTGCGGTAATATGACCACAGGGTTTATGCTTCCCATTTCAGCGAATACCGGGATGGGTTCCTCCCGTTGTGCTGCCAGATCATATAAAGCTCTGCCTCCACGAATACTTCCGGTAAAACCAATTGCTTTTACGCCTGGATGTACTGCTAGTTGCTGACCCACTTCAATTCCACTACTGTTTAAATTGGAAAATACGCCATTAGGCATTCCGGTTTTCTCTGTCGCCTTTATAATTGCTGAAGCAACTAACTCACCTGTTCCGGCATGCATAGGATGTGACTTTACAATTACCGGACAGCCTGCCGCAAATGCTGCCGCTGTATCTCCTCCTGCTGTTGAATATGCCAATGGAAAATTACTGGCTCCAAAGACCACAACAGGCCCAAGTGGCACCAACATCTTCCGAAGATCCGGTTTAGGAATAGGCTTGCGTTCCGGCAGTGCAGTATCGATAGTAGCTTCCACCCAGGACCCTTCTTCAACTAAGTTGGCAAAAGAGCGTAATTGCCCTACCGTTCTTCCTCTTTCCCCTCTGGCTCTTCCTTCCGGTAGTCCTGTTTCTGAACAATACATTTGTACCAAAGTATCATCGAGAGCTAAAATCTCATCGGCGATAGCATTCAAAAAAGCTGCTTTTTTCTTCCCGGAAATTTTACTGAAAACCTTATAGGCATTTGATGCCAAGTTCACAGCTTCATTGATTTCATCCTGTGTAGCTTCTGTATATGTGTTTTCGTTCTCTAAATTAAGTTGCGGATTAAATGTTTTATATTCTTTACCGCCTTTAGCAGATAACGTTTTTCCTATATAATTTTTTCCTGTAATCATAAGTTTTTGATCCTTTGCAGATGCGTTTCAACATCTACAGGTTTGTAAATTCTTTTTTCTGAAACCGGATACTTTTCCAATAAATGCTCCGGCCTAATTGGCCTTTGCGTAAAATCACCTCCACAATTGGGGCAGACACTTTCCAATACATTTTCAACACAATCTCTACAAAATGTACATTCAAAAGTACAGATCATCGCATCTGTAGTATCAACAGGCAAGTCTTTATTACAATGCTCACATGAAGGCCGAATCTCTAACATTATAAATTCTTGTAATCTGGTAATTGAGGCCTTGTTTTCAACCCTTCTTCAATCACATTTAAAACGTGTTTGCGTTCGTCACCAACCAAAGGCAGTCTTGGAGGGCGTACGTTTTCCGTACCAATACCGATAGCTACCTCTGCCAGTTTAATATTCTGTACTAATTTAGGGTTAATATCCAACTCTAACAAAGGTAAAAACCATCGATAGATATTTAAAGCCTCTTCTATTCTACCTGCTTTTTGCAGTTCATAAATAGCTACTGTCTCTGCCGGAAAAGCATCTACCAAACCGGCTATCCAGCCATCTGCACCCATCAGCAAACTTTCTAATGCCAAAGTATCGACTCCGGTCATAATACGTAACCTATCTCCGAAACGATTTTTAATCCGAGTAACATTTGATATATCCCGGGTAGATTCTTTCACCGCTTGGATATTGTCACATTTCAACAACTCTTCAAACATATCGAGAGTTACTTCAATCTTATAATCCACGGGGTTGTTATAGACCATTAAAGGCAACGATGTATTGTTGGCTACAGCCTTAAAGTACTCAACAACCTCACGATCTCCTGCTTTATAACGCATGGGAGGAAGCATCATTAGGCCATTAGCTCCATCTTCTTCTGCTTTATGAGCAGCTTCTATGGCTCCCTTTGTAGTTTGTTCTGCTATATTGATCAACACCGGAACTTTTCCATTTACAAAAGAGGCGGTTTCACAAGTGAGTATTCTTTTCTCCGAATCGCTTAATGTGCTTGCTTCACCCAAAGTTCCTCCCAATACAATCCCATAAACTCCGGCATCTAATTGCGCCTGTAGATTTACTTTGAACATTTCTATGTCCAATTCATCATTATCTGTAAACTTGGTAGTTACCGCAGGCATAACGCCCTTCCATTTAATCTCCATACTATTTTGATTTTGGAGGTAAAATTACACTGAAAAGTATTTACTAATTAATGCACATTTATCCTAAAATTATACTATATTATCCTATTTATAAATATATTTGTTATTTTTGAATAGTATTATCCTATTTATGAAAGTACTTCCTTTTACTATTCCGAAATCAAAACGAGACACTTTAATTCTTCAGGAGGATAAAGGTGCTTCATTTTATGAACTGTTACATCAACATGAAGAGTTTCAGATAAGCTATATTCATAGTGGTGAAGGCACTCTGATTGTTGGAGACACTGTAAGTTTTTATGAATCTGGAGATGTGATTGTATTAGGAGGAAACTTACCACATGTTTTTAAAAGTGATACGTTAAAAAGTAAAGAATCTCATATGTTATCCGTTTTCTTTACAAAAGAGTCCTTCGGCTATGATTTCTTTAAAATTGAAGAGCTTAAATCATTACTGTCTTTTTTCAAAAAGGCCGAAAACGGATTCAAAATAACCTCTAAGAAGCAGTTTGTTTTTAAGCTGTTTCAGGAATTATTCAAAGGATCAAAACTAGATCGTTTTATTGTATTCTTTCAACTTTTAAAGGCATTGAATCAAGCAAAATTCGAGCGTTTGTCCTCTTTTATTTCAGAAAAAAAATATAGTGATAATGAGGGACAGCGTATGAGCGCAGTATTTGAGTACACTATAAATAATTTTCAGAAAGAAATTCCTTTAGCAGTAATCGCACAGCAAGCTGCCATGACTAAAAATGCTTTTTGTAAATATTTTAAAAAGCGTACCAACAAAACCTATGTTACTTTTTTAAATGAGCTTCGTATTGAAGAAACATGTAAGTTAATGCAAACTCAACAGGACCTTTCCATAACAGAAATTGCTGAATTATCCGGTTTTCAGAACATTTCTAACTTCAACAGAAAATTTAAAAACAGTAAAGGCAAAACACCTCGTGAATACAGAAAACAATTTGATTTATAGGTTTTGTAGCTCTGCTTGTAATTTTTTTGTTAAACTACTCACTACCAAGTCGTAGGAGTGATCTATTAATTCTAACAAGAGCTGCTGCGGAATATTATTTTCGATCTCAACGGTGTTCCAGTGTTCTTTATTCATATGGTAGCCCGGATAGATGAGTCCGTCATATTCTTCGCGAAGCTCGATAGCACGTTCGGGGTCACATTTTAAATTTACCTGTGTTGGAATTCTCTCTAAACCACAGATCGTAAATATCTTTCCCATTACTTTAAATACAAGGGTTTTTTCATCAAAAGGGAAAGATTCGGTTACTCCTTTCTTGGAAAGGCAATAGTCACGATATTGTTCAACATTCATCGTTGTTCTTTATTTTATTTTATAGCCTAAAGCAGGTTCGTCATCAAAATAAATAAGGAGGTTATTAACCCCTAATTCTAGTGGCACATTAAATTTTATCCGGCCGTCAGACTTTTCTATATTTTCTAATACCATTTTTTCATCTCCATACGAATAACTCACCTCTTTAGGATCACAATTATTAATAACAAAAGCAACTGAATCAAAATATTCTTCAGAACGAATTATTCCGTTTAAAGGCAATTCTACATCTTCCATTCTCAAGTTTTCTGCAATGATTAATGGCATTGATGAAAATACTGTTCTGTCAATTATTTTATCTATAAATGCATCCTCGAACATATCGGGATAATGTGTTTTAAAAAACAGTTCCGGCGGGGTTTTATAATAAAAATAGGTTGGTTCTTTTATAAACTTTCTATTGTACTTCCCTGCACCCCATGTAAGGTCAAACAAATAGGGTTTTTCATCTATATAAACAACATTCCACATATGATTTTTGGCAAAAGACCTTCCTATATCATTGAAATTTGTCTTTGTATCTCCACGCACCAGATAGTTATTGATTCCTTGTAATTCACAAAGTTTTTCGAAAAGCATTGCATAACCTTCACAAACGGCAATTCCTTTTTGAAGTGTCCTTTTAATAACTTTCTTTCGGGTATTTTCCTCTTTTTTATTTCGTTCCCGGTAATTTTTAAATTTGAAATCAAATTGCTTGTATTCGTCCGGTTCGTAAGCAATATTCTGGATGATCCAACTATACATCGCTCGAACTTTTTCTTCTTCGGTTTCAAAATCACGTGTAATGAACCTCGATAGTTCTTCAGCAGAATCAAACGTTTTGGGGTACAATAGAATCGTAGCATCAACACGTTCATAATCCTGGGAAAAAGCCAGCGAAGTTGCCAGCCCCCATAAAACAAATACTATGACTTTATATGACTTCATTCTTTTTCTGACAATGTATTTTTTGTGTTCTGCGAAATTTCCAAAGCCGAATAATCCAACTTCCAATTAATGGTCTCTACTAATTTTTCCATTAATTTGATAGTATCCAATGCTTGGTTAGATGCTTCCTGAAGCAAACCACTACCCGGAATTTTATCTACAATATGTTGCTTAGCTTCCTTATTGATCTCTGTAAGATCTGAAGCTGTAAAAGGATTTGCCCATCCTTCTTTTTTATCGTAATATTTAAAATCTGTTTCGACCGTAAGAATTTCCGGTTGTGGAAAATTTGTCAACTTAATTGTTCTGGACTTAGTATTGGCATCCATTTTAATTCTTGTAAGGTCAAAACCAATATGTGCTTTTGCTTCAATTAAAACAAGTGCTTTCTTCTTTCCTAAGATTAAGTTGAACCATTTGTCTTTTACATTTTCGTAATGATAGATCTCAGAAAAATCACCTTCTACAGTAATAAATTTACATACACTCCTTATTCTTTCCATTAAAATAACAGATTGTGTGCTGATTTTTTCTTTCTTTCGACCTCCGGAAAACCTGGCAAAAAGAAAATAAGCGATGATCGCTCCAACTGCTAATCCTATAAAAAGTAATTCCATATTATTTTTTTTCTATTTTTCCCAAGGATGCTTTTCATTTAAATAAACTTATATAATACCGGTTTGCTGGGTGATGCATCATTATGAAAGGGTGCTATTTGAAGATTTAACAGATACGGTCCGTCTTTTATAGTATTAGGTACATAAATGAACTCTGTAATGGTCGCATCAAATCGAGGAGCCTTGGGAAAATTCCAAAAAGCCTTATGCGCCAATAATTGTCCGTCATCCTTTTCTTTATCTACTGAAGGAAGGTCAATCAACAAATGTTTTATCCCTGCTTTCTTTATATATCGAGCTGCTTTTTTATGTAAATACGGCCAATTGGTATTTGAATATTTCCGGGATCTTTTTGAATATGTGTTAGGTAATGTACGTATGATCAATGCCTCAGGTGATTTGTCTTTTAACATTGATTTGATTTGTTGTGCTGAAATAATCTGATCTTCTCCAATGGTCTCAGGCACTACTGAAATTACCTCGGCTAAAAAGAAAAATTCTTTCAGGGCTTCATTTACAGAATGAAATTCCTCAGAAATATGTCCCACACACTCAGTGTGTGTCCCATGTGCATGTGGATTAAAAAACACATTGTTAAAATTCACAGAAGCCCCTTCACTTACTTTTCCTACCCAACTGTCCAATTTTACAGGCTCTATCTTTGGAGCATCCAAATACCAGGCTAACGGATTCTCTCCAGAAGCCTCTAATGGAATAGAAATATCCATAGGTTCTGAAAGGTCTACGGTGAATAATTGTTCTTTTATTTTAAAAGTAGCTTTCAAATTTTCTAATTAATTGCCTCTAAATTTAGTAAAAACAAGTTTGAAGCTATCCCATCACCCAAAAACTTTCCTTTTTTGGTAAGTTGTATACTATCCTCTTCAAGGGTTAAAAATCCTTCTTTTAAATGTTGCTGTGCTTGTTGTAGTAAGTATTCTTTATAGGTTTCCCCAAAATTGTTTTCAATTTCCTGAAGCGAAACTCCCCATTTAGTACGTAAACGGGTCATTATATACTCATTGTACTTATCTTTTTTAGAAAGTGTTTCACGTTCCAGAGGAAGCACTCCCATTTCTATACTCTTAATATACTTCGTGTTGTTATTTATATTCCAGCTACGTATATCACCATTGTAACTATGTGCCGATGGCCCAATCCCTAGATAAGATTTTCCCTCCCAGTAGGCCGTATTGTTTTGAGAATGGTAGCTTTCTTTTCCAAAATTGGAAAATTCGTAATTCTCATAACCGCATCTTTCGGTTTCTGAAAGTAAGATCTCATAATGCTCTTGTGCCACCTCATCCTCAACCGGAGCAACTATTCCTTTCTTAATGAACGACTCCAATGCTGTTTTTGGTTCTACCGTTAATGCATAACACGATAGGTGTGGAACATTCAAAGAAATTGCAGTTTCAAGATTCTTTAACCAACGGTCAGTAGTCATCCCGGGAATGCTATAAATAAGGTCGATGCTGATATTATCAAAATAGCGAATTGCATTTTTGATACTTTCCAAAGCTTCTGTCGCATTGTGAGCACGATTCATAAGTTTGAGGTCTTCTTCATAAAAAGATTGAACCCCTATACTCAAACGATTTATTGGGCTTTTGGATAGTTCATTGATCTTTTCTTCAGATAGATCGTCCGGGTTGGCTTCGAGTGTAATTTCGGGATTTTCGGAAACCGTATAATTAGTATAAACAGTAGTGAAAATTAACTGCAATTCTTCCGCAGTCAACAAACTGGGTGTTCCACCACCAAAATAAATGGTTTGAATTATTTCATTCAACTCTCCTTTGCGAAGTATCAATTCTTTACAAATAGCATCTATTAGTTGCCTTTTCTTTTTTATGGTAGTCGAAAAATGAAAATCACAGTAGTGACAAGCTTGTTTGCAAAATGGGATATGGATATAGATTCCGGACATTAATATCTTAGAGTTTACAATATATCACTTACTTCTTTATACGCCCTTCATTCTGTTTTACGAAAGCAGACCAGCCTGTATAACTTTTTCCTGTCTGAATTTTATCCCCATTGTAAAAATGACATACAGCTGCGGCCAGTCCGTCTGTGCTATCCAAATTTTTAGGCAATTCTTTTAATTCCAGCAAACTTTGCAGCATTTTGGCTACTTGTTCCTTACTTGCGTTTCCATTACCGGTAATTGCCATTTTAATTTTTTTCGGAGAATATTCTGTGATCGGAACCTGGCGCGAAAGCCCTGCAGCCATAGCAACTCCCTGAGCTCTTCCCAATTTGAGCATGGATTGAACATTTTTTCCAAAGAATGGTGCTTCGATAGCAATTTCATCCGGTTTATGGGTGTCGATAAGTTCAATGGTACGTTCAAAAATAAGTTTCAATTTCAGGTAATGATCATCATATTTGGTGAGTATCAACTCGTTCAATTGTATAAACTGCATTTTTTTCTTGACAACTTTTATGAGTCCAAAGCCCATGATAGTAGTCCCGGGGTCAATACCTAAGATTATTTTTTCAGAATTCATTTCTCAACACAGTACTTATTAAACGAAACAAATCAAAAAGTAGTAAATTCGTTTTCAATGATAGCCCTGTCTCACAAAACTAAACAATATCTATTGGTTACCCTAAAGGTTTTAATACTTGGGATCACTTTTTGGTATATCTATTCAAAATTAACCAATACAGATTCATTGCCTCTTGATGCCTTTATAGCTTCTTTACAACATAAAAGCGTATGGCCCTTGTTTTTGTTTTTAGGTCTGGCAGCTGCCAATTGGTTCTTTGAGATATTAAAATGGAAAACAGTTATTGCTCCTGTTAAAAAGATATCTTTTAAAGAAGCTGCCCAACAAAGTTTAGCTGCGCTCACTGCTTCTTTAATAACTCCAAACCGAATTGGTGATTATGGCGCCAAAGCCTATTTCTATCCTTCCGAAAAAAGAAAACAGGTACTCTTACTTAACTTCTTAGGGAATGCTGCACAAATGACAAGTACTGTATTCTTTGGAGTTGTAGGATTGTCTATTGTAATAGCAAGTTATGGTTTATCTTTTTCCATGTTCAAAATAGCAGGATTCATTATAGTATTAATTTGCCTGGTAGTAATAGGATATATTTTTAAAGAAAAAGAACTACTTATAAAAGGCCTCTCTGTTAAAAACGTTATGAGCTATGTAAAAGGGCTTCCGGTTGCCTTAAAACAAAAGGCCTTTATTTATTCTGCAATACGGTATTTGTGTTTTAGTTATTTGTTTTTAAAGCTCCTTCGGTTTTTTGAAGCAGATATTGCTCTATCACAGGCATATCCATTAGTTTTTACCATGTATCTTTTGGTTTCGGTCATTCCAACAGTTTTTATTTTTGATGTTGTTGTACGGGGAGGTGTAGCGGTCTGGTTATTTTCATTGGCTGGAATCCCGGAACTTACAGTGCTTTGTTCAGTTTTAGCCATGTGGCTCCTCAATTTTGTATTCCCTTCGGTCCTTGGCAGCTTTTACATGATGACCTACAAACCCATAAGATCATGACTTTTGTTGTTATCCTTATCGGACTTGTATATTTTATTTCCATTGGAATTTTACTTATTGGCAATTTGCAATTGACTGAATTTACTCCTGAAGATAAAGCGCCAAAAACCCGCTTTTCAATTATTATCCCTTTTCGGAATGAAGCAGAGCACCTTCCAAAATTGTTAGCATCGATACAACGATTAGCATATCCTTCTACGCTATTTGAAATAATTTTTGTTAATGATGCCTCTGAAGACACTTCGGTTACAATCATACAAGAAGCATTTGCATCCTATCTGAAGCCTCTAAATCTTCAAGTGATCCCAAATATTCATACTACCGGATCACCCAAAAAAGATGCGATTGCTACAGCTGTAAACATTGCTAAATACGAATGGATCCTTACCACTGATGCAGATTGCCAACTACCTCAAAAGTGGCTTACTACTTACGATGCATTCATTCAAGAAAACAATCCTAAATTAATAGCAGGGCCGGTTGATCATGAAGTAAATGCTACTTTTCTTCAACAATATCAGCAATTGGATGGGTGGAGTCTGCAGAGTGTAACAAGAGGTAGTTTTGGTTTAGCTAATCCGTTACTCTGTAATGGTGCTAACCTGGCTTACAAAAAAGATGTTTTTAAAGCAGTAAATGGATTTACGGGTAATGACTGCATAGCTAGTGGTGATGATGTCTTTATGCTGGAAAAAATAAAAAAAGCCTTCCCAAAAGAAGTATATTATTTAAAATCCGGAGATGCCATTGTTACAACACTACCACAGGAAAGTTGGGCTTCGGTTGTGATGCAACGTATTCGATGGGCCTCTAAAACATCGCAACAACAAAATTTGGTCTCTAAATTGCTCGGAGTTATTATATTTATATCCAATTTGCTTGCTATAACAGGGGTTGCCTTATGTTTTATTCAGAAAGAATTGATTCCTTTTTACATCTCTTTTTTGGCAGGAAAAGTACTTATCGATTCTATTTTTCTATTTAGAAGCGCCCTTTTTTTCAAAAAGAAATTAAACCCTTTTTACGTTCTTATAAGTTCAGTTTTATATCCATTTATAACCCTGTGTGTTGTTTTTGGCAATTTTAGCGGAAATTATCGCTGGAAGGGGCGGTTACATAAAAAAAGGATAAATTGAATTAATTTTTTACCTTTAACCGTATTAAATCATGCCCTTATGAAATACCTACACTCTATTTGTATCATTTTTACACTATTGTGTATCTCTTCTATTCAAGCACAACAACAGTATACTGTTGATGGCCAGACGTATACTCTTAAAACTGAAGTTGAAGGAACACTAACATTGCTTTGGAATATCATAGATGAAGAATATCGTTATTTTTCGAAAAAAGACAATACTATTGTTGAGCTTAAAAACACAGATCTTAACGGAAAATATCAGGAAGAATATAAAGATGTGCTTAAGCTTTTAACATCTGATGCTCCGGTATCTACTGATAAGGTAAAGTTAACACTTGCCGGTTTGCGTGATTTTTTTGTGACCTACAACAAAAAGGTGGACCCCAATTTCTCTTATGAAAAGCCATCTGTTCAGTTAAAAACCAGATTAGGGGTATTTGCAGGAATCTCTAACAATGCGTATTTCTTTAATCCGGATAATAGTTTTTTACCTGCTCTTGGTATCGACTTTGAAATAATAGATGATGTCCGTTTAAAACGCCATGCTGTTGTTTTTCAATTTAAGCAATTGATCGAAAGTTCAGACTATGAATTTTCTTCTTCACAAGTTTCCTTTAATTATCGTTTTAAATTCATTAAAACTAAAAAATTCGACGCTTTCATTAATGCAAAAGCGGCAACTTTTACAAATGTATCCCGAAACCAGGAACTAGTGGTGAACGATGAGGTTACTAAGTTCACATCAGGTAGTGAATTTCAAGTACCGGGAGCATTTGGAATTGGTTTTGATTATGCTGTAGGGAATGGCTATATCACTTTTGCTTATTATGATATTGTTGCTGTAACTATTGATGATAATGGTGAATTTCCAATAGACCTTAGCTTTGGTTATAAGTTAAATTTATAGGTCTCCTGTTTTTATTACAATGGGGAGAGTAAATTGTGTTTTTATGGGAATACCTCTTTTATAAGCAGGAGCTACTACTTCAATAGAATCGATACTCTCCGATATCCATTCTTCCAATAATGGAAATTCTTTTTGTAATAAGCTGTCCATTTGAATTTTTAGCACTGAAAGAGCTGCTTCTTTGGTAACAGAAAATTTCAATTGGATGGTGTCATTCAAAGGTCGTACCGCACTTATATTTTTAGTATTTATGCATTGATAGATTTGTGAGGACAGGGTGTTTTCAAAACATGACTTTTGTGCTGATTTTTCAGAATAGGCCTCACATTCAACAAAAGCGGGATATTGATCTACATCTTTCCAGTCTATAGTTTTTAACTCTTCTTCATAAAAAGTTTCAGTAGAAATTTTTTTAGTCTCAAAAAACTGGCATGAGGAAATCAGGCAAAAAAGAAGAAATATTACAATACCGTTTTTCATGGATGTTTTATAATGTTGAAAATTACAATTTTTACTGCTAAAAACGAGACACCTTTAAAAATGAAGAAAACGCCTTATATTAATTTAACTTGAAAAACTTCAAAATAATATTACTTTGATAAATGAAATGTAACGTATTTATATTTTATAAGTCTTATTGATTACACATGGACATTGCATTACTCATTCTTGGTTTTATTTTAATGTTGGTTGGGATATTGGGGAGTATTTTACCTGTTATTCCCGGAACACCTATAAGTTGGTTGGGGTTGATTGTTTTACATTTGGCACCTTCCATCCCGTTTGATTGGTTCTTCATTATCATCACGGGAATTGTTGCCATTGGCATTTACATTATGGATTATATTATTCCGGCGATTGGCACAAAAAAATTTGGAGGAAGTAAAGCGGGTGCATGGGGTACTATGATTGGCCTTGTTATAGGAATCATTGCTCCCATACCGTTTGGAATACTAATTGGGCCTTTTGTTGGAGCCCTTGTTGGAGAATTAGCTTTTAATAAAACCGAAGGTCCACAGGCATTTAAAGCTGCCATTGGATCGTTCATAGGATTTCTCACCTCTACCTTTATCAAGTTAGTTGCAACTGTAGTATTTCTAGGCTTGTTTTTTTATAAAGTTTGGGGCAATTGGAATCTATTATTCTAAATCCAAACTGTTTTTTCTCCAATGGTAGTTTTTCTTTGTCCTTCCGGTAGTTCACCATTGTATTTTCCCATATATAAAAACCCCAAACACCTTTCTCCCTCTGCCATTTTAAAAAAGTCATTCATATACCTTACAATGCCGGGAGAACCCCAATAGGCACCAATTTTCATCTCATGAGCCGTAAGCCACATATTTTGTACAGCCATCGCGGTAGATGCAATCTCCTCCCATTCGGGAATACTTTCAGCAGGGTCGCGCTGCATACAGATAGCAATGATACAAGCAGCTTTTAAAGGATTGGTTTGGTATTTTTTGAATTTAAATTCTGAAAAGTTCTCTCCTTTGTTCTTATAAGTTTCGGATAAGAAATTTGCCAGCCTTTCTTGTGATTCACCTTGAAGGACTTTAAATCTCCAAGGCTCTGTGCGCCTATGAGTAGGAGCCCAATTAGCTGCTTCTAATATGGTTTCAATTTCTTCTTTGGTGATATTCTCTTCATTGTATTGGGCAGGAAAGACCGCCCTTCGGGCTTTTATAATTTCAGAAATCATAGTGTTTTTTTGAAGCTGAAAGATAAATAAAGTCTCTAAACAAAAAAAGTATTTTGTTAAAGGCCAAACCTTTTAAACATGTTTTTCTTTTACTTTTTCCAAAGGGTAATTCACTGAAAGTTTACTCAAAAGTTAATCAATAATACTTTTTAAGTCGTTATATTTGTAAAGGTATAACGATTTAAAAATGATCTCCGTAGAAAAAGCAATAGAAATTGTTCAAAAAAATAGTATTCCAACGAACAATTTTGAACGTATAAAGGTTTCGAAAGCCACTGGATGTATATTATCTGAAGATGTAATTTCACCAATCAATATGCCTCCTTTTCGGCAATCGGCAATGGATGGCTATGCAGTGTATCTGAACAATGAACCAACCTATAAAATAATTGATGAAGTTAAAGCCGGAGATAGTCATCATCCGGTTCTTAAAAAGGGAGAAGCCGTTAGGATTTTTACAGGAGCACCTGTTCCGGATACTGCAAATGCAGTTATCATACAAGAAAAAGCACATATAGAACACCAAATATTAACTGCTGAAGTTAAGCCTTCACTTCATGAAAACATCAGGCCACTTGGAGAACAAATTTTAAAAGGCCAAACAGCTCTAAAAAAGGGAACATTGTTAACTCCTGCTGCCATTGGATATATAACATCTCTTGGTATTACAGAAGTTATTGTTTACCGTAAACCATCTATTGCTATTGTAGTTACCGGAAATGAGTTAGCTGAAGCCGGTAACGAACTAGCTTATGGACAGATCTATGAGAGCAATGCAATCATGTTATCTTCTGCGCTTACAGACTTAAACTATCAAAACGTGTCTTATTTTAAAGTAGAAGACAATTATAAGGATACCATAAAAACATTGGAAAAAGCCTTTACATCTAACGATATTGTTTTGGTTTCCGGCGGGATTTCAGTAGGAGATTATGACTTTGTTGGAAAAGCACTTCAGGAATTAGGTATTGAACAATTATTTTATAAAGTGAAACAAAAGCCCGGAAAACCTCTTTTCTTTGGGAAGAAAGAGAACAAAATTGTATTTGCATTACCGGGAAACCCTGCTGCTGCATTGAGCAGTTTTTATATCTATGTCTACCCGGCATTACAAAAAATATCTGGCAACCTAGGCTTTTCATTGACTAAAACAATGGTGCAATCTGCATCAGATTTTGTAAAAAAAGGAGACAGGGCCCAATTCTTAAAGGCGATCTACAATAACGATAAGGTTGAAATTCTGGAAGGGCAAAGCTCTTCCATGTTACATACGTTTGCATTGGCCAACGCTCTTGTATATATACCGGAATCTAAAAATTCCATTAAAAAAAATGATGAAGTTGAAGTAATACTTCTTCCAATAAATTAAAACGATATGGAGTACAAAATTAAAAGTAGAATTTGGATCGAAGCAGATGGTAATATCTTATTAGGTGAAGGCAGAGTTAGTTTATTAAAAGCTATTAATGAAACAGGTTCTTTATCTAAAGCTGCCAAATCTCTGGGGATGTCATATAAAAAAGCATGGTCATTGATTGATGCTGTAAATTCCAGAGCAGAAAAACCTGTTATCACAACAAGTATAGGAGGTAAAAGTGGCGGTGGTACAGAATTAACTCCTTATGGAAAATCACTGGTTACTGCTTTTGAAACTATAAATGAAAACTGCTGGAAATTTTTAGATAAACAAATATCCAAAACAGATCTGTAATGTTCTTTGAAATTGAAGACATCTGGTTATTCTTAGCTATTCTTCCCATAATTGCTTTCTTATATGCAAGCGTAGGCCATGGAGGAGCAAGTGGTTATTTGGCACTAATGGCGTTATTCTCTTTCGCTCCTGAAACCATGAAACCCACAGCGCTCTTGTTAAATTTATTTGTGGCTGGAATTGCATTCTTTCATTATTATAAAGCAGGTCATTTTAATAAGAAGTTGTTTTTATCATTTGCAATAGCTTCAATTCCTTTGGCTCTTTTGGGAGGAATGATAACAATAGATGCCTCTATCTATAAAAAGGTCTTAGGGGTTCTATTGATCTTCGCCATCCTCAAAATGCTGAATCTATTCGGAAAAGAAAGTTCATTGATAAAGGATGTAAAGATTTGGCAAGGGTTGGTTATTGGAGGAGTCATTGGGTTTTTTTCCGGGCTTATAGGAATTGGAGGAGGAATCATTCTAACACCGGTTATTTTACTGTTGCATTGGGGGAAAATGAAAGAAGCAGCAGCAGTTTCTGCATTATTCATTTGGGTAAATTCTGCTTCGGGATTAGTTGGGCAATTCACTAGTGGAGCTACTATTTCATCTCAGTCCTTTGTTTTGGTTGCCATAGCTTTGACAGGAGGGTTTTTTGGAAGTTATTACGGAAGTAAAAAATTCAATAACAAATTATTACGATACTTGTTAGCGTTTGTTTTAGCGATCGCTTCACTAAAATTATTTTTTGCGTAAATGGTGAATAAAAAAGACATAACAGGAATCATCTTAGCCGGTGGAAAAAGTTCCAGAATGGGGTCTGACAAAGGGTTTGTTAGCCTGAATGGAATCCCCTTTATATCGCTTATAATTAAAGCCATAAAGCCATTTGTCACTAATACTATTATTGTAAGCAATAATTCAGATTACGATATTTTTAATCTGAAAAGGGTAGAAGATATTGTAAAAGATGCAGGGCCATTAGCAGGTTTGTATTCAGGATTATATCATTCTGAAACTGAAAACAATTTAGTGTTGAGTTGTGATGTTCCTTTGATCAATAGTACCGTTCTAAAAAAATTGATCGAAGAGTATGATTCGAAAAAAGATGTGATCCAATTGCAAAGTGAGGGGAAAACAACACCGCTCATAGCTATCTATAAAAAACGTAGTATGCCTCAGTGTTTAAAATTATTACAAGAAGGAGAAAGACGACTAAGAGCAGTAGTCATGCAATTAGATACGAAGACTGTTGAACTTGATCCGGATTTAGAGCAATATGTAAGAAACATAAATACAAAAAGTCAATTAACAGCATTAAGAAATGAACTTACACATTAAATATTTTGGATTACTTGCTGAAGTTACAGGATGTAATGAAGAGATCATTGAATTTTCAAAAAATTCAGTTTCAGAGGTATTGAATATCCTTTTTGAAAAATATCCAAACTTAAAGGAAAAGGACTTTCAAGTAGCGCAAAACAATGAAATTGTTTCAAAAGAAACGATAGTATCGGAAAGTGAAATTGCATTATTACCTCCATTTTCAGGTGGATAAAAAAATGAGTAGATATAACAGACATATTGTATTATCTGAAGTTGGCCAAAAAGGTCAAGACAAGCTTTTAAGCTCTAAAGTATTGGTTATTGGTGCCGGAGGATTAGGTTGTCCCGTACTGCAATATCTTACTGCAGCCGGAATTGGAACTATTGGCATCATTGATTTTGATGTGGTTGAAGTATCTAATTTACAGCGTCAAATACTGTTTGGCTCATCATCTTTAGGTATGAATAAAGCTCTGGCTGCAAAAAAAAGACTGATCGATCTAAATCCAACAATCACAATAAGAGCCTATCCTGAAAAATTGACTTCCGCTAATGCTCTAAAATTCTTCAAAAGCTATGATATCATTGTGGATGGTACAGATAACTTTACAACTCGATATTTGATCAACGATGCCGCAATATTAACTAACAAACCAGTGGTTTACGGTGCAATCTATAAGTTTGAAGGGCAGGTTTCAGTATTTAACTATCAAAAAGGCCCAAGTTATAGATGTCTTTTCCCTACTCCTCCAAAAGAAGGTTCTGTAGTAAACTGCTCTGATGTTGGTGTTCTTGGGGTCTTACCGGGGATTATTGGAACCATGCAGGCTAATGAGGTCATTAAGATCATTTTAGGTTTTGAAAATGTATTGTCCGGAAAACTTTTTTGTTATAATGCCAAAACTGTACAAACCTCTACAATGAAAATAACCAGATCTGCTTCTGAATATAACAAAGTACTGGCCAGGAAAGATAATTTTCAAGATCAATACAATGAAAAGTTTTGTCAAACACTGGTTAGTGAGATCTCAGCAGAAAAAGCTTTGGAAAAAGAGAACATTCAGTTTATAGATGTAAGGGAACATAATGAACAACCTCAACTGGATTTACCTAATTGTAAACAAATTCCGTTAGGAGAAATTGAAGAACAGCTAAATGAAATTGAGTACGGTAGCAATAAAATCATTTTTTGTCAATCCGGAATACGAAGCAGAACCGCTGTAGAAATATTACAGAAACATAATATTACTAATTGCTATAGTCTAAAAGGTGGAGTTTTAACATTAATAGAACAATTAAAAATCAAAACATTATGAATGAAAGAAAACCTAAAAATGTATTTATAGATGGTGCTATTTCATCTGAGTTTATCGGGCAATCCATTGCAAAACACCAATCTAAAACAACCATTGGAACTCATAACATCTTTTTAGGGCAAGTAAGGGCAGATGAGATTGATGGTAAAGCAGTTTCGGCAATAGAATATACTGCTCACGAGGACATGGCTACTATTAAACTCCATGAAATCAGAGAAGAGACATTTTCAAAATTCAATCTAACCTGTATGCATATTTACCATAGTCTGGGCCGTGTAAATGCAGGTGAGATCTGTTTGTTTGTATTTGTATCGTCACCCAGACGGAAAGAAGTATTTTCAGCTTTAGAATATGTAGTTGAAGAGATTAAAGCAAAAGTTCCTGTTTTTGGAAAAGAAATTTTTGAGGACGAATCACATCAATGGAAGGTTAATTCTTAATAATATGTTGAACCGTTGATTTGTTAAATCGTTTAACCTAAAAAATAAAATGTATTATAAATTTTCATTTGAAAAACTTCATGTTTGGATAGATTCCAAAGAACTAGTTACAGAAATATATAAAATAACTAATAGTTTTCCCCATGAAGAAAAGTTTGGTTTAACCAACCAATTAAGACGTGCTTCAATATCAATTCCATCAAACCTTGCTGAAAGGACTTCAAGAAGAACAAATAATGACAAAGCCCATTTTTCAACAATGGTATATAGTTCTTTAATGGAGGTATTAAATCAATTAATTATAGCAAAAGATTTAGAATATATTTCAGATGAAGATTATTCCAAATTAAGGGAGAAAATCGAAAAAATATCCAATAAACTTAATGCTTTACGTAAAACACAATTCAGCAATTAAACGATTCAACAGTTTAACAATATCAATATGGTAGACATCACACATAAAAACAATACACTAAGAATAGCAACAGCACAAGCTATTGTTAAGGTGAGTAAACCCGAAACCATTAACGCCATTGAAAATGATACGGTTCCAAAAGGGAATGTATTTGCAATGAGTAAAGCAGCCGGTTTGTTAGGTGTTAAAAAAACTCCTGACCTGCTTCCGGATTGTCATCCGCTTCCAATTGAATATACAGGAATTGAATATGAAATAAATGGATTGGAAATAACTATACTGTGTACTATAAAAACCATTTATAAAACCGGTGTCGAAGTTGAAGCTATGCATGGAGCAAGTGTGGTCGCTTTAAATATGTATGATATGTTGAAGCCTATCGATAAAGGTGTAGAAATTCATCATATAAAACTATTGAACAAAAAGGGAGGGAAATCAGATTTTACAGATCGTTTCAGAAAAAACCTCACAGCTGCTGTGATTGTTTGTTCAGATACTATTTCAGCAGGACAAAAAGAAGATAAAGCCGGAAAAGCAATTATTAAAAAATTGGAAGCATGTAATGTTTTAATCGTTGATTACTGTGTCATTCCGGACGAAAAAGATATGATTCAGAAGAAAGCAAGGCAGTATGAAAGTGAAGGTATAGATCTAATTATATTTACAGGAGGAACAGGATTGTCTAAAAGAGATATTACACCTGAAGCATTGCATGAACTGGTTGATAGGAACATTCCCGGGGTTGAAGAAGCCATTAGAAGCTATGGCCAGGATCGGACACCATATGCCATGCTTTCAAGAAGTGTAGCCGGTACCATAAATAACACTTTAGTTTTAGCATTACCGGGTTCTACAAACGGCGCAAAAGAATCTATGGATGCTATATTTCCATCGGTATTACATGTTTTTGGAATATTAAAAGGAGCCAGACACGATTCATGAAAAAAACCACATCCATATTAGCGGATTCCTTCGGAAGAAAACATACTTACTTGCGCATTTCTCTTATTGAGCGTTGTAACCTGCGATGCACCTATTGTATGCCGGAAGAAGGTATCAAACTTTCACCAAGAAGTCATTTAATGACGTATGAAGAAATATATACGATAGCTAAGATATTTGTTGATCATGGTGTAACTAAGATTCGCTTAACCGGAGGTGAGCCATTGATTCGGAAAGACCTTCCTACTATTCTGAAGAAATTATCATCACTTCCTGTTGAGCTTTCAATTACGACAAATGCCGTTATTGTTGACAAGTTTATTGATCCTTTAAAAAGCAATGGCATAAAAAATATCAATGTGAGCTTAGATTCACTGGATGCCAAAAAGTTTAAACACATAACCCGTAGAAATGAATTTGAAAGGACCTATAAGAATATACTTCTTTTAGTGGATGAAGGATTTAAAGTTAAGGTCAATGCTGTTCTAATGAAAGGTTTTAATGATAACGAGATCATAGATTTCATTAATTTCACCAAAGAGCTGCCAGTATCTGTTCGTTTTATAGAATTTATGCCTTTTGATGGTAATAAGTGGAATTTGAAAAAGATGGTATCTTACAATGAAGTAATGCAACAGGTACATGGCTCCTTTTCTGAAGATCAGGTTGAACGGTTAACGGATGCTGCTAATGACACTTCAAAGAACTACAAAATAAAAGGGTATAAAGGAAGTTTTGCTATCATTAGTTCGGTTACCAATCCCTTTTGTGACACCTGCAATCGCTTACGATTAACATCAAATGGGCAATTAAAAAATTGCCTGTTCTCTTCTTCCGAATCGGATCTACTTACAAACTTACGTGAAGGAAGATCCATTGAACCTATTATTAAGAAAGCCGTAGAAGCAAAATTTAAAGTGAGAGGTGGAATGGATACAATTGAAAAACTGCAAGAACCCAAATTACACTCTCAAAACAGAAGTATGATTACTATTGGCGGTTAGTTTAAAAAGCTATACCAATTGCTTTTTAAATTTTCCTTTACTTTTTCTAATTCTAACTGCAACTACCTTATATTCAGGGCACATCGCTTCAGAATCGTGAACATCACCTGTTAGATTATTGATCATAATTTCAGGGAAATGAAAAGTGGTACTTAAAATTCCTTTTTTCACCTCATCTGTAATTCGGGCTTTTACATCCACTTTTCCACGGGGAGATTCCAAGCAGATATAATCACCTTCATTAATAAGATTCTCTTTAGCATCTTCAGGATTGATCATTAGATAATCATCAGATAGAATTTGTTCATTGGCAGTTCTCCTTGTCATGGCACCACAATTATAGTGCTCCAACTCCCTGTTCGTTGTCAAAATATAAGGATAGTCTTTCGCATGAGATTTTAATTCTGCTGTCTCTTCCCAAGGATTGAATTCGAAATACCCCTTTCCTCTTTTAAATTCAGTTTTATGAAGAATTTGAGTATCAGTCCCGTCTTTGGCTACTGGCCATTGTAATCCATTTTTACCTAATCTGTCCCATCGTATTCCGGCAAAGAAAGGAACGATCTGCGATATTTCTTCAAGCATGCCATCCGGAGTATAGTCCGGCTGTGGATAACCCATTTTGTTCATAATATCTACAATGATCTGGCCGTCCGGTTTTGCGCCTTCAATAGGCTCTACCACTTGACGGACTGCTTGTACACGACGTTCGCCATTTGTAAATGTTCCACTTTTCTCCAGGAAAGAAGCTCCCGGCAAAATCACATCTGCATATTTTGCGGTTTCAGTCATAAAAAGCTCCTGTACAATTACCAGGTCTGTTGCTTCCAATGCTCTGATCACTTTCTTGGTATTGGGATCGGTTTGTACAATATCTTCACCAATTACCCACAAAGCTTTCAACTTTCCTTCGAGGGCGGCGTCGAACATTTCAGGAATTTTATACCCTATTACTTTAGGAACTTCAACACCATAAAACTCATTATATCTTTTATTTACTTCTTCATTTGTAACATCCAAATATCCTGCTCCCTGATGTGGTTGCACTCCCATATCTGCACTCCCCTGTACATTATTCTGTCCGCGCAGAGGATTTACTCCTACACCGCGTCTTCCAATATTTCCGGTTAATAAAGCGAGGTCTGCAATTTGCATTACTGTAAAGGTCCCCTGTGAATGCTCAGTAACTCCTAAACCGTGAAATGACATCGCATTCGGAGCTGTAGCATAGGCTATTGCCGCATCCCTGATGATATTTCTGTCTACCCCGGAAACCTGTTCAAGACGGTCCAGGTCAATAGCAAGGATCTCCTTCTTAAATTCTTCAAAACCTTCTGTTCTATTCTCAATGAACGTTGCATCTACATACCCTTCAGAAATAATATAATACATCATCATATTCAGCACAGCAACGTTGGTTCCCGGCCTCAATGGTATATGGTGCGTTGCATATCTTGCCAATTCTGTACGCCTTGGATCTATAACAATAGAAACATTGTTAGATTTCATTGCAAACTGCTTTAATTTTGCTCCTGTAACCGGGTGTGCATCCGTAGGATTTGCACCAATGACCATAATACAATTCGCATCTTTCAGGTCATCAATTGAATTGGTTGCTGCTCCTGTTCCATACGTTCTTTGCATTCCCAAAGCAGTAGGTGAATGGCAAACTCTGGCACAACCATCAATATTATTAGTGCCAATAACAGTTCTAATAAACTTTTGCATTAAATAGTTCTCTTCGTTGGTACAACGCGCCGAAGAGATTCCGGCAATAGAATCAGATCCAAATTCTTCTTTATAGGAAGTCAACTTAGAAGCAATGTATTCATACACCTCATCCCAGCTTACCTTTTCAAACGTTCCATTACGTTTTATCATCGGAGAGTTTAATCGTTCCGGGTGGTCGTAGAATTTAAAAGCATAACGCCCTTTAATACAGGTATGCCCCTGATTTACTTCTGCATCATAAGGTGCCTGAATACTTAAAATTTCACCATTACTGGTAGAAATATCCAGATTACAACCTACACCGCAATACGTGCAAATAGTTCTGGTGGTATCTGTTGCCTGAATTGCCTTAGACTGAAATACATCCGAAATTGCTGATGTAGGGCAAGCTTGAGAACACGCTCCACAACTCACACAGTCTGAGTCCATAAATGATTCATCCATTCCTTTAATAATAGTAGAATCGAAACCTCTTCCGGACATACTGAGCACAAACTCTCCTTGCACTTCATCACAAGCACGAACACAACGATAGCAATTAATACATTTAGATAGGTCTGAAGTCATATAAGGATGACTCAGATCCTTCATTTTATACAAATGGTTGTCTCCTTCAGGATAACGTACTTCACGTATACCCACTTGTGCTGCCACTGTTTGCAATTCACAATTTCCATTTACCTCACAGGTTAAACAATCTAAAGGATGGTCAGTCAATACCAATTCTACAATATTCTTCCGCAATTCTTTTACGGCTGCCGTACTTGTGTAAATATATTGTCCGGATGCCACAGGGGCATGACAGGAAGCCAATGTTTTCACAGGGCCATTTTCTTCTAATGCAACTTCAACACTGCATACTCTACATGACCCGAAGGGATCTAGATTTGGTGCATCACATAAAGTGGGTACAAGTTCTTTTTCTTTAAACCGTCGTATGAAAGATAATATCGTTTCTCCTTCAACTATTTCGAACTCTTGATTGTCTATATATGCAGTTTTCATGAATGATTTCTGATTTACGAATACTTTGTATCTGGTTCTTTAAATTTATTTCCTTTAAACTCTGATTGTTGAAGATACTTTATAAAGCCCCCAATCTGTTTACCAATTAGATCCGCTAACTCGTAATTTTTTAAAAATTGTTCTTTAGAAATGTATTTAAAATCTAAGGCACGATAAAGTTGTGACTTTGTCTCTGCCAATGAGCCTTTTGAAATCGTTAGAAAATGGATAAACTCCCGGTTTCCATCTCTATCAAATCCTTCAGCTATATTGTCCATTACTGAGCTTGATGACCTTAATATTTGATCTCTTAATGTATAATCATTTGAAAAAGGAGGTTTAGTAGCACATTCATAAATCTCTTTTACAAGCTTTCTGGCTTCTTTCCAAACTTCCAAATCTTCAAATTGTTTTACAGTTCCCATATTATTTTTTAGAAATTAAAAATCAGAAATCAATTAAAATATTGTCTTAGTTCATCATCAAAATATTGCAAAGCATTACGTACAGGTAATGGTATACCTCCTCCATGGGCACATAATGACCCCTGCTCTAAGGTAGTTAAAAGATCTGCAAATAATTTTCTATCGATCTTATAGTCTGAAGTTAATGCTTTTTCAGATAATTCCTGTCCTCGTTTGGTTCCTAATCTGCAAGGAAAGCATTTCCCGCAACTTTCATAGGAAGCAAAATCGAACAGATGTTCTATAAACTTCATAATCGAAAAATCTGCAGGAACACATACCACAGAAGCATGGCCCAGTAAAAATCCTTCTTTTGAAAAGGATTCAAAGTCTATTGTAAGGTCATCTATTTTTGAAACAGGTACCAGTCCACCAAGCGGGCCGCCAATTTGGAGGGCTTTCACTTCTGATCTAAACCCACCTCCTAATTCATTCACTACTGTTGAAAGTGGTGTCCCCATTTCAACCTCATACATTCCCGGAATATTAAAAAAGCTATCTAAACAAACCAGTTTTGTTCCCGATGAACGCTCAGTTCCTATACTTTTCCAGGCATCACCACCATTAGAAATAATATAATGAACTGCCGCCAGAGTTTCAACATTATTCACTGTAGTTGGCTTATTGAACAATCCTTTTTGAGCTGGAAAAGGAGGACGTACTCTAACTTCCGGGCGTTGTCCTTCAATAGAGTTTATTAAAGCTGTTTCTTCACCACAGATATATGATCCCTGTGCCTGAATGATCTTAAAATCAAAATTGAAGCCACTCCCGTCAATATTTTCGCCTATCAATCCTTCATTTCGAAGTGAATCGATCGCATCCTGTACAATCTTTACAGCTTCAGGATATTCTGCTCGTATATAAAGAATCCCGTAATTAGCATGTGTTACATAGCCGGAAATAAGCATTCCAAATAATACCGAGTGAGGTCTTTCTTCTAAAAGATATCGGTCTGAATAGGCTCCCGGATCACCTTCATCTGCATTACAGATAATGAATTTTGTTTCATTTTCTACATTTCGACAGAACTCTAATTTCAATCCCATCGGGAAACCGGCACCACCACGACCTCTTACATTGGAGATTTTTATTTCTTCCAATACAGCTGCTGAATCTTTTTTAAGTGCTTCCTTGAAAGGTTTGTAATAATCATATATGTTTGTGAATGGCTGCGTTAAAATAGCCCGTCCACTTGCTTTGACATTATAGGTGTCTAGGTTTAAGCTGGTATCAGAACTAATAATACTATCCAGATCAGACACTGCATTGCCGGAATAATTCTTGCCATTATAGTGAAAAGCAGCATTTTCATGACACCTTCCCAGGCATGTCATATGCCCAATTTCATCTGCTTCAAAATTTTCTTTGAGTGAATCAATAACTTCATTTTGAGTCCCTGCACAAACACAAGCCGTTCCATTACACACATATACCTTTTTTCCTTTGTTCTCGGGTTTTAAAAAATCATAGAAACTGGCAGTTCCGAAGGCATTCGCTTTACCAATTAAAAATTCATCTGCCAATTTTGCCATAGCTTCTTCACTGGGAGCTCCTTCCGGTTTGGCAAGTTCTCCCAATTTACTGAAAAGGTTATCTTTAACACCTTTTCTCCCTAATAATTCACTTAAATTATCTGACATATATTTTAACTGGCTTTAGTGCTTGATATATCTGTTTTTGTGCGCTGCGGATTTGAATAGCATGTTGCTCTTTTGTCCCTGCAAAACGCAAATAATGTAATTCCTAATTCTTTTGCATAGTCTACGGCTAAAGATGATGGTGCTGAAACAGCTGCTAAAAATGGTATTTTCGCCTTAAAACATTTGATCACTATTTCATAAGAAATACGTCCGCTCACTGTAATGATTTTTGCCTGATTCAGCATCTTCAATGTAATCAGCTTTCCTACCACTTTATCCACTGCATTATGCCTTCCTATATCTTCCATGGAGCAAATGAGTTCGCCTTCTATGGAAAAAGCTGCTGCTGCATGTGTTCCACCCGACTTCTTGAAATCGTGTTGGAACGTACTCATTTTTTCGAATAAATGGTGAATCAAGCTAATGTTTATTTTTTCGGCATCATCAATGGTCCTTCCTATAAATGAAAGGTCGCTCAATTCTGTCTTACCACAAATCCCACAAGACGAAACAGATAACAGGCTTCTGCTGTTTGAATACCCTTCTCCTAATTTATCCGGAGGGATCGACACATTCACAATAGTTACAATACCATTATCATTCTCCTTTTTTAAAACAATGTCCGGATGGAAGTTTATGTCGTTAATGACTCCTTCGGAATGTAATAACCCGCGAACCAAACTGGCATCTTCTCCGGGTGTTCGCATAGACACTGTAAATGGAGTATTGTTTACATTTATTTGCAGGGCTTCTTCAATGGTAAGTGCATCAACAATTTTGTTGGTAGTCTCCATTTCAAATTTCCTGCCTTCGTAATTTCTAGTTGCCATACCTGTTTATCACGCATAAAAGTGTGACCTACACAAATTTAATCGAAAAATTTGTAAAGTATCTGTTAAAAAAGCATCATTGCTATAGGATGCTTCCTGTTTATTTAAAATAATCCTGAAATATTTCCGTCATTATCAATACTGATATTTTCGGATGCCGGATGTGCAGGAAGGCCAGGCATCCGCATCATATCTCCGGTAATTGGAACCAAGAACCCTGCTCCTGCAGCAATTTCAATTTCTCTTATGGTAATTGTAAAATCTTTAGGACGGCCAATAAGTTTGGGATTATCCGACAAGGATTTTTGAGTTTTAGCGATACAAACCGGAAGGTTCTCCAGCCCTAATTCGGCTATAGTTCTTAGGTTCTTTTTTGCTTTCGCAGTATAATCTACCTGTTTAGCTCCGTAAATTTTAGTTGCTATGGTTTCAATTTTAGATTGTACGTCTGTCTCCCAATCATAAAGAGGGGAAAAATTAGATTCACCAGATTCAACAATTTCAATTACATGTTTTGCCAGCTCTAAGGCTCCTTTCCCTCCTTTTGCCCAAACTTCGGCAAGTGCCACACGTACATTATTGTTTTCTGCAAACTCTTGGATGGTTGCAATTTCTTCATCACTGTCTGTAAGAAACCTGTTGATGGCAATAACCGGAACAATATTAAATTGTTTTACGTTTTCTA
Source organism: Ulvibacter sp. 2210JD10-4 (assembly GCF_058148525.1). Classification (NCBI taxonomy): domain Bacteria; kingdom Pseudomonadati; phylum Bacteroidota; class Flavobacteriia; order Flavobacteriales; family Flavobacteriaceae; genus Ulvibacter; species Ulvibacter sp. 2210JD10-4. The sequence goes on from NZ_JBYVJZ010000006.1 coordinate 164,921, forward strand.
AGTGCTTTTCAAGGTTTGGCAATCCTTGTTGTAATGCAGCTACATTGGGTTCGGTTAAGGATTTTAAATCGGCTCCTCCATGATATTTGAGTGCCCTGATAGTCGTTGTTAACACTACGGCTTTGGGAGATAATCCTGCACTTTGACATTTAATATCCAGAAATTTCTCTGCCCCCAGATCTGCTCCAAAACCAGCTTCGGTCACGGTATAGTCGGATAATGTCATACCCATTCTCGTAGCGATCACCGAGTTGGTCCCTTGTGCAATATTTGCAAACGGCCCTCCATGAATAATAGCCGGATTCCCTTCAATAGTTTGCACTAAGTTTGGTTTTATAGCATCTTTAAGCAAAGCAGCCATAGCACCTTCTACCTTTAGGTCCCTCGCATAAACAGGTTGTTTGGTAAATGTATATCCAATAAATATATCCCCTAATCGTTTTTTAAGGTTTTCCATATCTTCTGAAAGACACAGAATTGCCATGATCTCTGAAGCAGCCGTAATATCAAAACCTGTTTCTCTCGGAACTCCAGAAGTAGTTCCTCCCAAACCTACAATAATATTTCTAAGAGCTCTGTCATTCATATCCACCACTCGCTTCCAGGTAACGGTTCGGGCATCAATACCTAATGAATTTGTTTTACTTTGAATGTTATTATCAATCACCGCAGATAATAGGTTGTGTGCCTTTTCAATGGCAGAAAAATCACCTGTAAAATGTAAATTAATATCCTCCATAGGAAGCACTTGTGAGTATCCACCTCCTGTTGCGCCTCCCTTTATTCCAAAAACAGGACCCAGAGAGGGCTCTCTAAGTACAACCATAGTCTGCTTCCCTAATTGATTTAATCCTTCCGAAAGCCCAATGGACATCGTTGTCTTACCTTCTCCAGCCGGTGTAGGTGAAATAGCAGTTACTAAAATGAGATTGCTTTGCTTTAGTTTTTCTTTGTCAATTTTTGAAAGGGGTAATTTGGCCTTGTACTTACCAAACATTTCAATGTCATCAGCAGTTAAGCCTAATTTTTCTGCAATGGTGGTTATATGTTTAAGCTCTATCTGTTTTGCTATTTCTAAATCACTCATTTGTTTTCTGTTTTTTCTACGCGCCTGAATACAGGATTAATGGATAACAAATCTAGAAAAAATAAAGTACTTATTGTTTTCTCAATCTTGTTTTAAACAAAGAAAGGTATTGGGATGCAAAGAAATTGGAGGTATCACAGCAGAATCGTTCGAACGGTCAGTACAAGATCTGGAACCGGAATCATAGCAAGCAATCAAGGTCTTCTATGCAGAAAAGGCAAAAAAAATGGCAAATAATCTTCTTAACAGATTAGCAGGCTGTGAATGGAAAAACAACTGAAAATAAAAAATCATTTACCTCTAGTGGAAAACTTCTTATTGGAATAAATAGTTTAACACACTTAAATTATGCCTTTTCAGCCACTTTCCATTTATATTGCCGATAATAAAAAACCAAAATAAAGGTAATTCCGAAACAACAAATAAATAGTAAAACTCTGGCTCCAATTAGATATGTGAAGATTTGATCCGGATCAAGAATTTCCTCTATTACTTTATCCAATTTGCTTAACAAATATCCACTAAGAAAACTCCCAACCAATCCTGTAAAACGGCCAATCTTGTCTTTATCAATTTCATTCATTGGCGTTGATATTATAGCTACAATCCAACCCAGGATATAACCGCTAATGCATATAATATATGTAATGGGGTATTGATCGTGGCCAGGGCCAACTAAATAAGCAAGGGCAATTAATGCCAACCCTACAACGACACCGGAAATCATGGTTGCGCGTAAATTATAATTCGTTTTTCGTTTTAATTTTGATTCCATAACTGAATATTTTAATTTTCATATTTGTCTTATTAATTTCATACAACATAGCTAACCAGCTATTTAGGCTGATACCTCACCAAGACATGTAGCCGACCTATTAAAAGGTTACTATACTAATTGTTTAATGCATATAAAGCGGGGAGATAATATGCTTAAAATTAAACAATTAATCTATACATAGCTTTGTAGAAACAAAAAAAGCTATCGATATGTACAACCAGCCTGCTGTTAAAATATATTAACGAACGTTAACATTAATTAACTTGTGATTATCGGGAAATAGAATACTTTTAAAAAAACAACATCATGATACTACCAAAATCAAATTGCAACCGAGGTATTCTTCAAATCGTACTTGTTATCCTTATGTCTACCTATAACCATGCTCTTAGTCAGCAAAATGACACCTTAGAATCCAATGAGAATATCATGGCTGCCATTTTTAATGATGTTTGGTTGCCTTTTATGGAATCCTACAGAGACTCAGATATCAAAAAGTTTAAATCCATCCATGCAAAAGATCTAACGAGAGTTTCTATTGATAGGAATACCATCCAATCCTTATCTAATTACGTTCCGGAAATGGAAGGGTTTTTTCAAAGATTAAAAGGGATGGGGCGACAAATGGATATCAGGTTTTCTATACTATCTTCTGCCATTGATGAAGCCAAGGCATATCAAACGGGCTACTATTGCTTCAGTTCAAGAGCGTCGGATTCTGAATCATTTCAACCACACGGGTATGGGTTTTTCAATGTACTTATAATTATGGAAGATGGTCAATGGAAAATATCAATAGACGCAGATAAACAAGCTGATATTAATGAAGAAGAATTCACAAAATCAGGAACAATTTATAAGCTGGATTAAAGTTGTTGATCAAAACAAAAAAGTCTCTCTGCTTGAAACCCACCCTCCTTGCTTACTCCATAAATGCCCAATTGGTTTTGGTCTATAGCCGGGTGGTTTTTACCATTTCCATAGCAGCAATTACATCGCCAGCCAGGTCGTCCAAGGACGATTGAATCCAGTGTGTTCCGGTTGAAGCTCCACATCCTCGTTTGTCATACAACAAAGAAGCAACTCCAATTTTTGACAACTCCTGTGCCCAATACATCCCCCACCATCGGGTGGCAGAACCGGAACCATGTATAAATACAACCAGTGGGGACTTTTTGCTCTTTTCGAGTGGCAAGATCAATGTACCTTTTAATGTTGCACCTTCATTATCAAATGAAATTCCCTTTTCGGAATAAGGCAACATTTGTTCATTTGGTTTAAGAGTAGTATTGATGGAATCTCCTTCCCATACAAGAGCGCTTTTGAGCCCTTCCTTATTTTGTTTAAAGAAAATTTTATTGGTAGACGGACCACCGAAAAAGGACAATTCGCCAGTAAAGGTTTGTGATGGGTTATCATACTGACCCTTCAAAACAAGAATCCTATGCCGGCCGCTATCCTCAATACCCCATCGTGTGTTTAACGGATTCTTCGTATCGAATTCGACTGTTAACATTCTGGAGTCGTCTTCGACAGTGACAATCCCGGAATACATTGTTCTTGTGTCAGCTTCTAACTGTGCCAGACAATCTACACTTATAAATCTGGAGTTACTACATTTACTCGGACAGAAATTTTAAGACTATTTAACTAAAAACAAATATCTTAGAATAATGAAAAAA
>NZ_JBYVJZ010000007.1:0-92930 GCF_058148525.1 Ulvibacter sp. 2210JD10-4
AATTTCAATATCTCAATGAACTTAGTACTATTTAAAACTAAAACAAACCATCTATGACCGTTTTAGCGGGTGCAAATGTACAACAGTTTTTTTAACCTGCAATGCTTTTTAAAAATAAATTTTTAATAAAATTTCAGACCGTTGGATTTGCTGCTTTTTTAGAAAACTATTTTGTTCTTTAAAGCGGGTGCAAAGATAATTTGCTTTTTGATTTGCGCAAATTTAAACATTACTTTTTTCGAATCTTTTTTACTTTAATTTGGTAAAGCTTTGAAACGCGAACACTTACCTTAAAAATAATTTTGAGACCCACTTTATACCTTAATATATATACTATTTTTTATTTGCGCTAGGGATTGAGTATTTTGTGTAAGCTCTTCCCCAAGTTTTAAACTTGGGGAAAGCGAGTTGCGAAAGCCCGCCATTCTTTGCCTTTAGCAAAGATGGAGCGCCCTAAAACAATAGATTCACTGCTAATAACACGACATAAAAAAAAGAAAAGAGAATACTTATTTTGATTATTGTAAAACGTATAAACTCGTAGTATCTTTGCGGCTTAAATTTTTATCTTATGATAGCGATTACTTTACCAGATGGAAGTGTAAAGAAATTTGATGCAGGTGTTACTCCAATGGACGTTGCAAAAAGTATTAGCGAAGGACTGGCACGTAATGTGATTTCGGCTTCGTTTAATGATGAAACCGTAGAGGCAGGTACACCGTTGAATCAAGATGGTAGCCTGGTATTATATACCTGGAAGAATGATGAAGGTAAAAAGGCTTTCTGGCATTCTTCTGCACATATTTTAGCTCAGGCTTTGGAGCAATTATATCCGGGGATAAAACTGACTATCGGCCCGGCAATTGAAAACGGTTTTTATTACGATGTGGATTTTGGAATGGAAACAATTTCGGAGAAGGACCTACCTGCTATAGAAAATAAAATGCTGGAGATTGCACGTGGAAAACATGAGTTCCATATGAGGGAGGCCACAAAGGCCGAAGCTCTTGACTTTTATAAAAAGCAAGGCAATGAATATAAGGTTGAACTTATTGAAAATCTGAAAGACAGTACAATTACTTTTTGTGACCATGACACCTTTACGGACTTATGCCGTGGAGGGCATGTACCTAATACCGGAATCGTAAAAGCTATAAAATTAATGAGTATTGCCGGTGCGTATTGGCGCGGTGATGAAAATAACAAACAGTTAACACGTATTTATGGTGTTAGTTTTCCGAAGCAAAAAGAACTTATGGAATATCTCGCATTGCTTGAAGAAGCAAAAAAACGGGACCACAGAAAATTAGGAAAAGAACTGGATCTTTTCACTTTCTCCCAAAAAGTAGGTCAGGGTTTGCCCTTATGGCTCCCTAAAGGTGCTGCTTTACGTGAACGATTAGAAAATTTTCTTAAGAAGGCACAGAAAAAAGCAGGTTATGAAATGGTGATTTCACCGCATATAGGGCAAAAGGAATTGTATGTTACTTCTGGTCATTATGCTAAATATGGAGAAGATAGTTTCCAACCTATTCACACTCCAAGTGAAGATGAGGAGTTTTTACTGAAGCCCATGAACTGTCCGCACCATTGTGAAATGTACAAAAGCAGACCTTGGTCCTATAAAGACCTCCCAAAACGTTTTGCCGAGTTTGGAACTGTATATCGCTATGAACAAAGTGGAGAACTGCATGGACTAACACGTGTACGTGGTTTTACACAAGACGATGCGCATATTTTTTGCACACCTGATCAATTAGATGAAGAATTTAAAAAAGTAATCGATCTGGTTTTATATGTATTTGGCTCATTAGGTTTTGAAAATTTTACTACGCAGGTTTCTTTAAGAGATATGGAAAAACCGGAAAAGTATATTGGAAATCTTGAAAATTGGGAAAAAGCAGAAAATGCAATTCTTTCTGCGGTTCAAGATAAAGGCTTAGATTATGTGGTGGAATCTGGTGAAGCTGCATTCTATGGGCCTAAGTTGGATTTTATGGTAAAAGATGCCTTGGGAAGGAGCTGGCAATTAGGAACGATCCAGGTTGATTACAACCTTCCTGAAAGATTTGAATTAGAGTATAAAGGTAGTGATAATGAGATGCACCGCCCAATAATGATCCATCGTGCTCCCTTTGGAAGTATGGAGCGTTTTGTAGCAATTTTACTTGAACATACGGGTGGTAATTTCCCTCTTTGGTTAATGCCGGAACAGGTTGGAATTTTATCACTTAGCGAAAAATATGAAAAATACGCTCAAAAAGTTTTAAATTTGCTTGAAAATGACGAAATTCGCGCCCTTGTGGACAATAGGAATGAAACTATTGGAAAGAAGATACGGGAGGCCGAAATGAACAAACTTCCGTATATGTTGATAATAGGAGAACAAGAAGAAAAAGACGGTACAGTTTCTGTAAGAAAACACAGTGAAGGAGATTTAGGTTCAATGAGTGTTTCCGCCTTTTCAGAATTAGTAAATGAAGAAATAAAAAAGAACTCAGTAGAGTTTAACGTTTAACATAAAAAAGTTTAGTCATAGCAATACGTAGAAAAAGGAGTAGAGGCCCGGCAAGGGTTATTAAAGAAGATCAGCACAAGATCAATAGAAAGATTCGTGCCGAAGAAGTGCGTCTTGTAGGAGACAATGTAGAGGTTGGTGTATACCCTCTTAGTAAGGCTTTGGAAATTGCCGATGATCTGGAATTAGATCTTGTTGAAATTTCTCCTAATGCAAAACCTCCGGTTTGTAAAGTTATTGACTATAAAAAATTTGTTTACGAGCAAAAGAAGCGTGAGAAGGCATTGAAGTCTAAGGCTACAAAAGTGATCATTAAAGAGATTAGATTTGGCCCCAATACAGACGATCACGATTATCAATTTAAAAAGAAGCACGCCGAGAAATTTTTGAAAGACGGTGCTAAGTTAAAAGCATATGTTTTCTTTAAAGGGCGTTCTATTATATACAAGGATCAGGGTGAGATTCTATTATTGAAACTAGCTCAGGAACTGGAAGACTATGGCAAGGTGGAGCAAATGCCAAAATTAGAAGGAAAACGAATGATCATGTTCATAGCTCCTAAAAAGAAATAATTAATCAAATTAAAATAAATTCTCCTTTGCTATAGGCTTTTGAGAACGAGTGAAGTAATAAATAAAAAGTAGGAAACATGCCGAAACAAAAAACAAAATCCAGTGCCAAAAAGCGTTTTAAGCTTACCGGTACCGGTAAAATTAAGAGAAAGCATGCGTTTAAAAGTCATATCTTAACAAAGAAGACCAAAAAACGTAAGCTTGCATTGACCCACGACACTGTTGTGCACAAGGCCGATGAAAGTAATGTTAAACAGATGCTTCGATTGAAGTAATCGTTTAACCGGTTAAAACAAATCAATAACCCTGGAGTATGGCCCAAAAGATCTTAGATATTTAAGATCTATCAAGTGTCTGTTTTAAAGACCGCCTGCTACAAAAAACAATTAAATTATGCCAAGATCAGTAAATTCAGTTGCTTCCAGAGCCAGAAGAAAAAAGGTGATGAAGCAAGCCAAAGGTTACTTTGGAAGACGTAAAAATGTATGGACAGTCGCTAAGAACGCTGTTGAAAAAGCGATGTCGTATTCATACAGAGACCGTCGCACAAAAAAGAGAAACTTTAGATCCTTATGGATTACCCGTATTAATGCAGGAGCACGCCAGCATGGAATGTCTTATTCTCAGTTTATGGGTAAATTAAAAGCTAATGATATCGAATTGAACCGTAAGGTTCTTGCCGACCTGGCTATGAATCATCCTGAAGCTTTTAAAGCTATTGTAGACAAAGTTAAATAAGACAAATAATACTTACTTCGCTTAAAACCCCACTCTAATCGAGTGGGGTTTTTTATTTTATTACTTCCGGATAGTGGTCTTTACATTTGTAAGTTAAAGATTACTTATCTTAGTTAAAATATTTTAAATGAGATCCTGGGCATTTTTTATAGTTTTTGTGAGTTCGGTTTTTGGAAATCTCCTTTTTGCTCAAACCGGAACAGGAAAATTATATAGAATTGACAGATACGAATCTATCTATCTCCCTTTAGGAAAAATTTCTTTTGCAGACAGTGTTGTTGACTTTAGATTAGGTGACCCACCTCCTATTGAAAAATACAGAGATAGCCAACAATGCCTTTATGAACCCGATTATACTCGTTACAAGATTCCTAATTTTTTATCCTTAGGTTGTAAAGGCAGTCTGACAGTAGCATTTACAGACAATGGTTTTATGAATTTAAAAGGCGATGACATCTACGTTTTTGAAGTAGGTCCTTCCCGTGAAGCTGCAAAAATAGAGATCTCACAAAACGGAACCGACTGGATCTATGCCGGAAAAATTGCAGGGGGGAAATCGTTCATTGATCTGAGTGATGAAAATATTGATACTGAAACCGTATTTTATTATCTACGTATCACTGACCTTAAAGACCTATGTAAAAGCAAAAGTGCCGGAGCCGATATTGATGCCATTGGTGCAATTAACAGTGTTATCAAACTAACAATTAATACAGATGTACTCTTTGATGTGGCAGAATACACTTTGAAAGAATCTGCCAACAAAACTCTGGATACACTTGCCAAAACAATTCAGCAAGTGGATAAAGCTACCATTTTGGTAGAAGGTCATACTGATAGTGATGGTGATGACGATTACAATCTAAAGCTTTCTGAAAACAGATGTTATACAGTAATAGATAGAATACGGGCGTTGTTAGGCTATGAAGCCCTATATGATTATGAGATCAGGGCATTAGGGGAAAGTAAGCCCAGAGTAGCCAATGATACTCCGGAGAACAAGCAGATCAATAGAAGGGTAGAAATTACCGTTTTACCCCCTAAGGACTATTTTAAAAAGCTTCCCGATAAATATTAGGTCTTCTGCTTTTTCTTTTTGGCAGCAGGAAACAATACATTATTTAAGATCAAACGATATCCCGGTGAATTAGGATGCAGTGCCAATTCGGTTTTGGCATCCCCTACTCTATGCTGATAATCTTCCGGGTCATGCCCTCCGTAAAAGGTGAAAAATCCTTTTCCTTTGATACCGTGAATATAACGGGCTTCTCCGTTGGTTTTATTTTCGCCCATGACCAGTACATTAGATTTAACCTGATCTCTATCGTAAGATGTGGTCTGTCCCATAAATCCTTTTACGAGCGCCGTATGATTCTGCACCAGCATACAAGGGATAGGATCCCACTTTGCCGAGTAATCCATCAATGAAAAATAATCTGTTTCCTTAGCAATTCTTCTTTTCATTGTCATATCGATAGACGAAAATTCATATACCATCGGGCTACGTTCCAAGGTAAAATTTTTAAATGCAAAGGTCCTGTTATAATCTATTTTACTCTGGTATCCGGGTTCGCTTGGGTCACCGTCAAACATAGGCTCACAAATATCAACCCCTTCTGCTGCTAATGATATATCAAAACTATCGGTTGCACTACACATGGCAAACATAAAACCTCCTCCTATAACATAATCTCTTATTTTCAAGGCTACATCTCCTTTTGCTTCGGAAACTTTATTATACCCCATTTTGGCAGCTAAAGCTTCTGCTTTTCTCTTTTCTTCAATATACCAAGGTGCTGCACGGTAAGCGCGATAAAATTTTCCATATTGCCCGGTAAAATCTTCATGATGCAAATGCAGCCAATCGTACAATATCAATTGGTCACCCATCACTTCTTCATCGTATATTATTTCATAGGGAATTTCGGCATAGGTAAGTACCATTGTTACTGCGTCATCCCAAGGTTGATTTCCTTTTGGTGAATACACGGCAATTCTGGGAGCTTTTTCCAAAGAAACCGCTTCCATATTCTGTGAGGGGCTACTTATCTCTGTTAAGATCTGTTCTGTCTTTGCATCGGAAAGGATTTCAAAAGAAACTCCGCGTATCTGACATTCTTTTCTAATATCTTCAGAATCGGGCAACAAAAAAGAGCCTCCCCGATAATTCAATAACCATTTCACTTTTACCTGCCGTTCTAAGGTCCAATAGGTAATGCCATAGGCCTTTAAATGTTCTTTCTGTCCTTCGGCATCCATAGGTATTAAAATATAGGAAGCTGAGGCCTGTAATGAAAGAAATAGTAGTAATAGAATAGGAACAATTCTCGTCATAGTGCTAATATAACGACAAATTTTGAGCCAAATTTGAATCTGAATTATTTTAACTGAAAAATAGCATTTTAAAACGGGACATCATTGTCGTCATCGGGTGAAAGATCATCGTTCATTGAGCTTCCAAAAGCTTCTCCTGGTGATGCCAAATGATCTGTTTTAAATGTATCGTCATTGGCTGCATCGTTCATCCGGGAATGGATTTCGGTTGGGAAATCAAATGTTTCCAGGTTTTCGAACCTTCCCAGATGTCCAACAAATTTCAATTTAATTTCATCCAATCCACCATTACGGTGTTTAGCCACAATAAATTCAGCCTGGCCTGCTGTTGGGGTACGTTCCTCATCGTCCCATTCTTCAATTTTGTAGTATTCGGGGCGGTAAATGAACGATACAATATCTGCATCCTGTTCAATTGCCCCGGATTCACGAAGGTCTGACAGTAACGGACGTTTACTTCCTCCACGTGTTTCTACGGCACGTGATAACTGTGACAACGCAATTACGGGCACATTCAATTCTTTTGCGAGCGCTTTCAGATTTCGGGAAATAGTAGATATCTCCTGCTCACGGTTTCCTCCTTTTTGACTACCACCTGCAGTCATTAATTGCAGGTAATCCACCATAATTAATTTGATTCCGTGTTGTGAAGATAACCGGCGTGCTTTGGCTCTAAGGTCGAAAATGGAAAGTGAAGGAGTATCATCAATGAAAAGAGGTGCTTTTTCTAAGCCTTTCACTTTTACATTGAGTTGTTCCCATTCGTGTTTTTCCAGGTTTCCGGTACGTAATTTTTCAGAACTAAGGCCCGTTTCCGAAGAGATCAACCGGGTAATCAATTGCACCGATGACATCTCTAATGAGAAAAATGCGACTGGGATACCATGCTCCACTGCTATATTTCTAGCCATGGAAAGCGTTAGTGCTGTTTTACCCATACCGGGACGTGCCGCAATAATAACCAGATCACTGGGTTGCCATCCGGAAGTTAATTTATCAACTTTGGTAAATCCGGAAGGTATTCCGGAAAGTCCTTCTTTATTAGCGATATCTTCAATACGCTTTTTTGCCTGAATTACAAGGCTTTGTGCCGTTTCTGAAGAGCGTTTGATATTTCCCTGGGTAATCTCGTATAATTTTGCTTCGGCATTGTCCAACAGGTCAAAAACATCTGTAGTTTCATCATACGAATCTTCAATGATCTCATTTGAAATCTTTATCAAACTTCTCTGAATATACTTTTGAAGAATGATGCGTGCGTGAAACTCAATGTGTGCAGAAGAGGACACTTTTTGCGTTAATTGCACCAAATAAAACTCGCCTCCCACTATCTCTAGCTTTACGTCCTTCTTTAACTGTGCTGAAACGGTTAATAAGTCTACAGGCTCACTATTTTCAAAAAGTGTATGGATGGCTTCAAAAATATGCTGGTGTGCTTCTTTGTAGAAGACTTCGGCATGGAGAATATCGATAACCTCATCTACCCCTTTTTTGTCAATCATCATTGCTCCAAGCACAACTTCCTCTAAATCAATAGCTTGAGGAGGAAGCTTTCCCTTTTCGAGCGAAATAACCTGCGCTGGACGCGCAGAATATGAAGTGTGAGGTTTCAGTTTTTCCATTGAGCGAATGTAAATAAAATGTTAAGAGGAGCAGTAAATATTTTAATTTCTATGTTCACTGTTCATTAACAAAACAACTGTTGAAAACTTTAATTTATTGTTAATAAGATACGAAAAAAACCGAAGAAAATACTTCGGTTTTTTGAAAGTGTTGGTATTACTGAAATCAGGATTTATAAACTCCCATTTCCGAATATTTATCCATGCGTTTTTCCACCAGATCTTTTGGTGATAAGTCTTTTAATTCAGAATAAACTTTATCAATTGCATTTGCAACCGTGATAAAGGTTTTTTCTCTATCACTATGTGCTCCTCCAAGAGGTTCTTTTACAATTTGGTCTATAAGCGATAGCTTTTTCATATCCGTGGCCGTAAGTTTTAAAGCTTCTGCAGCCTGTTCCTTAAACTCCCAACTTCTCCAAAGGATAGAAGAGCAGCTTTCAGGAGAAATAACAGAATACCAAGTATTTTCCAACATCAATACTTTATCTCCTACTCCTATACCTAATGCACCTCCACTGGCACCTTCTCCAATGATAACAACTATAATAGGCACTTTTAGGCGAGTCATTTCCAATATGTTTCGGGCTATAGCTTCCCCTTGTCCCCGTTCCTCGGCTTCCAGGCCTGGAAAAGCTCCTGGTGTATCTATCAAACTAACAACCGGAACACCAAATTTTTCAGCAGATTTCATCAAACGCAATGCCTTACGATATCCCTCGGGATTAGCCATTCCAAAATTTCGGTATTGACGGGTCTTCGTATTATATCCTTTTTGCTGCCCAATGAACATATAGCTTTGGTCACCTATTTTACCAAGTCCGCCCACCATTGCTTTGTCATCCTTAAAATTTCGATCGCCGTGTAATTCTAAAAAGGAATCCCCACAAATGGCATTGATATAATCCATTGTATAGGGACGATTAGGGTGACGGGACAACTGAACACGTTGCCATGGTGTTAAAGTCTTATATATTTCTTTTTTGGTCTCGTTGAGTTTCTTCTCAATTTGTTTACAGGTATTGGATACATCCACATCACTCTCTTCACCAATCTGGCAAGCTTTTTCGTATTGCTCCTGTAATTCTTTTATGGGTAATTCAAAATCAAGATATTCCATAGATAATTCCTTGAAGTTTTTTTGCTTAGCCTACAAAGATAAAATTTTGTTGTTAGGTATTACTTAATCACCCTCTTTTTTCTTTCCATCTTCATTTTAATAATTCCATTGATAATGACTGTTATCAATATAATTGCGGCACCATAATAAAATTGAGGACTCATATTTTCTGAATCTCCCAGAATCAATAATGCCAAAATAATTCCGTAGACCGGTTCCAGGTTAATGGTAAGCATTACAGTATAGGGACTGATCCATTTCATTACGTGTACGGAAGCTATAAATGCATAGCCCGTACATATGGTAGCAAGTAGCAATAGAAAAGTCCAGTCGTCTACAGAAAGTTTAAAAAAAGAAGTTGTAAAACTTCCGCTGAAGGCCAAATACACAGTAATACATAGCATTCCGAATAACAATTCATAAAAAGAAATTGCCGAAGCATTATATCTTATGGCAAATCTTCCGTTAATGACCGAAAACAAAGCTCCTAAAAAGGAAGAGACTAATGCTAATACGATTCCCCAGATATATTCACTTTCTACTTTAAATATAATGTATAGTCCTACCACTACAATAAGGCCAAATAAAACTTCATACCCTATAATTCTGCGCCTGTACAAAAGTGGCTCCAGCAAGGAAGTGAAAAATGCCCCGGTAGACATGATCGCCAATGTAACAGAAACGTTTGAAACTTTAATTGCTCCAAAAAAAGCGAGCCAGTGTAAGGCAATGATCAATCCTGCCAGAAAAAAACCTGCTAATACCCTATATGGAAACCGAAGATCGATCTTTCTGAATTTAACAAACAAGTAAATAAACCCGGAAGCCAATAACATTCTATACCATACTAACGGAATTGCACCTATGGAAATAAGAGCTCCCAATACTGCTGTAAATCCCCAAATGAAGATTATAAAATGTAAATGAAAGTAATTTAAAAGTTTATCGTTTTGCATTTCGAAGCAAGTAAATTGCTAAAATACCAAAGATAATGTTAGGAAACCACGTAGCAACGAATGGTGAGAAACTACTTTGCTCTGCCATGGTCCCGAAAATTTTATCAAAAAAGATGAATACCATTCCAATTCCTATTCCTATTGCCAGATTTACCCCCATTCCGCCACGGCGTTTCATAGAGGATACTGCCACTGCAATGATCGTTAGAATATAAGCAGAAACAGGTAAACTCCATCTTTTGTAACGCACTACTTCATAGCGGTTAATATATGTGGAGCCTCTTTCTTTTTCTCGCTCTATAAATGAATTAAGTTCTGTAAAGTTTAGAGTCTCGGCAATATATTCTACAGGTGTAAGGTCCTCCAGTTCGAAGGTAAAAGTTGTATCTAACTTAGTTTCAGTTTGTAAGATGTCTTCGTGCTCGCCAATAATTCGTTTGGTATAATTATATAGTGTATAACTGCTATCCTTTTCATTAAATTTAATACGGCTGGCGGCTAATTTATATGTCATTTTATTTCCTTCAAAATGCTCCAGAGTGAAATTATTCCCGGATTTTTCTTTCACATTAAAATAACTCACATAAATATAATCGTTGTCATTGATCTGTCTGTAAACATTATTTTGTTGCCTGTCCTTTTTGTTATTTTTTAAATACTGAAATGTAAACTCATTAAAACCCTTACTTGCCATTGGTGCGAGATACATTCCTAAAATCAATGCGCCTATACAAACAATAGTAGCACCTATCATATAGGGGCGTAAGAAACGATAATAGGAAACTCCACTACTTAAAAATGCAATCACTTCTGTATTATTTGCCAATTTTGAAGTAAACCAGATTACAGACAAGAACAGGAATAAAGGAAATAATAAATTGGCGAAGTATATAGTAAAGTCCAGATAGTAAACGGCAACTTCGAAGAAAGGAACTTCGTTTGCTAAAATCTTATCTATCTTTTCAGCAAGATTTACAGTAATCCCAATAGGTATAAAAAGAAGCAACAAAAGGATAAAGGTCCCCAGGTACTTTTTTAAAATATATCTATCGAGAATGCTAAGCATGAGGTTACAGGCGTTTGTCCATTTGTTCGACCATAGTTTTTTTCCAGGAGACAAAGTCTCCCGCTAAGATATGTTTTCTCGCTTCACGAACCAACCATAGATAAAATCCAAGATTATGGATGGTGGCAATTTGCCTTCCCAACATTTCATTAACAGTAAAGAGATGTCGTAAATAAGCTTTACTGTAAGCCGTATCTACCCAGGTAATACCCATTTCATCAATTGGCGAAAAATCTGCTGACCACTTTTTATTTTTGATATTGATGGTTCCATGAACTGTAAATAACATTCCGTTACGGCCATTTCTTGTAGGCATTACACAATCAAACATATCGATTCCTAAAGCGATATTTTCCAAAATATTAATAGGTGTACCCACGCCCATTAGATAACGTGGTTTATCCTGTGGAAGTATTTCCGTAACGACCGCCGTCATTTCATACATTTCTTCAGCAGGCTCTCCAACTGAAAGCCCCCCAATGGCATTTCCCTCTGCTCCTACCGAAGTTATATATTCTGCAGATTGTTTTCTAAGGTCTTTATAAGTACTTCCTTGTACAATAGGGAAAAATGACTGTTTGTAATCGTATTTGTAAGGTATTTTTTCCAGATGGTTGATACATCGGTCCAACCAACGATGCGTCATATGCATTGACCTTTTTGCATAATTATAATCACAGGGATAGGGTGTACATTCGTCAAAAGCCATAATGATATCTGCTCCTATACTACGCTGAATCTCCATTACATTTTCCGGAGTAAAAACATGAAAACTTCCGTCAATATGTGATTTAAATTTTACGCCTTCTTCTTTTATTTTTCGATTTGCAGAAAGTGAATATACTTGATAGCCGCCACTATCCGTGAGGATATTTCGATCCCAATTCATAAACTTATGCAGCCCACCCGCTTTTTCTAAAATAGCTACTTGTGGCCGTAAGTATAGATGGTATGTATTTCCTAAAATAATATCCGGGTTGATATCCTCTTCCAATTCTCGCTGGTGTACACCTTTTACTGTTCCAACAGTACCTACCGGCATAAATATTGGAGTTTCCACTGTACCGTGATCGAGCGTAATCGTTCCGGCTCTGGCTTGGCTATTAGTATCTTTAGTTTCTAATTTGAAATGCATTTGCAATTTTTAACAGAATTGCAAAGATAAAATGATTTGTGAGTTTCAACCGTGTTTCTTCAGAAATAGAAACCTCCTTTTTTTACTTTCTCAGAAAATAAACCATACTGTTAACTAAAACCCAAAAATCGTTAATAACTGCTCCTATTTCAGCTTGTACTCCCTTTTTTAATCACTTACTTTTGAGACTTAAAATTTACAATTCGATATGCCAGATCTTAATTATCTCAATGATTTAGTAATACAGGTTCGCAGGGACATTCTAAGACAGGTTCATAAAGTAAACTCGGGGCACCCAGGTGGTTCTTTGGGTTGTGCAGAGTTTTTTGTAGTTCTTTTTCAAGAACTTATGGATCGTAAAGAAGGGTTTCATATGGATGGTATTGATGAAGACATCTTCTTCTTGTCAAACGGTCATATTTCTCCGGTTTTCTATAGTGTTTTAGCACGTTCAGGTTATTTTCCCGTAGATGAACTAAACACATTTCGCTTGCTGAATTCACGTTTGCAGGGACATCCTACCACACATGAGGGATTACCGGGCGTACGTGTAGCTTCCGGTTCTTTAGGGCAGGGTATTTCAGTTTCCATTGGAGCTGCAGAAGCAAAAAAGCTCAATAATGACCCACATCTTATCTACACACTATGCGGAGATGGAGAATTACAGGAAGGCCAGAATTGGGAAGCTGTTATGTATGCTGCTGCCAATAAGATCGATAATCTCATTGTAACGGTTGATCTTAACGGACAACAAATTGACGGATCTACCGATAATGTACTCCCCATGGGAAATGTAAAAGCTAAATTTGAAGCTTTTGGCTGGGATGTTCTTGAAATTGAAAAAGGAAATGATCTCGAAGCCATTATTGAGGGAATGAAAACTGCAAAATCCAGAGCCAAAAACGGCAAACCTATTTGTGTGCTATTACATACTGTTATGGGAAATGGTGTAGACTTTATGATGTATACACACGCCTGGCACGGAAAAGCTCCTAATGACGAACAATTGGAAATTGGCTTAGCACAAAACCCTGAAACTATTGGAGATTATTAAAACTGAAATGACCACAATGAAAAAATATACAGACAGCGGTAAAAAAGACACCCGTTCCGGTTTTGGAGCAGGGCTCACCGAACTTGGAAAAACGAATGAGGATATTGTTGCTCTTTGCGCAGACCTAACCGGCTCTTTGAAGATGGATGAATTTAAAGAGAACCATCCGGAACGTTTTTTTCAGGTAGGGATCGCTGAAGCAAATATGATGGGAATTGCTGCCGGAATGACCATTGGAGGAAAAATTCCTTTTACAGGAACATTCGCCAATTTCTCTACAGGAAGGGTTTACGATCAAATACGGCAAAGTATTGCCTATAGCCATAAAAATGTGAAGATCTGTGCCTCTCATGCTGGGCTTACTCTGGGGGAGGATGGTGCAACGCATCAAATATTGGAGGATATTGGATTAATGAAAATGTTACCGGGTATGACGGTGATCAATACTTGTGATTACAATCAAACCAAAGCTGCTACTATTGCTATTGCAGAACACAAAGGCCCTGTATACCTCCGTTTTGGAAGGCCTAAAGTTGCTAATTTCACTGCCGAAGATCAATCTTTTGAAATAGGCAAGGCTGTTCATTTACAGGAAGGAAATGATGTTACCATTGTAGCTACAGGCCATTTGGTATGGGAAGCACTACAAGCGGCCGAAACCTTAAATGAGCAAGGTATCTCGGCAGAAGTAATCAATATCCATACGATTAAGCCTTTAGACAGTGAAACAATTTTAAACAGTGTTAGTAAAACCAAATGTATTGTCACTGCTGAGGAACACAACTTTTTAGGAGGCCTTGGTGAAAGTGTATCCAGGGTTCTGGCAGAAAATGCTCCAACCCCTCAGGAATTTATAGCTACACAAGATACCTTTGGCGAATCCGGAACTCCGGAGCAATTAATGAATAAATATGGTTTAAATACCGAAGCCATTGTAAAAGCAGCCCTAAAAGTAATTGCACGTAAATAAAAGAGAGCGTCTTATAATAAAAAAGCCCCATATAGCGGGGCTTTTTTATTATCTGTTTTTTTCTAATTATCAGGATCCAAATAATCCGCAGTGCCGTCACCATCCTGATCTGTAAATGTTACTGTATTAATAGTAATATTTCCGGTCACATCATCTACTTCTCTACTTATTTCAACTTCGTTTGCCGCTAATATTGGATCTTCATCACCAGGACCGATAATATATTGGTTTTCTTCAATTTCATCCTTTGTAAGTCTTCCATCGTTATCATCATCTACATCTACAAAATTAGGAATC
Organism: Ulvibacter sp. 2210JD10-4; assembly: GCF_058148525.1. Classification (NCBI taxonomy): domain Bacteria; kingdom Pseudomonadati; phylum Bacteroidota; class Flavobacteriia; order Flavobacteriales; family Flavobacteriaceae; genus Ulvibacter; species Ulvibacter sp. 2210JD10-4. The sequence continues at coordinate 14,383 of NZ_JBYVJZ010000007.1, forward strand.
AGGTCATCGTCAGTGTCGTCGTCCTCTTCAAGTTTATTACCATTTAAATCTTCTAAAATAGAAGGAATTCCATCACCGTCCTGATCACCCATTTCAGCATTATATAATTTGAATGCAAAAATCAACTGAGAATAAACAGGGATACCTGGAGGCGGACTGGAAAAATAAGCCAATCCTGAAGGGACAAAAACGGCTCCCACACCATAATCTTCATAATCTACTGTTCCATCTGAATTAATTATAGGGTCGCCCACAGCAGTATTAAATTCTACAAGTCCATCTTGTAAACCATTGATAATAGCAGTTAGGTCAAAGCGTACAGAAGGGACAGATCCATCGAACAATGTATTGTCCAACAATCTTCCTTCAAAAGACATAGTGCCTATATCAGGAAATTTGATTCGCTCTCCTCCACCCTGTCTCACATTCAGAAAATAAAGGGTATATAATACATCCGTATCAAACCTGTCTTTTACTGTCTTACTTGACACCTGATCTATTAAAGGTATCTTTGTAGCATTATCTCCAATAAGACTGTCAAATTTTATAACATAATCAAAATTTGCAGGAGGGTTCTCAAATTCTTCGTAATTGTAAAAGTGGGTTTTCAGAAACGTTTCAATTTCTTCAGTAGCATCGACAGCTTCTTCACCACGATCCCGCGGTGGAATTACATCAACTCCATCATCCTTTTTACAGGATCCAACCACCAAGAGTATTAAGAATGTAATTGGTAGTAAAAAATATGCTTTCTTCATTCGTCTTTTTTTTGTGGGCGCAAGATACAATTTTCCATTATTTTTGTTTTAAAGATTAACGTAGAATTAGTGTTAAATGTATGAGAATTGATAAATATTTATGGTGTATACGGTATTTTAAAACCAGAAGTATTGCGACTAATGCCTGTAAGAAAGGTTCTGTACGTGTAAACAACGATATTGTAAAGCCTTCACGGGATGTATATCCGGGTGATACTATTTTGGTGCGCAAAAACCAAATTAACTATTCTCTTGAGGTTTTGGACCTTCCAGAAAGCAGGCTTGGAGCTAAGCTAGTTGATATATACAGAAAAGATACTACTCCAAAAGAAGCTTTTGAAAAAATTGAGTTGCTTAAATATTCAAAAGAATATTACCGCAAAAAGGGAGTTGGGCGCCCCACTAAAAAAGACCGAAGAGACCTTGAAGATTTTACAGGGACAGATGAATCTTAAAAGCAGTCGTATTTATTATCTTTGAAAAAACTTTTTCTTTATGACACTAACAAGTAATGTTATTTTAGACAAAAAACAAATTGATCACAAACTAAAGCGTATTGCTTATCAGGTTTACGAAACCAATGTAAACGAAGAGGAAGTTATTATTGCAGGAATTAAGGAAAATGGCTTTTTATTGGCTAAAAAACTGAAAACCATTGTAGAAAAAGTTTCGCCTCTTAAAGTGATCTTATGTGAAGTGATCATTGATAAAAAAAAACCTACAAACCCAATAGAAACATCTTTAGACCCTAAAGACTATCAAAATAAATCGCTCTTATTGGTAGATGATGTTTTACATTCCGGAACCACTCTTATTTACGGTGTGAAACACTTTCTGGAAGTGCCGTTAAAGCAATTTAAAACTGCCGTATTAGTAGATCGAAATCATAAAAAATATCCTATTAAAGCCGATTTTAAAGGAATCTCGCTATCTACTTCTTTAAATGAAAATATATCGGTTATTTTTGAAAAGAATAATGACCGGGCAGTCCTAGAATAGCTGCACAACAATTGCTTCCACAATTTCCGGAACAGAAGTACTGTTGGTTGCTACTTTAAATTGAGCTTGATTGTAATAATGAGCCCGTTCAAAAAGATGCTTTCTAATAAAATCCTTTAACTCTTCCCGTGTTCTTAAATGTGCTATAAGCGGTCTTTCATCTCTCTCTCTAAAAAGTCTTACGGTAAGTACTTCCAGAGAAGTTTTCAAATAAATGGAGACCACATCCTTTTGGGCATTTAAATAGTGCATAGTATCTCCGTAGCATGGAGTTCCACCTCCTGTAGCGATCACCAGATTATTTTTGATACCGGTAATTTTTTTTAGAATCTCACTTTCTTTTTTTCTGAAATAAATTTCTCCTTTATCAGCAAACAAAGAAGAAATAGTCTTTCCTTCTTCTTTTTCAATTTCGGCATCTAAGTCAATAAAGCCAAATTTCAAAACCGAAGCCAGCTCATATCCAACAGAAGATTTTCCGCTTCCCATATAGCCCAAAAGCACAATTTTCATTTCACAAATATCTATAGTTCCTTAATGTTTGGGTAATTCGTATTTTTTATCAAATTTAATTTAAAATAGCTTTGAAAAATAAATTTAATGATAGTATATTTGCACCCGCATTCAAGGAAGACCTGATAGCTCAGTTGGTAGAGCACCTCCCTTTTAAGGAGGTGGTCCTGGGTTCGAGCCCCAGTCAGGTCACCATTTTAAAAGTTAAGCCCTTGGTTTAACTTTTTTTTGCCCGGATGCTGGAATTGGTAGACAGGCATGGTTGAGGGCCATGTGTCCTTTAGGGCGTGTGGGTTCAAGTCCCACTTCGGGCACAATTTCTTTTCATTCTGTTGATTGTTTTAACAATTTTATTGAACAGTTTTATATAACTTTCCGCTTCTTTTTAGTACTTTGTTCCACTATTCGATGCAAATACAGTATGGAAATAAAAACGCGATTCAGTATAAAAGACCTTGAAAACTTAAGCAATGTAAAGGCTCATACCATTAGAATCTGGGAAAAACGTTACAATCTTTTAGAGCCGGACAGAACCGGTACTAATATTAGAACTTATTCACTCGATAGTCTTAAAAAACTTCTCAACGTTACTTTTCTATACAATAAAGAGTATAAAATTTCTAAAATCGCCCAATTAACCAATGAAGAAATTTGCCAGCAAATTCAAGAAGAAGCCATTCATCACCAAGAAGAGTTTGCCATAAAGTCCTTTAAAAAAGCAATGTTCGATTTTGACCATTTGTCATTTACCAAAACATGCGAACAACTTTTACAGCAGAAAACCTTCAGAGAACTTTTCTTTGAAGTTTTTATACCGCTGCTTTCCGAAATTGGAGTGCTATGGCAAACAGGAACTATAGACCCTGCCCATGAAAGGTTTATTTCGGAGCTGATCAAACAAAAAGTCATCCTCAATATTGAAAATGCACAACAGAATTTCAAGAAAAAAGGCAACGCTGTTTTTGCACTTTATCTACCCTATGAAGAAATTCATGAAATAGGGTTGCTCTACGCAAATTATGAAATCATCTCTGCAGGCTTTAAAACAATTTATTTAGGTAGTAATATCCCCCTGGACAACCTCTTCCATGTCCTAAAGCACCATGAAGGTATTATTTTTCTTTCTTATTTGACCGTCCAGCCTCAAAAAAAGAGTATCGATGAATATCTAAATGAGTTTCAAAACAGGGTTTGTGAAGCCAAACCTTGTAAATTATGGGTGATGGGTTATAAAACTCAAAATTTAGATTCAAAAAAAGTCCCTAAAAGTGTTCGAAAAATAACAGACCTTAAACAACTCCTTCTGGAGCTGGAAACACTAAAAAAATCTTAAAACCAAGAGTGTTTTGTCTTTTTTTGTTTAAATTGTAAGCAAATTTATTAAACAAAACATTGAAAGATATTTCCATTATAGGTTCAGGTTTTTCTTCTCTTGCCGCAGCCAGCTATCTGGCGAAAGCCGGTAACAAAATAACTATCTTTGAAAAGAACTCTACCATTGGTGGCCGGGCAAGACAACTTAAAAGAGAGGGGTTCACCTTTGATATTGGGCCTACATGGTATTGGATGCCAGACATTTTTGAACGTTTCTTTGCAGACTTCAACAAAAAGCCGGAAGATTATTATCAACTTACAAAACTAAATCCTGCGTATAGTGTTTACTTCGGCAAAAATGACTTTATAACCATTGAAGATACTTTTGAGAAAATTTGTACCGCTTTTGAAAATGAAGAGCCGGGAAGCTCTGTTAAGTTGCAAAAGTTTATGGATGAGGCATTGGATAACTATAATATTGCCATAAAGGATCTGGTGTATCAGCCAGGAGTTTCGCCTCTGGAACTTGTCACTCCGGTGACTATGAAAAAAATCGGACAGTTTTTTAGTACGATCAGTAAAGAGGTAAGAAAAGAGTTTAAGAATCCGCGCTTGATCTCCATTCTCGAGTTTCCGGTATTATTTCTGGGAGCTAAGCCGTCCAATACTCCTGCTTTTTACAGCTTTATGAATTATGCAGATTTTGGTTTAGGCACCTTTCATCCTAAAAATGGGATGTATTCGGTTGTCACAGGAATGAAAACATTGGCTGAAAATTTAGGAGTCGTTATAAAGACCAATCAAAATGTTGAAAGAATTGTGGTGAATGGTAAAAAAGCCTCAGCAATCGTTGTGAATGGTGAAACTATTTTGAGTGATGTGGTGTTAAGTGGAGCAGATTATCACCATACCGAAACATTACTGGACAAACCCTATCGCCAGTATTCTGAAGCATACTGGCAAAAAAAAGTATTTGCTCCTTCGGCCTTGCTGTTCTATGTTGGCTTTAGTAAAAAACTGAAGAATGTTGAACATCATACGCTCTTTTTTGATGTAGATTTTCAAGCACATACCAACGTTATTTACGATACCCCCAAATGGCCGGAAGAACCTCTTTTTTATGCAAGTTTTCCTTCAAAAACAGATGATAATGCTGCTCCCGACGGAAAAGAAGCTGGTATTTTCTTAATTCCATTAGCTCCGGGACTCGATGATATTCCTGAATTACGAGAGGAATATTTTGAGAAAATTATGACGAGATTTGAAAAATTGACCCATCAGGAAGCAAAAAAATACGTTATCTTTAAAGAGTCTTTTTGTATAAACGATTTTGTTTCTGCATACAACTCATACAAAGGAAATGCCTATGGGTTAGCGAACACTCTAATGCAAACTGCTTTTTTAAGGCCTAAATTGAAGAGCAAAAAAGTAGATAACCTCTTTTTTACCGGGCAATTAACCGTTCCCGGACCGGGAGTTCCTCCCGCACTTATTTCAGGTAAATTGGTTGCAGGTTTAATACAAAAAAATAAAAAATTGTGAAAGAATTATTCGACATTGTATCTCAAACATGTAGCAAAAAAGTGACGCATACCTATAGTACGTCGTTTTCTTTAGCTACAAAAATGTTGGCCCCTACTATCCGGCAGGATATATATAATATCTATGGATTTGTTCGTTTTGCCGATGAAATAGTAGATTCTTTTCATGAGTACGACAAAGAAACTCTTTTTAACAGATTTGAAAAGAGTCTGGAAAATGCACTTTCAGAAAGGATCAGTTTAAATCCTATTTTAAATTCGTTCCAGCATACGGTACATTCCTATGGAATCGATCAACACCTAATCGATTCTTTTATGAATAGCATGCGTTTTGATCTTTCTAAAAAAGTGTACCATACAGAAGAAGAGTACGAGGAATACATTTACGGCTCTGCAAATGTAGTAGGGTTAATGTGTTTAAAAGTATTTGTAAAAGGAGATACTGAAAAATTCGAACAATTAAAAGATGCAGCAATGCACTTAGGTTCTGCTTTTCAGAAGGTGAATTTTTTACGCGATCTGAAAGCAGATTTTAACGACTTGAACAGGACATATTTTCCCAATACCAATTTGGAAGCTTTGGATGAGGATTCGAAAGAATTCATTATAAAAGACATTGAAGAAGATTTCAAAAAAGGATATCAGGGAATATTACACCTTCCTTCCGAAGCAAAATTTGGCGTCTTTATGGCTTATCGCTATTACAAGCGCCTTCTTAAAAAGCTAAAGCGAACTCCGGCAAGGGATATCAAAAACACACGAATTAGAGTTCCCAATTATGAAAAATTTGGGCTGTTAACACGTAGTTATGTAAAATATCAATTAAAATTAGTACGATAAGTTATGAAAATTGTTCTCTGGATATTGATCTTTCTAATTACTTTTTCCATTATGGAATTTATGGCGTGGTTCACACATAAGTATATTATGCATGGGTTTTTATGGAGTCTTCACAAGGATCATCATCATAAGGACCACAATAGTTGGTGGGAACGCAATGACTTCTTTTTCATTTTTTATGCCGCGGTAAGTATTTTTTGTTTTATTGGCTGGCAGTATTACGGCTTCTGGGCAGGCTTACCAATTGGCTTGGGTATTTTTGCTTATGGAGTAGCCTATTTTATGGTGCATGATATTTTTATCCACCAGCGATTTAAATTATTTCGGAATGCCAATCATTGGTATGCCCGTGGGATTCGAAGAGCTCATAAAATTCACCATAAACATCTGGGAAAAGAGAAAGGAGAATGTTTCGGGATGTTGGTTCCTCCTTTAAAATATTTCAAAAAATAAAGAATGAAATATCTATATCTGTATTTGAATATAGGATCCATTCTCATTCCTTTTCTATTCAGTTTTCATCCTAAATTACAATTTTATAAAAAGTGGAAATCACTCTTCATTGCCATTCTTATCATGATGGCATTTTTTATTTCCTGGGATGTGGTTTTTACCAACAATGGTATCTGGAAATTTAACGATGCATATATTACAGGAGTCAAGATCTTCAATTTACCTATTGAAGAATGGTTGTTCTTTATCTGTATTCCTTATGCCTGTATTTTTACCTATTATTCTTTATTATACTTTTTTCCGAAGTTTTCTTTTTCTGAAAAAACCACCAATATCATTTATGTATCACTACTCACCACACTTATTATATTGTTATGGTATTTTTATGACCGCTGGTACACACTCATCAATTTCAGTTATGGAATCCTCTTAATGGGATTGGTTTACAATTACCAACGAGACTTGTTTAGAACCTTCTTTCCTGTCTTTCTGGTGATCCTGATTCCTTTCTTTATAATAAATGGCATTCTTACGGGTAGTGGTATTGAAGAGCAGGTAGTATGGTACGACAATACAGAAAATCTGGGAATACGTATTTTTACAATTCCCATAGAAGATATTATCTATGCGTTTGGAATGTTACTGACCGTGCTGGTTCTCACCATGTATTTTGAAAGGAAGAAAAACGCTCAATAACTACGCTACCCCTGATTACTCACTCTGAATGACACTCCCAGCCTCAAGCTTCCAGCATCCAACCTCAAGCTTCCAACTCCCAGCCCCCAACTTCAAACATCCAACTTCTTACTTCTTACTTCTTACTTCTTACTACTTACTACTTACTACTTAAATACGCACTACTAAATTTTTGCTATCTTTGAGTTTCTCCCCTTTGGTCGCCAAAACTCTTGTACAACGAAGACTTGTCGAAGTTGTATAGCGAAGGTGACTCTTAATTATTATACAATCATTAGAAAAAGTACTATTATCCGGAATTTATACTGGAATAAAAAATAAGTATTATTAAAATAATCATGACTGAAATTGAAATTTTAAAAAAAATAGAAAAAGATTTTAAAGATATAAACTTGAATGAGGCTGACACTCGATTTCAGATTATCGATGAGATTCTAACAAAGGTCTTAAAATGGCCAAAAGAAACAATAGCTAATGAAAAATACGTCTCTGGAAATCGTGCTGATTATGTACTGAAAAAAGGTGATAGACCGATTCTCATAGTTGAAAGTAAAAAAAATGAAAAATATTTCACCCTGCCAGAAAATGCAAACTTCAAAGAAGATTTTCAGAAAATTTCTATAGAGAAACTAATTACTGATGATAATATTAGAGAAGCTGTACTTCAAGTAAAAGAGTATGCGGAAGATTTATTATGCCAATTTGCAGCTATTTGTAATGGAAAAACTTGGATAATTTTTAAAATATCTTCTACAATTAAACCTTGGAAAAAACTACCTGCATATATTATAAAAGATATTTCCTATTTCATTAATAACTTGACTATTGCACAAAATTTGATTGGATTTGAGTCTGTCATTAATCAAGACTCGTTAAACAAAAATATAGGTGTTTCGAAAAAGACATACTCAGAAATTTTCTATCCAAAAAATAATATTATTGCATATGAAACTCCCGTAAACAGTAATTCATATGCTGGTCCTCTTAGGACTTTGTCTCTTAATTTTTTAGGTCCAATACCTGAATTAAATAAAGAGTTTATGGATCGATGTTATGTCACAAATAAAGGAATCCATGATAATTTACAAAAGGACGTACAAGGTTTCTTACATGATTCTCTCACGCCTTATTTTAAAAATCTAGGTTTTAGGGATTTTACGGACGACAAAAATGCTGGCGCTTTTGGTCAACGGATTGCAAAAACTGTTAAAAATGAAAACTTAAATAGTGTAATGATATTATTTGGCGGGAAGGGAGCTGGAAAGTCAACTTTCATAAAAAGGTTGTTATATCATACACAACCAGTTGAAATTGCTATGTATTCAAAAGTTGCTCTTATCACATTGTTATATTCCTCGCAAACGAAAGAAAACTTAACTAAAGAAATATGGCAAAAACTGCTTGAGGCAATAGATAAAGAATATCTGAGAAATGCTGATAGAGAAACCGTTTTAAAAACCTTTTCAACAGAATTTGAAGTATATAAGAAACAAATATTAGTGGGGCTAAGTGAAAAAAGTGAAGCCTATCAAAAGTTACTTCGTGATTTTCTGACATCAAAACTACAAGATGTTAAAGGCTTGTGTGAAAAAATAAGCCTTTTAAGTAAAAACAATAATAAGGCTCTTGTTATTTTTATCGATAACATGGATCAGCTCCCTCCAGATTTACAAGATGTTTGTTTTTTAACTGCTGGAGAAATTTCTGAAAAATTAGGATGTCTTGTAATTGTGTCCATGAGAGAGGAAAGATATTATGAAGCCAATTCTAGAGGTGTTCTTGATGCTTATCAAAGTCCTGGATTTCATTTATCTGCTCCAGTAATTCCTGAAGTAGTAATTAAAAGAATTGATTATATCTTGTATAATTTAGAATACACTGAAGATATTGATGGTGAATATGGTATAAAAAGTGTTAATGACTTGAATACATTGAAAGCATTCCTTGAAATCTGTAAAGCGCAATTAAAACGTAAATCATCTCCACTAAGTTATTTTCTTAGATATGCAACTCATAGTGATGTTAGGCTAGCTCTTGAATTTTTTAAAGGCTTTTTGACTTCAGGATACACAAATATTAATGAAATGGCCCCCCATAGAGACTGGGTTTTCCAGGTTCATCAAGTAATTAAACCAATGATGATCCCCAACAGATTCTTTTATGATGAAAGAAAAAGTAAAATTTCAAATATATTCCAATTAAGAAATGACACAGGAAGTTCGCATTTTACTGGCTTAAGAATGCTAAATTATCTCCACAACAAAGCTGGAGATAAATCATCAAAAGGTTTCATCGATGTAAAGTATTTAATACACAATTTCGATATTAAATATGACTCCAAAATTGACTGTATAAATCATTTAGATATTTATTTAGAGAAAGGTCTTGTAGAAGCAAATAATAGAGTTGAAAGGTTTTCCGAAGAAGTTAATCAAATAAAAATTACTGCTCTAGGAAACTACATTTATGAATATCTAGCATTCAATTTCGCTTATGTTGATTTAGTATCTTTAGACTGCGGTCTTTTTGAAGAGAGTTTGAGTAATTCTTTTGTTCAGTCAGCAGGTAAAGAATTAGATCTTTATTATAATCGAAACTTCATGGCTAGAATTAAATTAAGAATTCATAGAGTTAGAAGTTTTGTTGACTATTTAAAAAGAATGGAAAGCCAAGAATTTATTGATTTATCTTTGTCTTCTGCTGAACCTAGTTTTTCAAAAAAATTACATGAGTCAATCGAAAATTCCATTAAAAAAATATTAAAAAGCGCGGAAAACAAACTAATTATAGAAAACGAGTATAATTAATTGGATGTACTGTGCACTATAGAATCTCAGTAACTCTATCACACAAAATCATATATTAACCACCAACTAAATTAAACTCAACTCAAAAAGAAACCAACTCCTTTAGCGGAACACCCAGTGCCTTTGAAATTTCCAGAAGCGAATAGATTGTTGGATTGACCTTCCCGTTTTCCAGCTTCTCCAAGGCTTGTCTTTCCTTATTACAAGCTCTTGCCAGGTCAGATTGGCTCCATCCCTTTTTTTTCCTTAATGCAACAATACGCTGCCCGACCTTCTTTTTAAGTTGTTCTTTATTCACAGAACAAATGTCAATGAATTATACGACAATATTGTCATATTAAAGTTTGACAAATCGAATTAAATAAATATATTTGTCATATAATTGTATGACATAATGAAAAACTTCAGAAAAATAAAGATCCATACCAAGTATAGGGAACGTACCTATGACACTACAACGGTTCCCGAGATACGGTTGGAAGGAAAATGGCTGGAACAACTAGGGTTTAAAGAAGGCGAACAGGTACAAATAGAACAGCAAACCCGTAAATTAATCATAACGGTCTGTAAAGAATAACTCCAAAATTAATTAACTTTCAAGCTCAAATCCCAAGTACCCTATGAGAATCGGAATCATGAGTGCCATGCTCGAAGAAATTGAAACTTTGTTGGAAGCTATTGACACTCCAAAAATTACCGAAAGAGGTGGTAGAAAATATTACACAGGCAGCTTATGGGGAGTTGATGTGGTACTGGTCTTTTCACGCTGGGGCAAGGTGGCATCCGCTTCGACAGTAACCAACCTTATTGTGGAGTTTAAAGTTGACACTGTACTGTTCATAGGTGTAGCAGGAGCCATAGATATAGCTGTAAACATTGGAGATGTGGTGATAGGCAGCAATTTATATCAGCATGACATGGACGCCAGACCACTCTACAAACAATTTGAAATTCCCTTGGTCCATAGATCTTTTTTTAAAACGGACGAAACCATGAATACTCACCTCCAAAAAGCAGCAGCGCAATTTCTTTCTTCAGAAAATATAAGCCCTGAACTGAGATCAGAGTTTGGTATTGATGCTCCAAAAGTAGTCAGCGGAGCTATTGCCAGTGGCGATAAGTTCATTGCGGATTCAGAAGAAGCATCCCTCATAAAAAAAGGGCTTCCGGATGTACACTGTGTAGAAATGGAAGGAGGCGCTGTAGCACAGGTATGTTACGAATATAGCATCCCCTTCTCTATTATCAGGACCATATCGGACACGGCAGACCACAATGCAGATATGGATTTCATGAAATTTGCTAAAGAGGTGGCGAGCCGATACTCAATGGGAATCCTGCATAACTATTTTCAGATGATAAACCAAAAACAATAGAACACCCATATGACCATTAAAACTCTCGATACCATTGAGTTTCCAGCCTTAATGGATTGCTTTTTTACAGCATTTGAAAATTATTTTGTCAAAATGCCGCATGACCTCGGTTATTTCAAAAAAAGGTTAAAGGCAGCGAAGGTACGTTACGACCTTTCCTATGGAATGTTTGACAATGAAAAACTGGTTGGGTTTATCATCAATGGTATAGACAAGAGAGGCGGAGATACGATTGCCTTTAACACCGGAACGGGAGTTATTCCTGAATACAGACGGCAAAAGATCGTGCAAAAACTATACGACCATGCCATACCCCTCCTGAAGGCTAACGGTATTACCAAATGCCAGTTGGAAGTCATAACAGAAAATCATAGAGCTATAAAAGCCTATGAAAACATTGGTTTTAAGATCTGTAGGGTCCTAAAATGTTTTAGCGGTGACATTACGCTTAATACTTCTGAAACACCAAACCTGAAAAAGATCGAACATAACGATCTGGATTGGGAAAATATAAAAGGCCAGGAATACTATTCCTGGGACCATCACCAAAACTCACTTCGCGAAGGAGGTTATGACTATTACCAGATCATTGTTTCTGATACTGTAGCATCCTATTTTATCATTAATTCCGGTAACGGGGCAATAGCACAGTTCGAAAACTTTAACGACACTCCTGAAAGCTGGAACCAATTATTTTCAGGAATCAAAAGCATTTGCAGTACCATAAAGATCAATAATGTTGATGAAAGGCTGACCACCAAATTATCCTATTTGAAATCCAACGGAATTGAAAATACCATTGATCAGTTTGAAATGGAATTCCAGCTTCAATAGGCAATACTCCTGCAATCATAATTTCTCATACCTTTTCCTGAATTCTTTTCATTCAGACAACCTTTTCCAAAAATGATACGTCTATACAGATAGTCATCCATTAAAAAACGTTTCAATGAATTCAACTAAAAAGATCTCAAGAATAGCAGGGTTCCTGTATTTAATAGTCATTATCTGTGGTGTGTTTGCAGAATTTTTTGTTCGTGCAAAAATTTTTGTCTCAGGTGATGCCACTGCAACAGCCAATAATATCATAGCTTCCGAAAACCTCTACCGCCTTGGTTTTGTGAGTGATCTCGTTATGCTAACCGCTTATTTTCTTCTGCCTCTGGCTCTATATCTTTTACTGAAATCTGTAAATAAGAATCATGCAATACTGATGGTCTCCTGTGTTCTGGTAGCCGTCTCGATCATGTGTGTGAACATGCTCAATCATTTTGCACCCATATTGCTTTTGAATGGAAATGATTATCTGGATGCATTTGGAACGGACCAACTACACGGACTGGTAATGTTCTTCCTCGATATGCACTCTCATGGATACCTGATCGCCCAGATATTTTTTGGGCTTTGGCTGTTCCCTCTTGGCTATTTGGTCTTCAAATCAGGTTTCTTACCAAAAATTATAGGGATACTGTTAATGATTGGATGCTTTGGGTATCTTGTAGACTTCTTTATCGTTTCGCTTTTCCCCGATGCTGCATCGACGGTTTCAGAGGTCATTACATTACCTGCCGATCTGGGTGAATTTTCACTATGTCTTTGGCTTCTCATCAAAGGGGTAAAGAATTAATAGACATAATAAAATTTTAATTACATTTAAATTTATTAGAATGATGTCAGTACACCTTCTCTGCTTAGACTATTGTAAAATTGTTTCTGCCTACTATGCTGAAATCATAATATCAAATGTTAATTACAATTTAAGAAATGACAGAAATTCCAATACTATTTTTGATTCCTGCTATCATTACAATTGGAATTATTTTTTGGATATATATCATTTTAGATAATAAGGGCTATTCACCAAGCTTAAGTAGCCCTTATATATTAGGTAATCTTTTAGATATGTGGGATTTAGCCAATCGCACTAAATCTGTGAAGAAAAAGATTAAATATCACATTTTGATTTTTTCTGTTCCTATAGGTATTCTTTTAACAATTTTTTTGTTGATTTCTAGTATTGAAAATGATATTGCATCTAGAGATGGTTGTAGAGAGAAAGAAAATTTTCGTAAAAAAGAATGGGAAGGTATTGTTAAAGAAAAATACATTGAAACCGGTAATCACAATACTCCTGTTATCATTCTTGATTATGGTTATATGACTAATCGTATATATGACATGGCTATATATGATTCAGCTGTTTATGAAAAAATTGAAGTTGGAGATTCTTTAGTAAAAAGAAAAGGAGAAATAGCAATATATCAATATAGAAACAAAACTGAAATTGAATTAAAAAAGGAATTTGATTGTTTTGAATAAAACTATCATCAACAATATCTATATTTTAGAATAACTAAATATTCATTTTAAAAATTACAAAACCTCTAATTAATTTATAATTTTTAAAATAGCGTCTATAATCTTATTGTTGCTTACACATACTCGCTCAAAAACTCAAACAATTTTCAGTACTTTTGCAGGTACGTAAAAAGTAGCATGAAATTCAAAATTAAGTCAGATTTTACCCCAACCGGAGACCAGCCTGCTGCCATCAAAGCATTGGTGGAAGGCATCAATTCTGAAGAAAAATACCAAACCTTATTAGGTGTTACAGGTAGTGGTAAGACCTTTACTGTTGCAAATGTAGTGCAGGAGGTCCAAAAGCCTACTTTGGTACTGGCACATAATAAAACATTGGCGGCACAGCTCTATAGTGAGTTTAAAAATCTCTTTCCAGACAACGCGGTAGAATACTTTGTCTCTTATTACGATTATTACCAGCCGGAAGCATTTATTCCCTCCAGTGGTACTTATATTGAAAAAGATCTTTCTATCAACGATGAGATCGAAGTGATGCGACTGAGTACTACTTCTTCCCTACTCTCAGGACGGCGGGACGTTCTGGTGGTGGCTTCAGTATCGTGTTTATACGGTATCGGGAATCCGGCAGAATTTCAGAAAAATATCATCAAATTAAAGAGCGGCCAAACCATCTCTCGTACCAAGCTACTACATATGTTAGTGCAAAGTTTGTATTCCCGTACCGAAATGGAATTCAATCACGGGAATTTCCGTATCAAGGGAGATACTGTGGATATTTTCCCAAGTTATGCCAATGATCCCTTCCGAATTCACTTTTTTGGTGATGAAATTGAAGAGATCGAAGCTTTTGATGCACAAACCAATGAAATTATTGAAAAGTACGATCTGCTTACGGTCTACCCCGCTAATATGTTTGTGACCTCCCCGGAGGTATTGCAAGGAGCCATTCGTGAAATACAGGATGATCTGGTTAAACAAGTAGACTATTTTAAAGAAATAGGAAAACACCTGGAAGCGAAACGTCTGGAAGAGCGTACTAATTTTGACCTGGAAATGATACGCGAATTAGGTTATTGCAGTGGAATTGAAAATTATTCCCGCTACCTCGACCAGAGATTACCGGGTACGCGTCCTTTCTGCTTATTGGATTATTTTCCGGATGACTTTTTAATGGTCGTAGATGAAAGTCACGTTTCAATTCCTCAGGTAGGTGCTATGTATGGAGGGGATCGTTCCAGAAAAGAGAATTTGGTGGAATATGGCTTCCGTTTACCCGCTGCCATGGATAACCGCCCGTTAAAGTTTGAAGAATTTGAAGCATTACAGAATCAAGTGATCTATGTGAGTGCCACACCTGCTGATTACGAATTGGAGAAAACCGGAGGTGTTTTTGTAGAGCAGATCATCCGCCCCACCGGATTGCTGGATCCGCCAATTGAAGTACGCCCGAGCCTGAATCAGATAGACGACCTTCTGGAGGAAATCCACTTACGGATTGAAAAGGATGAACGTATTCTTGTGACTACCCTGACCAAACGTATGGCGGAAGAATTGACCAAATATCTGACTCGTATATCGGTCCGCTGTCGTTATATTCATAGTGATGTGGATACCTTGGAACGTGTTGAGATTATGCAGGATCTGCGCCTGGGGTTGTTTGATGTTTTAGTGGGAGTGAATCTGTTAAGAGAAGGATTGGATCTGCCTGAAGTTTCGTTAGTGGCCATCCTCGATGCTGACAAAGAGGGCTTCTTGCGAAGCGCCCGTTCGTTAACACAGACTGTGGGTCGTGCCGCACGACACCTCAATGGGAAAGCCATCATGTATGCCGATAAGATCACCAAAAGCATGCAGGCAACTATAGATGGCACTGAATATAGAAGAGAAAAGCAGATCGCTTATAACAAAGTAAACAATATTACTCCTACAGCTATTAAAAAATCTTTTGAAAATGCCCTGACCAAATCAAAACAGGAAGCATATACTTTCGAAACTGCAGACAGTCTTGCTGCTGCCGAACCGGATGATGTATATTTGACCAAACCTCAGATCGAAAAGAAGATCAGAGATACCCGAAAGGCAATGGAAAAAGCTGCAAAGGATCTGGATTTTATGATGGCAGCGAAGCTTCGGGATAAGATAAAAACATTACAACACAATCTCGAAAATGTTTGATGTATAAAGAACAATACTGAACACTGAACACTGAATACTGAATACTGAACACTGAACACTGAATACCAAAACAAATGAACCATCCCGATTCTGTTAGAATAAACAAAGCCATCAGTGATAGTGGCTATTGCTCCAGACGCAAGGCAGATACCCTTATAGAACAGGGCCGTGTTACTATTAACGGAGAAAAAGTTGCATTAGGAGATCGTGCCATGCCTAATGATGAGATCAGAGTAGATGGAAAATTGATCACTGAAAATGAAGAACTGGTTTATATTGCCTTGAACAAACCCGTTGGAATTACCTGCACCACAGACCGGCGTGTGGAAGGAAATGTTGTTGATTTTATCAATCATAAAGAGCGTATTTTTCACGTGGGTCGTTTGGACAAACCCAGTGAAGGGTTACTTTTAATGACCAATGATGGCGATATCGTCAATAAGATATTGCGAGCCGGGAATCAACACGAAAAAGAATACGTTGTCAAAGTTGACCGCCCAATCACTGACGATTTTATAAGACGCATGGGTAATGGCATCCCCCTTCACGAATTAGAGGTCACCACAAAAAAATGCAAAGTGGAACGGATAAGCAGGTTTGTATTTAAAATTGTTCTCATTCAGGGCCTCAACCGTCAAATACGCAGAATGTGTGAATATTTAGGCTATGAGGTCGTAACACTAAAGCGACTACGCATCATGAATATCGATTTGGGAGAACTTCCGGTTGGGAAATGGAGGGATCTTACTGCCAAAGAGCTACAGGGACTAAAAGATGCTGTAAAAGTATCGGATAATGCCCCGCAATCTGACCGTATTAAAAGTACCGGAGGTAAAAGAAGGCGCGGGCGTTAATGCCATTCAGAGCCACGATGTCATTCAGAGCGAAGCGAAGAATCTAAGAGAAAAGAGATTCCTCATCCAACCTTTGCTACGCTTCGGTCGGAAGTCGGAATGACAGCTTTGTTTGGAATGTGACTGCCATTCAGAGCGAAGCAGGAAGAATCTTTTAAAAATCACTTCATAAAAAAACCACGTACCGATTGAGTAGTACGTGGTCATTTTCAACTAACTAACCAAATTAAATTTCAATTATGAAATCTCAACCATTCTTTTAATTTCTTTTTGCTCCTCTTTTTTAGGTATTGTAACAATCAATATACCTTCTTTATAGGTAGCGTTTATCTCGTCCACATTTACAATATCTGGTAATGTAAATGAACGTTTAAACTTACTGTAATTAAACTCTTTTCGGGTAAATTTAGTATTGTCTTCAGTTTTACTGGTTTCCTCTTTTTCATTTGAAACCTCTGAAGATATCTTTAACAAATTTTCCTCGACTTCAATAGCAATATTTTCTCGTTGCAATCCTGGGACTGCTACTTCGATCACAAAGTTCGCAAAATTCTCTTTAATATTTACCGCCGGAATGCTAAAGTTTTCATAATTAGGTATATCCAACTTATTTTCGGCAAAAATATCATCAAAAATTGATGGGAACCAACCGGTATTTCTTTTAACTACTTTCATATCATTTTAGTATTTAAGATTCAACTTTTTTTACTGAAATGTATAAAGCAATTTAAAGTCCAAAGACAAAAACAAGACATTTTGACTTGATTTACAGCATTATAGCTGTCTTTTTGTCTTATTTAAATGATTTTAAAAAAATTAATTATAGTAGGTCTGGAATATCCTGATCAATACATCTGAAGGAATAATTCTGTCTTCGTATTGGTCCATTGTTAACAGTATTTGATCTACAGCTCCCGGTCGAATTCCCATTTTCAAACCAAAGTTTCGCACAGCAATAATCTCCTTATTATGTGTCTCCCTATCAACATTCATTACCAGAACCAATTTGTAGAAATGCGTAATACGCTCAAGTTCCGTATGTATGGGTCTGGACGGTAACGGATTTTCAAATAGCTCTTCAATCTCTTCTAAAGGTATTTGCATCCTATCTGCCAGACGCAAAATAAAATCATATTCTTCATCGGTAACCTTATCATCGGCACGGGCCAGAATAATCAGATCACTTACGAGGGCTCTTTTATCGTCTTTGTTCATTTTTCAAAAATAAAAAAATCCCGGATGATGAGGCCGGGATTTTCTACAAATTAATTTTTTGTCAGCTGTTTGCCTTAAGTAATATTGGCAATTTATACTCTTTCCCTTTTTGCAAAGGAGTACTTAATTTGTGATAATTAAGACGCGCTTTCACAAATGATTCAACAACTTTGTTTTCTGTATCTACCGTAAGTACTACCATCTCTCCGTTGTCATTCAACATAAAAGTAACGAAAGCCGAAATGTCTTCTTCCACTATAAAATCAGAGTCTGTTAACAAGCCTCTTATTTCTTCTGTAGTTGGATTCTTCTTTTCTTTTGCTGGGATCGTTGCGGCTGAAGCAAAGCTTCCTACCAATAACACTGTGGCTAACAAAAATGCCTGGATTTTTCTCATAACTATTCGATTTTAAAAGATTGATATATTATATAGACTACCTAAATGCAACAAGTGTTACGCTTTTTTACGCTTTTAACAGTACCTTAACGCAACCTCAGTAAAATCAGATACAAAAAAGCCTTCTCAAACTTTGAGAAGGCTTTTGAAAAAATATCAAAAAGTATTCTGTTTCTTATGAAAGTAATGCCTGTACCTTATCTGCAGCTTCCTGAAATTCAATTGCGCTATGAACATCAAGCCCGCTGGTATCAATGATCTCTTTTGCTATATCTGCATTAGTTCCTTGCAAGCGAACGATAATAGGAACATTGATAGTTCCCATATTCTTATAAGCTTCTACAATTCCCTGTGCCACACGGTCACAGCGAACAATTCCTCCAAAAATATTTACCAGAATAGCTTTTACATTCGGATCTTTTAAAATAAGGTTGAAAGCTGTTTCCACACGTTCGGCATCTGCAGTTCCACCTACATCCAGAAAATTTGCAGGTTCTCCTCCGGCTTGCTTGATCAGGTCCATGGTTGCCATAGCCAATCCTGCACCATTGACCATACAGCCAACATTTCCGTCCAGGTCTACGTAGTTCAACCCTACTGCTTTGGCTTCCACCTCAACAGCATTTTCTTCACGAAGGTCACGCATAGCTTCATAATCTTTATGACGGAACAAGGCGTTGTCATCAATACTAACCTTAGCATCTACCGCAATTACTCGGTCATCGCTTGTTTTAAGTACCGGATTGATCTCAAATAATGAAGCATCAGATTTCATATAAGCAGTATACAAAGCACTTACAAATTTGGTCATTTGCTTGAAGGCTTGCCCGCTTAGTCCAAGATTAAAGGCAACTCTTCTGGCTTGAAATGGAAGTAGTCCAACTGCCGGATCAATTTCTTCCGTAAAAATTAAATGTGGGGTTTCTTCAGCTACAGTTTCAATATCCATTCCTCCTTCGGTAGAATACATGATCATATTTCTACCATTTGCTCTGTTTAAGAGAACACTCATATAATATTCTTCTGCTTCGCTATCCCCCGGATAATAAACATCTTCAGCTATTAATACTTGATGTACTTTCTTTCCTTCGGCACTAGTTTGCGGAGTGATCAGGTTCATTCCTATGATCTGTCCTGCAAGTTGTTCAACTTCTTCTAAATTTTTTGCCAGTTTTACACCGCCTCCTTTTCCACGTCCGCCTGCATGAACTTGTGCTTTGATCACATGCCATTCGGTTCCGGTATCTTCCGTTAATTTTTTAGCAGCAGCAACAGCTTCAGCAGCAGTAGTAGCAACAATACCGCGTTGTATTTGTACTCCAAAACTGTTTAATATTTCTTTTCCTTGATATTCGTGTAAATTCATAGTACGTGTTTCTCGTTTTCGGCTGTGCAAAAATAACAAATGTTATAGGACTGGACTAATCTTTTTTAAGCGTGTTTTTCTGAAATGATTTCAGAATGAAAATAATTCAATATTTTATAGCTTTCTTATTAGAAAATATTTCAATACCTATTACTTTTGCGGATTAATTTTAACAGAAATCAGATGACTCGTCAAGACCTTTTATGTGTAGTGCAGGATTTCGAAAGTCCTGTGTATGTGTATGATGCTTCAAAAATTGAAGCGCAGTATAAACGTTTAAACAACGCTTTCAGTAAGGTGAAAAAGGTGAAGATCAATTATGCAGTAAAGGCGCTGTCCAATATTTCGGTCTTAAAATTATTGAAGTCATTAGGGAGTGGAATGGACACGGTTTCCATTCAAGAGGTTCGTCTGGCACTGGAAGCTGGTGTTGCACCGGAAAATATCATTTTTACTCCTAATGGTGTTTCTATGGAAGAAATAGAAAGAGCCGTTAGTTTAGGGGTTCAAATTAATATTGACAATCTTTCCTTTTTGGAGCAATTTGGAACGAAACATCCTAAAATTCCTGTATGCATACGTATCAACCCACATGTGATGGCCGGAGGAAATACAAATATTTCTGTAGGGCATATTGACAGTAAGTTTGGAATTTCCATCCACCAGATGCCACACATCAAACGGATCGTTGAAAATACGAATATGTACATCAATGGTATTCATATGCATACCGGAAGTGATATTCTGGATATCGATGTGTTCTTGTATGCTTCGGAAATATTATTTCGATCGGCTACGAATTTTGATAGGCTAGAATTCATTGATTTTGGCAGCGGATTTAAAGTTCCTTATAAAGAAGGTGATATTGAAACCAATATTGAAGAACTGGGAGACAAGTTAAGTGTACGTTTCAACGAGTTTTGTAAGAACTACGGGAAAGAACTCACTCTTACTTTCGAACCCGGTAAATTTTTGGTTAGTGAAGCCGGAAAGTTTCTGGTAAATGTTAACGTGATCAAACAAACCACCTCTACCGTTTTTGCTCAGGTAGATAGTGGCTTTAATCATCTAATCCGTCCCATGCTGTATGGATCGCAACACAGTATTGAAAATATTTCCAATCCAAAAGGGCGTGAGCGCTTCTACAGTGTGGTTGGCTATATATGTGAGACAGATACTTTTGCGAACAATCGCAGGATCGCTGAGATCCGGGAAGGTGATATTTTAGCTTTTAGCAATGCCGGTGCTTATTGTTTTACCATGGCGAGTAACTATAATTCACGGTATCGTCCCGCAGAAGTTCTATGGCATAAAGGCAAAGCGCATTTAATTAGGAAAAGGGAAACTTTTGAAGATATTGTAAGAAATCAAATTTCTATAGAGTTATAATACTAAGGCTACAACTTGAAAGTAACCTTGTTACGTGATTATACTTATTTTACAATAACCTTATTAGTGCTACTTTAGAATTCTCAATTCTTAAGAATTAAATATTTCTATAAAAAATCATTATTTCTGCTTTGATGAGGTTGAAAAATCATATAAAAGAAGTTAAAAAGTCCAATCATACCGTTGATGTTTCTACAAATGAGAAAGTAGGGGAAACATTACAGTTTAAAGATCTGCGAGATGAAACCTCTAAAATTCATACGATACAAACGCTAGCCAATATTTTTACATCCAACAATGTACACCCTATTCAACGAGTAAAAATTAGAATCAAAGGAAAAGAAATAGATACGAAAAAAAAGACGCATCGGCAATTAAAGAATCTTCTTAATGATTCAGAAATTAATATTGAAACTATAAAAAAGATTCGTACTGCAATTAACAATGGAGATTATAAAAGAGGAAAGAAGGATAAAAAGAAAGAATTAAAAAAGAGGAGTAAAAAAGGGGAAAGGCTAACAAATATGTCAAACCCTAAAGATTCCAAAAAAATGCTCTCTCAATATAGTGCCGGCGAAAAATTTCAGCCTAAGGACAATGATGAATCTTTTAATCCAAGTGAAGATAATTACATCCCTGCATTTCCAGGTGTATTTGACAAAAAAACTGGAAAATTCCTTACAGGGCCAAGTGGAATGACACGTACTAAAGCTGAATTTGAGCAAGATGATAGAAGCCTTAAAGAAGAATCAGATGGATCGGGGAAAACAAAATATTCGCAAAATAAAGTATTAGAAAGCAGGAACTTACCTCGTAATGGCGGTCACTTAAGAGCATTAGGTGAGATGAGAAAAGTCATCCCTGATGCAAAAGTGGTTCCATTCACTATTTTTTTAAGACATATGCCTTTAAAAAAGAAAGATTCTAAGCAGGAATCTTTCGATCATGTGTATTTAGAAATACAATTTAGGTCAGGTTATGATGAGGAACATGATAAAAACTTATTAGCTTATTCATCAAAGATCGCCCAAAGAGTGCACAAGCAATCAGGCTTACCTGTAAAAGTAGTTTTTAGTTTAGAAGAAGAAACTTTTATAGAGGAAAAGGAAATTCATAAAGAGGAACTAGAAAAAATAAGAGAACAAATTAAAAGAGAAAAGGAAGGAGATGAAGATAATCAAGATGGAAATGCTAATGCTAATATAGAAGATTCGGAATAACCTTAAAGCGTTTTATAAAATGTCAAGTTAGTTATATAAAAATCTCCTCCTGCTTTTTGTGCTACTGGCAACAGGCCTCACATAATAGAATTATTATCACATACATATTGAAACTATTTCCAAATTCTGTAGTCTTTAAAAAAACTAAAGAGATATGAATAAACTAGTTTTAATCCTATGTGTACTGATGATGGGATTGTATCAAAATTCCCAAGGCATAGCCCAAACATCAAATAATTATTTGAAAGTGTTGAAAGAAGAAGGGGTTGCGCCTATAGCGTTCGTTAAACAAAAATTAAAGACCCATGACCTGATATTGTTTGATGATGCCCTGCACAATGCCGCCGAGCCTTTTGAATTCTACCAGGAATTAATAAAAAACAATACATGTGATTTTGACTATATTTTCCTTGAAGTATTCGGAATTAATTCACAGCCATTCATAGATGCATTCCTAGCAAATGAAACAAAAGATCCAACATTACTTTTAAAGGTATTTCAGGATAATTTCGGAGGGCTTGGCTGGAGGTATGAAACCTATTACCAACTTCTTTCATCTGTATGGGATTTCAATCACAATATGCAGGATTCTTCAAAAAAGATACGGGTAATAGGCGTTGACCAACCTATTTATTGGGAAGCAATCCATACACGGGAAGCATATAATATCTTTCAGAAATCGCTTATTGGTAGAGATTATTTCATGTATAAAACAATTCTGGGCTATATGGAAGGGTTTGAGAAAAATAAAAAAGGAATTTTCCTAACCAACACAAGGCATGCCTATAAACACATTAAAAAATCTGATGGAAGTATGTATTGGAACTGTGGGACCTTTTTCAACCAATGGCATCTCAATAAGACTTACGCTGTCAGAATCCATAATGTAACACTCTCAATTGAAGCTGAAAAAAAGACATCTGAAAATACTTCAACCGAAGGAATGGATAAACTAACATACAATTGGATCAAAATGGAAAATGGTTTGTGGGATGAAGCTTTTAAATTAAATAAAAACGTCCCTGTCGCTTTTTCCCTTCGAGGAAATATCTTTGGGCAGGCGACATATGTTGGAAATCATATGCTCAATGCAGCCAAAGAGCAAACCATGTATGATGCCTACGATGCCATTATCTTTTTAGCCCCCCTTAACGAGTTGCACTTTTCTTCGAAGATCGATTTTATTTATACAGACTCTTTTAAAGAAGAACTAAAAAGGCGAATAAAAATATTGTATGGTAACGATCTGGTTAAGTTCCTGTCTAAAAACAATGTAGCCACTGTAGAAGAATATATAGAGCAGCTATCTAAATATCAGCCAATTACCAAAAATGAATTGGTGAATAAATAATTACCTCAACCAGATCATCATTTTTTATACCTTTAGGTTCATTTTAAATACAATGGATCAAAGAGTAGCATCCGGATTTCTTATTTTAGTCCTAGTACAGGCAATGCACTCTACGGAAGAATATTTTGGTGAACTGTGGAATGTGTTTCCTCCTGCTACATTTTTAACCGGTCTTGTTTCAAAAGATCTGGAAGTTGGTTTTTTGATCATTAATATAGGTCTCTTTCTGTTTGGGATACTCGGTTGGTTCTTTGTCATTCGGAAAAACAGGCGCCTTGCAAAATTTTTATTGTGGTTCTGGATCGTTCTGGAATTGATCAATGGTGTAGGCCACCCTGCCTGGTCCTTTATAGAAAGAGGATATACCCCGGGAGTGATCACGGCTGTCTTGCTATTGATAACTTCTATCTATCTTATGAGACTCCAATTGAAAAAAAAATAAGTATATGAAAGTAAAATATGATACTATTGGAACTACCTACAATCTAACCCGAAAAGCAGACCCCTATTTAACCCAAAGGCTCTTTCATCACCTCAACCCAAATACAAAAGGAATTTATTTGGATATTGGGTGTGGAAGTGGAAATTATACACATGAATTACAACAAAGAGGCTACAATTTTATTGGAATTGACCCATCTGTTGAAATGCTTCAGAAAGCAAAGCTGAAAAATCCAAAAATTGATTGGAGAATTGGCACTGCAGAAAATTTTGATCTGGAAACAAATAGCATAGATGGAATTACAGCTACATTGACCATTCATCATTGGAAAGACCTAAAAAAAAGCTTTCGACAATTAAGTAACGTATTAAAACCCAACGGAAAGATTGTCATTTTTACATCTACTCCGAAACAAATGGAAAACTATTGGTTGACAAAATACTTCCCGAAAATGCTTCAGACGTCCATATTGCAAATGCCAAGTTTAGATATAGTTACTAAAGCATTAGAAAAGGCGGATATTAAAATTATTGAGACTGAAAAGTATTTTGTAAGTCCGGAGCTTCAGGATTTGTTCTTATATAGTGGCAAACACGATCCTGAATTATATTTCAGGCCAGAAGTCAGAAAAGGTATCTCTTCTTTTGCAGACTTAGCGAATGCAACTGAAGTGGAGAAAGGATTGGAAGCCTTAAAACTGGATATTGATAATGGCACGATCGATAAAGTTATCAACTCCTATGAAAATGATCATGGGGATTATCTATATGTCATTGGACAAAAAAACTAAAACCCCGCTACTTCCTTTTTAGCGATTTCAAATTCAGCCATCATTTCTTTTACAATTTGAGCCGCAGGTTTAATATCATGTATCAATCCGGCGATCTGCCCTATTTCCAGTTCACCTTCTACCAGATCACCTTCAAACATACCGCGTTTAGCTCTTGCCCGGCCCAAAAGCTCCTGTAACTCTTCTTTTGAAGGATTTGTAGCATACAACTTCATTACATCTTCAAAGAACTTGTTTTTAAGCATCCGGACAGGAGCCAGTTCCTTTAAAGTAAGTAATGTGTCTCCTTCTTTTGCGGCTACCACCATTTCTTTAAATGCAATATGTGATGAGGATTCTTCTGAAGCTACAAAACGACTTCCTACCTGAACACCATCGGCTCCCAAAACCATAGCAGCTAACATTCCATGGCCATTGGCAATTCCTCCGGCAGCAATTACAGGAACCTGTAATTGTTCTTTTACCATAGGAATTAAAGTAAAAGTAGTGGTCTCTTCACGTCCATTGTGCCCTCCGGCTTCAAAACCTTCGGCAACCACAGCATCTACTCCTGCATCCTGTGCTTTCAGCGCAAATTTTACACTGCTCACAACATGTACTACGGTGATCCCATTCTCTTTTAATTTTGAAGTATAAGTTTTTGGGTTCCCTGCAGATGTAAAAACGATCTTTACTCCTTCTTCAATAATAATATCGATAATCTTATCTATGTCAGGATAGAGCATCGGAACGTTAACGCCAAAGGGCTTATCTGTTGCTTTCTTACATTTAACAATATGCTCACGAAGTACTTCGGGGTACATAGAACCCGCTCCCAATAGGCCAAGCCCTCCGGCATTACTTACAGCACTGGCAAGACGCCAGCCACTGTTCCATATCATACCGGCCTGAATAATTGGGTATTTAATATTAAAAAGCTGTGTAACCCGGTTCTGCACTACCTTTTAACTATTTTGAATGTGTTTGTTTTATTATTAGACGTTATACTTGCTATATACATTCCGGACGTTAGAGCAGCAACATTTAAAATATTCTTTGCTGTTGAAATGTTTTCTTCCATTACTTTTTCTCCCAGAACATTGTAAATAGCTATCCTTGCTTCCGAAGCACTAGCAGGGAAAGAAATATTTAACTTATCGCTAACAGGGTTAGGATATAATGCAAATTGTGCTTCCCGTATTTGATCTTCAATTCCTAAGCTAATAAGAGAGTTATATGCATCTTCAAAATTAGGTATTCCATAACCCATTTGAGGAGTAGGATTATTGAACAAATGTGCTGACTCCCGTATGATCTGCATCACTTGATAATTTTTTAATTCGGGTCGTACCTGCCATAAACTGGCAACAGCTCCAGCCATAATTGGAGAACTAAAAGAAGTTCCATTACCGGTGGTTACATTTCCATTTTGACTTACAACAGCAGCATCCTGACCTTGTGCCATTACATCTGGTTTAACCCGGCCATCTACTGTGGGTCCTATTGAGCTAAATGAGGCATAATTTCCTGATGCCGTAACTGCACCAACAGTTAAAATCCCAGGTGCATCTGCTGGAGTTGCCACAAAATTGAAGGCTCCTCCATCATTTCCGGCAGAAGTAACCAACAACATGCCTTTATCAAAAGCATGATTTGCACCACGTGCTGCAATTGTGGTCTGTCCATCCAGATCCTGGTATGTATGGTCATAATTTGGATTGTCATAATCCTGATATCCTAAAGAAGTATTGGTAACGTCTACGCCTAAACTATCTGCTCTTTCCAAAGCTTCTACCCACCATGCTTCTTCAACAGGGTTCTCAGTAGGGGCATATTCGGTTCTGAATAAATAGAATGAAGCTTCAGGGGCAGTTCCTACAAATTGATCTTGTATAAAAGCGCCTATATCACTAAAGGTTCTGGCTCCATGTGAGCCTGTACCATCGACATTCACCTGTCTTTCAGCAAAATCATAGGTTCCCAGTAATCTTCCATCATTTACGATATGTGAAAAGGCCGGGTTGGTCCAAACGTTAGGAAAACCACTGTCCAAAACGGCAATTACCATTCCGCTACCTGTAAAGTCCTGCTCATGCACATAGTCTATTCCAATCATTTCAGTCTGGTTAGAAGCAGCTCCATAGTTATAAATGATTCGGTTTTCCTGATTCTCCATTTCAAACTTATCTCCAACAGATTGATTTACCGGAAAAGGATTTAAACTTTTATCGGCAAATTCAACTGCAGTTACAAATGCAAGGTTTAAAAGGTCTTCAATATTAGCCTGAGTACCTCTTACATATACACAGTTCATCCATTTTGATTTGGCATGTACAGTGATTCCGGTAGCATTCTTAATCTGAGTAATGTAATTCTCATTCACAGGAACATCTCGTTCATCAATTACAACATCGTGTAACGCTTTTCTGTCTATAGCATCCTGTGTCAGAATAGTAATCGGGTTAGCCAAAGAAGCAGCGACATTCTCCTTGTCTGCAAAAAAGACAAGGGCATCCTGCGTTTGTGCAAAGCCCTGCTGAAGTAATAAAAAGGCAAATAAAAGTAGTACGTTTTTCATAGTTTTTTAATTTAGGATATTACACCACTGCCAAGTAATTCGTCATCCTGGTACCAAGATACAAATTGTCCTTCTGTAATGGCAGATTGTTGATTTTCAAATATAACGTAAAGACCTGAAACTGTTTGATGCAAAGTTGCTTTTTTTAAAGGCTGGCGATAACGTATCCGTGCCATCACTTCCATAGTTTCGTCTTCCTCTAAAGATAAATCTTCCCGTATCCAGTGAATTTCTTGTGTTTTTACAAATAATCCGTAACGATAAAGTCCCGGATGGTCCTTTCCCTGACCGGTATAAATTACATTTTCGTTTACATCGGTATCGATCACGAATAAAGGTTCTTTAGTTCCTCCAACGGCCAGCCCTTTTCGTTGCCCTTTGGTAAAATAATGTGCCCCTTGATGTGTACCAATAATTTTTCCGTCGGTTTTTGAATAGTGTTGTTTTTCTGAAAAATATTTCAGTTTTTCTTCTTCGGAAGTAAACTCCGGATATTCTTTCCGGTAGGCTGAAAAATTAGAAGGAACCTCAACGATCACTCCTTCTTTGGGTGCTAGTTGCTGTTGCAGGAATTCCGGAAGTCTTACTTTACCAATAAAGCACAATCCCTGCGAATCACGTTTTTCAGCAGTAATAAGCCCTTGCTCCGAAGCTATTTTACGCACTTCCGGTTTTAGCAATTCTCCAATAGGAAACAATGTTTTTGCCAATTGTTCCTGTGATAACTGACACAAAAAATAACTCTGGTCTTTATTAGGGTCCTTGCCCGAAAGTAATTGATATATTTCCTTACCGTCTTTTGTAATAGTTCCTTTACGGCAGTAGTGGCCTGTTGCCACATAGTCTGCACCCAAGTCGAGAGCGATCTTTAGAAAGACGTCAAACTTAATCTCGCGATTACATAGTACATCCGGATTAGGCGTACGGCCCATTTTATATTCGTTGAACATATAATCAACGATACGTTCTTTGTATTGTTCACTAAGATCTACTGTTTGAAAAGGAATTCCAAGCTTTTGGGCAACCAACATTGCATCATTACTATCTTCCAGCCAGGGGCATTCGTCAGAAATAGTCACAGAGTCGTCATGCCAGTTTTTCATAAACAAGCCAATCACCTCATAGCCCTGCTCTTTTAGAAGATAGGCAGCTACGCTGGAGTCTACACCTCCACTCAATCCAACAACAACTCTTTCCTTTTTCATAATTTTATGCGTGCAAAGTTACAAAATAAAAAAAAGCAGCTAAAAGCCGCTTTTTGAAAGTTAATTTGCTTTCTTTAAGGGCTTTGGATAGGTTTCTTCTAACTCTATCTTGCCATTTTTATAGTACTTCCACAAACCGTGTTTTTTTCCGTCTTTGTAAAATCCTTCGATCACGACATTTCCATATGCGTCGTAATAAGTTGCTTCACCTTGCAACTGGTTATTTCTGTATTTTAATTTTTTAATGAGTATTCCATCGGGGGAATAGTAGTTATTCTCTCCCTCCATCAACCCGTTTTGGTAATATAGCTCTTCTGTGATCTTTCCGTTAGGGTAATAAGTTATTTTCTTTCCGTCGAGTTTTCCATTTACATAGGTTTCTCTCGTCATAATATCTTCCGATTTTTTTTGATAGTAGATCCATTCACCTATTCTGTTTTTACCATCCATTTTTCCTTCGCTTACAAGCTTTCCTTTCATAGTGAAGTATTGTACATGGGCAATATGATCCCTGGTATTATATTCTTTAATTGCTGTAGGTCTGTCTTTACACTTCTCACAATAGAATTTAAAGGTTCCAATTTCTTTGCCGTGTTCAAAAGTACCTTCGTATCGAAGCTGTTTTGTACCGGGATACATCTTCTTCCAGACACCATGACGCTTACCGTCGGCATCCATTTGATTGATATCGTTTTGAGCAGACAGTGTTGTAGTACCGAAGGCTATTCCGGAAAAAATCAAAAAAAATAATCTCATATTTAGTAATGTGTATTCTTTAAACGAAAGAAAATTAATTCTATTGACCCATATTTAAAATTCAATAAAAATCCTTTTTATAAAAAAGCCCCCTGCCGGGAGCTTTCATTATCTTTTTCCGGTCTTTTTTTGTTGCTCGGCCTGCTCCATCATATCTGCCATTTTTCGCTGGAAACGATTTTGTTTTTTAGGCTTCTTTTTATTGACCTGTATCTTAGCATGAATCTTATCTTCATCTATAATAAATTTCTTAATAACCAACATAATACCAATAGTAATTAAATTGGATACGAAATAATACAAGGATAATCCACTTGCATAATTGTTAAAGAACACCAACATAAACAAAGGAGATATGTACATAAGTATTTTCATGTTTGGCATTCCGGGCTGTGGTGTTTGCATGGTTTGCCCCATTGTCATTGTCATATACCAGAAGATAGCCAGTGATGCCAGAATTGGGAATAAACTTATGTGATCCCCATAAAACGGGATGTGGAACGGTAATTCCGCAATAGTATCATAACTTGATAAATCGTCTGCCCAAAGGAAGCTTTTCTGCCTCAAATCGAAAGCAGTAGGGAAAAATGTAAACAAGGCATAAAAAACGGGTATTTGCAACAAAGCCGGCAAACAACCCTTTAGCGGACTCGCCCCTGCTACATTTTGCAGTTTCAAAGTTTCCTGCTGAACCTTCATCTTATTATCACCATACTTCTCACGTATTTCATCCAACTCTGGTTTTAAAACCTTCATTTTGGCTTGTGATAAATATTGCTTGTATTGTACCGGGGACAACGCCAGTTTTATTAAAATCGTTAAAACAATAATAGCAATTCCTGCAGGTAAAAAATCACTTAGAAATCCGAACAACGGTATAATAATATACTTGTTGATCATCCCAAATATCCCCCAGCCCAATGGCATTGCTTCGTCCAAATTACGGTCGTATTTCTTGAATATCTGGTAATCGGTTGGGCCATAATACATATTCATATCATAGGACAGGCCTCCTCCTTTAGATTCCAGTAACATTTTAGCTCCATACTGCTTTGTATAAACAGTATCGACCTCTTCATCTTTAACAAAATCCACAGAGGTAAGTTTTACCTCTTTAAAAGGTGTATCTGTCAATAGCATAGAACTGAAGAAATGCTGGCGGAAATTCATCCAGGTCACATCTTTTTCCGTTTCTTCATCATCGCTTGCCGGACTTAATTTTGAATGGTCATTCCCATTTTCATATTCATAGGTCAAACGTGAGTACCTGTTCTCATAAGTGATACTTTTTGCATGGCGAAACCCTTTCAGTTCCCAATCCAGGTACATGGGTTGCGAGGTATTGATGACCCCTTCCAGGCCTTGTGAACGAATATTGAACCCTAGCATATATTCATCGGGCAATAATTCATATCTATATTCTATAAATGCATTTTCTGAAGTTTTTAAACGCATTGTCAATACATCATTCTCCCCATCTTTGGTCAAGGATGGTTCAAAATACAGGTCCTTGGTATTAAGCAATCTGTTTTCTGAAGTAAACTGAAGATTTAAAGAAGCATTATTGTCTTTGATCAGGTACACCTGTTCACCGGTATACGTAGTATGTTCCTTTAATTTGGCTTCGGTAATATACCCTCCTTTATTACTTATCGTCAATAAAAGCACCTCATTTTCTAATACAGTAGTTGCATCTGTCGCCGAAGGTAATGTTCCTGAATATGCAAAGGAGCCCAATCGGTTTTTAAGTTTATCAATCGCCAGTGAATCTTGGGCATTAGCTGCAGCTAGTTCTATGGTGGCTTCCTGAAGTGTGGTTTCGGACGTAGTATCGCTTTCTGAAGAGGTGGTCTCTTTGGTTAGCTGCTCGGTGTTTGGTTGCTCACCTTTGTTCTCTTCCGGAGCCGGTTTCTGAATGTACATCATCCAGATCAAAATTCCTCCAATCAGTAAAAATCCTAATAACGAGTTTTTGTCAAATTTCTTTTGTTCCATATTTTACAGATGTTTCCGAAGCATTCTTCAGAAGCAATTAATTTCTTTTGCCTTTTCAATAATCAATAATCCCGCCTGTTTTAAGAATGCGCCAAATTGTCGCTTACTTCTTTTTTGCGTGTTCGTGTGCTGCTTTTACAAACGCTACAAACAACGGATGCGGATTCGCCACTGTACTTTTATATTCCGGGTGATATTGTACTCCTACAAACCACGGGTGTGAAGGTATCTCAACGATCTCCACCAAACCGGTATCCGGGTTTATACCTGTCGCTGCCATTCCAGCATTCTCAAGTGCTTCACGATAATCATTATTATATTCATAGCGATGTCTGTGGCGTTCCGCTATCATTTTTGAATTGTACACATCTCCTACAATACTACCTTCTTTCAATTCACATTCCCAGGCACCTAAACGCATGGTACCTCCCTTGTTGGTAACACTTTTTTGGTCTTCCATCAGGTCGATCACAGGGTTTTGGGTGTTTTCATTCATTTCGGTAGAATTAGCATCTTTTATTGCCAGTACATTTCGGGAATACTCGATCACTGCCATTTGCATTCCAAGGCAAATCCCAAGGAACGGTAGATTATTCTCTCGAGCATAGCGAACGGCTTCTATCTTTCCTTCAATTCCTCTCTCACCAAATCCGGGAGCTACTAAGATACCATCTAAGTCGGAAAGTGTTGATGCAATAGTATTGGTATCGATATGCTCGCTATGTATAGATACTACTTCCACTTTTACTTCATTTTCAGCCCCGGCATGTATAAAAGATTCTAAAATAGATTTATAACTGTCCTGAAGTTCCACATATTTTCCAATAAGTCCTATACGTACTTTTCCTTTCGGGTTTTTATGACGTTGTAAAAACTGATTCCAACGATCAAGATCAGGTTCTTTTGCATCCTTTAAATTGAGCTTTTCTAAGGTTACGGAATCTAAACCTTCCTCCAACATCATATTAGGTACGTCATAGATGGTAGATGCATCTATAGATTGGATTACCGCATCTTTTTTAACATTACAGAAAAGTGCCAGTTTTGTCTTCAGATCATCAGAAAGTTCATGTTCTGTTCTACATACCAGAATATCAGCTCTAATTCCACTTTCCATAAGTGTTTTTACAGAATGCTGAGTAGGTTTTGTTTTTAATTCTCCCGCTGCAGACAGGTATGGCACTAAGGTAAGATGAATTACCAGTGCGTTGTCATCTCCCAGTTCCCATTTTAGCTGTCTCACAGATTCTATATATGGCAGGGATTCAATATCCCCTACGGTTCCTCCTATTTCTGTGATGACAATGTCATATTCTCCCGTATTGCCTAACAATTGAACCCGTTCTTTGATCTCATTGGTAATATGCGGGATTACCTGAACTGTTTTACCTAAAAATTCACCTCGGCGTTCTTTTTGAATGACGCTTTGGTAAATTCGGCCTGTAGTAACGTTATTGGCCTGCGAAGTTGAAACATTTAAAAAACGTTCGTAATGGCCCAGGTCAAGATCGGTTTCTGCACCATCATCTGTCACATAACACTCTCCGTGTTCGTAAGGGTTTAGTGTACCGGGATCTACATTGATATAAGGGTCCAGTTTTTGGATAGTCACACGATATCCCCTAGCTTGCAATAACTTAGCCAGTGACGCTGCGATTATTCCTTTACCTAATGAAGATGATACTCCGCCCGTAACGAAGATGTACTTTGTAGTGTTCATGTGCAATCTTGCTGAATTAGCTATACGGGATGCAAAGGTAGGGATTTATTGCGGAAAGGAAGAAATGTTGTTCGTTAAATATTGAAGGAATACCTGTTCGATAAAAAAGATCATTTCTTTTCAATAAGCTTTCTAAGCAGGTCTTCCAATCCGTTTATTTTAATTTCGTGCATTTCCTTCATTAAACGCCCTAGTTTTCCTTCGGGAAATCCTTTTTGCTGAAACCATATATAGTAAGCCTCGGGAAGGTTTACGAGGTATTGATCCTTATATTTTCCAAATGGCATTTTGTAGTTTGCCAGTTCAATAAGGTGTGTGGCGTCCGGTTTATTTCCAGCGTTCATGTATTGTAAGTTGTTCCGCTACAAAGTCTCTCCAGGAAAATTCGGCTTCAGAGATCTGCGAATGGTCAGTTTCTTTATCGTAACGTTGTTGCATTTCTTTTCTCTGGATCTCAATACTTTGATACAGGTTCTGTACTTCCTCTTTTATATTGTCTGAAAAAGTACGTGTTTCCATCTCTTTCCTAAGCATACGCGAATGTAGTTCAGAAATATCAAAATGTGTTTGCTCGTGTTTCAGAATATAGTCGGAAACAGCTCCTCGTTTGTACCATGAGAGCTTGGGGTAGAAATTACTTTCAATGGTATAATCGAAATCAATTCTATCCTCCCTTTTGGTGTATGAAAATGAAAAGGATATTCCTGAATTGGTACTTGCCACATAGTCGCTTCCTTCCTTGGGCATTCCTTGAAAGTCGTCCCAGGTGAGTCTGTCCGTTTCACTCCAGAGAATTTTTTCGGAATCATTTTCCGGGGCAAAAGAAAAACAAAGCAAAATGGTAACTATGGCCAGTAGTTGTCGCATAAAAGCAATAACGGAATTTGTGAGAATTTATTGAGTATCCTATCCCCAATTAAAGACCACAATACGTTCAATATCCGGATGGAGGCTATAGTGAACGGGGCACGTATTGGCGGTATTTTCCAGTATCTTTTGTGACTTGGCATCAATATTTGCAGGAAGTTCCATGATCACTTCGATCCTGGAAATACGACGTGGATTGCTTACCATGGTTTTGGTCACCATTGCTGTTGTGCCGTCCAGAGTTACTTCCAGATTTCTCGCTTTAATACCCATCATGGTAAGCATACAATTGGCTAAACCTGTAGCTACTGTATCTGTAGGAGAAAAAGCCTCTCCTTTGCCGTTGTTATCTGTTGGAGCATCTGTAATAAATGTGCTTCCGGATTTTAAATGTTCACATTCTGTGCGAAGATTACCCAGATACGTTACTTTTGCTGTACTCATTTTACTTCTTCAAATTGAAGTTCATTATTATATTTTATAATATACAAGGCATTGTTCTGATATCCTGAAAACATTTTTTTAGTATAACGGAATTTGTTTTCGACATACTCAGTTTCCACTTTACTGTCAATAGCATCGTAAACATCTTCAGCAGATGCCAAACGCAGCAATACATCGTAGGTCACATCGAATCCCCGAACTGCATATCGGTTCGGCAGTACGCCATATTTATTTTTATAACTGGTAAGAAAGGCGGTTTTTTCTTTGTAATTATAACTGCGATTAACCGATGGAAATGTAAAGTCCAACTTGGCCAGGTGTACGTTTGAAACATCGTGATAGTCGTACGCATCATTCTTATCCAAAGTAAACAGGCGCAGCCTGTATTCTTCCGGCATTCCATTTAAAAGTCCCACGACATTACTTATTACTACTGGGTCTGTAGATTCTAATATGATCCAGTTTTCAATAGTTTTATCGATCTTCCCTTCAATATCGGTAGCATATAAGAACCCTTCCTCCCGTGGAGAAAGTGTTTTTACAGTTCCTAAAGTCGAAACAATGGCTTGTTTGGATGCTGCTTTTTTAGCGTCACTTATGAGCACTACATTCTTCCCTGCGACATTTTCTTTCAGGTATTGCAACATTCTGTTTTGAAGCATCTCTTCCGTAGGTAATGTTTGAAATAGATTGGATGAGATCTTTATCTCCCTATTACTTAAGGGAGAAAAAACCGGTGTACTTTCATTGCGTAATTCTGAAGCTGCTTTTTCTACATTTTTTCGAAGTAGCGGCCCGATAACCGCATCCACGTCTTTAAAATTGTTACGCGAAATAATAGTACTTACTTTACTTTCCCTGGCTTCGGTATCATATACATCAAGATGTATGGAAATGCCTTTGTCCTTTGCAAATTCAGTAGCCATTAAAACACCGCTATAGAAATCGAGGGCAATACGTAAGGTTGCATCGTTCTTTAACAGGTCCTTATTTGCATTGACGGAATCACTTTCTGCTCTGCTTAATCGAAACGGAAGCATCAAAGCAATATTCTTCTTTTTGGTATTCAGAATATAATCTTCAAGGTTTACGATTGTCACATCATCTGTGATAGTATCACTATTTTCTTTTGGGATCTTTAAGATCATTCCTTCTTTTAACCCGTCTTTTGCATAGGGGTTTAACGCTATTATTTCTTCTTTAGAAAGGTTTAATTTCACTTTTAGGCGGTAAAAACCTTCTTTAGCCTTTACTTCGTAAAAATCATATTTTTCATCTTCAATAGTAGCAGAATCCACTACAGAAATATCAGGTACATTCAGCACGCTTCCCATTTGAAGGTTTTCTCCCATAGCTGGGTTTAACGCTTCTAATTCGGCAACAGTAATTCCATATTTACGAGCAATCCCGTATTTCGTTTCTTTTGCAACTACGGTATGTTTGGCAGCTTCAGAGTTTGTGTTTGTTTCGTTAGAAACAACATTTGTGGAAGCGGTTTTTATTCCGATGGGAATTCTGATCTTTTCGCCCTTTTTTAACTGACGGGAATACAATTCTTTATTGTATTTTTTAATATCATCTACTTGAATATTATAGCGTTGTGCTATACTAAAAAGGGTTTCCTTTCTTCTTACCCGATGTGTTTTAAATTTTATCTGATCTTCGGAAGAATTTATAATGTCAGCCGAAGGGAGAATCAATACAGTATTGGTTTGTATACCGTTTCTGGCATCCGGATTCAGTCTGTAGATGGTTGCTTCGGTGATATTGTATTTTTTGGCAATACTGTAAATGGTCTCACCTTGCTGTACGGTATGAGTATTATAGTTTTGTTGCTCAGCAGCACCACAGCCCGTAGTAAAAATACAAATAAGCGCTATATAGATAATTGACCTCATATTATTCCCATTCTATGGTGGCGGGTGGTTTCGAACTAATATCGTACACTACTCTATTAACGCCTTTTACTCTGTTTATTATATGATTGCTCATTTCCTGTAAAAATTCATAGGGTAAATTCACCCAATCTGCTGTCATACCATCTGTAGATTCTACAGCTCTGAGTGCCACTACTTTTTCGTAGGTACGTTCATCACCCATTACACCAACGCTTTGTACCGGAAGTAATATGGCTCCGGCCTGCCAGACCTTATCATAAAGGTCCCATTTTTTTAATCCGTTGATAAATATAGCATCTACCTCTTGTAAGATACAAACTTTTTCAGCAGTGATATCTCCCAAAATTCTAATTGCCAATCCGGGGCCGGGAAAAGGGTGTCTTCCTAATAATTCCGGATCAATGCCCATTTCTTTTCCTACGCGTCTCACTTCATCTTTAAAGAGCATTCGTAGCGGTTCTACTACTTTCAATTTCATAAAATCCGGCAATCCGCCTACATTATGATGTGATTTAATAGTTACAGAGGGGCCATTTACAGAAACACTTTCTATCACATCCGGATAAATGGTACCCTGCGCCAGCCAATGTACATCTTCAACCAGATGTGCTTCATCATCAAACACTTCGATAAATGCATTTCCAATTGCTTTCCTTTTCGCTTCCGGGTCACTCACACCCTCCAACGCTTTCAAGAAACGTGCCGAAGCATCCACACCTTTCACATTAAGGCCCATTCCCTTGTATTGCTCCAATACATTATCGAATTCATTTTTGCGAAGCAAGCCATTATTTACAAAAATGCAATATAGGTTCTTACCTATAGCTTTGTGCAGTAAGATGGCTGCTACCGTAGAGTCTACACCACCACTTAACCCCAGTACTACCTTATCATCTCCAACCTGCTCTTTTAAAGCTTGTACCGTTGTATCTACAAAAGCTGCAGGTGTCCAGGATTGTTCTAATCCCGCAATATGTATCAAAAAATTTTCTAAAAGTTGTTTTCCATCTGTAGTATGGTATACTTCAGGATGAAACTGAATAGCATATGTATCTTCTCCTTCAATATAATAAGCTGCATTTGCCACATCCTCCGTACTTGCAATACGTACTGCTTTTTCAGGAAGTTTTACAATGGTATCGCTATGGCTCATCCATACCTGTGTGTCTTCTTTGATCCCTGTAAACAAACCATTTCTGTTAATGATGGTGGATAGTTTTGCCCGTCCGTACTCGCGAAGGTTAGAAGGCTCTACACTACCGCCATTAAAGTGGGCAAGGTACTGCGCGCCGTAACAAACCGCCAACAGCGGTTTGTGTCCTTTTATACCGGAAAGGTCGGGATGCGGAGCATCCTCGGCGCGCACCGAAAAAGGGCTCCCCGATAAAATAACAGCTTTAAAATCTTCTAAATTCTCCGGAATGTGATGGTAAGGGTGGATTTCGCAGTAGATATTCAGCTCCCGAACGCGCCTAGCGATAAGCTGCGTATACTGCGATCCAAAATCTAAAATGAGGACGTTGTTTTGCATAGGCAAAAGTAAATTAAAAAAGTAATTTGGCTAAATCTTTAGCAAAAAAATAAGGAAGTTTTTCAACAAGAATCCTAAAGCGGTAAAATGGTAAATTCATTTGCCAGCGGATCGAGGTTTTCTTTTAGTTCTGAGAATAATCGGTCTCCGTATTGGGTATAAAATTCAGAAAAATTCATGCTGCGTTCCTGCAGGCTTTGGTTAGGAAATAACTGATCCTGTAACAATGTAAGTCGTTCCAATTCATCTGCCAGTTTCCGTTTCTGAGCCTTCAACAAACGTTTTTCCAGATGATCCAATCCGTTTAACTGTTTCTTCTCCTGAGCAGCGACCGCTCCTACAAATGAAGCGTCTGTTTTTTCTGACAGTATATACAAATCTTTAAACTGTTGTTGTAGAAATTTCCGCTGTGTAGAAAAGTCAATATCAATTTCTGACAACTGATGTGTATGCTGTACAATAAGTTCCTGCTGACTGAGAAACAGAGATGCGATCAATACTTGCAACTTTTTAAGTTTTTCTAAACTCTTTTCGGAAACCAGTAAGACTGAGTTCCGCAATAGTAACATAGGGAACGGTACAGAAACCGACTTAAAATAATCGCTAAGCTGAAACCAATACGCAAGCTCTCCGCCGCCACCTACATAACACAAATTAGGCAGGATTACTTCCTGATACAAAGGACGCAGTAAAGCATTGGGCGAGAATCGCTCCGGATGACTGTTAAGCTCCTTAAGTATTTCTTCTTTTGAGAACAAAACATCTGTTTCATTCACAAAGTAAGTTCCTTCCTTTTCGATGATCCGTTCGCGTATGCCTTCTTTCAGATAGAATAGATTGATCTCACGCGGATTCACTTGTGCGCTATATCCTAATTTGGTAAGCTGCTGAGTTGTTTCGGTTACTTTCTGAAAGGACAGCTGCTCTGTCAATTCCTTCTCAGCAAACGGAATAAAAGCCTTTTTCAATTCGGTATCATTTCCATCAATGATCACCAGGCCATATTCAGCAAACAGCACATTTCCCAGATATCGTGTTGCTGCAGCAAGGTTGTCGTGTTTTGTATAGGCTTCGGTGAACAGCGAGGTAAGCATACGAGCATGTTCACTTTCTCCCAATTCGGCCTTTAAAACTTCCAATACATCTGCCAGTCCTTCAGTGGTCAACTCTCCTACGGCACCACCACTCTCTCTGTTCCACTGTACCTTTTTTCCGAAGAGGTTAAAATAATTAATCTCATCAAAATCGTGATCTTCCGTCGCCATCCAATACACAGGAACAAAATGGTAAGCTGCATGCTTTTTGTTGAGCTTTTCAGAAAGATTGATCACCGAAAATATCTTATACAAAAAGTACAAGGGCCCGGTAAATAAATTGAGCTGATGCCCGGTAGTAATCGTAAACGTATTCTTTTCTGAAAGTGCTTTGATGTTACCCTGTGTAGCTTCAGAAATATTAGATTCCTTATACTGAAGTTGTAATTGTTGTACCAGTATCTTCCTGTTTTCAGAAGAAAAAGAGGATTGTTTTTCTTTTAGTTGTAATTCGAAATTCTCAAGCTTCGGAAAATGATGATATAAGGAGCGCAAAGATTCCTTTTCAGCCAGATAATCACAGACGAGTTTCGAAAAATAACCAGTGTTGGTATACGGAATGGTTTGTATTGGCATAGATGTTTTTAGAAAACTGACACAAAAATAGTCACTTTAATGACTTTAAGTTTTAAAGATACGTTAATCTTAAAAAAATGAATTTCAAATTCAGAATAGTTTCTTAGCTTTAACGACCTAATTAATCAATCACGCTATGAAACGTCATTTATCAATCATCTTTTTTTTATTTATTTCTGTTACCCTAACAGCACAATTACAATCCCCTTCTGACTTTTTAGGGTATGAGATCGGTACCCAATTTTCACGCCATGCAGATGTGGTCAATTATTTTGAACATGTGGCTGCCAACAGTAATATGGTAACCTACCACAATTACGGAAAGACCAACGAGCGCAGACCTCTTACCTATGCTATTGTATCCACTGCACAGAACCTTGCCAATATTGAGAACATACGTAAGGACAATCTAAAGAATATTGGTCTGGAAAGCGGAAGCGCGAACCCGGATATTGCAATCGTCTGGTTAAGTTATAACGTTCACGGGAACGAAGCATCCAGTACCGAAGCTTCTATGCAGACTCTTTATGAATTAATTACTGAAAAAACTTCCTGGTTACAGAATACCGTAGTTATTATCGATCCCTGCGTAAATCCTGATGGCCGTGACCGTTACGCCAACTGGTACAACCAGGTAAAGGCTACACCTTATGATATTACACAGGATGCCACCGAACATAACGAACCCTGGCCGGGTGGACGTCCAAACCATTATTTATTTGACCTGAATCGTGATTGGGCATGGGCCACACAAGTAGAAAGTCAGCAGCGTTTAAAGGTCTACAACCAATGGATGCCACATGTCCACGTAGATTTCCATGAGCAGGGTATCAACGAACCTTATTATTTTGCACCTGCTGCAGAGCCTTTTCATGAAGTGATCTCTCCCTGGCAACGTGATTTTCAAACACAGATCGGGAAGAACCACGCAAGATATTTTGATAAAGAAGGCTGGCTGTTCTTTACCCGGGAGCGTTTCGATCTCCTTTACCCCAGTTACGGAGACACCTATCCTACTTTTATGGGAGCTATTGGGATGACCTACGAACAGGCAGGGCATGGCCGTGCCGGATTAGGAATCCAGACCGATGAAGGTTATGTACTTACTTTAGTGGACCGTGTGGCGCATCATAACACTACAGGACTTTCTACCGTAGAGATCTCTTCTCAAAATGCAGGAAAACTGAATACCGAATTTAAAAAGTTCTTTAACAACAGTGGCCTGAAATACAAAAGCTATGTCTTAAAAGGTAATGCCGATAAGATCCATGCCCTTACACAATTATTGGACAAGCATGAAATCAAATACGGTTTCTCTAACGGAGGAACTGTAAGTGGTTTTCGATTTTCCGAGAATGGAAACGGAAGTATGAACGCCAGTGGTGCGTTGGTAGTAAGCACCAATCAGCCAAAAGGAAAAATGGTGAAGGTTTTGTTTGAACCAGATGCCAAATTGAGCGAACCTCTTACCTACGATATCACTGCCTGGACTGTACCACATGCCTACGGATTGGATTGTATTGCAAGCACGAGTCTGGTTTCAGCAAATGGCAGCGCTCCTGTTATGAATGCCATGAATAGTGCTTCACCTTCAGCAGCAGGTTATATTGCCAAGTGGAACAGTTTGTACGACGCAGCTTTTTTAACGGACCTGCTTAAAAACGATATCAAAGTGCGGTTTTCTGAAAAGAAACTCAGTTTCGCCGGAAATCAGTTTGACCGTGGCAGCCTTGTGATCACCCGAAGTGACAATAGAAAGAACAAGGATTTTGATGCTACCGTTGCCAGAATTGCCAACGACCACAAAAGAGATTTGTATGCCTCTCCTACCAGTTTTGGTGACAACATTACCGACTTTGGCTCGCCGGACGTAAAGCTGGTCAACAAACAGCGTATCGCTTTATTAAAGGGAGACGGGACCTCATCTTTAAGTTATGGTTCGCTATGGCATTTCTTTGAAACGCAACTAAAATATCCCGTTACTTCTATCAATACGGATGATCTCGGTCGGGTGTCTTTAGACAAATATGATGTCCTTGTGATGCCGGAGGGCTGGTATAACAGTATACTTAGTGAAAGTACTTTGAACAAAGTAAAAGATTGGGTGCGTAACGGCGGTAAGCTTATTGTTATGGGGCGTGCCGTACGTGCTTTTGAAGGAAAGGAAGGTTTTGACCTCAAGAATAATGAAGATGATGAGGAAGAGGGTGATGATGACAAAAAAGAGGGTAATCTTACTCCTTACGACCAACGCGAACGTGAAAGCGTAAAGGATTTTATCACCGGAAGTATCTATAAGGTAAGTCTGGATCCTTCCCACCCTATGGCGTTTGGTTATGGCGATACTTATTATAGTCTTAAACAAGGAAGTGCTTCCTACCAGTTCTTAGAAAACGGTTATAATGTAGGCTATATCAAGGGCGATGCGGTAAGTGTAGCCGGTTTTTCAGGTGCAGATGCCAAAGCCGGACTTAAGGATTCTGTGATCTTTGGAGAGGCCCGTATGGGTGGTGGTAGTGTTATCTATCTTGTAGATGATGTATTGTTTCGCTCGTTCTGGGAAAATGGGAAGCTGTTCTTAGTGAACTCTATCTTTTTTGTGAATAATAATAAAATTAGGATTTAGCGGATGAAATGGAAGTCGTCATATAAAGGTTTAGTTTAAGCTTAAAGTATCATTCAGAGGAAGCAAAGCGACCGAAGAATCCGGATTTAGATAGAATAGATTCCTCACATCCATTCGGAATGACAAGGTGAATGAAAAGTACAAAGCTGGAAGCACGAAGTGAAAACTTTTCTGTCTAGCTATCTAAATAGCTATTTTTATATCTGATCTTATCTGTTGGTTTTTATTTCATAATGTTCCAACCAATCCAGTGGTTCGGTTAGTTCATGCTTATTAAATTCTAGATGTATTACTCGTCTTTTCTTCCTGTTTGTTGTTCTGTTGGATGCATGTAAGGTCAAAGGTTTCATTAACATTGCTCCACCTTTTTTTACTTTACAGACATATTCGTTGTCAGTTTTCCAATCTTTCGAATTGATACGAACTATCCCATTCAAATGCGATTTTGGGATTACTTTTAGGGCTCCATTCTTTTCGTCAGTATCATCTAAATGAATTCGAATGGTGATTGTGTCTTGTAAAATTTCAATTGGTGGTTGAACCCCATATTGCCCTTTTTTAAAAGTCCAACTCACATAATTTTTTAAATCAGCTTTTTTGTCAACAGAAATACTCAAGTCTTGGTGATATGCAACAAACCAATTAGATTCTCTTGGTTTGTCAAAATAGATGGCTTTTGTCAAGAAATATTCAGATTCGGAAAGGTCAGAAATTAATTCAATTAGTTTTGGGTTAAACAATAAATTAGTTAATTCAGGAATATTTTTTATCAGTTGTCTAATCGCAAATAAGTCCTTTGTTTTTAAAAAAGAATTTCCGTTTTTTTCTGCATTTTTCAAACAAGTTGAAATCTGACTTATTTCGTAATCCGAATACAAATCAGTTAAAATGGAATATCCGTTTTTTTCAAGTTCTACTTTATTCTTTGTGTAATTCATTTTCAGCCTGAATACAACTTATTACTAAACAAATATAGTGTAAACAGAGCCAACTTCTAACCTCACGCTTTCAGCTTCCAACTTCCAACTTCGTATCCTCTGCAAAGAAAACGAAGATCAAAAACCAACTACAAATTCTTCTTGATCACACTTACAACAGAATCCAGTAAAGCTTTCCCTTCGCCTTGAGCGAAATATTGTTTTGCATATGTATGTAACGCCTTGACATTCGAGCAACTATCCATTGGAGTTAAATCAGGGTGTTTGGTAAGGTCCACCTGTACCCTGTAATATTCCAACTTAGTACTTTTCGCCAGACTCTCCAACTGAGTTGCAGGTACAAACTGGTTGGCATATAAGACCGTTTCAGTAATAACAGAATTAGGCGTATCTACCCCATTCAGGTTTTGTAGATAAGACCCCCAATCGACAACTCCCCAAAATCCATATTTCTGACCAAAAGGCTGATGGTTCACTGCTTCATTTACCACATTAAGGCCACCATTGAATCTGTTGAGTCCGCAACCTAAAGAGATCACGACCATATCATCCATACTTGTGGCGACCTTGGTACGTAATGCTTCGGTAATGCCCCAAACTGCAGGGTCATTGGACATAACACCGCCGTCCAGTCCCCATTTTTCTTTAGTAGAGGATCTTCCATCCTGCCCGCCTCCCAAATGAGCCACCGGAAAATAGGTAGGAGCAGCACTTGTTGCTCTCGCAGCTTCCCACAGGTAATAGTCCTCTTTACTATCCTTCAACGCCGTATCCCAATTGAATAGGTAAGGCCCAAAATCTACACCCATCACCGGGTCCTTTATATGACCTCCCGTACTATTGATAAGATAAGAAGTAGTAAAT
The DNA here is from genome assembly GCF_058148525.1 of Ulvibacter sp. 2210JD10-4. Classification (NCBI taxonomy): domain Bacteria; kingdom Pseudomonadati; phylum Bacteroidota; class Flavobacteriia; order Flavobacteriales; family Flavobacteriaceae; genus Ulvibacter; species Ulvibacter sp. 2210JD10-4. Next base: position 58,272 of record NZ_JBYVJZ010000007.1, read on the forward strand.
ACCTGTTGTACCTTCTTATTGGGTAATTTCTGTGCGGCATCTTTTAAGGTTACGGTAGGGCCTAAATTCGATTTCAAAAAAGCTTCCACCCCATGGCGTTTGCTACTAAATACATCTTTCACATCAGCATAATACAATGGCCCTGTGGGCTGTTTGTTCTTATAGAAGATACTTCCGCAATCATTCAGATAAAAATCCAGAACTTCAGCAGCCGTTCTCGGACTGTTGTCTGTATGGTACGGAGTGGTCAGGCCAATGGAAATGATCCCTCCCGTAGAGGTCCCTCCAATCACATCAAATAATTGGTATGACTTAGTATTGTTCAATGCAGCTTCTACCTGCGTTAAAAAATAAGCCGGAAGTATGCCCTTGATACCTCCCCCATCTATAGCAAGAATGATCTTTTTTTTAGAGACATTAGATAAGAATTCTTTACTGGAATTAAGCTGATCCTTCTCACTACAGGAATATAAAAATGAGCACAAGACGGTTAATGAGAAGAGATAAAGAAGGTTTTTCATTTTGGGTGGTTTTTATGATCTGAGGGAGCTAATCACTTCAAAATTACTCCGTTAAAAAATAAAAAGCAATAAGTATAATCACGTAATTTTTAAGAAGATGGTGCTGGAAGACGGGAGATAGAAGCTGGAAACTCGGTGTGGAAAGTCTGATGCATACACCCGCTCTTAACTTCTGGCTCCAAATTTTTCAACATATGACGTATACGTCAATTAAAATACATGTCTATTTTTTTTAATTATTTAATTAACAGTGGTATAAAAACAAATATTGCCTTATAAGTCAATTTATTATTAAAAATATCAGGAAAATCACCGAAGTGCATTTCAATTATGTCTTTTGATGGATGTTTAAAGAAAAGGCCAGATTGCAAACTCATCATATAATTAGCATCTTAGAGTACTCATAATGAAATATAACCAGTTAAATAAGAGGTTATAAGAGTTCCACGTGAACTTGCTAACCAGAAAAGGGGCTGCTTAGCGGCTCTTTTTTATATTGTTCTTTACTTCGATCCATTTGCTCATATACCTTGTACTTTGCAGTGTTTGGTGCTGAAGAATTTGCCCGACAAAGTTTTGGACACGATGTTCCTTTAAATGCTCCTCAAGTCTAAAAAGACGCTCTTTAAAAGCTTCAGAAAAAAGGTCTTTGCGAAATCGTTTTTCAATAATATAAAACCCGTTTTCTTGTGCTTCCAACCATTCCGTTTTGTTATTGTAAAGTGCAACCGAAGCATCCACAAAACCGGTTACCGTATCTGAGACCTTTCCCGAAAAAGAAAACTCACCGTGCATCCCTTCTGCCCCTATTGGGGTAGTTACCGAAGGTGTCCCGTACAGCATTGCATCCAGTAATTTTCCTTTTAATCCTGCACCAAACCGTAAGGGTGCCAGGCACACTTTTGCTTTTCGCATTGCCCCGGAGACATTTTCTGTCCATCCCTCAATTAGAAATCCTTCTTTTTCATTGTGTAATTCGAGAATTTGTTGAGGCGCATATGCACCATAAATATGAAGCTTTGCTTCAGGTAGTTCTTTCTTTATGAGTGGCCAGATCTCTTTTTTTAAGTACAGGACCGAATCTATATTGGGTGCATGCAATAAATTTCCAATTGCAATGAAATCTGTTCGTTCTTCAAAAGGAGAAGTTTCTTCCGAAAATGTTTCAATAATAAAAGGCAGGTAGAAGAGTATTTCAGCAGGGATTTTAAAAGTATGTTGCAATAGCTCCATTTCCGCTTCCGAAATGATCAATGACAGATCACTTCGCAAAATACTCGCCAGTTCTCGTTTAGCAGTTTCGGTAAAAAGATTTGCTGCTTCAACCGGAATATTATCCTTGACAGCTGTTTCGCGGGCTTTTCTTAAAAAGTGCAGGTCTTCTGTATCTAAGATCCGTATCGCATCCGGGCAGTGTTCTGCTACCCGCCATCCAAATTGTTCTTCGGTAATATAGCGGTCAAAAAGTACTACAGAAGGTTTTAATTCTGTTATAAATGTATCAAAGGAAGAATGATTCAGTTGAATAGATTCTAACGTGACCCCTAATCGTTCAAGATTCACAGATCTTTCCGAAGCCAATGCAGTACTCGCAAAAGTAACCTTATATACAGATTCGGTAAACAATTCAATAAGTTGCATCATCCGGCAGCCGGCAGCTGTAGTAGCCGGTTCGGGGAAAGTATGACCAATGATCAACAGTGTATTCAATCTTAATCTTTTGTAGCAAATATACTTAGAAGTTGGGAGTCTAAAGCTGGAGGCTGGAAGTTGGGAGCACGAAGTTAGAAGTATGAAGCTAATTGTGTCATTCAGAGTGAGTGTAGCGATACGAAGAATCTTTGAGATTTCTCACTTTCGTTCGGAATGACATAGAGCTGGAAGTTTGAAGCATGGAGTTTGGAGTTATAGGTCTGCTACTTTTATCGACGCCGTTTTAATAGTTTTGACCTTAGCATCATTTTCCGAAGTGGAAGTCCAGGCCAGATAAGCCGTATCACCCACTATTTCCAATTGTGGAAAGCCACTGTTACGTTCGGAACTTGTTTTGGCTACAGTGACCAGATTACCTTTTGTTCCATCTGAGTTGACTTTTTGTAAATGTATCAAAGTATCCTCTCCATCTGGTTCCATCCAGACTACAGCAGCTTCATTTTCAGAAAGCATTGCAACGTCTACTCTTCCAATGGCATCTCCGTTATCCATTCGAACAGGGGGCATAAATGTTACTCCGTTATCTTCGGAAAAAGCAATATTCGTCTTTGACACTTCTCCGGCAGCAGTAAACCAGGCAACGGCGAGCGCATTCCCTTTAGCTGCTATTGAAGGCCCGTTTACAGGGCATCCATCAATTTTCCAATTATCGTTTCCAATCGTTTTAGGTTTTGACCAGCCTGTCTCGCGTTGCCAACGTACCACCGAAATATCACGTATTTCATCCTCACTCCGGTCTCTGTAAGCAACAATGATTTCGTCGTTGGGGCCTATAGTCGTACTTGTCTGACAGCAGTCACAGACTCTTTCATCAAGCAGTGTATCATGATCGATTGTTCCGTCTTCAAAAACAATAGCAGCTCGCAATGTCATTGATCCACCACCATGTTCTTTACCAACTGTTTCTCTTCCATCCAGCCAGGTAACTACAAAAGAGTTTGCAACATACGGCATCATGGAAACAAAGCCGTGTTCACTTTGTGTACCGTCATCATTAAGAATAAAATTTTTCTTCCACTGGTTTTTTTCTGAAGTATATAAATTCAGTTTTACATCATAGGTATATTTTCCATTGGCTGACTTTTGAAGAAAGCTGGTTAAAATATTTCCATTGTTTTCTGCCAGTGCAGGGAAATCGGCCCAGTTTACAAACCAGTCCTTCCCAGATGTGATCTCTTCAGGGGTTTTCCATGTTCCATTTTCAAAAACAGAATATTGCAATGTCGCTAACGAGTCTTTTTCTACCCAAGACATAAAAAGGTTGTTCCCATTGCTGTAAAGACGCGGTAAAAAACTATTGCCTGTAACGGGATTATCCAAATTTTGAAGCGGAATTTCTTTTACTTCAGAAGTAATAGGGGTTTCTTTTTTGACATCAGATTTACACGAGATAAGCAATCCCATTAAAAACAGAATTGAAATGAAAAAACGCATAGGATATTTTTTAGTGGTTGTTAGCATTTTAAAAAGTGCATCATCATAAAACGCCCTTATCCAAAAATAATTGTAATCTTTGAAGTGCCTTCCCTGTATTTTTTATAAATATTCTTTTTACAAAGAAGGTGATTAAGAGCTTTTTAATAGATGACCTTGCCTTCCAATAGGTTTCAATATTTAATACACATTCCTTTTCAGAAACAGGGGTAATGATATAAAAAAGGATAGTGTTAAAAATCTAAAATTACCTTAACAAAGATCGGGTTAGCTTATTTTTAGAAAGGGTTAAACAAGTTCTGCATATAGATCGAAATCTTCTGCAGCAGTGATCTTTACATTAAAAAATTCTCCGGTTCGAAGATAGCCTTCTTCAGCATTGATCAACACCTCATTATCTACATCCGGGCTGTCAAACTCCGTTCGGCCTACAAAATAGCTCCCTTCTTTACGGTCAATGACCACTCTGAATTCTTTCCCTACCTTCTGCTGATTTAGTTCCCAGGAGATTTGTGATTGTATTTCCATGATCTGGTTAGCACGGTCCATTTTCACTTCTTCGGGAACATCATCTTCCAGATGATACGCATGTGTATTTTCTTCATGTGAATAGGTGAAACAGCCTAAACGCTCAAAACGCATTGCTGTTACCCAATCTTTAAGGGTTTGGAAATCTTCTTCGGTTTCTCCCGGATAACCAACGATAAGAGTAGTTCGAATAGTCATTTCCGGAACTGCCTCCCTGAAGTCTTCCAATAATTTTGTTGTCTTTGCTTTCGTGGTTCCACGGCGCATGGATTTTAAAACAGAGTCCGCAATATGTTGCAACGGAATGTCTATATAATTACAGATTTTTGGTTCATTTCGCATTACTTCCAATACATCCATTGGAAAGCCTGTGGGAAATGCATAGTGCAATCTAATCCATTCTATTCCTTCTACTTTTACCAATTTCTGAAGTAACTCGGCCAGGTTTCGTTTTTTGTAGAGATCAAGTCCGTAATACGTTAGATCCTGTGCGATTAGTATGAGTTCTTTCACGCCATTTGCTGCAAGTTTTTCAGCTTCGGTGACCAGATCTTCCATGGGTGTAGAGCGATGTTTCCCTCTCATAATTGGAATGGCACAAAACGAACATGGGCGGTCGCACCCCTCTGCGATCTTTAGATACGCATAGTTCTTTGGTGTTGTCGTGAGGCGTTCTCCTATGAGTTCGTGTTTATAATCTGCCCCAAGAGCTTTTAGCAATCCCGGAAGTTCTGTAGTACCAAAATATTGATCTACATTAGGAATTTCCTTTTGGAGGTCTGGTTTATAGCGTTCTGAAAGGCATCCTGTCACAAAAACTTTGTCAACAACACCCTCTTCCTTTTTCTGAACGTATTCTAAAATAGTATTTACACTTTCTTCCTTTGCGTTGGCAATAAATCCGCAGGTGTTGATTACCACTACATTCCCTTCTTCCTCATGAACAACTTCCTTGTTATTGGCACGTAACTGTCCCATTAACACTTCGCTGTCGTAAGTATTCTTAGAGCAACCCAGTGTTACAACATTGATCTTGTTCTTTTTAAGTGTTTTTGTTCGCATATGAATTCAAGTAGTAAGAAGTAAGTATTAAGAAACAAGCATTTTATAAACTTGTTTTCATTTTGTTTATATAAGAATTTAATATTTTGGACACTTCTTCAGTTTTAGTATATAAATCACTTGTATTTATAAAGTTTAAGTCTTCTATAAGGATAAGAAAGTACTTAGTTTCTTCAAGTGAACCATTTGCAATGTACAAGAATCTAATTTTATCTTTCAAGCCAATTCTTCCAAATGATTCAGAAATGTTGGCAGAAACTGAAACAGAGGATCTTTTAATTTGATTCGAAATACCAAATTTTTCACTTTTGGGAAGTTCTAATGTCATTTTATAGATTTCAAGAACAAGGTAATGTGCTTTTTGCCATACAATTAAATCTTTAAAACTCTTAGACTTACCCATCCTCTACTCCTTACTCCTTACTTCCAGCTTCTTACTTCTTACTCCTAACTTCCCTACTTAAAAAACGAGTCCACAAACTCAAATTTGTTGAATACCTGAAGATCTTCAATACCTTCTCCTACTCCAATGTATTTTACAGGAATCTGAAATTGATCACTGATCCCGATAACAACTCCTCCTTTAGCAGTTCCATCGAGTTTGGTTACAGCCAATGATGTTACTTCGGTTGCAGCAGTAAATTGTTTGGCCTGCTCAAATGCATTTTGACCGGTGGAACCGTCTAGTACTAATAGCACATCGTGTGGGGCATCCGGAATTACTTTTTGCATAACCCGCTTTACTTTGGTCAACTCGTTCATAAGGTTTACTTTGTTGTGTAAACGACCGGCAGTATCAATGATCACAACATCTGCTCCCTGGTTAACAGCGCTTTGTAAAGTATCGAAAGCAACACTAGCCGGGTCACTGCCCATGTCCTGCCGAACAATAGGAACATCGGTTCTGTCTGCCCATATTTGAAGCTGATCGATGGCCGCAGCACGGAAGGTATCTGCTGCTCCCAGAACAACTTTCTTCCCTGCTTTCTTAAATTGATGCGCCAGTTTACCAATTGTAGTGGTTTTTCCTACTCCATTAACACCTACAACCATAATAACGTGAGGTGTCTCTCTTTTGGGAATTTCAAATTCGGTTTCGTTGCCTGTATTGGTTTCACTCAATAGTCCGGCGATCTCTTCACGAAGAATCTTGTTTAATTCTTCGGTCCCTAAATATTTGTCTTTAGAAACACGTTCTTCTATCCGTTCAATAACTTTAAGCGTAGTATTTACACCTACGTCACTGGATACTAAAACTTCTTCAAGGTTATCGAGAACGTCATCATCTACTTTACTCTTTCCTGCAACCGCTTTACTTAGTTTGTCTAAAAAAGAGTTTTTAGATTTCTCCAACCCTTTATCGAGAGTTTCCTTTTTATCTTTTGAAAATATTTTTTTAAAAAAGCTCATTATGCCTTATTAGTTTATTGTATTTGTTTGTATAAGTCATTTTGAATACCCAACTGTAATATATCAGGAAAACGGCTAAAGATACAAAATAGAAAAAGCCACTCTTATAAAAAAGTGGCCTTACTTATATTATTGTTGCAATCGTTATTTTTTGTTTAACCAGTCGTTTACTGCTTCTGGAGACATAATAGATTCTACAAAAGTGTATGCTCCTGATTTAGGCGATTTTACCATTTTAATGGCTTTTGTTAATCGCTTGGATCCTGTTTGTAACGATGCTACTGATTTCTTTGCCATGACTCTAAATTATTTAATTTCTTTATGAACCGTCATTTTCTTTAAGATAGGATTGAACTTCTTCAATTCCATTCTATCCGGTGTGTTCTTTTTATTTTTTGTAGTGATATAACGAGAAGTTCCCGGTTGTCCAGACTCTTTATGCTCTGTACACTCTAAAATCACCTGTACTCTATTTCCTTTTCTAGCCATTGTATTCGACTTTTAGTGGTGCTACAAATTATTTGTTTAAGAAACCCTTTTCACGAGCCTCTTTAATAACTGCAGAGATCCCTTTTTTATTAATGTTCTTTAATGCTGAAGTAGATACCCGTAGCGTCATCCACTTGTCTTCTTCAGGAATGTAAAAACGTTTTTTAACCAAGTTTACATTAAACTTGCGTTTTGTTTTATTCATCGCGTGAGATACGTTGTTTCCAACGATAGCTCTCTTTCCGGTAAGCTCACAAACTCTAGACATTGTTTCAACTATTATTTAGTTATTTTAAAACAGGCTGCAAATTTAAAAAAATTAATCGGTATGACCAACAAAAGAATTTTAGTTTTTTAAAATTTCTTTTAGGAGCATTTCCAGAGCTTTGTTAGTTGCCTTTTCTATTACTCTTTCTCTTGCTTTTCCGAAACTGTATCTCTCCGAAATTACTCCATTTGGGCTCGCTATTGCGATATATACCGTGCCTACTTCATCTTTTCCGTCTCCTTTCGTTGGACCTGCAATACCTGTCGTAGCCACAGCGTACTCTGTGTCAAATAGTTTTTGCGAGTGTGTCGCCATAGCTTCTGCAACGGGAGCACTTACAACCGTGTGGTCTTGTATCAATTTTTCATCAACACCAAGAATAGAAACTTTCTTTGCAGTCTCATAGGGAATAATACCGCCTTTAAAATATGCTGAAGCACCTGCATTTGCCGTAATTTTTTCAGCAATGGCACCTCCTGTGCAACTTTCTGCCAAACTAAGTGAGTGCCCTTTTTTCGCTAATAATATTCCTATTCGGCGGTCAATACTGGTTTCATCTTCGTACCCAACTGCAATATCTTCCAATAGCCCATGAAGTACATCCATCCGGATATCTACTTCTTTTCTTAATAGTCCTTCATCAGTCCCTTTGGAAGAAAGCCTTAAACGCACTCTTCCCAAGGAAGGTAAATAGGCAAGTTTAATATGTTTGGGTAAGTCATCTTCCCAAGCCTCAATCCTGTCGGCAATAGAGCTTTCACCCAATCCATAGGTCAATAATGTCTTATGGTAAATAAATGGCGTGCTAAACTTCTCAATAATTCGCGGAAAGACCTCATCTTGTAACAAATGCTTCATTTCATAAGGCACGCCCGGCATTGAAACAAATAATACGCTATCTTGTTCCATCCACATTCCCGGTGCTGTACCGTGAAGATTTTTCAGTATTACCGCTTTTGACGGTACCATTGCTTGTTGTAAGTTCGTCGCTAAAGGTTTCTTGTTAAAGTATTTTGAAAACAACATATGGATGTGTTTCAAAACTTCAGGATCTTCTACTAAAGTGTCATCAAAAAAGTCGCAAAAGGTTTGTTTGGTAAGATCGTCTTTGGTGGGTCCCAATCCACCGGTAACCAATACCAGGTCTACTCTGGTTTTAGCTTCTGACAACGCTTTTAAAATGTGTTCTTTATCGTCTTGAACAGAAGTGATCTGATATACTTGTACACCAATTTTATTAAGCTCTTTGCTAATGTAAGCTGAATTGGTGTCTACAATCTGACCAATAAGAATTTCGTCACCTATAGTGATAATCTCAGCAAGCATCTATAAATTAAAATCTTCTTTAAGCTCCTCAAAAACAGCTTTTACCGAAGTAAGTACTGTTTCCAGATTTGCAGTAATAGCTGCTTTATTTTTGGAAGTTCTTGTCCAGGCTTCTATCGAGGTAATATCTTTTAAGACATCAATGCCAAACATTTCCAGATTAGGCTTCATTTTGTGAGCAAATTGATACGCCAATTCCTTATTATCATTATGAATGGCTTCTTCCATTGCGTATAAATCCGGTGGAATCTCTTCTAAAAAGGTTTTTGCAACCACAGCCATAAACTCTAAGTCGCCACCGGCAACCACACTTAAACTTTCTTTTGAATAATGTCTACTCATCTATTTAACTTTTATCGAAAAGACTTCCTTTTCTTCTATATAACCGGTCAAGTTATCGTTTGGTTTTACTTGAGCCACTCCTGCCGGAGTGCCTGTAAAGATAATATCTCCAATCTTTAAAGTAAAATATTTTGAAATATATTCGATTAACTCATCAATTTTCCACAACATCAAGGCTGTATTGCCTTCCTGAACAATCTCTTCGTTCTTTTTTAAGCTGAAATTTATAGCATTTACATTCTCATATGTAGTTTTTGGTAAGAAATTCCCTATTACAGCTGCTCCATCAAATGACTTGGCCTTTTCCCAGGGCAAACCTTTACTTTTTAATTGCGATTGCAAGTCTCGTGCTGTAAAATCAATTCCCAAGCCAATTTCATCATAATATTTACTGGCAAACTTACGATCTATATGTTTTCCTATCTTTTTGACCTTTACAAGTATTTCCACTTCGTGGTGTACATCTTCAGAAAAATCCGGTATAAAAAATGGTTGTTTTTTTAGCAAAATAGAAGTATCAGGCTTTAAAAATAACACGGGATCTTCCGGCTTTTCATTTTCTAACTCTTCTATATGGGCAGCATAATTTCTACCTACACATATGATCTTCATTACTACTCTAGTTTGTTATTTAATTTTTGAAGTTTAATGCGCGTCAATACTTTTTTTGTGTATAATGGAAAATCTGCATTGAGTAGCCAGCCAAAATAACCTGGTTCTTTTTCCATTATATCCTCAACTTTAGCCCCTTTGTGTTTTCCAAAATTAAATATCTCTTCTTTTTCTTTGTTATAACCTATATACCCTGCAAAATCTGCAAAGCTTTTATGAGAGCTGAACACTGCTAAAGAGGCCACATCATTCTCTAGGTCATCGTATTTATCCAACTGGGCCTTTAAAACTTCGTAAGTTGCATCTGTATCTGCTTTGGCACTGTGTGCATCTTCCAGTTCCTTATCACAATAAAATTTATAGGCAGCTTCTAAGGTGCGTTTTTCTTTTTTATGAAAAATAGTCTGTACGTCCACAGATAGTGCTTTTTTTAGATCGAAATCTATTTCTGCGCGCAATAGTTCTTCAGCTAATAAAGGAATGTCAAACCTATTGGAATTAAATCCTCCAAGGTCACTATCTTTCAGCAAAGCATATATCTTAGGAGCCAATTCACGAAAAGGAGGTTCGTTCGCCACCATTTCGTCTGTTATTCCATGAATGGCAGATACTACTGCCGGAATGGGCATCTCCGGATTCACACGCCAGGTATGACTTTCTTTATTACCATTAGGAAAGACTTTTAAGATGGAAATTTCTACAATTCGGTCTGTTGCTACATTTATTCCCGTCGTTTCCAGATCAAAAAAGCAGATGGGTTTTTTTAAATTTAATTCCATTGGTATAATTTGTGATACAAAGGTAGTAATTCATAAATTTGTGACTTGCCTATGTTACGTAAAATTCTATTTACTTTTTTAGCTTTTTCATCATTTCAAATGTATTGTCAAGAGCTAAAAGTTTTAATTTCTGAAAAAAAGACTGGAAAACGGATCGTTCTTTTTGCGGAAAACAAAACTACAGATACTCTGAACGTTTTTTTTATGGTGAATGCCGAAGGCTATCGTAAAAGTGCTTCAAAGCCTGTTATTAAAGACATTCCTCCCAAGACAAAGGTTCCAATGATTACTTTGATTGAGTTGGCGAACACTCCTTCTATGTATACCTACGACCTCATCATCAATAAAGAAAAAAGGAACGTTAACTTCACCTATGAGAAACAAGCCAAGGATATTGAAAAAATGATCAAGGGAAAACGTGTTCTTTTCACTAAAAATAATTGTGAAAAATGTGATGAACTGGCAACAGTGTTGAAAGACAACCGTATCTCCCATCGTGTGTTTGATATTACCGAGGACGCCATACTTTACAACCAGTTTATGCGACTTATTGAAAGAAGTTTAACGGAAGAAACCAAAATTCGTTTCCCGGTGATCTGGAACAAGGACCACGTAATTTTTGGTTATAATGATCTGCAAATGATAGTAAAAGAGATTCAATAATTAAAACTCCCTGTTACTGTCCCAGTTTTCCAGGTAATCTGCAACCCGTTTTACAAACTGCCCTCCTAAAGCGCCATTTACCACTCTGTGGTCATAGCTATGTGACAAGAACATTTTATAGCGAATACCAATGAAATCACCTTCTGATGTTTCAATCACTGCAGGAACTTTTCGTATCGCTCCCAATGCCAAAATACCTACTTGTGGCTGGTTGATTATTGGCGTTCCCATAATACTTCCAAAAGTTCCTACGTTGGTTACCGTATAGGTTCCGCCTTGGATCTCATCCGGTTTTAATTGATTGTTACGTGCACGGTTGGCAAGATCATTCACCGCCTTACTCATTCCAACCAAATTGAGTTGGTCTGCATTTTTAATTACAGGAACAATTAGATTTCCATCAGCTAAAGCAGCTGCCATTCCTAAGTTTATGTTTTTCCGCTTGATAATTTTATCACCATCTACAGAGATATTAATCATTGGAAAATCCTTAAGGGCCTTTGCAACAGCTTCCATAAAAATTGGAGTGAATGTTAAATTTTCTCCCTCTCTCTTTGCAAAAGCTTCTTTTACTTTTTTACGCCAGTTCCATATTTTGGTTACATCGGCTTCAATAAAAGATTGTACATGGGCCGAAGTTTGAACACTTTCCACCATATGATGAGCGATGAGTTTTCCCATACGAGTCATCTCTATAATTTCATCTTCTCCATTTACAGAAACCGGAGTTGCCGGCTTTGAAGTCTGCTTTTCTACTTGTGGTGCAGTAGTAACCTTTGGTGCGGGATGCTTTGCAGAACGATTTTCAAGATAGCCCAAAATATCATTCTTTGTCACACGTCCGTCTTTTCCTGTACCAGGAATACCATCCAATTCGGCTTGTAAAATTCCTTCGGCAGCGGCAATGTTCTTTACCAAAGGCGAATAGAATCGGTCACCACTGCTCTCGATTGTAGATTGAGTGGTCTCCTTGGCTGTAGTTACATGTTTTTCTACTTGTGTAATAGCTTCCTGTGATGCAGAAGCAGCATCTTCTACTTTGATTTCGGTCTTTGGAAGATCGGTCACAGCTTCCCCGTTCATCTCCGTTTCGATAATAGCAATGGTTTGCCCTACTTGCACTACATCATCTGCATTGAATAATTTTTCTACCAAAACACCGTCTACTTCACTGGGTACTTCGCTATCTACCTTATCGGTAGCTATCTCAAGCACAGCTTCATCTGCTTCAATAGTATCTCCTACTTCTTTAAGCCAGTTGGTTACCGTAGCTTCGGCAACACTTTCACCCATCTTTGGTAGTTTCAATTCAAATTTTGCCATAATTCCTTTATTGCAGCTGTTTTTTATTTTAACGCTGCAAAATTAGTTAAATTTCAACTATTTCTTGGTTGAATTTTCTTAAAAAACGATCACGCTTCCTTTTTCATCACTTTGGTCGCTTCCTACAATGAAATTACTTCTGGGCGGATAAATTCGAAATTGATTGTTATTGTTCCGGTAACGTTTCATTATAGAAAAGATTTGTGAATACTGCATGTATTCAGAATCAAAAATGAGCATGGAATTGTTAAAGCTCTCTTCCTGAAAAATTGCTTTAGAAGCCGATTTTAAAGGCATATCCAGTTTTCCTGAAAGTCCTTTCAGCAAATACAGGTTTTCGGTAAAGACATAGGCATTATCCGGAGTTTTATATATTGAGTTACCCTTTGAGGTCCTGAATCTTTTGAGAAGTGAAACTCCTAAATTCACCGAAGTGTTAAAAAGCGGATTTGTTTTAAAGTGTTTTTTATAAAAAATACGCATGGCTCCATAAAATCTATCGTAATATAAAGCATCTTTCTTGGTACTTTCTCCTTTGTAGTGCAATATTTCAGTACTTCCTAAATAGTGGTTTTGATAGCCTGCCATTTTTATTTTATAGGAAAGGTCGATATCTTCTCCATACATAAAGTAGTCTTCATCAAAACCACCTACTTCGTTGTATATACTTCGTTTTAAAAACATAAATGCACCTACCAGAATATCTGCTTTCCCGGCAGCTTCTTTTGAAAGGTGTTTTGCATAATAACTCCCTCCCAGTCCAAATAGTTTTAAAATGGATGCTTTTGGTGTGGGTACATTACGCTTACTCTCCGGAAGAAAATTTCCCGTACCATCCATTAAATAAACCCCCAATGCTCCCATATTCTCTATAGTCTGGGCATAGTGAATACATTTTATAAAAGTATCTTCGGCAACTGCCGTATCCGGGTTCAGGATACAAACATATTCACCTTTTGCTATAGCGACTCCCTGGTTATTTGCTTTGCTGAAACCTACATTTTCTTTGTTCTCTATTAAGACTACATTTGGAAAAAGTTTTTTTACCATCTGGCAACTGTCATCAGACGAGTCATTATCGATGACAATAATTTCGGCATCTATACTGGTTAAAGCACGCTGAACGCTACGAATGGCCTGTTCCAAAAAAAAACGGACGTTGTAATTGAGAATGATTACGGATAGCTTCAAGGTCTATGAGCTTTTTAAAGAAGTTTCAAACGGAATTCTATTTAAAATACTACGTCCCAAAGTGACCTCGTCTGCATATTCCAGCTCATCTCCCACAGAAATACCCCGGGCAATAGTAGTAGTAGTAACTGGATACTCTTCAATTTGTTTGAAAATGAAAAAATTGGTAGTGTCTCCTTCCATTGTAGAGCTCAATGCAAAAATAAGCTCTTCCACATCTCCCGATTTCACTTTTTCTACCAGTGTTACAATATTTAATTCCCCCGGTCCTACTCCATCCATTGGTGAGATCTTACCTCCCAATACATGGTAGCTCCCCTTATATTGACTTGTATTTTCAATTGCCATTACATCACGAATGTCTTCAACAACACATATAATTTTTTTATTGCGGTTGGGGTTGGCACATATTTCACACAAGGTTGTATCACTAATGTTGTGGCAATTTTTACAAAAATTAATTTCTTCACGCATCTGCTGCAAACTTTCGGAAAGTCGCTGTGTTTGCTCCTGTGGCTGCTTTAGCATATGCAATACTAAACGTAGAGCTGTACGCTTACCAATACCGGGAAGCTGTGACATTTCGTTAACAGCATTTTCAAGTAGTTTAGAAGAAAAATCCATAGGTAATAATTAAAGGCAAGATAAAAAAAATGCTTCAGAAAAATAATATTTCTGAAGCATTCTATTTATAAGATATTGACTCTTACTTCTTGATGAACTTTTTGGTTACAGTTCCTCTATCAGAATTAATTCTAACGAAATAAGCGCCAGTCTGTAATCCTGAGATATTTAAAGTGTGTTGTCTTACCACAGAAATATCAGATTGATGCATCACCAGTTTACCTGTAATGTCATATACTCTGAAATCCGCTTCAACTGCTTGCTGGAACTTAACGGTAAGCTCATTAACAGCAGGGTTTGGATATACCGAAACACTTTCCTGACTTAAGAAGTTATCATCTGTTCCTAAGTTATCTTCTACCAATGGAGTAACCCAAAGGCCTCTTCCATAAGTTCCTGCATATAACATATTGGTTGCATTATTAATATCCAACTCACCAATAATTACATTTGGTAAATTATTGCTATAAGGTACCCAGTCTGTCATAGTGTTATCAATATAATAAACTCCATAATCCATTCCTACGTAAAGACCATCATTCCCATTGTCATCCCAGATTACTGCTCCGGCAGCAAAATTAGGCAGGTTCTTCTTATAATTTTCCCAGGTTGTACCACCATCATTTGAAACTTTAACAGCTTGTGTCCCTGCAACTGCAATAGCAACTCTATCAGGGTTTGTAGGGTGAATAGCAATAGAGGTTACTGTTCCTCCCGGAAGTGTTGTCTGTACCCAATCTGTTGCTCCACCATCACTAGTTCTGTACATGAACCCTCCATTAGAGGCATACATAATTTGGTTGTCAGTAGGTGCAATTTTTAAGTTATCCAGATTCCCAACAAAATTCTGAGAGATTGGAGTCCATATTCCACCTTGATTTGTGGACTTGTAAACGATGTTATAAGCACAGTAAACAGTATTACTCACTGTTGGGTCTTGCTCAAAAGGACTCACCCATGAACCGGATCCTGATCCTGGTTCCGGAAGGTTGCTAATTGATACACCTGAGTTATTGGTTCTGAACATTCCTCCATACTGGATCATACCATACATAATATTAGGGAAGTCTTTATCAACAAATCCTTCCATACCATCTGCTCCTAACCAGTCTCTCCATCCATTGGCAGCTGTATAAAAGGAAGTACCATTATCTTGTGATCCTCCTGTTACAACAACATCGGTTGTTTGTGAAACACCTATCTTGTAGAATTGACGAATTCCAAGGCCTTTAGTGATATCTGTATAATAATTGGCTGTTAGATTAGGAGTATCTGTAGCTTTAAAGATTCCTCCGTCTGTTCCAACAAATAAAACACTTCCTATAAATTCAAAAAGATCAACATCGGCATGGCAATAACCCTTATTAGCACTGGCAGCATCTGCTGGTATCCAATCTGAAGTATTCGCAAAAGTTACTCCTCCGTCCATAGATCTCCAGGTAAGTACCCCGGCAATGTGTACTTCATTGGCATCACTAGGGCTTACAGCAATCGCCATATCACGTGGTGCCTGACCTCCGCTTTGGAAACCGGCAGTATCATAACCAAAATAGTTTCTACCGGCGTGGTTCAATTGCGTAAAGCTAGATCCACTGTCACTTGAAGAATAAAAACCTCCAAAAGATGAACCATTTGCTTCTACAACATAAACTACAGTATCATCATCTGCAGAAACACCGATCATTTTTGGGCCGGTACTAAAACCTCCAATAGTACTAAATGTTGCTCCTCCATCGGTTGATTTGTGAAAACCACTTCCTGATGCATACACTACAGAAGGGTCTCCAGGCTTAAACTCAATATCAAATCCTCTGGTATCTGTTACCGGCTCTGTCCAATTAGCCCCTCCATCTGTAGATCTGAACACTCCTTGATTCTCGCTGGTAGCGAACATGATATTAGCATTGGTAGGGTGTAATAAAATTCTATTAACTCTCGAAGCACCGATATCTGCTAATTGAGTCCAGGTAGCTCCGGCATCTGTAGATTTGTAGATCAATCCACTATTCGATCCGAAGAAATAAGTATCTGAATCCTGCGGGTCAATCGCTACAGAAAAAACATACATATTAGCGAAATAGTCACCTAAGGGAGTCCAATTTTGTCCACCATCAGTAGTTCTCCATACACCTCCGGTATTTGCACCAACAATAATATGGTCATTATCTGTAAGGTCAACTGATATTCCGGTAATACGTCCAACCCCAGGACTCCATGCCGTAGTGGCATTCCAGTCATCCGGACCTAGTTCAACCCAGTTATCGGCGAGTACCTGACGGTCTTGAGCAGTATCATTCAGATATGCATTGTAGCGTTGTAACTCAGCCAGTTTATCCGTAACTTTAGGTAAATAACCATTGTCATCTACCTGACGAAGTGCCATATATTCCCAACGCTTAAATTGTTTATAGCCTGAACCTCTTCCCTTGTCTTTATCGGCAAAGTAGGCTTCGGCATTATCAATTATTTCTTGAACTGTATAGGTTTCAGCTTCAATCATTCGAATATATTCTTGTGACTGTGAAGTTGTTACATACAGGAATAAAGTTAAAAGTAGTAATAGTTTAGTTTTCATAGCTTATATAATTATAAATTAAAGGGTTAGCATACTAATTCTTCAAAAGTATTAAAAATTTAAATTGCCTCATAAGCAATCTTCGTATTTTTACAAAAAAATCTAAATTTAAGTCGAAAAATATATGCAACCATTACACATATTGCTATTAATTGCCGGATATTTTGGTATTTTACTATTTATTTCATTTTTAACGAACAAAGGAGGGAGCAATTCTGATTTTTTTAAAGCCGGAAAACAGTCCCCCTGGTATTTGGTTGCTTTTGGTATGATAGGTGCATCACTTAGCGGTGTAACCTTTATATCGGTTCCCGGTTGGGTGGAAGCATCAAAATTTAGTTACTTTCAGGTAGTATTGGGGTATACCGTGGGGTATGCAGTTATTGGAACTGTCCTAATGCCTTTGTATTATCGCCTGAACCTTACTTCAATTTACACCTATTTAGAAGGACGTTTTGGTGGGTATTCATACAAAACCGGCGCTTCATTTTTTCTTTTATCACGTATAGTAGGTGCCAGTTTTAGATTATATCTGGTGGCAATCGTACTTCAGGAACTGGTATTTAATGAAATGGGGATTCCTTTTTGGGTTACGGTAACCATTACTATCTTACTAATCTGGTTGTATACATTTAAAAGCGGTATTAAAACCATTGTCTGGACAGATACGCTCCAAACATTATTCATGTTGATCGCTGTAGGGGTTGCTATTTATTATGTATCGGAAGATCTGGGGCTTTCTGCCGGAACTGTCTTTAATTTTATTTCTGAAAGTGACCTCTCGCAAATGTTCTTTTTTGATGATTGGAAAAGCGGAGATCATTTTGTAAAACAATTTTTAAGCGGAGCCTTTATCGCTATAGTAATGACAGGGCTTGACCAGGATATGATGCAAAAAAACCTCACGTGCAGAAACTTAAAAGATGCACAAAAAAACATGTTTTGGTTTACAATTGTACTTACCATTGTAAACTTCATTTTTTTAGCATTAGGACTCTTACTTACGGTATATGCACAAAAAAATGGTATAGACGCACATAAAGATCAGTTATTCCCGACTATTGCGACCCAAAGCGGTTTAGGAATTGGAATTGGAATTTTCTTTTTATTGGGACTGATCGCTGCTGCATACTCCAGTGCCGATAGTGCTTTAACATCATTAACTACTTCATTTAGTATTGATATTCTGGATATAGAAAAAAAGTACGACGAGCAAAAACAGGTGAGAATCCGTAAAAGAATACATATCCTTATTTCAATAGTGTTAGTTCTGGTTATTATTTTATTTAAATATGTGATTGCAGATGCTTCGGTAATTGCAAAACTATTTACGTTCGCAGGTTATACATATGGTCCACTGCTGGGATTGTATGCTTACGGAATGTTCACAAAATGGAAAGTAAAGGATACTTTCGTACCGGTAGTAGCTATTATTACTCCGTTTTTGGGATATGTAATAAGCCATTTCTTAAAAGATTCATTCAATTTTGACGTAGGATTCGGGATTCTTATACTAAATGGGTTTCTAACTTTCTTTGGATTAATATTGATTCGTTCCCAAAAGCACTAGCGTACAGGCAACTTCTACTTCAATATTATTTTCTTTAAGTAGGTGGTAGAACTCCGTATTTTCGGTTCCCGGATTGAAAATGACACGCTTTGGCCTTAACGAAAGTATGTAGCTATAATATTCTTGTTGGCGCTTTGCATTTAAATATAAAGTAATGGTATCAAGTTGCTTGAAAAGTTCTTTTTCAGAAGTTATTGAAACACCTGCAACCTCACCTTCTTTCAGCCCTACTGCTACTGTGGTATGTCCTGAAGATACCAAACGATGTATAGCTAGGTTCGAGTAGCGAGACGGATTTAAACTTGCACCCAAAACGAGCGTTTTCTTCATTTTATTTTTTTTAAAACTACAATGTCTGCATGATACATTTCTTAAAACTTAGTTAAAATAGTGTTCCTATGTAACATTTTTTATTTGGCTCCGTCTATTGTATAGAAATATTTCTGTCTTTACTGTGAAAATTTTACGTTGATGGTTAGTGTTAATAATAGCAGTAAAGTTACAAGCCCGAGGTTCTAGACTTCGGGTTTGTTTTTTTTTAAATGTTAAAATTATAATTTTGTGTAACAAGAAATTTGGTGATGCGTCTTATTGTAAATGTTTGTAAATTTTAACTAAGCATAAGTTGTAATTGGGTTATGCAAGGTAGCAAGCAAAGCATCCATCAAATATTAACGAACAAACAAACTCAATCAAAAAAATGAAACATTTATTTTTACTATTTGCATTATTGGTAAGCATTTCAACTTTTGCTTTCAATGATTCTGACCCGGAAAATATTGGTAAAATTACCGGTACTGTTATTGACAAGAACTTACAAGAACCTATTCCTTATGTTACTGTAGCTATTAAAACGCTAAGCGGTGAAATCATTACCGGAGGAGTAACAGATGATAAAGGAAAATTTTCTATCGGAGACATTCCGGAAGGAAAAAGCAAGGTGTCAATTCAATTTATTGGATATGTGACCTACGAAACTGAAATTGAGATCTCCCGTAGAAACCGTACAGTCGACCTGGGCAGAATCCTACTTGAAGAAGATGTAGCTGCTCTGGATGAAGTAACCGTAATAGCAGAACGTACTACTATTCAACAAAAACTCGACAGAAAGGTGATTACCGTAGGAAAGGACCTGATTACTGCAGGGCCTACAGCTTCAGATATTATGAACAATTTACCTTCTGTGAGCATAGATCAGCAAACAGGTGATATTTCTATGCGTGGTAACGAAAATGTTCGTGTGATGGTGGATGGAAAATTGTCCAATGTACCGGTTGCACAACTATTAAAGCAAATACCATCTACCTCTATTAAACAAATAGAATTAATTACAAATCCTTCTGCTAAATACAACCCTGAAGGAATGAGTGGTATCATCAATATTATTCTACATAAAAATGTCGCTATTGGTTTTAACGGAGATGCAAGTGTAGGGCTTACCTATGAAGAACAAGCAAAGTTTAATGCTTCACTCAATGCGAACTATCGACATGGGAAATTCAACTTTTATGGGAATTTCAGTAATAATATCTCTAAGAATGAGAACTTTGGGAATGTCTTCAGGCCTGATGACAATAGCGAACAGTTCTTTACTTTTCTTGATGACGGTAAATCAAATCTCGCAAAAGTTGGATTGGACTTTTATTTGAATGAAAAAAATACACTGTCGTTTTTTACCAATCAAAATTTCTTTGATGGAGCCACAGATGGTATAACTGACATAATTTATTATGATGACCCTTCTTTGGACCAACTGCAGGAGTTTTTTAACGAAAGTGATAACAGGTCTTCACAATACAATTTCAACTATAAATTAGATTTTGCCAAAGAAGGCCATAATGTTGAATTAGAAGCAGATTACAATACATTTACAGATGATGAAGTAGCTAATTTTATGTTTGAAGGAGCTTCTATACTAGATGATTATGTAGATTTTGTAGATACGGAAAGAGACCGTTTAACATTAAATCTTGATTATGTAAATCCATTAACCGAATCTTCAAAACTTGAAGTAGGTTTGGAAGCACGATTGTTTGAAACGAACCTTGAATATATGTCTACCGGACAAACTTTTAACTCTAACGGAGAATTAACTGATACCCCGGATACAGATTTTGATTACAAAAGAGACATCTATTCGGTATATGCCATATATGGAAAGAGCTATGAAAAATGGTCCTACCAGATTGGAGCACGACTGGAAAATGTAGAAGTAAAAGCAGATACCAATACTGTTAGCTCTTTTACTAATGACTATATGCAGGTATATCCTTCAGCATATATTACATATAACCCTTCTGAAAAGAATCAGTATCAGGTAAGTTATAGCCGTCGAGTGGACAGACCGGGATTAGATCAGGTAAATCCAATTAGAGAATGGAGTACTCCATTAATCTCTGCTTTTGGAAATACACAATTGCAACCTCAGTTCACTAACTCTATAGAAGTGAACTATACCCGAGGTATGGAAAAAGGTAGTATTACTGCAGGTGTCTTCTACAGAGCAATAGAAGATGAGATAAACCGTGCATTATTTATAGACCGTACCGATATAACTAAAGTAATACTTACTTATGATAACTTTGATACCACTTCGGCTTACGGAGTTGAACTATCAAGTAATTATCGCCCAACAAAATGGTGGAGTATTAATGCCAGTTTCGACCTGTATAACCAAACACAAAAAGGAATTGCAGAAACTTTAGCAGATGTTGAGAATCCAACAACTGACGATATTGTTATAAATACCTTTGAAGTAGATAATGTTGCGTGGAACCTTAGAATGTTTAACAATTTTAGAGTTACTAAAGCATTATCGTTATCGGCATTTGGATTTTACAGAGGGCAAGCAAGAACCTTACAGTTTACGGTAGACCCAATGTACTTTGTAAATGTTGGTGCACGTTACAGTCTGTGGCAAGGACAAGGTACCTTTAGTGTAAATTACAGTGATATTTTTGATACCATGAAATTTGGATTTGAAGGTGAACTGCCATACGTTCAAACGGGTGCCTTTAACTGGGAAAGTAATACGATCTATGTAGGGTTATCTTACCGCTTTGGTGGTGGTAAATACAGAGCTAAATCCAGAAAACAAAGAGATGACAGAGAAAAAGAAGGTAGTGGCGGAATCTTTTAAAATGTTATTATTACGTTAAATTATATAGTCTAGTGCAACATTTTACAAAATTTTAAGTCTATATAATACGTACCTAATGTCTCTTTTATAATTTATTTGAATTAGCCGTTCTAAAAATTAAACTTATTAGGTATAAAAAAAGCCTTCTGAAATTTCAGAAGGCTTTTACTTTTAAATAGTTTTTACCAGCGAATAATTACACTTCCCCAGGTAAAGCCACTGCCAAAAGCAGCTAAAACAATCAGGTCGCCTTCTTTTATTTTTCCCTGTTCCCAAGCTTCAGTTAATGCAATAGGGATAGATGCCGCTGTTGTGTTACCATACTTCTGAATATTGTTAAAAACCTTATCGTCCGCTAGCCTGAATTTTTTCTGAATGAATTGAGAAATACGTAAATTGGCCTGATGCGGTATCAACATATCAATATCATCCACTGAAAGCTTATTAGCCTCTAGACCTTCGTTAATAACTTCAGCAAAGCGTACTACAGCATGTTTAAAGACAAAAGTGCCATTCATATATGGATAATACGGTATATTTTCCTGCGGATCTTCTTTTATAATTTGTGGAACCCAATAGTTAGTACTCGGGCCTTGCAACGCTAATTCATCTTTGTGCTTTCCTTCACTATGCAAATGTGTAGACAGGATTCCTCCTTTACCGGAATCATTTCGGGAAACTACAGCAGCCCCCGCTCCATCTCCGAAAATCACCGACACACCTCTTCCCCGCGTAGTAAAATCAAGACCTCCACTATGATTTTCACTTCCAATTACCAATACATTCCTGTACATGCCGGTTTTTATAAATTGATCTGCCACAGAAATTCCATAAACAAATCCACTACACTGATTTCTAACATCCAGTGCCGGAATCGTCCGCATTCCCATAAGTTCCTGAACCTGTACCCCGCCTCCGGGAAAATACATATCCGGACTCAAAGTGGCAAATACGATCATATCAATATCATCCGGTTGCAATCCTGCTCTTTCCAAGGCAATAATTGAAGCTTTTACTGCCATTACCGAAGTTGAATTACCATCTCCCTTTTTAATATGTCGCCGTTCCTTAATACCTGTACGTTCTTGTATCCAGACATCGTTAGTATCCATAAGTTTGGAAAGGTCATCGTTTGTAACCACATTTTCGGGCACATAAGAACCTAAACCTGTAATTTTTGACATATACATATATGTGAATTTAAAGCGAAGGGAAAGGTAACCAATCCTTAGGAATGGAGAAAATTTTTAAATCCATATAATTTCAGAATTGCTAAAAACAGCAAGGGTGCGAAGAACGCACCCCTACCATAACAAACTAACTCATAAAATAATAGAGAAAAAATTTACTTTTTCATAGCATATTAATTATCCCATGATCCTTGATGTAAATATATAAATTTTGTTTAATAAAAAATCATAATATTTAAACAAAATATGTTAAAGTTTTAATAAAATGACAAGGTGTCAGCAAAACATTAAATGGTATTCTATTTGACTGGTACTATTCAGAAATTAAAAAATTAAACCAAACATACCATGAGTAAAGGAACTATAAACGTAGCAGTAGAGAATATCTTTCCACTTATTAAAAAGTTTTTGTACAGTGATCATGAGATTTTTTTACGGGAGTTAATATCTAATGCCACCGATGCAACCCTTAAACTGAAACACCTTTCGGGAATTGGTGAAGCCAAAGTTGAATATGGCAATCCAATGATAGAAGTGAAAGTAGACAAAGAGAAGAAACAACTTCATATTATCGATCAGGGTATTGGAATGACCCGGGAAGAAGTAGAGAAATACATCAACGAGATCGCTTTCTCGGGTGCTGAGGAATTTCTTGAAAAATATAAAGACAAAAACGGTGAAGATGCAGGCATTATAGGACATTTTGGACTTGGTTTCTATTCTGCTTTTATGGTTGCAGACAAAGTAGAGATCATTACCAAAAGCTACAAGGATGAGCCGGCTGCTCACTGGACCTGCGATGGTTCTCCCGAGTACACGATCAAAAAAGGAAAAAGGTCTGAGAGAGGGACAGAGATCATTTTACATATAGCCGAAGATTCTACAGAATTTTTAGAAGAATCCCGTATCTCCGAACTACTGGTAAAATACAATAAGTTTATGCCTATTCCAATTAAGTTTGGAACCAAAACCGAAACACTTCCGAAACCTGAAGATGCCAAGGAAGACGATCCGGCACCTACAAAAGAAGTGGACAATTTTGTCAATAACCCCAATCCTGCATGGACCAAACAGCCTACCGACCTGGAAGATGAGGATTATAAGAAATTCTACAGAGAGCTCTATCCTATGCAGTTTGAAGAGCCTCTTTTTAATATTCATTTAAATGTTGACTATCCATTCAATCTAACCGGAATATTATACTTCCCGAAGATGACGAATGATGTAAATGTTCAAAAAGACAAAATACAACTATATCAAAATCAGGTATTTGTAACTGACAATGTAGAAGGAATCGTTCCTGAATTTTTAACAATGCTTCGAGGGGTGATCGATAGCCCGGATATTCCTTTAAATGTTTCCAGAAGTTATTTGCAAGCAGATGGAGCCGTGAAGAAAATCTCCAGTTATATTACTCGTAAAGTTGCAGATAAACTAAAAAGTTTATTCAATAACAACCGTGAGGATTTTGAACAAAAATGGAACGATATCAAGATCGTCATCGAATACGGAATGTTGACCGAAGAAAAATTCTTTGAAAAGGCGCAGGATTTCGCACTGTACCCAACAGTAGATGGAACCTACTTAACCCTGGAAGAATTAAAAGAAAAAATTAAAGACGCACAAACCGATAAAGATGACAAATTGATCGTACTGTATGCTTCTAATGAAGAGGAGCAACACGCATATATTGAAGCGGCTAAAGAAAAGGGGTATGAAGTATTGTTGCTGGACTCCCCTATCATTTCACATTTGCTTCAGAAACTGGAATCTACCAATGAAAAATTGTCTTTTGTACGTGTTGACAGTGATCATATTGACAATTTGATCAAAAAGGACGATGAAGCAATTTCAAAACTTTCCGAAGAAGAAAAAGAAACTTTAAAGACCTTTCTAACAGAAGTAATTCCTGCCGAAAAATTCTCTGTCCAAATGGAAGCTATGGACAGCAAAGCCAATCCTTTTATCATTACCGAACCTGAATTTATGCGCCGTATGAAAGAGATGCAGCAAAGCGGTGGCGGCGGAATGTTTGGAATGGGCAATATGCCGGATATGTATAATCTGGTAGTGAACACAAATCACGAATTGGTAAGTGAAATTTTAAACACCAAAACCAAAAAGAAAAAGGAACGTTTGGTCAATCAGGCACTCGACCTGGCAAAACTGAGTAAAAATTTATTAAAAGGTGAAGAAATGACAGCCTTTATAAAACGCAGTTATGAGATGATCAAATAATCGTTTTTCATAAAACAGCTTGTAAAAACCGCTTTCAAAATAAATTGACAGCGGTTTTTTTTATGATAACTAAAAAATGCCTTTAGTTAATTACATGTTTAATTTATTTGAAAAAAAAACATGTTTTCTTATGATTTTAAACTGGTAATATGTTCTGGAAGAATAGGCCTTACCTCTTTTAATTGCATGCATTTTATCTGAAAAAACGGCAATAGAAAGATTTTTTTTTCATTGAATTGCTATTTTATGTTTTTTTTTTTGCAGTACTGATAATTTGTGCTACTTTTAAAACATTAACTTTAAACTAATATTAAATTTAAAATTTATGAAAAAAATTACTCTAATTTTTATGGCATTGATCGCTACTACATTTATGTGGCAATCAAGTGCACAAGTCACCGCGACAGGCAGTAACAATACTGTTGTGGCGATGCCGGATGATGACCCGGTGGGTATTTCTTCCCTGGTAAATATTGCCGGTATTCCTGCAGGATCGGTTCTTGCTGATATTGAAGTGGATATGGCAATTAACCATACTTGGGCCGGAGATATGGAAATTACACTAACAGGACCCGGTGGAGAAAGCATTGTTTTAGTGACCAGACCTGGTACAGGAGTACCTCCTGGCGCAGGTGACAGTAGTGATCTCTCAAGTGCCTTTCCTATAACATTTACAGATGCTGCTACTGTAAATGCTGAAGATATGGGAAGTGGCATAGGTAACTTTGAAGTTATTTGTGAAGATGACTCTATTTGTGACTATAAACCAAACTCCGGTGTTGCTCCTGATACTTTTGCAGATATGGTAGCTGCCATTAATGCAGGTAGTTTGACACTTAATGGTGACTGGGATATTCATGTATCTGATAATGCCGGAGGTGACTTTGGAGATTTTGCAATACCAGAACTTCGTATTACACATTATATTGGAAATCCTCCAGTTATTGTTTGTCCTGGTGATATCGTGGCAAACACAGATCCCGGAGCTTGTGGTGCTATTGTAAATTATACAGATGCTATCGCAATAGATGTTGAAGATGGAATTCTTGCTACTACACAAACTTCTGGCCCATTGGTAAGTGGAGATGAGTTTCCTGTAGGAGATACTGTTGTAACATACGAGGTTACAGATAGTGACGGAAATACCGTTACCTGTTCCTTTACTGTAACAGTAAATGACAACGAGCCGGCTGTTATTACTTGTCCGGACAATATCACTGTAGACAATGATCCTGGTGTTTGTGGAGCGGTAGTTAACTATCCGGACCCACTGGTAGTGGACAACTGTTTCACAGGTGGTGGTCTGGTTACCGGTACATATGATCAAACGATCACTATTACTAACCCGGCTTTATTATCTGTTAACACTTTCAACTTTGCAGGTGCTGTAGTAGGTGCTTCCGCAGATGCTACTCTTGAAGTAAGAACCTTTGGAGATATTGATGGAACCGGCGCAAACGAAGAAGCCTGGACCATCGATGATGAGGATTCAAATAATGTTGGTTTAATCGGTGCAACCGGAGACTTTGGAGATCAGTGTAATACTACTCTTTTAGAAACGTTTACCATTCCTGCCGCTTTAATAGATACTTGGGCAGCAGATGGTCAAATCGACTTTACAGGAAGTGACCTTGCCGGAAATGTAAACCTTACCCTTTGTGGTGGTGATTTCTTAGAGTTACGACTTGTGTACGATTGGGCTATTGCAGGACCTCCTGTAACTTACAATGTGCTTTCAGGATTACCTAGCGGTAGTGTATTCCCTGTAGGTACTACTGTAAATGAATTAGAATATGTAGATATTGGAGGAAACTCTGTTACATGTACTTTCGAAGTAACTGTAAACGATATTGAAGCTCCTGTTATTGCATGTGCCGGAGAACCAGCTACACTTACAGGTTCAGGTTCAGACAGCCCAGCCTTGGCGCTTCCTGACAATGACCCGGCAGGTATCTCTACTACTTTAACAGTAACGGATGACTTTACAATTACCGACTTAAATGTCGATCTTGATATATCTCATACATGGGTAGGAGACCTTATTGTAACCATAGAATCTCCTGCGGGTACCACAGCAGTTATTGTGGACCAACCTGGATTCCCTGCTGTGAATTTTGGATGTGATGGAGATGATATTGTAGCTTCTCTTGATGATGAGGCCGCAAGCCCTGTTGAAGACGAATGTGCTGGTGGCGTACCAACGATCAATGGTTCCTTTACTCCTAACAACCCTCTTTCTGTCTTTGACGGAGAAAGCACAATGGGAGATTGGATACTAACTGTATCTGATAATGCACTTGGTGACTTTGGAACCATCAATACATGGGGTATTACTTATGAATATGACGCTCCTATCGTTCCATTTGATGTGATCTTAGACGCTAACGGTATGGCATCGATCCTTGCAAGTGACTTGATCTTGAGTGCTACAGACAATTGTGGTGCTGTAGTAGTTACTACTGCAGGTACACCTCCTGTTCCAGGATCATTATCAACTATATTTGGTTCTGATAACGGTGGTGATCCGGGAGGAACTGTTTACTTTGATATAACCGTTGGACCAGAGAATGTCAATATCAGTGATATGGATATTAATACTCCTGATGGAGGTGCTCTTACTATGGATATCTATACCTTAGTAGGCTCTTATGTAGGTAATGAAAATAATGCTGCTGCTTGGGGAGCTCCTGTAGCAAGTGCTGCTGGAACCGGGGCAGGTATAGATGTGCCAACTAATATGGTTCTAGGTACTCCACTTGTACTAAATGCAAATACCTCGTATGGTATGGCAATAGTTTTAGATGGAGGTCACTCACATCGCTATACCAATGGTGATGGTACAAATGAGAACTATTCTAACGCTGATCTTACTGTACAATTAGGAGCAGCTACTAACGTTCCTTTTACTGGAGATATATTTAGTCCTCGTGTATTCAATGGTACCTTTAATTATACTACGGGAACACCACCAAACCTAATGGTAGACTTCGATTGTTCACAATTAGGGGAGACCCTTGTAGACATTATGGTAACTGATACAAGTGGAAACTCTTCTTTCTGTACAGCTACTGTTAATGTAATTGACGATACAGATCCAATATTAGTATGTTGGGATGTAACACTTGAATTAGGACCAGACGGAACATTGGATGTAGAGCCAGATGCTCTATTAGCTATTACAGATGCTGTATATGATGTATTAGTAATAGGAAGTGATAACGGATCTGGTAATGAAGGTTTCACAGACTTCACTGTAGCCATTACCGAAGCAGCTGCGATATCCTTCGATTGGGATTATACATTAAATGACGCACCAGGGTTTGATAGCTTTGGATATTTGTTGAATGGTGTATATACACAACTTACAGATCCTGGACTAGGAAACCAAAGTGGTAGTGCTAATGTAGCAGTAGTTCCTGGTGATGTTTTTGGATTCCGTTCACAAACCGATGATAACTTGTTTGGAGATAACGAGACTATTATCTCTAACTTCTTGCCTGGTTTTGAAGGACAGTTTGACCAAGCTAACTGGAATCTTACTTTAACCGATTCAAATGGAGATGCTTTCTTTGTGGAAGTAATTCCTGCAGGGCCACTATCATTTGATGCTTGTGGTATCACTGTATTGGCTGTAGATGTTACAGAAGTTACATGTGCAGACATAGGAACTCCAATCACGGCTACTGTATTTGCAAGTGACGCAAGTGGAAACATTGCTTCTTGTACTTCAGTAATTACCGTAGTAGACCTTCTGGGACCAGAACTTACTTGTCCTCCGGATCAAACTGTAGATCCAGGACCAGGAAACTTGTTCTATACCGTACCGGATTACTTCGCTACAGGTGAAGCTACTGCAGAAGATAACTGTACAGACCCTGTAACAATTACTTCTCAGGATCCTGTGGCAGGTACTCAGTTACCTGACGGTACTTACACAGTTACCTGTACTGCAGAAGATGAGTATGGTAATGTATCTACTTGTACTTTCGAGCTTACAGTAGAAACTATATTAGGAGTGGATGACAATGCATTAGATGTTGCTATAGCATTATATCCAAACCCGGCTCAAAGTCAGGTAACTCTTTCTAACAGCTCTAATATCTTGCTTGACAAAGCAGCGATATTTGATGTGAATGGAAAAATGGTCATGGATATCAACTTGCAGGGTATGCAAAGTGAGAAAGTGATTGATATTTCTTCATTGGCATCCGGAGTGTATATGGTTCAGATATCAGGTGAGCAGGCTAGCGTTGTAAAACGTCTCATTAAAGAGTAAGCACTCACACTGGTAAACAAATACCAACCAAAAACAAAACCCCCTTCACGATCGTGAAGGGGGTTTTAATTTTTTAAGAACTCTTTATAGGTTATCCCTACTACGTAGAATTACGTAATTTTTGAAATTACGTATTTATACTGATACCGTATAGCTTTTATTCACAGTACATTAGTAACATAAATTAACTATTAAAAAACATATTATGTATACTCTAAACGTAGAAAATAATTACATCTGGCAAATTACAGCAGATAATGGAGCTGTAAAGATTCCTGAAAGAGGCGGGTCGCATTCATTCGAAAAAGAAGGAAATGTTTATTTCGATATTCCGGGAATGGGGCAAATGGCCTTTATTGACCTTGGTGACAAAAAGCTGCCGGGCTATCCTGAAGTAAAAGAAACATGGGGAGTTCTAATTAGATCTAATACAACTGAAGGCTATTACAGATATGAAGGAGGTGGAAACCTAACGATCTCTTTTGACGCATATGGAACAGCTACATTAAGTACCACTAATGGGACATTGATACCAATTACATTAGAAGAACTTGTTGTAGAAGTACACGACATAAAAAAATAAATATAAACTTTAAAAACAAAATATTATGGAACCATTATTTATAGGGGAAATTATTATGTTTGGAGGCAATTTTGCTCCTAGAGGTTGGGCGTTTTGTAATGGACAGTTATTGCCTATTTCATCAAATACTGCCCTATTTTCAATATTAGGCACCACCTACGGAGGTGATGGAAGAACCACTTTTGCCTTACCCGATTTAAGAGGACGTGCTGCCATTCACCCAGGACATGGTCCAGGCCTGTCAAACTACGACTTAGGTCAGAAAGGAGGATCTGAAACAAACACGATTACTGTAAATCAGCTACCTTCTCACCATCATGCTATTAATGCTAAAGAAGAAGCTAATGCAGCGGATCCCAGCGGGAATTTTATTGCGGGAACCGGGGGAGATGCTTTTGGCACTACCGCAGACAGAACCATGAACGCCAATTCTACAGCAAATACAGGTGGAGGGCAATCAGTAAATAATATACAGCCGTACGAATGCGTAAACTTTATTATTGCTTTGTTAGGACCATATCCCAGCAGAAACTAAAAATCATTAATTAATTTTTTAAACTCAATCATTATGGAACCATTTATAGGACAAGTTATGGCATTTGGAGGCAATTTTGCCCCAAGAGGCTGGGCTTTATGTGACGGACAGTTACTCGCTATTTCACAAAACGACGCCTTATTTTCAATTTTAGGAACTACTTACGGCGGTGATGGAAGAACAACTTTCGCATTACCGGATTTAAGAGGGCGCGTAACACTACAACAAGGTAATGGCCCTGGGTTAACTCCAAGAAACTTAGGTGCAAAAGGAGGTAGTGAAACTAACACCATCACTACAAACCAACTACCCGCTCACAATCATACCATAAATGCAAAGGAAGAAGCCAATGCGGCCGATCCTAGTGGAAACTTTGTTGCGGGAACCGGATTAGATGCTTTTGGTACTACTGCAGACATACAAATGAATGCGAATTCTACTACTAATACAGGTGGAGGACAACCTGTGAATAACATAGAGCCCTTCGAATGTGTAAACTACATCATTGCATTGGTAGGAGTTTACCCAAGTAGAAACTAGTTTAACTAACAATTCAAAAAAATAAATTTAAGATATTATGGAACCATTTTTAGCAGAAATAATTATGTTCGCGGGTAATTTCGCCCCTAGAGGCTGGGCCTTTTGTCATGGTCAAATATTACCCATAAATCAAAATCAATCCTTATATTCACTATTAGGCACTACTTATGGTGGCGACGGAAGGACAACATTCGCCCTACCTGATCTTCGTGGTCGTGTGCCAATTCACCCAGGGCAAGGTCCCGGTTTGTCTAATTATGATTTAGGACAAAAAGGAGGAAGTGAAACCAATACACTTACCGTAAATCAGATTCCAACGCACAATCATGTCATAAATGCAAAAGAAGAAGCCAATGCGGCCGATCCTAGCGGAAGTTTCATTGCAGGAACCGGAGGAGATGCCTTTGGCACTACCACAGATAGACAAATGAACGCCAACTCTACTGCAAACACAGGAGGTGGGCAAGCTGTAAATAACATGCAGCCTTTCAATTGTCTTAATTATATTATTGCATTACAGGGAACGTTCCCAAGCCGTAATTAAATATAGTATTTACTTCGGAAAGATTGCAGATGTATAAAAACTCCACAAATGAGACATACCCAATTTCGTTCGAAGCATAGAAAATATACGTACAAACCCGTATTTATAAAATCAGTCATCCTTGTAATGAATCTGTTGAATGTGTTTTCTTTTTAGAAAAAAGTATATCCCCGCCATAAAAAATTAAATTTAAAGATTTAAAGATCATGAAAAAAATTACATTATTGTTAGCAGTTTTTTTTGCTTGTTTCTATGGAAATGCACAAACAGTACTTACCGCTGGAGATATTGCCTTCCTTGGAGCCAATTCTGACGGAGTTACGGATGCCGATGACAATTTTGCATTTGTACTACTTGTAGATATTGATGCCGCTACTCAGATCATTTTTACAGATCGTGGATGGAACGATGTGGGCGGTTTCTTTTCAGACCCCGGTGATGGCTCCTTTACATGGACCTCGGGAGTTAATAGATCTGCAGGAGATATTATTGTTCTAAATTTTTCAACGCTATCTCCTGGATCAGCTAGTTTTAGCTTCTTTGGGGACCAAATCTTTGCTATTCAAGGAAGTCTTGCCGCACCTGTCTTTATTGCGGGATTGACTTTCAACAATACAGCTGGTGCTAATGACGCTAACTGGGATGGAGCAGCTACTAGCAACTCTACTTCTGCCAGACCTAATGCGTTAACAGGAAATACAGCAATGCGAATTATAGACGCTGGTGGAGGAGAATATGACAACTTCCAATTTAGTTGTACGCTGGCAGGGGTAAATCCGGTTTCAGGTACACCCGATGCCATACGTACCATCCTTCATGATCGTACCAATTATAACGGAAATACAAGTACAGTCTTTAATCCAGTAGTCCAAGCGGGCTGTACGGTTACTGTTATGGCTGCTGCCGATACCACCCCCCCGATAATCACTTGTGCTCCAACGCCAGGGCCTATTACAGCAGGAATTAACGGTATGGCAGCTATACCGGATTTGGTAACAGGAAGTTCTGCTACAGATGACGTATCAATTCCCGCTAATATAACGATTACACAGTCACCAACAGCAGGCACCATGCAAGGTGTTGGGGTTCACGCAGTAACCGTAACAGCTACGGATGAAGCAGGTAATATGGCGAGTTGTAATATTAATGTGACTATTGTAGAGCCACCTTCTACTGTTTTAGCAGCCGGAGATATTGCTTTCTTAGGATTTAACCTGGATGGCTCTCAATCTTTTGCTTTTCTAATTCTTCGTGATATCATAGCCGGAACCAATATTAAGTTTACCGACTGTGGTGTAAACAATCCAAATACGATTAATTGTGTAGGTGGTGATAGTAGCAATACCTGGTATTCACCTTCGGCTATGACGGCCGGCTCTGTAGTTACTCTTCCTGGAAGTTTTTTAGGGTCTTTAGCCATTCAGGGAGATCAAATTTTTGCTTATCAGGGAACCATGGCCTCTCCAATTTTCCTTACAGGAATACATTCTAATATTGAAGGAGGGACCAATGATACCGATTGGGATGGCGCAGCCACTAATAACGACGAATCAGCCCTTCCAGACCAACTGATGAATGGAGTCAATGCCCTTCGCGTCCACGATGCAAATACCGAAATAGACAACTGGCAATTTGATTGTTCGCTGGTTCCGGGTGGAGCTCCACTTACGGGAACGCCGGCTAATATTGCCGCCCAAATAAACAATCTGGCTTATTGGGTCAATAGAAATGATCCCGAATACGTACCCACAGTAAATACCAACTGTTCGTTTAGTGTCGTGATTTCTTCAGATACGACACCTCCAGTAATCTCTGATTGTGGTCCAACACCTCCGGATATTACTGCCGATGTGTTAGGAAATGCGACCATGCCTGATCTAACTGGATCGGTAGTTGCTACCGATGATGTAACTGCCGTAGGCAATCTAGTTATCTCACAATCTCCAGCCGCCGGCACCACCATAACAGCAGGTGTTACCGCTGTAACCTTATTCGTTTCAGATGAAGCGGGTAATACGGCGACCTGTATGATCAATGTGACCGTTGTGAATATTGTTGCAACAACATTAGCCGCAGGAGATATTGCCTTCGTAGGTGTCAACCATGACGGCTCTGATGATTTTGCCTTTATCTTATTACGTCCTATTTTAGCAGGTACCATGATCACTTTTACCGATTGCGGAGTAACTAATCCAAATACAATATCATGTTTCGGGGTGAATGATTCAACCAACACTTGGTTCTCTCCCACCGATATGCCAGCCGGTAGTGTCATTACCTTAAGCGGCACTTTCCTGACCTCGTTAGGAAACATTGGAGATCAAATATTTGCTTACCAAGGCCCGGCTGCAAGCCCTACCTTTATTGCGGGGGTTCATACCTCAGTAATTGGAGGTACAAATGATGCCGATTGGGATGGATCCAATATAGATGGAGCTACTTCTGCCCTCCCCGATCAACTGACCAATGGAGTAAACGCCATTCGTCTGCACAACCTTAATACAGAAGCCGATAACTGGCAGTTTGATTGTACTTTGGTTCCAGGTGGATTACCCATCTCAGGGACACCGGCACAAGTTGCGGCTATTATAAACGATTTACAATATTGGGTGTTTAACGACCTCACACCATATAACCCGGTTGCTTTGGCTACTTGTACCTATAATCTGGATACTGTACCCCCGGTTGCTGTTTGCCAAGACATTACAGTACAACTGGATGCAGCTGGAAATGCGACCATAACAGGCTCAGATGTAGATGGAGGCTCTACCGATAATGTAGGTATTGCTTCATTGTCTGTAGCACCAGATACTTTTGACTGTACAGATGTTGGGACACCCGTAACAGTTACTTTAACAGTCGCTGATGCCGCAGGTAATACAGATACCTGTACTGCTACAGTTACCGTGGAAGACAATGTGGCACCAACAGCACTATGCCAAGATATCACTGTACAATTGGATGCAACAGGAAATGCTTCTATTACAGCAGCAGATGTAGATAACGGATCGAATGATGCCTGTGGAATTGCCTCTTTGGCGGTATCTCCTAGTACATTTGACTGTAGCGACGTAGGAGCCAATACGGCAACCCTTACTGTAACAGACAACAACGGAAATACTTCTACCTGTACTGCAACAGTAACTGTGGAAGACAATGTGGCACCAACAGCACTATGCCAGGA
>NZ_JBYVJZ010000008.1:0-75872 GCF_058148525.1 Ulvibacter sp. 2210JD10-4
TTTTTCATTATTCTAAGATATTTGTTTTTAGTTAAATAGTCTTAAAATTTCTGTCCGAGTAAATGTAGTAACTCCAGCTATAATGTAGTGCTACGATGCTTCCAGCGCTTGTGGGACCATAGGTAGAATTGAGGCTTTTTTTTGATCTGCTTTTCAACTTCATCTAAGAACAGTCTTGTAATTTGATATTCTTTGAGGTCTGAAGGATTTTCAGCTAGCGGAACAAAAGTGGCTTTATAATAGCCTCGCTTTAGTTTTTCGGTTTTTAGGTACATAGTTGTAAAATCCAACTTTCTTGCTAATTCTTCCGTACCCGTAAATACCGGAACTTCAATTCCCATGAAAGTGTCACGATGTTTAAAAGCACCGGGTTTTGGAGTTTGGTCGGCAACAATAAGTGTCATGGTCTTTTTTCCTTCCTTATGTAGCCTGAATAATGTAGACACTATTTTTTTATTACTAATAATAGTTGGTCCAAACCGGCCTCTAATTTTTTTGACTAATCGGTCAAAATAAGGGTTGTCCAGTTTTTTGTAAACAGCAAATCCCTCGTATGGATTTTGATTGTTCAAAATTCCGCTCCATTCCCAATTTGCATAATGGCCACACAATAGTAAAATACTTCTTCCATTTTCATATTGGGATCTTACAAGCTCAAGATTTTCAAATACAAATCTTTTGGAAGCCTCTGCTTTAGAAATAGTGAGGCCCTTAATGGCTTCAAAAATGAAGTCGCAAAGATGCTTGTAGAATAGTTTTGCAATTTGTTTTCTTTCGGCTTCTGTCTTTTCAGGAAAAACCAGCCTTAGATTATCCAAAACCACTTTTTTTCTATACCTGATTATATAATATACCAAAAAATACAAACAAGTTGATTTTAAGTACAATATAGGCATTGGCAATACAGAGGTAAGCCAGAGAAAAGGATATAATAATATATAAAGTAGTCGCTGCATAGGTAAATTTACCGTAAAACTAACTAAATTTATTGCATTACAAACGTAGGTTCAAAATGATTATTTATGCAAAGCATTCATATTGCTACCCTGGTTATTATTTTAGCTAACATAGCTGTTTCCATAAAGGGTTTTAAAGATTTCTCTTTTTTCGAAAAATACAAGTTTAACATAGCCGGGATTCGTCGCGGTGAGCAAATACGAATGATATCTGCAGGTTTTTTGCATGTAGACTTCACTCATTTGCTTTTTAACATGCTAACGCTTTATTTTTTTGCGGACGTAGTGATTGGAGCAGTTGGAGTGGTTAAATTTGTATTGATTTATTTGGCTAGCTTACTGGTTGGTAATCTATTATCATTTTACTTTCATAAAGAAGAGTATCATTACAGTGCTGTAGGGGCGAGTGGTGCGGTGACAGGAGTTTTATATTCGGCTATACTGTTTTTTCCGGATATGGGACTATATTTGTTTTTCGTCCCTATTGCTATTCCGGCATGGATTTTTGGCCTTTTGTATTTATTATATTCCATTTATGGAATGAGAAGCCGTATGGGTAATATTGGCCATGATGCACACTTTGGAGGTGCAATAGCCGGTTATGTATTAACCATCGCATTTGTACCTGCTTTGTTAGAGACCAGTTTATGGATTGTCGTTGTTTTGGCAGTTCCCATTCTATTATTATTTGTATTACACAAACTTGGAAAAATTTAAAATATATTATTATGAAAAAGAGAAGCACATTATTAGTAGTATTATTAACAACGTTATTTATGACAGCTCAAACACAATCATTACCTACTGTAGATGTTACGGGAAAAGGGATTGTACGTGTAGTCCCGGATGAAGTGACTATTACTGTACGTATTGAAAATACAGGAACGAATGCAAAAGAAGTCAAGCAGGAAAACGACCGGATTGTCAATGAGGTGCTTTCTTTTGTAAAGCGCATGAAGATTAAAGACAAAGACGTAAGTACACAGTACATTAGGCTTAGTAAGAACTATGAATACAATACAAAGACTTATAACTATGCAGCCAATCAGTCTATTGCCATAAAACTTCGGGAGTTAAAAAAATATGAAGAACTTATGAATGGGTTATTGGAAAGTGGTATTAATAGGATTGACGGAATTTCATTTTCAGCTTCCAATAAAGAGGAATTAGAATCTGAGGCCCGGAAAAAAGCAGTTGCCAACGCAAAAACAAAAGCTGAGGAATACGCTGGAGTTTTAGATCAAATTATTGGAAAAGCAATTTCCATTAGCGAATACAGAGCAAGCAATACTCCATCACCTATGTATAGAACAATGGCTATGGAGAGTCAGGCTTCTGCAGGCCAACAAACTATAGCTGCCGGCGAAATGGAAATTGTTGTAACCGTAAATATTAGCTTTTTACTGAACTGATTACTGACCTAACAGAGAAGCGATTTTTGCCTGTAAAGCATTTCCTCGCAAGTTTTTATCAATAATGTTTCCCTCTTCATCAAGTAAGAAGGTAGCCGGGATCGAGCGGACATTATACATTTTGGCTATTGGGTCATTCCAGAATTTCAGGTTAGAAACATGGTGCCAATCCATTTTATCATCTTTAATAGCTTTAAGCCATCTGTCCTTTTGGTTTTCTTTATCCAAAGAAACACTAATGATATTTAAGCCTTTATCATGGTATTGATTGTATACTTTTACCACATTCGGATTCTCTATTCTACAAGGTCTGCACCATGAGGCCCAAAAATCTATTATCGTATATTTTCCCAATACATCATTTAATGCAAGCATCTCTCCTGAAGGAGTAGGGGCAGAAAAATCCGGAGCTTTAGATCCAACATCCGCTTTTTTTGCATTAGCAACGGTTGTTTTAAGATTATTTGTGATTTGTGATGCAGCTATTTTTGGCGAGAGTGTATTTACAAAATCATTTGCATCTGCCGCAGTAATTTCTTTTCTTGAAAGCATTTCAGACATTAACATTACTGAAAATATAGAGTTATTATTGTCTGTAGCAAATTGTTTTTTATAATTAGACTCCTCTTGAATAAGCATCATGTTCTCTTTTTGAATATCATTTGCCAATAGGTTGTCCTGTTCATTTCTAGCTTGCTGATAACGTTGCACAATGTCCTGCTTTCGTTTGCCAAAAGATCTTATTTTTTCCGAAAAAACTTTATATGATTCATTTTGAGGGCTTCCAGAAAAGTATGATGAAACTAGGCTATCTTTATAAATTGTAGCCTTTATATCTTCGTTTTCAAGAAAGAAGATATGATTTACTTTATTATCGCCAACTTTTAGATAATGTAAAGCGATCTCATCACTCTTAGGGTAGCTGGTCATAAACTTTCCAGCGGTTATAGTAAGTGTATCTATTACTTCCGGTTGATTTCTTTCAACTTTATAGATATATACGGGAGTTCCATCGTCAAAACCCGCGGCAGTACCTTCAAATGTAAATGTATTGGAATCTTTTTCACATGAAAACAAAGAAATTGTAAGAAATACAGCTATTAATCGTCTCATAGTTATAGTATAATTTCGAACAAAAATAGTTACATTTTTTTCTGAAAAAAAATACAAGCCTCAAATTATTGTTAATATTCAATAATCTACAGCAATATTGCTTAATTTTATTGTACTAATTGATTTAAAATGAAAACTGAGAGTAATGACTTTCCATTATTGATAAAGATTAGCTTTTCAAAATTATTTGAAAAATATGAAGCTAACCTTACTTCTGAAAGCGAACTTGTTAGGCAACGCGCTCAGCGTGTGTTGGATATAGCAAAAAAACATCCTAAGCTTTCTGAAGGATTTTTAAATGAAAAGCAAGTGATCAAGCATCAGGCAGAAATAGATTTGGTATTGGAAGATTTGTTTTCTACAGTATTGCAGGACAATGAAATAAAGATTGCATCGATTCCGTATCAATATTTTATCATTAAATCGTCACAGCGGTATAAGAACATAGTTGCAACTGCCGGAGAGGATTACCAATTACAGCTTACGGATTTTGATAGTGACCAGGCATATATCATGGGTTGTGCCATGATCCTAAATATGTATTATGGTTATAAAGTAGATTTTAGAAGGCCTTTTTACTACAACATACCTGATAAACAAGGTATTATGAGATACTATAAGATGTTGTATAATGGTGACTTTATACATATTGAAAAGACAAAGAACTCTATTGAAATTACCCCTGAAGATGTTGCGGAACTAATTGAAAACTTTGATAACATTGCTTTGTGGAAAGAGAAATTCCCACCACATAGCTGGCTCTTTAAAGGGTTTGTAATTGCGAATATGTACGATGCCACTACAGATGTAGCCCTTTCTAATTTTAAAGCGAATTTATTAAAGGATGATGCAAAGAATGAAGATTTTGTTGAAGAGTTTCAGTCCATCATAAGAGCCATTTTTAATTTACCTGAATTAAAAGTAGGATATACCCTTTTTAACGATGAAGATGAACAGCTAGAACAATTACCTTATTTGGCCAATGCAGAAAGCTATATTTTGAATGGAAAAAATAACGCATCCTGTGGCACTGCACTTTGTGACCATTCAATGGATTCTTTGTTTAAAAAAAATGAGTTTTATTGTATTTCTGATGTTAAGAAATACCATAAACTATACCCGGATAACATACTTTACAAAACATTGGACCGGCAAAAGGTACAAAGTGCTATCATGACCTCACTTGTATTGGATGGTAAGGTTCAGGGTATTATGGAGATTGTTTCTCCTAACAAACAAGAGCTAAATACCATTAATGCTAATAAGTTGCATGATATTATGCCTTATTTGATCGACTCTGTAAGGCGATCCAAAGAAAAAGAAGAAAATGAGATTGAGTTGCTAATCCAGAGCGAATGTACTTCTATTCACCCAAGTGTTCACTGGAAATTCAGAAAAGAAGCAAAACGCGTTATCAAGGAGCATTTAGTTGGAAACCAAGTAGCTTTTAAAGAGGTGGTTTTTGACAATGTATATCCGTTATATGGGCAAATAGATATTAAAGGATCTTCTGAAGCCAGAAATGTGGCAACTCAAAAGGACCTGATATTGCAATTGAAACATGTTCAGAAAATAGTGAAGAGAATTTATGAATTGGAATCACTACCAATTTATGAGCAAATTGACTACAGGATAAATAGTTACCTGGAAGATGTAGATGAGCATTTGCAAGTAGATAGTGAACGCTCTGTTTTACGTTTTTTACGTACAGAAATCCTCCCTTTATACTCGCATTTAAAAGGAAAGAGTCCTGCACTCAAAGAGCTAATAGACGAGTATTATGAAATAATAGATGAAGACAAAGGTTTTATTTATCAGCACCGTAAGGACTATGATGAATCTGTGATGCTGATCAATAAAAAAATGGCTGCTATTTTAGATAAAAAACAAATAGACGCACAATTGATGTACCCTCACTACTTTGAACGTTTTAAGACAGATGGGGTAGAGCATAATCTTTATATTGGAGAATCGATCACAAAAAATAACAGTTTCCATAAAATATATCTGTACAATTTAAGACTATGGCAGTTACAGGTTATGTGTGAAATGGAAAACAGTTTCTATAAACTGAAAGAACAACTCCCGATTCCTCTCAATGCAGCTTCAATGATTTTAGCTTTCAATACATCGCTCTCCTTGCGTTTTAGAATGGATGAAAAGCGTTTTGATGTAGATGGAACTTATAATGCACGTTATGAAGTCATAAAGAAGCGTGTGGATAAAGCCAATATAAAGGGGACGAACAAACGAATTACCCAGCCGGGGAAAATCACTATTGTATATTCTCAAAACGAAGATGAAAAAGAATACCTGAAATATATTGCTTTCCTACAGTCCAAAAAGCAATTGGTTGATGACCTGGAAGTAGTGGAAGTGGAGGATCTACAAGGCGTTACCGGACTTAAAGCGATTCAGGTGAGTGTATTGTATTCAAAAAAGAAAGACAACACCAAAGAGTACTATACCTATGAAGATTTAATTAATCAGCTTACCTAAGCAGTTGGGTCTACAAGCTGTTTTACCTCTTCAACCGAAATGTCTGCAACATTGAACGAGATTCCAAATGCCACTATGGAAATTATGGTTCCAAGTACAAAGAAGGTATAAGTTAGACGCAATATCCTATACTTTCGATCCAGTACTTTTCCTAAAAAATACAAATCTTTTGTTAAGGAAGAATAGATATAATCCCGATCTTTTAGTAACTCGTTAATAGCCCATTGATATTGAGACAGTTCCATCTTGTGAAAATTTCCAAAA
This sequence comes from Ulvibacter sp. 2210JD10-4, assembly GCF_058148525.1. NCBI lineage: Bacteria > Pseudomonadati > Bacteroidota > Flavobacteriia > Flavobacteriales > Flavobacteriaceae > Ulvibacter > Ulvibacter sp. 2210JD10-4. The sequence goes on from NZ_JBYVJZ010000008.1 coordinate 6,245, forward strand.
AAGGTTAGGTTTACCTTCTTATTAATTACATCTTCTTTGGTAAATTCTCCACGGGTTACATTAGGCCTCGTTGCAAAAACGGCCAACACCATAGTAACAGCACTCGAGATCACAAAAATAGCAGTAGGCCATATTAAGTATGGGTTGGTATCGAATTTAGAAAATAAGTTACCTATGGTAACCGAAATGATAATTGCATTAACCGAGAGCAAGATGTTAGCTTTCGTATCCGCAATGTCACTGAGCTTTATATGATTTCGCAGCGCAGTTCTGTAAAATGTTTGTATGCCTCTGTCTGGACTTGCGTCCTTATACTTCATTTTTAATTGTGCCTTGAGATCCTCATTCTTGAGCTTTTTCTTATCCTTTTTTCTGCTTTTAATAAGTTTGGCAAGGTTGTCCTCTTTTTGTTTTTGCCAGTTTTTTAGAGCATAATCGCTATAAAATTGATGTTTTTCAATTAGGACTCTTATATTCTCATTTCTCCACTCTCTTGGAGAATAGTTCTTTATATTTTGAGATTTATACTCCTGACGTAAAAACTCACTAGCTTCATGGAAATATTCTTTCCCGAAATGAGATGAATCAGCATCGCGAATGATCTCTTCCAGTTTTCCATCTGGCGTACCTTTAAATTTTGTTGCCATGATACATTTTTCTACTCCGTCAATAATATCCTGCTCAACACCTTGAGATTCCAGAAATTCTTTGGCGATTTTTACACTTTCCTCTTCATGGCCATCTCGTTTAACAATATAACCGGTATCGTGTAGCAATGCTGTAAGCCTTAGTATGGTTGCATCTTTGTCATCGATTTCTGAATCTTCAATAATTTCATTTATACTTTTATAAACTCGCTTTGAGTGCGTATAATTATGATAAACAAAGGTATTTGGGAGCTTTTCTTTGAATAAATTTATAATAAAATTATCTGTATCCTCAATTATATTACTCATAAAGTATTAATTTAATGGTCCAAATTACTAAAATTTTTTCTAGGACAATTCTTATGAACAAAATTAACAACATAATAATTTTTACATACACATTCTTATTTTTTGGGTGCGCTACCTATCAACCAAAATTTAAAGCGGAAAAGGCTTCTCATGATGTTATAAATGAAGAAAAAAAGGTAGATAGAACATTTTACCTGATAGGAGATGCCGGATATAGTGTTAGGTCCGAAAATAATATCGGCCTGAATTCTTTTCAGCAATACCTTCAAAAAAATAATAGTGCCAAGAATGACTATATTTTGTTTTTAGGTAATAGTTTTGATCCGGCAGGAATCCAGTCTGAAACCGTTGTAGCTGTTAAAAACCTTCAGCCACAGTTGAATGCTATAGAAGGCTTTAAAGGAAAAGTAATTGTACTTCCGGGGAATCTTGACTGGAAGGCTGGTGTTGATGGTTTGGAAACAGAAGAGGATCTTTTAAAAGATAAAATTAAAGGGAAGGACATATTACAACCTAATAACGGTTGTCCGATGGAAAGTATTGAGATAGGAGATAATATTCAGCTGATCTTGGTCGATACACAATGGTATATAGAAAACTGGGACGACCACCCAAAAATGAATGACAAATGTGAGATCAAAACACGTTCAAAATTGTTTGTGGAAATAGAAGGAGAGCTTAAGAAGGCAAAAGAAAAAATAATTGTATTTGCAATGCACCACCCTTTACTTACCAATGGGAAACACGGTGGCAAGTATCCCGCTAAAGATCAACTACTGCCAATTCCCGGGCTTGGAACTTTACTTACCCAAATACGCAGCCAGGGTGCTATTTCAAAACAGGACAGATATAATGAACGCTATGATGATTTTATGAAGAGGCTCCAGGTAATGGCAAAAGACCACGATCAACTCGTCTTTGTTTCGGGCCATGATCATTCGCTTCAATACATAGAAGATTACAATACCAAGCAAATTGTTTCAGGTTCAGGAGGAAATGCTACTGCAGCATCTTTAGGGCAATATGGAGAGTTTAGCTATGGAGGAGAAGGATTTGCAGTTTTAAAGTTATATGAGGACAGCTCTTTGGCTGTACAGTTTTATAAAGCTGAAGAAAATGGCGGTGCTACATTACTTTTTCAGAAAGAAATAATTAAAGCTCCGAAAAAATATGATACTTCTTCCTTGCCAGACAGTTTTTCCGAAACGGTGAAAGCATCTGTATATGAGGATGAACGTGTAGAAAAAACAGGATTGTATAAAACCGTTTGGGGAGATCACTACCGCAAGATATACGGAACCAATGTTACAGCAAAAGTGGCACTTTTAGATACCCTTTATGGGGGGCTCAAAGTGATTAGGGCAGGAGGAGGGCACCAAACACGCTCTCTGCGTTTACAGGATAAAGATGGTAAAGATTACAACATGCGCGCACTTAAGAAAAGCGCAGTGCAGTTTTTACAGACAGTTATTTTAAAGGACAAAGAGGTTGAGGAAGATTTTAAGAATACAATTCCTGAAGACCTTATTTTAGATTTTTATACTGCTGCTCATCCATATGGTGCATTTACCGTCCCAAAACTTTCAGAAGCAGCCAATGTATTTCATACCAATCCGAAACTATTTTATGTGCCTAAGCAAAAGGCACTTGGTCAATATAATACCGAATATGGCAACGAATTGTATATGATTGTGGAGCGCCCTGATAAACCTTATGATGGAGCAATATTCAATTTTGCCGATGATATAGAAAGTACGGACGATCTGTTAGATAAAATTCGCAGCGATGAAGAGAATGTAGTTGATGAAAAAGCATACATTCGGGCAAGAGTGTTCGATATGCTTTTAGGCGATTGGGACCGCCACAGTGATCAATGGCGATGGGCTGAGTTCAAAGATCGCAAAGGCAAAGACGTTTTTGTACCGATTCCACGTGACCGGGACCAGGTCTATGCCAATTTTGATGGAGGCTTACTGGATGTAGTGAGAGGTTTGTTTAGTGTCTCAAGACAGTTTCAGGTGTATGATGCCGAGTTGAAACATACGAAATGGTTCAATGCTGCCGGAATCAAATTAGACAGAGCCTTGATTGAAAATGCAGGAAGAGAAGAATGGTTGGCACAAGCAGAATTCCTTCGGAAGAGTATAACAGACAAAGTAATTGAAGAAGCTTTTGGGGACCTCCCTGAAGAAGCCAAAGATGCTACTGCTATGGAGATAAAGGAAAAACTGAAAGGGCGTAGAGATAATATTGTAAAGATCGCAGGAGAATATTTTGACTACTTTTCACAATTGCAGATAGTAACCGGAACCGATAAGGATGATTACTTTGAGATCACCCGCCTTCCGGATGGTAAAACAAGTATTAAGGCTTTCAGAATAAAGGACGGTAATAAAGCTGATGTTTTGGTTGATAGAACCTTTGATCGAAAAGAAACCTGTGAGATCTGGGTCTACGGCCTGGATGATGAAGATATCTTTGAAGTAAAAGAAAATGGAGATAATCCTATCTTCATTCGCATTATCGGAGGACAGAACAACGATATCTATAAAATTGAGAATGGACGTAAGATAAAAGTGTATGACCATAAGTCTAAAAAGAATACTATCGAAGAAAAGGGAGGTGCGACATTCAGGTTGACAGATAATTATAATTTCAATACCTACGATTATCAAAAACAGATACAGTCCACTAATCTGTTATTGCCATCTATTGGTTCTAATCCCGATGATGGTTTTAAAGCAGGAATTAGTTACGTTTACACTGTTAATGGTTTTCAACGTAATCCTTTTGCGAGCCAGCACAGGTTTGCAGCCGGTTATTATGTAAAAACACAAAGTTTTGATATTAGCTACGAAGGTGAATTCGCAAATATTTTTGGAAATTATAACTTTGTGATTGGAGGCCATTTTGAGAATCCGAATTATTCTAAAAATTTCTTTGGCTTCGGAAATGAAACCACGAACGCCGAAGATGCTGATCCGGACAACTTTGATGAAGAATACAACCAGGTACGTATAGGTGGTTACGGAGGACACTTTGGAGTTCAAAAAGATTCTCCATATGGGAGTTTTTATAAGTTTATTGCTAAATTTGAAGGCTTTGAAGTGGAAAATACCCCCGGTAGATTTATAACTATGTTTCCGCCAACTTCCTTGGGTGAAACCAAATTCTTTGCAAGTATGGACGGTACCTATGCCTACGAAAGTTATGACAACAGGGTGAACCCAACACGGGGAATGAAGTTTGAGCTTAATACCGGTGGGACGCTCAATGTTGAAGAAACAGATAATTCCTTCGTATATGTAAATCCGTATTTGAACTTTTACAATGCACTATCCGCCAACAGGAAGCTAGTCTTAAAAACTATTGTACAGGCACAGATGCGATTGGGTGATGGCTTCGAATTTTATCAGGCAGCTCAATTAGGAGGTGATAATGGATTGCGAGGGTATAGAGACGAACGATTTACGGGACGTAATTCTTTAGTTGGACAGGCAGACCTTAGATATAGTTTTAATAAATTTAGAACTGGACTAACTCCCATTCAGTTTGGAATTTTTGGTGGTTATGATGTAGGTAGAGTCTGGGTTAAAAATGATAGTTCTAATGTTTGGCATACTGATTATGGAGGCGGATTATGGGTAAATGCAGCCGATGTGTTAAGTGGAACTTTAAATTTATTTACTTCTGAAGAAGGGTTACGATTTACCTTCGGTATATCAGTATCAATGTAGGCTTATGTTAAACAAAGTAGTATTTATTATAGTAGCAATTATTCTATTAGGATCCTGTGCAGCTTATGAACCACAATATCGTGAGCCTGAAATACAAGCTATATTTCCTTTGGAAAAGAAAGTAGAAAAAACATTCTATTTGGTTGGAGATGCCGGAAAATCACCCATGGGAGGAATGAGCGATGCGCTTACAACTTTACAGAATTTACTTAAGGAGAAGGAAACCAAAGGAGATTATGTTATTTATCTGGGTGATAATATATATCCCGATGGAATGCCTCCCAAAGAAGATCTGAAGCGAAAATATGCCGAAAACCATATTGATGCTCAATTAAAAGCACTGAGCTCATTTGAAGGCGAAATTATCTTCATACCCGGAAACCATGATTGGTATAATGGAGGCCTTAAAGGATTGCAACGAGAAGCAGAGTACCTTAAAGAAATATCCGGCAATGACCTTATGAAGCCCTCCGGAGGTTGTCCTTTGGAGAGTATTTCGGTTTCGGAAGATATTCAAATGATCATTATAGATTCGCAGTGGTATCTGGAAGATTGGAATAAGGATCCTAATACCAATAAGCATTGTGAGATTAAGACCCGCGAAAAGTTTTTTATAGAAATTGAAATTGAACTCAAAAAACATCAAAATAAGACTATTCTTTTTGCAATGCATCACCCCATGTTTACTTATGGTACTCACGGAGGGCATTATGCACTTGAGAAACATCTATATCCATTACAGAAAAAGATACCTATGCCTGGTTTGGCCTCACTCGTAGCGCAAATAAGATCACAAGGAGGTGTTTCTGTTCAGGACAGGTACAACGAATTGTATAATAAACTTATGACCAGACTGGCATCCATCGCGAAAAATAGTGATAGATTGGTGTTTGCTTCCGGACACGAACATACGATGCATCATATTGAAAATGAAGGTCTTATTCAAATTCAGACCGGAAACGGGGCAAAATCCAGTTTTGCAGATCTGGGTCGTTTTGGTGAGTTTAGCTACGGTGGACAAGGATTTGCCGTAATGGATGTTTTTGAAGATGGTTCGTCTTGGGTTCGATATTATGGAGTAGGAGAAAATTACTCTCCAAAATTGCTTTTTCAGAAAGAAATGATTCCATCACCTATTTCTTATGACGTTAAAAGTTTACCGGAAATTCCTTTTAGTGAAAAAACCAGGAAAGTGGCCATCTACAAGCAAGATTCCATTAACGAAGCTCTTTTCTTTAAAACAACTTGGGGTAGAAAATATAAAGACGTTTACGGAAGGGAAGTTGATGTAAATATTGGTAGGCTGGATTCTATTTTTGGAGGCTTATACGTGATAGGAGAACGAAGTAATTCAAATTATAGAACCTTAATTTTAAAAGACAGGATTGGAAATGAATACCGAATGAGAGCCCTTAAAAAGAATGCCTTAGATTTTATTGGAAGAACAGAACCTGCCATTGACCCTCAAGAAGCGGAAGCCACCAGAAATATAGAAGTGAAAAAAACAGTTACTTTACCTGAATCCTTTGATAACGATTTTTATACCGCCACACATCCCTATGCACAAATGGCTATTCCTGCCTTGGCTGATGCTATTGGTATCTTCAGTACGGATCCTAAGCTATTTTATATTCCTAAGCAGAAAAGACTGGGAAACTATAATGAAAGTTTTGGAGACGATTTGTATTTTATATCCATTCAGCCTAATGAAGAAAGTGAAGGACAGTATACTTTCGAATATCCGGACGACATTGAAACTACAGACGATATTCTAATAAAATTGCGCAGACGTGGTGATATTTCCATAGATGAAGAAAATTATATAAAATCCAGATTATTTGATATGCTTATTGGCGACTGGGATCGTGAAAGTGACCATTGGCGTTGGGCTGAATATTATAATAGAGATAGTTTGAATGTCTTTGTACCCATACCCAGAGATAGAGATGATGCCTTTTCCAGCTTTGAAGGAAGTATTTTAGATGTTACAAAATCTATTCTTGGAAGTAATAACCAAAAGCACATTTATGGAGAAGATCTGAACGACCTGCAGTTTTTTAATAAAGAAGGGATCATATTGGATAGAGCACTGGTTGAAAGATCGGGAAGGACTCAATGGAAGTTGTTGGCTCAGGAAATTCAGAAATCTTTAACTGATTCGTTAATTGATTCAGCCTTTAAAATAATTCCTGAAGAAGTACAGGAAGAAACATTGAGTGATATAATTAAATTATTAAAGGCGCGCCGTGAAAATTTAGTAACTATAGCCGATAATTACTATACGTATTTAGCAACGCAGCAAACCATTGAGGGTAGCAATTTTAACGATGTGTTTGAAATTACAAGGTTGCCAAATGGAGACACCAATGTTAAAATGTATGCAAATTATAAAGATGAAACTTCCAAAGCAGTAATCGACAGAAATTTCCATAAAAGAGATACCGATGAGATCTGGATCTATGGTTTGGACGGTAAAGATACCTTCGAGATCAAAGGAGAAGGCGATGACTTAATTTTTGTGCGTATGATAGGCGGACAGGGAATAGACACTTACAAAATGATAAATGGTAAGAAAGCTAAAGTCTATGATCATGAAACCAATGAGAATATTGTTGAGGTTAAAAATGGGGGGAATGTTCGTTTTACAGATGTCTACAACCTAAATGTCTATGACTATAGAAAACAGATCAACAGGCAGAACTCATATGCGGCCCTATTGGGTTATAATCCCGATGACGGTATTTCAGCAGGGCTTCAGTATACATACCAGATAAACAGTTTTCAGAGAAACCCGTTTTCGCAAAAACATACGGCCAGAGGCGACTTTTACTTTGATACTTCAAGTTTTGATGTAGAGTATACGGGAGAATTTGCCAATATTCAAAATGATAAGAATTTAAGTATTGGAGTTTATTTCACCAGCCCTAATTATGTTGTGAATTATTTTGGTTACGGGAATGAAACTGTCAATCCGGAAGCAGACAAGAGTATTGACTTTAACAGGGTCGAACTCCAAACAATAACAGCACAGGTAGGCCTGGTAAGAAACTCAAATTTTGGTAGCTTTTTCAGACTGCAAACCAGGTTTAACGCAATTACACTCCATACTATGATCCCAACCTCCTCTTCTCCAAATGCTAGTTTTGTGCTGAATGAAACTGACTATTATGGAACACTGGAAGGAATTTATAATTATCGTAGTTATGATAACCCATTGAACCCTGCAAAGGGAATGATGTTTGATCTTAGTCTTGGTGCGACCGATAATTTACAAGACCTGGACAGATTATACGGTTTCTTAAAAACCCGCCTTGGGTTTTACAACGCTCTTACCAAAAATAATAAGCTTGTTTTAAAAACCAATATTCAAGCAGCGTTTAATTTTGATAATAATTTTGAGTTCTACCAAGGGGTGAAACTAGGCGGAAGTAACGGACTGCGTGGGTACAGAGAAGATCGGTTTACAGGAAAATCGGCTTTAGTGGGGAGCGCAGATATACGTTATAGTTTTAAGGAACTGAAAATAGAATTGGTTCCATTACAAATTGGAATATATGCCGGTACCGATCTCGGTAAGGTATGGATTCCGGGGCAAGTTTCAGATAAGTGGCACAATTCTGTAGGCGGCGGCCTTTGGGTTGATGGCTCGGGAGGCTTAAACGGAACTTTTAAAGCCTTTCATTCAACGGAGGGTACAAGATACACATTTGGATTTGGCCTATCATTTTAATACATAATAACATTTACATGAGATTATTTCCATATTTTGTTTTGGTATGTTTTATTCTAATGCTGGGTTCCTGTGCTTCTTCAGGGACTATTGTAAAAAATGAAGACACTGCGGTCGATTTTCCTGATAATACTTCAGAGCCAACAAATTTTTATGTGGTAGGTGCCGCATCCCGAAATTCGGCTCAACCGGTTCTAAATAAGGTTCGGAAGGCTATTAATAATGAAAGTACAACCAAAACACACGTTCTTTTTATAGGTGATAACATCAATGAAAAAAAGGAAGCTGCAGTTAAAGAAGATCTGGACAGGTATATTGAAATAATAAAAAAGACAAATACCACTCCCTATTTTATTCCCGGAAATTACGATTGGGGATTTGATGATACCGATGGTTTGGAAGTCATAGAAGATTATCTGGAAAAAGAGCTTGGTAAAGACAATGTTTTAACGCCAAATAATGGTTGTCCTTTGGAGAGTATTGAAATATCCGAAGATATTCAACTTGTTACAGTAGACAGTCAGTGGTATTTACAAGATTGGGATAAGCATCCCGGAATGAATGATAAATGTGAGATTAAGACTCGCAAGAAGCTTTTATTGGAAATAGAAGGAGAACTCAAGAAACATGCTAATAAACTTGTTTTATTCGCTATACATCATCCACTCTATACTAACGGATTCCATGGTGGACGGTTTTCGACACGGGACTATCTCTTTCCATTTCAAGGGAACATACCTTTGCCCGGGCTAGGCGCCCTGGTTACCCAAATTCGTTCTCAGGGTGCGCCATCCATACAAGACCGATTCAATATAAAATATAAAGAACTGGTTGACGAGCTATTACTAATGCTGAATGAAGAACAAAAGCGAATCCTTATAATTTCAGGACATGAGCAAAACTTACAATATATTGAACAGGGAGCGATCAAACAGTTGATCTCTGGAGCTGCTTCTGAAACAAAACCTGCAGGAATTAGTGATAACGGATTGTTTTCCCATGGAGGAAAAGGGTATGCGAAAGTTACAGTTTTTGACAACGGAAGTGTTTGGGTCTCTTTTTATGGAGTAGATGAGAAGAATAATGAAGCACTTTTGTTTCAGAAGGAGGTTTATACTGAAAAAAAGGAACCGGACCTTTCACATTTACCTACTGCTTTTCCTAAAACTGTAAAGGCTTCGGTATACAATTTGGAAGCAATAGATAAATCAGATTTTTTTAAATCGTTCTGGGGAAATCACTATCGCAAGGTTTATAGTACTATGGTGGAAGCCAATGTAGCCGTACTTGATACTTTGTACGGAGGATTGGAAGTAGTACGTCCCGGTGGAGGTCATCAAACCAAATCCCTGCGTTTGGTTACAAAGAATGGAAAAGAATATAATATGCGGGCGCTGAAGAAGAGCGCCACCCAGTTTTTGGAAACAACAGCTTTTAAAGGAATTGACGGGGAAAAGTACTTTTCGGGTACGGTTACTGAAGACCTTATTTCAGACTTCTATACCGCTGCACATCCATATGCTGCATTTGCAATCCCCAGGATAGCAAGGCCTGCACAGGTATATTATACGACACCGGAATTGTTCTATGTGCCCCAACAAAGATCCTTGGGAAAATACAATGAAGAATATGGTGACCAATTGTATATGATCGTTGAGAAACCTACCGAAGAATATACCAGCAAGAAGAACTTTGGGTATCCGGATGATATTGAAAGCACAGATGATGTTCTGCAAAGATTACGAGAAGATGAAGATTATATTATGGATGAAGAGGCTTATATTAGAGCACGAATCTTTGATATGCTTATAGGTGACTGGGACAGGCATAGTGATCAATGGCGGTGGGCGGTTTTTGAAAATGAAAGAGGTAAAACAGTTTTTGTACCAATCCCCAGAGATAGAGATCAGGTATTCGCAAACTTTGACGGCAGCTTTTTGAATTTATTGCGTAGTATTACAGGAGGAGTCAATCAATTTGGAGTTTATGGGGATGATATCATCGATGTAAAATGGTTTAATAAGGCCGGGTCAAAATTAGATAGGGCTTTAATACAGCGAAGTGATAAAAGTGTCTGGATAGCGCAAGCGAAATTTCTACAAAAAGCAATTGATAAAAGCACACTCGATGAAGCTTTTGCTTCCTTGCCAAAGGAAGTACAGGATAGTACAATTACACAAATAAAGGAACATTTTATAAACCGAAAAGCGAATTTGGTCGACATAGTGGATCGTTATTATAAAGAGTTTATTGTGTTTCAGATGCTAACCGGGACCGATAAAGACGATTACTTTGAAATTACCAGGCTTGCTTTAGGAAAAACAAGAATTGTAGCTTACCGTATTAAAGACGGCGAAAAAGGAGAAGTGCTTTTTGACAGAGTTTTCAATAGTTCAGAAACAGAAGAAGTCTGGCTGTACGGTTTGGACGATAAAGATATATTTGAAGTGAAAGGGAAGGGTGATCATCCGGTACTTATACGAATAATTGGAGGGCAAGAGAAGGATACTTACAAAATAGAACAAGGAAGGAAAGTTAAGGTATATGACCAAAAATCAAAAAAAAATAATATAGAAAAAAGAGGAGGTGCTATGTTTAGGTTCACCAACTTTTATGAAGCAAATTTGTATGATTATCAGAAGAAAAGGAGTAAAGGAGGAGGAATTGGTTTGTTCTTGGGCTACAATCCGGATGATGGCTTAAATACATCTGCATATTACGAAAAAACGGTTAACGATTTTATTACTAATCCTTACGGAAGGCGCTTCCTGTTAACATTTCAATATCAGTTCCTGACTCAGGGTTTAGATGCTCAATTTGAAAAGGCCTATGCTGCGGCCTTTCGGAAGTTTAATTTGATACTGAGCGGACGCTTTACTTCCAAAAATTATACTCAGAATTTTTTTGGCTTCGGAAACGAAACTCCTTATGAAGATGACAAAAATGCATTCGATTTTAACCGGGTGAACCTGAGTTTTTGTAATGGTGCTGTGGGATTAGAACGGACATCGGATTACGGAAGTTTTTTTCAGCTGAAGTTAGAACTTCAAACTACAGAGCTTATTGAAAATGGTGTGAATTTTTTCAATAATGTTGCACCTAATTTTTTTGGTACTCGAACGTATTTCGGAATTCCATCGGCAACATATCAATATAAAAACTTTAATGATAAAAGTTTTCCAACCAGAGGGATGCTCTTTTCTGTAAAAGGGGGGGCAATCGATAATTTTAAAACTAGCAACCTTAGTGGGTTTTTAAATTCTGAACTGATTTTTTATAATCCTTTGTTTAGTAATAACCGATTGATATTAAAGACTGCTGCAAGTACCCACCTTATAGTAGGTGATCAACCTGAATTTTATCAAAGTGCACGATTAGGTGGATCTACCGGTTTACGAGGGTATAGGAATCAACGATTTACAGGGCGACATAGCCTTTTGGGAAGTGCGGATATTTCATATAGCTTTCAGAAGTTAAAGACCTTCTTATTTCCATTAGATATCAATGTGTATGGCGGATACGACCTGGGAAGAGTATGGATTCAAAACGATACCTCCGAAATTTGGCATTCATCCTATGGGGGCGGACTATCATTTAAATGGACCGATGCCATTTTGGGAGGCTTCAGTATATTTAGTAGTACCGAAGGGACTCGTATAGCAGGGAGTTTCGGAATTAGTTTTTAAGAGTTAGTTCATATAGATTTCCTCCTTCAATTCCGTTGCGTTCGTCTGCAATATAAAGGCTTTTAGAATTCTTAAAACTTATACTCTCTTTTTGAGAGCGATGGTTTAATTTGATCTCCTTTACATCGCCCTTAAAGAAATTATCATTATTATAATTACTTAATATAAATACTTTATTATAGGTAAGTAGTGCAATAGCCCCTGTTTTGTAGTCGATCGCTGCAGAAGTTACATCACAATCCTTCGCATCTTTACATGTTTTAAATGTGTCAATTAATTTTGCTTCAAAATTTCCTTCCTGCGCCGGGACTTTATAAAGTTTGGTAGTTCCGTCAAATTCAGAGCTTCTATTTCTTGTAAATAAATAGAAATAATCATTTAAGTAAACAAATGCCTCCACATCGTAATTTCTTTCTTTCTTTTTAGGTGGAAACTTTGTTTGGTCTTCATAATAAAAATTCGTCTTGGTTGTCAAAATGGCTTCATTCCCTGTTCCAAGCAGATTTTTAACGGTGTATATAGTTAGATCCTTTCGTTTATTACCATTATTTCCAAAATCACCAATGAATAAATTTCCACTTTCATCTGAGGCAAGGTCCTCCCAATCCCTATTAGTGGCATTACTCAATTCAATTACGGTATCGAAGCTTTCAGTATTACTATTAAATCCGAAAACGGTTGATGAGTTCCCGGAATCATCTACCATCCATATAAGATCACTACCTGGAATTATTTCTATTCCACTTACTTCCTTCATTGCATTGGGAAGCGATGCTATTATATTAAGCTTGCCAAAATCCTGGCAACTGGCTGTAAAAGTTGAAACTAAAAATAAAAGAAAAAGATTTTTCATGAATAAAAGGCTTACCTGTTAGTAGGTTTTGGTTTTGTATAAGAATTATGCTTTAGGGAGTGTGTCATTGGTTTTCATAGTCCAGGCATCCAACATCCAACTCACTTTTTCTAAGTGCGCAATGTACGATCCAATTAAGTCAATAGTTCCTTCATCACCGGCATCATTAGCACTCTCGATCACTTTTCGCATTTGCGAAATAATTTTTGAATGATCCTCTACCAGTATTTTTACCATCTCCATATCATTTATATCCGAAGAAGACTCCTCAAGGTTCGATAGATTTAGATAGTCTGAATAATTACTTGCCGGTTGAAAGCGTAGCGTTAAAATACGTTCGGCAATTTCATCAATTTTGATTTTTGCATCTTCATATAATTCTTCGAATTTGATATGCAGGTCGAAGAAATTCTTGCCTATAATATTCCAGTGAAAGTTTCTGAGCTTTTGATAATATAGATGATAATCTGCCAGTAAAACAGTAAGCTCTTTAACTGTTTTTGCTATCTTTTTTTCATCGAGGTTTAAATAACTCATTTTTACTATTTTTTTTGATTTTAACAAATTTACGACTAAACAAATGGCTTACCAATTTTTAAATTTTGTTTAGCCTTTTTTTAACTTAATAAAACTGCTTTTTCAATTTTTTTTAGTATTTGAGGTGTTAGCAATTCTAAAGCATTAAAACCTTTTGTATTCTCCTATTTATTGTACCTTTGGACTTTTAAACTTCTTCCCAAATAAATGAAACAAGACCTAACTATTGCAATTAAAGCCGCTTTGGATGCTGGCAAAGAAATCTTAAAAATATACGCTACAGATTTCGATGTAGAGATCAAAGGTGACACTTCTCCATTAACAAAAGCAGATAAATATGCTAATAAGGTAATTGTATCGTATTTAGAAAAAACACCATACCCAATTATAAGTGAAGAGAGTAAGAATGTTTTATATACTGAGCGAAAAAACTGGGAGAGTTGTTGGATCGTTGATCCGCTTGACGGGACTAAGGAATTTATAAAACGCAATGGAGAATTTACAGTAAACATTGCATTGGTTATAAACGGAGATCCTGTATTGGGAGTTATATATGTTCCTGTATCCAAAACATTGTATTTTACTGCAAGTGATACCTCGACCTCTTACAAAATCGTTTTAGAATCTGAAGATGTTTCTACTGCTGAAATTTTTAATAATGCTTCGGAAATAGTTCCAGCTTCAACAATTGAACCACCTGTAAAAATAGTAGGTAGTCGTTCACATTTAAATGATGATACCAAAGATTTTATTTCAGAAATTGAAAAGAAAAATGATGTGGAAATAGTTTCAAAAGGGAGTTCTCTTAAATTTTGCCTGGTAGCAGAAGGGGAAGCACATATATATCCGCGTTATGCTCCTACAATGGAATGGGATACGGCTGCCGGTCAGGCAATTTGTCAAGCAGTAGGCGTTAGAGTTATTGATAATACAACGCAAGAGTCATTACGTTACAATAAAGAAAATTTACTTAACAATTATTTTTTAGTAAAAAAATAGTGAAAGACTCATCGTATAAAAGACACTTAGCAAAAACTATAACTTGGAGAATAGTAGGTACAACAGACACTATTATTTTGTCGTGGTTAATTACTGGTGATCCTCTTATTGGCCTCCAAATTGGTTTTGCAGAGGTAGTTACGAAGATGATACTGTATTTTTTTCACGAGAGAATATGGTTTAAAATAAATCTTTCAAAGAATGGCAGAGTGTTGGAAAGTAGAAAGAGACACTTTGCAAAAACAGTTACGTGGCGTGGACTTGGAACACTTGATACCATGTTAATTTCCTGGATTATTTCAGGAAATCCTTTTACCGGGCTTAAAATTGGTTTTGCAGAACTTATTACTAAAATGTTTTTGTATTATATTCACGAAAGAGTTTGGTACAGAATGGATTATGGATTAAAAAAACGGCATTAAGAAAGGCATGAAGAATATCATTCCACATCAATTTAGTATAACAAAGGAGCAGCGTAATAAGCTGAAAAACCACAGTGGTTTTCTATTGTGGTTCACCGGATTATCGGGTTCTGGGAAGTCTACTATAGCGAATGCTGTTGAAAAAGCATTGTTTGATAAAGGAATTCATAGCTACACCTTAGACGGTGATAATGTTCGTAAAGGATTGAATAATAATTTATCTTTTTCTCCTGAAGATCGTACTGAGAATATTCGCCGTATTGCTGAAGTTGCCAACTTAATGGTTGATGCAGGATTGGTTGTTTTAGCAGCATTTGTTTCTCCTTATGCTCGGGATAGAAAGAACATTAAACAAATTGTTGGCCATTCAAACTATATTGAGGTGTTTGTAAATACACCTATTGAAGAATGTGAACGTAGGGACGTAAAGGGGTTGTATGCAAAAGCCCGTGCAGGAGAAATAAAAAATTTTACAGGAGTCAATGCTCCATATGAAGTGCCTGTTGCTCCCGATATTGAAATTGATACTACAAAAAATTCGGTAGAAGAATCTGCTGCTATAATTTTAAACACTATTGAAAACAAATTAACATTATAAAATGAGTAAGTATTACTTAAATTATCTGGATGAATTAGAGTCTGAAGCCATTTTTATTCTTCGGGAAGTCTGGGCACAATTTCAAAACCCTGTTATACTTTTTTCTGGAGGAAAAGACTCAATTTTGGTTACTCACTTGGCTAAAAAGGCTTTTTACCCTTCAAAAATTCCTTTTCCCTTAATGCATGTGGATACAGGGCATAATTTCCCTGAGACAATTCAATTTAGAGACGATCTTATTGAGGAGTTGAATGTACAACTTATTGTAGGTTCTGTGCAGGAATCTATTGACCAGGGAAGAGTAGCTGAAGAAAAAGGAAAGAATGCAACACGTAACGCCTTGCAAATTACCACCTTATTAGATGCTATAGAAGCCAATAAAGTTGATTGTGCAATTGGCGGGGGAAGACGTGATGAAGAAAAAGCACGAGCTAAAGAACGTTTCTTTTCACATAGAGATGATTTTGGACAATGGGACCCTAAAAATCAACGCCCGGAATTATGGAATATATTGAACGGAAAACATTTTGAGGGCGAGCATTTTAGAGCTTTCCCTATTAGCAATTGGACAGAAATGGACGTTTGGAATTATATACTCCGGGAGAATATTAAGATTCCGTCTTTGTATTTTGCTCATGAAAGAGAGGTCGTTTGGAGAAGCAATTCATGGATTCCTGTTTCTAACCATTTAAGGTTAGATGAAGGAGAAGAAGTTCACACAAAAAAGATTCGTTTCAGAACATTAGGAGATATTACTATTACCGGTGGAATTGAATCTGATGCCGATACACTCGAAAAAATTGTAGCCGAAGTGGCTTCTATGAAACAAACGGAGCGTGGCAATAGAAGTGACGACAAACGCAGTGAAACTGCAATGGAAGATAGAAAACGACAAGGATATTTTTAAAACTTTCTGAATACAAAAAGATGCATATAGATAACAATCAATTATTAAGATTTACAACTGCAGGAAGTGTAGACGATGGTAAGAGCACACTTATTGGACGTTTATTATATGATAGCAAAGCTATTTTTGAAGATCAATTGGAAGCTGTAGAGAATACAAGTAAACGAAAAGGTCATGAAGGTGTTGACCTTGCTTTGTTTACTGACGGTCTAAGGGATGAAAGAGAGCAAGGAATCACAATAGATGTTGCATACCGCTATTTTACCACTCCTAAACGTAAATTTATTATAGCAGATACTCCAGGGCATATTCAATATACGCGAAATATGGTCACCGGTGCTTCTACCGCGAATGCAGCATTAATATTGATCGATGCCAGGAATGGAGTGATCGAGCAAACCAAAAGACACGCATTTATTGCTTCTTTATTACAGATACCACATCTTATCGTATGTGTAAATAAAATGGATTTGATGGATTATTCTGAAGAAGTGTACGAAGATATTATCAACCAGTTTGAAGAATTTTCGTCTAAGTTGTATGTAAAGGATATTCAATTCTTACCAATTAGTGCCTTGAATGGAGATAATGTGGTTAACCGCTCCAAAAATATGGATTGGTATCAAGGAGCACCATTACTACATACGCTGGAGCATATGCATATTAGTAGCGATATTAATAAGATTGATGCCCGTTTTCCTGTACAGACAGTACTTCGTCCGCAAAGGGAAGGATTTATCGACTACCGAGGCTACGCCGGACGTGTTGCAAGTGGAATTTTCCGACCAGGGGATGAAATAACTGTAATGCCTTCAGGTTTTACCTCAAAAATTAAGTCTATTGATACGATGGGGGAATCTTTAAATGAAGTTTTTGCACCTATGTCTGTATCAATTACATTGGAAGATGATATAGATATTGGTCGCGGGGATATGATTGTGAAAACGAATAACAAACCATCACCCGTTCAAGAATTTGATGCGATGCTTTGCTGGTTGAATAATGCATCCGCTAGACCACGTGCAAAGTATACTATTAAACATACATCTAATGAGCAAACAGCAATGATAAAAGAAGTACTTTATAAAATAGATATTAATACATATTCGAGGGAAGAAGAGGACAAGGAATTACACATGAATGATATTGCACGTATAAAAGTTAGAACCACTCGTCCGTTAATGATAGATGAATATCGTGATAATAGAATTACTGGAAGTTTTGTATTAATTGATGATGCCACGCATGAAACTGTTGCTGCGGGGATGATATTGTAGTTATCAATAAAAATAACTCATTACTAAATAGCGTTGTGAAATACTTAAAAATATTTAATAGTAAGGAAATAAGGATTTCAGCAATCGGTAGTTTAGGAATCAAATTTTTATCTGCATTTTTTGCATTCCTGAACAGTATTTTATTAGCACGAATCCTAGGAGTCAAGCAGTTTGGTATCTATGTCTTGGCATTTTCAATTCTCCTGTTTATTTCGGTAATTATCTCTCTCGGCATTCCCAAGCTTATGACCCGATATATTTCAAAGTATGAAGTAGAACAAAATATGGCAGCTATTAAAGGGCTATTGATTCAATCCCTAAAAAGTGTTGTAACTGTAACTATTGGTTTGGGTATAATTGCCATGCTGTTTCATTTTGCTTTGGGAGAAAAGGTGAACACAACTTTAAGACAAGCGATTTATATCGGGCTTATTGTAGTCCCAATTCTAGCACTTACCTCAATTTGCGCCGCTTCCTTACGGGGATTGCGTTACATCATTTTAGGTCAATTTCACGATGTTTTTTTGAGAAACTTTCTTTTTTGCATAGGGATTCTAACCTTTTATTTTTTAGACAAAACCATAAGTCCAAGTTCAGCAATTGCTTTGTTTACATTGGCTGCTTTATGTTCCTTTTTTACAGGACTTATTTTTTTGAATAGGAAATTACTTCAGAAAATTAAAAGAATAAAACCAATTTATTATAACAGGCTCTGGATAAAAGAAGTAGCCCCTTTTACTTTGGATAGTGGAATACAGGAATTAAAATCCAAAATAATTACCTACATATTGGCTGCATTTGGAAGCCTTGAAGCGGTTGCATTATTTGATGTTGCTTCGCGAGGAGCTACCTTAGTGGCTTTTACACTCGATGGTTTAAACACCGCTATTGCTCCCTATATTTCTAAGGCTTTTGAAAGTAGCAATATGATTAGCTTGCAACGAATCGTGACCAAAACCAGCAGGATCATTTTTGTATTTGCACTTCCGGTTGTGATAATCTTTGTTTTTGGAGGAAAGGCATTATTGAATTTCTTATATGGTGTGGACTATGAAGGTTCCTATATTCCCTTGGTAGTCCTATGTATCGGACAGCTTGTCAATGCGGCTACAGGTTCAGTTGGATTAATATTAAATATGACTGGATATCAAACAACCTATACAAAGGTAAATTTCTTTATTACTTTGGCTAATGTGGTGCTTAGTATTCCATTTGTGATTTATTTTGATGTCTTGGGTGCCTCAATTGTTTTTTCGACCTTATTGGTAATTCAAAACTTAGTCTTGGTTGTATATTTAAACAAAAGACTGAATATTAATTCCACCATTTTTACTTTTAAACTAATATAGGAAAGATTAAAATGCTAACGTTAATATTAACTGACATCTATTATTACTTTTTATATTTGTGAGAACCACACAATCTTAAAAAGCTAACTTTTTAATTAAATCTTTAATTTAATAATTGAATTTATGCTCTCAAAATCACTTACTGAAATTGCAAATGAATATGCAACAGACAAAGGCACAATAGGCCCTAGCAGCAGATGGAATGCACATAACTATACAGATGTGTATGATGCCTACTTAGAAGGATTCAGAAATCAACCTCTTAACTTTCTTGAAATAGGACTGGGTGTTAGGGGTGAAAATTGGAGGTCGGATATTGTTCACGGTGCTAATTCAGGAGGTGCTTCCATAAAAATGTGGCACGATTACTTTAGTAACTCAAAAATTTTCGGAATCGACATTAATGAATGTGCTTATCTTGATAATGACCGAATTAAGACATTTGTTGCCGATCAAGGAAATCCAAATGATTTAGATAATTTTTTTAAAAAATCTGAAGTTTCACAATTCGATTGTATTATCGATGATGGAAGCCATCGTCCAGACCATCAACAAATTAGTTTTAATTATTTTTTCAAGAAATTAAAACCAGGAGGATTGTATTTCATTGAAGACTTACTAGCGAATGGATATGGTGATAATAAAAGTGGAAGAATGTCAAGTGAAAAGGTAGTAAATACCCGGCGATTAATTAAACATTATGTAAAAACCGGGGAATTATTAGAGCCTAATGCAATAATGGATAAAGAATACCTGGATGAACATGTTGATTTTATAAGATTTCACGTACCAAGAGTGGGAGTGAGATATGTAGTTGGTAAATCGCTTCGACATCCTGTTGGTCGTGTTACGTATCATAAATTAAATACAGAAAAGCTTTGTGTGATACGAAAAAAATAAGCTTATTATAATCATTAATATTGTGTCTTTTACTGGCATAGTTGTATCGAATGTAGAGATTGAATAGAAAACCTAATTTATTTATTATTGGAGCACCTAAATGTGGGACCACATCGATGGTTCAATATTTGGGCCAGCATCCAAATATCTTTATTTGCTCTGTTAAGGAACCACATTACTTCAATTCAGATAGTCGACACAGATATTTTTTTACTGAAGAAAAATACGTGAAACTGTTCGCTGAAGCCACAATAGAGCATACATACCTTTGCGAAGCTTCGGTGTGGTATTTATACTCGCAAGTAGCTGTAGAAAACATTCTGAAATACAATAAGAACGCGAAATTTTTAGTCATGCTTCGAAATCCTGTAGATATGTTTTTTTCGCTTCATAACGAGTTGATCTTTGGTGGGAGTGAAGTCGAAACAACCCCTTCTGTAGCTTGGGAACTTCAAAGCTTACGATTACAAGGAAAATCAGTTCCGAAGGGAGCATATGCTCCCGAAATTTTACAATATAGCGAGGTTTGTAAATTAGGGCAGCAAGCTAAGCGAGTTGCTGATTTAGTTTCAGAAAAGAATTTAAAATTTGTTTTACTCGATGATCTAAGTGAAAATACGGAACGGGTATTTAATGGAGTCTTGGGATTTTTAAAACTCCCGAAAGTGGATTCTCTATCATTCGAAATAGCCAATAAAAGGAAAGCCAGAAAATTTCCGATGCTTTCAAAATTTGTGGCTCAAAGTATGTATCTCAAGCAAAAAATGGGAGTTCGAAAAGGTTTTGGTATCGCAAACAAGCTAAATGAATTGAACATTTCTCAAGTTCCGCCCCAGTTCGAAGAAGATGTTGTACAACTAAGGCCAAAGCTTTATGAATATTTCCAATCAGATATCAATTTATTGAGTAAGTTATTGGATAGGGATTTGTCTCATTGGAAACCAAAAAAGGTCTTATGATCTCTGTCGTAATCCCCTCATATAATAAAGAAGCGTTTATTGCAGACGCCCTACAGTCAATATTTGATCAAACATTTACTAATTGGGAGCTTATTGTAGTCGATGATGCCAGTACAGATAATTCCGTCTCACTAATAAATAGTTTTAAGGACCCAAGGATACGCCTTATAGAAATTGAGAAATCTGGGGTGTCGATAGCAAGAAATATTGGAATTGAAGCATCGCAAAATAATTGGATTTCATTTTTGGATGCTGATGATTGGTGGGCACCTACTTTCTTAGAGGAGATGATGAAAAGTATAGCCGAATTTCCTGAACACAAAATTTTTGCCAGTGGTAGGACTCATGTATTTAAATCATATAAAAAAAGATATACCAATCATTTTTTACCTGCTGATGGCACTGTTGCACCTGTCAATTTTTTTAAGGTTCTCGAACATTCGTTGCCATTGATCAATTCTTCGAATGCAGTAATTGAGAAATCGGTTTTGTTGGAAGACGGATTGTTCCGAAAAGGTCAAAAGCTTTACGAGGATCACGACCTATGGATACGATTATGTATTAATCGTGACGTAGTTTGTATCAATAAAAACCTTTCCTTTTATAGAAAAACGGAACCAAATTCGGCTTCGAAATTGCCTTATGAACCATCCGACTTTTGTTTGTTTTTAAAAACCTTGTTGGAATATAAAGACAAGTTAAAAGTTCCTGAACAGGTGTATTTTCAACGTTATTGTAATCGGTTTGTACTGTTAACCTATATAAAGAATTATAGTCGCTATAACACCGCCGAAGATAATGAAGTTTACGGCATGGCGATTCGTTTAGTTACTAAACATCACAAAAAGTTGTTGCAGTTTTTACGATTGCTCCCATTCAAGAATACTTATTCGATATTAAAAAAATTTCAGTTTAAATGAAGAATTCAAAGGTCAATTTATTTGTGGTTGGAGCCATGAAAGCAGGAACTACTTCTTTTGCGAAATTTCTTTCTTTTCATCCGAAAATATATGTTTCTCCAGTAAAAGAGCCTCATTTCTTTGTTGATATTATGCCATTGGAACTTTATGAACCTTCACGATTTTTTAATCTAAATTCATATTTGGAAAAAGACTTTCCGGAACCGCTGCATATTGCTAACATTCAAAATGAAGAACAATATCAAAAAATATTCTCAAAGGCAGAGAATGCTTTATATAAAGTAGACCTTAGTACAGCATACCTTCATGCCCCCGAAAGTGCTCAATTAATCTACAACTACAATCCAGAAGCCAAAATTTTAATTATTCTTCGTGATCCCTTAAAACGTGCGTTTTCACACTATAAAATGAATTTAAGCAAGGGAAGAACAAAAGAATCGTTTGAAACAGTCATGCAACGTGATCTAAAAGCTTACCATAATGAAAACCTATCTTGGTATTCCTATCTTGGAATGAGTTTATATACTAAAGCAATTCAACGGTTTCGTAAAAAATTTAAAAATGTACTAGTAATTCGTTTGGAAGATTTAATGGCAGATGAAGCGTCCGTTCTATCTGAAATTTCAACCTTTCTTCAAATTGATACTTTTCCTGAAAGCGAGTTCAGGTCAAGTAATAAAGGCAAAGAACTAAGGTATCAGAAATTATTCTATTTTTTAAAAAGACTGGGCTTGAAAGATTATTTTTCAAAGTACTTTAGCAATAGTTTTAGACAATTTTTATTTAAAATAGTAAGTAAAACACCTTCAAAAGAGATACAACTTACGGAAAGTACACGAAAAGAATTGGAAACAGTTTTTTCTAAAGAAAATTTGCAATGACAATACTGGACATATCCATCTGTTTAATAATTTTTTTGGTTGGTATCAATCTAAAAAACTTTTTCCCAACTTTTACGACTTCCGATAAAAGATGGTTAAATAGATTATTCTTTTTCCATTTTTTAATTGCAATCACTTTTCATTTTTACATACTTGCCAATGGGGGAGATGCTTTAAAATATTGGAACCTTCCTAAATCCAGAACCTTCGATGACGTTTTGTACCTTTTCATAAATCAGAAAGCATCAAGCTTTATGTATTTTATTAACTATTTCCCATCCAATGTCTTGGAACTTTCCTTTTTTACAGGGAATATGTTTTACGCTCTTCTTGGTTATTTGGGTTTTATTTACTTATATCTCATTGTCAAAGGTCTCTTTCTTGACTTTGAGGGAATTTCAAAGTTTAAACTATTTGGAATTCCCATTCATCCATGGATTTGGTTTTTACCTAATATTCATTTCTGGTCTTCTGGAATAGGTAAGGATGCTATTTTATTTTTGTGTATTGCACTATTTGCGTATTCGCTACAAAAACCAAAGGTGAAGTTTTTGGGGCTTGCTATACCAATTATTCTATCTATGGCAATTCGACCTCATATTACCCTATTTCTATTAGTGTCATTTGGGATTGGGTATACACTTGACAGTAACCTGAAGGTCTATAAAAAAATAATTGTTTTCGGTATTTTTCTTGCCGGATTTATTTCTATTTTTGACTATGTGATGGAGTTTGTGCGATTGGAAAGTTTTGAGATCTCTGCAATTGAAGAATATTCAACAAAAAAAGCTGCAAGCCTGAATCAGGAAGACGCTGGCTCTGGCGTTGACACTTCGGGCTATTCATTGCCATATAAGATTTTTACTTTTTTATACCGACCCTTTTTCTTCGATATAAATGGTTTATTGGCTATAGTGGCTTCTATTGAGAACTTATTGTTACTAGTTTTTACCATTTCAGTGTTTAGATTTAATATTATAAAAGGCTTTATAAAGGCAAATTATTTATTGAAAGGATTTTTGATATATTTTGTTATTGGCTCTATCGCTTTTTCATTGATTCTTGGTAATCTGGGAATTATGCTTCGTCAAAAAAATATGTTCTTTCCTCTGTTCTTTATTTTTGGAATGTGGGTGTACTATTCGTATCATAAAAAAATAAATAAGACCCCGGATGAAGGTACTACAAATCATCAATAGCCTTGGTACTGGCGGAGCAGAGAAGCTTCTTTTGGATTCTATCCCTTTGTATTTGGAAAAAGGTATTGCCATGGAATTACTTGTTTTGGATGGTACGGAGCATCCGTTTCTTAATAAATTCCAAGAAAAAATGCCACATATCTTGCATACGCTTGGTATAGGTTCGGTCTATAACCCTATACACATTTTCAGATTAATTAAATTTTTCAAAAGATATGATTTGGTTCACGTACACTTATTTCCTGCTTTATATTGGGTGGTTTTTGCCAAAATGATATCTTTTTCGAAGACGCCATTATTGTTCACAGAGCACAATACTTCGAACCGTCGCAGAAGTAATTTTATTCTTAAGCGATTGGATAGAGTAGTCTATAGAATGTATAAGCAAATAGTTACAATTTCTGAAGAGGTTGATTCTCAACTAAAATCACATCTTAGATTGACAACAAATAAATTCTCACTCATCCCCAATGGGGTAAATTTGAATGCAATTTGGACAGCTACTAGCGCAAATAAGGAAAAGCTAGGTATTTCCGAAGATAAAAAATGCATACTTCAAGTAGCAAGTTTTACACCACAAAAAGATCAAGCGACCCTCATAAAAGCTTTAGCATGTCTGCAAAATAAATGCAAGCTTTTGTTAGTAGGTACCGGGCCACTATTAGAAGACCATAAAAAGCTTGCTATTGAATTAGGCGTTGAGAATGATATTCTGTTCTTAGAAACACGTTTAGATGTGCCTAATCTTTTGAAAATGGCAGATATAGTAGTCTTATCAACAAATTATGAAGGATTATCTTTATCTAGCATTGAAGGACTGGCTTCTGGAGCTCCTTTTTTGGCTTCTAATGCCCCCGGCCTTGGCACCATAGTCGAAGGAGCGGGAATATTGTTTACTATTGGAGATGAAAAACAGCTTGCGTTAAATATCGATGAGTTATTAAATGATTCAAAATATTATGACGAAATTGTCGCAAAATGCCAAGAGCGAGCCAAACAATATGACATGGACAATATGATTAAATCACAACTGAAGCTGTATCGTGAATTACTTGAGAAATAATATATAATAAAAAAGAAGCAATTGAAAACACTTTTATTAGTAGTAAATGTAGATTGGTTTATGATTTCGCATCGCCTGTGTATAGCGGAAGAGGCAAAAAAGCAAGGATGGAATGTATACATTGCAGCTGAAGACACAGGTCGCTCAAAAGAGATTCGCGATACAGGAATCAAATTTATAAACTTTTCATTTTCAAGATCGGGGACCAATCCGTTGCAGGAAATAGCGACAATAAATAAATTCCGCAAACTTTATAAAAAAGTAAAACCGGATGTAGTGCATCATATAACATTAAAACCGGTCATTTATGGTTCTTTAGCAGCTAAACAGTTGAAGGTGCCGGGAGTACTTAATGCAGTTAGTGGTTTAGGGTATGCGTTTACGGGAGAGCGTAAAGGTATGGTCCAGAAGGTCATGGTGAAAATGATGAAGAAAAGTTTTAAGCGAAAGAATATTTCCTTTATTTTTCAAAACGAAGATGATTTTCGGGAATTGGAATCATTGGGTGTTATTTTTATGGAGAATGAGATTAATTTTATAAAAGGTTCGGGTGTAAATCTTTCAGTATTTAAACAAACTCAATTAGTAAATGGAAATCGAATAAAAGTACTACTTCCTACACGTATGTTGTGGGATAAGGGAGTGGCTGAGTTAAGAGAGGCAACAAAGATTTTAAAGAAGGAATTTTCAGAAAAAGCAGCATTTATTTTGGCAGGTCTTGCCGATGAAGAAAATAAAGCCGGTGTCCCGGCTTCCTATTTAAGAGATTGGGAAGACGGCGATTATGTAAAGTGGATAGGTTATCAAACTGACATGGTTTCGGTATATAACAATAGTGATATTGTGGTATTACCATCTTATCGTGAAGGAATGCCCAAAACACTTATTGAAGCCTGTGCAGTTGGACGTCCCATTGTAACTACAGATGCTATTGGATGCAGGGAATGTGTTGATGAAGGAGTTAACGGATTCAAAGTTCCTGTAAAGTCCACCAAAGAACTTGCTGCAGCCCTTAGAAAGTTATTGATAGACGCTGGTCTTCGGGAAAGAATGGGAAATGCTTCACGACGTAAAGCAGAAAAGGAATTCGACCAAAAAGAGGTGATTGCCAAACATCTATTAATTTATAATGCTTTGTTGAATGAATAGAATTCTTGTTACAGGTAGTTCAGGTTTTGTTGGGTCACATCTTTTACCTTACTTGAGTAATTCGGGCTTTACTGTAACGGGAGTTTCAAGAACTCAGGGGTCCAATACAATTACGTATCGACAATTAACTACGGAAATATGGAATCGGACAGATGTTATGATTCATTTAGCAGGAAAAGCACACGATTTGAAAAATGTTGCAAGCGAAGAGGCTTATTATGAAGCCAATACGTACATAACTAACAAACTCTTTGACCAATTCATAGAGAGTTCGGCATCTGTTTTTATTTATATGAGTTCGGTAAAAGCAGCTGCCGATGTGTTAGTCAAGCCGCTGACAGAAGATATAATTCCAAATCCCGTGACAACTTATGGTAAATCCAAATTAGAAGCTGAAAAATACATACTAAGCAAAAGACTGCCTGAAGGTAAAAAAGTTTTTATCTTACGTCCGTGTATGATACATGGACCCAATAATAAGGGAAATCTGAATTTATTATATAAGTTTGTTAAAAGCGGCATCCCTTTTCCTTTAGGGAGCTTTAAAAATAAACGATCATATTTGTCGATAGAAAATTTGTGTTTTGTAATAACATCTATGTTAGAAAAAAAGCCACAGTCCGGTATTTATAATGTAGCCGATAATGGAAACATTTCTACAATAGAATTAGTTAAACTAATTGCTGAAGTAGTTGACAAAAAGCCACATATTTGGAAGCTTCCTAAAGGTTTAATATGGACATTAGCGAAAATTGGGAGTTTATTTCGATTACCATTTACAAAAGAGCGTGTTCAAAAATTGACCGAAAATTACTTGGTAGATAATACTAAGATGAAAATGGCACTTGAAGGTGATCTTCCAATAACTATGAAAGATGGGTTAATGACAACAATAAAATCGTTTCAATAGTCATGGAAGGACTGATAACATATAGTATTTGTGCATTGGTTTTAATTGTAGCGATCTTTGTCTATATAAAGATAGCAACACATTTTAATATTGTTGATAATCCAAATTTTAGAAGTTCCCATACGATACCCGTCATTCGAGGTGGAGGAATATTATTCTTTATTGCCGTATTAATTTTCTTCTTTCTTTCAAATTTTTCCTATCCTTTTCTGGTTTTAGGAGTTTCTTTCCTAGCCATTATTAGTTTCATGGATGATATCTACACATTGTCTGCAAAAGTGCGACTACCTTTTCATTTTATATCTGTTGGATTGGTACTATATGAGATAGGCTTGTTAGATCATACGTTGTTTTTAACACTTGGATTATTAATACTTTCAGTGGGCTTCATAAACAGTTACAATTTTATGGATGGAATAAATGGTATTACATTTTTATATAGTACTGTTGTAGTTGGGGCATTCACTATTTTAAATTTTTTAAGTGGGGATATTGATATAAGGCTCCTTGTATTAGTTTTGATCTCATTATTGATTTTTGGCTTTTTTAATTTAAGGAGAAATGCCCGGCTTTTTGCCGGAGATATTGGTAGTATGACCCTGGCAGTTTTAATCCTTTTTTTAGGATTGCATTTTACATTTAAACTACAAACCCCTTTGATTGCCTGTATGGTGGCCGTTTATGCTGTTGATAGCGGGGGAACGATACTTTATAGGGTATTATTGGGAGAAAAGATTTCACAACCACATAGACACCATATCTATCAAAAGTTGGTAGATATTCTTGATTGGAGTTATTTAAAAGTATCAACCTCTTATGCATTATTACAACTAATAATCTGTATTGTAGTTCTTTTAAGTTATGAAAATACACTTACTATTCAAATTTATATTACGATCACTATAGTAATTGTCTTGTGTATCCTTTATTATATTATTTTTAGGAGACTAAAACCAAACCATTAAAATAAAGACCGTGCAAAAGCCTCCTTCAACACATATTCCTATTGTACGTCCTCATATGGGAGGAAGTGAAATTTATTATATTAAGAAAGCAATTGACAGTAATTGGGTAGCTCCTGTTGGAGAAAATATAGATTCTTTTGAGTACAAATTGGAATCGTATTTAGGAAAAAATAAAAAAGTATGTGCTGTTAGTTCCGGAACTGCAGCTTTACATTTGGCATTAATTCTTTTAAAAGTAGGAAGAGGAGATGAGGTTATTTGTCAGAGTATGACCTTTGCAGCCTCTGCAAATCCAATCCTTTACCAAGGTGCCACTCCTTTATTTGTTGATAGTGAAGCGAATACTTGGAATATATGTCCGGATTATCTTGAAGAGTGTATAAAAGACCGTATTGCAAAAGGGAAAAAGCCTAAAGCTATTATAGCTGTTCATTTATATGGAATGCCTTTTAATGTTTCTAGAATTAAAGCCATAGCACAATCCTATGAAATTCCGTTGATAGAAGATAGTGCCGAAGCTTTTGGAAGTTCATTCAAAGGGGAACCGTGTGGCACCTTTGGCACACTTTCCATTTTGTCGTTCAACGGAAGTAAGATTATTACAACCTCCGGAGGCGGTGCGTTGGTGACGAATACGGAAGAGCAAAAGGACAAAGCACTATTTTTAGCAACACAGGCAAAGGACAAAGCGCCTTATTACCAGCATTCACAAGTAGGCTACAATTACAGACTCAGTAATATTAGCGCCGGTATTGGCTGCGGGCAAATGGATGTCTTAGAAGAACACATCACTTTGAAACGTGATGTTCATCAATTCTATAAAGAACTTTTTGACGGAAATGAAGGAATTTCAGTTTTCGAAGAACCTGATGACGATTTCTTATCAAATCACTGGTTAACATGCATAATTGTTGATCCGCAAAAAACTGACCTCACTTCTGAAAAAATTCGAGTAGCTTTGTCCGAAGATAATATAGAATCACGCCCATTATGGAAGCCAATGCATCTGCAGCCTTTGTATAGAGATGCTCCATTTTATGGAGGGACTATTTCGGAAAAGCTTTTTATGAGAGGGCTCTGCTTACCGTCCAGCTCAAATTTAAAACCATTTGAATTGGAAAGGATCAAAAATAAAATAATGCAAATACAATAGATATTAAGTATATTTGTTCAGCTTAAGATATTCCCCCAAATCATATCGCAATATGCTTTACACAGGCGACAATAAATTGAAAATACTAGACCAGAGGTATTTACCTCGTTGGATAGTAATTTTAATTGATACTTTTATTGGGATAGTTTCTCTATTATTAGTTTATCTTATTTTATTGGGCACCCCTATTACATTTCTTGAAATACTAGCTGCCCCTATACAAGGCCTTATAGTTTTGTCGATAAATATTATTTTCTTCTTTGTGTTTAAAACATATTCGGGGATCATCAGGCATTCTACCTTTACAGATATTTTAAAACTTGCCTTTTCTTCATTTTCTACGGCGGGAGTTGTTCTATTGGCTAGTTTGATTTATTCAGCAGTTACAGAACAAGGAAAAGTTTTTTTAACTACCTCTGTTTTATTGTATATGCTTTTGTCTTTTACAATTATGTTACTCTTTAGAGTTGCTGTAAAAGAGAGCTATCAATTTTTAAGAAATACAGCTGCAGGAAATTTAAAGAAAAAGGTTGCCATTATTGGTGTAGATGACCATACAATCTCTTTAGGAAAAGCACTAACAACAGAGTCTAATATGCCCTTTCAATTAGTAGGTTTCATTACTGAAAGTTTTGATTCTAAAAGATTTAAGATTTTAGGAAAACCGGTAATCCCTATTAAAAAGAACTTTTCAGAAACACTTTCTGCATTGAATGTTGATGGAGTATTAATGATTAGCGGTTCTTTAAAAGGAAAAAGCAAGAATGAGATCGTAGAAGACTGTATTGCAAATAATGTGGAAGTTTTTAATGTCCCCAGTTTAGAAAAGTGGAATAAGAAAGAAGATATTAAAAACCAGATAAAACCTATTGATATTGAAGATCTATTGGAGAGAACTCCAATTAATATAGAGAATGAGCTCATAAAAAAAGACTTGGATGGAAAAACAATACTTGTCACAGGTGGGGCAGGATCTATAGGTAGTGAGATCGTTAAACAGCTGGCTGAGTTCAAACCAGAACTTGTTGTGATTTTGGACCAGGCCGAATCTGCACTATATGAACTTGAAGTTTACCTTCAACTTAATTACCCAAAACTCCATTTCATTACAGAACTGGCAGATATAAGTAATATGTACCGTTTAGGCTTGATGTTTGCCAAATATGAAGTTAATATTATTTACCATGCTGCAGCATATAAACATGTTCCATTGATCGAAAGAAATCCGCATGAAGCTGTCTATGTGAATATTCTTGGGACTGTAAATCTTTCAATTCTATCTGTAAATTATAATGTAGACAAGTTTGTAATGGTTTCAACAGATAAAGCTGTCAATCCCACAAATGTTATGGGAGCATCGAAACGTGTTGCAGAAATGTATGTACAGTCTCTTCAGAAAGAAAAAGGGGTTACTACCCGTTTTATTACAACACGATTTGGCAATGTATTGGGTTCCAGTGGTTCGGTAATACCACATTTCAGAAAACAAATATCTCAGGGAGGCCCTGTTACGGTAACACATAAAGATATCATCAGGTATTTTATGACCATCCCCGAGGCTTGTCAATTAGTCTTACAGGCAGGAACTATGGGTAATGGCGGTGAAATTTATGTTTTTGATATGGGAAAACCAGTCAAAATTTTAAATCTGGCTGAAAAGATGATCCGACTTTCGGGCTTAGAACCCTATGTAGATATTGATATTAAGATCACCGGATTACGACCTGGCGAAAAACTGTTTGAAGAATTGTTGAATGACACATCAACATCTTTACCTACACATCATCCAAAGATTATGATTACTAAAGTTCCTTTGGTAAATTTTGATGATTTTAAAGTAAAGATCAAACATATTATCAAAACAGCTACGAAGCGAAAAAATGAGAAAGTAGTGGAATTGTTAAAAGAAATGGTACCGGAATTTATAAGTGAGAATTCTGAATTTGAAGCATTGGACACACCTCGGAAATCTGAGATTGCCAAAGCAAAATAATGTATCATTCTAATAGATTTAATAAGTGACTTTTATTTTATAACCTATATTTGTATTATTAAAAAGCGAATGAAAAAAATACTTTTACTTCTTGTTATATTTTTAAGCCTCATTTCTTGCGCAACCAAAAAGCAAATTCTTTATTTTCAGGATGTTGAAAACCTTGATCAAGCTGCTATTGACCAAAAATTTGAGCCAATCATAGAACCCAATGATATATTGTATATTTCAATATCTTCTATTGATAGTGATGTTATAAAACCATTTGAAAGAACAAAAGGATTAGCATTTGCAAACAATAATAACAACCCAGAGTTACAAGGCTATTTAGTTAATATTGAAGGTGCTATTCGCTTTCCGGTCCTTGGCGATTTTGAAGTTGGAGGGAAAACCCGCGGAGAAGTAGAGACGGCTTTAAAAACTAAACTTTCAGAGTATATAAAAGATGTAGTAGTTGATGTTAGGATCATGAATTTTAAAATTACCGTGTTGGGGGAGGTAAACAATCCTGGTGTCTTTACTGTAAAAGATGAACGCGTAACACTGCCTGAGGCTATTGGCCTTGCCGGTGATTTTACAGTGGACGGCAACC
The DNA here is from genome assembly GCF_058148525.1 of Ulvibacter sp. 2210JD10-4. Lineage (NCBI taxonomy): Bacteria > Pseudomonadati > Bacteroidota > Flavobacteriia > Flavobacteriales > Flavobacteriaceae > Ulvibacter > Ulvibacter sp. 2210JD10-4. The sequence continues at coordinate 37,980 of NZ_JBYVJZ010000008.1, forward strand.
GAAATGAAATAGTTATTATTAGGGAAGAAGGGGGTAAACGGAAAATTGCAAGGATGGATTTCACTCAAACGGAATTGTTCAGTAGTCCTTTTTATTTTCTGAAGCAAAATGATGTTGTATATGTAGAACCTTCTTTAAAAGGAGTGAAAAAATCAGGATTCCTACCAGACGTACCTGCATTACTTTCTTTAGTGACTGTTGTGCTAAGTACAGTAATACTTTTGACTAGATAACCTACTTGTTTTATGAATGAACCAAATACAGAGTTAAGAGAAAATTCACTACGCGAGCTCATCGAACAGTATACACGTCACTGGTTATGGTTTGTATTAGGAATAATCATTGCAATAACCTGTGCTTTTATTTATTTGCGTTACACTACTCCTTCTTATCAGAGTAATGCAATTGTAATCATTAAAGACGAACGAAGTGGGGGAGGACCTGCCGAGTTATCTGCTTTTACAGAATTAGGAGGCTTTTTTTCGAACCTTAATACCAGTAGAATTGAAAATGAACTTGCCATATTTAATTCTAAAAGAATTATTTCTGAAGTAGTTAAAGAACTCAATCTTAATATTACCTATGAGACTGTAGGAACTATAAAAGCTTCTGAATTATATGAATACAAACCTTTCATAGTTCAATATCTTTCCTTTACAGATAGTACAAGAACTACAGCAGTGCCAAAACTGTTTTTTGAAGTACTATCTTCAACAGAATATACTGTTGAAACTGCATTGGGTTTTGAAAAAGCAACTCATACTTTTGGTGAGCGTGTTACACTTCCTTTTGGAGATATAACCGTTTTACCTGTATTAGATGATCTCGAAATATTTGAATCTTTTAAAGGTAAAACAGTCTCTGTCACCTATCTTCCTATAGAAAGGGTTGCACTTTCTTACCAAAAAGAAATATCAGTCGCTAATGATATTAAAAACAGCGATGTTGTTTTTGTAAGTATGCGGTCTCCTGTTCCTAAAAAAGCTGAAGACTTCCTCAATGAACTTATATTTCAGTATAACAAAGATGCTATTCAGGATCAAGGACAGGTAGCTCAGAAGACATCTAATTTTATTGATTCCCGCTTAGAAATTATTACTAGGGAATTAGATTCAGTAGAGCGAAACAAAGAACAATTTAAAAGCAGCAATCGGCTTACTAATATTGAAATTGAAGCACAACTCATTCTGGAAAATGCTAGTGAATATAATAAGCGTCAATCTGGTGTGTCTACACAATTGGAACTGGCTAATACCATGATTGATTATATGGAAAAATCATCTAGTAATGATTTGTTGCCAGCTAATATAGGTTTAGATGGACAAGAAATAGGAGAGGCGGTAAATAATTATAATCAGTTGATATTGCAGAGAAACAAATTATTAAAATCTTCAACCGCTAAGAATCCTGTAGTAGTAAATGTAAATAACCAAATAGCCGAAATACGCTCTAGCATTTTGAGTAGCCTGAAGAATACAAGCAATGCGTTAAAAGTTGCAATGCGTGACCTTAATTTTCAGGAAGCAACACTTAATTCTCAAATTGCACAGGTTCCCACCAAAGAGAAATTGTATCGTGGTATTGAACGCCAACAAACCATTAAAGAACAACTGTATTTATTTTTATTACAACAACGTGAAGAAGCATCTATTTCGTTAGCAGTTACAGCTCCTAAGGCAAAGATAGTTGATAGTGCTTATAGCACTAAAGAGCCTGTAAGTCCAAATAAGTCTCTCATTTATATAGGAGCTTTACTGGCAGGACTACTGGCTCCTTTTATTGGATTATATGGCTTCTTTTTATTAAACACAAAAGTTTCCAACAGAAGAGATGTGGAACGAGTACTTACTAATACTACTCTGATAGGGGAAATCCCAAAACTTAAGAAAAGTGATGAAGAACTTATTCAGTATAATGACAGAAGTATATTAGCAGAGTCTTTTAGAATTTTACGCACAAATTTTCAATACCTGTTTATTAATAAGAATAACTCTGAAGCAACAAAAACTGTTTTTGTGACCTCTACCATTAAAGGAGAGGGAAAAACATTTATAGCTTTTAACCTGGCACTAACTTTAGCACTTACAGGAAAGAAAGTAGTTTTAGTTGGGGCAGATATCAGAAACCCTCAATTGCATAGATATTTACCTGAAAAATATAGAAAGAGGAAAGGGATTACCGAATTTATTATTGATGAAGAACTTACAATTGATGATCTTTCTACACAAAGTGAATATAATAAAAACCTATCTATTGTTCTTTCTGGAATAATACCACCAAATCCCGCAGAATTATTAATGCAGGAACGTACTACTCAATTGTTTAAAGAACTGAAGCAGAAGTTTGATTATGTAATTGTTGATACCGCTCCTTCTATGTTGGTAACAGATACTATTCTTATTAATAATTTTGCAGATATTATGTTGTATGTTGTTCGTGCTGGATATACAGACAAACGCTTATTAGGTTTCCCGAAAGATGCCATTAATGATGGACGATTATCAAATGTAGCTGTGGTTCTGAACAGTGTATCTATGAGTAATTTTGGTTATGGGAATAAATATGGATACACATATTCTAAAGAAAAAAAGGGCTGGTTAGATCGAGTTTTTAAAAGATAGTTTCTGAAGTATTATATTCCAAAAGCAAAAGACTAATCCTTTCTGTTTATGAAGAACCTACAAGCTATTTTATTTGTATTGAGCACATTTGTTGCAGTTGCACAGGATATTAAGGTAGATGGGTCAATTGAGATAAAAGGCGCAGGATCTAACGAAGACAATCTTCCTTTTTGGATGTATGCTAATACTAATACTGCTTTAGCCCCCGAAACTAACTTTTCCGGAACAGGGACATTTAAAGGGGCTTATCAACTTGAGAATATTAATTTAGAAGCCGGCGTAGGGTATTTTTATAGAGATGGGGTTACTGACGAATTTCAAAGAAGAGATCTATACGCTAAACTACAGAACAACTGGCTGAAAGTGATTGTTGGAGCAAAGCAACGGGAAGTAGCAATGGATGGACTTTCTGCGACAAATAAGAACTTTTTGTGGTCACAGAATGCACGTCCTCTACCAGGACTACTCTTAGAAGCAAATGCTCCTCTTAAAATTTCTGAGACTTTTGGTATTGATTGGGGTATTGCTCATTATAGCTTAAATGATGACCGATATGTAAACGATACACGGATTCATTATAAGCGAATTGGGTTGATCACAACATTCAATGAAAAGCATAAACTTACTTTAAAGTTACAGCATTTTGCTCAATGGGGAGGAACTTCGCCTGTATTTGGTAAACTTCCGGATGATTTGAATGCATTTATTGATGTATTTTTTGCTAAAAAATCTACAGAAACTATTGTGGTGGGAGAGCAGGTCAATGCTCTTGGAAATCATTTGGGAACCTTTTTATTAGATTACGAATTTACAACAGGTGCAGGAGATTTTTCAATTTATCACGAACACCCATTTGAAGATGGTTCAGGAACACGTTGGGCCAATTTTCCGGATGGTACCTGGGGAATCTATTATCAACCATCAGACAAAAAGATTATTGCTTCGATCTTATATGAATACATAGATACATCAGACCAAAGTGGAAATTCCGGGGATAGTGGGATTGATAATTATTTTTCAAATAATTTATATCGAAGTGGTTGGTCATATGATCGTAATATAATTGGAATGCCCTTTATTATTATAGATCCTGAACTTGAGATCACAGGGAGTAATACACCTATTATAAGTAATCGTGTAAGAGTACACCACTTAGGAGTATCTGGAAACTTTAAAAAAATAGACTGGATCATTAAATCATCATATGCGACAAACCTTGGAATCTATAGAGTTCCCATTACACCACTAAAGAACTGGCATAATTACCTTTTAGGAAGGTATAAAACTCTTGAATATGGTACTTTTACGTTAATTGGAGGAGTAGATTTCAGCAATTTGGCAGACACCACTTTAGGAGGAGGAATATCGTATATGTATTCCTTTTAAAAAATTCACATGATTATTGACCATGTATTCTTTAAGTTTTTGGGAGGCAGTTCAATTCTTATCAAAATCTGACCAGGAAAGCGAGTATTTGGTTTCTAAAATTGATCCACTTGGGACTTCTTTTTCAGAAGGGTCAAAGCTAGGGTGAGTGTACTCGTCACCAGCAGTCAAAGGACATTCCGAATCAGAAGGTATTGTTGTAACAATAAGAACAATTTCATCAATAGGTTTTGAGAAGTCGACTTCTGATAAATCTGAATCATTTTTAGAAAACTTTATTTTATTTCCATCCGGGCGAATTCTATTTATATTATTTTTAGCGCCTCCTTGTTTGATTATTAAACTGAACTCTACATCTGCACATAGCGGAATTTCAGGAAATTGAATGGAATCATCAGTAACCACAAATGTTGTACTGCAACTACTACAGATAAAAATTAAAGTGAGTAAAAGAAAAGCATTTTTAAAGTAAGACATGATTTCTAAAATTTGAATTATCTAAGATTAAAGATATGTAATTACTAAAGCTGGATAACTAGGTAAATGACTGTATTCTTAAGGGGAAAACCCCCTTAATTATTTTCTATAGAAGTTCAATTTTAAATATGTTTTACAACGTAGAGCTTTGAAGTAAGAAATATTATTATTAATTTTAAAGAGTTACCTCACACATAGAATTCGCATATATAATTTCCCCGCGATAGATCATTTCATTATGATCTTACAAGAATAATAGATAGATCATTTCAATTAAGAATATAATTTAATAATATATTCTTAACGATTTGAATATTCAGATTTTGTCATGAACCTGATAATTTTATACTAGATAAACCATTTAAATAACTAACATATGAAATACTCTTACCTAACTAAAAAACTATTCCTGCCAACACTATTTCTTCTATTCTTCATACAAGGTTTTAGTGCCCCGATGAATGATAGTAAAGAATTAAAAACGAATAATACTGAAATCATTGATGATGCTACATCAACTGAAGCCTCCTGTTTAGCTACTTTCATAATAAATGAACTGGATGCAGATACTGCCGGAACCGATACCATGGAATTTGTAGAGTTATATGATGGAGGTGTGGGAAATTCAGCTTTGGACGGACTGGTACTGGTATTCTATAACGGTTCCAATGACCTGAGCTATGCCGCTTACGATCTGGATGGACAAACCACCAATGCCGAAGGCTATTTTGTAATAGGAAATGCGGCAGTTCCTAACGTTTCAATTGTAATTCCAAGTAATGGCTTACAAAACGGAGCAGATGCTGTAGGACTATACACAGGTAATGCTACCGATTTTCCTAATGGCTCCGCTGTTACAACAGCTAACCTTTTAGATGCTTTGGTATATGATACCAATGACAGTGACGATGCTGAATTATTAGTCCTTTTGAATGCGGGACAGGCGCAAGTAAATGAAGGAGGAGCCGGAGATAAAGATGGCCATTCTTCTCAGCGTATTCCAAATGGGTCAGGAGGTGCTGGAAATACTTCAACTTATGCACAACTTGCACCAACACCTGGAGCAGAAAACGGAGAGCCGGTAGTTACTCCGGACTTTCTTATTAATGAACTGGATGCGGATACTGCCGGAACCGATACGATGGAGTTTGTCGAATTATATGATGGAGGTGTAGGTAATGCTTCGTTAGACGGATTGGTACTGGTATTCTATAATGGTTCCAATAACCTGAGTTATGCCGCTTACGATCTGGATGGACAAACCACCAATACCGAAGGCTATTTTGTAATAGGAAATGTGGCAGTTCCTAATGTTTCAATTGTAATTCCAAGTAATGGCTTACAAAACGGAGCAGATGCTGTAGGACTATACACAGGTAATGCCACCGATTTTCCAAATGGTTCAGCTGTTACAACCACCAATCTTATAGATGCTTTGGTCTATGATACCAATGATAGTGATGATGTAGAGCTACTGGTTCTGTTAAACCCCGGTGAAGCACAGATAAATGAAGGTGGGAATGGAGATAAGGATACACATTCGTTACAGCGATTTGCAAATGGATCAGGAGGCCCTGGAAATACATCTACCTATGTACAGGCAATTCCTACTCCCGGGGCGTCTAATACAAATGCTACAGACCCTGTTACATTGATCATAAACGAAGTTGATGCCGATACAGCCGGAACTGATACGATGGAATTTGTTGAATTATTTGATGGAGGAGTTGGAAACACTTCATTATCGGGATTTGTTTTGGTCTTGTACAATGGAAATGGTGATACAAGCTATAATGCCCTTGACTTAGATGGATTTACAACTAATGCCGAAGGATATTTTGTGATTGGAAATGTAGATGTTCCTAATGTCGGGTTGATAATTTCCAGCAATGGATTACAAAACGGGGCTGATGCGGTGGCTTTATATACCGGGAATGCCACAGATTTCCCTTCCGGTACGGCAGTTACTACGGCCGGTCTTATCGATGCACTTGTATATGATACTAACGATGCAGATGATGCAGGATTGTTGGTGTTATTGAATGCAGGACAAGCTCAGATAAATGAAGGAGAATTAGGCAATAAGGATGGAGATTCTTCACAACGTATTCCTAATGGTTCGGGAGGAGCCAGAAACACAGCTACCTATACACAGGCAGCTCCGACACCCGGTACAGAAAATGGAGCTATCATTCCTCCACCGGACCCTATTTCTATTTTAGAAGCCAGAAATACTACAGTAGGTGAATTGGTAACGATCAGTGGAGTGTTAACAGTTTCAGATCAGTTTTCCGGTTCTGCATATATTCAGGATAGTACTGCAGGGGTTGCCATTTTCGATGAATTGGTTCATGGTGATGGTAATTTTATAATAGGAGATTCTATCACAGTTACCGGAACCAGAAGTGTTTTTAATGATCAGGTACAGATTAGCTCGGTAACTTTAGTAGAAAATAACGGATTACCAAATGAGGCCATTGAACCGCTAACAATTACATTGGCAGAATTGGCCAACCATCCGGCCGAATTGGTACGTATTGCAGATCCTGCGTTTCCTATTCCGGGAGATATCCTTTTTGGGAACTCAAACTATATATTAAGTGACTTAAGTGGAACGGGAGAACTACGAATAGATAACGATGTTGAGGAAATAGTAGGATTAGGGCAACCGGAGTCCTGTGATGAGATTATAGGAGTTGTAGGAAGGTTTTTTGACAACTATCAATTATTACCCAGAATGGAATCAGATATGTCCTGTGCCGGACCTTATGTTCCTCCAACCCTTCCTATTGATGTGCCAAATGAGAAAACTTTAGATATTGTTACATGGAATATAGAATGGTTCGGTGATGAATCAAATTCACCTGCGGCTGGTGACCCTATGTCAGATACTATTCAAAAAGAAGCTGTAAAATCTGTGATCCTTGAACTGGATGCAGATATTTATACTGTTCAGGAGATTGCCGATGATGTTTTGTTTGAACAAATGGTAAACGAACTACCTGGCTATGATTATGTGCTTTCTACAGCAGTTTCAAGGCCTAATGACCCGGGGGTGAAACAAAAAATAGGATTTATCTACAATACAGCTACCGTAAGCCCGGTCAGTACCAAAATATTATTAGAATCTATTCATCCATTGTATAACGGAGGTGATGATTCAGCATTAGTAGGCTACCCAAGTACTACAGATCGTTTTTATGCCAGTGGACGACTGCCTTTTTTAATGACTGCAGATATTACGGTTGGCGGAGAAACAGAGCAGTACAATGTAGTGGCACTGCATGCCAGAGCAAATGGTAGTAGCCAGGCTCAAAACCGATATGACATGCGCAAATATGATGTTGAAGTTTTAAAAGACACTCTGGATGCTAATTACCCGAGTGTAAACCTTATTTTATTGGGAGATTTTAATGATGATGTAGATGAAACGGTTGCAGATGTTGTAACCACAATAACTACCTATGAGGAATATACAGATGACACCATCAATTACAATATTGTTTCAAGAGCTTTGAGTGATGGTGGATTCAGATCATTTGTATTCAGAGAGAACATGATAGATCATATATCGGTTACAGATGAATTAAATGATAATTATATAGATCAATCTGTTCGAGTGCATTATGAGTTTTATGATAGCCAGTATACCAATACTACTTCAGATCATTTTCCGGTATCTGCACGATTCCAATTAAAGCAATTTGAACTACTTGACACTTGGTCTACAAATGTTAGCTGTAATGGAGGAACGGATGGCACGGCTACAATATCAGTTTCAGGAGGGATATCACCCTATACTTATGAATGGAATGATGGTCAAACAACTGCCACTGCAACCGGGCTCGTAGCTGGAGAATATTCAGTAACAGTAACAGATGGCCTTGGTGCTGAATTTGTAGAGCTATTCTTAATTGAAGAGCCAGACTCAATAGAGATGATGACTTCAGAAAATACAACGGTATATATGGGCTATGAACCAGCATCTTGTACTACACTTGAAGTGATTGGTGTAATAGGGGGTACCGGGCCTTATACTTATGAATGGAGTACCGGGGATGTTACCACTTCTTTAGAGGTTTGCCCGGAAGAAACAACTATCTATACGGTTACAGTGACAGATGCAAACGGATGTACTTCTACGGCTAATATTGAAGTTGAAGTCATTGATGTTAGCTGTGGAAACAACCCAAACTGGCCCAAAGTGGAAATTTGCCATAACGGACATACGATCTGTATTCCGGCTTGGGCAGTGCAACACCATTTGAATCATGGAGATACTTTGGGGTCCTGTGAAAATTCAAATGAGGTATTTATTACCCGTTTAAGGGTAAACCCAAATCCTTTCAGCGAGAATCTGAATGTACAATTAAGATCCAATAAGGAAACTACAGCAAATCTGATCGTGTATGATTTTCACGGAAACAATGTATTTGAGTCTCAGGAACAATTGAATCAGGGACAAAATCTTTTTAATTATGATCTGTCTCAGTTAAATTTTGGACTTTACTTTTTAAAAGTAATTGTTGATGGAGAAGTGAAGAGAACTAAGATATTGTTAAAGTTATAATCAACTAATCTTTTATTTTATTTACCCCTTTTCAAAAAAGAGTTTTGGAAGGGGGTAATCATTTTAGAGCTGCTTCTTACTTCCACATACAAGTATATATTCCCTGCAGGTAAGCCTTATTAATGAAACCCAAAATACTCTAATTGATGTATCTCAATTAAGTAACGGAATTTACTTTGCACAAATCTCTATAGAAGGACAAACCTTTATCAAAAAGTTTATAAAGAATTAGAAGTTCTTATTTTTCATTTAGCTTATCATTTAAGTTTTAAAGAGGAGTTGGGTAGTTAAAAAGAGTTTAATGTCGTTAAGGTACAAATAAGATCGAATTTCCGATGAAATACGTATAAATACCTATTTACAGGATTTAGATATTCTTTTATCTTTAAAAAACTCTTTTAAATCTCTTATGATAGAACATTTGCCTAAATAGTCATATATAGGTATTTGACAAGGAAAATAAATTAGTAACTGTGAATGTACGTGCAGAGAAAACTCAAAAGAATAATGCCCACCCGGTTGTAAATAGTCCATCACAAAAGCAAAGCAATGATGAGTCTGTTTTTCAGTTTTTAGATAACCGGCCTGAATCTATTGTACAAAGAAGATTGCAAACTACAGTAAATAATAGTCTTCAGGTTAAACAACTGATAAAAGTTCATGAGATGGTGAATAGCAGTATTCGTCCATCGGTTATACAACGTTATCAGGGCGTTTCATTGCATGGAGGGGATAATGATGAAGTTTATAGAACACGCTCTAGGGACGATAATTTTGATCCGGGAAGCCAAAATAGGGGGCTAATAAAGATTGGAGTACCTGCAGGACACGCTCAGGAAGCTCATGCTAACTTCAATGCGGGTGTTATAACACTTCATGGTAATAGTGTACATGGAGAACGCCATGCGGAAGAACATCTTATTGCACAAGCACAAGCTCTTGGAGTAAATTTTAATGCTGCCCCTGGCGACGTAGGTCAACTCAGAGTTTTATCTATGTATACAGAACGGGCACCTTGTGACGGAATTGATGCAGATCATGCAAGGTCTCAACGTGGCGCAGGAGAGTGTACTACTGATCTTACAAATAGACTTCATGCTGCTGTTCCTGTATCACATTCTGTAGCAAATAATAATGCACAATTTAGTCGGTTAATGTATCGGCAGTTTATTCGTAAAAAGAAAGAACAAGCTATGACTGAAATATCAAAATACGCAGCAGAAACTCTTGCTAATTCTATTACTGCTTATCGGGCACAACATGGTAATGTTCCACCTCCTCCACATATTCTTGCTCCGTGGCGGCAAGGATTATTCCAGATTCGAGATCAGCATCGGGGGCTGGTCCAAGCTATACAAGCAGGAGATCCAACAGTTGAGGGAACTTATCAAGCTGATCTGGAATTAATTGAACAAGCAGAAGATGTAGGAACTGCTGCTATAGCTGAATATGGACCGTTGGAATAAAAAATAGTTTAGGTAATTGTTGCTTATGTGTTATTACTTCCCAATACAAAAATTCGCAAAGATATTGCCCAGCAGGTCATCATTGGTGATCTCACCCGTGATCTCTCCAAAGTGATACAGTGCCTGCCGTATGTCAATGGCCAGCAGGTCGCCGCTTAAACCGCTATCGATGCCTTCCTGTACCTTTTGGATTTCTTCCTGGGCTTTTAGCAATGCATCATAATGGCGTGAATTGGTCACGATAGTCTCATTATTACGCAAGGCTCCGGTATTTACAAAGTCGAGTAGGGTAGTCTTAAGGTCTTCAACGCCTTCACCTGTTTTTGCTGAAAGTAAATGTAACTGTGAGATATAAGATTTGAGCTGTGAGATCTGGGGCTTAGTAAGTTGATCCACTTTATTTGCAATAACGATCAATTGTTTCTGCGGAAACTTGTTCTTTAATTTTTCAATTTCAATTTTTATAGCATCTATAGCTTCACTGCCAACTGCCAACTGAACACTATCTATTAAAAAGATAACCACCTGCGCCTGTTCCATTTTCTGAAAGGTCTTTTGTATGCCCAAACCTTCAATCTCATCAACGGTCTCCCGGATTCCTGCAGTGTCAATAAAACGGAAGCCAATACCGCCTATGCTTATCTCATCTTCAATGGTATCCCTTGTTGTTCCGGCGATATCACTTACTATGGCACGATCTTCATTTAAAAGTGCATTCAGCAAAGTAGATTTCCCAACATTGGGTTCACCTACAATTGCAACGGGAATTCCGTTTTTGAGGACATTTCCGGTGGCGAAAGAATCGATAAGGCGTTTTAATACCTGAGTGATCTTTGAAATTAGTTCCTGAAATGCAGCCCGATCCGCAAATTCCACATCCTCTTCAGCAAAATCGAGTTCCAATTCAATAAGGGAAGCAAAATTCAATAATTCTTCCCGAAGTCTTTTTATTTCGTTGGAAAAACCACCACGCATCTGCTGAATGGCCAATTGGTGTGATGCTTCAGAATCACTAGCGATGAGATCTGCGACGGCTTCCGCCTGACTCAGATCCATTTTTCCGTTTAGAAAAGCACGTAGGGTAAACTCACCGGGAGTTGCCATACGGCACCCTTTCCGAAGTGCCAACTGTATTATTTCCTGTTGGATATAATGACTTCCGTGGCAGGAAAACTCTACTACATCTTCACCGGTATAACTATTGGGATTTTTGAAAATAGTCGCTAATACTTCATCGATCACACGCTCTTCATCTTTAATATGTCCTAAATGGACCGTATGTGTTTTCTGCTTTGCCAGTTTCTTTCCCGAAACCGATACAAACATCCCGGATGCAATAGTTATGGCATCATCTCCCGAAAGTCGGATAACGGCGATTGCACCCGCTCCTGTAGGTGTTGCTAATGCTACTATGGTATCGTTATAGATCATTGTGTACTGTTGCGTGCAAAAATACACAATTCCCATGAAGGCAGTTCATACTTTATACTTTCAAATCCTCTACCTGAAATCGCAATACCGTTTTGAGTTTTTCCGGGGTGACTTTTCTAAAATCAGACAAGTATATTTCCCTGTGACTTTTCGATAGCCGCCTGAGTCCTGATTCCGAAGCAAAACCTTCCATGATCTTAAAACTTTTGGGTTCATTGTCATAACTTCCCAAATGTAACATTTGGACACACTTTCCATCTTCAATTTCTTCAAATAAAACACTATCCAACAATGTATGAGGCTTCTTTTCTTTTGTGATCAAACGGATCTTGTCTACCAGGTCTGTATCTACAAAAACGGGTTGCCGTATCATTAACTTAAAGACCAGGTCATCTTTGTTTATAGTACCCTTAAAATTCTTTTTTGCCTCCTCGTTGATGTCCCACACTCCTTCGAGTGGATACACTGTATAGTCATAAAAACCCTTAGTTTCAATGCCCTTTCTGGGACTCATTTTTATGCCGTAGGACAAAGCATAAAGGACGGCAACGTATTCGGCGAAGCTTTCACTATTGGGGTTTCCTTCTCCTTCAATAGTTAGGTATTTGTGTGCCGGAACATCTATAAGTTCCGGTTTGTTTTTTGGGAGGTAAATTTCCTTTTCTTTTTTTCTCCATTCGTGTTTCATGTTTTCGCTTGTATTGGTTCAATACAAAAGTAGATACGATGAGTGACAACCCTATGTCAGTATAAGCAATAACTATATTTTAATCCATTAGTGTTTTAATATAAAAACCCTGTACGCTAACCAAATCTATAATTTCTTTTTCCGATAGATTTGTTGTGGCTTCAATCCTAAGGACATTGTCAATATCTTCAAAGTCTACAGACCAATTTAAAATATCCGAATGGCTGTTGAACATTGGTTTTAAGGACTTCACTTTTTTCTTCGATTTAATATCTGTACGAAATAATAGGAGTTCCATGATGAAATGTGATGTTATTCAGATTCTGAAATATCTTCCTGTGCTTGGCCCGACTGCCGCTCAACATATTGCTTATAATAGGCATCTCCTTCCTCTTTCCAGAATTTATCATAGTATTTCCACTTCGAAAAATCTGTTTTCGAATCCTTTTTGCATTTATCACCTGATCTTTTGGATGATTTTTTGCTACTGCTTCCGCCGCCAAAGCCACCAAAGATAAGTTTGGCAAAAATAATGAGGCCAACGGCTTGCCAGAACGTAAGGGTTGTCAATCCGAAAATTTCCGGCATCAACCAATTCCATAGCCACATGATCACAAAGCCAAATAGTATGGCTAATCCGGTGATGGCAATTGCCCCAAAAATGATTATTCCGGCAATCTCTAAGGGTGATTTTTTTCTGAATTTATGGGTGAAAAAATTTGTCATGATATATTGATTTTATGTTTGTTAAATTCTACTTCTATTTTTTTATATAATATTCCAATGGCCCGATGCCTTCTTGACATGAGTGTTCCTTCGGGAATCCCTATTTCTTGTGAGATCTCTTTGTATGTATACCCTTCAAAATCCACTGCTATGATAATATCTCTATAGGGTGGCTTTAGCTGTTCTATACAGTTTTTTAATATGGATATCATTGTGTCCGAAGCATACTTCTCTGCCGGCAGTTGCAATACTTCTGCTATCTCCAGTAAATTACTGTCAATATCTACCGAATCTGCCGGTTTCGAAGTTCTCATAAGGTCAATGATCTTGTTCTTTATGGACCGGTATACAAAACCGGCTACATTGTTTATAGGGGCGTACCTTTCTGCTCCTGCAAATAATTTTAAGGCAACATCCTGGATAATATCTTCTGCATCACGATTTGTGGTATCAGCAATTTTGGTATTTACATATACCTTGAGAGATTGGTATTCTCTTCCAAAAAAATCCTTAAGCTTTTTAGTGTTATCTGATTCCGGGTTCATTTAAAAACCTTTTACAAAGGGCCTTCGATTAGAAAGACGAAGTTTTTTCGATCTATTGCATTTTTCTGCATTTTTTATTTAAAAAAATACAAAGCCTAAGGTAAGTATAACTTTGTTGTAAAAAGGAATAGATATGTAAAGGTGAAGTATTGTTATAAAATCCAAAATGATTTACAGTACATATAAAACGGACTAGTACTATATATGTTGATATCTACTAAATTAAAAGACATATTTAATTAAACTACAATTAATTGTGTACTTTTTATCTATAGTCATTTTTGAAGAATTAGTTTGAATTCTGTCCGTTTATTACCACCAAAGCCCAACATAGAAAAATTAGTTTTAATTTCCATATTTCCGTCATATTCAATCCACATTCCTTTGTTAATTGAAAAATATCCAGTTGCTTGATGAGTCACTTTCATAAAAATTTCTTTATTGCCTTTTTCTGTAGTCATTATTATTAGTCCGTCTCTAAAATATCCTGACACAAATTCTTCAATATCATACTTAATTACTGCAATTTGATCACCATCTTTCTCAATAATTTTATCTAATCGAACTTCATTTTTTTTGAATAGTGTATCAGCGACAAAATTTTGGTCCATTTCAATCATATCTACTTTTAAGCTCCATTTGTCACCAACTTTAATTGGTTTGTTTGGAAGCTCAAATAATATAGAAATTAGATTATTTTGAGAACTTTTATAATAAAAACTCATTAATTCTCCTGCGGGACTTACTTTTCCTCGAAGCACTACATTTCCATTCATTTCCGCCATTTCCATAAATAGATTATCAGTCGTGTCTGTTTTGTCTCTTTTAAGAAACATTGCTATATCAATATTTCCTTTTTTATCAGGATAAAGCTTGGTTTCGTATTTTAAATTCTCAATACTTTTTTGCATACTTTTAAAAAAATCCAATGCTTTTCCAAAAACTGTATCGGTTTTCTCTTCTTTTTGATCTTGCTCAATTGCAGTTTCTTTCATTACAGTTTTATACATTAATGTATCAGTTACTTTCCACTTTAAATTTACAGTTCTATTTTGTTGTGCATTTACTGAGAAAGCAGAAAATAATAATAGCAGTAGAATTTTTTTCATAATTGTGGATGACAATTTTGTGTATGAAACTTGGACTATATTTAAAGGTAGAAACTTTGGGTTAAAAATATAACCCAGATGATTTAATAAATTATTAGTAGAAGTGCTATTTATTCTTCGCCTTATCTATAAGGTTAAGCATTCCTGTAAACTTCTCTTCAATCTTCTCCCAACCTAGTCTATCACCATATGATATTAAGTTTACTATCCCGTTGTTGATTTCTCCCCAAGCCTGTGAATGTAAGAATTCAAGTAGTTCTTTATCTTCTTTTGAAAGTTGCTCTCTATTCTCTAACCTTTTGATTGCTTCTAAGATCGTTCCTAGCATATTCTTAATTTAGATATTGTTCTCTCAAAAATAACAGTTTATTTTCAATATGGGTCTAGCTGACAAATTTTATTTTTATTCCATTGATCTATATTGCAAATTATAAAGTCTTCTAGATTTAAGCGAATAAATTAAGATGTCTAAATAGTAAAAATATAAAAAACAAGCAAAGTGATCTGATGGCAGGAACTTTCAGAAGCGGTGAGAACAAGCAATTACTTACAGCCACAGCTGTAGCACATTTTTATGCATTTTCTTTTTTCCATTGAGTAATATCGTTTTTGATATTCGTCAAGGTAATAATCATATCATCTATTTCGTCTTGATGCAAATAGTGTATATTTCCACTATGTTCGTCATCATAGTCTCCAGAAATAACCATAAGAAAGTCTTCGTCTCTTGATAGCTCGATATAAGTATCATTGTTTTTGTCAATTCCACTCGTGTTAAATTTGTAAACCATTTTATTCTAGTTTTTCATTTTCTAATTTCGCAAATTTCTGTTTATCAGTTGGTTTTATTTCAGTCAGTTCAAATCGGCTTTTATCCAAAACATTGAAATCGACCAAACTTAAATATAAGTCAATAACATTTCTGTCAATCATTATTTTTCCTACACTAGCCGAATGTCTGTCAGCTCCATTTTTCTTAATTCCAGAAACCCAATATTCATCTCTGTTTTCTATATCGTAGTAATTTCCTGTAATTCTTTGTGCATTTGAGTTTTTAAGAGCTTTTCCATTAAAATAGACAGTACGTCCAGATTTTGAAAATTCAGCCATTCCAATCCACGCCGGTCCATTATCGCCAAATCCACTTTTTAATTCAATATATTTTAATTCAGGCTTCATTATTTTCAAATGTACTACAACGGTATTGTATATGGTTTGTAGCGATTCAGCGTGTGTGGTGGCCGCTATCTCGGTCTATTCTGAGTAACTAAGATATGCTTTTTAAGATTGACTTTGAAACGAGTTCAGATGAAGCTATAAATTATATACGTTGTTAGACATCATATTTTAATGGGTAGCCTTCCACAAAAAATAATACTTGTCGTCCTTCATTTCATATTGTCTCGTTTGTAATTTAATTAAGTTTTCAATGAGTTTTGAACCCTGATGAAACCCAGCTAAGCCAGATACTGCCTGAGAAATAGCTAATGGCAATAATCCTGAAAATAAAGCAATACTTACAATCGAACTCCCAGTGACAAGTGTGGTAATAGTATTCTTAATTAATTTACTTTTATTAGAATTTATTGTTTGATTGAGTTGGTCAATGTTGGGTTGAATTTCATCCTTAAATGCTTCATTAATTTCTTTAGAGCTACTAGATTTATGTTGATTTAGAAACCGATCAAGTGAATTTCTATAGTTTAAAAAAGCTTCTGGTTCCTTTTCTCTCAATTCTATTAACTTATCTATCCTCACATTAGTTATGATAGGCACTGCATGTTGGATTCCCGAGAAGTAATTTTCGCTCATTGACTCGTTGTGTATTTCCTTTAACTTTTTAATTGCTTCCATTTCCACAACTTGATCAGTGACATAATTCGCGCCAAAATTCGTAGAATACCAATTTTGCATAATAATATTCCTCAAAACTCTATTAGCAAATATTTCATTATCGTGAGATTTAAGCATTTCTCTTTGATAGATTCTTTTAGATTTCCTGTTGTATGCGCTTTCATATTCTTTTGGCAATTTTTTAAATCCGATTTGAGATTTTTCGTGTTCAAAAATGTCTAAATCACAATTTGTCAATTGTACTTTGTAATTGTAGTTTTCATCGCCATCTCGTATAAAAAAATCTGCTCCTTTTGCATGTTTTTGCTTGACCTCTTTTTTTATCAGTTTAATTTTTTTCTGAAGATCTTTATTAATCTCATTTTCTTGAGAAATAGCTTTGAAGCAATTTAGGCAAAAATGATTTTGGCTTTTTGCAAAAGTGAACAAACCATTTTCGACAAGTGGTTTGTAGTGATTCAAAATGTAAAGGTCGTCGATTGCGCTTTCTCTGATCTGATCAACTGATAAGCTTGAATAGTTGCTAGTTTTCTCATATTTTTCTAATGGATTTACAACCCAAACCTTATTGGCATACAGGGTTGCTTTTCTGATCAAGCTGTTTAGTCTTCTGACCTTGCAGTTCAATCCACTACATTGACTATCTAACCCACTCATTGAAGAATTAGCGATTAGATCAAAATTGGAATCAGATTTTGATCTGTCAATAACCACTTCTTCGCTCAACGACTGTAATAAATCAATCAATTTAGTTTTATTCATTTTACCAATTTCATTGGTTAAATGGGATAAATCCAATCTATTGGCATATATTTTATCGTAAAGTAATCTATTATTCATAACTCAATATGATGTCTAACGGTTGTGTATAAGATTAGTTGTGTTGTTTAAGCACCTAAATTTAGCAAGTACAAACCGAATAGAAAATCTTCACGGATTTTCGTAAGTAGGCTGCACCACTAGCAATTAATTTTATACGGTGTTGTAATATGTTATTTCTGTTTAACTTTTAAATTTTCAGAATTAACAGTAGTATCCCTTCTGTTATATGCCAAATATTGGGGAGTAATTATTGTTTCGTCATCATATATATGCGACTTTATTGTAGCAACAGATTGTAATGCAATTGAAATAGAAGAAGGTGACAAGTCAGTGGTTGTAGGAATTAAACCGTTAATTTTTTGAGAACTAATTCCTGTAACCCTAACCTCAAGAGAACCCTCTACTTTTTTTGCATTTGCCACTAAGCTAAAAGGACTTGCAAGATTTATACCTGCTTTTTTAGTCTTTACTTTAGCTATCATTCTAACTCCGACACCAATTAATACAGATTCAGATTCTTTATCGCTTTCCCAAGTCAATGTTTGGGTTTGAGAAAAGTCATAAATTACTTGGTAAACTTCATTCTTTCCAGAAATTCCAATTCCTGCAATCTTAAGCTCTCCATCTTGATTGATTTTATAAACAGTAACATTTGAAACTATGTTTGGAAATGATTTCAATAATGATTTGTTATTTTTCAAATCTCTAACATCTTTTACCTCTTGCTTTAGACTGTCGCTAATATACCATATTTCGCCATCATAATGTTGAGGAACAGTAAGTGAAATATAGTCTGTTGTAAATACTGTTTGCGCTTTAGAAGTTAAGAAGATTAAGATGATCAATGTAAAAAGTAAATGTTTTTTCATTTTGCCAATTTTGATTGTTAATTATTTTTTGCTTAATTAATATATTAATTGTTTGGTCAGTCATTGAAATTGCCTAGTAGCTCATTATATATACTAATTTATTATTACATACGGTTAGATTATAGGTTCTGATAAGTTTTTTATGGTTACAATAAAACATATAATACATAGACTAAATAAGAAAGGTAATTCTTCTTACATCAATGCATAGATTGTATTATATGTCAGGGGGAGAAACCCAAAGATATAAAAAGTAGTGTTGAATGCTGTAGCATTTTTTTAAAAACCTCTACTTATAAGGTATAAATCAAATAGTATGGAAGTCATCAATCACTCAGCAAAACGCACCGATACCAGTCTATTGGTCATAACACACCTTACACAATTACTAGGATATGTGATAGGCTTTGGAAGCCTTATCGTTCCTTTGATCATTTGGCTTACCACTAAGGACAAAGTAGAAGGAATGAACGAACACGGGAAATCCATTGTTAATTTTCAAATAAGCTTATTACTGTATATTATTGTAAGTATACCTGCTATTCTATTATTAGGTTTGGGAATTCTAACGTTAATTGGCGCCGGACTCTTAGGTTTTATCATACCTATTGTAAATGCGGTACGGGCAGGCAACGGAGAAGCTCCAACTTACTTTATGACCATACGTTTTATCTCTTAAAGCACATTTAGAACGGGGACTAGTACCTTTTTCAACCCCTCTTTTTAGTGGTTTTTTCAAATTAACCTTGATGTTTGTATTCTATTAATCATTAAAACGAATACAATATGAATTACCATGTAAATGCAAAACTGTTAAGAGGAAATAGTTCCTTTGTAAAGAATGTATTCTTTGTTATCTGTTTGTTTCTGGCTACCACCATACAGGCACAGGATACAGCCGATACCAACAAAGGTGTTTTTCAATTTGAAGCCGCCGAAATAGACTACGGAACCATCCAACAAGATGCAAACGGAGAACGTACGTTCAAGTTTAAGAATGTTGGAAAGGCTCCTATTGTCATTACCAATGTAAAAGCGAGTTGTGGCTGTACGGTACCTACAAAACCAAGTGGGCCGGTTCTACCTGGAGAAACAGCAGAGATTGGCGTGAAGTATGACACCAACAGAATTGGTGCTTTTTCTAAGACGATCACGGTTACTTCCAATGCCAGTGAAGATACAAAGCTTTTAAAGATAAAAGGAAAAGTATTAGGCGCAGATGGAACAGCCAGTGCTGCTAAAAAGGCTAAGAAGAAAAAGAAAGCCAGTAAAACAGAATAAATAGTATAGTCTTACAAAACAAAAAAGCCCCTCCGCCATGCGGAAGGGCTTTTTTTACTTCTTACTTCTGGCTTCTGGCTTCTGGCTTCAAACTTCAACTCATGTGAGGAATCTCTCTTATCCAGATTCTTCGCTGCCCTTCGACTACGCTCAGTAAACAGCTCTGAATGACACTCCCATCTTCCAACTCCCATCTTCCAACTTCCAACTCTCAACCTAATTATTCAACATCACAGGCATTACAAGCATGGTAACTTTTTCTCCTTCATCCAGTCCGTCAACAGGAGTAAGAATACCTGCACGGTTGGGTAAGGACATTTCCAGAGACACTTCATCACTCGTCAGGTTGTTCAGCATTTCGGTAAGGAAACGTGAATTAAAGCCTATTTGCATATCGTCACCCTGGTAGTCGCAGGTTAAACGTTCTTCGGCCTTATTACTGTAATCAATATCTTCCGCAGAGATATTTAACTCGGCTCCGGCGATCTTTAAACGGATCTGGTGCGTGGTCTTGTTCGAGAAAATAGACACACGGCGTACTGAATTCAAAAATTGGTTTCTGTCAATACTGAGACGGTTTGGATTTTCTTTTGGGATCACCGCTTCATAGTTAGGATACTTCCCGTCGATCAACCTACAGATCATTTCGGTACCGTCAAAGGTAAACTTGGCGTTACTTTCGTTATATTCTATAGTCACTTCGTCTTCACTTCCTGCAAGGATGCCTTTCAGTAAATTCAGAGGTTTTTTAGGCATAATAAACTCAGCCGTTTGTGAGGCTTTTACATCTGCGCGAGTGTATTTTACCAGCTTATGAGCATCTGTCGCTACAAAGGTGAGTCCTTCTGTTGAAAACTGAAAGAACACGCCACTCATAACCGGACGAAGGTCGTCATTTCCACTGGCGAAAATGGTTTTACTGATAGCAGTTGCCAGAACATCGCCTTGTAATATTGTCTCGCTCGGGTCTTTTAATTCGACTGCTGTTGGAAATTCTTCGCCGTTCGCATACGCCAAAGCATATTTCCCGTGGTTGGAACTGATCTCTACCGTATTGTTCTCTTCTATGGTAAAAGTGAGTGGTTGCTCCGGAAAGGTCTTTAAGGTATCCAGCAACAAACGGGCAGGAATACAAACGTTACCTTTTGTACTGCTCTCCACATCCAATTTTGAAGAAATAGTAGTTTCCAGATCGGAAGCAGAAACAGTCAGACTGTTTCCATCCAGATTAAACAAAAAATTATCTAGAATAGGAAGGGTGTTATTAGTGTTGATGATACCTCCCAGTACCTGTAATTGCTTTAGTAGATACGAACTCGATACGATGAATTTCATTGAATCTTCTTTATAAAAATTGATTTTTGATTCTGCTGAATTGGTTAACAGCTTAACTACAAATATATTTCAATTGAGACGTTTGAAAAAACTAACTTATTAACATTTAGCGGGCGTATTTTCGCTTTCGGAAGTATTGAAAGAAAATTCCGAATATCGCCAATAATCCCAAGGGAAGCAGTAGGTTAACCACCTGCCATAGTGTACGCTGTTCAACTGTTTTTTGAGGATCGAGAAAAGGTACCGCAATTTCCTTGGTACGAATGTTTATAAGTCCGCTGTCATCCAATAAAAAATTAACCGTATTAAGTAAAAATTCCTTGTTTCCGTACATCGCATTCGTCATTTTATCAAAACCCAGTTCCAGGGGACGGTTTCGGTCCAATTGATTTACAATGATATCTCCATCACTAATCACTACCATTTTTGTAGGGGTACTTTTTGTTTTATCTTCTGAAAGCTGAAAAGGTTTGACCCTATTGGTAAATACCGAAGGAAATTCTCCTTCCAGCAAAACGGCAACAGGTGTTTCACCGGCACTATATTCTGAAGGGTCCGGCCCTTCATTGATCGTTTTTAAATTCTTGGGGATCTCTTTATCAAAATCAATTTCAGCAGGTAGTCCAACTACTTTCGTAATAGGGGAGGAGCTTAACAATACAGTTTTCCGTAGCGTATTTGGCAGGGTATCGATCCCACTCACATAGTCAAACTTAACGGCTTCAATATTGGTAACAACGGGGTGGTCATTGCCGCTGGCGCTTAATGGGCTAAAAAACCATGGATACCTGTTGTATTGAGCATCATTCTCATTCCCGGTGGCCAGAACGATAGGAGCCGAGTAGACATCCTTTACCAGATTTGGATTGATACGTACCCCGTATTTGAAGAAGAAATCATTTAAATTCAGGTCTTTGCCAAAAGCAAAGGACCTTCCACTAATACTATCACGCTGTATTTCGGTAGCGTCGATAAGCCAAAGTGAAGCCCCGCCATTCATAGTGTATTGGTCTAAAATGTATTTTTCTGAATCAGAAAAAGCTTCCGTAGGTTTTGCTCCAACGATCAGGTCGAAACCTTTGAGTTGTTCTAATGTTTTTTTGGGAGTGACAGCAGCCGAATCCAACGTAAAAGGAGCAATAAAATAGTAATCCCGAAGCGTTGCAAAGAAATCTGCTATATAACGGTCGTCCAGTTCGCCATTGCCTTTTAGGACTGCTACTTTTCTTTTTTTCGGATTTACCAGTTTGTTGAAACCATCTGCAAAAGCGTATTCCAGATTTTGAATAGAGTTGTTAATGCGCTCTTCTGAAGTGGTTCCTAACTGATTTTTAAGCAAAGGGATTTTTACGGTCTTTTCGTTGTAGTAGGCCAGTGCCCAGGGATAGACCAGTTCGGTACTCACTTTTCCACCTTCTTTTACTTCCACCTGTGCTGCAGTCAGGCCAAAATTTGCCATTTGTTGTTGCAGAGCCTCCGGGTTTTCCTCATCTTCCAACGGATCTAAAAATTCGTACCTGATATTGGGGTTATATGCTGTAAATTCTTCTAAAAGCTGTTCGGTCTCTTCTTGCAACCTTCTAAATTCCGGAGGAAAATTTCCTTTTAAGAATACATCGACCAGAACAGGAGCATCTACAGTAGCAACGGTTTGTTTGGCAGCTTCAGAAAGGGTATAGCGTTTATCCTGAGTCAGGTCAAAGCGCTTATATACATAATTTCCCAGAAGGTTTAGCAATAGAAGGCCAACAACGACCAGTACAAAATGCATGCTATGTTTTTTATTACGCCCCATTATTCTTTCCGAAGTTTTAAAATGGTTAACGCAATAAAAAATACGGTTATACTTAAAAAGTAAATAATGTCTCGCGTGTCCAGAACTCCGCGTGAAACACTGTCAAAATGAGCTTTCATCCCAAAATTCTCCAGAGGAAAATCTGAAACAAGGCCGGTGAGCCCTTCAAAGCCGTAATACAACAAGAAAGAGAGAAAAACAGCAGCGATAAAAGCAACGATCTGGCTTTGTGAGAGCGTAGAAGCAAACACGCCAATAGCGGTATACGCAAGCACCAGAAACAGTAACCCAAGGTAGGAGCCAAAAGTACTTCCAACATCCCAGTTACCGGGGGGATTTCCCAATTCTGAAATGGTTATGATATACAACAGTGTTGGTAGTAATGCGATAAAAATAAGCACTACGGCACCAAAATATTTTCCTAAAACAATACTCCGAAGTGAAATGGGTTTGGTTAATAGTAATTCCAGTGTTCCCATCTTTTTTTCATCGCTAAAAGCGCGCATGGTAACTGCAGGAATAAGAAACAGTAATACCCAGGGAGCTAATTCAAAAAAAGCAGAAAGGTCTGCAAAACCGGCATCCAGAATATTGTAATTTCCACTAAAAACCCAAAGGAACAATCCGTTGATCACCAAAAATATAGCGATTACCAAATACCCGATGGTACTGGCAAAGAACGAATTTATTTCACGTTTTAATAGTGTTAGCATTCAATAATATTAAATGAGAGTATGTAATGTGTCCACACTCCAGGCTTGCGCTTTAGAACGGAACATTGGTTTTGTTGTTGTCCAAACATCTTTGAAAAGTTCACTCTGCCTATAATCTTCCAAATCATCTTCTGTTTCCCAACGGCTATAGGTAAAGAAAACTGTTTCCTCCTTTTTATCACGATACAATTCTAAGAACAGGCAACCGGGAAAATTCCGGATCTTTGATTTTACAGTTTCAAAATTAGCCAAAAATGCAGGGATGTTCTCCACTTCAAACTCCATTTTTACAATTCTTGTAAACATACTAATTAAAATTTACGGTAATAGTGTCGCGGTATTCCAATCCAAAGAGAGTAGAAGCACTACCTACGGTACTTGGATTGCTTTTATAAATGGACAGTTCCAGATATCCGGAAGAGTTCCATAACGCTAACTTTTTGCCATCTTCTTCACGTTTCTCACTGGGTAATTCAAAATTAATGGCATCGCTGTAGTGTGTATGTATCTTCGTGAAATTGGCTGTACGCGCTGTGATTCTGAAATCCCGTCCTTTACCCACTTTTTCAAACAAAGACCTTGTAATGTTACTAATTACGTTTCCGTAGTTGTCAATATAAATGATGTTACCGATAATCTGGTTGGATTCAACATTTACAACAGGTCGGATTCCGGTAAGCTCTTTAATACCTGTGATCGTTTTTCCAATTACCTCTAAAGTCCCACCACGGGCAATATGACAAGCTACTTTCACAAAAACATCTAACACAGGGAAATTGCTGGTGATCCGGTCGTGAATATTGATCTCCACAATTTTTTCAGGAATTATTTCTGAAGCCAGGATCGAAATGATACCGTTATTGGCACAAACAAAATAGTGACCGTCCAGATATACGGCAATATGTTTGTTTTCAGGGTTTAATTCACTGTCAATACCAATAATGTGAATGGTTCCTTGCGGGAAACTTTGGTATGCGTTCTGAATGATATAAGCCGCTTCGGTGATATGAAAAGGAGAGATCGAATGCGAGATATCAACAATTCTTACATCTTTCAACTCATTGTAAATGGCTCCTTTTACCGCACCTGCAAAGTGATCTTTCTCTCCAAAATCAGTAGTTAGGGTTATGATTGGCATTGATGAATTGTTGATATTTTGTTAATGAAATTACCACAAAAATAGGTTACTTTTGTGACTAGTAAAACTAATTCTTTACATTGTATTCACAAATTTAATTGTACCGCTTTTGAACGAACTTATTATCGAATTAACTGAAATTAGCCCCCGTGAGTTTTTCGGACTTCAGAATTCAAACATTGACCTGCTAAAAAAATACTTTCCAAAATTAAAAATTGTTGCCCGTGGCAGTAAAATAAAGGTTTACGGAGATGAAGAGATTCTTGAGGAATTTGACAGAAGAATTACCATGCTATTGGAGCATTTTGCCAAATACAATAAGATCGATGAAAATGTAATTGAACGTGTGCTTTTAAGCCGCACAAAAGAAGATTACGAAACACCGGAAAGTACAGGAGATGTTTTAGTGCATGGCGTTAATGGTAAATTAATAAAGGCGCAAACTGCCAACCAGCGCAAATTGGTGGAAAAGATGCAAAAAAACGATATGGTTTTTGCAGTAGGCCCCGCAGGTACCGGTAAAACCTATACAGGAGTTGCTTTGGCAGTAAAAGCATTGAAGGAAAAACAAGTAAAAAGGATCATACTTACACGACCGGCTGTAGAAGCAGGGGAGAACCTTGGGTTTCTTCCGGGAGATCTAAAAGAAAAGCTCGACCCCTATATGCAGCCTTTATACGATGCACTTCGGGATATGATCCCACATGAAAAACTGGAATCACATATAGAAAAAGGAATCATTCAAATTGCACCCTTAGCCTTTATGCGTGGACGGACATTGGATAATGCCTTTGTTATTTTGGATGAAGCACAAAACACAACGCATGCCCAGATGAAGATGTTCTTAACTCGTATGGGGAAAAATGCAAAGTTTATGATCACTGGAGACCCCGGACAAATTGACTTACCTCGCCGCGTGATTTCAGGATTAAAAGAAGCTTTACTTGTTCTAAAAGATGTTGATGGTGTTGGAATGATCTACCTGGATGATAAAGATGTGATCCGCCACCGCTTAGTGAAAAAAGTGATCTCTGCTTACAAAGCCATTGAAAATATAGATTAATTGATGAGCCATACAATTACAGCAACCAATTTCAACTTCCCGGGTCAAAAAGAAGTCTACCACGGAAAAGTCCGCGAAGTATATACACTTGAGAACAATATTTTGGTGATGATAGCAACAGACAGACTTAGCGCTTTTGATGTTGTGATGCCCAAAGGAATTCCATATAAGGGGCAGATATTAAACCAGATCGCTACAAAGATGATGCAAGCTACCGAAGATCTGGTGCCTAACTGGTTAATAGCTACTCCGGACCCTAATGTGGCTGTTGGTAAAGCTTGTGAACCCTTTAAAGTGGAAATGGTGATCCGAGGTTATTTAAGCGGGCATGCTGCCCGTGAATACAAAGCAGGAAAACGCATGCTTTGTGGAGTTCCTATGCCGGATGGAATGCGCGAGAATGACAAATTTCCACAACCCATTATTACGCCTGCAACCAAGGCAGAAGCCGGTGACCATGACGAAGACATTTCCCGTGAAGATATTTTGAAACGGCAAATTGTTTCGGAAGAGGATTATCTTCAATTGGAAGATTATACTAAAAAATTATTTCAACGAGGTACCGAAATTGCTGCCAAACAAGGTTTGATCTTAGTGGATACTAAATACGAATTCGGAAAAACAAAAGACGGGAAAATTGTTTTGATCGATGAGATTCACACGCCGGATTCTTCGCGCTATTTTTATGCTGAAGGGTATTCAGAAAGACAAGAAAGGGGAGAAGTTCAAAAACAACTTTCAAAGGAATTTGTTCGTCAATGGCTCATACAAAATGGTTTTCAAGGCCTGGAAGGGCAAGAAGTGCCTCCGATGAGTGATGCATATATTGAAACGGTTTCAGAAAGATATATAGAGCTCTATGAGAATATTACAGGCGAAACGTTTAAAAAAGCAGATGTTACCAATATCCATGAACGAATTGAGAAAAATGTCCTTGCATTTTTAGAAAATTAGATTGCTTTAAACGTTATAAAAGTTATTTATTAAAAGTATATTTTTTTTGATGTGGCAAAATCATGGAAAAGTTGACACTTGTGATTTTCCACTCACTATTTTTTTATTAACATCTATGATTCTTTACCCCAGTTTGATAAATTTTCATTAGGAATATTTACAGATTACATCATTGTTCTGTTATATTTTTTAATAGATGCTAGCTTGTCTAAAATTTCTTCCTGAGTGATTAGTTTTCCGGACTTGACCACACTATGTACAGTATTAATATTTTTGATATTTAGAAGTGGGTTTTTGTCTAGAATTACCATGTCGGCTATAAAACCTTCTTCAATCAATCCTATCTTTCCATCTTTACCAAAATAAGAAGCCGGGTTTATGGTGGCTGATTGTAATATTTGTAAGGACGTCATCCTAAATTCACTATCATATAACTGTAATTCTTCAATCAAACCAAAGCCCGGGAGGGATATTGCATTAGCACCATCTGTCCCTGCTAATATTTTAACGTTATTGCTTATTGCCTTTTTTGCAAAACGTAAAAAATTAGACTCCAGTTTTTCCCACGGAACCTGAGATTCTTCGGCCCTCTTAATTGATTGGATCGATTTTTCTAATAGTCTATTTGAAACATAGGCTCTTGTGGGAAAATTGGAGTACGTGGTATCATTGATAAAAGACCATATTTTTTCTTTGTCATATATCCTGTGCTTTTTAAAATACGTGAGTGTTGGGCAGTATCCGGTTTTTAGATCTTTCATTAGGGCAACAATAGAGTCCATTTTAGAATCACTCATTCCGGAAAGTTGGAATATGTCAAAATGTTCTAGTGACGCAATACCGGATTTTACAGCTTCGTATAGGTCGACTTTCGCATCAACATGCCCGGAGAACTTCAAACCTTTATTTTTACATTGTTCTGCAACTTCAAAAAAAATCTCTTTGGAAGCAGCAGTTCTTATTTTTATAAAATCTACTCCCAGTTTTTTTACTGAATCTATTAGTTTTTCTACTTCAGATTCATGAGAGATTCCTATTCTTTGTTTTTTAAATTCCGGGTCATTGTCAACTTTTGCCACCCAGTCAACAAAGTCTTTGTTCTCCAGTATTGGGCCGGCCGTGTATACTGTTGGTAATAAATAGTTATCGTTTGCAGCAACCTTTAAAGGCTTGATTTTTTTAAAATCACCTCCCATTTCCCGAATTGAAGTGATACCGTTTAGAGTATATAAGCTTAGCATCGATTTTGAATGCTCAAAATTATCGGATAATTTATCGATATGAGTATGCATATCCCACAAGCCCGGAATAATATATTTGTTGTTTAAGTTCCTGTAGTTTTCTTTAGGTACAAGTTCTTTTAGATCATTGAAATTTCCGATTTTTTTTATAATGTTATTGTCTATTAGGATAGCCTGCTCTTCAATCAAATCTCCATTAGTTACATCAATGATATTAATGTTGTGCAGTAAGTATGTCTCTCCGGAAATTTTCAATTTATTTGTACAAGACCAAATTAACAGTAATGCTACGGTAATATTTATGAAGTTGATTCTCTTTTTCATAGGTTTTCTTTTTTGCAATAGTTTAGGGTTGTAATAATTTACAGGATCACTTTTTTGACTTTTTCTTTTTGAGGCAAATAACTTTCGAATTGTAGCATCTGCCAAACCAATTATTTCAACAGCTGCTATTAGTGTTTAAATTGAATGATATGTGTTTTAAGATAAGTTGAATAACAAATACCTCAATTCAAATAAGGGATTATAAATCTTATCAAAAGAAGGGCTAGGTAGCAGTTTAAAATATTTATTTTAGTGGATTGATTCCATTAGTATGAAAAAAGTAGTTGAACCTCTTTTGCATATATTGTTTTGGGTACTTATACTCTATATCACGTATACCAATTTTGGCATTCGGGTAAGAATGATAAATCATAATGGTGAAATATTAAAGACCACTATTTCAAGAGACATTTTTTTATTGGCGATTTCGGTAGACCTCGTTTTTAAAGCAGCTATGTTTTATACTACAGCTTTCTTTTTAGTGCCAAAGCTGCTAAAACCTAAAAGGAAAACTCATAATATACTCGCGATCTCGCTTCTATTTATTTTTACGCTTGGAGTTTCCTTACTGATCAATTTTAACATTTTTATTGATTATAATTTTGATATCACAAAAGGTTCGGATTTAATTAGCTATAGTGTTTTATTTCATGTGTTATTTTTGCTTCTTGCTTTTGGATATCACCTTGCTAAAGATTGGTTGAAAAATGAGCATTTAAAAAAACGAATTATTCAGGAAAAACTTCAGACCGAACTTAATTTTTTAAAAACACAGATCAATCCTCACTTCATGTTTAATACTTTAAATAATTTATATGCGGAAGCGAGAAAACATAGTGATAAGACTGTAGCAGACGGGATTGCTAAATTATCACATATAATGAGATACATGATATACGACAGTAATGTTGAATTGGTTACTCTTGATAAAGAATTACAATATCTAAAGAGTTATATAGAATTACAGAGATTACGTATCTCGGATGAAGACCCCTTAGATTTAAGATTTGAAATGGAAAATACCGACCTATCTTTGCAAATAGCTCCAATTCTATTTATTCCTTTTGTTGAGAATGCTTTTAAACATGGATTTCATATTGAGAAAGAGTGTTTTGTACATATTCTAATTACAACAAAAGAGAATCGTCTAACTTTTAGAGTCTCTAATAGTAAATTTGATGCCATATCAATTAAAGAACACTCTGGAGTAGGTTTAAAAAATGTAAAAAGAAGATTGTTATTGTTATACCCGGATAAACATCAATTATTTATAACTGATAACAAAAATGAATATAGTATTACATTAGAACTGGAATTAAATTAATGCTTGTATGAAATTGAATTGTATTATTATAGATGATGAGCCCAGAGCTATAGAAATTTTAAAGGAGTATGTTGAAAGAATTGCATCTTTACAACTTTTAAGTTCATTTAGAAATCCTATAAAAGCGATTGATTTTATAAAACAAAATGAGGTACATCTTATTTTTTTAGATATCAATATGCCAAATTTATCAGGCATACAATTCATAAAGACTCTAACAACAAAACCATTTATTGTATTAACGACAGCATATTCCGAATATGCCGTCGAAAGTTATCAGCTGGATGTAGTTGATTATCTTCTTAAACCTATTGAATTTGACAGGTTTATAAGATCTGTTAATAAGGTTTATGACAAGTTGGATAACCTTCCATTATCGTATATTGGAGATACAAACAGTAAAGAAGAACAAATAGAGAAAGATTATATTTTTGTAAAGAACGGAATCAAGATTGATAGAATTGACTTGGATGAGATACAATATATAGAAGGATCAGGAAATTATATTTCTTATCAATTGGAAAATAGAAAAATCCTGGTATTAGGTAAAATGAGTGAAATTTTAAAAATATTACCTGCCAAGCAGTTTGCAAGAATCCATAGGTCGTATATTGTTCATCTAAAAAAAATTACTGCCATAGAAAATAATAGGGTACTTATCGGTAAAGATTATTTGTCAATTAGTAATACATACAGACCCGGGTTTTTATCTTTAATTAATACCGGAGGGTTTTAGTTTTCCTTTCCCTGAAATTAAATCCATATACATAACCCAAACTCAACTCGGTAAAATCTGCCTGGCCAAGGTTTGTATTAATATGAAAACTCAAAAACAAATTGTTCTTTGGTGCTTTTGATGTACCTATGAGGTAATACTTGATTCCCATACGTGTAGATATAGCATGCTTCAATTTAAATTTACTTCCAAATTCCCCCAACATCCAGAATTCTGGAATGTCTCTGGGAGTATTATCCCAGCCTTCATTGATCCGCCAATCAATTTTATAGGCCGGCTTATGCAAATTTGCCCCTAATTGCAGGTCAATTCCAAAATGATTCAACAAAAATTCTCCGGTTATAAAAACTCCCAGATTAGTTGCATACCTCCAAGGGTCTTCTTTAAAAAAATCAAATTCTCTTCCGTCCTGAACAAGGGATTCATTATCACGAATATAGTCATAGTAGTGTTGGTACAAACGATAGTAGAATCCGCCCCCCAATTTAAATGTATTGTTGAATACTTTACCGTATTCACCGGAAATTGTATAGACTTCCTTTTTGTTATTGAAATAGATAATAGAAAGGGCATTAATCCCATAGCCAGTTCTAAACGAAAAGTAGTCATAAACACTCCGGTTAAGGTCTTGTTTTAAGGAAATGTCAGTTTCATTTTTAGTTTTCGCCGGATCTTTTATATCTGCTGAAAGGCTTACTAAAAATGAATTATATCCCTGGTTTGGTAAGCGTGTATGTCCATTTGAATGATGAAAATAACCAAGCCCAATACGCCAATCCACCTTTTGAGATGTGATAAATTGATAATGCATAAAAAGTCGGAACGACCAGGTTAAATCTGTGGATACTGCCTGATTGAATGGATTGCTGATAGAATCATATTTTTTGGTGAAATAGGAAGCACCCATTCCTACCTGCGCCTTTAGATTTTTCTTTCTGAAAGTATTAAACTCTATAAATGGCATTGCCGTTATGGCACCACCGAGGTTGTCAGCATTTCCAAAGTCGGTATATCCAAAACTAAGACCGGTTCGCGGGCCTTTTAGGCGCTGTGCCCATTCCTGTTGGTTGTAATCATGCTCCCAACCCAAATTAATGAGCAATTGTTTTTGAAATTCGTGATCCGGAAAGTTAGAATTTGAATCGGCAGTGATTCCGGCCATTACTTCCGGAGTAATGATAAAAGGATTAGCTGTTGTTTTTGTTTCTTGCCCTTGGGCTAAGATACAGCATAAGCACAGTAGAAGAAAGTATGTTAGTTTTTTGGTCATTTAACAACGCAAGTAACAATTTCTCTTCTAATTTTAAAAATTTAAGTTTTACATTCGTTGTTTCAATATGGAAAAGATCTTAAAAATCCTGGATACTCTCATCGCTCAAATGTCCTCATATACCTGGGGACTTCCCTTGCTGGTTTTATTGATAGGAGGAGGGCTGTATTTAATTTTTAGAATTCAATTTTTACCCTTTCGATATTTAGGGCACGCAATTGCTGTCTTACGTGGAAAGTATGATAATGAAAGTGATACAGGAGAAATCACTCATTTTCAGGCATTGACCACTGCGCTTTCTGCTACTGTAGGAATGGGAAATATCGCAGGAGTAGCCGTAGCCATAGCTATTGGTGGCCCTGGTGCTGTCTTTTGGATGTGGGTAAGTGCCGTTATAGGGATGTCTACTAAGTTTTTCACAGCTTCTCTCGCTGTTATGTTCAGGGGCAAAGATAGTCAGGGTACTATACAGGGAGGGCCAATGTATTTTATTACAGAGGGATTAGGTAAAAACTGGAAACCATTGGCTGTTTTCTTTAGTATTTCAGGTTTAATAGGTGCGCTTCCGGTATTTAATGTAAATCAATTAACACAAGCGATCAACGACATATTACTGAAACCCGCAGGCTTGTATACCGGCTTGAATAGTAATCTCATCGTTGGTATTATACTGGCAGCTGTTACTGCTGTAGTTATATTAGGAGGCTTGTCCCGAATAAGTAAAACAGCTTCAAAGTTAGTGCCTTCAATGGTGTTGCTATATTTTGTAATGGTACTTATTATTTTGGGGGTATATATTGATGAGGTGCCAAAGTACCTGGGAATGATCTTTACCGATGCTTTTTCCGCTTCTTTTTTTGAAGGAGACACCTTTTTGGGAGGTGTTGTTGGTGGATTGATTTTATTGGGTATAAGGCGTGGAGCATTTTCTAATGAAGCAGGTATTGGTACAGCACCAATGGCACATGGTGCAGCAAAGACTAACGAACCCATTCGTGAAGGATTGGTAGCGATGCTTGGGCCTGCAATAGATACGCTTATTATCTGTACACTTACCGCATTGGCGATCTTAGTAACCGGAGTTTGGCAATCCAGCGATGCAAATGGAGTAAGTTTAACGGCAAATGCCTTTACAGAAGCTATACCCGGTTATGGAAAATATGCTTTACTGCTTTGTATTGCAGTATTCAGTATTTCTTCACTGTTTTCATATTCCTATTACGGCACAAAGTGTATGTCGTTTTTGTTTGGAGCGAAACATAAATCGTACTATAATTATTTTTATATCGCAAGTATTTTGATGGGTGCAACTACCTCTTTGAGCATGATGATCAATTTGATCGACACCTTTTTTGCTCTTATGGCAATTCCAACAATGCTGGCTACTATTTTATTAGCACCTAAAGTGGTGAAGGAAGCGAAAATATATTTTGATAAGATGAAAAATAATTAATGTAAGCTATCCAATACTTTCTGAAACATTGCTGTATATATAGCTGCGCCATCCGGATTTAAGTGACTCTCGTTCCAATAATTTTTCACTGAAAAATTAAGAGTATCTTCTTCTTTGTTAAAGAGATGTACATTGCCATAGTTCTTGGATGCCACTTGTAAGATACTGTCGCGACGCTTCAAAATTCCTTTGTGACGTAGCGGGAGATAACTCTTGTACATAGGAATTTTACAGATGATGACATTTAGGTTGCTGTCTTTCAGAAAATCAAGTATTTCAAAAAATAGTTTTGTATTATTCTCAAATATTTCAAGATCGGGACGGGTATTTATCTTGAAATTTGTTTCAATGATCTTGGTTTCATCATATTTAGAATCTTTAAATTTTCCAGAATAATTAAGTGTATCAAATCCGTAGCGATTATAACTTACGGGGTCCTCCTTTGTAATATAATGATTGTATATTTTTTTAGAATAAAAAGGAGGAAAAGACAAGTAGATCAGCTCATCCTTGAAATAAGTTTTACGCTCAAAACTGTTAACGTCATAATACTTTAGATATACACTGTTCTTCCAGAAATCCTTGCTATTGTGGGGCAATTCAAAATGACTGTAGGATACTTCGAGAACAACGGTAGTAAGGCTTTTTAGTTTAGGCAAGAGAGATTTCAGAATTTTAAAATCAGTATTGTGATGCTGGTCTCCGGATGCTAAATTGATGGAAGGCTGCTTCAGTAAAGTCACATTTACGGCATCTTTCATTTGTGATGAGCCTAAAACTAATACTTCCAGATTTTGGACTTCAGTATCCAGTAATTCACTATTCTTTTTATAGTTTGAAGGGATGTGAAGTGTAAAATATTCAACAACCATATACCCCAGTAGTACCGGGATAAAAAACAGCAACAAATATTTTATAAATCTTTTCTGCATCTCTAAAATTGAAAATAAATAAATGCCTCCTTAGGCTCTGCATATCTTATAATTAAAACAATAAGCACATAATATAAAGCCCAGCGCACCGGTTTTGGTAATTTTAGTTCGATCTTTTGAAGCGGAAAATCCCATTTCTGCGTAAGCATTTCTGCTATGAGCATTAGCACCAAATAGAAAAGTTTAATACCTATCAGGCTCGAAATAGCAGTATCCGGAGTAACTGTAAATATTCGTTTTAAGATTATCCAAGCCTGTTCAATTGTATTTGCCCTAAAAAAAACCGCTGATATGATAAACATTATAAAAACATATACCAAAGAAAAAATACGTGGGGCTTTTTGTAATTTTTTGCGGACTGTTCCTTTCCTTTTGAAAAAAGGCATTCTTTCAAAAACCAGAACGCACCCGTTGAAAATCCCAAAAGCAATATAGGTCCAATTGGCCCCATGCCAAAGCCCTACCAGAAACATTGTTACTAACAAGGCAATTGCACGGACACTATTTGTAATATGTTTAGCACTTTTCACAAATGGAATGTATACGTAATCAGTAAACCATTGCGTGAGTGTAATGTGCCAACGTTGCCATAATTCGGTAATACTTTTTGATAGATAAGGCAAGTCAAAGTTTTTACTCAATCTAAAACCAAATAGTTTTGCGGTACCAATTGCGATATCTGTATAACCGGAAAAGTCACAATACACCTGAAAGCAGAACAATACGGCGGCAAATATGAGCATTAAGCTTCCATATCCCTCGGGATTGTTAAAAACCATACTTACTGCAATCCCTAATTTATCTGCAACCAATATTTTTTTAAACAACCCCCAAAGTATCTGCCGCAAACCCTCTTTGGAAGTTTGGAGGTCAAAAGACCGCTCTTTTTCAAATTGAGGAAGTAGTTTTTTTGCGCGTTCAATAGGCCCAGCCACTAACTGCGGAAAAAAGCTCACAAAACATAAAAATTCGATTAGGTTTTTAGTTGGGGCTACCTTCTTTCGGTACACATCAATGGTATAACTCATGGTTTGGAACGTGTAGAAACTAAGCCCTATGGGAACAATAACATTCCAGATAGTATAGGTATTTTCAGTAAGAGTGATGGCAAACAGATCAGCGAAACCGGAAACAAAAAAGTCAAAATATTTAAAAGTGATCAATACGCCAAGATTCCAAACGATACTACTCCATAATAGTAATTTCCTGATGGAGTTTGATGTAGCTCTTTGAAGTATCCATCCGGCAAAATAATCTACAAGTGAGCTGATAATTAAAAGAGATAGAAATCGCCAATCCCATAAGCCATAGAATATATAACTGGCAATAAGCAATAATACATTTTGACTATTCCTTTTCTTTGTGCCAATTGTCCAGTATACTGCATAGACAAGAACGAGAAAAAGGCCAAAATCAAATGAGTTAAATAGCACTGTTCTGGGGGGAGTTTAACAGCTAAGATAAAAAAAAGCAACTATGTGAGAGTTATTCATTTTATTCTTTATGAACACATTTATTCAAAATAGCTGAATGTTTCATCTTTTTTAATATTCAGTAAGGATTCATAGATCAATTTGATCACATTTTCAACATCGTCCTGATGCACCATTTCTACAGTAGTATGCATATACCGTAGAGGAAGCGAGATCAATGCACTTGCAACCCCACTGTTGCTGTATGCAAAAGCATCGGTATCTGTTCCTGTTGCCCGGGATAATGCAGCGCGCTGAAAAGGTATTTTTTTATCTTCGGCAGTATCTACAATAAGGTCACGAAGCCTTTGTTGTACAGCAGGAGCATAGGCTATTACCGGCCCTGCACCAATTTCTGCATGACCTTCTTTCTTTTTGTCGATCATGGGAGTAGTAGTATCATGTGTTACATCGGTAACAATAGCTACATTGGGTTGAATTCTTTCTGCTATCATTTGCGCTCCCCGAAGCCCGATTTCTTCCTGCACCGAATTGGTTATATACAATCCAAAAGGTAATTTCTTTTTATTTTCTTTCAAAAGACGTGCTACTTCGGCGATCATAAAGCCACCCATACGATTGTCTAGAGCACGGCATACAAATTTATTTTTGTTCAGGATGTGAAATTCATCGGGGTAGGTAATCACACAACCTACATGAATTCCCATAGCTTCAACTTCTTCCTTATCTTTTGCACCTATATCAATAAAGATATTATCGGGCTTGGGAGCTTCCTCTTTTGCTTTACTGCGAGTGTGAATTGCCGGCCAACCAAAAACTCCTTTCTTAATACCTTTCTTAGTATGGATATTTACAATTTTGGAAGGAGCAATTTGATGGTCGCTTCCTCCATTTCTAATGACATATAAAAGACCATTGTCACTTATATAATTTACATACCAGGAAATTTCATCTGCATGGCCTTCAATAACGACTTTATATTTGGCTTTAGGGTTAATAACCCCTACAGCAGTACCATAAGTATCTGTAATAAACTCATCTACATAAGGTTTCAAATAATCCATCCACAGCTTTTGGCCATCCCATTCATAGCCGGTGGGGGCAGCATTGTTTAAATAATTTTTTAAGAAAGTGAGCGATTTTTTTGTTAAGATAGATGTTGCCATATTAAGTTTTTTTCAGGAAAGCCAAAATTAGTAATTAATTAATAAGTAAACATTGCAATTTGTTTAATTTTGGAACGATTTTAGTAATAGAGGAATTAAAATAGTAATGAAATATACCTACTACATGTATGTAAGTTTTTTGTTTTTTTCATTAGTGGCTACGTCTCAAACAGATAGAGAATATACAGAGAAGAAGAACGATAGCACGGATACTTTCTATTATATAATTGAAGGAGACACTATTCCAAGAGAATTTATTGACCTCGAAGAGGTTATATTACTTAAGAAATTAGAATTTACTTCAAAACAAGACCGGAGGCGCTATCTTATCTTACGTCGTAAAACCCGCAAGGTGTATCCTTATGCTAAATTGGCTTCAGAACGTTTAACAACTATGACAGAGCGCTTAAAGACCATAGAAAAAAAACGGGACCGAAAGAAGTATACCAAACGTATTCAAAAATATATTGAAGAAGAATTTTCAGCTAAATTAAAAAAACTCACCCGTACCGAAGGGCAAATATTGGTAAAGCTCATCCACAGGCAGACCGGGAGGACAGCATTCGATCTGGTAAAAGAATTACGTACGGGATGGCGCGCCTTTTGGTATAATACCACGGCTAAAATGTTCGATATATCCATTAAAGAAGAATATCGCCCTTTTGACAATAAAGAAGACTACCTCATTGAAGACATTTTGGAGCGCTCTTTTCAATCTAAGATTCTGGAACGCCAAAAACCGGCTTTCCCAATAGACTATTTAGAACTCTCTGTGCATTGGAATAAGAAAACTGTTGATAAGTGAACAAAAGGGAGACTTGTATAGAAGTTTGATTTTCTTTATATTAGTAGTTCGCTCTTTTTTATTTTTGGGTGTTGCCCTCTTCAGTCTTCGACTAAAGAGCGCCGGGCATTCCGCTTTATCTCTACATTACCTTGGGCAAAGTAGAGGATGCCGCTTCAATCCCTAACACGCGATTTTTGATATTTTTTTTGCTTGTAATTACATCGATTTCAATGTCTTAAACATTGTTAATAAAAAAGATTCAAAAAAGATTAGGATTGATTTGGTAGAATGAAAAAAGGCATTGTATATTTGCACCCGCTAAAACGGTCATAGATGGTTTGTTTTAGTTTTAAATAGTACTAAGTTCATTGAGATATTGAAATT
>NZ_JBYVJZ010000009.1:0-14781 GCF_058148525.1 Ulvibacter sp. 2210JD10-4
TTTTTCATTATTCTAAGATATTTGTTTTTAGTTAAATAGTCTTAAAATTTCTGTCCGAGTAAATGTAGTAACTCCAACGAGGAGGGAGAGCTAAAACCCGTACAGATTATAGAATTATTTGACACCAAAAAATACAAAGATGTATACAATTTAGATAATGTTAAGATTAACAGTACATTTTTTGCTAATAAGGCATTAGTTCATAATAGAGCAAATCAATAAATTGAATTTAGAATGAAAAAATTAGACAGAACTGATTATTTATTTACTTGTATCTACATACTTTTTCATTTACTAATACTTATTTTCTACTATTATAAATGGTTTGATCGAGATCTTATTAAAGAGTCTTATTTTATCATTGGTGTTATTTCTACTTTTTTAGTTTTTGATGTATTTAGCAAAAGGCTTAGAAAAAATAAAATGCTATTGTTGTGGTCAATTATTGGTGTGCTTCAGCTGATATTTTATTTAAAATACAAAAACATTAGTGACATGCAAGCTATAAATGGAACGTATTTAGATTGGCTAAAAGCTGTACCTGCTGCAATATTTGTCAGTTTAACTTTAAACCTAATTAATAAAAAAATATTTGGTGATTATTTTATCGTAACAACATTTAGGTTAGATCCCAATGAAAAATTGGAAAATGAAAATAGAAAATTAAGACCTACAGATTATTTATTTTCAATTATTGGTTTTATTTTTATCATATTGGTGGTAGTTATAGGTAATTGATAGCCCCCATCCGGTAATGTCCTAAACTGGCACTTTTAGAAAATGATTGAAATTGAATGTTGATTATCACCAAATTATAAAATGAATAAGTCTCTTAATAGAGGTTTATTCTTGTTCTTTGAAAATGCTGTACAAAATCTGTAAAAGGCTATGATGCAGGTAGTGGGGAGATCACCTATAGTGCATTTAAGTATGTGTTCCAGTATAAAGATCATTTAGGGAATGTGAGACTAAGCTATAGTGATGATGACCTAAACGGGGCCATTAATGTGGCCGGATACTACAAAACCTTTTGTTTTGTTATTCGGAGTGTAACATCTTTCATTTTTTTTTATCCTTTAGTTAACTAAATGGTCATAAAATGAAAAACTTTATAACTTTACTTTTAGCTTCAGTATTTCTAGCCTCATGTATTTCAAACACTCAATTATCTACTAGCGATATTTTGGATCAGGTATCTTCAGAAAATTTGAAAAAGCATGTTTTTGAATTAGCCGATGATAAATATCAAGGTCGTGCATCTGGCTACGAAGGAGAAAAGATGGCCTGTGTTTATATTGCTAAACAATTTAAAAATTCTGGCCTCCAGCCTATTAATAACAATGATAAGAGGAATCATTATTTTCAAGAGTTTGACTTTGAAGTTCTAGATAGTAAAATTCCATGGCAAGTATTAAAGTCTCAAAATGTAATAGGCGTCCTAAAAGGGACAGAAAGCCCAAATGAATACATTGTTATTGGCGGGCATCATGACGGTCAAGGAATGATTGGACAAGCAGATTATGGCAGAAGTAGCCCTGAAGATATAGAAATTGATATTCTAAAGGCCTCAAAAGACACAATATGGAATAGCGCCATAGACAATGCTGTTAGTATTGCAGCAATAATTGAAATAGCGAGAGTTTTAAAAGAAAATAATGTGCCACTTAAGCGTTCAATTTTATTTACGGGCTTTGGTGCCGAAGAAAATGGGTTAAATGGGTCAACCCATTTTGTAAATAATTCACCTGTACCTTTTCAAAATATAAAAGCAATGATAAATCTTGAAAAGATTGTTGGTAATGACGATTCAGAATTTTTATACGTATCCTATGGTACTAATCCAATATTTGAAGATATTAGAAAAGAAGTTGACACATTAAGCAACGTAAAAATGACGCCATTTTATCCAGGAATGATTGCTAATAGCGATCATTACGCCTTTGGATTAAGGAAAAAACCAACAGTTACAATGGGTACAGGAAGCAGAAAAAATGTACATACGTCTCTAGATCATGCTAATGTATTAGATTACGAGTTGCTTAAAAAAAGAACACAATACATAATGGCCTACTTAATTAAACTAGTTAACGCAGAAACAGATTTCGTTTTTAAAGGAGATTTACAAGGGTTGTTGGGTGTTTCTGGCGGTAATGCATCCAACACAGAAAAGCAGCAAAAAGGGTTTAGTGGTGAAGTA
Organism: Ulvibacter sp. 2210JD10-4; assembly: GCF_058148525.1. Classification (NCBI taxonomy): domain Bacteria; kingdom Pseudomonadati; phylum Bacteroidota; class Flavobacteriia; order Flavobacteriales; family Flavobacteriaceae; genus Ulvibacter; species Ulvibacter sp. 2210JD10-4. Next base: position 2,198 of record NZ_JBYVJZ010000009.1, read on the forward strand.
GCATTTAAAATAACTACTGTTATTAAAAATTCAAAAGGGTTTGATGCCGGACTTAAACCTGGAGATTTAATAATTAGCATAGATGATAAACCATTAGTAAAAAAAGAATTTTATAAAGGGTTGGAGGATTTAATTGGTGATGTAAGAGAAAATGCTATTGGTGAAATTGAAAAAGACAAAGCAGTTCTTAAAATAATAAGAGGCAATGATATTTTAAATACCACAGTACTTTTAAAATAGCCAATTAGTATGTAATACAGTATAAATTCATAGTTGTTAAAACGTATATAAGCTGTAAAACTTATAAAAGTTTTTAGTACGGAGCACCTTTGTAGTATGACTAATCACAAAGAAGGCTTCAGATTCCAGCATAAATGCATCTGATTTAAATACAGGATTATATTTTGCAGAAGTAACTATTCAAGGTAAAAATTTTACCAAAAAGTTTATTAAGTTTTAGTTATTAGAATAATTTCAGCTTTGGGTTGAAACAAAAGAGGTATTATCATCCGGTTTCTTCGAACGGAAACTCGCCTGCACAGAAGTTTAAGTATCAAGGACAAAAAGAAAACAAACAAAAAACCCTTGACCGATTTGAGATAATTCGTAAATTGGAGACTATTAAAGCCAAACTATAAAACCTCTATATTATGAAAAAATGGATCCTGATAATCATCATTGCCGTGATTGTGTTATTGGCCGGAGCCTGGTTAGCAAAAGTCAATAATAATTTAGTGCCGTTAGAAGAAAACGTAGCCGCGCAATGGGCTAATGTTGAAAGCTCTTATCAACGCCGTGCGGACCTCATTCCTAATATTGTAAATACTGCTAAAGGGTATGCAGAATTCGAACAGGAAACACTTACAAAAGTGATCGAGGCACGTAGCAAAGCAACAGCAGTCACAATTGATCCTTCAAACATTACACCACAGCAATTGGCACAGTTCCAAGAAGTGCAAGCAGGTCTTAGTTCTGCCTTAGCAAGATTATTGGCTGTTTTTGAACGCTACCCGGACCTAAAGGCCAATGAGAACTTCAAAGAACTCATTAACGAACTGGAGCGTACCGAAAACCGAATCAATGTAGAACGTAATCGTTACAATGAACAGTCCAGAATCTTTAATTCTGAAATACGTCTGTTCCCAACAAATCTTGGTGCCGGTATACTGGGCTTTGATGCCAAAGCCTATTACGAAGCTGAAGAAGGTAGCGATCAGGCTCCCGAAGTTGAATTTGATTTTGGAAACTAGACCACAAATGTCCAAAGTAGAAGATTTTTTAACTGCCGAAGAAGAAGCTCAAGTCATTGAAGCCATACGTGTTGCCGAAAAAAACACTTCCGGGGAAATACGTGTCCACTTAGAAGCCCATAGTACTATAGATGCTTTTGACCGTGCTACAGAAGTGTTTGACTTCTTACATATGAACAATACAAAGCTTAGCAATGGAGTTCTTATTTATATTGCTGTGGAAGACCGTATGTTGGTTATAATGGGAGATAAAGGTATAAATGATGTAGTTCCTCCCCATTTTTGGGAAAGTACTAAAGATGCAATTATCGGTCATTTTAAACACGGAAATATAAAAGACGGTTTAGTAGACGGTATTTTAAAGGCCGGAGAACAGTTGAAGCACCATTTCCCTTATAAGAAGAAAGATAACAATGAATTACCCGATGAAATTTCGGTAGGATAAATGTTTCAAAAATTTCAGAAATATCACTTTTTGATAGCGTTTACAACAGTGCTATTTTTTTCTGAAATCATTTCAGCCCAATTTACAATTCCCGAAATTCCTGAAAAAGAAAAACAGGAAGCGGTTTATGATTACATTAGTTTACTTACAACATCACAGCAAAATGCTTTAAAAACCAAGCTGAAAAACTATGCAGATACTACCTCCACACAAATAGTCGTTGCTATAATCAGTTCTACCAAGGGAGAGGACATCTCATTATTAGGTGCGCAATGGGGCCAAAAATGGGGTGTGGGGCAATCCAAAGAAGACAATGGTATATTTATCATCCTTGCCAAAGATGACCGAACCATAGACATTAATACGGGTTATGGCATTGAATACCGCATTACCGACCTCATGGCCGAACGTATTATCAACCGGGTCATGATCCCTGAATTTAAAAAAGGTGATTATTATGCCGGCCTCGACAAAGGAACTAATGCAATTTTCGATGCCTTAAATGGTGAATTTAAAGAAGAACGCACTTTTGGTGATGAATTTCCTATCGGGCGGATTATTTTAATATTCATCATTTTTATCATCATTATCATTGCATTAAGCAATAAAAAGAATGGCCGTGGTGGCCGTGGTAATGGCGGAGGAAGCCTACTCGATATCATCATTTTAAGCAATATGGGACGGACCGGAGGCTATAGCGGAGGAAGCGGAAGTTTTGGCGGAGGCGGTTTTGGTGGTGGCTTTGGCGGAGGCGGCTTTGGTGGCGGTGGTGCCAGTGGAAGCTGGTAAAAATGTGTAGTACTGCCTTATGAAAATTCTTTTCGGTTCCTATACAACCAAATATTCTTTATCTAATTGTATAAATTCTTGCATTTACACCTTGGCTTAGGAAAAACAAATTCGTAGTTCAACATGATCTCATGAGAACCGGATGTAAAAGCTGTTAAATTTGAAGTGATATAGTCATAAGAATAACCAATAAATAAACCTTTGGCAACTTTAAAATTCACAATTGCCCCAATCGAATCCGATAATCGATAAGAGCCTCCTAACCATAGAAACTCATTGATAAAAAACATTGAAGAAAAATCAACCGATATGAGTGCGCCATCTGTGTATTTAACCAAAAAAGCCGGTTTAAATTTTACATTTCTGTTTACATCCATCAAATAACCGCCATTGAAAAAATAACTTACCCTTTCCAGATCTGCAAATTCAGTATTGTTTTTCGTAGTCAATAATTTCGGAGAGGATAATCCCAGGTAAAATGATTCCCCTCTAAAATAAACACCTACGCCAAAATTAGGCGACCAGCTATAATCAAAATTATTCAAAAACGGATCTCCACTATATCTCGGATCATTTAACAATTCTTCATCGAGCGAATACTTACGAAATCCAGCCTTTATTCCAAAAGTAAGTTTGTACTCATCGTAATAATCCAGATTGATTTTATATGAAACATCTGCAAAAGTATAGGTTGTGTTTTCATAACCAAGCTTATCATTGATAACCGATAATCCAACCCCTAAATTTGTACTGGGGATTGAAGTATGGGCTGACAATGTTTGAGTAACGGGAGCTCCCTCCACTCCTAACCACTGATTCCTGTTCAGAACATTCACCACCATAATTTCCCGGGATCCGGCATAAGCAGGATTTACAGAGATCATATTATATATATACTGTGAAAACTGTGGTAACTGCTGCGCTATACCTGCCAATGGCATGATCAGCAAGCTTATAAATATCCCTATGTTTTTGACTCGTTTCATTTAATCAGTTCCTAATAAAATGAATCCCTTTATGGGATCTAAACCACTATTTAATAATGTAACTATATAATAATACGTTCCTGTTGGCAAAAGGCCCGAAGCACCTATAGCGCTGGAAGGTGCAACCCCATTCCAATCATCATCATAGTTTTTACCGTCATAGACCTTCATTCCCCATCGATTGAACATCTGCACATGTACTGAAATATCACAGGCAACATTTCTATCATCATTCAATTTGTAATCCACCTCAAAAAAATCATTGTAACCATCATTATTAGCAGTCACTAATTTTGAAATTTTCACATCGTCCGCCGAAACAATACAAGGATCAGGAACACAATCGTCATTCACCAAAACATTGATGATGGTAGTCCATGCACAATTGTTTTCAGAATAAGTATATGTAAATTCGTAGGTACCCGTATTAGCATTTGAAGGATCAAAAACACCTTCCTCCAATAACTCCATATGGTCTCCTTGCCATTCACCGTCCATTTCGGTAGTATTTGTTATAAAAGTACCTAGATCAATAGGGTCATCATCAATACAAAGTGTGGTAGACGTAGTATCCGATTCATTTGAGTTTCTTACAAATAGAGTTTGTGACACGATGCTTTGATTTCCACAATCGTCCATAGTCATCCAATTTCGAATGATATCATAACTAAATTCATCATAAGTAATAATGTCCTCACTATAATCTATGGTAATATCCACCGTACAATTATCAGTAAATAGCAGATCAGGAACAGCCGGAATATCTTCACATATAATATATATCTCAGTATCAATTTCTGAAGCCAAAACAGGTGCTATATCGTCACTCACCACAATCTTTTGTTGTACTTCTACAGAATTGCCACAGGCATCGCTAACACTGTAGGTTCGGGTAATGGTTTCAGGACAACTTAGATTGTCCGATACATCTGAAACAAAGGCTACAGTTGGAACCGAGCAGTTATCCAAAGCATCAGTTACTACTGCAATATCCGGCAGTGGAACATCCTCTATACATTGTACATTGACCGTTACAGGGTCACTTGCAGTTGGATTAATGTCATCACTTATTATAATGTTTTGGTATACTTCTATCGAATTACCACAGGCATCGGTAACACTGTAGGTTCGGGTAATGGTTTCAGGACAACTTAGATTGTCCGATACATCTGAAACAAAGGCTACAGTTGGAACCGAGCAGTTATCCAAAGCATCAGTTACTACTGCAATATCCGGCAGTGGAACATCCTCTATACATTGTACATTGACCGTTACAGGGTCACTTGCAGTTGGATTAATGTCATCACTTATTATAATGTTTTGGTATACTTCTATGGAATTGCCACAGGCATCGCTAACACTGTAGGTTCGGGTAATGGTTTCAGGACAACTTAGATTGTCCGATACATCTGAAACAAAGGCCACCGTAGGAACAGAACAGTTATCCGAAGCATCGGTTACTACTGCAATATCCGGCAACGGAACATCCTCTATACACTGAACATTGATTGCCAAAGGATCGCTTGCAGTCGGATTAATGTCATCACTTATTATAATGTTTTGGTATACTTCTATGGAATTGCCACAGGCATCGCTAACACTGTAGGTTCGGGTAATGGTTTCAGGACAACTTAGATTGTCCGATACATCTGAAACAAAGGCCACCGTAGGAACAGAACAGTTATCCGAAGCATCGGTTACTACTGCAATATCCGGCAACGGAACATCCTCTATACATTGTACATTGACCGTTACAGGGTCACTTGCAGTTGGATTAATATCATCACTTACTATAATGTTTTGGTATACTTCTATCGAATTACCACAGGCATCGGTAACACTGTAAGTCCGGGTAATGGTTTCAGGACAACTTAGATTGTCCGATACGTCTGAAACAAAGGCCACCGTAGGAACAGAACAGTTATCCATAGCATCGGTTACTACTGAAATATCCGGCAATGGAACATCTTCTATACATTGTACATTGACCGTTACAGGGTCACTTGCAGTTGGATTAATATCATCACTTACTACAATGCTCTGATATACTTCTATGGAATTGCCACAGGCATCGGTAACACTGTAAGTCCGGGTAATGGTTTCAGGACAACTTAGATTGTCCGATATGTCTGAAACAAAGGCTACAGTTGGAACAGAACAGTTATCCGAAGCATCGGTAACTACTGCAATATCCGGCAACGGAACATCTTCTATACATTGTACATTAACCGTTACAGGGTCACTTGCAGTTGGGTTAATATCATCACTTATTATAATGTTTTGGTATACTTCTATCGAATTACCACAGGCATCGGTAACACTGTAGGTACGGGTAATGGTTTCTGGACAGCTTAGATTGTCTGATACATCCGAAACAAAGGCTACAGTTGGAACAGAGCAGTTATCCGAAGCATCGGTTACTACTGCAATATCCGGCAGTGGAACATCCTCTATACATTGTACATTGACCGTTACAGGGTCACTTGCAGTTGGGTTAATGTCATCTGTAATAGTGATTGTTTGTACATAATCTGAGATGGTTACTCCACAGGCATCAGTAAAATTCCAGGTATTGGTATAAGTACCAACGTTTGGACAATTACCCACCACAAAAGGACCGGAAGTTTTGTTGAGTACAAAAACACACTTGTCAGGCTCCGGTTCTAAGATTTGAGCTGCTGCTAAGCCGGCAGTATCTTCACAGCTTAAAGTCACATCCAGTGATCCTGTTGGTGTCAACCAATTTACAACGGGTTGATCTATAACAACAGAATAAGGTAATGCGACACAAGATGTGGGATCAGATGTACTTGATGTAATTACCGGATCCGGATTTTCAGCGCCCACATAAGAAGCGGTAAATTGTAAATCGAAGCTAAGGTCACAGTCATCCTCCAAAAAATAACATTCATCTTTGATTTGCAATTCAAATTCAATATCGATTGGCGGGTCACCTATATCCAGGATTCCGTCTTCAATAACAAAATTAAGTAAGCCCGTTGGCATATTGTATGTATAAGAGACCCCAACCGGTAAGTTGGCTATTGGCAATAAAGTTGCCTGAGGAGGTATTGTGGTAGTTATCTCAACATCTACAGCGTTATCATTCCCTGTATTCTCAATATTAAAATTGAACCCTAATATATCGCCGGGATTTGAAGGATTGGCTCCACTGGTTTGAGTAATTACCATTGGATTTAGGTCGGGTTGATATACCTCAACAGCAAGGCCTAAAAGGTATAACCCATATACTTCTTGAGTGGAGGTAAGTCGTAGTGTAGCACTTGTTTGATTATTTGTAATTATCGAATTTGAAGGGTTATTCAATTGAAATACGGCAGCATCAAAACCCAGTGTATTGGTACTGGAAGGGTTTCGGTCTGTATAGTCTCCATTACCAACGGTTATTCTACTATTAAAAAAATTGGTTGCATTTCTTTGTGGTGCAGTAATATTTACAAAATTATTTGCAACATTCAATATTTGTAATCGGTCCCCTGTTAAGTTTCTGTCGCCTTCCAATACACCCATCACAATATTTGCGTTCACATTTCCAACCGGAGTGGTTTGGAAACCATCAAATAGGATATCAAAATTATTAACAAAGCTCGAAACATGAGCATATCCATCAAAAATGGTAATATTCTTGGATGGCAGATCCGGGCTTTCATATACAAAAACAATTTGCCAACCACCGGAAGTCCCTACGCTCGAATGGCTCAACTGACCTTCTGCAGCTTCGACATTTGCCACTTGATACTTTCCATATTTATTGGGTAGTGCCATTACTTGAGTCGTAATGTCTTTTACGCATATATAAGGGTCATTACTAAAGTGAGTATCTCGTCCCCTGAATATAACATCATCTGCCGTAATGGTTGTGTAGTTAGTCTCACCCGGCAACATGAGTTTTATATCATCGAAGTTCCAATTGGGTTGGTTATCATTTCCATTGATTCTCTCTGTATCTGCAGCTGCCCAATATATAAATGCTTTAAAAACAGAAATACAGGAGGTTGTAGTACTTGGATTTACAAAATTAGCACTACTCGAATTGAATGTATTTGGGTCATTATCAATATCTACATATACATTATCACTAAAATTATGATTATCATTATTGCCATTATAATTTCCTGTAGCTGACCTGGAAAGCATATTATTAGCGATAGTAGTAAAGTCACCTTTCATGGATTCACTAAAACGTACACTAAATGGCTCCTGTACCTGTGCAGAGAGTTGGCAGGTAAGTAAGAAAAGTAAAAAAAACAGGTATGTAGTTTTTTTATTCACGTAAAAAAATTAAATAAAATGCCTACATGCTCTAAATGAGATCGATACGTAGAGAGGTTAGATCGACCGGATGACTTGAAACAAGTGTTTGAATTTTCAAGTCATTAATGTTATACTTTTGTATTGATACATTGTTTTTCATAATTGGGGGCTTTTGAATAACAGAAACAATATTACACTATTAATTCGATTAAAAACTTATAAATACGATAAAATACATTATATTTTAACATTTTATTTACATTTTTAACACTTGGTAATAGAAATTTGTAGGAAAATACTTATTTTATATTGGAATTGTAGGAAATTTCTACCAAATCGCTGTCAACTAATTATTTATAAATAGTAAAATAAACGACATCAGGTATATGAAAAGATGCTCATCTATCGATCAACAATGAAAAAAAGAGGTAGCCTGAGTATATTATAGTGCTATTTCTTCCTGATATAAATAGTTACAGGAACTCCCGTAAAATTGAAATTGTCCCGTAATTTATTTTCAAGAAAACGTTTGTAAGGTTCCTTTACATACTGTGGTAAGTTTGCAAAAAAAGCAAAGCTTGGGTAAGGTGTTGGCAACTGTGTACAGAATTTAATTTTTACATATTTCCCTTTGTGTTGTGGAGGTGGATACGTTTGTATTATTGGAAGCATCGTATCATTCAATAGACTTGTTTTTACTTTTTTACTTCTGTTTTCATAGACTTCAACAGCAGTTTCTATTGCTTTGAATATTCGTTGCTTGGTCAATACAGACATAAACACAATTGGCACATCTGTAAATGGCTCACATTCTTTGCGAATGTATTTTTCGAACTCTTTTACACTCTGGTTATCTTTTTCCACCAGATCCCATTTATTGGCAAGAATGACAACTCCTTTATTGTTTCGGTGAGCAAGCCAGAAAATATTTTGGACCTGTCCATCAAATCCGCGAGTGGCATCAAAAACCAAAATTACAACATCACAATGTTCAATAGCACGAACACTTCGCATCACCGAATAGAATTCCAGGTCTTCTTTTACCTTACTCTTTTTACGTATCCCGGCAGTATCAACCAAATTGAATTCAAAACCAAATCGATTGTATTTTGTATCAATACTATCACGTGTTGTTCCGGCAATATCGGTTACTATGTAGCGGTCTTCTCCTATAAGTGCGTTGATAAAAGATGATTTTCCTGCATTAGGACGCCCTACTACAGCAAATCGCGGTAATTCATCTTCTTCTTTTTCAGGCTTATCCGGTAATACTTTTACCAGATCATCTAACAATTCTCCTGTTCCGCTACCATTAATACTGGAAAGGTTATAGTATTTTTCAAATCCTAAGGAATAAAATTCTACTGCGTCATTAACACGGTTGGCACTATCAACTTTATTGACTACAAGAAATACAGGTTTTTGGGACTTTCGAAGTAATTTTGCTACCTCTTCATCCATTCCTGTAACTCCATTTTCAACATCGACCATAAATACAATGGCATCTGCCTCATCAATAGCCAATTCTACTTGTTTATCAATCTCATGTTCAAATACATCATCACTCCCTACTACATAACCCCCTGTATCAATAAGCGAAAACTCCTTTCCATTCCAATCACTTTTTCCATAATGACGGTCGCGCGTTACACCACTTACTGCATCTACAATAGCTTCCCTGCGTTGGATCAATCTATTAAAAAAGGTAGATTTACCCACATTAGGTCTTCCAACAATGGCAACAATACTCATATCCTAAATTTTACGGTGCAAAAGTAGTTCTTTTTATGTGAAGGATGACCGATGTCAGTTTTAGTTTATTTAAAAAATAATAATTTACTTGCCTGAAAAATAGAAATATGCACTTATCCAACGAGATTGTCTTACGCCCCCGCTTCAAGAAAAAGTTAAAACAAAACAACGAAAGTGTATTGTTAGCCTTTGAAAATGCTAAAAAACATCAGTCTAATTATATCATTACAAGAGTGGACGATCACGTTTTTATTAAAATTCCGAAAGAAAAACAACATTTCTGGTCTCCTCAACTCCATTTAGAGATTATGGAAATCAATGAATCGGAAAGTGAATTATATGGTTTGTTTGGCCCCAATCCTACCGTATGGACATTATTCATGTTCTTACACTTTGGAGTTGCTACCCTTTTTATTGGTTTTGGGGTATGGGCATATAGTAATCACTCTTTAGATAATCCATATATGGTACAATTGGCAGTAATGATATTACTTGTACTTATTTGGTTTGCGCTTTATTTTGCCGGAAAGATGGGTAAATCTGCAGGCAAAAAAGAAATGCATGAGTTATATGCTTTTATGAATAAAATACTTGATGCCTAGTTATTATAGCCAAAACGTCGTAACTGTTTAGCATCACTTCGCCAGTTTTTGTTGACCTTGACATATAATTCTAAGTGAACTTGTTTTCCAAAGAATTTTTCCAGATCCTTACGAGCTTCAACACCTACCCTTTTTAAAGCAGTGCCTTTGTGACCAATGATAATTCCTTTTTGAGTTTCACGCTCTACCATGATCACACTACGCATACGGATGATGTTCTCTTCTTCAAAGAACTCTTCAGTATCTATTTCGACAGCATAAGGAATTTCCTTTTTGTAATGCATCAATATCTTTTCACGAATGGTTTCGTTCACAAAAAATCGCTCGGGTTTATCCGTCAACTGGTCTTTTGGGTAAAAAGCAGGAGACTCTGGCAGTAATTCTATAATCCTATTAAAAACTTCAGCAACACCAAAATCTTTAAGTGCTGAGATTGCAAATATTTCAGCATTAGGTACTTTTTTCTGCCACAGCTGAAGGGCTTCAGCAAGCTTTTCTTCGTTTCCTTTATCAATTTTATTGATAAGTAACAATACAGGTATTTTCGCACTCGTTATTTTTCTGAAAAATGCTTCATCTTTAAGATCTTTTTCACCTAACTCTACTAAATACAATAGAACATCGGCATCTTCAAAAGCAGATTTCACAAAATCCATCATACTCTCCTGAAGCTGATATGCCGGTTTAATTATTCCGGGAGTATCGCTTAAAATCACTTGAAAATCTTCGCCATTAACAATTCCTAAAATACGGTGGCGGGTAGTTTGAGCTTTGGAAGTAATTATAGATAGCCGCTCTCCTACAAAGGCATTCATAAGCGTACTCTTTCCTACGTTTGGATTGCCAATAATATTTACAAATCCGGCCTTGTGAGTCATCCGTTCTTATTTTTTGACAAAGGTACTCTTTTGTAACAGATTGTTCATTGGTATTTTCTTAATCCTTTTTACCAATCTTTGTAAAAACATTCTATTGGTGTTCCCAATTTTTTGGGTCATCACTATCATTTGGAGAAAGCCCAATAATATCTCCCTCTGTACTTACGCCAAGTCCAACAACCATCCGGTTTACGTAGTTAAAATAACTGGTTACCTGATTAATCTCAAGAATTTCTCCTTCTGAAAATCCAACGGACAGTAATGCATTGATATCTTTTTTTGAAATGCTATCCAATGCAGTTGTAATTTGTTTTGCATATTTAATTCCCTGATAATGTTGTGTATTAAAAAATGTATCAAGGGTATCATTTTTAACAGCTTCCATAAACAACTCTGCTTTCTCAGAATTTTCAATAAGGCGTGTAAATCCGGCAAAATGATGTGCTACACAATAGTCGCAGTTGTTTAAATAACTAATATAAACACCAATGGCTTCTAAATACCATTTAGGCAATGTATTATTTGAGTTGTGTAAAACACTTTTATATAGCGTCATATGCCCGGTGAGTGTATGTGGGCGTAAAGAATGGATAAGTAATACATTATCTACATTGTTATTGGGGCCTTTAACCCGATCGTATATTCGTTTTAATGAACCGTCTGCTTCGTGGTAATCTATTGTTTTAATCCAACTCATGAGAATATGCAATTTTAAAGGCTAAAGATGATTAAAATTAGTTATAAATAATAACTATTTGAGATGTGTTAAATTTATACTGTTATAAATCTTTCTTGTATGAAAATTGTATATAAATTGTGAAATGATGGATTTATTTAATTCCGATTCGGTTTCAAATATTTTGCCTTATGATGGTGAAGTAAATTATTATGGACATATAATGACGCTTCAGGAGGCACAGTATTATTTTGAAAAACTCCTGAATACCATTGAGTGGAAAAATGATGAAGCTATTATTTTTGGAAAACGCATCATTACAAAACGAAAAGTCGCCTGGTATGGAGATAATGATTTTACGTATACCTATTCAAAAACAACTAAAAAAGCATTACCGTGGACGCAAGAATTATTGGAACTTAAAGAGATCGTGGAACAAAAGACAAGTGAGACGTTTAATTCATGTTTAGTGAATCTATATCATAATGGTAGTGAAGGCATGGCATGGCATAGTGATGGTGAAAAAGACCTAAAAAAGAATGGTGCGATTGGTTCGTTGAGCTTTGGAGCTGAGAGAAAGTTCTCTTTTAAACACAAAACTACAAAACTACCTGTATCTATCATTTTGGAGAAAGGCAGTTTATTGGTAATGAAAGGCACAACACAAATCCATTGGTTGCACCGCTTACCCCCTACTAAAAAGGTGAGAACACCCAGAATTAATTTGACCTTCAGAACAATTGTTGAATAGTTAATTCCATTCCTTCTTAGCTTCCTCAAGGTCTTTCCTGAACTCAGGGTTTTTAAACATTTGAACAAGCATTTCATGAGCCAATACTCTCGCAGCTTCTTCATTGGAGTTACTACATTTACTCGGACAGAAATTTTAAGACTATTTAACTAAAAACAAATATCTTAGAATAATGAAAAA
>NZ_JBYVJZ010000010.1:0-12252 GCF_058148525.1 Ulvibacter sp. 2210JD10-4
TTATACAGAATTAGATTAACCAATATTTTTCAATTAAAAAAAGGCGCTCTATCTTACAAGGAGCGCTTTTTGTTTTTATGTATAAATACACACGTATTTAACTACTTAAGCTAGGTGGCAAGAATCTGAATTAATTCCTTTTTCAAAAATACTTCTCACAAATGATATTGATGTAAACTCCTTAAAAACTAAACATCTACGTATATACACGTATATACTTTTCCTACAAAAAAAATAAGCAAAAAGTTCTAAATTACGTTGTTCAACGAGAATATTTTACTCTTCGGCTAATACTTCTTTTTTAGTAAGACTTTAACATTTTTTCCTACGTATATTTGATACTCTTAGAGTGAAATTCATTGCAGTTGGGGCAAGATTTCCTTCACCAAACATTTAAAATTTAGAACGTATGCAAAATATTACTTATTCTATCCTGTATAAGAGAATTATAAAATGTATAACTGTTTTTATATTTATTTTCTCTTCAATGTTAGTTTATGGACAGGATCCATTGCCAACAATAGTTCCAAATACAAGTAGAGGTTTACCATTTTTGTATGCCTTGCCAGATAATGGTACAGATCTTTTTTCTGTGGCACCAGACCCTAGTTCTAATCCCTTACCAAATCCAACTATCCAAACTACGGATAGAACTTTCGACGGAGAAGGTTCAGGCTTTAGGGCGAATAACAGAAAAATTTATGCATTTGATGATGATCGTGATCTATATGAGCTAGATCCTTCAAATGGAAATTCTACTCTTATGGTGAACAATATGTTTACCGGAGTAGTACAAGGTGTTGAGTTTTATCTTAATAATGTGACGGGTGAAGAAGTGATGTTTGTTATTGTAGATCCAAGTGGAGATGGTGATGGAGGTACTAAATTATACGCCTATGACCCTAACAACAACTGGGCATCATATGCGGGTTACCCAAAGACACTTACTGGTGCAACTAAAATAGCAGACGGAATTGCCTGGAATCCTGTAAGTGGTGAGTTCTATGTTCAAACCGATGATGATGTGGACTTTTATACTATAGATGTTACTTCAGGCAATACTACTTTTGAGTTTAGCACTGAATTTGCTGTGGACGGAGAAGGAATTGGTTTTGCTGCTGATGGTAAATTATATACTGAAAGTGATCGAAATGGAGAAAGAATTATATATGAAGTGAATTTAGATAACGGAGACCTAAGTGCTGTTGCTCAATTAGGCGGAAGCTCAGATGTTGAAGGTATCATGGGGAATGTTGGTGTACGTGATGATGGAGGTGATATTCCAAACTCTTATGGTTGGGCAGCTCACCAATTGCCAGTATTGGAATCAGATCCTATTACTATTTTCTTAGGTAGTGTAGCTCCGGATGCTGAAGATCCATTCACCACCGTCAATGGTGGATTTGGTGATGATGCTACCGGAATTGATGATGAAGATGGAGTTACACTAAACGGAGACCCATTAGACAATAAACAATTAAATGCAGGGGAGTCTTATACACTAGAGGTAGAAACAAATGGAAGTGGGGTTTTGAACGCCTGGGCAGATTGGAACGGGGATGGAGATTTTGATAGTAATGAACAAATAGCAAACAATGTATCTCCTTCCGGAGGTAATATTAATTTAAATATTACAGTTCCAAGTGATGCCGTAATGGGAGCAACCTTTGCAAGATTCAGATATTCTTCACAAAATAATTTAACAGCTGGATATAGTGAAGCACCGGATGGTGAAGTTGAAGATTATAAAATTAGTATTGTTAGTGTACCAATTGCTCGAGATTGTATTTGTTCTCCTTTTTATGATGATTCTAATTTTGAGAACCCAAAACGAATTGCAGGTTCAGACTTACAAGTAGGGGCCGTATATAGATTTTCGGATGTGTTCCCTAATAATCCTTATGGAAATATTGTTGATGCCTTAGTAAAGATTGAAGCTTTTAACGGCGGTGCATCGTTGTTAGAAATTGATGTGACATCATCAGGCCTTCAAGAAGCCTTTCAGCCAAGGATCAACAGTACAAATAATAATGATCAAAGTGTAGAGTTTAGTGTCACTTTTGTTTCAGGAGGTGGGAATTATGGTGATGAAGTACTTATATCTTTCTTTGGAACACCATTGGACATCGATGGTGATAGCCAAAGTACCAGAGAATATGCAGAAGTAAGTTTACCAGATGCATATTTCCTTTCTTCAGACCCAAAAATTGATATATCCAGAGGAGCCGATTATGTTAGGGGAGAAGCTAAAGATGAAGAAACTGCTCCGGGAGGAGATGTTTCTTTAGATCCAAAGTGGACGTTTAGTAACTACTATGAAAATGCATCTTCTTTGATTTATAAAATAGGTAAAATAGACGGGGATAGTGACAGATATTATTCCCTGGATATGGATAGTGCCAACTACAACGACCCAGAATCTGTATTAATTACGTATCCTGTTATTTGTGGAAATGTAAGTGATGAAGGAGGGGATCCGTTGGTTGGAGTAGCTATTGATGTAACCGGATCTGACGGAAGCTCGCAAACAGTAGCAACAGATAATAGTGGGAATTATAAAGTAATTGCTGCGATTCCTGAAGCCTTAGTTGATGTTACTTATGAAATTCGTGAAAATGACCTTGATGGTTATGTATCAATCTCAGATGTGGATGGGGCAAACGATAACTTGATCACTCGGGTTATTAATCTAATGTCGACCTGTGGAAATGATTTCGTTGACGGAGTAGATAGTCCGGATGGATGGAATTTTGAATGTGGTGATGATAAAGTGGTTGACGAATATGGTTACAATGCAAATTGTAATACTACAACTGTTGCATCTATTCCCGATTCAGCAAATGTATACCAATATGTAGTTGAAATAGTTTATAAAGGTTCTAATCCTGGACAAACAATTCAGTTTACAGATTCAGCAAATGTAACGCATACTTTAAACAGGTCTGTTCCTGTAGGAAGCAGTTCGAATATATGGGTATACAGAGGATTGATTTTAGGGAATACAAATTCTATTACGTATACCACAACAAACTCCTTGAAATGCAAATTGCAGTCAGTCGTAGTTTACGCCTTTAGAAATGTAGCTAATGCCTCTTCCAGTTCAGGAGTATTTACCAGTAGAAGTGGGGTGAATGATATACAAACAATCACGATTGATATACCTGCATTTACAGGGCCAAGAAATCTAATTATTGAAACCCCTATTTCTGAAATGACAGATGACGGAAGATATCTGCTGTTAAAAGCTGAAGCCGGGGGTATTTCGGAAGAAGTATTTCTTTACGGACCAGACGCATCATTACCCGGAGGTTCCTGCTGTTTGGCAATTCCAACCCTTACTTTAAATGCAGTTCCCGGACCGGTAACTCAAGTAACGATTACTGTAGATACCAGAAACGGACAAAATGGGCAAAGCGTTAACGGCCAATCATGGGTAATTGCGAGTGGTGTGAATGTAGATGGTGATTGTTATGAAGAATTGGAACTTGTTCTGGAAACACAAACAGATATCTTATGTAACGGAGATGATACCGGTTCTATAACGGTTATGGCTACCGGAGGAGTCCCTCCATATTCATATACCCTTAATGGAGGTACACCACAAGCATCTCCTACATTTAACGATTTAACTGCCGGAGTTTATTCAATTGAAGTTACAGACTCTTTAGGAAATACAGATGCTATAAGTGTGACACTAACAGAACCTGAGCCGCTAAGTATTCAAATTACTCAGGTGAATGCCACTGCTTCAGGCGGATGTGCAGATGGTGAAGCTACTGCAACGCCATCAGGAGGTGTAGGACCTTATACATACCTATGGAGTCCAGGAGGTCAAACGACACAAACAGCTACTATGTTGGCAACAGGTATATACACTGTTGTAGTTACCGATGCAAACGGATGTATTTTGCAACAGCAAGTTCCGATTATCTGTGATCCGGACTGTGATGCTGTAGTTAATATAGATAATATTGATAATGTTCTTTGTACAGGTGACCTGACAGGTAGTGCTACGGTAAGTGCCAGTTCAGTATTACACCCGGTGAGTACCTTTACGTTTAGCTGGAATACAGTTCCACCGCAAGTGGATGCTGGAGTTACTTCAAGTACTATAAACAATTTAGCTGCCGGAGTGTATACCGTTAGTGTTACCATAGACGGAACACAATGTTTCCCTGTTGAACAAAATGTAATAATTACAGAGCCGGCATCAGCGTTAAACGTAACAGCGACTTCTACAGATGAGACCGGACCTACTACCGGCGACGGTACAGCTACAGCCAATCCTTCAGGAGGAACACCACCATATACCTATTTGTGGAGTCCGGGAGGAGAAACAACACAAACTATTTCAGGCCTAAGTGCAGGATCTTATACCGTTACAGTAACTGATGCTAACGGTTGTATAGCAATGGCTACAACAACGGTTAATCCGGGATCTTGTCGTGACCTGGCTGCAACAGCTACGTCTACCCCTGTTACTTGTAATGGAGGAAGTGATGGTACGGCCACGGTAGGTGTTACCGGTGGTTTAGGACCATTTACATATTCATGGAGTCCGGGAGGACAAACGACGCAGACCATCACCGGTCTTACTGCTGGTGTTTATACTGTTACAGTTACAGATGGATCTACCTTATGTACAGCAATGTCTACAACTACTGTTAACGAACCTGTTGCATTAAGTTCCGGTATAGCCGTTACGAATGTGTCTTGTTTTGGAGGTAATACGGGAGCTTTAGATTTAACTGTGACAGGGGGAACCCCGCCATATACTTTCTTGTGGAGCCCGAATGGTGAAACAACTGAAGACCTGTTTAATTTAGTTGCAGGAACTTACTCTGTCGTAATTACCGATGCGAATGGTTGTACTCTTACCGATTCAGCAACAGTTGTACAACCTACTAATGGTTTAACATTGGATTTAATTTCGCAAACAGATATTCTATGTAACGCTCCAAGTTCAGTTACAGTGGAAGCTACAGGAGGCACACCTCCTTACTTTTATTCTGCTGATGGAGGCACACCACAAGCTTCAGGTATTTTCAATGACTTGTCTGAAGGAGCTCATACTATAAGTGTTCTTGATGCAAATGGATGTGATGCTTCAGTAACAGTTACAATTCTGAAAAACTGTACGGTAGCCGTAGATGATATCAACGATACATTTATGAATATTCCGGTTGCCGGAAATGTACTTACCAACGATTTTGACTTAGAGGGAGACACCCAGACAGTTACCACTACAACAGTGACCACCACACAGGGAGTTATCGTTACGATCGATCCTGTTACAGGAGCCTATACCTATACTCCACCAACAGATTATGTTGGAGAGGATACTTTTGAGTATACAATCTGTGATGATGGAAACCCACAGGCATGTGACAGTGCTATAGTTTATATTGAAATAGAACCCAGGGACGGATCTGATAATGATCCTCCTGTTGCCAATGCCGATACAAATGCTACGCAGGTAAATGTACCTGTTGATGGTAATGTATTGCCAAACGATTATGATCCTGACGGAGATCCTATTACCATTACCACTCCTTTAGTAACAACTGCGGAAGGTGTTGTGGTAACACTTAATCCTGATGGTAGTTATACCTATACTCCGCCATTAGATTTTGTTGGAGAAGATACTTTTGAATATACGATCTGTGATAATGGAACTCCACCACTTTGTGATACCGCAGTGGTAACCATTCAGGTATTGGGTACTCCAAACAATATCACAACAGCAGTGGATGATTCTTACTTTACACAAGTAGGTGTACCGATAAGTGCCAATGTACTGGACAATGATACTGATCCTGAAGGAGACGATCAAACCGTAGATATTAATATAAGTCCTTCAAGCGGCCCAAGTAATGGTAGTGTTGTATTGAATGCAGACGGAACGTTTGTTTATACTCCGAATTTGGGATATACAGGACCGGATAGTTTTGTATATACTATTTTCGATGACGGAAACCCTGTTGCTACCGACATGGCAACAGTGACACTTTTAATAAGTCCGTTTGTAAATACTACAGTAGCAGTAGATGATATCAATGATACATTTATGAATATTCCGGTTGCCGGAAATGTACTTACAAACGATTTTGATCTTGAGGGAGACATTCAGACAGTGACCACTACTACGGTAACCACCACACAGGGAGTTATCGTTACGATCGATCCTGTTACAGGAGCCTATACCTATACTCCACCAACAGATTATGTTGGAGAGGATACTTTTGAGTATTCTATATGTGATGATGGAAACCCACAGGCATGTGACAGTGCTATAGTTTATATTGAAATAGAACCCAGGGACGGATCTGATAATGATCCTCCTGTTGCCAATGCCGATACAAATGCCACGCAGGTAAATGTACCTGTTGATGGTAATGTATTACCGAATGATTATGATCCTGACGGAGACCCTATTACCATTACTACTCCTTTAGTAACAACTGCAGAAGGCGTTGTGGTAACACTTAACCCTGATGGTAGTTATACCTATACTCCGCCATTGGATTTTGTTGGAGAAGATACTTTTGAATATACGATCTGTGATAATGGAACTCCACCACTATGTGATACTGCAGTGGTGACCATTCAGGTATTGGGTACTCCAAACAATATCACAACAGCAGTGGACGACTCTTACTTTACACAAGTAGGTGTACCGATCAGTGCCAATGTACTGGATAACGATACCGATCCTGAAGGAGACAATCAAACAGTAGATATTACCATAAGTCCCGCAAGCGGCCCAAGTAATGGTAGTGTTGTATTGAATGCAGACGGAACATTTGTTTATACTCCGAATTTGGGATATACAGGACCGGATAGTTTTGTATATACTATTTTTGATGACGGAAACCCTGTTGCTACCGACATGGCAACAGTGACACTTTTAATAAGTCCGTTTGTAAATACTACAGTAGCCGTAGATGATATCAACGATACATTTATGAATATTCCGGTTGCCGGAAATGTACTTACCAACGATTTTGACTTAGAGGGAGACACCCAGACAGTTACCACTACAACAGTGACCACCACACAGGGAGTTATCGTTACGATCGATCCTGTTACAGGAGCCTATACCTATACTCCACCAACAGATTATGTTGGAGAGGATACTTTTGAGTATACAATCTGTGATGATGGAAACCCACAGGCATGTGACAGTGCTATCGTTTATATTGAAGTGTTGCCAATTAATAGCCCTGGCAATGAACCTCCTGTTGCAAATGCCGATACAAATGCTACGCAGGTGAATGTACCTGTTGATGGTAATGTATTGCCAAACGATTATGATCCTGACGGAGATCCTATTACTATTACCACTCCTTTAGTAACAACTACGGAAGGCGTTGTGGTAACACTTAACCCTGATGGTAGTTATACTTATACTCCGCTATTGGATTTTGTTGGAGAAGATACTTTTGAATACACAATCTGTGATAATGGAACTCCACCACTATGTGATACTGCAGTGGTGACCATTCAGGTATTGGGCACTGTAAGAAACATCACTACAGCAGTAGATGATGCATACTTCACCACTGTTGATGTTGTTATCAATGGAAATGTACTGGAGAACGATACCGACCCTGAAGTAGACGATCAAACAGTAGATATTACCATAAGTCCCGTAAGTGGTCCAAGCAATGGTACTGTTGTATTGAATGCAGACGGAACGTTTGTTTATACCCCGAATTCAGGATATACAGGACCGGATGGTTTTGTGTATACAATTTTCGATGACGGAAATCCTGTAGCAACAGATTCAGCTACAGTAGTAATCCTTGTAGGTACTATAGGGAATACTATTTTGGCTATAGATGATATTAATGACACATTTGTGAATCTTCCGGTAAGTGGAGCCGTTGGCACCAATGATTTGAATACTGATGGTCCGGCAGGAACTGAGATATTTACATTGGTAAGCGGTCCTGTTAATGGAGGTACGCTTGTATTTAATTCAGATGGAACATATACATACACACCCGCACTAGATTTTGTTGGAGAAGATACATTTGTATATCAAATTTGTGATGGAGGTAATCCGCAAGCTTGTGATACAGCAACAGTTACAATTGAGATTGTTGACTATCCCGTTATTGACAATGACCCGCCAGTAGCAAATAATGATACCAATGTAACACTCATGGATATTCCTGTAAGTGGTAATGTATTGCCGAATGATTTTGATCCGGATGGAGACCCAATTACAGTCACAACTAATACACAACCTACCAATGGTTCGGTGGTATTAAGCCCCGATGGTAGTTATACATATACGCCAAATAACGGTTTCTTAGGAGTAGATACATTTATGTACACAATTTGTGATAACGGAAACCCACCACTATGTGATGATGCAATTGTTACTATATATGTGCTTCCAAATAATGGAAACATTACTGTAGCGAATGATGATGCTTACTATGGAGAAGTAAATACGCCAATTTCAGGAAATGTATTGGATAATGATAGTGATCCTGAAGGAGACAATCAAACAGTAAATACTTCTATCACCCCAATAAGCGGTCCAAGCAATGGAACTCTTGCTATCAATGCAGATGGAACATTTACTTATACACCTGGAACAGATTTTATTGGAACGGATCAATTCGTATATACAATTTTTGATGATGGCTCACCGGTTGCTACCGATGTAGCAACAGCTTATATTCTTATAGCACAAACTCCAGCTCCTGCTATTGCTATTGTGAAAACAGGAATCTTCAATGACGAGAATGGAGATCAGTGTAGTGATGTAGGTGAGACAGTCACTTATACCTTTGTAGTGACAAATGAAGGAAATGTGCCACTATCAGCTATTAGTGTAACGGACCCACTTATAACTCCTATCACTTTTGTGAGTGGAGATACAAACAACGATGGGTTGTTACAGGTAGATGAAACATGGGTATACACAGGAAACTATGCAATCACACTAGCAAATATAAATGCCGGAAAGGTAATTAACCAGGCGACTGCTCAGGGGACAGATCCGGACGGAACTGTGGTTACTGATCTTTCAGATGATAATACTGTATTGGAAGATGATCCAACAATTGTAGCATTATGCCAGGAACCAAGTATTGCGATTATCAAAACAGGAACATTTGTTGACGGTAATGGAGATCAATGTGCAGATCCTGGAGAAACTATTGAGTACACTTTTACAGTAGTTAATACAGGTAATGTAACTCTAAGCAATGTTACGGTAACCGATCCTTTAGTATCAGTGGTCGGAGGCCCAATAATTGTACTGGACCCCGGACAATCTGATGCTACAAGCTTTACAGCTGTATATACAATTACTCAGGCAGATATTGATGCCGGCCAGGTAACTAACCAGGCTACAGTTACAGGAACACCACCTATTGGAGCACCTGTAACAGACCTTTCCGATGAAAGTGTCCTTACGGAAGATGATCCTACGATCACTCCTTTATGTCAGCAACCAAGTATTGCGATTATCAAAACAGGAACATTTGTTGACGGTAATGGAGATCAATGTGCAGATCCTGGAGAAACTATTGAGTATGCCTTTACAGTAGTCAATACAGGAAACGTAACCTTGAGTAATGTCACTGTTACCGATCCATTAGTGACCGTAACGGGCGGCCCGGTTGTTTTAACACCTGGACAATCTGATACTACAAGCTTTACAGCTACATATACAATTACTCAGGTAGATATTGATACCGGTCAAGTTGAAAATCAGGCTACAGCTACAGGAACACCACCTATTGGAGCAGATGTAACAGACTTGTCTGATGAAAGTGTACTTACAGAAGATGATCCTACGATCACCATTTTATGTCAGCAACCAAGTATTGCTATTATTAAAGTAGGAACTTTTGTTGACGGTAATGGAGATCAATGTGCTGATCCGGGAGAAACTATCGAGTATGCCTTTACAGTGGTTAATACCGGAAATGTAACTCTGAGTAATGTTACGGTAACTGATCCTTTGGTAACTGTAACTGGCGGTCCGATAGTATTGACACCTGGACAATCTGATACGACAAGCTTTACTGCCACGTATTCGATTACGCAGGACGATATAGATGCCGGTCAAGTTGAAAATCAGGCTACAGCTACAGGGACACCACCTATTGGAGCGGATGTAACAGACTTGTCTGATGAAAGTGTACTTACAGAAGATGATCCAACGATCACAATATTATGTCAGAACCCGGCTATTGCCATTGTAAAGACAGGAGTCTTTGTAGATGGTAACGGTGACCAGTGTGCTGACCCTGGAGAATCTATAGACTATACTTTTACAGTAACTAATGAAGGCAATGTAAGCCTTGCGAATATAGTAGTGGATGACCCATTATTAGGAGGCCCAATTGCGGGTCCTGATTCAGGAGATACAGATAATGATGGTGAATTAGATGTAACCGAGACCTGGATCTATACAGCTTCTTATGCTATTACTCAGGCGGATATTGATGCCGGAGAAGTAATCAACCAGGCAACTGCTACAGGAGATGATACCAATGGTAACCCTGTAAGTGATCTGTCTGATGATAACAGTGTATTGGAAGATGATGTGACGATCATTGATCTATGTCAGAATCCGGCAATTGCAATTATCAAAGTGGGAACTTTTATAGATGGTAACGGCGATCAGTGTGCTGATCCTGGAGAAACTATTGATTATGCCTTTACAGTGGTTAATGTAGGAAACTTGACCTTGACTAATGTCACTGTTACAGATCCTTTAGTGACGGTTGTGGGAGGACCTATTGTACTGGTGTCAGGACAATCTGATGCTACAAGCTTTACAGCAAGTTATGTAATTACACAGGCAGATATAGATGCCGGTCAGGTTGAAAATCAAGCTACAGCAGAAGGTACTGCACCGGATGGCACCGTGGTAAATGACTTGTCTGATGATGATAGTTTATTGGAAGACGATATAACGATCACTGAATTATGTCAAGACCCGGCAATTGCGATTGTGAAAACAGGTGTATTTGTAGATGAAAATGGTGATAAATGTGCTGATGTTGGTGAGACCATTGACTACACAATGACAGTAACCAATCAAGGGAATATGAGCCTTGCAAATATAATAGTGGATGATCCACTATTGGGAGGCCCAATTGCCGGACCAGACTCCGGAGATACAGATGGTGATAATGAACTGGATGTAACCGAGACCTGGATCTATACAGCTTCTTATGCCATTACACAAGCTGATATAGATAATGCGGGGGTAGTAAATCAAGCTACAGCCGAAGGAACTACTCAGGGAGGAGTTACTGTGTCCGACCTTTCAGATGACGATAGTGTATTGGAAGACGATCCTACATTTGTAGAATTATGTCAGGAACCATTCATTGCTCTGGTTAAGGTAGGAACAGTTAACGACACAAATGGAAATGGATGTGCAGATCCTAAGGAAACTATTAGCTATACATTTACCGTGTATAACCTTGGCAATGTTACATTAGAG
Source organism: Ulvibacter sp. 2210JD10-4 (assembly GCF_058148525.1). Taxonomy (NCBI): domain Bacteria; kingdom Pseudomonadati; phylum Bacteroidota; class Flavobacteriia; order Flavobacteriales; family Flavobacteriaceae; genus Ulvibacter; species Ulvibacter sp. 2210JD10-4. Next base: position 11,483 of record NZ_JBYVJZ010000010.1, read on the forward strand.
AATATTACAGTTTCAGATCCATTGGTCAATGTACAGGGAGGGCCCATTACATTGGCACCTTTTACATCAGATGGAACCTCATTTACAGCTACTTACCTAATAACTCAAGCAGATATTGATACTGGTTTTGTGGAAAATCAAGCGACCGTAACAGGATTTACTTTGTTAGGCACTCAAGTTTCAGATCTATCTGATGATAATAGTGAATTTGAAAATGATTCAACAATTACTGTGTTATGTCAGGATCCGAAGATAGCCATCATTAAAGTAGGAACTCCTACCGATGAAAATGGAGACGGTTGTGCAGATCTGGGTGAAACAATTGTTTATGACTTTGTTGTTACCAACCTGGGTAATGTAGCATTAAGCAATGTTACTGTTACAGATCCTATTGTTGCTGTAGTTGGAGGCCCAATTACTTTAGCAGCCGGCGAGTCTGATACAGAAACATTCTCAGCGACCTATACTATCACACAAGCCGATGTAGATGCAGGTGAGGTAGTCAATCAGGCTACTGCAGAAGGAACTGCACCTAATGGTACAGTTGTAAATGACCTGTCCGATGACAACAGTAATTTTGAAGATGATTCAACTATTATAGTATTGTGTCAAGATGCTTCTTTATCATTAACAAAATCAGGAGTCTTTAACGATGACAACGGTGATTTCATTCCACAGGTAGGAGAGACGATCACGTATGTCTTTAGTGTTACCAATACAGGTAATGTTACTTTGTATAATATTGTTTTGACCGATCCTTTACCTGGTAT
>NZ_JBYVJZ010000011.1:0-8033 GCF_058148525.1 Ulvibacter sp. 2210JD10-4
ATACCAGGTAAAGGATCGGTCAAAACAATATTATACAAAGTAACATTACCTGTATTGGTAACACTAAAGACATACGTAATCGTCTCTCCTACCTGTGGAATGAAATCACCATTGTCATCGTTAAAGACTCCTGTCTTCTCTAATGATAGAGATGGATCCTGACATAGGTCAGTGATCGTTGCGTCATCTTCCAATACGCTGTTATCATCAGACAGATCAGAAACAGTTTCACCATCAGCTGTAGTACCTTCTGCAGTAGCTTGGTTAATAACTCCACCACTGTCAATATCAGCCTGTGTAATAATATACAAGCCTGTATAGATCCATGTCTCAGTTTCTCCTAATTCTCCATTACCATCTACATCTCCAGAGTCTGGTCCTGCAATTAGACCTCCTAATAATGGATCGTCTACTACAATATTTGATAGGCTAACATTTCCTTCATTCGTTACTGTGAATGTATAAGCAATAGATTCACCAATATCAGCACATCCATTACCATCTTCGTCATTAAAGACGCCAACCTTGATAATAGCAATTTCAGGATTCTGACATAATTCAGTGATTGTTATATCATCTTCCAATACACTATCATCATCAGATAAGTCATCTACTACTGTACCATTCGGTGCTGTACCTTCTGCTGTAGCCTGATTTTCAACCTGACCGGCATCGATATCAATTTGTGTAATTGTATATGTGGCTGTATAGATCCATGTCTCGGTTACATCCAGTTCATTATCACCATCCGTATCTCCTGAGTCTGGCCCTGTAATAACACCTCCTACTAGCGGATCATCTACTACGATATTAGATAAACTCATGTTTCCTTCATTGGTCACTGTGAAAGTATAATCAATAGTCTCACCAACATCAGCACATTTATCTCCATTTTCATCTATAAAGATACCTGTCTTCACAATTGCAATTACTGGGTTCTGACATAACTCAATTATAGTTATATCATCTTCCAATACACTGTTATCGTCAGACAAGTCATTTACCACTGTACCATCCGGTGCAGTACCATCTGCTGTAGCCTGATTTTCAACCTGACCGGCATCGATATCAATTTGTGTAATTGTATATGTGGCTGTATAGATCCATGTCTCGGTTACATCCAGTTCATTATCACCATCTGTATCTCCTGAATCAGGACCTGCAATAGGACCTCCTAATAATGGGTCGTCCACTATTATATTTGCAAGACTTACATTGCCTTCATTAGTCACTGTAAAGGTATAGTCAATAGTCTCACCTTCATTAGCACATTGGTCACCGTTACCATCTACAAAGACTCCTGTCTTTACAATGGCAATAGCCGGGTTCTGACATAATTCAGTGATCGTTATATCATCCTCCAATACACTGTTATCATCAGATAAGTCTAGAACTGTAGCACCATTAGGATCGCTTGCTTTAGCAGTTGCCTGGTTTTCAACCTGACCGGCATCAATATCCGCCTGAGTAATAGCATAAGAAGCTGTATAGATCCATGTCTCGGTTACATCTAATTCACCATCATTATCTGTATCACCACTATCTGGTCCCGTAATAATACCTCCTACTAACGGATCTGTTACTTCTACGTTTGCTAAGCTTACATTTCCTTCATTGGTCACTGTAAATGTATAATCAATAGTTTCTCCTTCATTGGCACATTGGTCACCGTTACCATCTACAAAGACTCCTGTCTTTACAATGGCAATTGCCGGATTCTGACATAGATCAATGATCGTTACATCATCTTCCAATACACTGTTATCATCAGACAGATCACTTACAGGGTTACCATTGGTATCATCTCCTGTAGCAGTTGCCTGGTTGATTACTTCTCCGGCATCAATATCCGCCTGAGTAATAGCATAAGAAGCTGTATAGATCCAGGTCTCGGTTACATCCAGTTCATTATCACCATCTGTATCTCCTGAATCAGGACCCGCAATTGGGCCTCCTAATAATGGGTCATCCACTACTATATTCGCAAGGCTTACATTGCCTTCATTGGTTACTGTAAAGGTATAGTCAATATTCTCACCTACATCAGCACACTGGTCACCGTTACCATCTACAAAGACTCCTGTCTTTACAATCGCAATAGCCGGACTCTGACATAAGATAGTAATTGTACTATCATCGGTAGTGGTTGTAGATCCTGAAAGATCACTTACCTGATTACCGTTGGTATCATCTCCTGTAGCAGTTGCCTGGTTGATTACTTCTCCATTATCTATATCATCCTGCGTAATAGCATAAGAAGCTGTATAGATCCAAGTCTCGGTTACATCTAATTCACCGTCATTGTCTATATCTCCTGAATCAGGACCTGCAACAGGGCCTCCTAATAATGGGTCATCTACTACAATATTTGATAAACTTACGTTTCCTTCATTGGTTACTGTAAATGTATAGTTGATCAACTCTCCAGGATCACTACAATCGCCTCCATCATCATACGTTGCCGTCTTTACAATAGCAATCACTGGGTTCTGACATAGAGGAGTGATCGTTGGATCATTCTCTAATACACTGTTATCATCAGATAAGTCACTTACAGGGTTACCGTTAGTGTCATCTCCCGTAGCCGTAGCCTGGTTAGTTACCTGACCGGCATCAATATCAGCCTGTGTAATAGCATAGCTTCCTGTATATACCCATGTCTCATCTACCTGTAACAATCCATCGTTGTTCGTATCTCCACTCACAAAAGTGATCGGAGCTACAAGTGGGTCCGTTACATCAATAGCCGATAGGGTTACATTTCCTTCATTGGTTACTGTGAAAGTATAAGTAATGGTCTCTTGTGGGTCACTACACTGATCTCCGTTCTCATCATTAAAGACTCCTGTCTTTACAATAGCGATCACTGGGTTCTGACATAGAGGAGTGATCGTTGGATCATTCTCTAATACACTGTTATCATCAGATAAGTCACTTACAGGGTTACCGTTAGTGTCATCTCCTGTAGCCGTAGCCTGGTTAGTTACCTGACCGGCATCAATATCAGCCTGTGTAATAGCATAGCTTCCTGTATATACCCATGTCTCATCTACCTGTAACAATCCATCGTTGTTCGTATCTCCACTCACAAAAGTGATCGGAGCTACAAGTGGGTCCGTTACATCAATAGCCGATAGGGTTACATTTCCTTCATTGGTTACTGTGAAAGTATAAGTAATGGTCTCTTGTGGGTCACTACACTGATCTCCGTTCTCATCATTAAAGACTCCTGTCTTTACAATAGCGATCACTGGGTTCTGACATAGAGGAGTGATCGTTGGATCATTCTCTAATACACTGTTATCATCAGATAAGTCACTTACAGGGTTACCGTTAGTGTCATCTCCTGTAGCCGTAGCCTGGTTAGTCACCTGACCGGCATCAATATCAGCCTGTGTAATAGCATAGCTTCCTGTATATACCCATGTCTCATCTACCTGTAACAATCCATCGTTGTTCGTATCTCCACTCACAAAAGTGATCGGAGCTACAAGTGGGTCCGTTACATCAATAGCCGATAGGGTTACATTTCCTTCATTGGTTACAGTGAAGGTATAAGTAATGGTCTCTTGTGGGTCACTACACTGATCTCCGTTCTCATCATTAAAGACTCCTGTCTTTACAATAGCGATCACTGGGTTCTGACATAGAGGAGTGATCGTTGGATCATTCTCTAATACACTGTTATCATCAGATAAGTCACTTACAGGGTTACCGTTAGTGTCATCTCCTGTAGCCGTAGCCTGGTTAGTCACCTGACCGGCATCAATATCAGCCTGTGTAATAGCATAGCTTCCTGTATATACCCATGTCTCATCTACCTGTAACAATCCATCGTTGTTCGTATCTCCACTCACAAAAGTGATCGGAGCTACAAGTGGGTCCGTTACATCAATAGCCGATAGGGTTACATTTCCTTCATTGGTTACAGTGAAGGTATAAGTAATGGTCTCTTGTGGGTCACTACACTGATCTCCGTTCTCATCATTGAAGACTCCTGTCTTTACAATAGCAATCACTGGGTTCTGACATATAGTCGTTACTGTTGGATCATTTTCTGTATAAGAAGTATCGTCAGAATCATCCGTTACATTAGGTCCACTTGGTGGGGTTCCTGTTGCCAAGGCCTGGTTGCTGAACTGACCTGCATCCAAGTCTGCCTGAGTGATCACATAACTAGCCGTAAAGGTAGTGGTGTCTTCTGCTCCAGGTGCAAGACTCGCAATCGGTCCGCCTACCATAGTAACACCGGGATCGGTAACCACCACATTGGTAAGGGTTACATTTCCTGTGTTCTTAACACTAAAGGTATAAGTGATAACATCTCCAGGGGTAGCAATACAGTTACCTGCCTGGTCAAAGCCATCATAAGTTCCAACCTTGATAAGTGCAATGCTTGCTGCATTACAGATAGTAGTTACCGTTGGATCGTTCTCTAAATTACTGTTATCATCCGATAGGTCTGTTACATTAGGTCCACTTGGTGGTGTTCCTGTAGCAGTTGCCTGGTTGCTGAACTGACCTGCGTCAATGTCTGCCTGGGTGATTACATAACTAGCTGTGAAAGTAGTAGTATCTACTGCTCCAGGTGCAAGACTCGCAATCGGTCCGCCTGCCATAGTAACACCAGGATCAGTAACCACCACATTAGTTAAGGTTACATTACCCGTGTTGGTCACGGTAAAGGCATAGGTGATAACATCTCCAGGGGTAGCAATACAGTTACCTGCCTGGTCAAAGCCATCATAGGTTCCAACTTTGATAAGTGCAATGCTTGCTGCATTACAGATCGTGGTGATCGTTGGATCGTTCTCTAAATTACTGTTATCATCTGATAGGTCCGTTACATTAGGTCCACTCGGTGGGGTTCCTGTTGCCAAGGCCTGATTGCTGAACTGACCTGCGTCAATGTCTGCCTGAGTAATCACATAACTAGCCGTAAAGGTAGTGGTGTCTTCTGCTCCGGCTGCTAAAGATGCAATCGGTCCGCCTGCCATAGTAACACCGGGATCGGTAACCACCACATTGGTAAGGGTTACATTTCCTGTGTTCTTAACACTAAAGGTATAAGTGATAACATCTCCAGGGGTAGCAATACAGTTACCTGCCTGGTCAAAGCCATCATAAGTTCCAACCTTGATAAGTGCAATGCTTGCTGCATTACAGATAGTAGTTACCGTTGGATCGTTCTCTAAATTACTGTTATCATCCGATAGGTCTGTTACATTAGGTCCACTTGGTGGTGTTCCTGTAGCAGTTGCCTGGTTGCTGAACTGACCTGCGTCAATGTCTGCCTGGGTGATTACATAACTAGCTGTGAAAGTAGTAGTATCTACTGCTCCAGGTGCAAGACTCGCAATCGGTCCGCCTGCCATAGTAACACCAGGATCAGTAACCACCACATTAGTTAAGGTTACATTACCCGTGTTGGTCACGGTAAAGGCATAGGTGATAACATCGCCAGGGGTAGCAATACAGTTACCTGCCTGGTCAAAGCCATCATAAGTTCCAACCTTGATAAGTGCAATGCTTGCTGCATTACAGATCGTGGTGATCGTTGGATCGTTCTCTAAATTACTGTTATCATCTGATAGGTCCGTTACATTTGGTCCACTTGGTGGTGTTCCCGTAGCCGTAGCCTGGTTGCTGAACTGGCCTACATCCAAGTCTGCCTGGGTGATCACATAACTAGCTGTGAAAGTAGTAGTATCTACTGCTCCAGGTGCAAGACTCGCAATCGGTCCGCCTGTCATAGTAACACCGGGATCGGTAACCACTACATTAGTTAAGGTTACATTACCCGTGTTGGTCACGGTAAAGGCATAGGTGATAACATCGCCAGGGGTAGCAATACAGTTACCTGCCTGGTCAAAGCCATCATAAGTTCCAACCTTGATAAGTGCAATGCTTGCTGCATTACAGATAGTAGTTACCGTTGGATCGTTCTCTAAATTACTGTTATCATCTGATAGGTCCGTTACATTTGGTCCACTTGGTGATGTTCCCGTAGCCGTAGCCTGGTTGCTGAACTGGCCTGCATCCAAGTCTGCCTGGGTGATCACATAACTAGCTGTGAAAGTAGTAGTATCTACTGCTCCAGGTGCAAGACTCGCAATCGGTCCGCCTGCCATAGTAACACCGGGATCGGTAACCACTACATTAGTTAAGGTTACATTACCCGTGTTGGTCACGGTAAAGGCATAGGTGATCACATCGCCAGGGGTAGCAATACAGTTACCTGCCTGGTCAAAGCCATCATAAGTTCCAACCTTGATAAGTGCAATGCTTGCTGCATTACAGATAGTAGTTACCGTTGGATCGTTCTCTAAATTACTGTTATCATCCGATAGGTCTGTTACATTAGGTCCACTTGGTGGTGTTCCTGTAGCAGTTGCCTGGTTGCTGAACTGACCTGCGTCAATGTCTGCCTGGGTGATTACATAACTAGCTGTGAAAGTAGTAGTATCTACTGCTCCAGGTGCAAGACTCGCAATCGGTCCGCCTGCCATAGTAACACCAGGATCAGTAACCACCACATTAGTTAAGGTTACATTACCCGTGTTGGTCACGGTAAAGGCATAGGTGATAACATCTCCAGGGGTAGCAATACAGTTACCTGCCTGGTCAAAGCCATCATAGGTTCCAACTTTGATAAGTGCAATGCTTGCTGCATTACAGATCGTGGTGATCGTTGGATTGTCTTCTATATAAGAGTTGTCGTCAGAATCATCCGTTACATTAGGTCCACTCGGTGGGGTTCCTGTTGCCAAGGCCTGATTGCTGAACTGACCTGCGTCAATGTCTGCCTGAGTAATCACATAACTAGCCGTAAAGGTAGTGGTGTCTTCTGCTCCGGCTGCTAAAGATGCAATCGGTCCGCCTGCCATAGTAACACCAGGATCGGTAACCACTACATTAGTTAAGGTAACATTACCTGTGTTCTTAACACTAAAGGTATAGGTGATCACATCGCCAGGAGTACTGATACAACTTCCATTGGTAGGATCTGTACCATCATAGCTTCCTGTCTTGATCAGTGCAATGCTTGCTGCATTACAGATCGTGGTGATCGTTGGATTGTCTTCTATATAAGAGTTGTCGTCAGAATCATCCGTTACATTAGGTCCACTCGGTGGGGTTCCTGTTGCCAAGGCCTGATTGCTGAACTGACCTGCGTCAATGTCTGCCTGAGTAATCACATAACTAGCCGTAAAGGTAGTGGTGTCTTCTGCTCCGGCTGCTAAAGATGCAATCGGTCCACCTGCCATAGTAACACCAGGATCGGTAACCACCACATTAGTTAAGGTAACATTACCTGTGTTCTTAACACTAAAGGTATAGGTGATCACATCGCCAGGAGTACTGATACAACTTCCATTGGTAGGATCTGTACCATCATAGCTTCCTGTCTTGATCAGTGCAATGCTTGCTGCATTACAGATCGTGGTGATCGTTGGATTGTCTTCTATATAAGAGTTGTCGTCAGAATCATCCGTTACATTAGGTCCACTCGGTGGGGTTCCTGTTGCCAAGGCCTGATTGCTGAACTGACCTGCGTCAATGTCTGCCTGAGTAATCACATAACTAGCCGTAAAGGTAGTGGTGTCTTCTGCTCCGGCTGCTAAAGATGCAATCGGTCCACCTGCCATAGTAACACCAGGATCGGTAACCACCACATTAGTTAAGGTTACATTACCTGTGTTCTTAACACTAAAGGTATAAGTGATCACATCACCAGGAGTACTGATACAACTTCCATTGGTAGGATCTGTACCATCATAGCTTCCTGTCTTGATCAGTGCAATGCTTGCTGCATTACAGATCGTGGTGATCGTTGGATTGTCTTCTATATAAGAGTTGTCGTCAGAATCATCCGTTACATTAGGTCCACTCGGTGGGGTTCCTGTTGCCAAGGCCTGATTGCTGAACTGACCTGCGTCAATGTCTGCCTGAGTAATCACATAACTAGCCGTAAAGGTAGTGGTGTCTTCTGCTCCGGCTGCTAAAGATGCAATCGGTCCGCCTGCCATAGT
>NZ_JBYVJZ010000012.1:0-6930 GCF_058148525.1 Ulvibacter sp. 2210JD10-4
TGGAAAATGTAGCTATTTATGACCTTATGGGGAGATTGATCAAAACGGTCAACCTTACTAATATGGGTGTAGAAAAAAAACTTGATATTTCAGAACTGGCAAGTGCAACCTATATGTTCATCATACAAGGAACACGAGGTCAAGTAACCAAACAGATCATTAAGGAGTAAGTAATTTTATAGATTCTAATTCTTTAATATTAGGGGAACCCCTTCAATTTTTGAAGGGGTTCTTATTTATAAAAAGGCTATTTTTGAACAATATTAAAAAGTAAATCTATGCTTCCCTGGCATCAATATCTTCTTGGAGTTATACTTGTAGCTGCAGGCTTTAATCATTTTAGAGTACCTAAATTCTACGAACGCATTATGCCACCATATATCCCGGCGCATAGTTCAATGGTTCTTTTAAGTGGTATTGTAGAAATGGTTTTAGGTTTAGTTCTTTTAAACAAAGACACACAAATGTATGCTGGCTGGGGTATCATTGCAATGCTAATTCTTTACTTAACCGTACATGTACATATGCTTCAAAACAAAGAAGCGTCTTTAAAGCTTCCTAAGTGGGTATTGGTACTGCGCATTCCTTTACAGTTTATATTGATCTATTGGGCGTATCACTACACTTAATACAGGTCTATCTTACTTCGGAAAAAATTACAAAGATAAATTACCCAAAGATCTCATTGAGTAGAACAGCGAGGCGGATTCCTCCTTTTTGAAGTTGTGAACGGACAACAGGCACATAATCATACATATAGCGGTAGCCTAATTTATCGCCTTTCTTTGTTGTTTCATATACCTTAATACAAAGTGCGCGACTTTCATACATCCAATCTTTTACAGTCCCGCTCTTTATAACTTCCAGTTGTTTTTCTGAAAGCACAGCACGATTGTCAACTAACTCCAAATAAGACATTTGGTAACTATCAATCATTTCTTCATCCCAGACTCTGTGCAGATTTGTTCCTTCATTAAACCATTGGACCTGAAACTGGTTTCCTCCTCTGTCATCAGCCATACCCACATGTAATGGTTGATGCAGATCTCCTATGAAATGAACCAGTAATTTCAAATGAAAAGCTTTTTTGTCTTTGGAGGCATTTTCATCTTTCAAAACTTCCATACATTTATGGATTGCCATATAAAGATCTCCTTTTTCACTTTTGGGATGTTCATCGTAAGTACTGTCGAACGGAAAGTTCACATAATGCCATGGAGCATATTTTCTGTATTGGTCATCACTTCGGATTTCATCTCCAAAGGTTGATACAAAAGCAAGAGACTGCCCATTCAATAATTTCGCAATCTGGCGTTTCGCTTTTTTCGAAAGATGTTTCTCGGCAATTTCTCCTGTAGCCCGATGCCCGGTCCTACCCCAATCATCAACTGCTCCATATACAAATACATTACTGAATAACATCAAAAACAGAAAAAAAATGGGTCTCATAGGGTAAACTAATTTTCACAAAGATACTTACTTAAACAATTTAATGATAATTTTAGAGTTCAGAAAAAGAAAAGGATGAAAGTTCAAAGAAATAAAAAGTTTGTTATTGGGTTCCTGTTGTTTTGCTTCGGAATAAGCTTCGCACAAGAAAAATTTAAAGGTGAAGAACTAAATATCCCTCCTTTTGTTGAAGGAATTTTATTAACTCCGGAAACTCCTTCAAAACCAGTACTTGTAATTATTATTGGTGGTTCCGGACCAATTGACAGGAACGGAAACCAAATGATGGCAAAAAATAATTCTCTCCGATTTTTAGCCGAAGGGTTATATACAAATGGAATTGCCACGTTCCGTTATGATAAACGTATCCTAAAAATCATGAAGATGGGAGCCATCGATGAAAAGAAAATACGTTTTCAGCATTTTATTGAAGACGCCATTACCATTATTGAACATTTTAAAGGCGACGAACGGTTTTCGAAAATTTATGTTGCCGGACATAGTCAGGGATCGCTTGTAGGAATGGTTGCCGCACAAGGTAGAGTGGATGGTTATATCTCTATAGCCGGTGCGGGACAAGAAATTGATGATGTGATCGTGGATCAAATTGCTAATCAGAATCCGGGTTTACAAGACGATGCCCGATTGGCCTTTGACGATCTACGCGTAAATGGTGTAGCAATTAATTATAACCCATTATTGGGGTCCATTTTCAGACCGGCTATTCAGCCTTTTATTTTTGATTGGATGCAGTACAACCCAAATGAAGAGATTACTAAGCTTGATATTCCTGTACTCATAATCAATGGCGATAAAGATATTCAGGTGCAGATTTCTGAAGCTGAATCATTACATAAAGCAAAACCTGAGGCGCAATTGGAAATAATTCCTAATATGAACCATATTTTTAAAGAAATAAAAGGCGATAATCTGGAAAACCAAAAATCTTATAATGAATACAGCCGTCCAATAATGCCTAAATTAGTAAAAATAATAAGTACTTTTGTAATGAAATAGTAATTTCATCAATAAATTGTATTTTGCAGCAAAACAACTAACGCATGCAGGATACAGCTACCGAAATAATTAAAGATACTACACCTTTACTTACTAATGACACCATTGTTTTTGGTGTATTAATGATCGCATTAGGACTTATTTTTTATACTTCTTCTAAAAAATCCGGGTTTTGGAATAAATTTTACAAAATAGTGCCTGCTCTTTTTATGGCATATTTTATACCGGCATTGTTTACTACATCAGGCCTTATCGCTCCCGAGTGGGTTACTGTTAGCGAAACCGGAGAAGCTGTTGAAAAAAGTTCCAATTTGTATTATATGTCGAGTCGGTATTTATTGCCTGCTGCCTTGGTACTCATGACACTAAGCATTGATCTAAAAGGAGTTTTTAACTTAGGTCCAAAGGCATTGATCATGTTTTTAACTGGTACCATCGGTATTGTCCTGGGAGGGCCTATTGCAGTTTTATTGATTGGGACTATTTCTCCGGAAACTGTGGGAGGTGTAGGTGCAGATGCTGTCTGGAGAGGACTTTCCACCCTGGCAGGAAGTTGGATTGGTGGCGGTGCCAATCAAACTGCTATGTTGGAAATTTACGGCTATAACCAGGCGCTTTATGGCGGAATGGTATTTGTGGATATTGTAGTGGCCAATATATGGATGGCCATTATTTTAATTGGTATTGGAAAAACAACCCGAATTGACAAATGGCTGAAAGCAGATACATCTGCCATTGAAAGTTTAAAGGAAAAAGTATCTTCCTATGCTAAAAAAGTAGATCGAAATCCAAGCCTAACAGACCTAATGATCTTAGCAGGAATAGCTTTCGGAACAGTTAGTTTTGCACATTTCGGAGCGAACTACATGAGTAGTTTCTTCGAGGATTTTGTCAATAGCCTTGAAGCAGGAATTACCCGAAATATTTTCACTTTCTTGAGTTCCAGCTTCTTTTGGATGATTACTATTACTACTATCATTGGAATTATATTGTCTTTTACAAAGGCCAAAAGTTATGAAGGTGCCGGAGCCAGTAAATTTGGCAGTGTTTTTATTTACATACTCGTGGCAAGTATAGGTATGAAAATGGACCTCACTCTTATTTTTGATAATGCGGGACTTATAGTAATTGGAGTTGTATGGATGATCATTCATGCCGGATTACTCATTTTAGTAGCTAAACTTATTAGAGCTCCCTATTTCTTTTTAGCAGTAGGCAGCCAGGCTAACGTAGGAGGTGCTGCTTCTGCACCTATCGTTGCTTCAGCTTTTCATCCTTCATTGGCTACCGTTGGAGTGTTACTGGCCGTTTTTGGTTATGCCATTGGTACAGTAGGCGCTATACTATGCACCATATTAATGCAATTGGCTTCAGCGGCATAGGATTTAAGTTAAAAAAAATGCATCTTTGCTCGCTTTAAAAAGAAAAATAAATGAAGAATGTTTTTTGGGTTGTAAGCCTTTTATTTTTAATAATGAGTTGTTCCGGCAATGACAACGAAATGCTCCTTACCGGAAATGTAAAAGGTTTAAAAAAAGGCACTATACTACTTAAAAAAGTAAGTGACACTAATATGACTACTGTAGATTCTGTAGTTATTAATGGAAATGCTGCTTTTTCTTTTTCTGAAGTAATTGAAAGCCCACAAATTTATTCTTTACAGCTTAAGATTGAGAACGAATCCTTGAAAGACAAAGAGTTTTTCTTTTTCGCCGAATCAGGAGAAATAAGCATCAGAACTTCACTTGAGAATTTTACAACAGCAGCGGTGATAACCGGTTCTAAAAATCACGATAAGCTTTCAGAATACAAAAAAATGGTACAGCGTTATTCCAATAGGAATTTGGACCTGATCGAAGAAGAACTTACTGCGATGCAACAGGGAAACGATTCATTGGCACAAGCTGCGCAAAAAAAACAACAAAGTACTTTGACCAGTAAGTATTTGGCTACTGTTAATTTTGCCATTAATAATAAAGATTATGAACTGGCTCCCTATTTAATGCTTAGTGAAGCATATACTGTCAACATAAAATATCTGGATACGGTTTACAGATCATTGACACCAAAAATAAAAGACTCTAAGTACGGTAAAGCATTAGAGTCTTATATTGAAGATAGGAAAAAAGCTGAAGAATAGCCTACAAGGCGTTGATCTTATGTATTAATTTTCTCCCTCGGTCTTCCAGTTCTTGATTGATCGCTTTAAAATGTTGCTTTTTGTTTTCAACCTTTTTAGTATTTACTTTTTCAATCAATTCATCAAAAACAACAATAGCATCATCTATAATTGCTTCTGCTTTTTTATTGTCTTTTTCAGGATTAGTCAGTTCCCAGATATACACTGCTTCAATGATATCTCCCAAAACATAGTTAATATCTCTTTTTAAATCGCGAACGCTTGCCATAATTTTAAATTTTCAGCAAAAATACTATTTAACAGCGTATTAAGGAATATAAACTTCTAAAAATGTAGCCGCTTTGGTTTTTAAACTCAGTTTTTTCATACTGGCAGGAATCAAAACAGTTTCTCCCTTTCGGATGGTAACTGAAGTAGTAGCCGTTTTAATTTCAGCACTTCCATCCACACACATATACACAACAAAAGAATCTATTTGAGAAAGGTCCCTTTCAAAAGTAGTCGTGAGCTTTAATTTGTTAGTTTCAAAGTAAGGAATACTCTTAAGTTGTAACGGTTCGTTTTCTATTTCGGCATAGTGCAGTTTTGCATCAGCTTGTTGATAATCAATTGCATCAATAGCTAGATCAGTGTGAAGTTCCCGGAGCTTCCCATCTGTATCCGGGCGGTCCCAGTCATAGATACGATATGTAATGTCCGATGTTTGCTGAATTTCGGCCAAAACTACTCCCGCCCCGATAGCATGGACGGTTCCCGGTGCTATAAAAAAAGCATCTCCCGTTTGCACCTTTTCAGAATATAAAACTTCTGATATCTTACGAGCTGAAAGATATTTCGTATAAGTAGCTTCGTCCATCTCACGATTAAAACCTAAAATAAGATTTGCGTCTTTTTCGGCGTGAATTATATACCACATTTCGGTTTTCCCGAAACTATTGTGGCGCGCTTTGGCCAATAAATCATTTGGATGCAATTGTACTGAAAGATCTTCCCGGGCATCTATGAATTTAAAAAGTAATGGAAACTTATTTCCGAATTTTTTATAAACTCCTTGCCCAACTAATGTTTCTTTATAGCTATTAATTAACTCTGTAAGCTCCATATCTTTCAAGCTACCATTCGCCACTACAGAAACATTCCCTTCCACTCCGGAGAGTTCCCAACTTTCACCTATGCTCCCTTTTCCTTCTTTTTTAAAAATTTGCATCAGTTTTGTTCCTCCCCAAATTTTTTCTTTTAAGATAGGTTTGAATTTTAATGGATATAAAGAAGTTTTGTTATCCATTATAGACTACAAAATTACGCGGAGTTTCATAGAGTTTCACAGAAATATCATATCTGGAATCCAATCGTTCCCGAAGCTTGTTCCAAATGACAATGGCAATATTTTCTACTGTTGGATTTAAATTTTGAAATTCCGGAACTTCCTCATTTAAATTTTTATGGTCAAAGGGGTCCTCTACCTCCTCTTTAATTATTTCTTTCAACTTTTTTAAATCAATGAGAAAACCCGTTTCAGGGTCAATTTCTCCGGAAAGACCAACTTCCAGTTCATAATTATGCCCATGATATTTAGGGTTGCTGCATTTCCCAAAAACTTCTAAGTTCTTTTCATCGCTCCATCCTTCTTTATACAAACGATGTGCGGCATTGAAATGTGCTTTACGATATACAGTTAAACTCATACGGTAAGGTCTTGGTAAAATTTATCGAAAATAATTTTGAACCATTCAGTATATATATCTGGATTATGTTTCATATCTTCTTTTACATCTTCCATAAGCATCCATTTCCAGGAGGCTACTTCATCTTCATTGATGGAAGGTTCATCATTATAGGTTCCTACCAATATATGATCAAACTCGTGTTCGGTCAATCCATTATCAAACGGAGCTTTATAAATGAACGATGTAACTTCTTTAAGAGGAGTGGTTAATCCCATTTCCTCAAAGAGCCTCCTCTTTCCTGCCTCCAAAGACGTTTCACCATCTCGCTGATGACTACAACACGTATTGGTCCATAGTCCCGGAGAGTGATATTTATGTAATGCTCTTTGTTGGAGCATTAACTCATTTTTATCATTAAATATAAATACTGAAAATGCACGATGTAATAAAGCTTTTTCATGTGCTTCCAGCTTTGGCATTAAACCAATTTTTTCATCCTTCTCATTTACAAGGATCACCTGTTCTTCTTCCATAGCAAATTTTCTTTTTTCTCAAATGTACAAAATAGGAGTTTCTAATAAAAAACAAAAAGCGCTCCTTGTAAGATAGAGCGCCTTTTTTTAATTGAAAAATATTGGTTAATCTAATTCTGTATAA
>NZ_JBYVJZ010000013.1:0-3663 GCF_058148525.1 Ulvibacter sp. 2210JD10-4
AAAAACAAAAAGCGCTCCTTGTAAGATAGAGCGCCTTTTTTTAATTGAAAAATATTGGTTAATCTAATTCTGTATAATAAACATAGATCGCCTGTTGAGCTGGTGTTCCTCCTCGGTACAATCCACTCCATCAGAACATCCATTGGTAAGCTGATACTCACCATAACCCTTAGCCGATAACCTGCTCTTGCTGATCCCCTTGTCTACCAACCAATTCAATGTAGACTGTGCCCGCTTCTCTGATAATCGTTCATTGTACTTGAACGGTGCCCTGGAATCGGTATGAGACTCTATATGAATGATCAGTTCAGGGTATTGACGCATCGCCGCCAATATCTTTGCCAACTCTATGGCCGCATCCTCACGAATGTTATAACGGTCAAAATCAAAATAAATAGGCTGTAACTTTAAACGACATCCCAGATCATTAGGGGGACAGGGATCGATAAGCCTCAATGGAATTGGTACTTCTATGGTACCACTCTCATCAGGGGTCTGTAATACCTTCTCATAAGGAGCGTACTGAGCCTTACTGCCTCGTATAGAATACTGTCGCTCACAATCTGCATTAAAACGATACGCTGCATCACTGCCCACTATCTTACTGTCGATAATATTGTTATTGCTGTCCAATAAGAACACTTCTGCTCCAGGAAGCAATTCCTTGCTCTGTTGGTCGAAGACCGTTCCCACAAGCACGATCTCACACTTCTCCTGAACACGGTAGATCTCATCATCGATACTGCCATTACCGCCATCTCGATTCGAAGAAAGATAACCGATACGCTGGCCTTCCCTGATGATAAAACCAAAATCATCCTGACTGCTATTGGCCGGCTCTCCTAAGTTGGTAATTGCTCCAGGTGTGCCATCGGATCCTAAAACGGTCGTAAAAATATCATATCCGCCCAAACCGCCACGACCATCACTGGAAAAATAAAAATTGTTCTGCTCACTTACAAAAGGAAAAGATTCCCTGGCCTCGGTATTGATGCCGGGACCCAGATTCACCGGTTCACTATAAGTGTCTCCCTCTAAGATATCAACATACCAAAGATCCGACATCCCAATGGTACCTGGCATATCGGAAGAAAAATACAAACGCTTCTCATCAACACTCAATGCAGGGTGAGCTACCGAGTATTCTTTACTGTTAAACGGAAGTTCCACAACATTGGTCCAGAAGTTATCTCCACTCTTGGTGGCCTTGTACAACTTCAATCGAATCGTCTTGTCTTTGTCCTTGCCTTTCTTGCCGTCAATATAGTTGTTACGGGTAAAATACATCGTACCTCCATCCTTGGTAAAGGTCGGTGTAGATTCGTGATAAGGTGTATTGATATCTCCACTGAGAGAACTCGAATTGGAAAGCTTACCTTCTGCGTCCATATCGGCCTCAAAAAGATCTAAAAAAGGCTGTTCGTTCCACTGGTGGATCTTATGTCCCTCTGACTTGTTAGACGAAGAAGCATACACCAGCTTGTCCATATAATACGAAGGTCCAAAATCTGAAAATCCCGTATTGACAGAAACCTTCTCCAAAACAACCTCGTATTCTAAAAAATCAGTCGCCGTGGCCCGTACAATACCGGGGTCACCTCCCTTGGAAAGATAAAGGTCCATCAGGCGCTTGGCCTCATCCTGATCGTTCAAACTCTTAAAAGATTGTGCAGCACGGTAGTAGTAATTGATCTCCGTATCTTCTGGAAACTCATTGATCAACTTAGAATACCACTTCGCGGCATTGTCGTAATCACTGTTCCAATAATAAGTGTCACCCAGATTCTGGTAGATCTGTGCAGAACCATAACCGTCCTCTACTACCTTTAGGTAGATAGCACGTGCATCGATATAAGCATACTTATCAAACTCCTTGTTGGCCTTCTCAACCTGATTTTTCTGCGAAAAACAAACACTAGTACTATACAATAATACTAGTGTCATTAGAAATACTTTTTGTAAAAATGTCTTCATTACCCCAAATGTTTTTAAAAGAAGCGTGGTGTTAATACACGTTCCGGTTTCTTGAATAAATCAAAGCGTAACATCACCTCATAGGATCCATCACTATAGGACTCAATATCGGTAGTCTGGTAATCATATCCAAATCCAATAAAAATCTCATCGGTAGCCTGGAAACCTGCCATAGCACTCATCGCAGCACTCCACCTATAAGCAGCCCCTAAAGTAACCTTGTCATACAACAGAAAGTTTGCTGAAACATCCCACTGTAATGGAGAACCACTTACCGCCTTGATAAGCGTTGCAGGTTTAAATTTAAGATTTTCACTAACATCAAACACATAACCTGCTATTAAAAAATAATGCAGTCGCTCTGCAGCCGTAACAGAACCATTAAATCCACTCGTGTTCAGATCATCCAATGTAGAGGAATCAAAGTGCTTGGTATTTAAAAAATTAGGAACTGAAAGCCCGGCATAGAACTTATCGGTATGGTAATAAACACCAGCACCTACCTGTGGCTGTATCTTGTTGTCTATATTGTTCTCAAAAATATCTCCCTCATCGGCAATATTGAGCTTCGTAAAATCAACATCCAATAAATCCAATCCAGCCTTCAAACCAAAGGAAATCTTACCATTATCCGAGGCATTGATACTATAGGAATAGTCAATATTAACATTAGATTCAATGGCAGGACCCAATTCATCACGAACAATAGACAGACCAAGACCCATATTCTCCAAAGCTCCTATGGGAGAATTAACCGTGAAGGTTCCCGTCTTGGGAGCTCCCTCAAATCCAACCCACTGGGTACGGTACAATAGACCAAAACTTAGCGCTTCCCGAGATCCGGCATAGGCAGGGTTGACAACCTGAGTATTGTACATATACTGCGTATACTGAGGATCCTGCTGTGCATTACTTGAAAATGTACCAAGTAAAATCAAAATTATGAGTGTAAAATAACTGTGTTTCATAGTTAAATATTTTATAAGCCCGGGAGGGAAAAAACTCCCGGGATCTTTTTTTGACTTTCTATCTATTTATATATAAGTATCCTGAATAACTCGTCTGTCCCGGATTAGCATCAACACCATCGCCAGGGAAGGTAAGGATGTAATAATACGTACCCGTTGGAAGCTCTTTCTCTTCTTTGATCGTCGTACGACCACTGGAAACGCCTCTAAAGACATTTTCTCTGTCGTTAGTACCGCCATAGCCATCGGTCTCCCAAACCAAAACACCCCATCTGTTAAAGATCTTCATATTGTTGTTAGGCCAGTTACTGATACCTTCAACATAGAAAATATCATTCAGACCATCGCCGTCAGGAGTAACTCCATTGAAGATCTCAAAGGTAATATCACCCACATTGGGTAAGGTAGTAACCGTCGGATCATCAGGATCGCCATCACCATCAGGATCTACATTGTCTAAAATGTTTGGATCATCGGAAGTATCTGATACATCTGTACCCAAACTATCCTGACCCGTTGCTAAAGCCTGATTGATAACCTCTCCGGCATCAATATCAGCCTGAGTGATCACATAGGTCGCAGTAAAGGTCGTATCATCTGTCTGGCCAGGTGCCAACTCAGCAATAGGACCTCCTTCCAATACAATACCAGGTAAAGGATCGGTCAAAACAATATTATACAAAGTAACATTACCTGTATTGGTAACACTAAAGACATACGT
>NZ_JBYVJZ010000016.1:0-979 GCF_058148525.1 Ulvibacter sp. 2210JD10-4
AAAGAATTAGAACTTGAAATATTAAAAAAAGCCGTTCACATCTTTTCCAAGAGCGATGGGAAATCTATCAATTTATAGTTAGCTATAAACATTTATATCCTATTGAAAAGATGTGCAAGGTTTTAAAAGTAAGTCGAAGTAGTTATTATAGATGGTTTAGTCATGGTCCTTCAAATCGAGCTATAGAAAATAGTTTGTTTACAGATTTAATAAAAGAAGTTTTTGACGCAAGTAATGAAACTTATGGAAGCCCTAGAATTGCGGAAGTATTAAAAAGAGACGGACATCGTATATCAAAAAGAAGAGTTGCCAAATTGATGCGTATCAATGGTTGGAGAAGTAAACTTAAAAAGCAGTTTAAAGTTACTACAGATTCTAATCATCCATATCCTGTTTGTAGAAATCATTTAAACAGAAACTTTACGCCAAAATCATTAAATGCAGTTTGGGTATCTGATATAACCTATATAAAAACAGCTTCAGGTTGGTTATATCTTACTACTATCATTGATTTATAGGATAGACAAGTCATCGGATGGTCATTAAGTACACGATTGTATACAAATCAAACAATTATTCCAGCTTGGAGAATGGCTCTATCAAAAAGAGAAATAACACAGCCTTTACTTTTTCATTCAGACAGAGGCATACAATATGCTTCTATAGAATTTAGAAAATTGATTAAGAAGAATACTTTAATTACTCAAAGTATGAGTAGAAAAGCTAATTGTTGGGATAATGCAGTAGCTGAAAGCTTTTTTAAAACGCTTAAAGTAGAGCTTATCTATCATCACAAATTCAAAACCATTGAAGAAGCTAAATCTATTGTCTTTGAATATATAGAAGTTTGGTACAATAGAAAACGTTTGCACTCTTCTTTGGGGTATAAAACACCTAAAGAAATGGAATTAGAATTTTATCAAATCAAAAATGTGGCATAGGTCTTAGAAAATTTGTCCGACTTTTTGTTGCAAGTCCA
>NZ_JBYVJZ010000017.1:0-497 GCF_058148525.1 Ulvibacter sp. 2210JD10-4
CGTCCCAAATTTATTTGGAACACCTCAATTTATTGAGGATTCGTTAGTGGAGAATATCGGAGTCGAACCGATGACCTCCTGCGTGCAAGGCAGGCGCTCTAGCCAGCTGAGCTAATCCCCCATATGTTTCAGTAGCCGGTGGCCAGTATTCAGTATTCAGTATTCAGTTTTTCTCCTTCTTACTGCGTACTGCATACCGCGTACTGCAAACTGGTTGCCCAACTTCTAAAATTTCCTTTCAATATTTTTAGTTATCAGTATTTAGCCCTTAGATGATAGACATCTTTTTTAACTCTATACTTTTAACTTAGAACTTTTAACTCGCAAGCTCCGCTTGCTTTGTAGTCTCCCGTCTCTCTCGAGCCGGACAAGCAAAAAGACCTGCGCCAATGGCACATAAACTTCTGTCTGTCTTCGACCTTGTAGTCTCAGGCAGACTCGAACTGCCGACCTCTACATTATCAGTGTAGCGCTCTAACCAGCTGAGCTATGAGACT
>NZ_JBYVJZ010000018.1:0-353 GCF_058148525.1 Ulvibacter sp. 2210JD10-4
CATAGCCGTCTTAGACCGGACGGCTCGAGCTTTAGATGCTAACGATCTGGCAGATGTTAAGGACCTCATCGAAGAACTGGGAATTGCTGACCCCGAAACAGGTAGTAAGAACTGGACTGAAGTACGGCAGTTTAATGTGATGTTTGGAACTAAGTTAGGAGCTTCGGCCGAAAGTGCTACCAATTTATACCTTCGCCCTGAAACTGCTCAGGGGATTTTTGTGAATTTCTTAAATTTGCGAAAAACAGGTAGAATGAAAATTCCATTTGGAATTGCACAAACCGTTAAAGCTTTCCGTAATGAAATTGTAGCAAGATAATTTATCTTTAGAATGCGTGAGTTTGAGCAAATGG
>NZ_JBYVJZ010000019.1:0-339 GCF_058148525.1 Ulvibacter sp. 2210JD10-4
TCTATGTATTGAAGCGAATGATCATGGCCCGACACAAAGACGAGTTGATCGTGGTCTTTTGCCATTACCTGGAGCCTCTTCATAAAATCATCCTAGCGTTCCTTATATCTGTCCTGTTTCGAAATAGCACCCTGGCTGCGTATTTGGGTAAGTAAAGGTCCAAGCCCGGGAATTGGCAGTAGTTGATCTTTAGCGGGATACTTGCCACCGTGTTTCCTATTGGTAAGTAAAGGGTGGTGCATTGCAAATACAATTATTTTTTCTTTGGCCTTCTTAAGCTCTCCTTCTATTTCCACAAACAACTTTGAACGTGTTTTGATCTCACATTTGTCATTCATT
>NZ_JBYVJZ010000020.1:0-334 GCF_058148525.1 Ulvibacter sp. 2210JD10-4
AGTCTCATAGCTCAGCTGGTTAGAGCGCTACACTGATAATGTAGAGGTCGGCAGTTCGAGTCTGCCTGAGACTACAATTTTTTTGGGTTTTAGATCTGCGAGAGTGGTTTTATGATTTGAAATAAAAACGTTCATTTAAATAGACTAGAGATTTTAAGAAGTTGAGAGAGTTCAACAATCGTTAATCGTACTTCAACATCTGAAATCGATAACGGGGGATTAGCTCAGCTGGCTAGAGCGCCTGCCTTGCACGCAGGAGGTCATCGGTTCGACTCCGATATTCTCCACGACGGTCTTTAAGACAATGGGATTCTCTTTCCAGGGAATTTTTAGT
>NZ_JBYVJZ010000021.1:0-322 GCF_058148525.1 Ulvibacter sp. 2210JD10-4
CATGGAAGCTGTATTTCAGGCTGCAGCATTGGCTTCAGTTAAGGCTATATGATCTGTTCTAATCCTTTCAATATTTGCATGATTGGCCAGAGGAATAATGGTTCGCAGCAATAGGGGACGACCTTCAAAGGTTGTTCCGCGGTTCTCGACGGTAATACGCTCACTGGCTTCCGCCAAGGCATACAAATATTGTATTAATTTGTCATGTGTTATATGCCAATCTACAACCTCATGCCCAATAATACTTTTAGGTGTTGGAATGTTTGGATCATACTTGACATCTTTTGGAAGGTAATAACTTAGGTCTACATTATAGTCTTGT
>NZ_JBYVJZ010000022.1:0-295 GCF_058148525.1 Ulvibacter sp. 2210JD10-4
TTTCAGATTTGGTCATTCCTTTTACAGATAGTTCGCTATTGATCGATCGAAGAAGACGTTTTTGATCTAGATCAGAAATTTGTGCTTTATCAATTCCCGGCTTATAAAAAGCATAAGAATCGTAAGCACTAAAAGTTGCTTCACGGTCATAGTCTGCTGCCACACGGACAGTAACACACGATGTAAATACCAGAAGTAAAAGGACAGGTAAAAATTTGATGATCTTCGTAGCGTTACTTTTAATTGAATAATCTTTTATCAACGAAATTTGGAAGTGTAACTTGTAATTGAGAAT
>NZ_JBYVJZ010000023.1:0-286 GCF_058148525.1 Ulvibacter sp. 2210JD10-4
ATATAGATAGTTTAAAACTTTCCGGTGTTGTAAAAGACGTATTATTATTAAAACCTGAAATCCCTAATGCAGTGATGTTGTATGAGGTGGATGAAACATTCACAGATTCGGTTATTTTTTCAGAAAAACCCATGTATATCACTACTACACAAGATAGTACCAGCACTTTTGAACTTACCAATTTAAAGGAAGGGAATTACTTGCTGGTGGCTCTTAAAGGAAAAAATAACGATTATACATTTCAGTCAATACATGATAAAATTGCCTTTGCAAATGAGGTTATTTC
>NZ_JBYVJZ010000024.1:0-286 GCF_058148525.1 Ulvibacter sp. 2210JD10-4
TAAAGTATATACTCATAAATCTTTATCTATTTTTAGAGATTTGGTCTTCGTAGCAATTTTTATTTGATGTACAAATATAGCTGAAGTAGCTGTAATTTAAGGGGTGACAGCCCTTCTATTTTGTCCAGTTCTGAAAAATCATCGATTCCTTCGTGAAGTATTCTGTATTCTCATATCTCTTTAGCAAGCTCAAAAGAAATTCCGGGGATAGTCGCTATATTTGAAGCCGATATACTATTGATAGCCATCTTTTCTATAGAGGTGGGTGGCTTAACTGTAAACCGGT
>NZ_JBYVJZ010000025.1:0-277 GCF_058148525.1 Ulvibacter sp. 2210JD10-4
GGTCATAATAGGTGCCAAAGAACTTTGGTCTCCAGCCATATAATCACTTATTTTATTTGCTGGTCCGCGACGCGACGGGTATTTCTTGTTAGATGCGATTGCATCCGGATACCATTCTCCAAAATCCTGTTCCGCAACATATTGTACAAATGTATTTAAAACTTCATCCATCCACGTCCATTGACGTTCGTCGCTGTTCACGATCATAGGGACATAGTTGTGCCCTACTTCGTGAATGATCACACTCATCATTCAATACTTGGTACGTTCACTGTAA
>NZ_JBYVJZ010000026.1:0-277 GCF_058148525.1 Ulvibacter sp. 2210JD10-4
TAGAAGTGCTATCTTCTTTTCTTTTCAATTGAATTAATAAATATTCCTGAAGGTTACGGGCACCTACTCCTGCAGGATCTAATCCTTGAACGATTTGTAAGGTCTTTTCAATATTTTCTTCAGAAGTATACACATTTTGTGTAAATGCCAGATCATCTACAAGGTCTTGTATGTCACGTCTTATATAACCACTTTCATCTACGCTGCCAACCAAAAAATGGGCAATTGCTTTCTCTGCTTCATGTAACCGTTATGTATTTAATTGCTGCAACAAGTA
>NZ_JBYVJZ010000027.1:0-277 GCF_058148525.1 Ulvibacter sp. 2210JD10-4
AAAAAAAGATTGGGGCAATGGGGTAATTTCAGAAGGAAAATACAGCCCCCTATCGGGTGCTAATCCTTGTATTCCTGCCTCTCTGAAAGAAACTTTAGGTGCGTTATGCTGTAAACTAAAATAATCCATTATCTAAGTATTCTTGTACCTTGATCTCCAATTTTTGATACATATATATTGTCTTCTATTCCTTTATTTTTATAAGTCTCATCCATAGTTTTTGCTACTATTCCAGCCAGATTCTTTCCTTTCGACAAAGCAAAAACAGAAGGCCCCG
>NZ_JBYVJZ010000028.1:0-277 GCF_058148525.1 Ulvibacter sp. 2210JD10-4
CGCCGACAGATCTGCGATACCTGTTTACGCCGCTGGCACAACCCAAGTAGAACAGCGCGACACCAAAGCTATCCCGCTCCGGCGTCGCAACCGACTCGCCTTGTCAGACGGTCAAATAAAATGGAATCAGTGAGTGCGCTGGTAGGCCTCACGGATCTCATTGGAGACGCGGCCACGCTCCGAGACCTCGTAGCCCTGGCTCTTAGCCCACTGACGAACCTCGTTAGCAGTCGGGCCCCCGGTTGGGCGACGACCACGAGTACGGCGGCCACCAGTG
>NZ_JBYVJZ010000029.1:0-276 GCF_058148525.1 Ulvibacter sp. 2210JD10-4
AGGCATTTTCTATTTCGTTTAAAGCAGAAACTTTAATGTTGTTGGCCATCAAACTACCGATGGTATAGATCATGTTTTTTATACTTTCAAAGTATTCATCCAAGAAAGTAGATATTTGGCAGTTAGTTTTATCGCTTAGTTTTGTTCTTATTTTGTTTACTGCAATTGCTCACATCATAATTGTATATATTTTATCTCCAACACTTTATGTGAATTTTGATATTGAAGAAACTTTTGCTTATCAGGATGTTATAAATTCATTTATGGATAAAATTT
>NZ_JBYVJZ010000030.1:0-275 GCF_058148525.1 Ulvibacter sp. 2210JD10-4
GTCTATTTTGGAGACAAAGCTGTTTTTATTCAGCCTATTAAAGTGATCAATGCGGAAAACCTAAAAATAAATGTAGAAGTATACTACTCGGTTTGTGATGATGAAAAATGCCTTCCACCGGATACTAAAACCTTTGAGTTAGGACTTCCCGATGGAAGTGCTACTGCAACCACCGAAGAACTTACCGAGGCCGACCTTGAAAAAACAGCAGCATTGAATGTAGATATTAAGGGGAAAGAAAATTTTGAACCGGACGACGAAGAATCCGAAAAAGG
>NZ_JBYVJZ010000031.1:0-275 GCF_058148525.1 Ulvibacter sp. 2210JD10-4
AAACCTGAAAGACATATCCTGCCGTTGCAAAATAATGATTGGTTTCGCTACCATACTTAATTCCGTTTTCATCGAGATGAAATGAATTTAAAAGATTGGGTACGGACAGCGCTACATAAAAATTATCTGCATATAGAAAAGCTCCGGCTCCTATGTTGGGGTAGGTGTTGTTGATATCCTGTGAGAAAAATGGATCGTTGGGATCTTGTAGTTCCAAATCGATAAAACCCACATCATGACAAGTGGCACCTGCTTTTAAACCTAAAGCCAACTCT
>NZ_JBYVJZ010000032.1:0-274 GCF_058148525.1 Ulvibacter sp. 2210JD10-4
CGGTGTGGTACAATCTGCTACAAACATATTATCTCCAGCACATAATTGAAGATAGCGCTCCATTCTTGCAGAAGAGTGCTCTGCTCCTTGCCCTTCATCACCATGTGGTAAAAGCATTAACAGGCCATTTTGGGTTTTCCACTTATCTTCTCCGGCAGAAATATATTGATCAATCATAATTTGAGCTCCACTACTGAATTCTCCAAATTGTGCTTCCCAGATAGTTAGTGTTCTTGGGCTTGCCATAGCATAGCCGTAAGCAAAGCCTATGAGG
>NZ_JBYVJZ010000033.1:0-274 GCF_058148525.1 Ulvibacter sp. 2210JD10-4
CCGCGGGATGACGACAACCGGTGTGGACCTTGGATTCGAGGTCGATCGAGAACCGGTGCGTGGCCGAGCAGCGGATGCCGCTCGTGTCTCAGGTACAGGGTCGGACGATGTCACGCCCTAACTGTGCCACGTGCACACGACACAACCAGAACCCCACCGCCGGAACAGCCCCACCCGCGTACTGCACATGGTGAATTGGAGGCGAAAATGAGACATTTCCGACACGATGCAGTAATCCTGCCGCTCCAACGACGCACCAGTTTGTCACCAGGTG
>NZ_JBYVJZ010000034.1:0-274 GCF_058148525.1 Ulvibacter sp. 2210JD10-4
TCATGCATATGTACGAAGTATCCCAAACCTCTTTTTTTGATTTTTTTGCCTCTAGATCTTGAAAGCCCCGTAACTTTTTTTGTGTTAGGTTTTTGGGGAGTTTGAAAATGTTTAACGGGGTTCCCCCAGTTCAATTTGGATGTAACTTTTCGAGTAGATGATTTTTCATATATAAAACTTTTTAATCCGAGTTCATATGCAAAAGTTATGCCCATTTTACAAATTTCCAGAGAGATTTTACAAATAAAGTCGAAATTTATATTTGTAAATTTTC
>NZ_JBYVJZ010000035.1:0-273 GCF_058148525.1 Ulvibacter sp. 2210JD10-4
CATTTGAAAAGAGATAGTTGAAGAGTATTATTCTGAAAAGCTTAGGAGCTTCCAGTCTATAAGCCGTGACATAGGTCTGCATTAATTGAAACAACTCTAAATAATTTCCTAAATACTTATAATGCTCTCCATGAGTTTGAGTTGTTCTGCCTGCCAGTGATGCAAAATCATCCTGCCCCAGTTTAGCACCCTCCTCATGTATTTCAAAACGTTTAGTTATGTAGGCAGGAGCGCCATTTTTAAAAAATATCAGTGCGTTTTCTGCAGTTTCTA
>NZ_JBYVJZ010000036.1:0-271 GCF_058148525.1 Ulvibacter sp. 2210JD10-4
CACATCTTGCATATGCATCCCGCATCGCATCCCGCATAGCATATCTTCATAGCATCATATTGTTTTATCCTTGTACGTGGTTGATTGTGTCCTTGTTGCTTGTTTGTCTTGTTTGGGTAGAGTCGGGAGACGAGTTCGCTAACGAGGAGCCCGTTGAGTTTGCTTTCGAGGATCCAGTCAACTCTGACAACTTTGCAGGCAAGATGATCATACCCTCGAAATCACTACTATCTTTGCTATGCTAGTTTGCTCGCTCTTTTGCTATGCCAAT
>NZ_JBYVJZ010000037.1:0-271 GCF_058148525.1 Ulvibacter sp. 2210JD10-4
GCGGACTCCTCCGCAGCCGCCCTCAGCGCAGCACAGGCGGAGCTGTCCTCTTCCCGGGCCGAGCAGCTTCTTCTCCAACAAAGGGTCGATGACGCCGAGGCCGTCGCGCAGTGGAATGAGGACGAGATCCATCGGCGGCTGGTTTTGGAGCGTGACCATGCCCCCATGCTTCAAACGCTCAGAGAAAGGGCCAGCACAGCTTTGGGCAACATCTGCGAGGCTGCAGCTAAGGAGCCACACGAGGTCAACTACACCGGCAACCTCCAGTTTT
>NZ_JBYVJZ010000038.1:0-270 GCF_058148525.1 Ulvibacter sp. 2210JD10-4
GAATTTCTCGATGGAATTGAATTAAGTGTTTTTGTTTTAACTGATGGCAAAAACTACAAGATCCTTCCCCCAGCTAAGGATTATAAGCGAATAGGTGAAAAAGATACAGGCTTAAACACTGGAGGGATGGGAGCCATATCTACTGTACCTTTTGCAGACTCCCTTTTAATGCAAAAAATTGAAGATCGTATTGTAAACCCAACAGTCGATGGTTTGAAAGAAGAACAAATTGACTATAAGGGCTTCATATTTATTGGTTTAATTAAAGTG
>NZ_JBYVJZ010000039.1:0-270 GCF_058148525.1 Ulvibacter sp. 2210JD10-4
CTGCACCAATTATGCCATGTACTTCTTTAGCATTGTGTTGCGTTAACGCAGTATTTACATGTGATAAATCAAACAACACTAAATGACATTTTTTTGTTTTCCAATCACCTATTTTTAAGGAATTATTTTCAGATTGCTGGGTTTCCATATCTGTTGCTCCTGCACCTGCAGCCTTTGTTTCACTTTCTTGTGCATCTAAATTAAAATGTGCAATTAAATCTAAACTTACACAAGAATTTGAGGCTCCAGTATCTAAGATAAAGCGTCCTT
>NZ_JBYVJZ010000040.1:0-268 GCF_058148525.1 Ulvibacter sp. 2210JD10-4
AATTACTCTGTATATAACGTAAGGTTGCAGAACTTGTGATACTATTGTAAATAGTCTTGAACAAAGTAAATATATATATACCTCCCATACCTTACCTGAAAAACCGGAAATTCGTAAACAAATTGCTATGGCACTTGCCAATACAAGGACACCTCTGGATTCTGTGAGCAACCCGGTAATAAGTTTAGCAGGAAAGCTATATACCGAAATAGAAGATTACGATGCACTACTTGAAAAACTTCGTAGTAAAGAAGAAGAATCTGTTATA
>NZ_JBYVJZ010000041.1:0-266 GCF_058148525.1 Ulvibacter sp. 2210JD10-4
GGAAATGTCCGTACCATTATGTTAGGACTTAAAAACCCTACAAGTAATGAACTTTGTGGGGAAGTTTGGTTCAGTGAACTACGTCTTTCAGAACTTAAAAACCAAGGAGGATGGGCTGCTGTAGCTAGTATGGATGCTAATATTGCATACTTTGCGACAGTAAGTGCTACTGCCGGGAGAAGTACAGTAGGATTTGGTTCTATAGAGCAAGGGCCAAACCAACGGAGTCGAGAAGATGTTCAGCAATATGATGTAGTGACCAATGT
>NZ_JBYVJZ010000042.1:0-265 GCF_058148525.1 Ulvibacter sp. 2210JD10-4
TTACCGAAGAAAATAAACCATTTCGGGACGATAAAGGTAATGTGATTTTTCGTCCTTCCGGTCATGGCGCATTATTGGAAAACCTCAATGAAATAGATGTAGATATTATTTTTATAAAAAACATAGACAATGTTGTTGCCGAAGAGTATATAGAAGATATTGCCTTTGATAAAAAATTGCTTGCAGGAAAATTACTTTGGCTACAACAGAAGATATTTAACTATTTAAAAGAGATCAATACAGAGAGTGACTCGTCAGAATCTGT
>NZ_JBYVJZ010000043.1:0-265 GCF_058148525.1 Ulvibacter sp. 2210JD10-4
GTAATAAAACTATTTTTTAGATTTGTAAAGAGGTACAGTAGAACAAGCTTCTCCAAACATAATAGACTTTACAATAGGTTGTAATTTTGCTATTAAAAAAGAAAAAGCAGCATTTGGTATAGGTTTATTAGCACAACCTTTTATAATTACTGGAGCGTCTGTAAAATCTCTAAAATCTACAAATTCTAACAATTCTTGATACAAAACAGTTTCTAACAATTCTAAATTTCCGATAACAACTTTGTTTGCGAAAGGAGTTAACTCT
>NZ_JBYVJZ010000044.1:0-264 GCF_058148525.1 Ulvibacter sp. 2210JD10-4
TTGTGCTCGTATTGGCGCTATTCATTCGGTAGTATTTGCGGTTTTTTCTGCAACAGCACTTGCCACACGCATTAATGATTCAGATTGTAAAATAGTGATCACCAGTGATGGTTCTTTCGGAGGAAATAAAACGATAGACCTTAAAGGAATTGTAGACGAGGCTTTAAAAAATTGTCCCTGCGTAGAGACCGTGCTGGTAGCTAAACGTATTAATTCTAATATACAACTAAAAGAAGGCCGTGATAAATGGTTGCACCCTTTATT
>NZ_JBYVJZ010000045.1:0-263 GCF_058148525.1 Ulvibacter sp. 2210JD10-4
AAACAGCAGAGGCGTTAGGATTGCCAGTAAGTAGAGAGTCATTTAAAATTGTATATGCTGGCGAGGAACCTTGATTGCCGACATTAGATATGTGTGTCATAACCTCTTTTCCCTGAGCAATATAGATATTGAAAGACACATCAGGCTGCATTGCAGTACCATCCTCGTTAAATACAGACTATTTATTTTGCGTAGTACTGTAAAACGCTCCTGTTACCTTATTGTTAAATACGCATGGACTTCCGGGCGGATTCCAGTTATGG
>NZ_JBYVJZ010000046.1:0-263 GCF_058148525.1 Ulvibacter sp. 2210JD10-4
TTAGTCTTACTATTTTTGCTTCAGAATTTAGTAAAACCGATTGTTTTGGAATATGATTGTAATTAATTTCTACCAACTCTTTTGTAAATTTCTTGCCATTAGAAGTTGCTATAACTTCTAATTTTCCTTCAGATTGATTTTTAGGCGGATTCACTAAAAATTCCACCATTTGTTTGTCGTTTTTTTGCTGAATGGTAAAATTGATTTCTTTCGGAGAAACAGACCAATTGGTTGGTACTTTTAAATGTACTTTTCCTGAAACG
>NZ_JBYVJZ010000047.1:0-263 GCF_058148525.1 Ulvibacter sp. 2210JD10-4
ACAGGATACGTAATTAATACAGATTCTGGGTCGTTGTAGTTGGCCCTATCCATATCCAGGGAATAATATCTGTCAATATCCCCGTCTATTTTACCTATTTTATAACTCCCAGAAGATGCATTTTCATCGTAGTTACTAAACGTCCACTTTGGATCTAAAGAAACATCTCCTACCGGAGCAGTTTCTTCATCTTTAGCTTCTCCCCTCACATACTCGGCTCCTCTGGATATATCAATTTTTGGGTCTGACGAAAGGAAATATGC
>NZ_JBYVJZ010000048.1:0-262 GCF_058148525.1 Ulvibacter sp. 2210JD10-4
TTTCTTCCATGGTTGATGATCCTAACTTTTCATGTACTGCAAAAATTCCTGCAGTAGAACCCGGAACTCCAACAGCAAGGCTTCCTACTTTACTTTTTTGGGAAAGATATACGCCATTTTCATCCAGATACATGTTCTTTGAAGCTGCAATAGGTGCTTTTTCTCTATACTCAAAAGCACCCAGTTCTCCATATTGTGTTCTATAGACCATAAAACCGCCACCCCCAAGATTACAGGCATAGGGATATACGACTGCTAATGC
>NZ_JBYVJZ010000049.1:0-262 GCF_058148525.1 Ulvibacter sp. 2210JD10-4
AGGAAAGACTCTAGAAGTAAAAACTTCTAGAACTAGAACTTTGTGGGGAGAGTTTCTAGAACTAGAATCTTAAGATGGAAGTTTCTAGAGCTAGAGACTTGAAACCAGAAGTTCTGGAAGTAGAATTCGGAAGTAGAAAGTTCTAGAATTAGAATCTTGAGAGGAAAGACTCTAGAAGTGAAAACTACTAGAACTAGAACCTTGCGAGGAGAGTTTCTAGAACTAGAATCTTAAGATGGAAGTTTCTAGAGCTAGAGACTTG
>NZ_JBYVJZ010000050.1:0-260 GCF_058148525.1 Ulvibacter sp. 2210JD10-4
CATGTAGTACTCTTGTTGCACAAACAAATGAAACTGATACTTATGTAGAATTTGATGACCGGAATAATGTAGTTCATGGTTTTTATGTGGGCTTTAGCGCTCAATATGGTAGAATTAAAAAAAATGGGACTTTCTCTGGTAATATAAAAATGGCCTATGTTGCAAATCAAAAATTAGAAATTGGATTTGGATTTACGGGGGTATATAGGGAGATGGATAATACAAGCCCAAATATATTTAGGGGTGAAAAAATCGCTCTT
>NZ_JBYVJZ010000051.1:0-260 GCF_058148525.1 Ulvibacter sp. 2210JD10-4
CCACGTGGGTCGGTAGGAAGTTGTAAACCAAGCATTTTTTTAATTCTTCATTAAATATCCAGATCGAATTCTTTTCGGAGTTTTTCGATCATGGGATTTTTTTCTTTTAATTTTTCAACCTTTTCACGAGGTGTATATGCATACCGTTTCTCAATGGTTTCATTCACTTCAATTGAAAGGTCGAAATCATAGTTTTGTAATTTTTCACGAAGAAAACCTAACAACTCATATTTAGCACGTTCTACTTCCACTTTGATTGT
>NZ_JBYVJZ010000052.1:0-260 GCF_058148525.1 Ulvibacter sp. 2210JD10-4
TATCTGTCTCTAACTAATTAATGAATAATGAAGATGTTGGCTCTCCTTCATAAATGGGTTGTTTTTGATCAACAATGGTGCTTTTGTTAGTGTCGTAAAGACGACAAAAACAAACAACCCGAAGAAAAATGACATAGCTCCTATTTCCGGAACTCCTATAAACCACGAAGTTCCCACAGTACCAGGTGTTATCATTAAATATACATCTATATAATGCCCGGCAAGCATTACGATTCCTGTAAGTATTACAAACCACTTGA
>NZ_JBYVJZ010000053.1:0-259 GCF_058148525.1 Ulvibacter sp. 2210JD10-4
AAAGTAAAATCTCCCAGGATAGGGCTCACAGCCGGGAAAAGCACTTGAAAATCTGTTAAAGACTGAGCTAAAACCAGATAAGAACCGAGTTGCATTGTTGTTCCGTTAGGAATCACAAATTCGTGTAAGTCGTCGTCATCCTTGAATAACCAGTTAGAAATATTTACAGCATTACTTCCATTATTGTATAATTCTATCCAGTCTTTTACGTCAAAATCTGCTGAGTCTTTATAATTTATTTCAGTAGTAATAATCCCTG
>NZ_JBYVJZ010000054.1:0-258 GCF_058148525.1 Ulvibacter sp. 2210JD10-4
ACGTATATGGTATTTTAAAAGATTCTCCTGACTTATAGTCTAAAACTTGTCTGGGTTGGTCAAAACCAATATTAATTTGTGCTCGAAGTGCAGATGACAGAAACAATAAGATCGATAGTAAAAGGAAATGCATAGTTTTCATGATGTTGATAATTTATTTTTGTAAATCTATCTGACATCATATCACAAAAAAATACCCGGTGAAGAGTATTTTAAAAGTTTGACTATAGAGAATTTATTTAGAAATCGTATTTTCTT
>NZ_JBYVJZ010000055.1:0-258 GCF_058148525.1 Ulvibacter sp. 2210JD10-4
AGGATATTAAGGTTGGTAGCACCAAGTTACGTATTTAATTCTGAATTTTGGAAAGTAACTATTAACGAAACAGGTCTTTGATCTGCTGCCAGGTAGATTTTTTTTCCATTAGTTCTTCTTCAAAGGTTGTTAAATCGTTACCACTTATTCTGTTAAATAATTTAGCACGGATCAAATAAACTGCATGAACAATAACTAACATCATGGGAACGAGATAGTATAGCTCTAATTCAGCTAGGTTATTACTTTCGTTAATTA
>NZ_JBYVJZ010000056.1:0-258 GCF_058148525.1 Ulvibacter sp. 2210JD10-4
AAACCTATCACAACCTGTAAGTGATTTCTATCCACAATTTGAAGGGAGTGGGATGACCGTAGGTGACCTTTCTTCTATGGCTTCGGGGTTGGATTGGGACGAATCCTATAAAAATCCATTTGCTATTACCTCCCGTGCTTACTATGATGATGACTTGGCAGAAACTATTCTTGGATTACGGGTGGCAGAAACACCGGGGGAAGCTTTTAAATACTTAAGTGGTAATACACAATTGCTGGGAATCGTTATTGAGAAAGC
>NZ_JBYVJZ010000057.1:0-256 GCF_058148525.1 Ulvibacter sp. 2210JD10-4
TCCCGTGATTGGTTTTATATCGCATTTTGACACTACGCCTGACTTTACCGGTGCGAATGTAAATCCGCAGAGCATTGAAGATTACGATGGAAGCGACATTGTTTTAAACCAAGAACAGAATATTAGTTTATCTCCTGATGATTTTGAAGATCTTTTGCTGTATAAAGGAAAAACATTGATCACTACATACGGAACAACGCTTTTGGGTGCTGATGACAAAGCAGGTATTGCTGAAATAATTTCAGCAATGGAATAT
>NZ_JBYVJZ010000058.1:0-254 GCF_058148525.1 Ulvibacter sp. 2210JD10-4
GTATTTTCTGATGTAAAGGTTCTACGTCTTTAGATAATAATTCAATATACATTTCTATTAATTTACAAAAACAAATAAGAGTGAGGCTAAGAATTTACCTAAATTTCTGGCTAGCGTTTTATTTTATAGTCGTGATTTTGTCACTTTAATAAAAATGAATATGTTTTATAATATAATCTTAAGGAGGATTTTTTATGCGTAGATTATTATACTCTTTTTTATTTTATATGGTCATAGGTTTATTAAGTGGCTTT
>NZ_JBYVJZ010000059.1:0-253 GCF_058148525.1 Ulvibacter sp. 2210JD10-4
CAATACGACATGTTGCTACTGTACCACGACCTGTAATAGAGAATACATCTTCAATAGGCATTAAGACATCTTTGTCTACTTCACGAAGAGGTTCTTCGATCCACGTATCAACAGCTTCCATTAATTCCAACACAGTGTCTACCCATTTTTGCTCACCGTTAAGTGCACCTAAAGCAAAACCTGCAATAACAGGACCGTTATCTCCATCGTACTCATAGAAAGAAAGAAGATCTCTGATCTCCATTTCTACCAA
>NZ_JBYVJZ010000060.1:0-252 GCF_058148525.1 Ulvibacter sp. 2210JD10-4
TTAGCACAAATCAATTAAATGGCATTTGAATAATCACATATGGAGTTCGAATTTGAATCTTGTATTCAAACCAACTTCATTTAATCTGTTGCTAGTTGCATTAGCCCAAAACACATTCATTTTGCCATGTCATGATCATGCATCATATTGTGCATTGCATTGATTGTGTTCTTCTTTGTTGCCGGTATTTGTCCCCTCTCGATAGACGTCATACCGATGATGTGATCGTTGACACTGATGAAGACTCAATGT
>NZ_JBYVJZ010000061.1:0-251 GCF_058148525.1 Ulvibacter sp. 2210JD10-4
CATGTTTATCGCCGTCTTGGTTTTGGTGCATCACAAGCCGATGTAGATACTGCGCTTGCACTCGCTCCTGGTCAATTCATTGACAATCTAGTAGATGCTGCTTTTAATCTCCCCCCTACACCAGCTCCTTTTTGGGGTAGTTATGTTGTAAGTGATTTTACAGATTTTGAGCCTGAAGATGAACAATATATAGCTGAATGGCGTTTACAAAGTGGAAACGATCTCATTTCAGAAAAGCTTAGAGGCAGGCT
>NZ_JBYVJZ010000062.1:0-251 GCF_058148525.1 Ulvibacter sp. 2210JD10-4
TCAGCTTCTAGCCTATCTTCTTCCTCTGCAAGCAGTCTCGCTTTTTTTTCGGCTTCCAGTCTGGCTTGCTCTTCAGCAAGTAACCTCACTCGTTCCTCTTCAGTCAATTTTGCCTTTATTTCAGCTTCCTGTCTGGCTTGCTCTTCTGTGTTAGATTTTTCTTGTGCTTTAGCAATCACTTTCTTTTTAGTACGGTTTTTTTCAAAAGTGAATAAACCTGCTAAATCATCATCTCTGCTATACTCATAGTA
>NZ_JBYVJZ010000063.1:0-251 GCF_058148525.1 Ulvibacter sp. 2210JD10-4
TTAATGTGGTAGGTGATATTATCGTTAAACAACTCTTGTACATATTGAGGTAATTTTGCTTTAACCCGCGGAATAGGGATTTCAATAATGTCCTTTT
This sequence comes from Ulvibacter sp. 2210JD10-4, assembly GCF_058148525.1. NCBI lineage: Bacteria > Pseudomonadati > Bacteroidota > Flavobacteriia > Flavobacteriales > Flavobacteriaceae > Ulvibacter > Ulvibacter sp. 2210JD10-4. The sequence continues at coordinate 98 of NZ_JBYVJZ010000063.1, forward strand.
TAATTTTTGCCAGCATTACTTCATCTTCGTCAAAATCATCGTGCTGTGTGGAAACTACAATAGCTACGATCTTTTGAGGAACATTGTCATCACTGTATTCTATGGTAACCTGGCTTTTAGAATCCGGACGCAAATACTTAATTTCATTATTTTT
>NZ_JBYVJZ010000064.1:0-250 GCF_058148525.1 Ulvibacter sp. 2210JD10-4
ACCGTAAATGTAGAAGTTACAAAAAATAAAGAACCAGCATATTTAAACGTTGTTACGGTTTCATCCTTTAATTACCTTTTGATACCTTTTAAGTTCTTCTTTAACCTTAGATACTCACAGAAAAATTCCAATCATATTTGGCACCAGCATTGCAAAAATCATAGCATCACTAAAATCGGTTACAGCTCCCACAATAGCCGCAGCTCCTATAACAGTAAAAGTACAAAATAGTAGTTTATATGTATATTCA
>NZ_JBYVJZ010000065.1:0-250 GCF_058148525.1 Ulvibacter sp. 2210JD10-4
GTTGCACTTCCCAAGGTTACCAAACAAACGTGCATCACGTAGAGCAATAAAAACAGCACGTAAATGTTCCAAATGTTCTTCCAAAGATCTGCTATAAATCAATATGTCATCAAAGTAAACTACCACAAATCGTCCAATGAAAGCACGTAAAACTTCGTTCATTAATCTCATGAAAGTACTAGGTGCATTAGTTAACCCAAAAGGCATGACTAACCACTCATATAATCCAAACTTAGTTTTAAATGTTGTT
>NZ_JBYVJZ010000066.1:0-249 GCF_058148525.1 Ulvibacter sp. 2210JD10-4
GCACTTCCATCTGCCACGGGTTCCAGATATCCGGCATCTTCCCCTTCAAAGCCTTTTGGCGGTAATTCAACTCCGTGGGGTTCGTCCAGCAGTACTTCCTAACCTTCTTCATTTAAAAGTGTATCATTCATTGGGTCGAAATCCAATCGGCCGGAGGTAGCGATAGCTGCTACCATTTCCGATGAGCCCACAAAAGCATGTGTATTCGGGTTACCATCGGCACGTTTTGAAAAGTTTCGGTTAAAGGAA
>NZ_JBYVJZ010000067.1:0-248 GCF_058148525.1 Ulvibacter sp. 2210JD10-4
GATAATACTCGCGATGATATTGTTTGCGCTTGTTGCCTTTTATGTTCCAATGCACTGTCTATGTATGACTCATTACTTTCAGGAAAGTTACTTAAATGTACAGATTTTTCTGCTTTTTTAGAAACGCCTTCTGTTAAATCTCTATACAATCGATCCATGAAGAAAGGTGCCACAGATGCTCCAAGCTTTGCAACTGTAACTAAACATGTATACAACGTTTGATAGGCCGAAATTTTCTCTTCTCCGTA
>NZ_JBYVJZ010000068.1:0-248 GCF_058148525.1 Ulvibacter sp. 2210JD10-4
CTCTCTAACCTTCGTGCAGAAGGCGAAATAGATGAAAAAGACTTTATGAACCGGGCCAGGTTATTGTGTTCCCTGGGACACACTTTAATGATCTCCAATTTTCAGGAATATTATAAACTGGTTGAGTATTTCTCTCGCTATACCAAAATGCGCTTATGACTTGCGATGGGTGTCAACAACTTAATTGACATTTTTGATGAAAAATACTATCGCCATCTAATTGGTGGAATTCTGGAGGCTTTCGGAAA
>NZ_JBYVJZ010000069.1:0-247 GCF_058148525.1 Ulvibacter sp. 2210JD10-4
GGAGCATACGGGTTTAAGGATAAGCGATTTAAATATGGAATTTCAACCAAATGGCTATTAGACAGGAAAACACGACCTACTATTTTTGGAGGAAACCGAAAAGATGTTGAACAAACGGGAGCCAGTCTTACTAATAGTAACGGTGTTCTGGGAAGGAGTTTAGCATCATCTTCATTAATATCGGTAGGTGCGAACGACAGAGTAACCCGAATTAATTTGAGCACTGCGGGATTTTCTATAGAACCGG
>NZ_JBYVJZ010000070.1:0-247 GCF_058148525.1 Ulvibacter sp. 2210JD10-4
TTCAAGCGATCTGGAAGCTGTAAAAAAAGTACTCTCGTATTTTACCTCGGAACCTGAGGTTCGATTCCACAAAATTGAGTGGGTAGAAGCAAATATCACAGACATACCTGCTTTGATATTAGCTTTTAAAGATATTACACATGTTTATCACGCTGCAGCATATATTATTTTTAACCCAAAGCATTACCATAAATTGAAAAAAGTAAACATAGAAGGTACTGCCAATATTGTAAACCTCTGTCTGGAG
>NZ_JBYVJZ010000071.1:0-247 GCF_058148525.1 Ulvibacter sp. 2210JD10-4
TTATCACGGGTTCCATCACCAAAATCCACAGTTCCGGTAAGTGCTTGTCGAGAAATGGTTAAAGTACCACTCACCAAATAGATACAAGATAATTTCCTAATGGGTGGCCGTGTGACTTCACCACTTCGGGTAAATCCATTTGAGAATGTAGTGTCCCAGTTTCCGGTAATACTATAGACATTAGCTGTCCATGTACCACTTCCAACACCTTCTATCCATTCAGCAACACGGAAACCAACCCGGGTAG
>NZ_JBYVJZ010000072.1:0-246 GCF_058148525.1 Ulvibacter sp. 2210JD10-4
TTTCCAGAATCTATTCCCCAAACTCCCCCTGCACGTGCTTTGGTCCATCCTTTGAGTTCCTCTATCTCGTATTCCAAAACATTTGCTGGAGCGCCACAGGTTAACCTGACAATTGCGGGTACACATTCACAGAACACCAATACCGACGAGATCAATATGTCATTACCTAATGTGAACGCCAATGTATCCCGTATCTTTCCGTTTGCACCCAACATAGGAACCAAAAAATGGATCTTACAGAATATA
>NZ_JBYVJZ010000073.1:0-246 GCF_058148525.1 Ulvibacter sp. 2210JD10-4
TTGTGATATTTGCTTCTACCCAATCAATTTTGTGGAATAGAACCTCATGTTCAGAGGTAAAGTACGAGAATACTTTTTTTACAGCTTCCATATCGCTTGAACTTCTATGAATGGCACGAACACTTTCATTGTCTTTCAGTAAGGAATACAACAAATGTGAACCTACCAAACCTGTACCTCCAGGAACTAAAACCATAGGGTTAATGTAATAGTTCTTGGTGAAATAGAGTTTGATTTTTTGTTTCT
>NZ_JBYVJZ010000074.1:0-246 GCF_058148525.1 Ulvibacter sp. 2210JD10-4
CCCCACTAAACAAGAATCTCGTCTCGAGATTCAAGCGTAGGGTAAGGTGAAGGGGAAACGCAACTAGTATAATCTTCACGATCCAGGGTGCACTTCAGTCGAACGTTGATTTGAACACCATCTTGGTCTTGTCGTCTTGCTCTGAGAACTTCAGCTAATCATGACAAGAAGAGGAAAGGAAAACGCTAAAAGGAGCGGTCTTCTCGAAGGTCGAACAACTCAGGACTAACTCACGGAATGAGACTT
>NZ_JBYVJZ010000075.1:0-245 GCF_058148525.1 Ulvibacter sp. 2210JD10-4
CTTACAGAATCAATGTTTTCATTGGGGACATTCATTAAGATGTATTTGATGTTCTTGGCTCTTAAAACGGCTTTAATTCTGAATACTAACTTTTCTAGGATTGCTTCTTTCTATGGTGTAAGCTGTAGGGATTTAACCAATACGGCTTCTGATTTTAAGACGACTTGTGTTTCTCTTCGTCCGTTTTTGAATAGGGTACTTCTGGAGCTCACAATATCACAACTAACATCCGCTAAACCAATGTT
>NZ_JBYVJZ010000076.1:0-245 GCF_058148525.1 Ulvibacter sp. 2210JD10-4
AATAAATACATCAACAACTACGATTACAATAAAGCTGTGTATTTAATGAGTTCTGTTGCGTTGTTGGATAACGAATTTCTTTTACTGAAAGAGGATACAGGCTTTTCTTCTCATATTTCTGTGGTTTTTTATGAATACTACAAAGACTCTTTAGCTTTAAACAAAAAGCTTCTGGAAGCAGAGAATCATATACAATGCATCGTTTCTAAAGACAAAATTCCTTTTGGCAGTACACAAACCCCACA
>NZ_JBYVJZ010000077.1:0-245 GCF_058148525.1 Ulvibacter sp. 2210JD10-4
TATTACTTTCTGCGATAACCTTATTGTTCCAAATTGCTTTCATAGTTTTCTTCTAAAAATATAGTCTGTATAATAGGCATTACTATCTTTAAAAGACGCTTCAATTTCTAATCCGGACTCTTTTGCAAGCCATTTTATCACTTTTTCATCATCTTTTTGAGAGATTTCCGTATGAATGGTTTCCCAGGGGTCAAAATGTATGGTGAGTTCCAGTGCTTCAATGGTAACTTTCATTGCTTCGGTTG
>NZ_JBYVJZ010000078.1:0-245 GCF_058148525.1 Ulvibacter sp. 2210JD10-4
GATATATAACCGTTATCAACTTCATTGTTTATAACACTCAAAGGGTTATTAGCCTGTCTAAATAATTTTTGAACGCGACTTTTATTGTTCCTCCAGTAGCCATAATCAATAAACCTGGTGAGATAACGGGTTTCATCAAAAGAAAACTTTTCAAATAGCACATTAAACCGAGCACTTCCATTATAGGTTGTCTTTATTTCATAAACTCCGGTTTTGTTAGAAGCTCCGTTTTGTTGGTCGTAGGT
>NZ_JBYVJZ010000079.1:0-244 GCF_058148525.1 Ulvibacter sp. 2210JD10-4
GAGATGAGTTGTATGGGTTCGTTGTCCAGTTTTTGGGTGTGGAATTTAAGTCGTCCTATATGGTCATAGGACAAATAATCATACATATACGAAATAGGATTATCTCCCATCTTATGGGTAGTAGTAGTTTCAATAACCTTCCCCGTAAAATCAAGATATATTATTACAATATCATCCACATCCAGGCATTCATTCCAAGAACGATTGTAAATAGCACGTCCTTTATCATCATAGCCGATAGCCA
>NZ_JBYVJZ010000080.1:0-244 GCF_058148525.1 Ulvibacter sp. 2210JD10-4
GCACCTTTAAATTCGTCAATATTGTCATAAAGCCAAACTAAAGTTATAGTACTATGAGCACCTAAAGAACCTCGATTTCCTTCGAGTGGATAGGGGTACTTGGTCTCTTTTAGAATTCTAACCAGTTTTCTGCTTTGTTCATCAAAGAAATCAATTTTATCCACTTTAATTTTGTCCTCAATCATTTGGGCAAGTGGAAACTCAGAAACCGAAATTTGCTTTCCTGTACTCCATGGTAACACCA
>NZ_JBYVJZ010000081.1:0-243 GCF_058148525.1 Ulvibacter sp. 2210JD10-4
TAATTGGATACGTGTCTTGTCTTCATCGAAGTCAAGGATCACAACATTCAATTTCTGGTCTACTTCCACAATTTCGTTAGGGTGATTGATACGTGACCAGGAAAGGTCTGTAATGTGAACTCATCCGTCCACACCTCCTAGGTCTACAAATACTCCATAAGAAGTAATGTCCTTTACAACACCTTCCAGTACCTGGCCTTTTTCTAACTGGCCAATGATCTCTTTTTTCTGTTCTTCCATATC
>NZ_JBYVJZ010000082.1:0-242 GCF_058148525.1 Ulvibacter sp. 2210JD10-4
AATATAAAAATAGACGATCTGCAAACGGTTTTCGGGCCACTCCGGAGTAAAGAATGGGGTTAACAGATAAAATAACACTGTTACCGAAGAAGTAAGAATGATGTTCTGTACCACAATCTCAAACTTCCTGGCCTTGTGGAGGTTGTATAATTCGAACATTGTAGCAAAAATAGTGAGGTATAAGCCTAATACGCTGGACCAGACCCAGTGATCTGCATTGATCTTAAAATAATCAAAGTAAA
>NZ_JBYVJZ010000083.1:0-241 GCF_058148525.1 Ulvibacter sp. 2210JD10-4
CTATCGAGGAGGATCTACGTTACTGGCATTTGCAAACACGTATTCAGACCGAGAAAGGTTTCTTTTTACTGTTTTGCAAGTATTCTAAGGACAGCTCAAACCCTATATCTATCTTCAAAGGAGCCATTAATGAATTGGAATATGTAGAACAGATTATCGACCTGGAGCCGGACGTGAGCCTTTCCTATGGATCCTCCATTATTAATTCAAAACGAATTGATGCATTTCCGGATCGATTTGT
>NZ_JBYVJZ010000084.1:0-241 GCF_058148525.1 Ulvibacter sp. 2210JD10-4
GAGGAAAAGGTAGCCGAAATGGCTATCGAGTTAAAGAACGCCGCTGACCGGTATGAGCTCCTGAAAAAGGAGCATGAGGATAAGTTGACTGAACTGAGCAAGGACTCAATGCCACCAAGGAAATACGGACCGAGCTCAGAAGTGCGCGGGAGGAGCTTCAACAGGCCGGCAAGATCGCGGCTGGAGGCTCCTATTTTCCGCGAACGAAGTTCTTCGATCTGAAGTATGCTCCCCTGGATGG
>NZ_JBYVJZ010000085.1:0-241 GCF_058148525.1 Ulvibacter sp. 2210JD10-4
AGACCCATCAAAACGTTGAAAGAATTGTGGTGAATGGTAAAAAAGCCTCAGCAATTGTTGCGAATGGTGAAACTATGTTGAGCGATGTGGTGTTAAGTGGAGCAGATTATCACCATACCGAAACATTCCTGGACAAACCCTATCGCCAGTATTCTGAAGCATACTGGCAACAAAAAGTATTTGCTCCTTCGGCCTTGCTGTTCTATGTTGGCTTTAGTAAAAAAATGAAGAATGTTGCACA
>NZ_JBYVJZ010000086.1:0-241 GCF_058148525.1 Ulvibacter sp. 2210JD10-4
TCTGGACAACACCATTAAGCCTGCTAACTATTTAGGGAATCCTGAACAGGATTTTAAAAGCATTCATGTAGCCGGTACGAACGGAAAAGGCTCTTGCAGCCATATGCTGGTTTCGGTATTGCAGGAAGCAGACTATAAGGTTGGGCTTTGTACCTCGCCACGTTTAAAGGACTTCAGGGAACGCATCAAGATCAGCGGGAGGCCCATATCCAAGCGAACCATTTCCGGTTTTGTGTCTAAG
>NZ_JBYVJZ010000087.1:0-240 GCF_058148525.1 Ulvibacter sp. 2210JD10-4
GTACGGGCCACGGCGACTGATTTTTTAGAATACGAGGTTGTTTTGGATAAGGTTTCTGTCAATGCGGGATTTTCAGATTTTGGACCTTCGTAGTATATGGACAAGCTGGTGTATGCTTCTTCGTCTAACAAGTCAGAGGGACATAAGATCCACCAGTGGAACGAACATCCTTTTTTAGATCTTTTTGAGGCCGATATGGACGCAGAAGGTAAGCTTTCCAATTCGAGTTCTCTCAGTGGA
>NZ_JBYVJZ010000088.1:0-240 GCF_058148525.1 Ulvibacter sp. 2210JD10-4
TATAAAGATGCTCTATAGGTATCTTTGAAGGTGTTTCTTGTGTTGGCATAGATCAAGATTAGGATTTGTCACTCTGAGTATCGAAGAGGTATCTCTGGGCCCTCTCGGTAATGCACATCATATGAAGCCTTGTAAGCAATGTGACTAATGAGTTAGTTACGGGATGATGCACTATGGAATGAGTAAAGAGACTTACCGATAACGAGATTGAACTAGGTATGAGGATACAAACGATCGAAT
>NZ_JBYVJZ010000089.1:0-239 GCF_058148525.1 Ulvibacter sp. 2210JD10-4
TTTGGCTGCGTCCAGCATTAACAACATTTCCATGAGATGGTCACTGTTGGGAAAAGTAGAACCGAGTATAAAAACACGTCTTCCACGAACCGACTCTTCAAAAGAAGGTTGAAACTCACCATCACTATAATTTGAGGTGATCACATTTCCTAAGGAAATACCAAATGCGTTGGCGATATCTTCTGCAAGAGCTTGACTTTGTTTACAGGCAAAAATTTTTGGTTCTGGAGCTTGCGTTG
>NZ_JBYVJZ010000090.1:0-239 GCF_058148525.1 Ulvibacter sp. 2210JD10-4
GAAGACGGACTTGTTGGCTTTGGTTCTGAAGCTAGGGAAGAAAGACGTATAGAAAGAGAAAAAAGAAATGTGGAAAGAATGGAAAAGCGCGTGAAAATACTTGAGAAAATGAAGGAAGAAAGACGTGTGGAAAGAGAAAAGAGAAGAAAAGAGATAGCCAAACGTTTAGAAAGTAAGCAGGTAAAGTTAAAAGAAATACAAAAACGCAATAAAGAAAAGGCAGAAGAAATAGAAAACAG
>NZ_JBYVJZ010000091.1:0-239 GCF_058148525.1 Ulvibacter sp. 2210JD10-4
TAGCCGGTTTTTAGATCAATTTAAAAGTACTGATTAACGAGAAAGGAGACGTTATTCTATGAAAAAGGACATTGATTTCCAAGTTGGTGAAAAAAGTCAAATCGTAGCAATAAAAGAATGGGATAAAGATTTTTTATCTCAAAATTGGAATGTGTACTTCATTAACAATCGAGAAGATACTATTGAAGCCGGATTGATCATGTCTCGTGGGAATAGTGATGATAGAAAAACATCCACAC
>NZ_JBYVJZ010000092.1:0-238 GCF_058148525.1 Ulvibacter sp. 2210JD10-4
CTCAAAGGATTTTTTTGTCGATAACCTTAACCAAAAAGCCAAAAACTACATTTTGCAGTTATAGCTCAATACAACAAAAATAAGGTTTGTAATGGCCAATATTGATAGCAGAGTTGTGTTTATGAATAAAAAGGAATTTCTTTTTTTTTCAGTAATAAGCTTACGGGCTTATAAAACAACCCGGGCTTTGCTCGACTCTGTACTATTAGGGTTTGCAGTTATTAAATCAACTAATTGT
>NZ_JBYVJZ010000093.1:0-238 GCF_058148525.1 Ulvibacter sp. 2210JD10-4
TCCAATAATGATCCGGATGGGGAAGTTATATACGCATATCATGTCCACGATCCCGAGCGTTATGGAGTAGTAGAATTTGATAAAACAGGAAAAGCACTCCCTATTGAAGAAAAGCCGAAATCACCAAAATCAAATTTTGCCGTACCCGGAATTTATTGTTATGACAATAGCGTAGTGGAAATTGCATCTAATATAAAACTCAGTACGCGTGGAGAATTGGAAATAACCGATATAAAGA
>NZ_JBYVJZ010000094.1:0-238 GCF_058148525.1 Ulvibacter sp. 2210JD10-4
TTATCCTTTCCCTCCTTAGAGGGATCGCCTTTGAAGAATTGATAGACTTCCATCGCATAGGTTCTAGGATTAAAATAAGAGAACCAAACGTCCTTACCTGTAGCTTCGTTATAAGTTACCTTCAAAACAAGATAATCTTTTCCTTTAAATTTTTGTTGCGCTAGGTTTTCATGAACGATAGTTCCCGGATCTTTCAGTTTCATAGGTAGGCTGTACAAATAGGTATAATAATTCTTGT
>NZ_JBYVJZ010000095.1:0-238 GCF_058148525.1 Ulvibacter sp. 2210JD10-4
TCCTTCAATAGAGTTTATTAACGCTGTTTCTTCACCACAGATATATGATCCCCGTGCCTGAATGATCTTAAAATCAAAATTGAAGCCACTCCCGTCAATCTTTTCGCCTATCAATCCTTCATTTCGAAGTGAATCGATCGCATCCTGTACAATTTTTACAGCTTCAGGATATTCTGCTCGTATATAAAGACTCCCGTAATTAGCATGTGTTCCATCGCCGGAAATAAGCATTCCAAAT
>NZ_JBYVJZ010000096.1:0-238 GCF_058148525.1 Ulvibacter sp. 2210JD10-4
GAAAAGATATCTGGATTCGCATCTGCCAATCGCTTTAGTGCCAAATAACGACCACGGGCCCTCACCACATAGTCCTCGTGAGACACACTATCTGTCTTCACATTTCTAGAACCTACTGTAATTTCAATAGGTTTGTGCATAAATTTTTTGGAGATCGAAGCTACTTCTTTTGGCATGGTGGCACTAAACAGCCATGTACTTCTATCTTTTGGAGAATGTGAAAGTATTTCTGTAATAT
>NZ_JBYVJZ010000097.1:0-237 GCF_058148525.1 Ulvibacter sp. 2210JD10-4
TTTATTCTTTTATGCTCAATTAGGGAACAAGCCATATTTGCAAGCATCGCCTTTCTATGCGCTGGTTTTCTTCCTAAATGATTTATTTTCTTTCCGTTTCTCATGACATTTTTGTTTTCATCATCTTGCTACCAGACCACGCCAAAGGCGTAGGAGCAAATTATGATTAATTAGTCTTTATCTAATTTATATTTTGAAAGATCCATACCAAAATTAAGTCCCTTCACGTTTACAAGC
>NZ_JBYVJZ010000098.1:0-237 GCF_058148525.1 Ulvibacter sp. 2210JD10-4
CGGGTTTACTCTGCGCCCTTTTAATTTCCCTAAAAGCAGCTTTTCAGCCTCAGAAAAATTGTCCAGTTGCTGATTTGAATGGACGACCATTGTAAAATAATCAAGGCGGCCAGGGTTCTTTTCATACAATTTATTGTAGATAGAAAGTGCTTTTTCATATTCTCCTTGTTCGAAATAATTTGTTGCCAATAGCTCGGTCTGAGCTGTGACTAGAGATGCTGTAAATAGAAATAGTAT
>NZ_JBYVJZ010000099.1:0-237 GCF_058148525.1 Ulvibacter sp. 2210JD10-4
AAACCAGTTTGTTTCCAGGCAATCTGCCATCGCATTCCTAGCGCGATGAATGACAACCCAAAGGTTAGACGGGGTAATATCAAATTCATTACAGATAGCTTCGGTATCAAAACCATCGATAATTTTCATTTTAAAAATTGCAGCTTGTCTCTCATTTAGACCATTCAGGCAGTTTAAAATTGCTAAACCCAATTCTTCATTTTCCATGTTGTCTTCGGCAGTTTTATCAAAGGGGTC
>NZ_JBYVJZ010000100.1:0-237 GCF_058148525.1 Ulvibacter sp. 2210JD10-4
ATCTTCAGCCAGATCCATATTTCCATCCAAGTCACAAAAAGCAATTTCCGGTTCTATCATCCAGAATTCAGCTAAAGGGCGCGAAGTATTTGAGTTTTCAGCGCGGAAAGTAGGACCAAAGGTATATACTTTTCCCAATCCCATGGCGTAGGTTTCAGCTTCCAATTGGCCACTTACCGTAAGATTGGTCTCTTTTTCAAAAAAGTCTTCTTTGTAATTTACGTTTCAGTTTTCATC
>NZ_JBYVJZ010000101.1:0-237 GCF_058148525.1 Ulvibacter sp. 2210JD10-4
TGGTCACGATAGTCTCATTATTACGCAAGGCTCCGGTATTTACAAAGTCGAGTAGGGTAGTCTTAAGATCTTCAACGCCTTCACCTGTTTTTGCTGACAGTAAATGTAACTGTGAGATATAAGATTTGAGCTGTGAGATCTGGGGCTTAGTAAGTTGATCCACTTTATTTGCACTAACGATCAATTGTTTCTGCGGAAACTTGTTCTTTAATTTTTCAATTTCAATTTTTATAGCAT
>NZ_JBYVJZ010000102.1:0-237 GCF_058148525.1 Ulvibacter sp. 2210JD10-4
ATTTTTGTTGAAAAGGCTGAAGGAGCCTATCTGTTTGATGCAGATGGAAAGAAGCTGATAGATTATATAGCGTCCTTGGGGCCAATGATCCTGGGGCATGCGCACGACGCTGTTGTAAATGCTGTAATTGAAAAAGCCCGAAAAGGAACTTTTTTTGGAATGCCTACTGAAATTGAAACGACCATAGCATATCTGGCTGTAGATATGGTGCCTAATATTCAGAAGATCCGTTTTGTA
>NZ_JBYVJZ010000103.1:0-237 GCF_058148525.1 Ulvibacter sp. 2210JD10-4
GCTCCCACTGGGAAGGTATAAGCTCATTATCAATACCTTTTCAAAATCCAGACGAATATTACGACCTTCAAAATCCACATAATCTATCCCGGTGCCATATTCCACATGTTTAGGAGCGGTTTTTGAAAAAATTGCTACACCACTATACCCCCTCTTTTGCGTACTGTACCAAGAATGATGTGGATATCCTGCATTTTCAATGTCGGCAACTTCAACCTGATCAATATTTGCTTTGGT
>NZ_JBYVJZ010000104.1:0-236 GCF_058148525.1 Ulvibacter sp. 2210JD10-4
TTTCACTGGTAAAAGGCTTGGGAAATACTAATATATTTTCCTTTTCAAATCCATATGAATTTACAGACAGGCTTATTTCATAATCTAGGTATGCCTGAAGTAATGCTTCCACAGTGCTACTTAAATGTGTAGAATAGATCCCGCTTTGATTTCCATTTACTACAATACTGATCTCTTTTTCAGGAAAATAAAAAGCAGCTGTGGAATATCCCGCAAGGTCTCCACCATGCCCATAA
>NZ_JBYVJZ010000105.1:0-236 GCF_058148525.1 Ulvibacter sp. 2210JD10-4
TATGCCCTTCTTTCAAAATTGGAAAATGAAGATCAGTTAGCTGATGTATTGGGTCCTGAGATCGGACATGTCCTGGGTCGCCATTCAGCCGAAAGAATAGCAAATAGCGATTTTTGGCAAACTCTTGCTCAGAGAGCTTCAGTTGGTGCCGATGCCGGTGGGTTGGTTTCGGGCCTCGGGCAAAATGTATTGTTAGGCAATTGCCGGGGTGATGAATTGTAAAGTGACGATCTGGG
>NZ_JBYVJZ010000106.1:0-235 GCF_058148525.1 Ulvibacter sp. 2210JD10-4
CTTCAGGGAATCGTTGGAGTTAAACAATTTATTATGGAAGATCTGGAAAAAAGAAAATACGAACTTGCAAAGAAGAGAATAAAAGAAATTAAAGGTTTTTATTCACATTTAACAGTTTATCTGATAATAAACACGCTATTGATATTATTGCGTATTGGGTTATTTCAAAATTGAATTTTTGGCATGAAAGACCCGACTTGGTCACTATTTATTACTCCTTTCTTTTGGGGAATTG
>NZ_JBYVJZ010000107.1:0-235 GCF_058148525.1 Ulvibacter sp. 2210JD10-4
TTAAAGAAAATTAGGGATTTTCATTTTAATATCTATGGTTTTGACACTGATGCTTGTGCAGTTAAAAAAGCGAAGCAGAATATTAAAAATGCTAATCTTCAAGAATGTATTGAAATTAAAGTTCAGGACTTTTTTAATAGTAAAAAAGAAACCGGACGTCAATTGTGTATGATCTTTAATCCTCCCTACGATGAACGAATTTCTGTAAATGATATTGAAAAGTTCTACGGAAATA
>NZ_JBYVJZ010000108.1:0-235 GCF_058148525.1 Ulvibacter sp. 2210JD10-4
AACAAAAGCAAAAGGAGAATATTTAGCTACAGAGTTTAACGATTCTTTTTTACCCACATCTACTACCGGGGTTGTGATAGAGCATATCTATTTTACACTTTCCTATGCCGAAGACCACGAACAAGCAGAATGGGTAGCGTATGAGCTTTCCAACAAGCATTTATCTCAAAATGATTTTGAACGCACGGATTTTGTGGAAGACAGAGAGGTAAAATCCAAATCGGCGCATTGGAGA
>NZ_JBYVJZ010000109.1:0-235 GCF_058148525.1 Ulvibacter sp. 2210JD10-4
TAACTGTTTGACAAAAAGCAACAGAAGACAACATAATTCCTAAAATTGTCACTACTGTAATTATAACTAATTGTGTTTTTGATGTTTTCATAAGTACCATTGGTTTAGTTTTTACCATGCAAAAGTACTGCTACTTAACTTTTTTTCAGAAAAAATAAAACCGAATTGTAACTTTAAAGGGGTGAATTGTCAAAAATGCACAAACAACTAAAATAAGGTATCTTTAATGCAATAA
>NZ_JBYVJZ010000110.1:0-235 GCF_058148525.1 Ulvibacter sp. 2210JD10-4
TAATAGGGCATTTTTTCAGATATATTATTTACTTTTTAGTAGTATTGTTTTTAGCGTTTCGATATTTTAAAAAACCAAGGAATTTAGTGAATACCGAAGATGTCTGATACAAAAAACTCATATAGAAAAGTTTTCAAAGCTACTTCACTTTTTGGAGGAGTACAGGTATTTAACACTCTTATTGCCGTGATTCGGTCTAAAGCAATTGCACTACTTCTAGGCCCTACCGGAATGG
>NZ_JBYVJZ010000111.1:0-235 GCF_058148525.1 Ulvibacter sp. 2210JD10-4
AATTATAACACACTTGCCAGCAGGCTTCGTGACTTGTCCTATTTGAACAAAGGAATCACAATCACATTAACTGCTAACCGCCAACACGACGAAAAAGGCGAAATCCCTACCGAGAGCTTTTACAGCGATGCAGGATTAAAAGAATTCATTCGTTTTTTGGATGGTAATCGCGAACCGTTAATTGCCGATGTTATTTCAATGGAGGGCGAGAAAACTAACCTTCCTGTTGAAGTGT
>NZ_JBYVJZ010000112.1:0-235 GCF_058148525.1 Ulvibacter sp. 2210JD10-4
AATACTCGATTATTATGGGCTATCTGCTACTGTATTTTCGGAAACCATGGACTTCAACTACGCTACTATTTCGCACTTACTTGCCGGAAGAAATAAACCCAGTGTGGAATTTGTCATGAAGGTGGTGCAAAACTTTCCGGAAGTAGAACGGGATTGGCTGCTAAATGGAAAAGGGGTGTTTCCGTCCGAAGAAAACAAAGCCACCTCTCCTACTATGCAAAAACCTGAAAAATCA
>NZ_JBYVJZ010000113.1:0-235 GCF_058148525.1 Ulvibacter sp. 2210JD10-4
TCTTGCAGGATTAGCGCCGCCTCCATCAATCAAAGGAGACTGTGAGTCCTTAGAACGTACATTTTGATCCAACTTTACCCAAAGATATTCCAGTACATCCGGAGAATTATTGGTATACGTTATGGTGTCATTACCATAAAGCTTTGCATTTTTGTCAGCCAACTCAATGTCCATCACATCTTCCGCCTGTTGCTGGTAGTATTGAGGTCCCGGATCGCCACTTGCCGTTCTAAAT
>NZ_JBYVJZ010000114.1:0-234 GCF_058148525.1 Ulvibacter sp. 2210JD10-4
ATTGGCTCTATCCGAAAGGAAGGCATAACTGTATAATTCTGTCAGAGGTTCCTCTAATTGCTCTCCGTATTGCTGAAAAATACCAAACCATTTTTCAGAATTGATCTTACGTTTGGCTTCACTTCGGTAGGTTCCAAAGGCAAAACGCATATCTTTTTTTAAAGAATCTATTTTTAAAAAAGCGTTAGCCGTCTCATTTTCTGAAATAACACTACAAAACATCTCATTGTCAAA
>NZ_JBYVJZ010000115.1:0-234 GCF_058148525.1 Ulvibacter sp. 2210JD10-4
GCGGAGCCTAAGAAGCGGACACCCCTGGATCTTTACCAATAGTATTGAAAAAATCCATAAAGAAGGAAATCCCGGTGACATTTCCATTATTTTCAGCCATACTAAAAATAAAGTGATAGGGGTGGGGCTTTACGATCCTGATTCTCCTATCCGTATCAAAATACTACATATTGGAGTAGGAGCTACTGTCAATGCATATTTCTTTTCAGAAAAAATAAATAAGGCGTGTGCGCT
>NZ_JBYVJZ010000116.1:0-234 GCF_058148525.1 Ulvibacter sp. 2210JD10-4
TTTTAACCTTCGCAAGGACCGGGCGTAGCCACACTCGGTTCAACTAAAGTTGGAGAGACAGTCGCCCGCAAGCCATCTATGTGCAAAGCACGTCGAGGGAACCGGTCTCGCGTAAGCGTACGCGTAAGGTTGGTCCGGGTCGTCTCGTCCAACAATACCGCCGAACCAAAGTATGTCATGCTGGTAGGCAGTATGACTTGTATCGTCCACAACTCACTTGTCTTCTACTCGTGC
>NZ_JBYVJZ010000117.1:0-234 GCF_058148525.1 Ulvibacter sp. 2210JD10-4
GTGGAAAAGAATATGCTATTGTCGCCCTTGAAAATGGAACTGCTTTTGTAGATATTCCCAACCCTACAAGTCCGGTCTATCTGGCCAGGTTAAATACACCTACAGGAAGTAGCCTATGGAGAGGAGTTAAAGTATACAACAAACATGCGTATATTGTTAGTGACAGCAACGGAGGCAATGGGTTACGGATATTTGACCTTACCCGATTAAAGAGCTTAACAGGAAGTCCGGCTG
>NZ_JBYVJZ010000118.1:0-233 GCF_058148525.1 Ulvibacter sp. 2210JD10-4
ATAGAAATGTCTTCCTCATATTCCAGCAACAGATTCATACCGTCTACGAGGGATTGATGATCTTCGGCTATGGCTAGGGTTATCATAAGAGTATATCGATTAGACCAGAGGTTCCCTTTTTGGGAGTAGAGTCTATTTCCATGGTTCCTTCCAGATGCTCAACTCTTCTTTCGATTCCCTAGAGGCCCATGCCTTCCTTCTGTTGAATTTTTTTGGCATCGAAACCTATTCCA
>NZ_JBYVJZ010000119.1:0-233 GCF_058148525.1 Ulvibacter sp. 2210JD10-4
CCCTTATGCTTTAAGTTCTGGAGCACCCATAGATGATGCCCAAGCTACTTGGATTACCGCACCTGTTTTTCAAACACTAAATTGGCAAGGATGCGCATACACTAATATTCAATGGTGTGACGGACAAGTAGATAAATATCTTGGTTTAAGAATTAGTGTTGGAACTGATGTACATTACGGATGGGTAAGACTTGATATGCCTGCTGATGCAACAAGTTTTACGGTTAAAGACT
>NZ_JBYVJZ010000120.1:0-232 GCF_058148525.1 Ulvibacter sp. 2210JD10-4
ACATTTCCGGTCTCTTCATCGTAACGCTCATTTGTAATATCCAGGATATCTAATTGTGATGAACGATTACGGTTTGTATCTGCAAGTATAGGATAAGATACACCTTCAATTCCACCATTGTTTTTTGGAGTATTCAAACAGGCAAAATGAACCTCCGGGGTATCACATGAAGCCCCTATAACTAAAGTGTTTCTTTTTTCAAACTCATCACGTGCAGCTTGGAAAGCATGCA
>NZ_JBYVJZ010000121.1:0-232 GCF_058148525.1 Ulvibacter sp. 2210JD10-4
TCTTTTCTTAAAAAGTTGGGATCGTATGTATTTCGTCCAAACGAATAAGAGGCCATCCAAAATTTGTTTTTACAGGTTCAGAAACATCTCCGGCAGCTTCAAGTGTGTATGCAGCTTCTTCAAATTCTTCCGATCGCAGGTCTCCTTTACTGAATTTAGTGAGTTGCCCTCCACGTTTTCCAGAGCTTTTGTCATCAGAAAACTGTTTTGCCAGGTTTTCAAAAGATTCTCC
>NZ_JBYVJZ010000122.1:0-232 GCF_058148525.1 Ulvibacter sp. 2210JD10-4
CACTGCATGTATTAGGCTCACGAATGGCGCTATATATTTCAATTTATTGCGTTGTACATGTCCTATCATCTGCCACTTTACATCTTTAGGCATCTCTTTCCACTTGGCTTCCATCTCCTGAATTTTATTTTCGCCCAATACATGCTGCCCTGCTTCATAGGCTTGCATCAGATCACTTACAGGCTTTGTCTTGGAAATAGCGATAAGGGTTACATCTTCCGGAAGTGTGCTT
>NZ_JBYVJZ010000123.1:0-232 GCF_058148525.1 Ulvibacter sp. 2210JD10-4
GAATGAGTGATTCTAAAATGGACCCTATTGTTGCCTTAATGAAAGATCTAAAAACCGGATACTGCCCAACACTCACGTATTTTAAAAAGCACAGGATATATGACAAATAAAAAATATGGTCTTTTATCAATGATACCACGTACTCCAATTTTCCCACGAGAGCCTATGTTTCAAATAGACTATTAGAAAAATCGATCCAATCAATTAAGAGGGCCGAAGAATCTCAGGTTCC
>NZ_JBYVJZ010000124.1:0-232 GCF_058148525.1 Ulvibacter sp. 2210JD10-4
TGCTTTTAAAAATCAAAAAAGCCTGTATCAAAATTGATACAGGCTTTCCGTTTTTACTCTAATAGCGATCTGTACCAACTCTAGGAAGAGTTAATAGTGACTATTGTAATCACGACTGTAATAGATGTATACATTTGTTTCTTATATTCGGCTATGCCCCAATTAAAAAAGCCTTCCGTTTTGGAAAGGCTTTTCAAAATATTCTTAATTTTCTATACCATTCCTTATCTCC
>NZ_JBYVJZ010000125.1:0-232 GCF_058148525.1 Ulvibacter sp. 2210JD10-4
TTTGATGCGTTGCACCATCCTCCCCCAGAGTAAGCCCAGCATGAGAGGCACGGATCTTCACATTTTTATGGCTATGGGCAATACTTTGCCGTATTTGATCGTAAACCCTTCCTGTCGAGAAATTGGCGAATGTTCCTGTAACAGGAATTTTTCCTCCACTGGTCATTCCGGCAGCAATTCCTATCATCTTTGCTTCAGCGATCCCTACCTGAAAAAAAAGTTCCGGATGGTT
>NZ_JBYVJZ010000126.1:0-232 GCF_058148525.1 Ulvibacter sp. 2210JD10-4
TTTTCATAATATGTGTGGTTTATATGCTATCTAATTCTTTTAATGATTCCTCAAGTTCTTCTACTTCTGTATCAATTTTTTCTGAAATCTCGTCGGCTTCAGCGTCAACTGCTTCAATTTTTTCTATAACAGCATTCGTTTCAGCCTCGTCGTCTTTATTTTTATCCCGCCAAGAAGAAGTAAATGCCAATATAAATATTATGGTATAAAATTTAATTACATGTGTCATAAA
>NZ_JBYVJZ010000127.1:0-231 GCF_058148525.1 Ulvibacter sp. 2210JD10-4
TCAATAGAAGCAACCTATGCCAATGAAGACAAATCTAAAAAGTTCAAATTTGAAGTGATCGATGGCGCAGGTCAAATGGGAGCAGCTGCCACTGCAGGGATGCGTATGTTATTCTCGCAGGAATGTGAGGAAGAAGATGAATATAAAACTCGAAGAACTGTTAAAAAGAATGGAGTAAAAGCTATTGAAGAATATCGAAAAGACAATAGCCGAAGCACTATAGACTTTATG
>NZ_JBYVJZ010000128.1:0-231 GCF_058148525.1 Ulvibacter sp. 2210JD10-4
GTCTGCTAATAAAATAAGTGCTTCTTTTCGTGTGGTGTACTTCATGTCGTTAAGAAAGTTTTACAAAAATACTTTAAAAGTGCTTGGGAATAAAATTCAGTTTTTAGAACTTTTAAACAATACGTCAGTATTAAAAATTAACTTATAAAAAAAGGGATAAACATTTGAATGTTTATCCCTCTATAATTTTATAAGTGATGTTTCATTTATTCCTCTTCTTTAGTTGCTTTA
>NZ_JBYVJZ010000129.1:0-231 GCF_058148525.1 Ulvibacter sp. 2210JD10-4
GGGAATTTTTAGGTAAAACAGTTCAGGTAATCCCGCATATTACCAATGAGATCAAAGAACGGGTTCAATTGTTAGGCACTACGGGAGAATATGACATTGTCATCACAGAAATAGGAGGAACCGTAGGGGATATTGAATCCCTGCAATATATAGAATCTGTGAGACAGCTAAACTGGGAACTGGGAGATGACAACGCACTGGTAATTCATCTTACCTTAGTGCCATACCTGT
>NZ_JBYVJZ010000130.1:0-231 GCF_058148525.1 Ulvibacter sp. 2210JD10-4
CATTTAGCTCTGGTGTTTATCAGCTAAGTCTTATGGATGGTACTACTGTTATAGGTTCTAACAAATTTCTGAAGAAATAAAGAACCATATGTTGTTAGATTGATATAAATGTAAAGCCCACTTTCGAGTGGGCTTTTTTCTTGTGGTTTGCCACAAGAGTATACGTAAAAGTTAGGATATATCAGTCGATTTAATTTTTTCAAGGTATTCATCGCTGAAGTCAGTCCGTAA
>NZ_JBYVJZ010000131.1:0-231 GCF_058148525.1 Ulvibacter sp. 2210JD10-4
ATAATTTTGGGGTTTGAAAAGTAAGCGTGTGATTTGCCCTCAAAACAGCTTCAGCATCTTCTAAAGGTTTATTGGCAAACAAACCGCTGGGAATATCAATTGCTAATTTAAACGCTTTACTGTCATTGAAGTATTGAATTAGTTTCTTAACCCACCCATATGGGCAACGATTCAAACCAATTCCGAAAATAGCATCGATCACAATATCTGCAGAATTGATCTGTGGGAAAT
>NZ_JBYVJZ010000132.1:0-231 GCF_058148525.1 Ulvibacter sp. 2210JD10-4
TGAATTTAAAAGGCGATGACATCTACGTTTTTGAAGTAGGTCCTTTCCTTGAAGCTGCAAAAATAGAGATCTCACAAAACGGAACCGACTGGATCGATGCCGGAAAAATTGCAGGGGGGAAATCGTTCATTGATCTGAGTGAGGAAAATATTGATACTGAAACCGTATTTTATTATCTACGTATCACTGACCTGAAAGACCTATGTAAAAGCAAAAGTGCCGGAGCCGATA
>NZ_JBYVJZ010000133.1:0-231 GCF_058148525.1 Ulvibacter sp. 2210JD10-4
AAAGCGAGTCTGAATAGGGCGCCATAGTTAGGAGTAGTAGACGCGAAACCGTGTGATCTACCCATGGGCAGGGTGAAGCGGTGGTAACACATAGTGGAGGCTCGAACCCGTTGACGTTGAAAAGTCTTGGGATGACCTGTGGTTAGGGGTGAAATGCCAATCAAACTCGGAAATAGCTCGTACGCCCCGAAATGCATTTAGGTGCAGCGTTGTGTTAGTTTTATAGAGGGA
>NZ_JBYVJZ010000134.1:0-231 GCF_058148525.1 Ulvibacter sp. 2210JD10-4
TAGAAGAGCACCCCTTTTCATTCTTTAGCGATTTAGTGTTAAATAAAGGAACAACACAAATGATGTGTAGAAAAAATAAATCGCCGGTCAGCACATCTAAATAGATGAAGGGTCTTATTCAGTATATAAAACCAGTATTGTATACTGTCATTTAAGACATCATATTCTTTTCTTCGGAAAAACAAATTAAGTAATTAACGTGAACACATAAATATTTGCATTTTTGTACTC
>NZ_JBYVJZ010000135.1:0-230 GCF_058148525.1 Ulvibacter sp. 2210JD10-4
ATTTTTCATCATCACAAACCGAGTAGTATACTTCTACACTTATTTTCAGGTTTTCCGCATTGATCACTGTAATAGGCTGAATAAAAACAGCTTTGTCTCCAAAATAGACAATATCCGCCGCAAAAACAGGGTCCCAAAACGGTTTTACATCTGGTTCCTGTGTCTTACCTACAAGTTCAAAGGTTTCCGGTGTATTATTATATGCAAATTCAGTGGGAATAGGTGCTAGT
>NZ_JBYVJZ010000136.1:0-230 GCF_058148525.1 Ulvibacter sp. 2210JD10-4
TGTCCAAATTTAACCAGCCGGTCCAATCTTCAAAATCTTCGGTCAATAAGGTAATATCTTGTGTACTTGCCGGAGCAACATCATCGTCATTAATAGTGATCTTCAACGAATCTGCGCTTGTATTTGCCGTAGCATCTCCGCCATTGGCATTGACTGTACAGTCAATAATTATCGTTTCCGGAATTTCAACAACACCGTCACGATATACACGCACTTTAATATTTCGGGCT
>NZ_JBYVJZ010000137.1:0-230 GCF_058148525.1 Ulvibacter sp. 2210JD10-4
TCCTACATGCCAGCAGTATAAACAGTATTGTATTAATTTTTTTCATTGGTCATATAATTAAATTCAGTAAAAACTAATGTCATAGCTCCTTAAGAATAATAACTCCCTTTACGCCTATAACTGAAAAAATGTGTCCGGTTTGATTTCCATCATTAGCATTTATGCTTAGTACCATCTTTTTCTTATCTACTCCGTCGGATTGAATATTCCGCATAGTCTTAGGTAATCTA
>NZ_JBYVJZ010000138.1:0-230 GCF_058148525.1 Ulvibacter sp. 2210JD10-4
CAAAAGGATAACTATTTGGGTTAGTACCCAGCCAGTTTAAATCCGAATTTCCTTTATTCTTCCATAAATTACCACCATTATCTGCAAAATTTCGCTTTAAGTATCTCTTATCTATTTGCGCAATGATAGCATAAATGCCCCAGTATTCATTTTGTATAGAAACTTTTACATGTGAAACTCTGGGAGAAGGAATACCATGTTGCCTAAACATATCATAGACTATTTTATCT
>NZ_JBYVJZ010000139.1:0-230 GCF_058148525.1 Ulvibacter sp. 2210JD10-4
GCCTTTTCTCTACTGCCGATTATGGTGTTATATTTTCATATGCGCGGCGTTTGCCTTTGGATGGTTTAAATTGAGGGGGGAATGCGAGAGGAATTAGGCGTGTGATTGGTGATTTTGCTTCTTCCTGTGGTTTTGGATTGGACGCAGACATTCAATTTGAAAAAGGGGATTGGAAATGTGGCCTGATGGCCCGGGATATTACTACAACTTTCAATGCATGGTCCATTGAT
>NZ_JBYVJZ010000140.1:0-229 GCF_058148525.1 Ulvibacter sp. 2210JD10-4
GTTGCTTCAAAACCTGAAAGTTGGTGTTTCAATATTGCTGATACTTCAGCTGGTTTAACTTCTGCCATTTTGTTTACTTATATTTGATAGCCCTATGTTAAAACTTTGGGCCACACGTTATACACTTTTACTAAATTCTCTTTTTAAATTTCCTAATTGATTAGCAATACTAGCATTGTATTGTAAATCGCCCACACGAAGAATAAATCCTCCTATGATTGTTGTATCT
>NZ_JBYVJZ010000141.1:0-229 GCF_058148525.1 Ulvibacter sp. 2210JD10-4
ACCCACTGAAAGCGATTTTAAAACCGTTGCAAAAAAGATGCGCATATCTACCAAAGTTCCTGCAATTCCGCCTTGCGGAATTTGGCAAATACCCTTCACTCTATTACTATTATTTAAGAGCACAATTTTAAACGTCTCTTGTAATTGCCTTGTGCTTTTATCCCAATGTTCAAATAGGACTTCCGCAGCCTGTTCCGAGGTAGATACTTGTACCCAATTTTTGGATTTG
>NZ_JBYVJZ010000142.1:0-229 GCF_058148525.1 Ulvibacter sp. 2210JD10-4
TCCCAGCAGACACTTTTAAAAACACTCTTAAAAACACTAGAAACGAGCCGAAAACTTCTTAAAACAACTGAAAATTTGCTCAAATATCTGCGAAGGACCTAAAAACCTAGAATCGGCAAAAACCTAAAATGTTAACCTTAAAAAACTCGCTAAAGACGAGCAAAAATTCTCAAAAATTGATCGGCAAACCGGCAGAACCGGCAAAACCGATCAAAAATATCCAAAAATG
>NZ_JBYVJZ010000143.1:0-229 GCF_058148525.1 Ulvibacter sp. 2210JD10-4
TCCCAAAATTTTGATTGCCATTGGCTCCTAAAGTTTGATTTCCAATTGGGGAAGACCAGAACGAATAATCCCAGGCAGCATTATTTGGCGCATTCTGAATAACAGAAAGATAACCAGTTCCGCTATTAGTAGAAGCTGTAGCCCCTTGAATTAGTTGTTACTGGGTTCTAAGATAAAGACTTGCTTGCTCTGTTCCAGTATTGTTTTCTACAAGATTTACATCTTGTTC
>NZ_JBYVJZ010000144.1:0-229 GCF_058148525.1 Ulvibacter sp. 2210JD10-4
CCTCGGCAGTACAAACCGATGTATATGATATAGTCACTGCTTTCGAAATCTCTGAACATTTGGTTTCCCCTTTTAATGTTCTTCAGGATATAAAAGCAAAAAAACTAATTGCTTCCGTACCTTTAAAATTATGGTTTGCATCTGATTATCAAAGTAAAACGGACGAACGTGACCGCAATTACCATGCATTTGAAGACTGGCCCTTTGACTAGCTCTTAGCAAAAGCCGG
>NZ_JBYVJZ010000145.1:0-229 GCF_058148525.1 Ulvibacter sp. 2210JD10-4
TTACAAACCTGTAGATGTTGCAACGCATCTGCAAAGGATCAAAAACTTATGATTACAGGAAAAAATTATATAGAAAAAACGTTATCTGCTAAAGGCGGTAAAGAACATAAAACATTTAATCCGCAACTTAATTTAGAAAACGAAAACACATATACAGAAGCTACACAGGATGAAATCAATGAAGCTGGGAACTTGGCATCAAATGCCTATAAGGTTTTCAGTAAAATTT
>NZ_JBYVJZ010000146.1:0-212 GCF_058148525.1 Ulvibacter sp. 2210JD10-4
TGTACGGTGATATCCTGGCATAGTGCTGTTGGTGCCACATTGTCTTCCACAGTTACTGTTGCAGTACAGGTAGAAGTGTTTCCATTGTTATCTGTTACGGTAAGAGTTACGGTATTGGTCCCTACATCGGTACAGTCAAATGTATTTGGTGAAACCGCCAGTGAAGCGATCCCACAGGCATCATTCGATCCATTATCTACATCTGCTCCTGT